>CAWGGI010000011.1:195000-566618 GCA_963822135.1 uncultured Actinomycetota bacterium | reverse complement strand
GGGTGGCGCACCGCCTGGGTGATCCTGGGGTTGGTGGTCTTCGTGTGCGGTCTGCCCGCTCTCGTTCTTATCGGCAGGAAGCCGGAGGTAGACGGTGCGGGCGAGACGCAGACGACGGTGGGAGGTGTGGATGCTCCGGTGCCGTCCCAGGGGCTGTCCACCGGGGAGGCCGCGAAGACTTCAGCCTTCTGGATCCTGGTGTTCGCGGGAGCGGTGCTGGGTCTCGGCTACTACGCTTTCGCCTCACACGTCGTGCCCTACGCGACCGACGTGGGTATCTCCTCGCCGACCGCCGCCCTCATCATGACCGTGAGCAGCATCGGGGGTATGGCCGGAACGCTGCTCGCCTGGATGATCGCCAGGAAGCTGGGCTACCGATGGACCCTGGTGCTTCTCACAGCCCTCAACGCGGTCGCTCTGCTGCTGTTCGTCTTCGCCGGGAGCGCGTGGGTGTTCTACCTCCTGTCCGTGCTGGTGGGCTTCGCCTTCGCCGCGGCCGTCCCGGTCAGGATGGGGGTGACCCCTCCTCTGTTCGGGCTCAAGGCGATCGGGGCCCTGTTAGGGCTTGCCGCCCTGGCCTTCTCCGTAGGAGCCATCGTGGGACCTTTCCTGGCCGGGTACATCTACGATTCCACCGGCGGCTATGATCTGGCCTTCCTCATCTTCGGTGTGCTCCTGCTGATAGGTGCGGTCGCCCTCTACTTCCTTCGTGCTCCGCACGCGAGTCGCCAGCCCGGCCGGTCTCCGATTTGGCGCGCGGGAGACGGGCTGGAATAATGGCCTGGCTGACGCGCCCAGGCGAGCGCGTCACCGTAAGCATGTGTGATCGGACCGAGAGCGGAAGGACGAGGCATGGCGCGCAAATACGATCCCGAGGAGATCGAGACCAAGTGGCAGAAGGTCTGGGCGGAGCAGAGACCTTCGTCGTCGCCAACCCGGAGCCGCGGGTCGCGCGCCGGGCGGCAAGGGCGCCGACGCCACCTACGTGCTCGAGATGTTCCCCTACCCGTCGGGCAGCGCCCACATGGGGCACGTCAAGAACTACACCATGGGCGACGTCATCGCCCGGTTCCGCCGCCACCAGGGCCAGCGCGTGCTGCACCCCATGGGCTACGACGCCTTCGGCCTCAACTCCGAGAACATGGCCATCAAGACCGGCGAGCCACCGGCCAAGTTCACCGAAGAGGCCATCGCCACCATCAACCGGCAGCTGCGCCGGCTGGGCGTCGCCATCGACTGGACCCGCGAGGTGGTCACCTCCCGGCCCGAGTACTACAAGTGGACCCAGTGGCTCTTCCTGCAGTTCTACAAGAAGGGCCTGGCCTACAAGAAGGAGGCGCCGGTCAACTGGTGCCCCTCGTGCCAGACGGTGCTCGCCAACGAGCAGGTGATCGACGGGCCTGCGAGCGCTGCGACACCGAGGTGGAGGCCAAGAAGCTGACGCAGTGGTTCTTCCGCATCACCGACTACGCCGAACGCCTGCTGGAGGACTTCGACAAGCTGGAGTCCTGGCCCGAGCGGGTCATCACCATGCAGCGCAACTGGATCGGCAAGTCCACCGGCGCCGACGTGGTGTTCAATCGCGCCGCGAGCCGACGGATCGGCGGCCCCGGCGAGCGGCGAGCTGGCGCCGGCGCGGCGCGCGAAGCCGCCGCGTCCGACGTCCCGGCGACGGAGGTCACCGTCTTCACCACCCGGCCCGACACGCTGTTCGGGGCGACGTTCTTCATCCTGGCTCCCGGAGCACCCGCTGGTGGACGACCTGGTGCGCGGGCTGCCCCAGGAGGCCGAGGTCAAGTCGTACGTGGCCAAGGCCATGACCACCTCGGCCATCGAGCGGTCCAGCACCGAGAAGGAGAAGACCGGCGTCTTCACCGGCCGCTACGCCGTCAACCCGGTCACCGGCGGCGGACATCCCCATCTACGTGGCCGACTACGTGCTCATGGACTACGGCACCGGCGCCATCATGGCCGTGCCCGGGCACGACGAGCGCGACTTCGCCTTCGCCAAGAAGTACGGCCTGGCGGTCGTGGAGGTCATCGCCAGCCCCGGCCGAGTTCAAGGACGCGACGGGCAAGCTGACCGCAGGCCTACACCGGCGACGGCGTGCTGGTGCAACAGCGGCCAGTTCGACGGGCTGCCCAAGGCCGAGGGCATCGTCAAGGTGACCGAGTGGCTCAAGAGACCAGGGCAAGGCCGACTTCGCCGTCAACTACAAGCTGCGCGACTGGCTGGTCTCGCGCCAGCGCTACTGGGGCGCGCCCATCCCCATCGTCTACTGCGAGCAGGTGCGGCGAGGTGCCGGTGCCCGAAGACCAGCTGCCCGTGCTGCTGCCCGACATCACCGACTACGCGCCCAAGGGCAAGTCGCCGCTGGCGGCCGCCGAGCACGTGGATCAACACTGACCTGCCCCAAGTGCGGCGGGCCGGCCCGGCGCGAGAGCGACACCATGGACACCTTCGTGGACTCGTCCTGGTACTACCTGCGCTACACCTCGCGCGGGCGCGACGACGTGGCCTTCGACCGCGACGGCCGTGGACTACTGGCTGCCGGTGGACCAGTACATCGGTGGGGTGGAGCACGCCATCCTGCACCTGATGTACTCGCGCTTCTTCACCAAGGTGCTCTACGACCTGGGTCTGGTGGGCTTCGAGGAGCCGTTCAAGCGCCTGTTCACCCAGGGCATGATCTACTACAAGGGCGCCAAGATGTCCAAGAGCAAGGGCAACGTGGTCAGCCCCGACGAGATGGTGGCGCAAGTACGGCGCCGACTCGGTGCGCAGCTACGTGCTCTTCATGGGCCCGGCCGAGAGCGACGCCGAGTGGAACGACCAGGGCGTCGAGGGCGTGTACCGCTTCCTGGGCCGGGTGTGGCGGCAGGCGACCGACGCCATCGACGAGCGGCCTGCTGGACCGACGTCCCCGGGCCGCCGGCTCCGCAGGGGCCGCGGCGCTCGACCCAGCCGCGCTCAGGCCGCCGAGCGCGCCCTGCTGGTCAAGACCAACCAGGTCATCCAGAAGACCACCGCGGACGTGGGCGAGCGCTTCCGCTTCAACACGGCCCTGGCCGCCATCATGGAACTCAGCAACGACATCGGCGCCGCCCGGGCCTCCGGCCTGGCGGCGACCGCCACCGGCAAGGCCGTCCTTGCCTACGCCCTGGAGACCATGGTGCGCCTGCTGGAGCCGTTCGCCCCGCACATGGGCGCCGAGCTGTGGGAGATGATGGGCCGCAAGGACATCTGGGACGCGCCCTGGCCGGAGGCCGACGCGCGCTTCCTGGCGCGGAGACGGTGGAGTTGGCCGTGCAGGTCAACGGCAAGGTGCGCGACCGGGTGGTGGTCGCCGGGACGCCGCCCCGGCCGACGTGCTGGCGGCGGCCAAGGCGCTGCCGGGCGTGGCCAAGTACCTGGAGGGCGTGACCCTGGTGAAGGAAGTCGTGGTGCCGGGGCGGCTGGTCAGCCTGGTGGTGAGGTAGGCGTCGACTAGCCCTCCCGCCGAACTTCGGCTCTCGCCGCAGTTCGGCCTCCACAGTATCCCCCGGCGCGCGACCCGGTGTCTCCGGCCGCCGTCCGAGCCGCGCCCTGAAGCGATTGACAAGTCTGGGAGGCCGGAATAGGCTTGGCAAAGCCACGCCCGTGGGATTCTCCAGACACGCGCAGCCACAGGCTCGCGCTACGATTGGGGTAATGGCATGAAAAGGATCGTGCTCCTCGTGGTCCTGTCCTCCGCGTTCTTCGCCATGGTGCTCGCGTCTGCTGCGGTCGCCGCCCCGGAGGCATACTTCACCACACAGATAACTTCCAATAGCAGGAACGATGGAGCTCCCGAGGTGTCGGGTGATCGACTAGTCTGGACCCACTGGGACGGTACCGATTGGGAGTTGTACACCTGGACCCCCGAGACCGGTAGCGCCCAGATCACATCCAACACCCGCGATGACAACGAGCCGAGGATCTCCGGCGACCGGATCGTGTGGTCCAGGAGCGAAGTTGACGATCCCGAGCTCTACATGTGGACGCCGAAAGACGGCACGGTGCGCTTGACCTCCAACAGCTATTCCGACGTCTGGCCGGATGTGTCGGGCGACAGGGTGGTGTGGTGCGCCGCTGCGCGAGAGCATACCCTCGACGTGTTCACCTGGACGCCTACGGGCGGAATCGTGCAGATCACTTCGGGCGTCTACTGCGACGGGTGGCCGCGAGTATCGGGCGATCGGATCGTTTGGAAGGAGACTTCGGAGGCCGGGGTCGACCCCCAGCCAGGCATCTACACCTGGACGCCCTCAGGAGGCATCGAGCGGATCACCTCGAGTGCGGGCGATCAGAGCCCGGAAGTCTCCGGCGACCGGATCGTTTGGTTCAGCTACGCAGAGACTGCAGGACCGAAGGTGTTCACCTGGACCCCCGACGGTGGAGTGGCGCAAATCACGACCGGCGACTACAAGGGAGAGTTTCCGCGGGTCTCCGGTGACCGCGTGGCGTGGCATGAGCGGCTCGATCCAGACGGAGACGACTACGACGTCTTCACGTGGACTCCTGGCGGAGGAGACCCGTTGAAGATCAGCTCCAACGTCCCCGACGCGGCCTTCCCTAGGGTCTCCGCCGACAGGATCGTGTGGTCCGGCTACGACGGAGGTGACTACGAGGTGTATGCCTGGACCCCCGCCGCAGGCACGCATCGCTTGACCTCCAACAGTCGCAACGACGGTTCTCCGGCTGTAGCGGGCAACCGGGTCGTGTGGGCCGGGAGTGACGGGACCGACTACGAGATCTTTTCCGCAGTGGCCTACCCGGTGACGGTCCCCACCATCACATCCGTTTCTCCTACATCCGGCCTAACGAGCGGAGGCACCTCGGTCGTCATCACCGGCTCGGGCTTCCTGGGCATGAGTGGTGCTTCGGCAGTGAAGTTCGGCGGGGTCAGCGCCGCCAGCTACCGAGTGGGCTCGCCTACAAGCATCACCGCGGTCGCGCCCGCCAACGCGGCAGGCAAGGTCGACATCGTGGTCACCGCAGCGGGCGGCAGCTCGGATGCCGGCGAGCAGGCCGACGATTTTACCTACCTGGCCCGCTACCAGCAGAGCGATGCCCGCCTTGCCTACCGCGGCTTGTGGACGACGTCCACCGTGTCTGCGGCTTCCGGCGGCAGCTTCCGGTTCACCGACTCTCCCGGAGCCTCGGTCACAGTGGTCTTCCAGGGCACGTACTTCGCCTGGATTGCCAAGCAGAGCCCCCTGTATGGGGAGGCGAGGGTGACGGTCGACGGCCGAAGCGAGGAGTCTACGCACGTCGACCTCGGCAGCATCTCCACCGTCTATCGAGCAAAGGTCTACGAACTGAACGTGCCTGCTGGAGGCGTGCATACAGTCCTCATCGAATGCACCGGAAGCAAGAACCCCAATGCGACCGGTGCCAACATCAGCGTAGATGCCTTTGACATCGCGGGCACGTTGCTTCAGGCGCCCATCATCAACCGCTACCAGCAGAGCGACGCCCGCCTAGCCTACGCTGGCCGGTGGACGGTCTCTTCGACGGCCTTGGCCTCCGGTGGGAGCTTCAGATTCGCCAATTCCCCGGGAGCCTCCGTGACGATCCCCTTCAGTGGCACCTCGCTTTCCTGGCTGGCCAAGAAGAGCCCGCTCTACGGTGTGGCCCAGGTGACTGTGGACGGGACGGCTGTTTCGACCGTAGATCTCTACGACGCGAACACTCGCTACCGGCAGATCGTGTGGGATACCGGGAAGCTGGCAGACGGTCTACACACGGTAAGGATCGAGTGGACTGGCGACGGCAACGAGGCGGCGGCTGGGACGAACATCAGCGTGGATGCTTTCGACGTCCTAGGGAGGCTCGCGTCCGCTACCCGAGCGGAACAGACCGACTCCCACATCCTTTGGGCGCCGTCCGCATCTTCCTGGACCACCTCCAGGGTGACCGCCGCTTCCGGCGGCAGCTTCCGCTTTGCGAACTCCTCCGGGGCCAAAACCACGATCACGTTCACGGGAGTCAAGCTGGACATCTTGACCAAAAAGAGCCCGGTCTACGGGATCGCCAGAATCAGACTCGACGATGGCGCTGCAGTGCTGGTGGACCTATACAGCTCAGCGACCGTCTACAAGCAGCAGGCGTGGTCCACCGGCTTTCTGCCGCCCGGTGATCACACGGTCACTATCGAATGGACCGGGAAGAAGCGGCCTGCAGCCACCGGGACATACGTCAACCTGGACGCGGTGAACGTTATCGGGACGTTGCGCTAGGCGTAGCCTTGCGGCCCCGCGCCCTGCACGTCGATGGCACGCAGAACAGCGGGACAATGAAAGGGGCGGCCTTGCGGCCGCCCCTTTGCTGTCTGGCTTCGCTCGCCGGTCGCCGCCCGCTTGCGCGGCGGCGACGTGATGGCTCGACCTTACTTGTTCGCGCGATGCTCCACCAGGTTGTCGACCACGGTGGGGTCGGCCAGGGTGGAGGTGTCGCCCAGGTCGCCGATCTCGTTGGCCGCGATCTTCTTGAGGATGCGGCGCATGATCTTGCCCGAGCGGGTCTTGGGCAGGCCGGGAGCCCACTGGATGACGTCCGGAGTGGCGATGGGGCCGATCTCCTTGCGCACGTGCTTGACAGAGCTCTTTCTTCAGGTCGTCCGAGGGTCTCTGACGCCGACGTTCAGGGTGACGTAGGCGTAGATGCCCTGGCCCTTGATGGGGTGCGGCATGCCCACGACGGCGGCTTCGGCCACGGCCGGATGGCTGACCAGAGCGCGATTCGACCTCGGCGGTGCCCATGCGGTGGCCGGAGACGTTGATGACGTCGTCCACGCGGCCGGTGATCCAGTGGTAGCCGTCCTCGTCACGCCGGCAGCCGTCGCCGGTGAAGTAGAAGCCGGGGTACTGGACGAAGTAGGTCTCCTTGAAGCGCTCGGGATCGCCGTAGACGCCGCGCATCATGCCCGGCCAAGGGCGTTTCATGCACAGGTTGCCCACGCCCGGGCCGGTGATCTCGCGCCCGTCTTCGTCGACGATGGACGGCTCGACGCCGAAGAAGGGCAGGGTGGCCGAACCCGGCTTGATCTTCATGGCGCCGGGCAGCGGGGTGATGAGGATGCCGCCGGTCTCGGTCTGCCACCAGGTGTCCACGATCGGGCAGCGTGCCGCCGCCGATGAGGTCGTGGTACCAGAGCCAGACTTCGGGGTTGATGGGCTCGCCCACGGTGCCCAGCACGCGCAGGGAGGAGAGGTCGTGCTTCTTGACCCAGTCGTCGCCTTCGCGCGCGATGGAGCGCAGGGCGGTGGGAGCGGTGTAGAAGATGTTGACCTTGTACTTCTCGACGACGCTCCAGAAGCGGTCGGGCGTCGGGTAGCTGGGCACGCCCTCGAACAGGATGCTGGTGGCGCCGTTGGCCAGCGGGCCGTACACGATGTAGGTGTGACCGGTGACCCAGCCGATGTCGGCGGTGCACCAGTAGACCTGCTCGGGATGGTAGTCGAAGATGAGCTCGTGGGTCATGGCGGCGTAGAGCAGGTAGCCGCCGGTGGTGTGCATGACGCCCTTGGGCTTGCCCGTGGAGCCGGAGGTGTAGAGGATGAACAGCGGATCTTCGGCGTCCATCTCTTCGCACGGGCAGTCGGTGGTGATGTCCGGAGCGGCCATCTCGTCGTCGTACCAGATGTCGCGGCCTTCGGTCCAGGGGATCTCGGTGCCGGTGTGCTTGACCACGATGCAGGTCTTGACGTCGGGGCACTCGGCCATGGCGGCGTCGGCAGCGGTCTTGAGCGGGGTGGGCTTGCCGCCGCGGAGACCGGTGTCGGCGGTGATCATGAGGGTGGCGTCGGCGTTGAGGATGCGGTCGCGCAGAGCGTCGGCCGAGAAGCCGCCGAACACGACGCAGTGGATGGCGCCGATGCGGGCGCAGGCCAGCATGGCGACGGGGAGCGCCGGGATCATGGGCAGGTAGATGACCACCCGGTCGCCCTTCTTGACGCCCTTCTTCTTGAGGACGTTGGCGAACTTGGTGACCTCTTCCCAGAGCTGCTTGTAGGTGATGGTGCGGGTGGACTCCGGGGAGTCGCCCTCGAAGTAGTAGGCGACCTTGTCGCCCTTGCCGGCTTCGATGTGCCGGTCGAGGCAGTTGTAGGAGACGTTCAGCTTGCCACCCTCGAACCAGCGGACCTTGGCGTTGCCGAAGTCGTGGTTCTGGACGTAGTCCCACTTCTTGAACCAGTGCAGTCGTCTTCTCTGCCTCCTCCGCCCAGAAGGCGTCGGCGTCGTCCAGAGAGCGCCGGTACATCTCCTGGTACTGCTCCATGCTCGAGACCCAGGCGTTCTTCTGGAACTCGGCCGGAACGTCGAAGATCTTCTCTTCGAGGGATTCGTTCGCCACCATTTTCCTCCGCGTGTGTTCTTGTTTACCGAGACTACGATTAGGCTTACCCGGCGCCAACGACCGGGCTTCGGGCACACCACGCGTAGAATCAGCACAGACAGTGCTCTGGAGTACGAGCCGCGCGCGAGGGCACTGGCCCAGGTGGCGGCAACACTCGGAGGAGGACAGATGTTCATTCAGGTCTGCGGGGCGGCGCGCGAAGTCACGGGATCGTGCTACGTGGTGGAGGTGGGAGACACCCGGTTCCTGGTGGACTGCGGCATGCATCAGGGAGGCGACAAGGAGGAGGCTCTGAACTTCGAGCCGTTCCCCTTCGACCCGCGAGAGATCGACTTCGTGCTGCTCACCCATGCGCACATCGACCACTCGGGACGGCTGCCCCGGCTGGTGCAAGGCCGGCTTCGACGGACCCATCTACGCCACGGCGGCCACCTGCGACCTGGCGGAGATCATGCTGCTCGACTCGGCCTACATCCAGGAGATGGAGGCGGAGTGGCGCACGCGCAAGGCCCGCCGGGCCGGGCCGACGGCCGGTGGAGCCGCTCTACGACCAGGAAGACGCCCGCAAGACCATCCGCCTGCTCCAGCCGGCTGCATACGGGGCCCCAGCCGAGCTGGCTCCCGGGGTGACGGGCTCATTCACGACGCCGGGCACATCCTGGGCTCGGCCTTCCTGGAGCTGGAGCTCGAGGAGCAGGGACGAGAAGGTCAAGGTCTCTTCAGCGGCGACGTGGGCCAGCCCGACCAGCCCATCATCCGCGATCCCGGAGACCATCGACCGAGACCGACTATCTGATCATGGAGTCCACCTACGGCGACCGCTGCACGTGCGCGACGGCAAGCCCCAGGACGAGCTGGCCGCCATCCTCAAGCAGGCCAAGCGGAGCGGGGGCAACGTCATCATCCCCGCCTTCGCGGTGGGGAGGACCCAGGAGCTGCTCTACTTCCTGCGCGAGATCATGGACGAGCACGAGCTCGACATGCCGGTGTACGTGGACAGCCCTCTGGCCTCGCGGGCCACGGAGATCTATCCGCCAGCACCGGGAGGTCTTCGACGAGGAGGCCTGGAAGCTGGTGGACGAGCCGGGCGGCATCTTCGACTTCCCCCAGCTGCACTACACGCAGAGCGCGGACGAATCCCGGGCTCTCAACGGCAAGAGGGGCGTCGTCATCATCTCGGCGAGCGGCATGGCCGACGCCGGCCGGGTCCGCCACCATCTCAAGCACAACCTGTGGCGCCCGGAGGCCCACGTGGTCATCGTCGGCTTCCAGGCTCAGGGCACCCTGGGACGCCGGCTGCTGGAGGGCGAGAAGCGGGTGCGCATCTTCGGCGAGGAGATCGCGGTGAAGGCCCACATCGACGAGATCACCGGACTCTCGGCGCACGCCGACCAGGCGCAACTGCTGGCATGGGCGTCGCACTTCAAGCCGCCGCGGCTGACCGTACTGGTCCACGGCGAACTCACAGGCCGCCCTGGCGTTCGAGCGGTTGCTGGAGGAGCAGCTGCACTTCAAGGTGGTGGTGGCCGAGCCGAACGAGATCTTCGACCTCGACGGCAGGGAGAGCAGGGGCTCGTGAACCCTGCATCTGAGCGAGGACGCTCGATGCGGGCCATGCTCCTTGAGACGACCGGGCGGGCCACTGGTCCCGGCGGAGGTGCCGGTGCCCGAGCCGGGGCCCGGGCAGGTGCGGGTGAAGGTCCAGGCCTGCGGCGTGTGCCGGACCGACCTGCACGTCGTCGACGGCGAGCTGCCGCACCCCAAGCTGCCGCTCATCATCGGGCATCAGATCGTGGGGTGGTGCGAGACGCGCGGCCGGAGGGCATGTCCGTGCTCCCGCGGCGCCGGGCGAGCGGGTGGGCGTCCCCTGGCTGGGCTGGACCTGCGGGCACTGCCGCTACTGCCTGAGCGGCCGCGAGAACCTGTGCGACCGGCCAAGTTCACCGGCTACGACATCGACGGCGGGTTCGCCGAGTACGCCGTGGCCGACCACCGCTTCGCCTTTCCCCATCCCGCCGGGCTATCCCGCGCCGCAGGCCGCGCCGCTGCTCTGCGCCGGGCTCATCGGCTACCGCTCGCTGTCGATGACCGGCGACGCCGAGCGTCTGGGCCTCTACGGCTACGGGGCGGCGGCTCACATCGTCACCCAGGTGGCCCGCTACCAGGGGCGGCAGGGTCTTCGCCTTCACCCGCCCGGGCGACGCGGCCTCGCAGACGTTCGCCCGGGAGATGGGCGCCGAGTGGGCCGGCGACACGGCGACAGCTCCGCCGGAGGAGCTGGACGCCGCCATCATCTTCGCCCCCGCCGGCGAGCTGGTGCCGCTCGCCCTGCGGGCGGTGGCCAAAGGCGGGGTGGTGGTCTGCGGGGGGATCCACATGAGCGATATCCCCTCGTTCCCCTACGAGTCCTGTGGGGGGAGCGGGTGATCCGCTCGGTGGCCAATCTCACCAGACGCGACGGCCAGGAGTTCCTGGCCCTGGCGCCGCAGGTGCCGGTGCACACCGAGGTGGAATCGTTCGCGCTCGAAGAGGCGAACGAAGCGCTCGGAGACCGTCTGACGCGGCGGCCGGATGCGGCGGAGCCGCCGTCCGTCGGATCGATCGGAAGAGGGGGTAGCGCATGCCGATCCGTCCTCTCGTCTCGTACTCGATCGAACGCGTGGAGGTCCTGCGCGACGATGGCACTGTCGACGAGGCACTGATGCCCGATCTCACGCCCGACGACATCAAGCGTCTCTACGGCCACATGGTGCTCACCCGGCAGTTCGACGAGCGCATGTTCAAGCTGCAGCGCCAGGGGCGGCTGGGCACGTTCGCCCGGGTGGCCGGGCAGGAGGGAGCCCACGTGGGGCGGCTTTCGCGCTGCGGCCCGACGGACTGGCTGGTCCCCGCCTTCAGGGAGACGGGGGCGCTGCTGCTGCGCGGCATCCCCATGGGGCAGCTTCTTCAGTTCTGGGGCGGCGACGAGCGGGGCAGCGCGCTTCCCGCGGGAACTGCGCACACTCCCCGATCGCCATCCCCGTGGGCACGCACATGCTGCACGCGGTCGGCATCGCCTGGGCCATGAAGCAGGCCGGCGAGGACGCCGCCGTACTCACCTTCTTCGGCGAGGGAGCCACCTCGGAGGGCGATTTCAGCGAGGCCATGAACATGGCCGGCGTGTTCCAGGTGCCGGTGGTGTTCTTCTGCCAGAACAACCAGTACGCCATCTCGCTCCCCTACACCAAGCAGACCGCGTCGCCCACGGTGGCGCAGAAGGCGCTTGCCTACGGGATGTTCGGCGTGCAGGTCGACGGCAACGACGTGTTCGCCGTGTATCGGGCGTCGCCGAGGCGCTCGACCGGGCGCGGACCGGGCACGAGCCCACCCTCATCGAGGCTCACACCTACCGGGTGACCGACCACACCACCTCCGACGACGCCCGCCGGTACCGGCAGGAAGAGGAAGTGAGCCGAGTGGCGGCAGCGGGACCCCATCGAGCGGCTGGCCCGCTACATGCGGGCCAACGGATTGCTCGACGACGCGGGAGAGGCGGAGGTGCTGGCCGAGGCCGACGGCAGGTGGCCGAGGCGGTGGCCGACTTCGAGGCCATCGCACCGCCTGGGCCGGAGGAGATCTTCGCGCATGTCTTCGCGGAGAAGACGCCGCAACTGCGTCGAGCAGGAGGCGGAGCTTGCTGGCCCGCTTGGCCAAGGAGGCGCTGAACATGGCCCGGCTGAACATGGTGGATGCCATCGACCAGGCGCTCCTGCAGGCGATGGAGCTCGACCCCAAGATGGTCGTGCTGGGCGAGGACGTGGGCCGGGACGGCGGGGTGTTCCGGGTGACCGACGGTCTCATGCAACGCTTCGGCGAGCAGCGGGTCATCGACACGCCTCTGGCCGAGTCGGGCATCGTCGGGATGGCCATCGGCATGGCCATAGCCGGCTACCGCCCGGTTGCCGAGATCCAGTTCTCGGGTTTCGCCTACCCGGCGTACGACCAACTCGTCTCCCATGCCGCCCGCATGCGCAACCGCAGCCGGGGCGAGTTCACCGTACCGCTGGTGGTGCGCATGCCCTACGGCGGGCGGCATCCGGGCGCTGGAGCACCATTCCGAGAGCATGGAGGCTGTCTTCGCGCACGTGCCCGGGCTGAAGGTAGTGATCCCGGCCGATCCGTACGAGGCCAAAGGGTCTGCTCGACGGCCGCGCTGCGCGCGATCCCGACCCGGTGGTGTTCTTCGAGCCTGCCCGCGTGTACCGGGCCATCAAGACCGAGGTGCCCGAGGAGCCGTACGCGCTGCCCCTGGGCAAGGCGCGGGTGGTGCGCGAGGGGCAGGACGTGACCGTGATCGCCTGGGGCGCCCACGTGCGGACGGTGAAAGAAGCGGCCCAGCAGTCTGGAGGCCGAGGGCACGGCCGACGTCGAGGTCATCGACGTGCGCACGCTCTCGCCGTTCGACTACGAGACGGTGATCGCCAGCGTGATCAAGACCGGTCGGGCGGTCATCGTGCACGAGGCCCCGCGCACCTGCGGGTTTGGTGCGGAGATATCGGCCCAGATCATGGAGCGGGCCGTGCTTCACCTGCAGGCGCCGGTGCTGCGGGTCACCGGGTTCGATACGGTCCCTCCGCTGGCCAAGCTGGAGGACTACTACCAGCCCGACGCGGAGACGGTGGTGGAGGCCGTCAGATCTGCGTCTTCTAGAAGCGGTTCGTCGACGGCACAGCGGAAGAGGAGACGAGAGCGTGGAATACGAAGAGTTCCTGGAGTTCGTGCAAGGGCCGCCGGACGCTGCGGGCCATCAAGCCCGACCCCATCCCCGACGAGTTGATCGACAAGCTGCTGGAGGCCGCCCGCTGGGCGCCGACCGGGTTCAACATGCAGCCGCTCGAGATGCTGGTGGTCAAGGACCTCGGAGCTGCGCGAGGCCATCAAGAAGATCGTCGACGACTACAAGAACAGTGACTTCTTCGCTCTGGAGGCCACCCGCGAGGAATGGCAGGGCTCGCCCTGGGCCATCGACACCCACGGCGAGCTGGGATTGTCCGCTCGCCCCGGTGTTCATCCTGGTCATGGGCGACACCCGCCGCCGTGTGGGGCTGCCCATGGCCGCGCGCTATTCCAAGCAGAAAGGTGACTCCATCTTCGAGTCCTCGCTCTCCAACGCCTTCATGTACATGTGGCTGGCGGCTCACAGTCTGGGCCTGGCCGCCCAGCCGATCTCCGGCGTGAAGTACCCCAAGGTGCAGGGGCTGGTGAAGCACCTGCTCAACCTGCCCGACTTCATCTACGTCTACGACATCTTCCTGGTGGGGTACAGCGCCATGGAGGACGGGCCGTCGGCCAAGCTCATGCGCCACCTCGACGAGATGGTGCACTACGATCGGGCCGAGGACGACGAGTTCATGAGCGAGGAAGCGCTGCGCAAGCAGATCGTGAAGCTGCGGGCCGGCAACGTGGCCCGGCACGTGGAGGCCGACAAGGTCGGCGAATGAGGCGGAGGCGCGCAGGCGCCTGAGGCGGCAGGGCGCGGCGGCTGCCGAGCGTACCAGCGAGAGAGGGTCCGCGTGGACTACGACGAGTTGCTCGCACTTGGTCGAAGAGCCGACGCACCATCAGGGCGTATCAAGCCCGACCCGGTCCCCGACGAGCTGGTCGACAAGATGCTGGAGGTGGCGCGGTGGGCGCCCACCGGCTTCAACATGCAGCCCGTGGAGTTCCTGGTGGTCAAGACCTCGGACTGCGCACCGCGGTCAAGAAGATCGTCGATGACTGGATCGACAGCGACTTCTACGCCCTGGAGGCCGACGCGGGAAGACGTGGCAAGGTCCGCGCCTGGACCCGGAGACCGGGGGACGTGTGGCGTGTCCGCTCGGCGCCGGTCTACATCCTCATCCTGGGCGACACGCGGCGGCGCGCCGGTCTGCCCATGAACGCCCGGCTACCGAGCAGAAGGGCGATTCCATCTTCGAGTCGTCGCTCGCCAACGCCTTCATGTATCTGTGGCTGGCGGCGCATAGCGCTGGGCCTCGGCGCGCAGCCGGTCTCGGCCGTCAAGAACGAGAGGGTGCAGGGGCTGGTGAAGCACCTGCTCGGCCTCCCGGACTTCATCTATGTCTACGAGCTGCTGGTGGTCGGGCTACAGCGCCATGGAGGGAGGTCCGCCGGCCAAGCTGATGCGCCACCTGGAGGAGATGGTGCACCGCGACGGCCCGGCGATGGCGAGTTTCCTCAGCGATGAGGAGTTGAGGAAGCAGATCCGCAAGTTGCGGATGGGCAACGTCGCCCGTCACGGGCAGGCGGGCCGACCAAGACCTGAGCGAACGACCGGCGCGATCGACCAGCGAGCACCGAGGAGTCACAGCCATGGCATACGAGTTCAGGTTCCCCGATATCGGCGAAGGCATCACCGAGGGTGAGCTGCTTGCCTGGAAGGTGAAGGAGGGCGACATGTCGCCGAGGATCAGACTCTGGCCGAGATGGAGACCGACAAGGCGGTGGTCGAGATGCCGTCACCGCGCGCCGGCCGGGTAGCCCGGCTGCATGCCGCCGAGGGCGACATCGTCCAAGTCGGGGACATTCTGGTGACCATCGAGGAGGGCGCCGAGCCCGCAGCCGCGCCGGCGGGCGCGCCGGCGGGTGTGGCGGCCGCCACCGCGGCTCCGCCGGCGCCCGCACCTCCCGCCGCACCCGCGGGGGTGCCGCCAGCCGCCGTGGCTCCGCCGCCGCCTGCAGCCCCGGCAGCTGCGCCACCCGAGCCTGTCTCACGGGTGGCCCCGTCCACGGCACCACCCGAGCCGGAAGCGGTGCCCTACACCGGCTCGGTCGTCGGGCAGCTCGAGGAGGCGCCCGAGGACGAAGAGGAAGGGCAGATACTGGCCATGCCCTCGGTTCGGGCGCTCGCCAGCAATTGGGAGTGGACTTGAGAGGTCTGCGCGGCACCGGACCGGGTGGCCGGATCCTCAAGCAGGACGTGGAAGACATGGCCCAGTCCGTGGCCTACGGTGCGGCCGTCCCGCGGCCCGCCGCGCCGGCGGGCGCCCCATCGCGGGTGTCATTGCCGGGGCGGCCGATGCCCCCGCGGCGCCCGCCGGGCGGAACAGCCGGTCCTTGCCCAGGCGCCCGCGGTCCCCGCGGCCGCGCCGGAACCGGGCGCTGTCCCTCCGGCACAAGAACCACCCTTGACGAAGAGGTCGCGGTCTGCCCCCTTCTCGGTGGTGTGATCGAGAACGACGGTCACGGACCTGTCGAGCGGGTGCCGTTCCGCGGGGTGCGCCGCAGCATGGCTCGCCACATGGCCGAGGCCGTCGCCAAACAGGCTCAGGTGACGACCATGGATGAAGCCGACGTCACCATCATCAAGCGCATCCGGGAGAAAGAGAGCACCCTCGCCGCCGAACGGGGGGTGCGCCTGACCTATCTCGCCTTCGTGGTGAAGGCCTGCACCGCCTCGCTCAAGCGTTTCCCCGTTTGAACGCGGTGCTGGAGGAATCCGGGGACGAGTTCCTGCTCAAGCGCTACTACAACATCGGTATCGCCATCGACACCAGGAGCGGGCTGATGGTACCCAACATCAAGGATGCCGACCGCAAGAGCATATTCCGCATCGCGGAGGAGATCGTCGATCTGGTCGATCGAGCCGAGGAGCGGCAGATCGACCTGCAGGAGCTTCCGGGGAGGGACCTTCACCATCAGCAACTACGGGGCCATCGGTGGCCTGTATGCCACTCCCGTCATCAACTACCCGGAGGTGGCCATCCTGGGCATGGGCCGGGTGCAGAGAGACACCCGCGCTCCGCGAAGGCAAGATGATCACCCGCCTGATGCTCCCGCTGTCGCTCACCTTCGACCACCGCCTCGTCGACGGCGCGGAGGCGGCTCGCTTCCTCAATCTCGTCATCGGGTATCTCGAGGACCCCGACCTTCTGCTTCTGGAAGGCGCGTAGGGAGGCATCCGGTGGAATGCGTCGGCGTCGAGGGGTTGCGTGCTGCAACGCGCGGCTGCGAGGTGGTCTTGCTCGTGGCGACGGCGGGCGAAGCCGCTCCTCTCCTACGGGCACTCGAAGACCTTCACACCGTGGAGTCGCGACCAAGCAGGTCTCGGTCGGGACGCTGGCGGCGCCGGAACCAGCCGCGGGCTCCGGCGGCGACTCCGCCGCGAGCGCCGGCCGGAACCTCGCTCTGGGCGCCGCCCAGGCCCGCGGCGCGGGGCGGCGGGTGGCCGTGGCCATCAGCGGATGCGATAAGACGAACACAGCCCACCTGCTCACCTGCCTGCTGCAGGCGATGGACCCCCGCCCGCGCCTCGTGTTGCAGGCCGGTATCGCCGGGGCCTGCCCGGTCCGGACGGGGAGACCCGAGCACGCGTAGGTGACGTGGTGCTCGCCACCCAAGAAGCCTACTCCGACACCGGTAGCTCCAGCCCGGATGGATGGCTCTCCGCCCGCGATCTCGGACTCCCCATTGCCGCGGCGCGGCGGTGTCGAATCGGGAGGAGTGTTCCCGGTCGCCGAGCGCCTGGCAACACGCGCGCTCCAGCTGTTGGTGGCGGCCGCGGACGCCGCGGATGCCGCGGCCGCAGGGGCCGAGGCGCAGCAGGGCGGCCCCTCCACCTCGAACCTGGCGGAGCGCCCGCGGGTGCATGCCGGTCCGTGCATCACGGCCTCCGAAATGACGGGGCTCTCCACTGAGGCCGCCGAGCTGGCCCGCCGCTGGGGGGCGCTGGCGGAATCGATGGAAGGCGCCGCGGGGGCCCACGTCTGTTCCCTCTACAGCACGCCCTTCTTGGAGGTCCGAGGGATCAGCAACCTGGTGGTGGACAGAGCCCGGGAGACCTGGGAGGTGGATCGAGCGCTCGAGGCCGTCTCCTGGGCTGCGCTCGTACTGGTCGATGCGCTGGATCGGCTCCCTCTCGCCGGCGTGGAAGCGGCGGAAGTGCCTGCGAAGGGTGGCTGACGTGGGGCCGCTGCGTCTGGCCTATTCGCCCTGCCCGAACGACACGTTCATCTTCCACGCCTGGGTGCGTGGTCTCCTGCCGGGAGCTCCCGCCGTGGAGGAGCGGCTGGAGGACATAGACACGCTGAACCAGCTGGCGGCCGGAGGAGAGGCGGATGTCATCAAAGTGTCGTTCTATGCGTTTGGGCATCTGCGAGACCGCTATGCCCTGCTGCACTCCGGGGGAGCCCTGGGGAGAGGCTGCGGGCCGCTCATCGTGGCCCGCAGAGACTCCTCCCTGCGGCCGGCAGACTCGGCGGGGGGAGCCGCTCTCTTGGCCGACGCCCTCAGTCGCGCGAGAGTGGCCATCCCCGGTGACCGTACCACCGCGGCCCTGCTCGCCAACCTCTTCACCGGCGCGGCGAGACAACGCGTAGTCCTGCCGTTCGAGCGCATCATGCCCGCCGTGGCGGCGGGCGAAGTCGACGCCGGAGTCATCATCCATGAAGGCCGTTTCACCTACGGAGCTCTCGGGTTGAGGCGTCTCGTCGACTTGGGGGAGTGGTGGGAAGCGACGACCGGTCTTCCCATACCCCTGGGAGGGATCGCGGTGTCACGCGCTCTCAGCCGCGACCTGCAGGGACGTGTGGAGAAGGCGGTCTTTGAGAGCGTCGCATACGCCCGCGCCCACCCCGACTCATCACGGGATTATGTGGCAGCGCATTCGCAGGAGATCGATCCGGCCGTCTGCCAGGCTCACATCGACCTCTACGTCAACGAGGCCACCATGGATTACGGTCCGGAGGGAGAGGCCGCCATCGAGCACGTGCTCGACACAGCGGCCCACGCCGGGCTGCTCCCGGCATGGGACGGAGACCTCTTCTGGGATGGAGCGTAGCGAGGGATAGGACACAAGGGATCCCCGCTGGTCCCGGCCGGGCGCGTGGGCGCTTCTGTCGCGGCTGGTATCCTACCTTCGCCATGCTTCACCTCACCGACATCTCCAAGTCGTTCGGCACCCAGACGGTGCTCGACCAGGCCAGTCTCCATGTCAAGCCGGGCATGCGGATCGGGCTGGTCGGGGCCAACGGGGCCGGCAAGACCACGCTCCTGCGGCTCATCGTCGGCGAGATGTCGATGGACGGCGGCGAGATCAGCGCGCGCAAAGACCTGCGGATCGGCTTCCTCCCCCAAGAGATCGAGGAGATCGCCGACCACGCGGTGATCGAAGAGGTCCTTGCGTCGCACCTGGACATCCTCTCGGCCGAGAGGCGCATCGCCGAGATCGGGGAGCAGATCGGCCGGGCCTACACCGCCCCGGTCTCCGGCGACGGCGAGGCGGATGCGCTGCTCGAGGAACTGGGCACGCTCCAGACCGCGTTCGAGAACGCGCATGGCTACGAGCTCGAGACGCGCGCGCAGAGCATCCTGCGGGGGATGGGGTTCCGCGATGCCGACTTCCAACGGCAGATCGCCGAGTTGTCCGGCGGCTGGCGCATGCGGGTGGCGCTGGCCCGTCTCTTGCTGGAACAGCCCGATCTGCTGCTCATGGACGAGCCTACGAACCATCTCGACCTGGAGAGCCTCATCTGGCTGGAGGACTTCCTACTCACCTGGCCGGGGGCACTCGTGGTCATCAGCCACGATCGCTACTTCCTCAACCGCATGGTCACCCATATCGCCGACCTGGACCGGGGGGTCATCGACCTCTACGCCGGTGACTACGACCACTACGAAGAAGAGAAGAGGCAGCGCTACGAGGCTCTCGTGAACGCGGCCAAGAACCAACAGCGTGAGATCGAGTCCGCAGAAGCCTTCATCCGTCGTTTCCGGGCCAAGAACACCAAGGCAAAACAGGTGCAGCAGAAGATCCGGAAGTTGGAGCGGACCGAGCGCATCGATGCCCCCACCCTGGAACGCAAGACCATCAGGTTCCGCTTCCCTCAGCCGCCGCGGACCGGCCGGGTGGTCGCCGAAGTCAAACATGCCCGCAAGGTCTACGGCGAGAACGTGGTCTACAAGCGGCTCGACCTGGTGGTGGAACGCGGGGAGAAGATCGCCCTCGTGGGGCCGAACGGAGCCGGCAAGTCGACGTTGCTCAAGCTGCTGGCCGGGGTCATCGAACCCGACGCGGGCTCGGTCAAGCTGGGACACGCCGTTCGCAGGGAGTACTTCGCTCAGCATCAGCTCGAGATACTGCATCCCGGACGCACCGTGCTCAAGACCATGGAGGAGGTGGCCGGGCCGGCCGGGCGTCTCCCCGAAGTGCGCGGATATCTGGGCACCTTCTTGTTCGGCGAAGACGACGTGACCAAGAAGGTGGGCGTGCTTTCCGGGGGGGAGAAGGCTCGTCTTGCCCTGGCTCGGATGCTCATCGACCCCGCCGGCCTGCTCCTGCTCGACGAGCCGACCAACCACTTGGACATGGATTCGCGCGCCGTCCTGACGGAGGCGCTCCGTCAGTTCGAGGGCTCGGTGGTGTTCATCAGCCACGACCGGCATCTGATCAACGCCATAGGGACCAAGGTCATAGAGGTGCGCGACGGTCGGCTGACCCACTATCCGGGTGACTGGGAATACTACCTGTGGAAGAAGACCCAGGAAGCGCTACCGGCGTCCTCACGTGAGGGCGCCGCGCAGGGCGGTACGCCTGCGACGACTCCCACGAAGGGAGGTCCGGTCGCCGCGCCCGTAGCGCAACGGCGCTCCAAGGCGGGCAAGCTCGCACTCGCACCCGCACCCCCCAGCGACGAGACGACCCCGGGCGGAAGCCTGGAGGATGCCGCCGGCACGGCGGGCGCCCGGCTCGGCTACCAGGAGCGGAAAGACCTCCTGCGCCGGTACCGCAAGGCCGAGAAGACGGTCTTCGGTCTCGAAGAACGGCAGAAGGAGCTGGCGGCCGTGCTGAGTGATCCCTCCTACATCTCCGACTACGAACTGCTGTACGCCACGAGCGAGGAGCTTCGCGCGGTCAAGGAGCGGCTTGTCGCAGCGAACGCCGAGTGGGAGGAGCTGGCGGAGACGGTCGCCGCTCTGGAAGAGCAGCGTTCACCGGTCAGCGGTACTTGACGAGGATGGGATAGGGATTGATCGCGGCCCCGCCGTTGGGCCTGATCTCGAAGTGCAGGTGCACTGCTCCCCCGCTCGCGTTGCCCGTGTTGCCGGCGTAGCCGATCACTTGACCCGCCTCCAGGCGCACACCCGCGCGGATGCCACTCTTGAGAGAGGAGAGGTGCGCGTAGTAATAGACGGTCCGGTCGTTGCCGCGCAGGTAGGCCGAGACGCCTCCCAGACCGGTGTCGTAGGGATTGGCCCGCGTGATCACGCCGTCGACCACCGCGACGATGGGGGTGTTGCGCGCAGAGAAGATGTCGCAACCCTGATGTCTCCTCCCGCCCGATCGCGGGGCACCGAAGGTGTCACTGAAGCTGTTTGGTCCGGCCACGGGAAAGACGAAGTCGGCGTCCGGGTCGTAGGCGGGATCGTCGGGCTGGGTCGTGGTGGTGCGATGTGCGGTCGTGGCGGTGGTCTTCCTGTTCGCCGCAGCCGCCGCGGCGGCTGCGGCCGCCTTGCGCGCCGCCTCGGCTTTGCGTGCTTCCTCTGCGCGCTTGCGCGCTTCGGCCTGTAGGGTCACCACGCGCGAGCGCAGCTGGTTGTACTCGTCCTTGGTGTCTTCGAGGCTCTGCAGCGTCTTGTCGCGGGCGGTCTCGTACTTCGCCGTCTTACGCTGCTCCGCCGCCTTCTCGGTCCTCAGTTCCGCCCTCAGGGTATTGAGTTCGTGGACCCTGCCTTTCACCGCGTTGATGAGCTCGGTATCGGACTGAGCGACCCGGGTGACCATGGACAGGTTCTCCAGCACGGAGTTGATCGAGGTGCCCTCGCTCGAGAACACGACATTGAGGACATCGAGCGCGTCCGAACCGCGGTTCTTGTACATCTCGCTCAGCCGGCCGGCCAGCTGCTCCCTGAGTCCCGCGAGATCCTCGTTGGCCGCGTCGATCCTGGCCTGTACGTGTTCGATGCGTATCTTGGTCTCTTCGAGGTCGTCCTCCGCGCTGGACTGCTGCTTGGCCAGTTTGTCTAGCTTGGCCTGCAACGCCTTGAGGTCTTTCTTGGCCTGAGCCAGATCGGCCCGGGCCTTCGCGAGGCTCGTGCTGGCTCGGGCAGGGCTCATCCCGGCACCCACAGGGAGACTGGAAGCGGCGATAGAGAAGAGCAGGGCGCCGACTACCGCCCACACGGCGAGATGCGCGATCCGTGACCTGGAGGTCCTTCTACGTCCGATGCGCGACATGGGCCGCAGTTTACCACCCGGTCAGGTACATGATGATCTTGATGGCGATGATGTGGGCGATGTAGATCACGAAGGAATGCCTTCCTACGAAGCCCAGGACGCGGCTGCGCGGGATCAGCCGGGTCACAAGGAAGTAGCACGCGATGACCTGCAGGACGAACAGGTAGTCGAGAAAGTGGCCGAGCCCGAGGAGGACGAAGGGAAGGGCCGACACCAGCACCAGCGGGACCGCATACCAGCCTCGCTGGGTGATGGCCAGGGCATGCAGGTCAAGTCTGAGCGCGAGGAAATAGCCGACCAACCCGTAGAGGAGAAAGGACAGGTTGTAGCTGTCGAACCCCGTGATGTTGAGGTAGACGATACAGGCGAACGTGACTGCGACCAGCGCATAGGCGGCGCGTCTCGTGCGGTCGAGGAAGACGCTCGCCAGCACCAGGAGCCCCATGGGGAGGAGGACCTCGAAGGAGAAGTAGTAGAGATCGCCCCGGGCCAGTCTTGCCAGCGTGAAATCGGCATCGAGATACTTGGGGATGTTGAGCAGGAAGAAGGCGGCGAGCACTTTGACCGCGAGCCAGAGCTTCTTACGAGTCTTGTTCTGGAGAAAGCGGGCCAGGACGACCCCCAGAAAGAGGACGAAGCCCATCGGGATCCAGTAGGAGTAGCGCAGATCGAAACGGAGCGGAGTGAGGTTGGCCACAACGTGATAGACGACCATTGCTGTCAGGAGCAGGCCCCGGTAGATATCGTACGACTGGACGCGCCCCGAAGACTCGGGTGAGGCCGCCGAGGCGGCGTCGGCGGGGCTGCGCTTGTCGATGACCGTGTCGGCCACCACGTACATCTCCTTGGGAGGGCCTGCTCGCACCGGGTCGCCGCCTGCGGCGCCGACCCTGGGAGCTAGCTTATCAACGGGCGGGCCTATGAGGGGACCCGGGATCCCGCCGCCCATACCGATGGTTTGAGACTGCGATATGCTGGGCCCACACCTCGCTCCCCAAAGGAGGGCCAAGGATGCCATCGTTCGACGTGGTCAGCCGGGTCGACATGCAGGAGATGGACAACGCCATCAACCAAGTCAAGAAGGAGATCGGGACCCGTTTCGACTTCCGCGGCTCCAAGACCCAGATCGACCTGGATCGCAAAGACGGCAAGATCCACGTGCTCACCGAAGACGACATGAAGCTCAGAGCCATCAAGGACATGCTCATCGCCAAGGTGGTCAGGCGTTCCATCGAGGCCGAAGCCCTGGTCTTCGGTCCCAGCGAGAAGGCCGGCGGCGACATGCTGCGGCAGACGGTCACCATCACCAACGGGATCGACGTGGAGACGGCCCGCAAGGTGGTCAAGCTGGTCAAGGACACCAAGCTCAAGGTCCAGGCGGCCATCCAGGGCGAAGAAGTGCGCATCACGGGAAAGCAGCGGGACGACCTTCAGGACGCCATCAAAGCTCTCAAAGAGGCCGACTTCGGCATGCCCCTGCAGTTCGTCAACTACCGGGAATGAGCGATCTCTGCCCGTTTGGTGACGTCTTCTGCCGACAGCCCCAGGGGTCATGTGCTCTTCTCGGGCGATGACCGGCTCGAGGGGATCCTGGAGTGGCCCGGCCCGGAGGGAGATGCGCGGGTGACGGCAGGAGTGGTGGTCGCTCACCCTCATCCGCTGTACGGCGGCACCATGGCTCAGCCTGTCGTATATCGTATCGCTCAGGCCTGTCGACAGCAGGGCTTCGCCTCGTTGCGCTTCAACTTCCGCGGCGTGGGTCGAGAGTGGGGGCAGGTACAGCGGTAGCGAGGAGTATCGGGATGTGGAAGCCGCGGTCGCCTTTCTGCGCGGCCGGCTGGCTGCAGACGCACGGCATCGTGGAGACCGGCGGACGCCGGCTTCGGCTGGCGCTCGCCGGGTATTCGTTCGGCAGCGTCATGGCTGCTATGGCCGCCACCGGGCCGACTCCCGATCCAGGCCCTGGCCTTGATCGCCCCGGTTGTGAACTGGGACGAGTCGCCGCCGGGGGCTTGGGACGGGCTTGCGGCATTTCACGGCCCGGTGCTCGCCGTTTGCGGAGAAAAGGACGACCTGGCACCCCCCGACGATGTCGGACGCGTCCTCGGGGCCCTCAAGATTGACATCGGGTGGCGGTCGTGGAAGGCGCCGGACATCTCTTCGAGCACAGGCAGAAGGATGTCGGGGAGTTGGTGGCCGCCTTCTTTGCCGAGAAGCTGGGCGCAAGACCCCATCCGCCCGGCACAGCATCCGCGGCGCACGAGAACGACTAGATCGTGCCGGACCTGGGTAGCATGGCTCAGGGGACTTCCCATGGAAAGGAGATCGGTGGCATGGACATGAAAGGTTCGAAGACCGAGCAGAACCTGATGAAGGCCTTCGCCGGGGAATCGCAGGCCCGCAACCGCTACACCTTCTATGCCGAGGTGGCCGCTGACGAGGGCTACCGGCAGATCGCCAACCTGTTCCTGGAGACGGCCGACAACGAGCGCGCTCACGCCTTCCAGTTCTTCAGCCTCCTCGACGGAGGCACGCCGGAGTTCACTGCTTCGTACCCGGCGGGGCCGGTCCACTCCACGGCGGAAAACCTCCTGGCCGCCGCGGAGGGCGAATTGATGGAGTGGGGAAGCCTCTATCCGGGCTTCGCCGAGATCGCCGATGAGGAAGGGTTCAAGAAGGCGGCTGCGACCTTCCGCAAGATCTCCGGTGTGGAGAAATATCACGAGCGTCGCTATCGGAAGCTGCTCGCCAATGTCGAGGCGAAGCGGGTGTTCGCCAAAGAGGGTCCGACTTTGTGGAAATGCGCGGAATGCGGACACGTCCACGAGGGGAACGAGGCTCCCCGGGTCTGTCCGGTGTGCGGCAAACCCCAGAGCTACTTCGAGATCTATTGCGAGAACTACTAGACGGTGAGACTGGGCTGCGGGGAACCGCCGCCAAGATAGGCCGTAGGTAGGAGGGGAGCCAACGCGGAAGCGCGATAGCCTGCGCGCATGTCCGCGATCCCTACGAGACGGCTACTCATCTACGCCGCGGCCGGCGTCCTGGTCCTGGTGGTGGGGACCGTAGGCCTCCTGGCGATGCGCTCCCCGGTCGACACCGGGGAGACCGACGCGATGGTGCTGGACGTCTCCGGTCTCGATGTGGATGCTGTCGCCGATGTCGACGCGCCGCAGGGGCCCGACACCACGCTGCCGTCCACCACCACCGTCACCGAGGCTCTGATCTTCGTGCAGGTCGCGGGCGCGGTGCGGCGCCCGGGCGTGTACCAGGTCGCACCCGACGCCCGGGTGTTCCAGGCTGTGCTTCAGGCGGGTGGCTTCACCGGGACGGCCGATCAGGACGCAGTCCCTCTTGCCGCCCGGCTCAGCGACGGCTGCAGGCTGTACATCCCCGAACGCGGCGAGGCCGTTGCCGGCCAGGTGCTGTCCAACGATCCTCTCGGCGGCAGCGGCGGCGAGTCGCCGTCTTCCGGGCCGGTGTCGCTCAACTCGGCCACGCTCGAGGAACTCGACGCGCTCCCCGGGATCGGTCCGGCCCTGGCGCAGCAGATCATCACCTACCGGGAGACGCAGGGTCCCTTCACCTCGGTCGATCAGCTGACCGACGTCCCGGGGATAGGACCCTCCAAGCTCGAACAGCTGCGGCCGCTGGTCGCTCCCTGACCGGCGGACATCAGTGGATAGCAGCCTCGGCGGCATCACCGGCTGGTTCGTCCGCCGGGCAGGAGTTGCCCGGTGCGCTACGATCGCGGCCGCGATAGGTGTCGCTCTTGCCGGCATCATCCCGGGTCGGTACTCGCTGGCGATGGGCGGTCTGACCCTGGCGCTGGCCGGGGTCTTTCTCGGTCCACTCCTCACTCGTGCTCGACCACTCTCCACGTGCGGCCTGGGCGTCACGCTGGTGTCGGTGGTCCTGATAGGCCTGCTGGGCGGCATGCTTGCCGGGACGCTCAGGGTGTCCACGTTGCTCGACGGCACGCTGTCCTCGCATATCGGCGCACGAGTGGATGCAGAGGTGGTGATCACCGGCCCGGTCCGTGCGCGGGCGGGCTGGCAGAGCGCGACAGCTGTGGTCCAGCGGCCGACGGATACGACGGGAAACGCCCGCACGGCCGGACTTCGCGCCGGCCCAGATCCTTGGGGCGAGTCCACCGGCGCGGGCGAGAAGGTGCTGCTCGAAGTGCCGCCGGCCGACGGCGGGATGGTTACCGCCCTGGCCCAGGGCATGATCATCTCTGCGGGCGGCACGCTGCGGCTCCCGATGGCCCCTCGGCGTCCGGCTTCGATCAGGCTGCGCAGTTGCTTCACCAGGGCATCCACGTGGTTCTCGCGCCGACGGCGAGAGGGTCTCGGTGCGTGGACAGCGGGGCGGGATAGCCGGCTGGTTCGATCACCTTCGCGCGTCGGCCAAGGACCATCTCAGCCGAGGCCCCGACGACGGCTGGACGAGGTTCTGCAAGGGGTGGTGATGGGCGACACGGCGGGCATCGACGAGGATTGGATGGAAGCTTTCCGGCGATCGGGCACGGCCCACATGCTCTCGGTGAGCGGCCTGCATGTCGCCAGTCTCGCCGCCATCGTCATCGGGCTGGCCGGACTCCTGCGGGTCTCCCGAGGGATCGGCTTCCTGCTTGCCGCGGCTGCCGCCCTGCTCATCATCCCCTTCGTGGGGGCTTCTCCGCCTGTGGTGAGGTCGGCGGCCATGATCGTCATAGTCCTCGCCGGTCGCTGGCTGGGCAGGCGACGGGACCAGTGGCAGGTGCTCGCTCTTGCCGCCCTCGTGGTGCTGGCCCTGAATCCTTTCGCCATCAACGATGTGGGCTTCCAACTCTCTTTCGCTGCCTTCGCAGGCATGCTGGCACTGGTCAGGCCTCTCGAGCGCCTTCTGCGCAGGCTCCCTGCCGCCGTTCGGCCGGCCTGGCCGTGTCGATGGCCGCGACTCTCGGTACCGCACCGGTCTCGCTCCTCGTCTTCGGCCGGACTTCTCTGGTCTCCCCTTTGGCCAACCTATTGGTAGTGCCGGCCCTTGCACCCGTCACGGGCCTGGGCATGGCGAGCGTCCTGATGGGCTTCATATGGGGTGGGTTCAGCGTCGCCTTGGACACGTTGGCCTCTATGCCGATGTCGTGGACGATCCTAATGTCGAGCCTCTGCGCGCTCGCCCCGGTGCTGGCCGCGAGCGATCTCGGCCGGGCCGGGTTCGCTTCCGCCCTGGCTTTGGCGTCGGTCCCCCTGGCCCTGGTCCTGGCCGGCCGCGATGTGAGCCTACCCTTCGGGCTGCGCGTGCCCTTTTTGAGACCGCACGCCTCCGGCTGGGGGCGCGCCGGCCTCGAGACCCCCGACTCGCCGCGGTCGTGAGCGTAGGCGTCGTGGCCGCGGCTCTGGCGCTGGGGGCCGGCCTCTACCCGGCGGCCGCGGCAGGGCTGCGGCAGCTCGAGACGCGGCTGGGGGCGACGAGGTGGCCCGAGCAACCGGAGATGCGGGTGCTGGACGTCGGCCAAGGTACGGCAGTGCTGCTTCGCACTCCGGGACACCACGCCCCCCTGTTCGACGCCGGCCCCGCAGGATGCGGCCTGGGTGGCCAATTTCGCTCGCTCGGCGTGGAGCGGCTGGATCTGGTTGTCATCTCTCATCCTCATGCGGACCATTTCGCGGGCTCTCGGAATGTCTTGATTCGGTGGAGATCGGGACGTTCGTCGATCGGACGGTGTCCACCCGCCCGGCGGACGCCGGGGCGGGCGGGGCCTCGGCGCTGTCCTCGGCGGAGAGTCCGTCGCCCGATGGGGCGGACCAAGGGGAAGCGGCGCAGTACCTGGGGCTCCGCGAGGGGTCTGATGGAGAGGGGTGCCCGCTATCTTCAGGCGCTTCCGGGGTCGTCGCTCACCCTTGACGGCGTCACCGTCACCTTCTTTGCGCCCGCACGGCCGCTCACCATGGTGACCGGTCCCCACCCGTGGGGTGAGGGCCGGGATCCGCCGTCGGGCGACCAGTTGAACGGAGCCTCACTCGTGGCGCTGCTCGACGCCGGAGAGACGGAGGTGCTGATGCCGGGCGACGCCGAAGCCGGCATCCTCGAGAGGTACCGCCTTCCGCCTGTCGACGCCATCGTCATACCGCACCATGGAAGCCGGGGTGCGGTCTCCGAGCGGCTGCTGAGTGCACTCCAGGCGCGGGTCGCGATCATCTCGGTGGGAGAGGGGAACGGCTTCGGGCATCCCGACCCCGGGACGGTCAGGCTGCTGGCCACAGCAGGCGACACCATCGTTCGCACGGACGAGTCGGGTTGGGTATCCTTGCTGATGGACGGAGACGAGATGGTTGTGATGACCGAGAGGATCCCGGCACGATGACCGATGTTTCCCGAGATGGCGCCGTGCGGAGCGAGGCTCGGAAGCCGCTCAAGCCCGCCTATCTGATATTGGGTGACGACAGGCCCAAGATCGACGAGGCCCTCGCGCGGCTGAAGGCCAGAATCGCTCGAGAATCGGGCTCGGAGCTGAATGTCTCCGAATTCGAAGCCCCGGCCGACTCGGGGATCCAGGTGGTCAACGCCGCAAACACGATGGCCTTTCTCGGAGGCACGCGTCTGGTCTTGGTACACAACGCGGACGCATGGCCGAAGGCCGACAAGGAAGCGATCGTCGCCTATCTCTCCTCTCCGGCGCCCGACGCCTGTCTCACGCTGGTGGCCTTGAAGTTACCTCCCAGCGACCCCCTGCGCTCCGCAGTGGACAAGCAGGGTGATGTCCTGGAGTACCTGGCCCCCAAAGAGAGCGAGTTGCCGGCTTGGCTCGTGCGCGAGGCGGCGCGGCTGGGTATCACCCTGGGTCTCCAGCAGGCCCGCCACCTGGTGGAGCGCTGTGGCGACGATCAGAGCATCCTGCTGAGGAGGTGGAGAAGCTCGGATCTCACGCGTCCGGCGGCCGTATCGACCACGACGATATCCGTCGCCTCACCACCGCCACGCTCGAGGCCAGCGTCTTCGACCTGCTCGATTCTCTGGCGCTCGGGACGAGGCGGGGCGCGTCTTCTCAGCGGCCGACTCGCTGCTCGGCTCGGGGGAGCGCCCGCGAGCCTCTTCTACCGGATCCTCCGACATTTCCAGAATCGCTGGGCCGGGTGGCGGCTTTCCGAGAGGAAGGTATCAACCGAGACGCCATCCAGGCCGAACTGAAGATCAAAGCCTACCCTGACGCGGAAACTGGTGGAGCAGGCGGCCCTGCTCGGTGCAGACGGGATCGCCCGGCGACTGGCGGTCCTCGCCGAGACTGATGCCCGCATGAAGGGTGCGGGTACGCTGCCGCCGGAGATGGAACTGCAGCTGTGCCTCGGCCGCCTATGCTGGCCGCCTGAAATGGCTCCACGGCGCACAGGCAGCGCCTCGGTGCGGACCGGATTCCCGCCATGCCTTGGTCCGCGGACCCGCCGAGGCGCAGGGTCTAGAGCTGGGAGAGGAGACGCGCCACCCTCGACTTCTTGCGGGCCGCGTTGTTGCTGTGGATGGCGTTGCGGGCTGCCGCTTTGTCGATGGTGGAGGTCAGCTTCTTGGCCGTTTCAGCAGCGGTATCGGTGTCGCCGGCGGTCATGGAGTCCTTGAGGCGCCTGAAGTGGGTCTTGATGGACGACTTGTAGCGCAGGTTCTCCAGTCGTTGCCGCTGAGCGATACGCACCCGTTTGCGCTGCTGCTTGGTGTTAGCCAATCTTCATTCCTCCCGTCTTCCCTTCAAAGTCGCAGGAGTTTAGCATAGCGCTTGCTCATGGGCAATGACACGAAGAGACGCCTGGCGACCGCGGCCGCCTTCCTGGTGCTGGCGACCGCCGGCTCCCGGGTGCTGGGTCTGATCCGGGAGATCGTCATGGTCACCTACCTAGGCCTGGGCGACGGAGATGGGGGCCTTCACCGTAGCGAACAAGGTGCCCAGCCTCGTACGCATCCTCTTCGCCGACACCGCTCTGTACTGCCGCCTTCATCCCGGTCTTCTCCTCGCTCCTGGAAAAGGAGCGCAGCCGGGACGCCTGGCAGGTCGCCTACACGGTGACGCTGCTCGCCACGGGGGTCCTCGGTGTCATCACCGTACTGGGGATGGTCTTCGCGCCGCAAGTGGTGAGCCTGGTGGCCCCAGGATTCAGCGACAATCCCGACATCGTCGCCCTGACCGTCCATCTGATGCGCTTGATGTTCCCCACCGTGGTGATCCTGGGCATCGCCGGTGTCTTCATGGGCATCCTGAACTCCTACAACCACTTCACCCTTCCCGCCCTGGCTCCCATCGTCTGGAACCTGGTGATCATCGGAGTGGTGGTCGCCTTCTCGGCGGGCTATGGGGTCGAGGCTCTGGCTTGGGGGTTCCTCATCGGGACGGTCGTCGAGTTGCTGATGCAGGTACCGGCGGTGTGGCGGCGGCGGTGGCGGCCGGCCGCCACCGCCGCGCCGAACATGGGCGAGGCCGCGGGGTCCGAGCCCCAGCCCGAGCGCTCGCCCTGGCATCTTTCCCTGCGCGATCCTGAGGTGCAGGCGCGTGGGTATTCTCATCGGGCCGGTGATCCTCAGCCTGGGGATCATCAATTTCAACGCCTTCATCGGGACCGTCATCGCAACTCTCATCAGCGTCCCGTCCCCGGCCATCATCGAGCGGGCGTTCCGCTTGTTCCAACTTCCTCAGGGGATCTTTGCGATCGCTATCGGCACGGTGCTGTTCCCGGCCTTTTCGCGCCACGCGGCGGCCACACCGGATGGCTGAGTTCCGCGAAGACCTCTCGACCGGCATCCGCCAGATCTTCTTCATGACCCTGCCGTTCGCCGCGTTCTTCTCAGTGCTGGCCGTCCCTACGGTGCGGTTGATCTACGAGCACGGCAAGGTCACCAGCAGCGATACCGAGTTGGTGGCCTCCGCCCTCCTCTTCTTCAGCGTGGGCATGGCCTTCGTGAGCGTCAACACCTTGCTCAATCGGGCCTTCTACAGCATCCAGAAGCCCTGGGTGCCGCTGACGGTCGGAGTGGTCAACCTGGCGCTCAACGCAGGTCTCATGCTGTTGTTGTACAAACCGATGGGGGTCGGCGGCATCACCCTCGCCACCTCGTGGTGAGCCTGGTCAACTTCTTCGCTCTCATGTTTCTGCTCAGCCCGCGCATAGGAGGGGTAGGACGCGCGTCGGGTCGCCTGGTCCTCACGCCGTCGATCATCGCCCTGGTCCCGTTGGCCCTGGTCGCCTATTGGGTGTGGTGGGGTCTGGACGCCTCTTGGGCGAGTCTCGGGGCGCAGATCGTCTCGGTGGGCCTGGCCTACGTGTCCGGCGGCGCGGCCTACTGCCTGGCGGCCTGGACGATGCGCATGTCCGAATTGCGAGACGTGATCAACCTGGCCAAGCGTCGTCGGGAACCGCGCTCCACCGAAGAGGTCGTCGACGTGGACCGCGAAGGCTGAGCGGGGCAGTCGAAGGCGCGACTACCGTTCTCTACCCAGGGCGGCGCTGATCTCCGGCGAAGGCTTGACCAGCGGTACTGTCGACATACCCCGGAAAGATCGGGGTGAGGAGAAGTCCGAGTCTCTGCCTCTTCGACATCGCGCTGCGTTTGCGCTTCTCGGTCGCTGCCAGGATGAGCTGCGCGCATCTGTCGGGCGACATGGCTCCTTGCTCCAGAGGTGAGAGCTCCCCAGCAGGGCTGCCGTCGGCTCCGCATGCCCGAGCACTGATACCGGTGGCCACCCAGTCGGGGTAGATGGTGGTGACACTGACCCCGGTACCGGCGAGCTCGAAGCGCAGGGTATCGAAGAAACCGGCCTGCGCATGCTTGCTCGCTCCGTATCCGCACCCGTTGGGAGCGACGAAGAGGCCTGCTCCGCTGATGATCGCGACGAGACGGCCCTTCGTCTCCCGTAGGTGCGGAAGCGCGTAGCGGGTGCAGTAGACGCTTCCCCAGAAATTGGTGTCCATGACCTTCTCCATCACGGACAGGTCCACAAGCTCGTCGAAACGCGCCCGCATGCCCATCCCCGCGTTGTTGACCAGCGTATCGATGCGGCCGTACTCTTCGGCGGCCCGCTCGACCAGGGTCCTGCACTGGTTCTGATCCGAGACATCGGTTGACACCGCGATAGCCCTGCCCCCTCGATCGGCGCAGAGTCCGGCCACCGTTTCAAGCTGTGCGGAAGAGCGGGCGGCGAGCGTCAGCCAGGCACCTCTCTCGGCCAATTGCAGGGCCAGACAGCGACCGATCCCAGACGACGCTCCGGTCACGATGACCGAGTTCTCACGGAAGGTGTCCTTCCCCACGGCGTCCTCCTTGCAGCTCGTGCGACCCTTTGACTGTAGATCGAAGTACCCGGGGCGTCCACCAGTCCCGCTGACTGTGCGACCCGGTCCAGTCCGCGGTCGGTCCCGGCCCTTGCGCTAGAATACGTCGCCTATGACACGCTTCGAGCACATCCGCAATTTTTCCATCATCGCGCATATCGACCACGGCAAGTCCACGCTGGCCGACCGCATCCTGCAGATAACCAACACGGTGGCCGAGCGGGAGATGCGGGAGCAGGTGCTCGACCGCATGGACCTGGAGCGCGAGCGTGGCATCACCATCAAGGCCCAAGCGGTACGCATCTACTATCAGGCAGAAGACGGCCAGGAGTACGAGTTCAACCTCATCGACACACCGGGCCACGTCGACTTCACCTACGAGGTCTCGCGTAGTCTCGCCGCCTGCGAAGGGGCGATCCTCGTCGTGGATGCTACCCAAGGCGTGGAGGCTCAGACTCTGGCCAACACGCTGCTCGCTCTCGAGAACGATCTCGAGATCGTCCCCGTGCTCAACAAGATCGATCTGCCGGGGGCCGAGCCCGAGAAGAGGGCCGATGAGATCGCCAGCGTGATCGGCTGTCCCCGCGCCGATATCCTGCAGATCTCGGCGAAGACGGGGGAGGGGGTGCTGGCGGTGCTGGAAGCCGTTGTGAAGCGCATCCCGCCGCCGGAGGGCGAGGCCGAGGGATCGCCGCGGGCCCTCATCTTCGATTCGGTGTACGACCAGTATCGCGGGGTCGTGGCCTTCGTGCGTGTCCGCGACGGCAGCTTCCGCAAGGATGAACCTCTGCTGGCCATGGCCACGGGGCGGCGAACGGACATCGAAGAAGTGGGCATCTTCAGCCCCGACATGCTGAAGACAGACGTGCTCCGCGCCGGCGAGGTGGGATATGTCATCCCGGGTATCAAGGAAGTAGCCGACCTCCGGGTGGGCGACACCCTCACCAGCGGGACCCGACCGGCCTCGGAGGCCCTGCCCGGTTATCGGGACATCACCCCCATGGTCTTCTGCGGTCTGTTCCCCATCGACGGAGAGGACTATCCAAACCTGCGGGACGCTTTGGAGAAGCTCAAACTAAATGACGCCTCTCTCTTCTACGAACCGGAGACCTCGAAGGCCCTCGGCTTCGGGTTCCGTTGCGGCTTCCTCGGTCTCTTGCATATGGAGATCATCCGGGAACGATTGGAGCGCGAGTTCGACCTCGACCTTCTGGCGACCACCCCCAGCGTACGCTACGAAGTGGAACTCGTTACGGGTGAGGTGCTGCTGATCAGCAACCCGGTGGAGTTCCCCGAAGCCGGGTCGATCGCGGAGGTAAGGGAGCCGTACATCGCCGCCAACATCCTTCTTCCCTCGGAGTTCGTCGGGCCGGTCATGGAGTTGTGTAACGACAAACGCGGCCGATTCGTACACATGGAGTACCTGACCACCGATCGAGTGCGACTGGAGTACGATCTACCTCTAGCTGAGATTGTGCTTGACTTCTTCGATCTCCTGAAGACCCGTAGTCGCGGCTACGCCAGTCTCGACTACGAGTTGAAGGATTACGAGGCTGGAGACCTGGTGCGGCTCGACATCCGCATCGCCGGTGAGGTGGTGGATGCTCTGAGCCTGATCGTACATGCCGACCGTGCATACACCATCGGTCGCGGACTCGCCGAGAGGCTGCGGAAGAAGATCCCCAGGCAGCTGTTCGAAGTGGCCATCCAGGCTGCCGTGGGCAGTCGCATCATCGCCCGGGAGAGCGTCGCGCCGCTGCGCAAGGACGTCCTGGCCAAGTGCTACGGGGGAGACATCACCCGCAAGAGGAAGTTGCTGGAGAAGCAGAAGGCCGGTAAGAAGCGCATGAAGATGGTGGGCACCGTGGAGATCCCGCAGGAGGCTTTCCTGGCCGTTCTGGACCTGGGTGAGGGCAAGGACGGGAAGCGATGACGGTCGAGTACCTGGTGCTCGGCGTGATACTGGTCCTGATGGGGGCAGTGCAGATATGGCTGCGCCACTTCGCCGGCAGCGCAGACGAGGAGGGGCGGGGCGCGGCCGGTGCCGTCTCGTCGAGGCGGGTCCGCAGCGGAAAGGCCTGGGAACGCTGGACCGGCATCCTGGGGTTTCTCGCGGTGGCCATGGGCATCGCGCTCGTTGTGCTTGGAGTCCTGGGCCGCTGAAGAACCATCGGCGCAGGCGCTGAGGTGGTGACGCCCTTGCGGCACCTATACGTGCACATCCCTTTCTGCCGCTCGCGCTGCGCCTACTGCGACTTCGCGTCGGAACCGATCGGACCGCATCTCCGGGCGGGAAGGGTGGAGTCGTATCTCAAGCGGCTTCGCGCCGAACTGCGGGAGCGCTGGGGGCGGCCGAAGACCGGCTGGGCGCGGGGGAAGAGGGGCTGACGGAGACCATCTATCTCGGCGGAGGCACGCCCACGGTGCTGCCGGCGGACCTCCTGGTCGAGCTTGTCGCCGACCGTCGCCCGGCTCCAGGAGGCGGCTCCCCTGCGGGAACTCACCGTTGAAGCGAATCCGGGGACCCTCGATGCGGCCCTGCTAGGCTCGCTGGCCGGACCGGGGATAACGCGCCTCTCCCTGGGTGTCCAGTCGTTCTCCGCGGATTGCCGAGCGGCCCTGGGCCGGCATACGGCGCAGGAGGAGATCGAGGGAGCCCTCCATGCGATCAGCGAGGTGAGCTCTCGGCTGCGGGGGTGGAACCTCGACCTGGTCTTCGGCATTCCGGGCCAGACCTGGGCCGAAGCGGCGGCGGACATCGACAGGGCCATCGTCGCGGCGCCCACCCATATCTCTCTCTACGACCTGACCTACACTGCGAGGTTCGCCGCCCGGGTGGCGCGGTCCAGCGGCGCCGGCGCCCAACGGGCGGCCGGCGCCTTCGCCGAAGAGTACCTGCCCGCGGCCGCCGCCCGGCTGCAGGCGGCCGGTTACCGAGCGCTACGAGGTCTCCAACTTCGCGCTGCCCGGTCACGAATGCCGTCACAACCAGGCCTATTGGCGCGGCGAAGACTACCTGGGGGTGGGGGCGGCGGCGGTGTCCACCATCGGGACCGAGCGTCGGACCAATCCCGCCTCGGTCGCCGCCTACCTGGCGGGAGAGGCTCCGGTCGTAGAGGTGCTCACGCCCCGCATCCGGCTCTGGGAGAGGGCCATGCTGGGGCTCCGGACCGACGGAGGGGATCGACGAGAATCCGAAGTGCTGCCGGTGCTCGATCTTGACGCCCGCGACCGGCTGTTGGGGCAGGGCTCCTCGATGAGGGGCTGTGGTAGACTTCGCTTGAATCCAGCCTTTTTGGATGTCAGCAATGCAGTCATCTCGGCTCTTCTGGACACGCCCGAGGAGCCATAGTCCATACGCCGGCGGATGATGGCACTCACAGAACGACAACGCAGGATCCTGAACGCCGTCACCGAGCGATACATCGGGACGGGTGCCCCCGTGTCGTCCAGGGAGCTGGTAGGTGTCGCCGGGTTGTTCGTCTCCTCGTCGACGGTGCGCAACGAGTTCGCCACTCCTCGAGGAGAAGGGCTACCTCACCCATCCGCACACCTCTGCCGGGCGTGTTCCTACCGACCTCGGCTACCGGGAGTTTGTCGACCAGCTCATGAGCGGGCCGTTATCGCGCTCGTCTGGGGCGGGCCGCATGGGCTCCCGGTGTCTCCACGTCGCTCAGCCGGAGGATCTCACCGGCGAGATCGAAACCGCTTTGCGGCAGGCCACGGATGCCATGTCGCGCGCCACCAACCTGCTGGCTCTGGCGCTGGCGCCTCGCGTGAGCGGCGCACGCCTGTGTCATGTCGAGCTGCTCACCCTGCATCCCACGGAACTCATGTATGTGTTCATCGTCTCCACCGGGGGGGTGATGAAGGGGGTCATCGACTGGCCTCACGCCATCGACCAGGGCTGGTGGAGTGGGCCCGCACCTACCTCAACGAGACGCTGAACGACCACACGCTGACGTCCCGGCTCATCCGCAGGGCTCTGGACAACCCCGATCTGAGTCCCCGCGAAGCCGCATTCCTCAGGGCTCTGGCGCCGGCCTTCGGAAGATTGGTGGACGAGCAATACCAGGAGGAGCTGTTCGTCGGGGGCACGTCTCGCCTCCTCGCCGAGTCTCAGTTGAAGGACATCTCGTCGCTCAGCGACCTGCTGGCCCTGCTCGAGGAGCGCTTCCTGTTGCTGCGGGTGCTCAGGGCGGCGCTCGGCACCGGCGCGGTGGTGGTCCGTATCGGCAGCGAGCACGAGGCGACGGCGCTGCAGCCCTTCTCGGTCGTGGCGGCCAGTTATGGGCTGCCGCAGCGGCGCCTGGGCACCGTCAGCCTTGTCGGTCCCACCCGCATGGACTACGAGAAGGCCATCGCCACCGTCCGCGAGACGGCGCAGTCGCTGTCCGAGCTGGTGGGGGAGCGCTACGAATGAGCCGGGCTCGGGTGAATGTACCGTCCAGCCTCTCTAGGACGGCCGGCCGCGTATGAAACGCGACTACTACGAAGTCCTCGGCGTCCCCCGAGAAGCCGACCTTCAGCAGATCAAGAAGGCCTATCGCAAACTGGCGCGGCAGCACCATCCCGACGTCAACGTGGACGATCCCGAGAGCGAGGAGAAGTTCAAGGAGGCCACGGAGGCGTACGAGGTGCTGTGTGACACGGAGAGGCGGAGCCTCTACGACGCCTACGGCCACGACGGGTTGCGGCGCGGCGCAGGCGGCGCCGGTGGATTCGACTTCGACGGCTTCTCCGGTTTTGGGGATCTTTTCGAGAACATCTTCGGCGGTGCGTTCGGTGGCGGCTTCGGGACCGGGGGTCCTTTCGGCGCCGCCAGCCCCCGGGGACCCGCGCGCGGAGACGATCTTGCGGTCGAGGTGGAGCTGACGCTCGAAGAAGCCGCTTTCGGTGTCGAGAAGGACATCACGTTCACCGCCCTGGGGGTTTGTTCCACCTGCGAGGGCAAGGGCACCACCGACACCGCCTCCGTCAAGCCCTGCTCGGAGTGCGGCGGTCGCGGACAGGTGCGGACCGTGCGGCGCACCATCCTCGGGCAGTTCATACAGGCCGGCGTGTGTCCCCGCTGCGGCGGGCTGGGACAGGTCATCGAGGATCCCTGCTCGGACTGCCGAGGCACGGGGCGCCGTCCACTCGAGAGGAAGGTCACGGTCCAGATACCGGCCGGCATCGATACCGGTCAGCGCATCCGGGTCTCAGGCAAGGGCGGCGCCGGCGAGCGCGGCGCCCGCTCGGGCGATCTGTATGTGCGGATCCGGGTGGCTCCGCACGAGGTATTCGAGCGACGGGGGGACGACATCCTGATCCAGGTCGATCTCACCATGGTGCAGGCCGCTCTCGGCACCACGGTGACGGTCCCTACGTTGGACGGCGAAGAAGAGGTCGAGTTCGCCGCTGGTACACAGCCCGGAGATGTCAAGGTGCTCCGCAACAAGGGTACGCAGCGGCTCAACGGCCACGGCCGCGGTGATCAGGAGATTACCGTGCGGGTGATCGTTCCCCGCGATCTCCAAGACAAGCAGCGCCGTCTGCTGGAGGATTTCGACGAAGCCGTGGGGGGGGAGCACTACGCTGATCGCCCTGACGGGGTTCTTCACAAGCTTCGCACCTTCTTCACCGGCTGATGACTGCATACCCTCCCGCGACCGTGGACGGGGGCGGTCTGGATCGGTCGGTCCGGGTGACCGTGCCCTCGGCGCTCGCCGAGCAGGTCGGAGCCCTTCTGATGGATGTCCTCGGTCCGTTCGAGGAGGAGCCGCCGACAGCGGAGGAGAGAGTCACTCTCGTGTTCTATCCCCCCGCCGGTGGGCCCTCGACGGCTTCGGACCTTCTTCCCTTGCTCCCGGAGGGTTTCGCCCGGCCAGGAGTGCTGCGGGTGGAGTCTTGCGACGTGGCCCGCGACTGGGTGGAGGGATGGCGCGAGCACTTCCGACCCTCTGTGATCGGAGCGGTCCGCATCCGGCCGCCATGGGAGCCGGCATCGTCCGCGGCGGTAGGCGTGAGCGGGTCCACGGTGTCCACGATCCCGGGAGCATCGGCCACCCCGCGGGGTCTGCCCACCGTCGACGTGGTCATCAACCCAGGACTCGGCTTCGGCACCGGCCTGCACCCCACCACGCGGGGCACTCTGCTCCTTCTCCAGCTTGGAGCTGAGGGATCCCCTCGAGCGACAGGACGAGGTGCCCTGGTCGATGTGGGCGCGGGTTCGGGCATTCTCGCCGTGGCCGCGGCGAAACTGGGTTGGACTCCGGTGATAGCCCTGGATAATGATCCCGTCGCGGTGGCGTCGGCCCGCGAGAATGTGGCCATCAACGGGCTCGAAGGCTGCATCGAGGTACACGAGATGGACGCCCTTGAGGCCCCGCGGGCGTGGCTCGACGGAGCCACCATCCTTGCCAATATGACACTCGAGCCCGTGACCGCCTTGCTGCGCCGACTGTTCGCGGAGGGCGTGCTTCCGCGCCGGCTGGTAGTCGTCCGGGATCCTCGCCGGGAGTCAAGAAGAGCGGCTGCTGCACGGTGGCCCTGCGATTGCGGTCTTGCGCTGGGCCGAAGCCTCCACGATGGAGAGTGGGTGACCATGGAGCTTACGCCCGGCCGCCTCGGAGGGCTAGAGGGACGTGGCCCGGCAACGCAAAGGCCACAGCCGCTCCGATCGGCGCCGGGCGACGCTGGTGAGGGCGGGTCTGATCCCCCCGGGCGACCCGACCGGGCGATCGGCCTCTATCGCCGGTATCATCGTTCGCCGCGGTAAGAGTCTCGAGGTGGAACCGCTCTTCCAACCCGGCCCGCCGCTGCCCGTGGAGCGGGGAGCGGTCAGACCGCAGCCCGGCGACCTGGTGCTCTTCACGTTCTCCTACGGGTTTCGGGCCCGGATTGTCCGCTCCCTGGGCAAGAGCGGCGTCATGAGCGACGTCATGGAGGCCCTGCTGGCGGACAGCGGTATCCGACGCGGATTCGGTCAGCCGGTGCTGGCCGAGGCAGCCGCAGTGGCGCCGCGGCACGAGCTGTCCGATCCCGACCGGTTGGACCTGCGCGGACTGTATACGTTCACGGTCGACCCGGTGATGGCTCAAGACTTCGACGACGCGCTGTCCTTCGCCCGGGGCGACGACGGCATCACCACCGTGTACGTCCACATCGCCGACGTGTCGTATTTCGTGGACGAGGGCACCGCTCTCGACCGGGAAGCGCTCCGCCGGGGCAACTCCGTGTATGTCGCCACGGGAGTCGAGCCGATGCTTCCGCCTCTGCTTTCATCGGGGGTCTGTTCGCTTCGTCCTCACGAGGACCGCAAGACGGTGACGGTGGAGATGCAGGTCGACGATCAGGGCAGGGTCCGGAACACGCGCTTCTATCGGTCGCTCATCCGAAGCGATGCCCGTCTCGACTACGAGCGGGTGGAGCGCATGTTCCGCGGGCACGAGCCGGTCGATCCGGACCTGGCGGATCCGCTGGGCCGGGGCAGGGAACTCTCGCAGACTCTTCGGAGGGTGAGAGACGAACGAGGCAGCCTGCGCGTGGAATCCGTCGAGCCTGAGTTCGAATGGGACGAGGATGGAAGGGTGGTAGCGGCCGATCCCGGAGAAGAGCTGGAGAGCCACTGGTTCATCGAAGGCTACATGGTTCTGGCCAACGAGCAGGTCGCATCGTTTCTGGAGCGCAACACGTGCCGACCGTCTACCGGGTGCACGACCTGCCCGACCCCTTCCGCGTCGACCGTCTGCTCGACGTACTCTCCAGTCTGGGTCTACCCACCCCGGTGTTCGATCCGATGACGGCCACCTCCGACGACGTGCGTCGAGTCACCCGCGAGATCGCTGAGCACATCGACACCCACGCCACGGCCGGCCGGGGCAGGGCCGCTCTCACCCAACAGGTCTTGCGGGCGCAGGCGCGGGCCGTGTACCAGACCGTCAACATCGGGCATTTCGGCCTTGCCTCGCCCACCTACTGTCATTTCACGTCGCCCATACGCCGCTACCCCGACTTGCTGGTGCATCGGGCGCTCCTTGGGCGACTGGGGCTCGCGCCCCAACCCAGTTCCGCGTTCCTTTCGGACTGGGCCGAGCAGTGCTCGCAGACAGAGCGCGAGGCCGCCAAGGTCGAACTCAAGGCGGATGACATCGTACTTGCCCACCTGCTGCAACGGCGTCTCGACGAGGAGAGCCTCTGGGGGACGTCGTTCGAAGGCCAGGTGCTCAGCCTGACCCGCAGGGGCATGTTCATCCTCTTCGACAGGCTGTTCCAGGGTTACCTGTCGATATCCGAGCTACCTCGCGACGACTACCGCTTGAACGAGCTGGAGACCGCGCTTGGAGGGGCGACGCTCGAGCCGCGCATACAAGCTGGCCGACCTGGTCCGGGTGCGGGTCCTTGGCGTGGATGCGGTCAGGGGGCGGGTGGATCTCACGCTGGCCGACGCCCCGGAGAAGGAGCAGGAGGACGAGGGTGCCGATGATCGAGACGGCCGCCGACCGTCCCGCGGCGCCGGGAGTCCCCCTGCCCGGGATGCTGTGTCCGCACCTTCGGGCCGGCGGGGCCGGCAAAGGGCGCCGAGGACCGCCCCGACCAGAGGTCGGGGCCGGCGCTGACGGGCACGGTGGTCCCTGTGGGCGGGCGAATCCCTCCACCAGAGGCGCCTGCCGGCCTTGCTATACTCCCCGAATCATGAAGCCTGCCGGTATGAAGCTCATCGCGCAGAACAAGAAGGCCTACCACGACTATCACGTGGAGGAGACCCTGGAGGCCGGCATCGCTCTGACGGGTACCGAGGTCAAGTCCCTCCGCGCCGGTCGGGTCAATCTGCGTGATTCCTACGCCGCGATCGAGAAGGGTGAACTCTTCCTCATCGGCGTCCATATCAGCCCCTACGAGCAGGGTAATATCTTCAATCACGACCCGCTTCGCTCCCGGAAGCTCCTGGTCCACGCCCGCGAGCTTCGCCGCCTGTATGGCAAGGTGCAAGTGGCGGGCTACACCCTGGTGCCTACCAAGCTCTACTTCAAGGACGGCCGGGTGAAGGTGGAACTCGGACTGGCCAAGGGGAAGACGACGTACGACAAGCGCCAGACGCTGGCCAAGAAGGAGGCCCAGCGGGACGTGGAGCGGGCTTTCCACTCGCGAGGAAGGGAAGAATGACAGCGAAGCCAGAGGTGCCACCGGTGGGGGATCCGGACATCCGTTACTACCAGGTGGAGCCTGATGCCCAGGAGGGCAGACCGCCCGAAGCGATCCCGCCCCTACCCGCGCCGGGCCGGCGGGGCGGTGCGTTCTGGGCGCTGGTGGCTCTCGGCGTGCTGATCGTCGTTCTCGTGGTGGTTCTAGTGGTGATCGAGGTCGCCGATGGTCGGGCGGTCGAGTCATCCGTGGCGGAATCGATGGCCGCCGCCCTCTCCGGGGCCCCCGGATCTGGGTGGGTGTGACCCCAGAAGGACCGTCACCCCTGCGTCGTCGCCGCTGCGAGAGCAGCTCTACTGTATAATATCCCTGCTCAGAGCGCGGGGTTTCAGGAGCCGTGCGGTCTGGGCCTCGTGGGGGCGACATGGTTTCGACGGGGCTCATGTCTGAGTTTGGGTAGCGAGCCGAGATCCCGGCCGTTCTCGTTAAACAGGCTGGAAAACAACAATTGCCAAACCTGAATTGGCTCTGGCCGCTTAGTCTGAACAAGACTTAGCGCCTGTCGCGCCTCCTCGGCCCGTCGTGGAGGGTCGCGGCATAAACCAGGCGGGCTTACTCTCGGCGAGGGCCGCCGGCGTCGGGGGGAAATGAAGGTGGTTGGCCGGACGCACCCAGCTCCTACGGGGGCGCGAGGCGAGAAACGTAGTAGGGGCTACGCTCGTAGACACCTGGGCCAGACGGGTTTCGGACGGGGGTTCGATTCCCCCCGCCTCCACCTGCGCCCGCTGACCGGATCGGCGGGGCTGTCGACGCCGACCCGAGAGTGGGGTATGAGCGACTCGAGTCTTGATCGTCGCCGGGGAGAGCAGGCAGATCCTCTCACGACGCCTGCGCCGGCCTTGACCGGTCGCCGACACGGGGTCTCCTTCCTCCTCCGCGCTCCGATCGCCGTCGCCGTCGCCTCGATCCTTGCCGGCCTTGTCCTGGGGTCCTGCGGAGACGGAGTAGGGACGGTTCTCGGCCCAGCGGCCGGGGCCCAGGTGGGCATCACCACGACGATCGAGGTCTCAACCTCGACGACTGCAGCATCTCCCGCCACCACAGCCGCCGCCCCGCCGACTTCGACGACGCTCCCTCCGACCACCACCACCGTCTACACTCACGCCATCGCCTCGCCCTCCCGCATAGTCATCCCCGCGATCGGGGTCGATGCCGAGACGGTGGCTGTGGCCATCGCCAAGGATGGGGGGATGGAGGTGCCCAAGGTGGGGTTGACCGGATGGTATCGACTCGGCCCTGCTCCCGGAGCACCGGGTCCGGCGGTGATCGTGTCCCACGTGTCCTATGGCGGCAAGAAGGGTGTCTTCTACGATCTGAAGCGGCTCGAGCCGGGAGACGAGATCCTGATCTACGGCGACGATGGAGACCACGCGCTCTTCATCGTGGATTCCAAAGAGATCACGCTCAAGACGGAGCTGCCGACCGAGCGCATCTGGAACAAGACCCAGGATCCTGTCATCCGCCTCGTCACCTGCGGCGGCCGGTTCGACCCCAAGACACGGCACTACCTGTCGAATGTCATCGTATACGGGCACCTCCTGGACTAGCACAGAATCAGTGCAGTATTTGTCGCTATAGCGAAAATTCTGAGCCTATGAACCCTTCACTTTTTGCGCTGAGGCGATACAATAGGTTTAGTCTGATCACCCCAAGGGTATCCGGAGGGGAGAACAGGCTGGGAAGCTTTGACCTCTGAGGGCGCGAAACCGGTCGCCCGGGGCACCTGTTGCCCCCGTCCTCCGAGCGAGCGAGTGGTGAGACCGACCCGCTGGCGGTTTATAAGAGCCGCGAATGACAAGGTCTTACTGGATTGCTTTGCTAGGAGGGGCGGATGAACAAGAGGAACAAAATCGCGCTAGTGCTCGGGCTGAGTCTGGCCGTGGTTCTCGTCCTGATGATCGCGGCCATCGCGACAGCCGCATCGGTGACGCCGACCGAAGTCCCCGGTAATGCACCCGCGGGATACGATCTCCAAGTGACCGGTAGCGGCGTGTACCCCATACCCGGTCACCCTGGTCTGACCATCACCGTCACGGTCAGCGCCCATCAGCCGAACGGCCAGGAACTGGCCTTCACCTCGCAGTATCCCGTGCTCAAGGTGCACATGAAGGGTGGGGACAACTACAACGTCTACGACTACTCGCCAAACGGCACGTACTCCGACTCGGGGCTTGTATGCCCGCTTGTCGGCGTCGGCAATTATCCGAACCTGAGCCACGCGAACTTCTACTTCGGCGGCCAGGAGACCACCACGACCACGAGCTCCACCACCACGACCACGGAAGCGCCAACCACCACCCTTCGACCACTACCAGCAGTTCCACAACCACCAGCACATCCACCACGTCCACCACCGAAGCACCCACGACCACTACGAGCAAGCACCCACAGACCACCACGACGGTCGGCGGTCTGACCTCCACCACCGGTGACCCGAGCACCTCCACAACCGTCGGCGACCTGACTACGGTCAGCCTGATCCAGACTGGTGGGGGCGGTACCGTCGGTCCGGGTGCGGGAGTGTATGCCCTTGGCATGCTGGCCCTTGCGCTGTTTGGCGGCCTCGCCTGGACCATGCTTCGTCCCGGTCGGAGGCAGAGCTGACGCCAGCGCGGTGAGCGGCTGGCAATGAGCGAGAGCGCTAACAGAACGCATCCGAGGCGCCGCGGGCCTGACGGCCCGCGGCGCCCGTCCTCCTCAAAGGGCGCGCGGTGAGCCAGCAGGTAAGCGACGGTAGGCGGGGTCGCCCCCGGCGCGTGTCCATGCTGGTGGCTATGGCGGTGATCCTCGCCGGCGCGGTTCTTCTCCAAGTGCTCGTCGAGACGAGCGGCGTGGCCACAAGCGCTCCCCCCACGGAGTTCGTTCTGACCACGCCGTCCGTGACGAGTACGACAATTGCCCCAGTCGCGACCTCGATTCCTGCGGCGGGGTCGTCGACCAGCACCACCGCATACACTCACGTCATCGCCAACCCGGCTCGTATCGTCATCCCTGCCATCGAGGCTGATGCCCTCATCGTGAACGTGGGCGCGCTGGACGATGGCAGCATGGACCTTCCTCCCTTTGGGTTGGCGGCCTGGTTCCACGTGGGTCCTGCTCCGGGGGCCCCCGGCCCAGCGGTGATAATCGGCCACGTAGATAGCAAGAAGGGTCCCGATGTCTTCTTCCGTCTCCACGAACTCGAGCGGGGGGACGAGATACGGGTCTACGACAAGAGCGGCGACGCGGCGACGTTCGTCGTGGACTCCTCGGAGCTCACACTCAAGTCAGAATTGCCTACCGAGCGTATCTGGAATGACACTCCCGAACCGGTCATCCGGCTCATCACCTGTGGGGGCGAGTTCGACCGTTCCGCGGGGCACTATCTTTCCAACACCATCGTCTACGGCCACCTGGTCGAATAGTGTAATACACGCGTGAGAGGCAAATCCTCGAGCCCGCCTCTTCACTTCTTGCGTTACGACTGTAGAATGGGATCAGCCCGGACACTCAGAGTGTAGTTGCGAGCGGCGCCGGGCTGGGAAGCGATGACCTCTGAGGGCGCGAAACGGTCGCCCGGGGCACCTGTTGCCCCCGTCCTCCGAGCGAGCGAGTGGTGAGACCGACCCGCATGCGGTTCAGTTAAGGCCGCACGGACCTAGGTCTTGCCCGGTTGCTCGACGAGGAGGGGCGGATGAGAACTCGCAACAGAATCGCGCTGGTGCTGGGCCTGTGCCTGGTCGCGGGCCTTGCGCTGTCCGCCACGAGCATGGCGCTGACCGCTTCCGAAGCCGAAGGGTGCACCACCACGACCACGGCCTGCCCGACCACCACGACCACGGCCTGCCCGACCACCACGACCACGGTCTGCCCGACCACCACGACCACGGTCTGCCCGACCACCACGACCACCACCGAGGCCCCGACGACCAGTACGACCGAGGCGCCTACCACGAGTACCACCCAGCCACCCACGACAAGCACCACAGCCCTCCACCACGACCACCAGCATCGTGGTCACGACAGTGACGTTGATTCACACCGACGGCGGCACTAGCAGTCTCGGCGCCGGTACCTACGGTCTGGGCCTTCTGTCCCTCGCACTCGCGGGCGGTCTTGGGTGGACGGCACTGCGTCCCGCTCGTAAGCGTAGGTAGTGCCCGAAACCAGCGCCGCCGGCGGTGGCGCTTCCCGGCCGCGCTGAGCTATACTGCGTGGCGATCAGGCAGCCCACCTTCGCTCGCGAGGCGGAGGTTCACGGTGTAGCCGGGCTTCGATGACCGAGCAGCAGACGCACAGGCTCTGCGGGACATGCGGGATCCCGTAGGGCTTTTTTCGTGTCTGGAGGCGCTGATGGTCGAAATCAGGGAACGCGGAAACGGTGCGATGACCGGCGAGGGCGCCGTGGCAAGCAGGACCTCGAGCCAAGTGCGCGAGGATCGTTCCCCCCGCAACGCAGGCCGGAAGACCAATGTGGCCCTCCTTTCGGTCATCTCGAACACCCTTCTCATCCTGCTCAAGATCGGGGTCGGGATCCTCATCGGCTCGGTGGCGGTCCTCTCCGAGGCCATCCACTCCGGCGTCGACCTGGTCGCGGCCCTCATCGCGCTCTTCGCCGTCCGTAAGTCCAGCGTGGCTGCGGACGAGCAGGCATCCCGTACGGGCACGGCAAGTTCGAGAACATTTCGGGGACCATCGAGGCCGTCCTCATCTTCTTCGCGGCCGTCTGGATCATCTATTCGCGGCCGTGCGCAAGCTGATCGATCCGAGGAGATCGAGATGCCCGGGTGGGGCGTCGCGGTCATGCTGGTGTCGGCCATCGTCAACACGGTGGTGTCCCGGCGTCTGTTCAAAGTGGGCCGGGAGACCGACTCGGTGGCTCTGCAGGCCGACGGCTGGCATCTGCGCACCGACGTGTACACGTCGCTGGGCGTCATGTTCGGTCTGCTCGTGATCTGGGTGGGCGGACTGGTGTGGCCCAGCGCCAACCTGGGCTGGATCGACCCGGTGGTTGCCATCCTGGTGGCTCTGATGATCATGAAGGCCGCCTACGATCTCACCCAAGGAGTCGGCGCGAGATCTGCTGGACGTGAGCCTGCCCAACAAGGATGTGGACTGGATACCCGACTTCGTCAGGCAGGGTTGGCCGGCAGGTGCGCAGCTTTCACCGCCTGCGCACGCGCAAAGCCGGCTCCAACCGGTTCATCGACTTCCACCTGGCCGTGGACGACCGCATGTCGGTGGCCGAGGCCCACGAACTGGGCGATGAGATCGTGGTGGCCATCAAGGAGCGTCTTCCTGATTCCCAGATGCATATCCACGTCGAGCCGTGCGCCTATCAGTGCCCGGAATCATGTGAGAGCGGGTGCTCTGGTGGACCCGAGACGGCACGCTCGCGGGCCGCAAGATGTCATGATGAGTGACGCGAGAAGGGATCGCGGTACTCCCGGGCCGCGCCCTGATCGAGGCAGGCGCTTGCTGCGGGGGCGGACGCCCTGGACGAGCGCGCCGGCAAGGATCTGTTCGCGGCCTACGGCATCCCCGTGCCCCGTGGGTCGAGCACGGATTCGGCCGACAGGCGGTGGCTGTCGCCCGCGATCTGGGCTTCCCCGTGGTCATGAAGGGTTCCGCCAAGTCGCTCCAGCACAAGACCGACGCCGGGCTGGTGCTGCTGGGCGTCGCCGACGAGACAGAGGTGCGGGAGGGCTACCGAACCCTGGAAGCGCGGGCGGCGGCAGCCGGAGTAGCCCTGGAGGCGTGCTCGTGGAGCACATGGTGCGGGGCAAGCGGGAGTTCGTGGTAGGTCTGACGCGAGACCGCCTGTTCGGTGCCGGTGGTCATGTTCGGTCTGGGCGGTATCTTCACGGAGGCGCTGCATGATGTAGCGTTCGCCGTGACGCCGCTCTCCGATCAGGACGTCGATGAACTCATCGACTCCATCGAGGCCCGAGGCCCTGCTTGGTCCTTTCCGGGGCAGCCCGGCCGTGGACCGCCGGGCGCTCGCAAGCGTCATCAAGGCTGTTGCCCAGATGGCCGCAGGACCATCCCGAGATCCGGGAGATCGACGTCAATCCCCTGCTCTTCGACGGGGCGGACCCGGTGGCGGTGGACGCGCTGATCGCCGTCGGCGAGCCGGTCGAGGTCTCGACGCGGCCGCCGGCGGATATCTCCCGGCTCAGTGCGCTGGTGGCCCCGCGCAGCGTGGTGGTCGTCGGCGCCTCGGCCGACACCGGCAAGTGGGGCGGCATGCTGGTGGCCAACCTGCGGCTGGGAGGCTTCCCAGGCCCCATCTATCTGGTCAACCCCAAAGGGGGGACCATCCTGGGGCTACCGGTGCACCAGAGCGTCACCGACCTTCCTGAAGCGCCCGACCTGGCCATCATCGCGGTGAGCGCCTCTCTTGTGGACGGCGTGGTGGAGGAGTGCGGTCGAAAGGGTGTGAGGGCGGTGGTGGTCGTCTCCGCGGGGTTCTCGGAGACCGGTCCCGAGGGTCGGGCCCTCGAGGAACAGGTGGTGCGCACCGCCGAGAAGTACGGCATGGCCCTGGTGGGCCCCAACTGCATGGGCGTCATCTCCTCACACCACATGCTCTACGCCACGGGCTTCACCCTGCTGCGGCCTGACCCGGGCGGGCGCCAGCATGGTCTCCCAGTCGGGCAACCTCGGCACCCAGCTGCTCGTGGCGGCCGAGCGGCGCAAGGGGGGAGTGGGCAAGTTCATCGGTGTCGGCAACGAAGCCATGATCGACGCCGTCGACTTCATCAACTATCTGCGCACCGATCCCGCAGACGAGCACCATCGTCGCCTACATGGAGGGCTTCGACGATGGGCGCCGTCTCCTCGAGGTGGTGCGCGCAGACCTCTCCGGACAAGCCGGTCGTGGTGCTGCGCGGCGGAATGACCGACTATGGCGCCAAGGCGGCGGCCTCTCACACCGGGGCGCTGACCTCCTCGAGCGCCGTCTTCACAGCGGCGGCCCGGCAGTCGGGCATGATCGTCACCACCGACCCGGACGAGTTCATGGACCTCACCTTCGCCCTGGCCTACATGCCCCTGCCGCCCGGCAAGAGGGTGGCCGTAGCTACCCTGGGTGGAGGCTGGGGGGTACTGGTATCGGACGAGATAGCTCGTTGCGGTCTGGAACTGGCGCACGTTGTCTCCGGACGTGGTCGACGGGCTGAACGGGCTGCTACCCGCCGTTCTGGAGCCACTCCAACCCGATCGATCTTGGTCGCCACCATCACCCCGGGGGTTCCCGAGGCGGTGGTGGAGATGCTGGCGGCGAGCGAGCCAGGTCGATGCCGTGCTGGTGATGGGCCTGGTCGGATCGATGAGCGAGAGCCGCCGGGCCATCACGGAGATAGAGCGGCTCAAGGAGCGCATTGCGACCGGAATCGGTCAGGCGTGACGACGGGACCGCCTGCGACGCGAGGAGGCCGAGCCGGAACTCAGCGAGCGCGAACTGAGCTTCATCAGGGAGATGGCTGTGCTGATGGACCGTTACTGCAAGCCGATCGCCAATATCTCCTTCAAGCCCATGAGCCAGGCGATCTTCTCCGGTGGGGGGAGGTATTCCACCTTCGTCTTGCCGTCACCGCTGCGCGCGGTGCGGATCCTGGGGAAGATGGCGGAGTACAGCCGCTATCTGCAGAAGAACGGCCGGGACCTTCGCTGCTGACGAGACCCGGGGACGCAGCGGGCGCCGGCGCCCGCCAGTAAGGCGGTATCTCCCGAGCGGGTGAGCTTCACGCCGTAGGCGGCGCTAAGCCGGGTCAGGCGGTCGAGGATGACATCGGCGGCCCTGCCGGAGACCGGCGCCGGTATGCCGTAGGGATCACTCAGATAGACAGGAACGATCGTCGCCGAGGGCGGCCCGCTGCGGTCCATGGTCACGTGCAGCACGAACGCCTCGCCCGTTACCCGCTTGTAGTGGTCGAAGACGAAATCGCCCAGGCTGTAGGCGATGAGTCTGTCGCGGTACACCTCCAGTCCCTGGATGACGTGAGGATGGTGGCCGAGGATGAGGTCGGCGCCGGCGTCGACAACTTTGTGGGCCAGCGCACGCTGGTACCAGCGGCCGACGGCGTGTATTCGGTGCCCCAATGGAAGCTGACGATGACGAAATCCACCTTCTTGTCCGCCTCGGCGATGGCCGCCAGCAGTCTCTTGGCATCGGAGATGGTGGCCACCCCGGGTCTTTTCGGCTCCGGCGGCGAAACCGGCGGCATGCTTGTCGGTGAACGCGAACACGGCCACGGTGCCGGCAGGGGCGATCAGCAGCGCCGGGGCTCGGGCTGCGTCCGAGTCGGCTCCGCCGCCCGCGTGGTTGATGCCGGCCTTGTCCAGCCGGGCGATGGTGTCGAGGAGGGCGGAGGAGCCGCAGTCCATCGCGTGATTGTTGGCGAGGCTGACCACGTCTATCCCGGCTGAGGCGAGCCCTGACGTGAGGGCCAGCCGGCTGCGGAAGGTGTACTCCTTCCACCCGAGCTTCTTGCCCGCGTCCGAGATGGGCCCTTCCAGATTGACGAAGGAGATGCTGGCGGTCTCGAGATAGGGCTTGACCTTGGCGAATGCCGCCGGGCCTCCGTGGGCGTCGATGAACGTGCCGACGTTGCGGTCACCCTGGACGTCTCCACCGGCGGCCACCGTCAAGGGCGGAGGAGCGGCGGTCGTGGTGGTCGTCGGAGGAGCGGCGGTCGTGGACGTCGTCGAAGGAGCAGCAGTCGCCGGCGAGGTCGTGGGTGTGGACTTCGGCACCGTCGTCGACGTCGCGGTCGTCGTGGACGTGGACGTGGACGTGGGCGGCAGCGCGGCAGCGGACGGCGGCGCGGCAGCGACTGTTGTCGAAACCGCCGGGTCGAGGGTCCCTGCAGCGGCAGACGTCGCGGGGCTTCCGTAGCCCTGCCACACATACAAGGCGACCAGAGCGAGGGCGACCGCCCACAAGGCCGCGGCGATCGCCGCGAGAGTGCGATCGCCCATGCGCCGTCCCCAGGGTGTGCCCGCTCGAGCCATGCCAGTGAGTATAATAGCCGAGTCTCCTCGGCTGCTGAGGAGCTCTTCATCCCCAGGGGGGCCGGCCATCAGGCCGGCGCAATACATTCGGAAAGGCGCGAGTCGCATGCGTCCCGTCGGCAGAGGAAACACAGGCAAGCAGGTCGTCGACATACAGACGCGTCTTGCCGCGCTTGGCTACTTCCTCGGTAACGAGGGTGCCGACGGGTTCTTCGGGCCGCACACCGAGAGTGCCATCCGGGCTTTCCAGCAGCAGCACCTGCTCTTCGCCGACGGGGTGGTCGAGGACAACACCTGGACCGAGCTGGTGGAGGCCGGGTATCAACCGGGAGACCGGCTGCTCTACCTGCGCGTGCCGTACATGCGGGGCGACGATGTGCTCTATCTGCAGCGCGATTGGACGAGCTGGGGTTCGACTGCGGTCCTGTGGACGGCATCTTCACGCCGCTGCTGGAGGTGGCCGTGACCGAGTTCCAGCGCAACGCCGGGCTCAATGTCGACGGGATCGTGGGCGAAACCACCGTCGACCGGCTCCGCCGGCTGCAGAAGGTGGGGGACCAGGGAAAGGCGGTCAACATCCCCGACCGCATGGACGGATACGTGGGGCTGGATTCCCTCCCGGGACTGCGCGTGAGCATCGACCCCGCTCACGGCGGGCGAGAGAGGGGTTCCCAGGGCCCAACGGTGATCAGCGAGAAGGACGTCAACCTGGCCCTCGGCGTCCAGCTCGCCCAGCTACTCAGGGAGGCCGGAGCGGAGGTCTTCCTGCTGCGCGAAGCCGATGTCATCATGCCTCTCTACGAGCGCGTGGAGGCCGCCAACGTGTGGGAGCCCGATGTGCACATCTGCCTCCACCACTCGCATTCTCCCGCGCCCCAGACCCTGCGGCGCTGCCTGCTACTACTTCGCCAATTCGGTCTACCACTCCAGGGCGGGAAAGCGCCTCGCCGGCTACATCGTCGACGCCCTCAGCCGTGAACTGCGCGCGGGTCGACCTGCAGAAACACGGCCGCAACTACGCGTGCCTGCGGGAAGTCAAGCCGCTCTCGGTCATGGTGGAGCCGGGGTTCTTGAGCAATCCCGAGGAAGGGCGCCGCTTGCTCGAAGCGGAGGCCATCGTGCACGAGGCTCGGGCCATAGTCCACGGTCATCGAGGCCTACCTGGCCCGACGCTAGGCCTTGTCGCCGTCGCGGGTGCCGGGTGGCGGTCGGCGCTAGGAGAATGGTATAGTGACGGCGAATTCTGAGAGGGGCGGCCCCAGCGCTGCTCCGGCCCGCAAAACGTGCAGGGAGGCACCGATATCACCGGCAACGTGAGCGGCATCGGGCGGCGTCTCATCCCATTCTTCCTCTTCTGTGTCGCTTGTCGGTCTGGTGGCCGCTAAAGTGGCTTGGGCCGATACCCCGGCCATCACCAAGGCCAAGAGTCAGGCCGAGGCCCTGCGCGAGCAGATCGACGAACTCGACGCCAAAGTCGAAGCGGCGGTAGAGGAATACAACACCGCCAAGGAGCTGCTCGCCCAGACGCAGGCGGCCACCAAGAAGAACGAGGCCAAACTCAAGAAGACCGAGGCCGACCTCGAAGAGGCCAGGGCTCGTCTCACCGTCCGGGTGGTCGAGATCTACAAAGCCGGCCATCTGGGCGTGCTCGACACGCTGGTCGGCTCCGTCTCCTTCTCAGACCTGATCAACCGGCTCAGTCTGATGGAGCGGCTCAGCAAGCAGGATGCAGAACTCATCGCGCAGGTCAGCGCCTATCAGGACGAGGTCACCGCCCGCAAAGCCGAGCTCGCGAAGCAGCTCGCGGAGCAGAAGCAGTACAAGGCGGAGGCCGCGGCCGCGGAGGAGAAAGTCAAGGCGCAGCTGGCGGCCAAAGAGAAGGCTCTTGCCGGGAAAGAAGCGCAGATAGCGCAGCTCGAGAAGGAAGAGGCCGCGCGCCAGGCCGCCCTGGCAGAGGCCGCTCGTAAGGCGGCCGAAGAGGCCCGCAAGGCCCGGGAGGCGGCTGCCGCGAGGCCCAGGAAGCGGCCGCCCGCAGGGCCACTACCACGACCACGCGAGCGCACGACCACCACGAGCGGGCGCACGACCACCACCGACGGGGAGACCACCGCTACAAGCGAGCGTCCGCCCACCACCGAGCGTCCCACCACGACGACCACCGAGGGCGCGCCGTCTGGCGGACTTAGCGGCGGCGACGTTGTGGACTACGCCCTTCGGTTTCTCGGCACTCGGTATGTCTGGGGAGGGTCCGGTCCTTCCGGGTTCGACTGCTCGGGCTTCACGCAGTATGTGTATGCCCACTTCGATATCTTCATCCCCCATTCGAGCGCGCTGCAATACCGCTATGGGGTCGCGGTGTCGCGTGCCGCCCTGGAGCCTGGCGACCTGGTCTTCTTCTACAGTCCCATCCATCACGTGGGGATCTACATCGGAGGGGGCAAGATGGTCAACGCCGCCGGGACGGGCAAGGGCGTGCGCATCGATTACCTGTGGAGCTCTTACACAGGCGCCCGCCGGTTGATCCGCTGACGTCCTCCTCATGGCCGCCATCGCCGTCTACTACCATCCGCTGTTCCTGGAGCATGAGACCGGGGACCACCCGGAGAACAAGCGACGGCTTGTGGTCACCCGAGAGAGGCTCGAAAGAAGCGGCCTGGACCTGAGTTGGGTGACCCCTGAGCCGGCGCAAGTCCCCGCCCTAGTCCGTGTTCACGATGTCGACTATGTCGATTCGATTCGCTCGCTGGCCGCCGACGGTGGGGGCTGGCTGGATTGGGACACAGCCGTGTCGCCGAGGTCTTACGAAGCGGCGGCTCTGGCGGCAGGCGCAGGCATCATGGCCGTGGACGACGCTCTCTCCACCGATCGGAAGGCCTTCATGCTCGTCCGGCCACCGGGCCATCACGCCTCCCGCAGCCGGGGCATGGGGTTCTGTCTGTTCAACAACGTGGCGGTCGCGGCTGCTCATGCCATCGAGGAGCGGGGGATCGAGCGCGTGCTCATCGTCGATTGGGATGTGCACCACGGAAACGGTACGCAGGCGATCTTCTACGACGATCCACGGGTGCTCTACGTGAGCACGCACCAGGCCGGGCATTTCCCCGGTACCGGAAGGACGCGGGAAGTGGGCTCAGGAGCCGGAGCCGGTTTCACCGTCAACGTGCCCCTCCAGGCCGGAGCGATCCGACGGGGCCGTGTTCCAGGTGTTCGAGACGCTCCTCGCGCCCTTGGTCCGGGCCTACCGACCGCAACTCTTCCTGGTATCCGCCGGTTACGACCCGCAGGCGGGCGACCCGCTCGGGGGGCTTCGCTTCTCGCAGACCTCCTTCCAATGGATGGCCGCCCGTCTCACTCAGATGGCGGAAGAAATGGACGCGTCCGGGCCGCTCTGTTTCCTTGAGGGCGGCTACTCTCCGGAGCTGCTGGCGTCCTCGGTGGTCGCGACCGTCGCCGGCATGGGAGGAGAACTGCCCGAGTTTGACCCGGTGGTCACCGCGGACGAAAGAGACGACGTGCGCGAGGCGCTCGAAGAGGTCAAGCCCTACTGGCGAGGGGCCTTCTAGACGCACATGCCGCAGCTGTCCGCTGCAGCCCCTGATCATGCTCAAGTCGCGGGGCGTTTCCTCCGAAACACTATTTGGAGGGCGGACTACGTTCCGCACAGCGAGACCTGGAGAGGTCTTGATGAAGAACATCGACGAGTTGCTGTCACAGGTCAACCAGGCGGGAGCCTCGGACCTTCACCTCAAAGTCGGCAGCCCCCCGGTGATGCGTATCGACGGTGAGCTTCACGACCTGAGTGAGCCGACCCTCTCTCCCGAGGACACCAAGGACTACGCCGCATCGCTCATGAGCGAGAAGCAGATCCGGCGCTTCAGCGAGACCAACGAGATCGACTTCGCCTACAGCGCGCCGAACAGCGGCCGCTACCGGGTCAACGTCTATCGTCAACGAGGGACGATATCCATCGCCATGCGGCACGTTGTCACCCGGGTGCCCAACTTCAATGAATTGAACCTTCCCCCGGTGGTTCAGAATCTCGCGCTCGAGCCGCGCGGGATGGTGTTGGTCACCGGGACGACCGGATCGGGCAAGACCACCACTCTGGCCGCCATGATCGATCACATCAACCACAACATGCGCCGGCACATCGTCACCATCGAGGACCCCATCGAGATCCTCCATCGCGACATCCAATGCATCGTGAACCAGCGGGAGATAGGCCTCGACACCGAGAACTACGCGACCGCGCTCAAATACGTGCTGCGGCAGGACCCCGACATCATCCTCATCGGAGAGATGCGCGACCAGGAGACGGTGCGGACCGCCCTCACCGCCGCCCAGACGGGCCACTTCGTCCTGAGCACCCTCCACACCATCGACGTCGCCGAGACGGTCAACCGGATCATCGACTTCTTCCCGCTCTATCAGCAGAAACAAGTGCGGATCATGTTGGCCGGCTCACTCCGGGGCATCATCTCGCAGCGGCTTCTCGTGCGGTCTGATGGACAGGGCCGGGTGCCGGCGGTGGAGGTGATGGTGATGACGGGCCGCATCCGTGACATGATCCTCGACCCCGGGCAGACCCACAACATCACCACCGCGCTGCAGGAAGGCGACTTCTACGGAATGCAGACCTTCGATCAGAGCCTGCTGGGACTGTTCGAGCAGGACCTGGTGTCACTCTCCGACGCGCAACTGGTGGCGAGCAGCCCTCACGATTTCCGCCTGCTCGTCCAATCGCACGGGCACGAGATCCCGGTCCTGAACTGAGGGATCCGTTGCCCGCGCCGCGGCCCATGTGGGCGCGGCGGCGCGCCGATGCTGTAGCGACTGCTATCTCGCGGTCTTCCGACCGTCCGAGCCGGAGGGGCGGCTACCAGGCTTCTCGACTACGGTGGGGCGAGGCCTCTCCTTCTGGGCGAAGCCGATCTGCCAATTGATGAGACCCGTCAGCAGCGTGGTGAATGCGGCTGCCAGCAGCACCCATTCGAAGCCCCCCGTGCTCAGCTCCGCCCCGACCCACACGAAGACCTGGAGGATGAGCGCGTTGACCAGGATGGTTGCGACCACTGTCAACGCGGCTCTGAGAGGCTTGCTCCTTGCGCGGTGCAAGGGGCGCACCAGGCTATTGACGAATCCCAAGAAGAACCGCGGCCACGACCGCTGCCCAGGTCGCTTCCAGCTGGAACCGTTCGTGGAGCAGCGAGTCGAGCAGATAGAGCCCCAAGAAGATGGCGACGCCGTTCGCGAGCCAGCGCAGCCAGAATCTCAACGGGCACCCCCGGAGTGCGCACTCTCGCCCGTGGTCGGCAGCGGGGACTCCCGAACCGCGTCCTCGTACCGGGTGGCGAGGGCTGCCGCCAGTTCGCGGATCCTTTGCCGGGCCGACGGGGGATGCAAGAGGACCGCGTCACCGAGGAAGCGCAGCGCCTCCTGAGCCATCCAGGCCTCATCGGCGTAGGGGATGCGGGCTTCCACCTCCCCCTCGGGAAGGGAGACGAATTCGATGCCCTGCTCCTCGAGATAGCGCCGCCAACGGCCCTGGAAGCGGATGGTCGACCAGTTCGCCCGGTGCCCCGGGGCGAAGGCCTGCCCCCGACGTCCCGTGGTCAGGTCCACTTCGGGACGAGGAACGTACCCCGTGTCCGTGAGCCGAGCGGAGCGCATCCGCTCGAGCTTGAACGTCCTCTGCCCACGGGCAGAGAGACAATACGCCTCGAGATACCAGGCCTCCTGGCTCCGGAAGAGAAGATAGGGCTCCACTTGTCGGGTCGTGACTTCCAGCCTCCCCGCGGTGAGATACTCGAGTTCCACGACCTTTCGATCGCGTATGCCTTGGTTGAGGGCCTCCATGACCTCGTGATCGGCCTGCACCAAGTCGTCCAGCAGCACACCTGACTCCGTCGGGCTCGTCCCGACGAGCGCCCGGACCTTTTCGCGCACCGGGGCCAGCGACTCGAGGCCGGGGACGGAGAAGGCGTCTCCAAGGAGATCCAGAGCGAGAAGAAGCGCTCTGGCCATCAGGGGGGAGAGCCGGGCGGGGCGGGAGAAGGTCTCGGCCATCACGTCAGGGACTGCGCGGATGCCTCCACTCTCGGCCTCGGCGGTGAGGGCGTAGGTCCCTCCACCGAAATTCACGAGATTGACGAGCGACAGATCAGCCTCGGCCTCTTCCCGGGTCAGGCCTAGGTCGCGCTGGACGGTCTCCCAAGGGATGAGAGCGGGTCGCTGCGGGTCTACGAGGTAGTGGAGCAGAGCGACCGCCCGAGCCAGACGCTCCGGTGCGATGGGCTCCACCGCGCTATGACCTGTGGGCTCCGGGCTCCGGCCGCCGGGCGCGGCGCCCTGCGGCGCAGCGCTCCGTTGCGCGGAGCCCCCCTGCACGGCGCGGGGGACCGCGGTGCCGGCGGATGCCGGCATCTCCGGCTGTCCCTCGTGGCCGGCGATCACCTCACCCAGGTATCTGCGGAGTCGACTGCGAAGCTCTGGAGGTTCGATCACCTCTGCGCATCCTCCGAGACCTACCACCCAAGACAGCAGCACGTCCGCATCGGCGTAGGGAGCGATAAACCGCGTGCAGACGTCTTCGCCCGGCGGAAGCGGTCGCACGTGGGGGGCGAGGCGTTCGACGTACCAAGCGAGGTCGTCGCCGACACTGATCGTCGCGGTTCCCTCCACCGGTCCGAGGAGCCAGGGAGGACGTGCCCGATACGCGGTGCGGTCGTAATCCGTGGGAACGTAGAAGTCGCGGCTCTTCTCGGTCAAGAACTTCACGGGTCCGGCGATCCTCGTCACTCGGAACGTGCGCACGGCATCGCGGTCGTGATCGTGACCCACGACATACCAATGACCCTGGATGAGGAAGAGGCTGTATGGGTCGACCGTACGCTCCATCGGAAGCCCGACCGGGTCTGAACTGGGGTATGAGAAGCACACAGTCCGTCCGCGGGCGACCGCGTCTTCGAGGCGGGCAAGCTGCTTACCGGCCTTGCGCGCATCTTCGTCGGGGGCGAGTGCCACCGGCAACAGGTCCAGCCGTTCCTCCGGGGTCGTCCCGCAGTCCGTGACAGATGGCCGTGAGCGCAAGGCGCAACGGGCGGGCGTATGCGAAGCGGCCGTCCAGTGCGGCCAGGACGGTCGAGAGTACGGCCAACTCGGCGGAGGTGAAGTCCGCCTGGGGAAGGCGGAAATCCTCTTCCTTCAGCAGATAGAGCTGGGCCTCCGCGGCGTCCACGGCCTCGGCGCCCGACAGCACGCGGATCTCGATGCCCGCCTTGGCAAGGTCTGCCCGGTCGCCGTGGAAGCGCCGGGTGAACGTCTCATCGCTCATCTCAGCATAGCCCTCGACCGACTCTTGGATCTCGCGAGCCGTGAACGGCCGGGGCCGGCTGAGGAGGAACGAGAGGAGGGAGAGCTGTCGTATGAGTTTCTCTTCGTCCCGGCTCATGGCGTAAGACTAGCGCAAGAACCCTCTCTCGGCCGTCCGTCTGTCCGAACCCGCCATTACAATGGGTGCTGACATGACAACTCTCGCCCCCATAGCCTCTTCCGCAAAGGGTCTATCGCTGCTGCTCGGACCGGCCAACTCCGGCAAGCTCGGATGGGTTCTCGACTGGTGGCAGGAGCGGAGCGCGGCGAGACCTCTGCTCGTCGTTCCCACGGGTCCCGACGCCGACACGCTGTCAACGGAGATGGCCCAGCGCACGGGTGCCCTCTTTGGACAATCGTCCGCAGTCACCTTCGATGGGCTGGTGCGTCTCCTGTTGCGTCGATCGCCCAGCTACGCGGGCGATCTCGAGCGGTCGCTTCTGATCTCCCACCTGTTGCACGAGAGGCCGCCTCGCGCTCCTGGGTTCGCCGTGCGCTTCCCGGGCATCATCGGTGCCGCCGGTTCCCTTCTGGTCCAGCTTGGCGACAGTGGCCGTCCATCTGCGGAGATCTCGCGGCTGCTCGAACAGTGGGGAGCCACGGACGAAACGGCGGCTGTCCTGGCCGGCGACATCAGCAGACTCCTCGATGACTACCGGATGCTGCGCGATCGCCTGGGCCTGATCGATCGCTCCGATGCCGTCCGCGAGGCGATGGACGTCGCCCCAGAGTGGACGCGTCCGCTGGCGCTCTACGGGTTCACCTCGTTCACCATGGTCCAAAGGCGATTGATAACGGCGCTGGCCGATAGTGTGGAGATGCTCCTCGTCCTCGACTATGAGCCGGCCAGGGGGAGAGGGCTCACCACGCATGATGAACTGACCTACTGGCAGACCACGGCGGCGCGGACTGTGGAGATGGAAGCGGAGACTCCCGCGTACGACTCTCCCGCCGTCGCCTACCTGGAACGACATTTCATGGAGGACGGCTCGCGGCCGGAGCCTCCGCCCGCCATCGGAGACGGGCGAGGGGTCCGGTTCCTACTTGCTTCGGGGCAGCGTAACGAGGCCGAGTTGGCTGCCGAGCAGGTGGCCGGTCTCATCCGGTCAGGCGTCCGTCCGGGCTCGATAGCCGTCATCGTCCGACATATGAGGTCTTGGGGAAGACTGCTTGGCGAGGTCTTCGCCTCGTGCGGCATCCCGTGCGAGATCGACGAGCGCCGCACCGTGGACGAGACGGGATTGGGTCACGCCTTCTTGGCGGGGCTACGGGGTGTCACCGAGGAAGACGTAGAGGCGGTGTTCGAATACCTGCGGAGTCCATACAGCGGACTTGGGGCTGAGGAGATCAGCGATCTGCACCTTGGCTACCTTCGGCAGACTGCGCGGGGGGTGCAGCCGTTGCTCGGATGCGCAACTCCAGAGCCGCGGAGGGTTCTCGAGGAGCTTCTCGGGGTCATAGAACGGCGGGAAGACGGTCTGTTCGTGAAGCCGGATGCCGCCCAGGTGTTGGTCCGCCGCATGCTGGAGCACGGCTTTCGGAGCGCGTACGGCGAGGCGGCCGGCCTTGGGGCCGCCGAGGACGATTCCCGGGCGTTTCGAGCTCTTCATGGTGCGCTGGCCGGCCTTGCTCTCCACCAGAGCCGGGGGCTGCTGCCCGTCGGCACGCTGAGGCCTCACGTACTGCTGCCTGCGCTGGCCCGCACGGGAGTCCCCGGTCCTCCTCTCGGCTCCGAGGGCGCCGTGCAGGTGCTCACGGCGCTTCGTGCCCGGGCGCGGCGATTCGAGGCGGTACTCGTCTTGGGCCTGGTCGAGGGTGAGTTCCCGGGCCGTACGGAGGCGCCGGCCCTGCTCACCGCTTCCCAGCGCGATCGTCTGGATCGGTTGGGCGGCGGCCTCTTCTCTCCCGAGGCTGACCAAGAGGAGGCGTTGTTCGTCAGGGCGCTTTCGCGGGCCCGGACCCACCTGTTTCTCAGCTCCCGGGACGCCGACGACGGGGGTGGGTATGCCGGCCAGTCCTACTACTGGTCTCACTGCAAGGCCCTGCTCGGCGTCGGGGAGCGCGAGCACCTCCATCGCACCCTCGCCGATCAGGTGTTCGACGCTGCCGGCGCTCCCACTCTTCGTCACTATCTGCGCACGTGCGCGGCCAAGGGTCTGGCACCTCATCCCGCCTGCAGCGTGTCCGCCCTCCCCATGCCCGACTGGGGACGTCGGAGGGCGAGAACCGGTCTGGCCTCCGAGCGGGTCTTGAGCCAACTCGCGGCTACTCGAAGCTTCAGTGCCTCTGCGCTGGAGAGCTATCTCGCCTGTCCGTTCATGTGGTTCATCGAGAGGGTCGTCGGAGTGGAAGATCTGGAACCTCTCCTCGACAGACAGCTTGTCGGGCAGCTCATGCACAAGGTGCTGAGCGACACGTTCCAGGAACTGAGTTCGGCCGGCGCCCTGCCGCTTGGGCGCGAACAGCTCGCCTTTGCCACCCGCATCGCAGGGTCGATCGTGGAGGCTCTCGTCGATAGCGATGAGTGCCCGGGGACACCCGCGGAGCGGCGTCTGGCCGAGTACCAGCTCAAGCGCTTGACATCCGACCTCTTCGCCATGGAGATCGCCGAATCAGGATCGCGGTCGCTGGTCGACACGGAGCTCTGGGTGGGAGGAAGGGAAGGCGTGGATGTGGGTGGAGTGGCCATCCGTGGCCGCGTCGACCGGGTGGATTCCACGCCCGGCGGGGGATTGTTCATCATCGACTACAAGAGCGGCGGCCTGCCGGACAAGCGAAAGCTGGGTACGGCAGAGGGCCTGCAGCTGCCGCTCTACATGCTCGCTCTGGCCGGGCAGAGGCCGGAACAGCCTGTCGTCGGCGGGGCGTACGTATCTCCCAGGAAGAAGGAACGGGTTGGCGTGATCGTAGCCGACAGCCTCCAGGGTCCGCAGACGGGTGGTTGCAGCGTCCTGACCGATGATGAGCTACGGCAGTTGCTCGAGGGCACAGCCGCCCTGGCGCGTGACGCGGCCGCCGGAATCAGGAGCGGGGTCATTGCCCCCCGCGCCGGCGGCAGCTGCCCCGCTTGGTGCCGGCTGGGCCCTGTGTGCCGCGAGCGGCGCGGAGGGAGGCGTTTCGGGCAATGAGCGACACGGTCAACCTGGAGCTCTCCGGCGCACAACTCGAGATCCTGTCCGACCCTCGACCTCGGGGCCTGGTCGCCGCCGGTGCCGGCAGCGGCAAGACCCGGTTGCTGGTGGCCTACTTCGTGCGCGCGCTCCTCGAGGAGCGGATGCAGTTGGAGGACATCGCCGCCGTCACCTTCACGCGAAAGGCAGGCTCCGAACTGGCCGCGCGCATCCGGCGCGCCCTCGAAGACTGCGGTCACCCGGAGCTTGCCAGGGACATCGACCGGGCCTCCATAGGGACCATCCACAGCCTGTGCGCCCGCATGCTGCGGGCGCAACCTCTCCGGGCCGGTATCGACCCCTCCTTCGCCGTTCTCGAGGACGACGTGGCAAGTCTGATCCGGGAGGAGGTCTCGCGGCTGGTTTGGGATCGCGTGGTCGAGGACGCGAGCGACGACGAGCTGGAAGTGATGGCCTCGCGAGGGGAGGCTCTGCGAAAGCAGATGGTCGTCGTCTACGAGCGCCTGCGGGGTATGGGCAGGGAAACGCCGCAGGTCCACATCGAGCGCGGCCCTGGGGAAGCGGCAGCCCGCGAGGTGCTGCTGCATGCGTGCCGGGAGGCGGTCTCCGGAGCGCGCCTTCACTGCAAGGGGGGATCGGCGCTCGACGACGACCTCGAGAGGATCGCGACCTGCATCGACTGGCTCGAGAGAACGGTCGAGGCAGAGGAGACGGTCGGAGGGGGTGGCCGACCGGCCACGGTTGTCACCAACAGCTTCTTCCCGAGCCGAAGGACGAAGGCCGCCGAACCATGGTTCGCCCCCGTGAGAGAGGCTCTTGCCGGCTACCGGTGCGCGCTGGCGGAACAGGAACTCGGGCCGTTGGTAAGTGTCACAAACCGTCTGCTCACCCTTTTCCATGAGGAGTACACAGGCTACAAGGACGCGCGGGGCGTCCTGGACTTCGCCGATCTGGAACTGCGGGCCACCGCCATGCTTGGCCGGCGCGAGGAGGGCGGATCGGGGCTGAGGGCCACGCCCTTAGGAATGCGCACAGCCACCGTTTCGCGGCTGCTCGTGGACGAGTTCCAGGACACCAACGAGGTGCAGTGTGCCCTCCTCGACGGCCTGGGCGCCGAACGGGTCCTCATGGTCGGGGACGAGCGGCAGAGCATCTACCGATTTCGCGGAGCGGATGTCGACGTCTTCCGCCGGCGCAAGGAAGCACCCGATCTCGCTCAGCACCGGCTCGACACGAACTATCGGAGCCGTCCAGAAGTGGTCGATTTCATCAACCGTCTGTTCTCGTCCGAGGGCTTCTTCGTCTCCGACGGGTTCGACCCCCTCGCTTCCGGACGTGACCTCGAGGCCGATCCGCCGGTGGGGCGGGATCCTTTGAGACGCTCGCTTCCAGGGGCGGGTCCGAGTGGGGGCGACCCCGATCCCGACCCACTCCGCGACTCTTGGATCAGCGAGGTGCTCGTGGCCGACCGGCCCGTGCCAGCCGCAGGCCAGGAGGAGGCTCCGGCATTCCACGAAGCAGAGGCGCGAACCGTCGCCTCTCGGATCCGCCGGCTCATCGACGAGGAAGGCTTCTCCCAGGGAGACATTGTGGTCCTGCTCCCCGTATTGAGCAACGTGGGTCTGTTCCAGGAGGCCCTGCTGGCGCAGGGCCTTGAAATCTATGTCGTCCGCGGCAAGGGCTACTACTCTCAGGACGAAGTGGCTGATGTCGCCGCCCTCCTGCGGCTCCTGGTGGACCCCCACGACGATCTTTCGCTCGTCACGGTCCTGCGCTCCCCGCTGGTGGGAGTGTCCGACGACTGCCTGTACCTCGTCGGAGGTGTCGCCCGCGAGTCCCGTGCTCGCTCGCTCTGGGAGGTGGTCCGCGAAGGCGACGTCGTCGGCCTTGACCCTGGCGACCGGGCGCGACTGGACGAGTTCACCGTGCGGCTGGATGGACTTCGTACCCGCGTGGGCAGGCCGGGGCTCTCACGACTCATCGACGATGCGGTCACCGCCTGCGACTACGACCTCTGCCTCCTGGGCGCCCCACAGGGTAAGCGGCGATTCGCGAACATCCGCAAACTGATGCGCATGGCGTCCGACTATGAAGCACTCGAAGGCCCGGATCTGGCCGGTTTCGTCGCGCTCATAGGCTCTCTCAACGAGCTGGGCGACTCCGAAGGCAACGCGCCCAGCCTGGCCGAGGGCGAGAACGTGGTGCGCGTCATGACCGTGCATCAGGCCAAGGGGCTGGAATTCCCGGCTGTTTTCCTGGCGGGTCTCGGATCCCCCGGCCGCCACAGCACCACCGACGAGTTCGTCCTGGGTCAGGACGGGCGGATGGCAGCCCTCGTGAGGCAGCGGCAGGATGCGTACGAAGAGTGTCACCCCCACTGGGGGCCTGCCCCGGACATCATCGCCGACGAGAAGCGCCACGAAGAGGAGGAAGATGTCCGTCTCCTCTATGTCGCCATGACGCGGGCGAAGGACCGACTCTTCCTCGTGGGAGCCCGGCCGAAGGGCGACAAGTTCGAAGGCACACCGATCGGAAGGATCGTGGGAGCGCTTGGACTTGACTCGTTTCCGGATTCAGGAGCCGCAGTCGCCGTGGACGGCCTTCGAGCCGCAGTCGTCGGCGTGCCCTATCTGCAAGGAGAGCTTGGAGAACGGGGAGGCCGCGACGAGCTGCCGTCCGCCACGTGCGTGGAGGGCCAAGCGCCGGAGCCTGTGTGCTTCCTGAGTCTCGAGAGACCGGGCTCTGCCCCTCGTCAGGTCAGCTTCTCGACCCTTTCCGCCTACCATCGCTGTCCCAGGCGGTTCTATCTCGAGCGCCTTCTGGGCCTCGCCCCGCTTCAAGGTCGCGCCGCGGCCGACGAAGACGACGTGGTCACCGGCCGGGACGACGCACTACTCGACGAGGTCGAGAGCGACACCGGACGAGATGTCGGACTGCTCGTCCACTCGTTGCTCGAGCAGATCGATCTCTGGGGAGAGCGGCCGACCCCGGACGCCCTTTCCGCGCAGGCGGAAGAGGGTGCGACGGCAGCGGGTCTGGCTCTTTCCGGGGACGGCATCAGGCGTGCGGCGGATCTGGCCGCCGCTTTCTGGGATTCTCCCGTAGCCGGTCATCCGGACCTGGCCTCCGCGCTGCGCGAGGAGGAGTTCGTCTTCGTACATGCAGACGTGACCGTGAGGGGGGTCATGGATCTCCTCTGCCGGGGCGAAGAAGGGTGGCGCATCGTCGACTACAAGTCGAACGCCCTGAACGGTCGTGCTCCGGGGCAGGTGGCGGAGGGCTACGGCCTTCAGGCAGACCTCTATTGCCTTGCGGCGCTCAGGGCCGGTGCGCCGGCGGTGCGCATGGAGTTCCTGTTCCTCGAGAAGGCGGAGGAGCCTGTGATATTCGAATACGGACCCGAAGATCGGGAGCAGTTGGAAGGCAGGTTGGAGGAGGCTCTCGGGGGGATCGGGCGAGGTGCCTTTCCGCCGGCGTTCGGTGCGATCTGTGTGGACTGTGGCGTCGCCGACCTCTGCGCCTCGATGGCCCGCTCCTGAACGGTGCCTTCGATGGCCCGGCTCAGACTGATGGTATAGAATAGGCGACCGGCGACAAGGCCAGTCGTCGCGATCCCATCGGCGGCCGGAGAGCGGCGCGGGTCACCGGCCGAAGAACCGATCGGATAGGCGGGGTGTAGCGCAGCCTGGTAGCGCGCATCGTTCGGGACGATGAGGTCCCGGGTTCAAATCCCGGCACCCCGACCATGAGAAGTTGGATAGCTGCGAAGCGGCTATTCCTGTATGCAGATCACGATGACGACATGAGTCCCGGCCTCGTCGGGCAGTGCCTCGGTGGTTTCCGTCGGTTGCTTGCCGGACGGAGAGGCCAGGGTGGAAGTCGTGAAATCGTAACCCCAGGTGGCCGGTTGCAGCGCGCGATGTGCGGCCAGCACCGGAAACTCACCTTTGTGTTCCATGAGGCTGTCGTACATCTCGGACGCTCTGGCCGGTGGCGCCCCGGAGAGTGCGACCACGAGGCCTAGTGAGACTCCGATCGAACGAACCAGGTCGACGAACTCTTCGGCGTCCTCGCGCGGTAGGTAGGCCGCGAAGGTGGGGCCTCCCAACCAGAGTGACCGGTCCAGCGGTCTGAGCCCGGTGAAACCGGCGAGCTGGTAAACGACATTCGCGGTCTGCTCGGCAGATACGGTGGGCGGCGTGACAGGCAGCGCGGTCGTGTCGGTGCCGGCGCCCGAAGTGGTGACCGTACCGTCGACGGCAGTGGTGTCGGTGACCTCCCCGGTGGTCGTGGTGCTGCTCTGTCCGTCGTCACCGGGAGAGGGCAGGGCGGCTAGGAAGGAGACGAACGCAGGGGCCTGCGCGTTCTCGATCTCACGGATCATGGTCTTGCGGTCCTGAGTGGGCGGTATGGCCGCCGGAGCGGCTGTGGCGGGGGGTTGCGACGCCAGAGCGGTCGACGTTGTGGCGCCTGCCGTAGTGGACGTGGCCGTGGCACCCGCCAGAGTGGATTCTTCGGTGGCGGTCGAGTCAGCCGCACCGGCGGCCGTGACCGGGGCAGCGGCCCGGTCGGAGTTGGTAGCCACCTCCGCCCCGGAGCCAGAGCGGGCGATGCCATACCCGACCACAGCTGCGAGCAGTGCTACGACAGCGACGGACGCGGGAAGCCAGGCCCGCAGCGTGCGCTGCCACTTGGGAGTGCGATAGGGCTTGTCCAGTTCCGCGGGACGCCCGACGGGCTGGCCGCCGGGAGAGGGAAATACCAGCTCACCGATGGCCCGATACTCGAGATCCTCTGGAGGATCGTAGAGAGGGGTCTCCTGCAGAAGCTTGACGACGGACTGCTGCCTGTGAAGACGGGCGGTGCAGTCGGGGCACGTCGACAGGTGGCGTTCCACCGCCATCCTGGTTTCCTGGTCGAGCTGCCCGTCGAGATAGTCGACGGCGAACTCCGGCCAGTCATCTACGTGCTGATCGCCCCTGAACATCATCCTCTGTCTTCCCCCGAAGTACCCTGCGGTGTGACGACGGCGTGCGAGACCGGGTTCCGCTCGCCCGGAGGGGCGTAGCCCGCTTCGGTCAAGGCGGCCGCGAGCGCTTCTCTCGCTCGGAAGATCCTCGACTTGATCGTGCCCTCCTGCACACCGAGGATCTCGGCGGCTTCGTCGTACGGAAAGCCCAGCAGGTCGCATAGCACCACCGCGAAGCGGAAGCCTTCGTTGAGGCTCATGAGTGCGTCCCGCAGAGGGTCGGAGAGACCATCGAGAGCGGGATCGATACCATCACGGCCGGAACCCACCACGGCGCCCGACCCCCCTGGGGCCGACACCTCTTCCAGGATCTCCCCGTCCATAGGCTCCGGCCTCTGCCTGCGCAGCAGATCGTATGCCGCGTTGACGACGATCCGATGGAGCCAGGTGGTGAAGCGGGCATCGCCCTTGAACGAGTCGAGGTTACGAAAAGCTTTGATGAAGGCTTCCTGGGTGACGTCGGCCGCATCCCAAGGATTGCCGAGGGTGCGCAGAGCTAGGTTGTACACGCGGCGCTCGTGCCTGCGGTACAGTTCGGTAAGGGCATCCGTGTCGCCACTGCGAGCCCGCTCGATGAGATGGGTGTCAGCATCGCGAACCTGTGGAGTCAGGCTCAAGCTTGGTCACCGCCCCTTTGTTTCTCGTCCTCCCACGCGCGCTCCAATTCTAACAGGGGCAGCTATGGTAAGGTCCCGCTGACCCTAGGCGATGAGGAAAGGGGTGGTCACCCATGCGGGACGAGGACATGAACGAGTCGGTGGATCAGGAAGAGAGCGATGGGATCGCGGAGGACGAACGGGAGGCGATGCGGCGCTTTCAGGAGGAGATCGGACGTCTGTCGGTCGCCGATCACCTTGTGCTCATGATGCACTCGCTATCGGGTTTGGCCGCGGACCGGTTGGGTCTTTCCCCCGACACGGTGGAACGCAAGGATCTGGAGCAGGCCCGGCTCGCCATCGACGCCTTCAAGGCGCTTCTGAGTACACTGGAGGGCACGCGACCGGCGGAGGAGATCAAGGCTCATCGGGCAGCGCTGTCGCAGTTGCAGATGGCCTACGTGGGCGCGTTGGCTGCCGGTGACACGACGAGTGCGGCCGAGACCCCGTGATACGCTGTCTCTCTGTCCATCGCGAGGGGCTGCGGACCGTGGGATCCCGCAGCCGGTCCTGAAGGAGGAGCATGTCGGTCCAGATCGGCATCATCGGTGGGAGTGGGCTGTACGACATGGCCGAGTTGTCGGACCGCGAAGAGGTCCGGCTGTCCACGCCGTTCGGAGAGCCGAGCGGGCCCTACGTGGTCGGCATGCTCAAGGGTCGCCGCGTGGCGTTTCTTGCTCGGCACGGAGCCGGCCATCGCATCCCCCCGTCCGAACTCAACTTCCGAGCCAACATATTCGGGTTCAAGCTCCTGGGCGTGGAGCGGATCCTCTCGGCCAGCGCGGTCGGCAGCCTCAGGGAAGAGTATCCCCCGCTGGATGTAGTGGTGCCCGACCAGTTCTTCGACCGCACCAAGGGTCGGGTCAGCACCTTCTTCGCGGGGAGGGGTATGGCGGTGCACGTGTCGTTCGCGCACCCGGTATGTCCGGAGCTCAGCCGCATCGCGTTCGAGTCGGCGCAGGCAGCCGGTGCTCGCGCCCATCTGGGCGGCACCTACGTCTGCATTGAAGGACCGCAATTCTCCACGGTGGCCGAGTCACGGCTCTATCGGGACTGGGGGATGGACGTCATCGGCATGACCAATCTGCAGGAGGCCAAGCTGGCCCGCGAGGCCGAGATCTGTTACACCACCATCGCGCTGGTCACCGACTATGATTGCTGGCATCCAGACCACGATAGCGTCACCGTGGACATGATCGTCGCCAACCTGACGCAGAACGCGGAGGTGGCTCAGCACCTCATCGCCGAAGCGGTAGATCGCGTTCCCGCGGCGCGCGGTTGCGGGTGCGGAAGCGCCTTGGCCGGCGCCATCATCACCCATCCCAGTGCGATCTCGGCCGAGACCAAGCGGGATCTTGCACCCATCATCGGCACGTACGTCGGGTGAAGCGGTGGACCTGGTAGACGGCGGAACTGCAGCTCCGGACACGAAGGGCGACCGCCTGGGATGTCTGCACCCGGCAGACGCGAGCCCCATCCTGGCGGTGGGTTCGGTCGCATTCGACACCATCAAGAACCCGTTCGGAGAGGTGACGCGCGTGGTGGGGGGGTCGGCCACGTATTTCTCGGTGGCGGCCTCGTTCTTCACTCAGGTGAGACTCGTGGCCGTGGTCGGCGACGACTTCGGCGACAGGGGACGGCGGCTCTTCGAGGGGCGCTCCGTCGACCTGACCGGCCTACAGACTCTTCCCGGCGAGACCTTCCGCTGGAAAGGGGAGTACGGATTCGATCTCAACGTGCGGGAGTCCATCTATACCAAGCTCAACGTCTTCGAGCAGTTCCAGCCTGTCATCCCGGATGCCCATCGCGCGTCGCCCTTCGTCTTCCTGGGCAATATCCACCCCCGGCTGCAGCTCGACGTGCTGGACCAGGTCGCGGGCGCACGGATGGTCGCAGCCGACACCATGAACTTCTGGATCGAAGGGACTCCGGATGAGCTGCGCGAGGTCCTCAAGCGTGTGGACGTCTTGATCATCAACGACTCCGAAGCGCGGGAGCTCTCCGGGGAGGCGAATCTTGTCAAGGCCGCCCGTGTCATCCGCGCGATGGGACCCTGCACCGTCGTCATCAAGCGCGGAGAGAACGGCGTACTCATGACCTGCCCCGGCGAAGTGGAGTTCTTCGCAGCGCCGGCGATGCCGCTGGAAGAGGTGTTCGATCCCACGGGGGCCGGCGATACGTTTGCCGGGGGCTTCGTCGGGTATCTCGCGGCCTGCGGCGAGATCACCGACGCGGCCATGGCGCGCGCCATCATCTATGGGAGCACGCTGGCCTCGTTCGCGGTTGAGGACTTCAGCCTGGATCGTCTCCTGCGCCTGACGAACGAGGAGATCGCCGAGCGCTTCCGGCTCTTCAGACAGCTGACCTACTTCGACGAGGGGTGACTCGCACCAAGCCGCCACCTTGGAGGTGACGGCTGGAGGACCACGGCGGCCTGGGCGCCGTGTCAGTCCGCGCCGGCGGCCTCGGCTTCTGCCGGCTGAGAACTGCGCGACGCATCGGCCGGCTGTGGAGCCCCTGCGGGTGACGAGGGTTCCTTGGTCTGAGCTTCCGCTCCCGCGGGCTCTGCAGGCTGGACCTGGGGAGCCCGAAGCTCCTCGGCCGTCGGATACTCCACCACCAGCTTGTCACCCTCTCGACGGATGTTCGTCTTGTTGATGTAGGCGAGAGTCCACGACTTCCGGGTGTCATCAGCTTCACCGGCCAGAGCCACATCCATATCCAGCACGCTTCCGTAGAGCTGTTCCACGAGCCGGATGGACTCCTCGGCGCTGAGGTTGAGCGGCTTCAGGAGAGCGGCCACTTTGGAGAGGATGGCCTTGAGCGCCGTCAGGGAGTCGCCCTCCAGGGCGTCACTTTCGCCTGCACGGCGCTGCTGCTCGTCATCGGGCTGACTGTCGCGGCGGTCGTAGTCCCGCCCTCGATCGCGGCCATCGCTGTCGCGGCGGTCTCTCTTGCTCATGACTGCTCCCTCTTGATCTGGTCCCGATAGAATTCCACGGCTCCGGACACGCCTTCGACGAAATCGACCTTCCAACTCCACCCTAGTTCGCGCTCGGCTTTCGATGCATCCAGTGCTATTCGCTGTACCTCTCCCGGCCGCACAGGGGCGAACGCGGGAACGACCTCCGAGCCGACGGCGATCCGGACGGCTTCGAACACTTCGAGATCGCTGACCTCGATGCCGCGTCCCAGATTGTAGACGCCGCTGACTGGGGTGTTAAGGGCCAGCACGTTGGCGGCGGCGATATCGGCCACGTTGCAGTAGTCGCGGGTCTTGGTCCCATCCCCGAATATGACCGGCTGCTTCCCGGCCAGCATCTGCAGGGAGAAGATGGCGACCACCCCCGCTTCGCCGTGCGGGTCCTGCCGAGGGCCGTAGACATTGGGGTAGCGCAAGACTACATAGTCGATGCCGTGATTGACGCGGTACGTGAACAGATAGTGCTCCACCGTGTGCTTGCTCACCCCGTACGGGGACAAGGGGTCGATAGGGTGATCCTCGCCGCACGGGGAGATAGCTGGGCTCCCCGAACAGCGCCCCGGCCGTGCCGGCATAGATGACCTTGCGCACCCCATAGGCGCGGCAACATTCGAGAAGATTGAGCGAGCCCAGGATATTGACCGAGGCATCGTAGGCCGGCTCCCGCACCGAACGGGCCACTTCGATATGAGCCGCGTGGTGCACCACGACCTCGGGAGTCTCCGCCCGAAATACGTCATGGAGCGCCTGGTCCCGGGTATCGACCTCGTAGAACGTCGCCGCGGCGGGGAGATTCTCCCGCTTACCCGTGGCTAGGTTGTCCACGATGGCCACATGGTGGCCCAGCGCAAGCAGGCTGTCACTGACATGGGAGGCGATGAAGCCCGCTCCTCCGGTGACCAAGATCCTCACGTGCCCTCCTCCTGCCGTTGGCTCGACGGGCTGCGTCCGCGTTGTGCAGCAGCGTCCGGTTCTACCCACGTGCTCAGTTTAGTGCACAAGCGGGCAGGTGGCCGGTACGATATACTCACGCGGCCGAAGCCAGGGGAGTGCGGCTGTCGGGACGTGGCGCAGCCTGGTAGCGCACCTGCTTTGGGAGCAGGGGGTCGGAGGTTCAAATCCTCTCGTCCCGACCATGTTCCGGCTGGCGTGGCAGGCAACACACGGGCGGGTGTAGCTCAGTTGGCAGAGCGTCAGCCTTCCAAGCTGAATGTCGCGGGTTCGATCCCCGTCGCCCGCTCTTCGCCGGCCACCGGTGGCCGACCGCGGCGTTCGACTCAAGCGCCTGTAGCTCAGCTGGATAGAGCAACGGACTTCTAATCCGTGGGTCGCAGGTTCGAATCCTGCCAGGCGCGCCTAGCCTCACTGACCTTCCTCCTCCATTGTGTTCGCCCCCCACCGCCCGGTCGCCTGCTCGGCCCAGCCACGTCTGCAGGGGCAATCGGCTATACTGCTATGCGCTTGTGAGGCGGCTGCCGAGAGGCGTCCCACGCAGGCGGCAGGCAGGATCTCCAGGGATACAGGTGATGGCCTGCGCGTGCGGGTTTGTTGGCACGACCCGTGGTGAACGTAGCTCAGTTGGCAGAGCACTGGGTTGTGGCCCCAGCGGTCGCGGGTTCAAGTCCCGTCGTTCACCCCTCCGGCGCCGGCGGGTGTGGCGGAATGGCAGACGCGCATGCCTTAGGAGCATGTGTCTTTTGACGTGGAGGTTCGAGTCCTCTCACCCGCATTCGGGTAACACCCCTTGGGAGCGTTAGTGTGATGAAAGGAACGATGTGAAGACGACCCTCAGCGAGCGCGAAGGAAACACGGTCAAGCTTGCGGTCGAGGTTTCCGGCGAAGAGCTGCAGGAAGCTTTCGACGCCCGTTTGAAGCAGGTGGCGAAAGAAGTCCGGATCCCCGGCTTCAGGCAGGGCAAAGTGCCCCTCGCAATGGTGAGGCAACGTCTTGGTGATGAGGCCATCCTGATCGATGCGGTCGAGAACGCGATGGGGAGGCTGGTTCACCGCGGCTGCTCTGGAACTGGGTATCGATCCGGTCGACAGGCCGCAGATCGAGTTGGCCGACGAGGAGACGCCGCCCGAATTGGGCAAACCTTTGGCCTTCTCTGCCTCGGTGACCGTGATGCCCGAAGTCGAACTCGGCCAGTACAAGGGCGTGGAAGCGCCTAAGGACCCGGTGGAGGTCACCACCGAAGAGGTGGACGCCCAGATGGACCGGCTGCGTAACGAGTTCGCCGAACTTGGTCCCGTCGAGGGCCGACCGGTCGAGAAGGGCGATTTCGTAACGGCAGATTTCCGCGCGGACATCGGCGGCGAGTCGGTGGAAGCTCTCGAGACCGCCGATTTCGTGTTCGAAGTGGGGGCGGGACGCATCTTTGCCGAGGTGGAAGAGGCGGCGGTGGGTATGAACGCGGGGGAGGTCAAGACCTTTCCGCTTCCTCTGCCCGAGGGTCTTCCCGATGAACTGGCCGGGAAGACGGCCGAGTTCACTCTCACCGTGAAAGAGGTCAAGGAGAAGGTCATGCCCCCGCTCACCGACGCGTGGGCCTCTGAGGTGAGCGAGTTCCAGACGCTTCTGGAGCTCCGCGCGGAGATCCGGGGCAAGCTGGAGGCGGGCAAGACCTACTCGGCCGACCAGCGCTTCCGCTCGCTGGCGGTACAGGCCGCCGCCGACAATGCGACCTTGGACCTGCCGGATGTCGTCGTCCGGGAGCAGGCCGAAGAGATGCTCTCGGACTTCAAACAGTCCCTCGAGGCTCAGGGTGGTGACTTCAATTCCTACATGCAGGTGACGGGGACGAGCGTCGAGCAGATGATCGCCGATCTCAAGCCCTCGGCTGCCAGCAACGTCAAGACGGGGCTCGTGCTCGACGCTGTGGCCAAGGCGGAGGGTCTGGAGGCCACCGACGAAGAGGTGTCCGCCGTCATCGCGCAGATGGCCGCATCCGGCCGTGTGGACGCCCAAGACTTAGAAAAAGGGCTGCGCAGGACCGGGAGGATCCAGGCCATCAAGTGGCAGATCGTCCGGGACAAGGCCGCCGACTTCATCGCCGCCAATGCGATCGCTCTGAGCCCGGGAGCTGCCGCGGTCGCCGAAGCCAAAGAAGCTCTGGCGGCCGTGCCGCCGGCCGATGCCGCGGTGGAGACGGATGCCGACGCCGGAGGCCGGAGTGCCGCGCCCGAGGCGGATGCCGCGCCGGAAGGCGCTTCGCCCGAGGCCGAACCGGCCGAGTCCATTGACACCAGCAAAGAATAGGCCCTCAGTCCACTCAGAAAGGACGGTCGCTGTGAGTCCTCTGATACCGATGGTGGTCGAGCAGACCAGCCGGGGCGAGCGTGCGTTCGACATCTACTCCCGCTTGCTGAGCGAGCGCATCATCTTCCTGGGCACCGCCATCAACGACCAGGTCGCCAACCTGGTGGTGGCGCAGTTGCTGCATCTGGAATCCGAAGACCCGGACAAAGACATCTCGATCTACGTCAACAGCCCCGGAGGCCATGTCTACGCGGGTCTGGCCATCTACGACACGATGCAGTTCATCAAACCCGACGTCTCGACCATCTGCGTCGGCATCGCCATGTCGATGGGGGCGCTGCTGCTCGCCGGGGGGGCGAAAGGTAAACGCTTCGCTCTACCGAATTCGAAGATACTGATCCATCAGGTGTCGGGCGGGTTCGAGGGTCCGGCGACGGATATCGAGATCCATGCCCGGGAAGCACTCAGCCTGCGCAGGCGGCTTGACGAGATACTTGCCAAGCACACGGGACAGGATCTGGAGAAGGTCGAGCATGACACCGATCGGGACTACTTCATGACCGCCGAGGAGTCACTCGCGTACGGGATCGTCGACAAGATCATCGAGCACAGGTAGGGGGTCGACTGGTGCCGAAACCGCCGGGAGGATCCGAACAACTGCTCTGCAGCTTCTGCGGCAAGAGCCAGCGGCAGGTGAAGAAGCTGATCGCAGGCCCGGGCGTGTACATCTGCGACGAGTGCATCGATCTCTGCAACGAGATCATCGACGAGGAGTTCTCCCCGCCGGCGACGCTGGATCTCGCCAACCTGCCCAAACCCAAAGAGATCTACTCCATCCTCTCCGACTACGTGATCGGTCAGGACGAAGCCAAGCGCGCCCTCTCGGTGGCCGTCTACAACCACTACAAACGGGTGCAGATGGGCGCTACCGACGACGATGTCGAACTGCAGAAGTCCAACATCCTCCTGCTCGGTCCCACGGGCTGCGGCAAGACCCTGCTGGCCCAGACACTCGCACGGATCCTCAACGTGCCCTTCGCCATTGCCGACGCGACTGCGCTGACGGAAGCCGGATACGTCGGTGAGGACGTAGAGAACATCCTGCTCAAGCTTATCCAGGCGGCCGACTTCGACATCAAGAAGGCCGAGACCGGCATCATCTATATCGACGAGGTCGACAAGATCGCCCGCAAGGCCGACAACCCGTCCATCACCCGGGATGTCTCCGGCGAGGGGGTGCAGCAGGCGCTGCTCAAGATCCTCGAAGGCACCACGGCCAGCGTGCCGCCTCAGGGTGGGCGGAAGCATCCGCACCAGGAGTTCCTCAATATCGACACCACCAACATCCTCTTCATCTGCGGCGGCGCGTTCGCCGGGCTCGAGAAGCTCATCGAAAGGCGCATCGGCAAGAAGGGCGTGGGTTTTGGGGCCGAGATCGAGAGCAAGAACCAGCGGGACGTGGGCGAGCTCTTCGCGCAGGTACTCCCCGAGGACCTTCTGGAGTTCGGACTCATACCCGAGTTCATCGGGAGACTGCCCGTCATCTGCAACGTGCATCAACTTCGCCAGCAGGACCTGGTCAGTATTCTCACCGAACCCAAGAACGCCCTGACCAAGCAGTACCACAAGTTCTTCGCCTACGACGGAGTGGATCTCGTTTTCCAGAAAGAGGCGCTCGAATCCATCGCCGACGCGGCGCTCAAGCTCGAGACCGGAGCCCGGGGTCTGCGCTCCATCATCGAATCGGCTCTCATCAACGTGATGTTCGAGCTACCCAGCCGGCGCGACGTGAAGAAGTGCGTGGTCACGCGGGAAGTCATAGAGAAGAAGATCGATCCGACCCTGGTCACGAGCACCGCTCGCGAGGAGTTGGAGCTAGATCAAGAGTCAGCATAATTGAGCAGCGGCGGGACGGATGATGGCTGAGAGTAAGCGGGCGGTCCCGCTACTTGCCACGCGTGACCTGGTGCTCTTTCCGGGGATGCTGGCGCCCATCTTCGTGGAGCGGGACAAGGGAGTCCGGGCCCTCGAGCAGACGCAGCAGTCCGGTGGTCTCTTGGTCATGGCCGCGCAGCGCTCGGCCGCCACGGACGACCCTGAGCCCGATGACATCTATCCCGTGGGCACCCTGGCCAAGGTGGTGCAGTTCTCCCGTCTCTCCGACGGCACGCTGAAGGCGCTCATCGAGGGCCGGGAGCGGGTCACCATCGACTCCTTCGAGGCCACGGCTCCGTTCTTCACGGTGCGCTACTCGCCCCTCGAGAACCGGACCCCCGCCAAGTGGCCGCGCATGCGCGCCCTCATGGATTCGGTGTCGCGGGAGTTCGGGAACTATGTCGGCCAGACGCCTCAGCTCCCCGAGGAAGCCGAGACCGCTCTCGAGACGGTCACCGACCCGGAGAGCATGGTGAACGTCGATCGCCTCCAATCTGATGATCGGTCCCGATCGCAAGCAGGAGTTGCTGGAGGGCGACGAGCCCGAGGCGCGTCTGCTGCTGCTCCTCGAGACCCTCATCCAGGAGAACGAGTTCATCGCCCTGGAGAACGAGATCTCCGAGCGGGTGCACGACAGCTTCGAGCGCCAGCAGCGGCGGGTGTTTCTGCACGAGCGGCTGAAGGTCCTGCAGGAGGAACTGGGCGAGGAGGGCGAAGAGGACAGCGAGCGGGGCGCCTATCTCAAGCAGCTGCGAGAGAAGAAGCTGCCTGAGGCAGCGGCGGCCGCGCTGACCAAGGAGATCAAGCGCCTCAGCGATCTGCCGCCCCTGTCGGCCGAGGTCGCGGTGGCCAAGACCTACCTCGATACCGCCTTGGGCCTACCCTGGGGCACGCGTTCGGCTTCGTCCATCCCGGACGTGGTCGCGGTCGCTCGCGTGCTCGACGAGACCCACTACGGCCTCAAGAGCGTCAAGGACCGCATCATCGAGTATCTGGCCGTCGCCTCGCTCCGGGGCGGCACGCCTCCCAACGCCATCCTCTGCCTGGTGGGGCCGCCCGGGGTGGGCAAGACCTCGGTGGCCATGGCCACGGCCAAAGGCCTGGATCGTCCGCTGCAGCGCATCAGTCTGGGCGGGGTGCGCGACGAGGGCGAGATCAGGGGTCACCGCCGCACCTATGTGGGGGCGATGCCCGGCCGCATCATCGACGCGCTCAAGCGCGCCGGGGTGGACGATCCGGTGGTCGTCCTGGATGAGATCGACAAGATGGAGGCGGACTGGCGGGGCGATCCCGGCGGCGGCCCTGATGGAGGTCCTCGACCCGGTCCAGAACCGGACCTTCCGGGACAACTACCTGGAGCTCGAGTACGACCTCTCACATGTGTTCTTCATCGCCACCGCCAACTACGAAGAGGACATCCCCGAGACGCTGCACGACCGGCTGGAGATCATCCGGCTTCCCGGGCTACACCGACCGGGAGAAGCTGGAGATCGCGGCCGCGCCACCTGGTGCCGAAGATCGCCGAGGAGAGCGGGCTGAGCGACCTGGGCAACGTGTTCACGCCGGCCGCCCTCCGCGCCTCTCATCCGCGAGTACACGCGCGAGGCCGGGGTGCGGGAGATGGCCCGGCTCATCGGCAAGGTCTACCGGCGTCTGGCCCGCATGAAGGTGGAGGGCAAGCCTCTGCCTCGACGCGTGGGACCGCGCGACTGGCTCGGCTCGTGGGGCCGGCGCCGTTCCTGGCGGCCCGTCTGGGCACGGAGCCTCAGGTGGGGGTCAGTCTGGGCCTGGCCTACACGGGAGCCGGGGGAGACGTGCTTCGCATCGAGTGCGTGGTCACTCCCGGCAAGGGTGATTTCCATCTCACCGGGCAACTGGGCGAGATCATGCAGGAGAGCGTCACCGCGGCCTGGGGGTACCTGAAGACCTCGCTGGTCCGTGACCCGACCCTCGGTGCCCTCTGGGCGGATTCGCCGGGCCGCGCCTATCTGCTCGACAACTACCAGCAGCCGGAATCCGGCGACGACGCTGCCTCTGGTCAGCGGGGCGATCGCCGGTCAGGGAGACGATCCCGCGGCCCCGGGGGGCGACGTGATCGAGACGGGAGCGCCCGAGCCCGGCTTCCGGCCCGACGAGCGGGGCGCCGAGTGCGAGCCACCGCAGCCTTCGGATCATGAGCTGCTTTCGGCGCTGGAAGTGCGCATGCACTTCCCCGAAGGAGGCGTGCCCAAGGAGGGGCCGTCGGCCGGCATCGCCGTGGCCACCGCGCTGCTGTCGGCGCTGGTGCAGGCGCCGGTCTTGCCAAGTCGCCCTCTCCGGAGAGATCACCCTCACCGGCCAGGTGCTGCCGGTAGGCGGTCTCAAGGAGAAGCTGCTGGCCGCGCTGCGGGAAGGAGTGCAGACGGTGGTCCTGCCGCGCACGGTCGGCCCCGAGGTACACGAGCTCCCGCCGAGCTCAAGAAAGGCCTGGATATCGTCTATGTGGACAACTTCCTCGACGTGCTCCCGCACGTGCTTCGAGCGGCGAGCCGGAAAGAGCGGCTGACGTGAGCGACGTGACCATGGGCGCCCGCTACGCGCCCCACGAGGTCGAAGAGCGGCTCATGCAGCGCTGGCTGGCTCGCTCGGCCTTCCACGCCGCCGCCGACGACCCCCGGCCTCCCTACACCATCGCCATCCCTCCTCCGAACGTCACCGGCTCGCTGCACATGGGGCACGCCCTCAACGACACCATCCAGGACATCCTGATCCGCTATAACCACCTGCGCGGGCTGCAACACCCTCTGGGTGGTGGGGACCGACCACGCGGGCATCGCCACCCAGAACAAGGTGGAGGGCCAGTTGGCCGGCGAGGGCCTGCGCAAAGAAGACCTCGGCCGCGAGGCCTTCGAGAAGCGGGTGTGGGAATGGCGGCGCGAGTACGGCTCCACCATCATCCACCAGCTCAAGCGTCTGGGCTGCGCCTGCGACTACGAGTCCGAGCGCTTCACCATGGACGAGGCCTACCAGCAGGCGGTGGCCAAGGTCTTCGTGTCGCTGTACGAGAAAGGCGACATCTACCGGGACGTCTACCTCGTCAACTGGTGCGTCCGATGCGGTTCGGCCATCTCCGACCTCGAAGTCGAGCATGAGGACCGCGCGGCCAAGCTCTACTACGTGAAGTACCCCATCGCCGACTCGAACGAGTCCTTGACCGTCGCCACCACCCGACCCGAGACGATCCTGGGCGACACGGCCGTCGCCGTCAATCCCAAGGACCCGCGCTACGGACGCTTCGTCGGCAAGATGGCGGTGGTGCCCCTGGCCGGGCGCGAGGTGCCCATCATCGCCGACGAGCACGTGGACATAGGTTTTGGCACCGGCGCTCTCAAGATCACGCCTGGGCACGACCCGGACGACTGGGAGATCGGCCGACGTCACGGGCTGCCCAGCCTCTCGGTCATCGGTCTGGACGGCATCATGACGGCGGAGGCCGGCGAGTTCGCGGGGCTGCCCGCCGACCGAGGCCCGGGAGGCGGTGCTCGACCGGCTCGCGGAGGGCGGTCTCTTCGTCAAGGCCGAGGACTACGACCACGCGGTGGGCACCTGCTACCGCTGCGGCACCACCATCGAGCCGCTTCTTTCGCTGCAGTGGTTCATGGACATGAAGCGCCTGGCGGCGCCCGCCATCGCCGCAGTCGAAGAAGGCCGGGTCCGCTTCGTTCCCGCCCGGTGGGGCGAGGTCTATCTCGAATGGATGCGGGCTATCCGGCCCTGGTGTGTCAGCAGGCAGTTGTGGTGGGGGCACCGGATTCCCGCGTACTTCTGCGACGATTGCGGCCACCTCATGGTGGCGGCCGCGCCTCCGACATCGTGCGACAAATGCGGCGGCGCCGTGCAGGCAGGAGGAGGACGTCCTCGACACCTGGTTCAGCTCGGCCCTGTGGCCCTTCGCCACCCTGGGTTGGCCCGAGGACACAGCCCGGCTGAGGACCTTCTACCCGACCACAGTCCTCTCGACCGCGCGGGACATCATCTACCTGTGGGTCGCCCGGATGATCATGATGGGTCTCGAGTTCATGGGTGACGTTCCGTTCCGCGATGTGATCATTCACCCGACGGTATTGGCGGCCGATGGACGGCGGATGAGCAAGAGCCTGGGCACGGGCGTCGACCCGCTCGAGCTGATCGCCGACTACGGGGCGGACGCCACTCGCTTCGGTCTGGCCTACATGAGCTCGGTGCAGGACGTTCGCTTCAGCGCCGAGCGCATCGAGATGGGGCGCAATTTCGCCAACAAGATCTGGAACGCATCGCGGCTGGTCCTCCAGGGTGCCGACCCGGCCGCCGGGCGGCGCCGGGAGGACCCCGTGTCGAACTGGCTACCCCGGCCGACCGGTGGATCTTCAGCCGCCTGGCGGCCGTAGGCGCCGAGGCGGCCACGCTCTACGAGGCCTACGAGTTCGACGACGTGGCCCGGCTGCTGTACCGGTTCGTGTGGAACGAAGTCTGCGACTGGTATCTGGAGACGGCCAAGACCCGGCTCTACAGCGAGGACGAAACCGAGCGCCGGCAGGTGAGCGGCAACCTGCTCGTGCTGCTCGAATCGGTCATGGCCATGCTCCACCCCCTTATGCCCTTCGTCACCGAGGAGATCTACGGCTATCCTGCCGTCGGTGCGTGCGGGGCTGCGCCCGGCGAGCCTGTTCGACGCCCGCTATCCAGAGGCGCCCCCCGAGTGGGCCGACCCGGGGGCCGAGGCCGCCATGGAGGCGTTCATCGCCGTGGTGGCCGGCCTGCGGTCCGCGCGGGAGGAGTTGGGGCTCGCCCGGGATGCTCTGGGGGAGGTGACGATCGCCGCCGCGGCCCCTGAGGCAGCCGACGCCATCGTCGGTCTTCCCGAGGCCTTCCGCCAGTTGTCCGGCTGCGCGATCGGCGCGGTGGTGCCCGAAGGAGCGCCGGCCGGAGGGCAGGTTTGCGACGATCGAGGGACCGGGAGTGCGAGCCATGCTCGACCTCGAAGGTCTGGTCGATGTGGAGCGGGAGGCAGAGCGTCTGGTGAACAAGGCCGGCAAGGCCCGCGGCGAAGCCGAGAAGGCGCGAGCCAAACTCGGAAGCGCCGGGTTCGTGGCCAAGGCCCCCGAAGCCGTCGTGGCCGAAGAGCGGACGCGGCTCGCGGCCGCGGAGGCGGCGCTGGCCGAAGCGCGACGCCAGTATCGAGGAACGAGTGGGGGGACGCCTACTCTTGCCCGGGGAGGAAGACCGTTGAACGTGTGCGATCCCCAGGAAGTGTGGGACTACGTCAACGGGCTCGAGCGGCTGGGCACGCGGCTCGGGCTGGAACGTGTCGCCAGGCTGATCGAGGCTCTGGGATCCCCCCAGAAGGCCTACAGGACCATCCATGTGGTAGGCACAAACGGCAAGACGTCTACCACCAGGTTCATCTCCGCGCTCCTCCAGGCACAAGGGTACAAGATGGGGGCCTACATATCCCCGCACCTCATCAGCTTGGCCGAACGGCAGATGGTCGACTCGGTCCCGGCCACAGACGAGGAGTTCTGCCGGCTGATGTCCCGCATCAGACCGGTTGTGGACGAAGTGGAGCAAGGTCTGGAGCCGGGCGAATCGCTTACCCAGTTCGAGGTGCTGACTGCTGCCGCCTTCCTCTATTTCAAAGAGCAGGGTTGTGACGTCGCCGTCATCGAAGCCGGGCTGGGTGGGCGCCTCGATGCCACCGCGGTGATCTCCTCGGAGGTACAGGTTCTCACCAGCATCGGGCGTGAGCACACCGAGCTACTGGGTGATACCCCCTCGGCCATTCTGAGAGAGAAAGCTGCGGTCATCCCCATCCACGGGCGCGCCGTCGCCGGGGCGCTGGAGCCCCTCCTCAAGGCGGAACTGAGGGAGTTCTGCTCTCTGCGGGAGGCCGAGTGTCACTTTCTCGGAGATGAGTTGGTGATCCTCGCCGACCCGCGAAGCGACTCCTTTGACATCTTCGGCGCTGTATGGCTGCTACATGGACGTGCGCCTCAAGGTGCTGGGGGGCTACCAGCGGGCGAACGCCGCGCTCGCCGTCGCGGCGGTGGAGCTGTTCGGCGGGGGCGAGCTCGATGCGGACCTGGTACGGGGCGCACTCGCGACCACCACGGCCCCCGGAAGGCTGGAAGTCATCAGCACCCAGCCACTCTGTATCTTCGACGGTTCTCACAACCCGCCGGGGATGGAGGAGACCATGCGCTCGCTCGATCAGATCCTCGAGCGGCGCCGCCTCATCGCGGTGGTCTCCATCCTGGGCGACAAGGAGGCCCTCGAGATGATGCGCCATCTGGCTCCTCGCTGCGACATCATCTTCGCCACCCAGAGCTCGAGCGCCAGGGCGCTCTCGGCCGACGAACTGGCTGCCATGATCGGCGGGCTGGGCAAGGGGCCGGAGGTGTTCGTAGATCCCGACCCGCGTTCGGCAATGGTCAGCGCCTACCGGCTCGCCACCTCCAACCAGGTGGTGCTGGTGACCGGGTCGCTGACCCTCATCTCCGATCTCAAGCGGGGGATGAACTAGGACGCGTCCGAGGAGCATCGTGATAAGTCTGTAGTCGTCGTGTATGCTGCCTGGCTTTCAGGGGTCTTGAGCTAGGAGCAGAAGGTGGACAACCTCTTCGAGACCGTCAACAAGATCATCAGCTCGCCCTTGTGGGTCCTGTCTCTCTACGTGTTCCTGTTCTGCGCGGTCGTCCTCTGGCTCGCGCTGGTCTTCTGGACCTACAAGGACGCCCGCAAGCGCATCGACGACCCTGTGATCGTAGGGGTCGCGGTGCTCACCTCACTGGTCCTGCCCTACCTGGGCACCTTGATCTACGCCATACTGCGTCCGGCCGAGTACCTCGCCGAGGCGCGGGAGCGGGAGCTGGAGATGCGGGCTATGGAGCAGGAACTGCAGACGCTGAGGGCCTGCCCCTCCTGCGGGGAGGTCATCCGCCCCGACTTTCTCGCCTGCCCCAGCTGTCGCCGGCCGCTGCGCTCGGCCTGTCCCTCATGTGATCGGGTGCTCGAACCAGGGTGGAAGCTCTGTCCCTACTGCGCCCATGACCTCAAGGCGCGACGCGTGCCCCCACCTGGAGAGGGACCGCCTCCGAGCCGCGTCGACGGATCCGCCACCACCCTTGTTCAAGCTCCGCCCGGTCGCCTCGAAACGGCGCCGCAGGATCTTGCTGAGCACCCGCAACCGGTTTCGGCGAAGTACCCCCACCGGAGTTTGCGGAAGCGCAGTAGCTACGTTCTTCGATACGCGCGGTCGTCGCGCATGAATCCCGGGAGGAACTCATGGAACGGACGTTGGTGCTGGTCAAGCCGAGTGGCGTCGCTCGAGGCCTTGTCGGCGAAGTGATTAGTCGAATCGAGCGGCGGGGCCTGATAATCAGGGTGGCCCGAATGCTTATGGTCACCCGCGAGATGGCTGAGCGACACTACGCCGAGCATCAGGGCAAGGACTTCTACAACGATCTCGTCGAGCACATCACCTCCGCTCCCGATCTTCGCCATGGTGGTCGAGGGACCCGAGGCCGTCCGCATAGTGCGGATGATGATGGGCGCCACCAACCCGCTCGACGCCGCTCCGGGCACTGTCCGTGGCGATTTCGGTCTCGACGTCAGGAGGAACGTCGTCCATAGCGCGGACAGCTTGGCCAGCGCCGAGAGGGAGATCAGCCATCTTCTTCCCGGAGGGCGGCGAGCTCCCCTGCTGACGCAGCGCCGGTGGACCTGAGGCCACCTTTTCCGGCCGACTTCCGGCTCTTCCTCGCCTCGCAATCACCACGCCGCCACTCCCTGCTCCGGGATATCGGTGTGCCCTACGAGGTGGTGGTCACGACCGCCGACGAGCTGACCGAGGGGGATACCGCGCCGGCGCTCGCGGCCGCGAACGCGGTGTCCAAGGTGCGGGCGGCCGCCCTGCCGGAATCGGGAACGGCCGGCGCGTTCGTTCTTGGCACAGATACCCTGGTCACCCTCGCCGGCCGGGTGATGGGCAAACCTTCTTCGGCCGCAGAAGCCCACGCCATGATCGCTTCCTTGGCAGGCACGACGCATCGGGTCGTCTCAGGGGTGGCGCTCGGGAGGGTCGGTCTCGGGGGAGGACCGCTCCGGCAAGAGGCTGTCAGGGTCGCGACCGCGGTCACCGAAGTGACGTTCCTCCCGCTCGAGGAGACGCTGATCGACGCGTACATCGGTTCGCGGGAGTGGACGGACAAGGCAGGCGCGTATGGGATCCAGGGGCTGGCGGCCACCTTCGTGTCGGAGATCCGCGGTGAGTACAGCAACGTGGTGGGCCTGCCGCTGTGCCTGCTGGCCGGTCTGTTCCGCGAGTCCGGGTTCGACCTTCTTCTGCGGCAGTGGCTATAATACCCGGACGCCTCGGCAGCTCTTGGGCAGGCCCCCGCAGGGTGCGGGGGGCAGCCAGAGGCTCCAAAGGGAGGTAGAGCCATAGCTTTCATGGAGTTCATCACCGGCTTCGCCGGGCGCGACATGGCCGTCGACCTAGGCACGGCGACGACCCTCGTGTACGTCAGGGGCAGGGGGATAGTCCTTTCGGAACCGTCGGTCGTGGCCATAGACTCGCGGTCGGGCGACGTCCTCGCGGTAGGCGCCGACGCCAAACGCATGCTCGGACGCACTCCGGGAACCATTTCGGCCATCCGGCCGCTCAAAGATGGTGTCATCGCCGACTTCGACGTCACCGAACAGATGCTCCGCCATTTCATTCAGCGGGTGCATCAGAACCGGTGGGCACATCCCCGAGTAGTTGTGTGCGTGCCTTCGGGCGTCACCGGTGTGGAGCGGCGGGCGGTTGAGGAGGCGACGATCAGCGCGGGAGCCCGAGCTGCCTACCTGATCGAAGAACCCATGGCCGCGGCTATCGGTGCCGGTCTTCCTGTGGGGGAGGCCACCGGCAGCATGATCGTGGACATCGGCGGGGGGACGAGCGAGGTTGCGGTCATCTCGCTGGCGGGCATCGTGGTGGCGCAATCGGTAAGGATCGGCGGGGATGAGCTTGATGAGGCGATCATCGCCTATATCAAGAAGGAATATAAGCTCATGATCGGCAGCCAGACGGCTGAAGAACTGAAGCTGGAAATTGGCTCGGCATACCCGCTGGAGCAAGAAGAGCATGCCGAGATCCGGGGCCGTGACCTCGTGACCGGTCTCCCGAAGACCTTGGTCGTCTCGTCCGAGGAGATCCGGGAGGCCATCGCCGAGCCGGTGGCCGCCATCGTGGACGCGATCAAGTCGACCCTTGATAAGACCCCCCCTGAACTGGCTTCCGACGTCATGGACCGGGGCATCATGATGGCCGGTGGGGGTTCGCTCCTGCGCGGCATGTGTGAACGGATCCGTGAGGAGACGCAGATGCCGGTGAATCTGGCCGAGTCGCCCCTCACGTGCGTGGCCGTCGGCTCCGGCCGCTCCCTGGAGGAGTTCGACGCGCTCTATCGGGGTTCGCAAAGAGTGAAGAGACGCCGCTACTAGTTAGCGAGGTACTGCATGCCACGCAACAAGGTGGCCTGGCGACGGTTCGTGTTCGTCGTCCTGATCATCGCGTCGCTCGCTGTGCTGACGGTGTCGTTTCGCGAGACAGAGTCCGGCCCGGTACACACGGTCCAGCAGGCGGCTGCCGGGCTTCTCGCGCCGCTTCAGTCATGGGGGGCCCGCGTCGCCGAACCATTCCAGGACGGCTACGATTGGATCCGCACCCTCTGGTCGGCGCACAAGGACGCGGAGCAACTGGCCGAGCGGGTGCAGATCCTGCAGGGAGAGGTGATCAGACTGCAGGAGCAGGGAGAGGAGAATCAACGCCTCAAGAGCCTTCTCGACTTCCGGGACAAGGGCACCTTTCCCGACGGCACCGACTTCCTCGTGGGTCGCGTGACGGTCAAGTCGCCCACGCGCTGGAGGGCGCGGATCCAGATCGACAAGGGATCGGACGACGGGGTCCGGGTCGATCAAGCCGTGGTGGGGGCAACGCCCCTGGCGGGGCAAACACTGGCCGGCAAAGGTCTGGTCGGCAAGGTGATCGAGGTCACCCCGCGGTCGGCAGTGGTGCTGCTGATCACCGATTCAGAGTCGAGCGTGGCCGCCAAGATCCAGGGGTCGCGGGGGGAGGGCATCGTCGAGGGCTCGATCTCGGGCAAGCTGATCATGGATTACGTGGACCGTGATATCGGCGTCGACCCCAAGATGGTGGTCGTCACCTCGGGCTTCGGCGGTGTTTATCCCGCCGACATCCCCATCGGGATCGTGGCGAACGTGGGTGAGGAAGACGTCGATATCTACAAGGAGATCGAGGTCCAGCCATTCGTCGATTTCCGGGTGCTCGAAGAGGTCATGGTCCTGCTCGTGCCCGACGAGAGCGCCACGGAGTAGAGGGGCGATGAGCCGCAAACCTCTCCTCGTCGCGGGCAAGGTGATCCTGGTGCTGGCGTTCGCCGTGCTCCTGCAACTCCTGCTGATCTCGCGTATCAGTGTGCTGGGTGTCACCGCCGACCTCTTCCTTATCTTGACGGTGATCGTGGCGGTCACCAGGGGTTCACTCGAGGGAGCCCTCTTTGGGTTCTTCGCCGGGCTGGTGGCCGATATCGCTTACTACGAGCCACTCGGCGTACGTGCGCTCATCTACGTGTTGACCGGCTATTTCGTAGGGATGTTCGTCGCTCGCTTCGGTACGGCCAACCCCTGGAGCGTCGCTCTTCTGGCCGGTGTGGCTTCGTTCCTCGCGCAGTTCGCGTTCGGGCTGTTCCAGTTCATGATGGGGCCGCGCGCGGCGTTGCTGACGATGATCGGTACCCAGATGCTGCCCGAGGCTGTCCTGGACGGCCTGATCGCGGCTCCGCTCTACGTCTTCCTTGTCCGAGTCCGACTGCTACCGGCGCCGCAGCCAGAGCCCGCGGGTCCCGCGGGAGGTGAGCAATGATCCTCGAGCCGGTGAGAAAGAAGCGCTCCCAGGAAGACGATTCCTTCGTGGGGATGCGCGTGGGCATCATCTTGATCATCGCTCTGACGCTTTTCGGGGCGCTGGCCTTCCGCCTGTGGTTCCTGCAGATCCTCTCCGGCGACGCCTACGTGGCGGTGGCGAAGGACAACCGCATCCGCGAGGTCACAGTGGAGGCTCCTCGAGGCGTCGTGTACGACCGCAACGGCCAGATCATGGTGGAGAACCGGGCCGGCCTCAGTGTTGGGATCCTCCCGATGGACATGTACGACCCCAAAGAGGAGCCGGAGAAGTTCCAGCAGGAGATCGCCGGGCTTGCTCAGATCCTCGACATCACCGAAGTCGACCTTCTGAAGGCCTATGAAAAGGCGAAAAAGGACCCGTACGTCACGTACATAGTCAAGAAGGACGTCCCCGAGAACACGGTAGTGGCCGAGATCAAGGAGCACAGCCTGCAGTATCGAGGAGTCCAGGTCGAGAAATCGTTCTTACGCCAGTACCCCTTTGGGGCGCTGGCCACGCATTTGCTGGGTTTCGTGGGCGAGGTCTCTCAGAACGACCTTGACAGCGAGCAGTTCGCTACCCTGCAGGCCGGGGCCAACATAGGTAAGGATGGGGTGGAGCGTACGTACGACTCCTTCCTCCGAGGCACCGACGGCTGGAAGACGGTAGAGGTCGACGCGGCCGGACGTCCCAAGCGCTTCCTCGAGGACGTCGCTCCCACGTCGGGCAGCAACCTCGTGCTCACCGTGGACAGCGAGCTCCAGGAGGCCGCCGAGAACGCCATCGTCGAAGGCATCCAGCGCGCGCACGAAGAGGACTACGTCAAGGCGGCCGGCGGAGCCGTAGTGGCTTTGGATCCTCGTACCGGGCAGGTACTGGCATTGGCCTCGTACCCGGACTACGACCCCTCTCTCTGGGTGGGAGGGATGACGCGCACCAAGTACGCCGAGCTGAACGCCAAAGAGGCCCACTATCCGCTGTTCGACCGGGTCATCGACGGCCTCTACCCCGCGGGTTCCACGTTCAAGCCTTTCGTTGCGGCAGCAGCCCTCAACGCCGGCCTGGTGACCGCGGACACCAGCTTCGATTGTACGGGCAAGTACTCCATCACCCTCCCAGACCTGGAAGGACTGGAAGGCTCGAGGGGCACGGACAGGTAAGTCTGCTGGAGGCCATCACAGAGTCGTGTGACGTCTACTTCTACAACCTGGGCAACTTGCTCTACCAGCAGCCCAGTCCGGTGCTTCAGAATGGGGTGCGGCAGTTCGGATTCGGGCAGACCACCGGGCATCGACCTTCCAGGTGAGACCGGGAAGAGCCGGGTTCCAGATAAGGACTGGAAGGCTGAGAACGGCAAGACCGCGCAGGACAAGGTGTGGAGAACGGGCGACGAGATCAACCTGGCCATCGGACAGGGCGACCTTCTTGTCACCCCCATGCAGATGGCGGTGGCACTGTCGGCCATCGCCAACGGGGGCACGCTATGGGTCCCGCATCTGGCACTCCAGATAACCGACGCGTCGGGCAACGTGATCCATCAGTTCGAGAATGAGAAGCGCAGCCAGTTGGAGATGAGCCCCGCCATTCTCAGTCTCGTTCGAACGGGGATGGCCTCAGTTACCTCGTCCCCTCACGGGACTGCATACGGGGCGTTCAAGGGCTTTCCGATCTCGGTGGCCGGCAAGACCGGCACGGCTGAGAAGAAGCCGGATGACGACTACGCCCTGTTCATGGGGTACGCGCCGGCCGACGCAAACGGTGTGCCGGAGATCGCGGTGGTGGCCATCATCGAGCAAGGGGGGCACGGTAGCTCCATCGCCGCTCCGGTGGTCCGGCGGGTGCTCGAGGCATATTTCCACACAGAGTCCGGGGGTACCTCGGTGATCCCCGTGACGGAGTAACACCCATGAGCCCCCCGCTCAACGTCTTTTCTCACGCTCGTGAGCGACGCCAGCCCCTAGGGTTCTCCCTGGGAGGCTATCTTCGCAGCCTGGACTGGATCCTGCTGGGAGCCACCCTTGCACTCGCGACCTTCGGTATGTTCATGCTGTATTCGGCCACTCATCTCGACACCAACATCTCCACCCCCTTCTACTATGTACGTTCGCAGGCGGTCGGTCTGGTGCTCGGCATCGTCCTGTTGCTGATGATCAGCATCGCCAACTATCGCTGGCTCGCTCGCTGGCGCACATACATCTATCTGGCCACTCTGGCGATGTTGGTCGTCACGCTCGTAGTGGGGTCCGGCGGCTCCGAGGTGGGGGCGAATCGCTGGATCCAGTTGCCGTTCTTCAGGCTGCAGACCTCGGAGCTGGCCAAGCTCCTGCTGACCATCTCGCTCGCCGGGGTGCTGGCAGAGGGTGTGGCCCTGCGGCACCGACTGCGCTTCGTCCTTCTATGCGTCCTCTATGTACTCGTCCCCACGGCGTTGGTCTTTCTGCAGCCCGACCTGGGGAGCGCGCTCGTCTTCGGCGCTATCCTCGCCGTCATGCTCGTGGTCTGGGGGATCCGCATACCTCATCTCGGGATCATCGCGGGGGCGAGCGTGCTCGCAGTGGTGATGGTGCTGAGGGTGCTGCCCAGCGCCTTTGGAGTGCACCTGCTCAAGGACTACCAGCTGAAGCGCCTCACTCTCTTCCTCGATCCCGACAAGGACCCGAGCGGCCTGGGCTATCAGCTCTCCCAGAGCAAGATCGCCGTGGGCAGTGGCATGTTCACGGGCAAAGGCTATCTTGAAGGGACGCAGACCCACCTCAACTTTCTTCCTGCACATCACACGGACTTCATATTCGCCGTGATCGGGGAGGAGCTGGGGTTCATGGGAGCCCTTCTGCTGCTGGCCCTGTTCGGAGTGATCATCTGGCGGGCGCTGCGCATCGCCAGGCTTTCCGAGGATATGTTCGGACGGCTGATCGCCGCGGGCATCTCCGGGATCCTCATCTTCCAGGTGTTCGTCAACATCGGCATGACCATCGGGATCATGCCGGTCACCGGCATCCCGCTGCCCTTCGTGAGTTTCGGCAGCAGTTCGCTCGTAGTATTCTTGATGGCGATCGGCCTGCTGGAGAGTGTCCACGTCCATTCGGTGGCCGGGCAGGCCAAGTAGCGGCCCCCGGCGCCCGCAACAAAGGGAGGCGGGGAGTGGTCAAGCTACCCTTGAACCTATCCAAGAGCCTGAAGGCCTTCAAAGATGCTTCCGTCGGGGCTACACAGCCGGCGTCGGTCGTGCTGGCCGGCGATCCGGCGCTGGTGGAGGCCGCCAAGGAGCGTTTTGCAGAAGGTGGCATGAGCCCGGCCAGCCTGGCCGATACGTCTGCCGCCGAGCTTGGCGGCCGTCGTCTCCGCTCCTGACGAGCTGTTGGTCGTCCTCACCACCCCCGACAAAGAGGCGGGCGTCGAAGCCTCTCTTGGCTACTCGCTGGCCAGGGGTTCGGTGATCGTGGCCGTCGACGAAGGACCCGGCGTGAAGGCCAGAGCCAGCTATCTGGCCAACGGCGCGTCCCGGCTCTCGTTCTCCTCGGCCAGTCCCGGCGGCTGGAGCCGGCTCTTCTCGCTGTGCGCCGAGGCCGCGGGCGACAGGGGCGTGGCTCTGGCCCGGCGCTATCCGGTGGTTCGACAGGCGGCTGCCCGCCGGCTGGTATGGAAGACCGCGGCGCAGAACGTCTTCATCGCGCTGGTGTTCTTCGTCCCCGGCTCGGACATGCCGGCCATGACGCTCAACCAGGCGCGGATGGTCCTCAACCTGGCAGCCATGTACGGCCAGCAGATCGACAAGGAACGGGCGGTCGAAATAGCGGGAGTGGTCGTTCTGGGCTACGGGTTCCGCGGTATCGGCCGGCTGCTCGTGCGCTCCGTGCCCGGGCTGTCTCTTGTGATGAGGGTGGTGACCGCATACTCCGCCACCATGGCCGTCGGTCTTGGGGCGATGGCCTACTTCGAGAAAGGGGCTCCCGCCTCGACCAGCAAGGTGGTTGCGCTGGCAGGCTCGCTCAGGCGTTGAGCGCGCCGCGTTTCGACAGCGCATTCGAGGAGATACTCGCCGGCATCCGGCAACCGGCCCGGCTGATAGGAGAGGAGTCCGGAGTCGGGCCCGGTTTCAGCGAGGATCCGGAGGAGGTCCGGGTCGTACTCGGCTTTCCCGATACCTACGAGATCGGGATCTCGAACCAAGCCATCCAGATCCTCTATCACCTTGCGCTGGGCGTGAAGGGAGTAGCCGTCGAGCGCGCGTACCTGCCGTGGGTCGACGCCACCGCGGCCATGCGCGCGGCGCGGGTGCCGCTGCTGACGCTGGAGACCTGGACCCCCGTCGGCGCAGGCCGATCTCCTGGGCGTCACTCTGCAGCACGAACTGCACTACACCAACCTGCTGGAAATGCTGGATCTGGCCGGCATTCCGATCCGCTCCTCGCTCCGCGCCGAGGGGCACCCGATAGTGCTCGCAGGCGGTCCGGCCTGCGCCAATCTCGCGCCCTTCTCTGCCTTTGTCGACGCCGTCGCGGTGGGCGACGGCGAAGAGCTCTTCCCCGAGATGCTGGACGTGATGGTTCGGGCTCGGCGTGAGGGAGCGCCCCGAGACGAGATCAAGCGGCGCTTGAGCCAGGTGGAGGGGGTCTTCGTACCCGGCGTGAGTTCGAGGGTGCGCCGCAGGGCGCTGGAGCGGCTCGAAGGCGCGCCTTACCCCGCGTCGTGCCTGGTTCCCCTGATCGCCGGGGTGCACGACCGGGCCTGGGTGGAGGTCATGCGCGGCTGCACCCGCGGCTGCCGCTTCTGCCAGGCAGGCATGTGGTACCGGCCGGTGCGGGAACGGTCGGCGCAGGAGATCCTCGCCCTCGCGACGAGTGAGCTCGCCGCGACCGGGCATCAGGAACTCGCCTTCGCGTCGCTCTCCACTACCGACTACTCGTGCCTCGGGAGGTCCTGACCGGCATCGCGACCGCCCGTCCCGAGGTGAGTCTTTCCCTGCCGTCCCTGCGGGTCGACACGGCCTCGGTCCGCCTGGCCTGGCTGGCTTCGCCCGGCGGCTCGTCGCTCACTCTTGCTCCGGAGGCCGGGAGCCAGCGCATGCGGGACATGATCAACAAGAACGTGACCGAGGACGACGTCATCGCCGCGGCAGAAGAAGCGTTCCGCTCCGGCCGCACCACGCTGAAGCTCTACTTCATGATCGGTCTGCCTGGCGAGACCGACGAAGACGTCTCGGCCATCGCCGACCTGTGTCTGCGGGTGCGCGATGTCGGGCGGCGCACGTTGGGGGCCAGAGCGGGCCGACTGCAGCTGAACGTGAGCGTCAACAACTTCGTTCCCAAGCCCTTCACTCCGTTCCAGTGGGCGGCGATGGCCGATCGCGAGACCCTGCTACGGCGGCAGGCATCGCTGCGCGCTCGCTTGCGGAAGCCGGGATCCGGCTGGCCGTCTCCGATCCCACCAAGAGCTATCTGGAGGCCGCGCTCGCCCGAGGGGGTGAGGAGATGGCGGGAGTGATCGAAGAGGCGTGGAGGCACGGCGCCCGCTTCGACTCGTGGACCGAGCAATTCCGGGCCGATGCGTGGGCTGCGGCCTTCAGCGAGGCCGGGACCTCCGCGGAGGCCGCAGCGACGACCCCGCTCAGCCAGGTGGATCCTCTGCCCTGGAGTTGGATGGACGGAGTACCCACCGCCGGCTTCCTGTGGCGCGAGTGGGAGAAGGCTCGGCTGGCCGAGACGAGCGGAGACTGCCGCTGGGACGGCTGCGAGGACTGCGGGGCGTGCATTGATCCCCCGGGGAACGACCTGGCCTCTCCGTCCGCCGAGATCGCCGTGGAAGAGGCGCTCGAGGGGCGGAGCCGGTCCGAGGAGGACTCCGGGGTGCTTCCCGAGCGGACCACCGGGGAGCCGGGCTCGCGAGATCTTACCCACCGGTATCTGGCGTGCTTCGCCGTGACCGGCAGAGGCCGGTTCCTCGGCCATCTCGACCGCGTAGAGGTGTTCCGCCGGGCCGTCCGTCGGGCCGGGGGCCACCTCGCGCTGTCTCAGGGGATGCGTCCCAAGGCTCTTCTCAGCCTGGCGCTGCCGCTGGGGGTGGGCATCGAAGGCTTGGAGGAGCTTTGCGAGTTCGAGCTGGCCGAGGAACCCGAGGGGGATTTCGAGGCACGTCTCGCCCGGGCCTTACCCGGGCACATACAGCTTCGCGGGTTGGCGCGCTGCGAAAAAGGACCGCGGCTGGGGACACGGGTGGTGGCGGCCGCCTATCAGGTCACCTTCACCGCCTCCAGACAGGGGGCCGGAGGCGAGGGAGCCGATGCCGGTCCTTCGGGGCAGGGCGAGACTCCGGTCGATCTCGAGGAGACCTTGACCGACGGAGTGCGCCGTCTGGTGGAGGCGAGTGAGTGGATGGTGGAAGATGTGCACGGAGGTCGGACTCGGTCGATAGAACTCAAGCAGTACCTCAGACGTTGAGCGTGAGCCGGAGCCTCGACGGTGACCGCGAAGGCGGATTCCTGCTCGCGTTCAGGGCAGCGGTATCCCCTGTGGGCACCGCACGCCCGGAGCTGGTCCTCAGGGCGCTGGGGCAGGCCACCGGTCTGTCTCTGAAGGCTGTCGCTGTGAGTCGGACCCACATCCACCTGAAGTAAGGGACGGGGTGCTGTGAAACAGCTCATCATCTCCCGTGACGCGCTCGAGACGCGGGTGGCCCTGCTCGAGGACGGCAGGCCGGCGGAGATGTACGTGGAGCGTCCTCATCGGCGGTCGCTGGTGGGCAACATGTACAAGGGCCGCGTGGAGAACGTCCTTACGGGGATGGACGCTGCCTTTGTGGACATCGGCCTGGAGCGCAACGGCTTCCTGTCCGCAGGGGAGGTGGTGGCCCCGGAAGCGCGCTCCGGCCGCTCCCGGACCATCAGGGACCTTCTCAGGCCCGGAAGGAACTGCTCGTGCAGGTCACGCGCGACGCCATGGGGGGGAAAGGGCCGCGGCTGACCACGGAGGTGGGGATCGCCGGGCGGTACCTCGTCTATCTACCCACAGGGAAAGGCGCCGGGGTCTCGCGGCGGCTGGGTCGGAGGAGCGGGAACGGCTGAGGAGCATCAGCCGTGCGGTGGCACCGGATTCCGGGGGGATGATCGTGCGCACCGCCGCCGAGGGAGCGGGGAGGGAGGCGATAGAGCGCGACCTCCGCTTTCTGCAGCGGATGTGGGCCGGCGCCGAACGCCGCGCGCGCGCGGCCGGCGCGCCGGCGCTCGTCTACATGGAGGTCGAGTTGGCGGTCAGAAGTGTCCGCGACCTTGTTGGGCCCGAGTTCGCGGCGGTCGTCGTGGACGACGAGAAGCTTCACCGACGGCTGGCAAGCTACCTGCATGCCGTGGCGCCCGAGCTCCAGCAGCGGGTGGAGCGCTATGAGGACGAAGAGCCACTGTTCAGCAGGCTGGGTCTGGAAAGGGAGATCGAGAAGGCCCTGTCCCGCCGGGTCGAGCTGCCCTCGGGCGGGTACATCGTCATCGATCACACCGAGGCCATGACGGTGATCGACGTCAACACCGGACGCTACGTGGGCCGGCGACACCTGGAAGACACGACGCTCAAGACCAACCTCGAGGCCTGCCGAGAGATCGTCCGCCAGCTTCGGCTGCGGGACATCGGCGGCATCATCGTCATCGATTTCATCGACATGACGGCGAAGGCCAACCGCGAAGCCGTTCTCGCGGCCCTGGAGGCCCAGTTCGCCCTCGACCGCACCAAGACCTACGTGGTCGAGATCTCCCCCCTGGGGCTGGTGGAGATGACGCGGCAGAACGTCACCCAGGGACTGCGGGAGATCGTGACAGCTCACTGCCCCGTCTGCAGGGGCGCAGGGTCGGGTGATCTCGGAGGAATCCGCCCTCATAGAGGTCGAGCGTCGTCTTGGGCATCTGCTCTGATCGTGCGAGCTTCCCGTCCTCCGGGTCGAAGTGCATCCGCGCGTGGCTGCGCTTCTCGGCGGCGGCGGGGCTCCCGTACTGCAACGCCTCGAGGTGCAGACGGGGCGGCGGCTGACGATCGAGGCGGCGACCGAAGAGGTCCGTCTGGACCACGTGGCCGTGCTGCCCGACTGAGGGGTCGCGCCGTTCGCGTTTCGCACGCGGGGTGGGCGACATGTCCCGGCTCGCATGGCAGCCGGGTGGCAGCCCGACGGCAACCTTGCTATACTGCCTTGCTCGCGGCCGCCCCTGGTGGCCGCGGTCGTTGGACGAGAGTATGCGAGGAGTCGGGATGTTCGCCATCGTCGAGGTCGGCGGTAAGCAGTACCGCGTAGAAGAAGGGCAGGAGGTCGTCGTCGACCGCCTAGATGCCGCCGAAGGAGCGACCGTGGAGTTGCCCTCCCTGCTGGTTGCCGACGGCACCGACGTCCGTCTGGCCGGCGAGGGCAAGAAGGCCAAGGTCACGGCTACCGTGGTGGAGCATTTCCGGGGACCCAAGATCACCATCTCGAGGTTCAAGCCCAAGCGTGGCTGGCGCAAGAAGACCGGCTTCCGCTCGGCGCTCACGCGTCTCGAGGTGCAGAAGATCGCTTAGGAAGGGATAGGAGAATGGCTCACAAGAAAGGCGGCGGCAGTTCCAGGAACGGCCGCGATTCCAATGCTCAGCGTCTGGGCGTCAAAGCGTTCGCCGGCGAGACGGTCAAGGCCGGCGCCATCCTCGTCCGGCAGCGCGGCACCCGGTTCCGTCCCGGGGTTAACGTGGGCATCGGCTCCGACGACACCCTTTTCGCGAAAGCCCCCGGCCGGGTGGTCATTCACCACGGGCAAGGCGGGACGCGTCGTCAGCATCGTCACCGAGTAACGGTCCGCGTCTCGCGGCCGGGCTCGCTCCTCTCCGGGACCGCTCATGTTCTTCGATCAGGCAAAGATCCATGTGGCGGCCGGGAACGGCGGGAACGGCTGCGTTTCTTTTCGTAGAGAGATGCACGTGCCCCGCGGAGGGCCGGACGGCGGCGACGGCGGCCGCGGGGGCGACGTCATCCTTGTCGCCGACCCCCAATTGCGCGACCTGCAGCCCTTCACCTACAAGGTCCACTTCAAGGCCGGCGCGGGCAGGCCCGGCTCAGGGCGCCCGCAAGCACGGAGCCGACGGCGAGACGGTGCTCATCCCCGTGCCGCTGGGCACTCAGGTCTGGGCGGAGGCGGATGACACCGAGACGGATGAGAGGTTGCTCGCCGACGTCACCCATCCCGGCCAGCGCGATCCTCGTGGCTCGCGGCGGCGGCGGGGGTCGCGGCAACGCCCGCTTCATCAACTCGGTGCGCCAGGCTCCCAAGTTCGCCGAATTGGGCGAGGAGGCGAGAGCCTCTGGCTGCAGCTCACCCTAAGCTCATGGCCGACGCCGGGCTGGCCGGGCTGCCCAACGCGGGCAAGTCTTCCCTGCTTGCGCCGTCTCTCCAACGCCAAGCCCAAAGTCGCGGACTATCCGTTCACCACGCTGGAGCCCATGCTGGGAGTGGTCGACTGGTCGGGCGAGGGCGATGTGTTCATCCTGGCCGATGTACCCGGGCTTCTGGAGGGCGCCAGTGAGGGCGTGGGTCTGGGCCACGAGTTCCTGGCCCATCTGGAGCGATGCCAGCTGTTGCTGCACGTCGTGGATGTCACCGGCTACTACGGGGTCGACCCTCTCGAGGGATTCCGCATCATCCTGCGCGAGCTGGACGCGCACGCCGCTCGATCTGGCGGAGCAACCCCAGGTGGTGCGTGCTCAACAAGATCGACGCCGTGCCTCCCGAGGTGGTCGAGGAGCAGACCGCGGTCTTCGTCGACCGAGATCGAGCGTCTGCGGAGCGCGGGTCATCCGGCCTTCGCGTACCTGGTGGGAGAGGATGAGCTCCCGCCGTCGAGCAGCTCGTCTGGCCCGTGTCGGCGGCGACCGGGGCGGGGCTCAAGCGCGCTTGCTCCGCTGGATCGGGCCGCTTCTGCAGCGAGCTCTCAGCCGGGCGACCGGAACAGTCCGCGCGTGCGCAGACAGTCCGCGGTAGAGACCGCGCGGGCCTCCGCTGCATGACGGTCCACGATGGGACGGCTGGAGACGGCGGCGGCCACGTCACCTACCGGCCGCTGCCGGCAGCCGCAGCGAGGACCTTCGTCGTGCGCCGGGAGGAAGATCGGCTCGTGGTCGAGGGAGCGCGCCGTGCGGCGGCTGGTGAGCAGGTTCGATCTCGACAACGAAGAAGCTATCCGGTATCTTGGCAGAGCGGCTCGACCGGCTGGGGGTGTATGCTGCACTGCGGGCGCAGGGGGCTCAGCCGGGCGACGATGTGAGATCGGAGGGCTACGCGTTCGAGTTCCAGTAGGGATGGCAGCGCGGTGGCGGGCAAGACGCTCAGGCAAGACCGTAGTCGTCAAGATCGGCTCCAGCACGCTCACCAGCAAGCGGGGCACGTTCCGCCTGGCCCCCGTAGCCGGGCTCGTGGCCGAGGTGTGCGAGCTGCAGCGCAGGGGTCACCGGATGCTGCTGGTCTCTTCGGGGGCCGTCTCTTCGGGCATGGGAGTGCTCAGGCGCAAGCGGCGGCCGGCCGAGGTGGTGGACCTGCAGGCGGCGGCGGCTGTGGGCCAGGGACGTCTGTTCCACATCTACACCGAGCTCTTCGCCCACGAGGACGTCGTCACAGCCCAGGTGCTGCTGACGGCTTTCGACGTGGCGGCCCGGACCCAGTACCTCAACGCGCGCAACACCCTGAGGCGCCTGCTGGACTGGAAGGTGGTGCCTATCATCAACGAGAACGACACCACCTCGACCGACGAGCTCTGCTTCGGCGACAACGACGCTCTTGCCGCGCAGGTGGCGCTGCTGGTCAAGGCCGACCTGCTGGTCCTGCTCACCGACACCGACGGGCTCTACACGGCCGATCCCGCGGAGGACAGCGACGCCCGGCTCATCGCCACGGTCGACGACCTCGAGGAACTCGAGTGCGTGCAGATCGGCGCGGTCGGGACCTCTGGGATCGGGAGGCATGGGCAGCAAGGTCAACAGCGCCCGCATCGCCACGAGCGGTGGGGTGGAGACGGTCATCGCCCGGGGCACCGTGCCGGGGGTGCTCAAGGCGTGTCTGGCCGGCGACGAGGTGGGGACGCGGTTCCCTGCCCGCGCCCTGGGTCTGCCCGACTACAAGCTGTGGCTGCTGTACGGCAAGCCGGCGCGCGGCAGGGTGGTGGTGGACGAAGGGGCCGCCAAGGCGCTCTGCAGGGCAAGGGCAGCCTGCTGCCGGTGGGGGTCGTGGCTGCGGAGGGCGATTTCGTGGCGGGCGACGCGGTCATGGTGGTCGATCGAGACCGGCATGCGAACTGGCCAAGGGCCTGGTCGAGCTACTCGAGGGAGGAGCTGGACCGGGTGAAAGGGCTGCACAGCAGCAGGTGGCGGAGCTGCTTCCCCAGGCCTCCCCGGAGGCCATCCACAGGGACTATCTGGTGCTGGTGTGTTGACAGACGGGCGGGAGGCACGGAGTTGAAGACAAGAGAGACTGCCGCGATACGGCCAAGCGGCCTCTCGCCGTCTGGCCGTCGCGTCGTCCGCCGAGAAGAACCGGGCGCTGATCGCCATGGCGGAGGCGCTCGAGCGCCGCGCGCAGGAGATCCTGGTCGAGAACGCCGAGGACGTCGCCGAAGGCCGCAAGAAGGGCTGTCCGCGGCGCTGATCGACCGCCTCATGCTCGACGAGCAGCGGCTGGGGGTATCGCCGCCAGCCTGCTGCGACATCGCCGCGCTGCCCGGACCCGGTGGGCCAGGTGGTCGAGGGCTGGCGCACTGCCGGAAGGCCTGCAGATCCAGAAGGTGCGCGTGCCGTTCGGCGTGATCGCCGTGGTCTACGAAGCCCGCCCGAACGTCACCGTCGACGCCGCCGCTCTCTGCTCAAGACCGGCAATGCCGTGATCCTTGCGCGGGGGCAGCGACGCCTACCGCTCCAACCGTATCCTGGCCGAGGTCATCACGGGGGCCGCTCTCGGAGGCCGGATCTGCCCGGCGACTGCATCCAGTTCGTGGCCAGCAGGGATCGGGAGGCTCTGGTGGAGCTGCTTCAGCTCCGCGACCAGATCGATCTGGTCATCCCCCGCGGCGGCGAAGCGCTCAAGGAGTTCCTGCTGGAGCACTCCAAGGTCCCCGTCATCTACGCGGCCGGTGGCAACTGCCACGTCTACGTGGACAAGACCGCCGACCTGAGGCAGGCGCTGGAGATCACCATCAACGCGAAGTGCCAGCGGCCGGGCGTCTGCAACGCGGCCGAGACGCTGCTCGTGCACGAGGCGGTCGCCGCCGAGTTCCTGCCCGCGTGGTCCTGAAGGCGTCTGCACGAGCGGACGGTCAAGCTGTACGTCGATGCCACGCACGCGCGAGCTCGTGGGCGAGGCCAGAGCTCAAGCTGCTCGAGGCCACCGAGCAAGCACTACGCCACCGAGTTTCTCGATCTGGAGATGGCCGTCAAGGTGGTGCAGGATCTCGAAGAGGCCGTCGAGCACATCGCACAGTACGGTACGGGCCATTCGGAGGCCATCATCACGCGAGACCTCGAGGCCAGCCGCCGGTTCGCGCGAGGCTGTCGACGCGGCCGTGATCTACATCAACGCTTCCACCCGGTTCACCGACGGGGGAGTGTTCGGTCTGGGAGCCGAGATCGGCATCTCCACACAGAAGCTGCACGCGCGGGGTCCGTTGGCGCTTAAGGAACTGACATCAACCAAGTACGTGGTCACCGGCAGAGGGCCATATCCGCTGATCGGCCGCTGGCAGACAGCTCGGGGTAGAGAGGAATATGGACCGAGAGGATCCCATCTCCCGGCTGAGTGACGCGGTCGGGCCTGCGCCTGGGGATCATGGGTGGCGCCTTCGACCCCATCCATATTGCTCATCTGGTCACGGCCGAGGAGGCGTTGGTCCAGTTCGGCCTCGACGAGGTGGTCTTCATGCCCGTCGGGTCGACCCTCCTCACAAGAGGCGCAGCTGGCTCCCGGCGGAGTTCCGGTATCTCTGGTCTGCCGTAGCCATCGCCCGCCATCCCCGGTTCTCAGTATCGCGTCTCTGAGATCGACCGCGCCGCAGGTGGGCTATACGGTCGACACCCTCGAACACGTCGCCGCGGATGTGTCGGCCCGGAGCGCAGATCTTCTTCGTCACCGGGGCCGACGCGGTGCTCGACATCCTCACCTGGAAGGACTCCGCCGAGGGTCCTGGAGTTGTGCACCTCATCGCGGCCACCCGCCCGGGCTTCGACCTTTCCCGTCTTGCCGGTGTCTTGTCCGCGCTCGGTCCCCGGGCCGTCGGACCGGGGCCGGTCCAGGCCCGCGTGAGGGTCATGGAGATCCCGGCTCTCGCGATCTCCTCCAGCATGATCCGCGAGCGCCTGGCCGCAGGCCTGCCCGACGCTATCTCGTGCCTGACGCTGTGGGCGATCTCATCGAGAAGACCGGCGAGTATCGCTCGCCCGGCCGGTGATGAGCATGCCTCGGGGGCCAGGCCGACCGAAAGGTCCGCGACCTTCAGAGCCGACCGGCTACCACTCTCGCTCGGAGCGGCGGTCCACCCGGCGCGAAGCCCAGCGCAAACGGACGGCCGGCCGACTTCGTGGGTGGCGGCCCCTATGATCGCCGGAGTCGTGGTCATCGCAGCTCTCTTCGTCTTCGTCGGCATGCCCATGAAGGCGAGGGCGCCGGTGTATCGTCGACCACTGTCAGCAGCGTCGCCACGGGCTCTCGAGGTAGCGGTCTGCTCGTTCTCGAGCAGGAGGCAGGGTAGTGGACGCGGCCTTGGTCTATCCCCGTCCCGGCGGAGGGATCGTGTTGACCGTCCCCGGCCTGACGCTGCTCAAGTCGGGCGACCGTTTCGCGGTGGTCTCCCAACTCTTCGCGGCCGACCAACAGGCGGCTTAGGCCGACGCGCTGGCCGAAGCCCTTGGGGTCCCCGTGGAAGCGGTGGCCTCCATCGAGTGGATGGATTTACGAGCTCCCTGGCGGACGCGGGCATCGACCCGCTGCCGCCGGCCGAACTCGACGCCGCCGGCTCCGATGCGGCTACGTTGGCCGGGGCGCTCGCCGCTCTCATGGACAGGAACGACTCCATGGCCGCCGGCCCCGATTGGGAAGCGCCCTCGTTTCGCGATGATGCCGGACGCTTTCGCGCGGCCATCGCCGCCGCGCTCGTGGCCAACGGGTCCGGAGCATGGAGTGGAGAGGCGCTCACGGGTGCGGTGATGCAAGAGGGAGACGTAACCTATCTGGAGCCGGATATCGACGGGGCAAGGAGAGTGCTCGGAGTGGCAGGAGGCGCGGAGGGATGAGTGCGTGCGATCCTCTCTTCCGCTACAGCCGGCAGATGCTGGTCCCGCATATCGGCCGGGAGGGACAGGAGAGACTGCGGGCAGCGCGGGTCGGTCTGGTCGGTTGCGGGGCACTTGGCTCGGTCATCGCCAACAACCTGGTGCGAGCCGGGGTCGGCCTCTGCGCATCGCCGACCGAGACTACCCCGAGCTACACAATCTGCATCGCCAAGTTCTCTTCACCGAAGACGACGTGGCCCGGCGCGTTCCCAAGGCCGAAGCCGCCGCGGCTCCATCTTCGGCCATCAACAGCGACGTGACGGTGGAGCCCCTGGTCAGGACCATCGACCCCGCGACACATCGCCGAGTTCGCCGCCGGGCTCGATCTCCTGGTCGACGGCACCGACAACTTCCCAACCCGCTTCTTGATCAACGACTACGCCGTCGGTCAGGGCGTGCCCTGGGTATATGGGGGTGTCATCGGGTCGAGCGGCATGACCATGACCATCGTCCCGGGCGATGGGTCCCTGCCTGCGCTGCCTCGTCCGCGACCTTCCCGGCCGCGAGCAGTCGCCCACTGCCGACGTGGCGGGGGTTCTCAACACCGTGGTGGCCGTCATCGCGAGCGTGGAGGCCACCGAGGTGATCAAGCTGGTGGTCGACCCGGACTCGCGCAACCGCCATCTGCTGGTGCTCGATCTCTGGGATCTCACGTTCGACAAGCTGGACGTGCCGCGAGACCCCAACTGCGTCTGCTGCGGAGTGGGAACGTGATCGTGGCCGGCGGTGGAGGTGAGCGCCTTCGCCGAGACCCAGGGCGAGGTCCGCGCACGTCATCCGCGAATGCGAGTCCCGTCTGGTGGCTTTCTCCGGAGGCGTCGACTCCACCCTGCTCCTCAGCTTGGCCCTCGACGAACTGGGCCCGGACAGGGTCCTGGCCGTCACCGCTCACGGCGACGTCCACACCCGGGAGGAGCTGGAGGCGGCGCGGGAGAGCGGCCGCGCGGCTGGGGGCGCGACACAGTGGTCCCCTTACCCAGAGCTGGCAGTGCCGGGCTTCGCCGCCAACCCGCCGGAACGTTGCTACCTATGCCGGCGCGCGATGTACGGCCGGCTGCTCGAAGTCGCCCAGTCGGAAGGGATGACGACCGTCGTCGATGGGGCCAACCTGGACGACCGGGCGACTACGGCCGGGGATCAGGCCGCGGCGGACTTGGGGTCGTCAGCCCCCTGGCCGAAGCCGGGATGAGGAAAGCGGGAGGTGCGCGCTCTGGCAAGGGATCGGGGGTTGACCAACGTGGGATCGCGCCCGCCTCGCCCTGTCTGGCTTCGCGCTTCCCTTATGGCGAGGAGATCACGGCGGACGACCTGCAGATGGTGGCCGCTGCCGAGCGCCGTTCTGAGGGAACTCGGGTTCGCCACTGTGCCGGGTCCGGCATCACGGGGATATGGCCCGGATCGAAGTGGCTGCGGACGACATCGCCCGTGCGGTCGAGGAGTCCGTGCGGCGTGCTATCGTAGAGCTCCTGCGCGAACTCGGCTATGCCTATGTGGCTCTGGACCTGGAAGGCTTCGCAGCGGCAGCATGAACGAGGCGCTCGCAGACGGCCGGGAGGAGGAGGAGGATGCGCGACAGATGCGCACCGGAAGCGCTCTGCGCCCGGCGAGGTGGTATGTCCCTTCGCCGTGATCTCGCGGCTGGCAGCCTACGCGTTCCTGGGCTACTCGCCGCGGGGGAAGAGCCGCTGAGCTGGCGATCATGAGGCGCGACATCCAGGCCATCAAGGAGCGCGACCCCGCCGCCCGCAGCGATCTGGAGATCCTCACCTGCTATCCGGGGCTGCACGCCGTCTGGTTCCACCGGGCGGCCGCACGCCCTCTGGAAGCGCGACGTACCCTTGGCGCCGCGGCTGGTGTCTCAGTTCGGGCGGTTCCTCACCGGCATCGAGATCCATCCGGGGGCCACCCTGGGCGAGGGCCTGTTCATAGACCACGGGGCCGGGGTGGTCATCGGTGAGACCGCGCGAAGTGGGCAGAACGTCACCATCTACCAGGGAGTGACGCTGGGCGGCACGGGCAAAGAGACCGGCAAGCGCCATCCGACCGTGGGCAACAACGTGGTCATCGGAGCCGGCTCGCAACTCCTGGGCTCCATCACCATCGGCGACAACGTCAAGAGTCGGCGCCGGCAGCGTAGTGGTGCAGGACGCTCCCCCCAACACCACCGTGGTGGGCAACCCCGGCAGCCCGGTCATCAGGGACGGGACCAAGGTCGGCATCCCCGATATCGACTACACCCATCTGCCCGACCCGGTGGCCGAGGCCATGAAATGCCTGGTGCGCCGGGTGGTGCAGCTGGAGAACGAGATAGAAGAACTGCGCCGGCCTCTCGCAGCGGCAGCCCAGCACCGCCGCGCCGAGTCCGGCAGACCGCGGTGGCATGGACCTCGATGAGGCTCGATGGCGTACCCGAGACGTCTGACGCTGCGCGCCCGCCTCGCCGAGAGACCTCAACGAACGCCAGCACGAAGCCGTCTTCCACGCCGGCGGCCCGCTGCTGGTCCTGGCGGGCGCCGGTTCCGGCAAGACGCGCGTGCTCACCTATCGGCTGGCCTATCTGATCCAGAGCGGCCAGGTGACGGCCGCATCAGACCCTGGCCATCACCTTCACCAACAAGGCCGCCGGGGAGATGAAGGAGCGGGTGGCCCGCTCCTCGGGGCCTCGTCTCGGTGGATGTGGGTGTGCACTTTCCACTCGGCCTGCGCGCGCATCCTGCGCCAGGACGCCGTCGCTTCTCGGCTACCGGACCGAACTTCACCATCTACGACGAGGACGACTCGGTCCGCCTTATCAAGCACTGCCTGGAGGACCTCGGCTCGACCCCAAGCGGTTCCCTCCCAGGGCTCTCAGCCTCATCTCCGACGCCAAGAACAAGCTGGTGGACATCGACGATTTCGCGCGATCCGGCATATCGGGCACTGCAGATCACGAGATGGGGGTGACGGCGTACGGTGGCTCGGGCTCCACCGACGTCGCGGCAGCGGTCTACCGGCGCTACCAGGCGCGGCTGCTCGAGCCAACGCCCTAGATTTTGACGATCTGCTGATGCGCACGGTCGACGTGCTTCGTCTGTTCCCGAGCGGCTGGCCTACTACCGCGACCTCTTCCGCCACGTGCTGGTGGACGAGTACCAGGACACCAACAGGGCCCAGTACGTCCTGGTGAAGCTGCTCACCGAAGAGCACCGGCAGGTGACCGTGGTGGGCGACGACGACCAGTCGGTCTACTCGTGGCGGGGGGCCGACATCCGCAACATCCTCAGCTTCGAGGACGACTTCCCCGATGCCAAGGTGGTCAAGCTCGAGCAGAACTACCGCTCGTACACCACCATCCTGGATGCGGCCAACGCTCTGGTCTCCCACAACCGCGGACGCAAGCCCAAGAACCTGTGGAGCGAGCGGGGCGCGGGTGAGCCGGTCACGGTGTTCGAGTGCCGCGACGAGCACGAAGAAGCCCGGCTGGTCTGCGACGAGATCGTCGAAGCTGCTCGAGACCGCCCCGCCTCCGATATGGCCGTCTTCTACCGGGTCAACGCCCAGTCGCGCGTCATCGAGGACATGCTGGTGCGCCAGGGCGTGGGCTACCGGGTGGTGGGCGGCACCAAGTTCTATCAGCGGGCGGAGATCAAGGATCTTCTGGCCTACCTGCGGGTCACCCTCAACGCCACCGACGACATCTCGCTGCTGCGGGTGATCAACACCCCGCGCCGCGGGCTGGGTGACGTGGCCATCGGCCGGCTGCAGGCCTGCGCAGCGAGAAGGGGATCTCGTCTGCGGAGGCGTCGCTCCGCGCAGGACGGACCGAGGCTGGCCGGGCTGACCCGGATCCGCGACGCCTGGGCGAGAGCTTCGCACCGTTGGGCCGGGGCGGCGACGCGGCTGCGAGCGGCGCTCGGCGGGAGGCTCGCGGTCCGGGACGAAGCGTCGCGGCGCCGGATCGTGCGCCTGGTGCTGCGAGGAGAGCGGATTGACTGCGCGCTCAAGGCCGAGCGGACCCTGGAGGCCGAGGGCCGGCTGGAGAACCTGGAGGAGTTCGTGGGAGTGGCCGAGGAGTTCGACCGCATGAACCCGGAAGGCGACGCTCACCGACTTCCTGCAGGAGATCAGCCTCTATGCCGACGTCGACAGCCTGGAGGAAGGCCGAGCCGCTCGTCACTCTGATGACCCTCCACAACGCCAAGGGTCTGGAGTTCCCGGTGGTCTTCATCACCGGCATGGAGGAGGGCTCTTTCCCGCACTCCCGCTCGCTGGACGAACAGCGCCTGGAGGAGGAGCGGCGTCTCTGCTACGTGGGCATCACGCGGGCCCGCGACGCTCTCTACCTCTCTCACGCACTCTCGCGCATGCTCCACGGCGGCGCGGGCTACAAGCTGCCCAGCCGCTTTCTCACCGAGATACCGGCCGGCCTGAAAGAGTATCGGGGCGACTGTAGCGCTCTTGGCGCTCGAAAGCCCCGATCCGCCTTTGAGGCCCCGTCCGGGCGGTGGGAGAGGCCACGTGACGGTCAGCCCGCGCGCGGGGATGAGTCCCGCGAGAAGGGCCGAGAGCGACCGACAAAAAGGGATGTACCCGCCGGGGCGTTCGCGCCCGGGGACAAAGTGCTCCACGCGAAGTTCGGTGAAGGAGTCGTGCTCGGTCTCGAACCGGGGGGCATCGTCCGCGTGTTCTTCTCCGACTCGGGAGAACAGAAGCGGCTCCTTTTGGAGTACGCGCCGCTGCGTCGACTGTAGCCGGCTCCGTCTGTCCGAGCGTCTGTCCGACTCGACCTCGCACGGGCAGTGCGTGCAATAATCAATGCAGTAAGCCAGTTTGCGCGATAACACATTGCCTAGATCTTGGGTCGAGAGCACCGTTTCAGGCAGGATTGGGTGGAACAAAGTCGTACATAGGTGTTGCGAAGTGGGGAAAAGTGGTTTAAAGTGGTGGATATGCAACGGCTATTGCTATCGGGCACTTTCGATCACACCCTCGACCCGAAGGGCCGGGTGACTCTCCCGGCCCGTTACCGGGAGCACTTCCAGCACGGGGCCGTCCTGGTGCGTTTCCCTGGCGGAGAGCCCTGCATCAGCGTGTTCCATCCCGACGCATGGAGCGATTTCGACGCGAAGTACCTGGAACCTCTTGACGAGTTCGAGAGCAGTCGGGACAGCTGGAAGACGCGCGATGATCTACATGAACCAGGATCTCGTCGAGCCGGACCGGCAAGGACGGGTACTGCTGCCCGCGCATCACGTGAAAGATCTGGGACTCGCGGGAAAGGTAACGATCATCGGATCCCGTACACATCTGGAGATCTGGGATCCAACGACCCTCGCCGCTCGCGAAGCAGCAGATGGGGGGCGGCGGATGCCTAGCGCAGCGGCTTCCTTCGTGACGGAGATGGCTATGGCTCATGTGCCGGTCCTGACCCAGGAACTCCTTCGCCTTCTCGACGTGCAGGAGGACAGCCGGGTGGTCGACTGCACGTTCGGCGCGGGCGGGCATGCCGAGGCGGTTGTCGCCGGGCTGGGCCCGGACGGTCTGCTGGTGGCCTGCGACCGCGATCCCGTGGCCGAGGACTACTATATGGCCCTCAGCGAGCGGTTGCGCTGCCCTTCGCGCTTCTATCGCGGCAATTTCGCCGACAGCCTCGAGGCCCTGCTGGACGAGGGCGAAAGCGTCACCCACGTCTACATGGACCTCGGCCTGAGCAGCATGCAGATCGACACCCCGGAAAGGGGCTTCTCATACAGCTACGACGCTCCTCTCGACATGCGTATGGACCCCTCCCTGCAGGTGACTGCCGCCGATCTCCTCAACACCTGGCCGGAAGCCGCCCTCGCCGAGCTGTTCGGCCGCTACGGCGAGGAGCGCTACTCGCGGAGGATCGCGCGGGCGATCGTGGCACGCCGGGCAAGCGGGCCCTATCGCCGCACCTCGGAACTGGTGGAGACGATCAAGGACGCCATACCCACGCCTGCCCGGTTCGCTGCAGGCAACCCCGCCCGCAGGGTGTTCCAGGCTTTGCGCATAGAGGTGAACGACGAACTGCAGCAGCCTGCAAGCGGCATTGCCGACCGCCTTCGACCTACTAGACAGCCGGGGGGATCTTGGCGGTCATCAGTTTCCACTCGCTGGAGGACAGGATGGTCAAGGAGTTCTTTGTCGGCAAGGCGAAGCCGTGCATCTGTCCGCCCGATTTCCCCGTCTGCGCGTGCGGCGCCAAAGCGACGGGTGTGGTCTTGACGCCCAAAGCCGTGGTTCCAGGAGCCGATGAGGTGGAGATGAACCCGCGCGCAGCATCCGCCAAGCTCCGGGCTTTGAGGAAGCTGTGACGACAGTGTCCAGTCGTGCGCGCTGGATCGACGCCTGGGAGGGCGACCTCGTACCCACCGCGGCCTCCAGGCGCAGCGCCGCCCGGGTGGACGCTCGGGTGTCCGCGACCCGCTATTACGGTCGCGAAGCGACCGCCCGGCTACCCCAGCCGTCACCGCGGATCGAGAGAGCGGAGCCACTGCCGAAACCGCGACTGGTGACTCGCCGTCGTCCCCGGTGGGCGATGATCGCGGCCACCCTCGCCTTCGCCGTCGCCCTTCTGGGATTGGGGATCGTAGGTCCCATGCTTCTTGCATCTGGTGCTACCGATCTCGAATCGCAGGTGGGCCGACTGGAGAACGAGCAGGCTCAGCTGACGGCGACGATCGCCGGCCTTTCCTCGCAGATATCCGCGCTCTCGGCACCCGAGCGGGTAGCGGAGCAGGCGACCCAACTCGGACTCTTGCCCGCGGACACGGTCCACTATGTGCAGAGCGGGACGGAGGGAACGGAGGTTGACATCACGGTCGCGGGCCGATGAGCATGAACCGGACGCATAGACGTCTCGCCCTGTTCATGGGTGTCGCCGTCCTGTTCCTCGTCGTGCTTCTGGGCAAGACCTTCTACGTGCAGGTCATCGCCGCGCCCGATCTGCAGGAGGAGGCCCAGGACCAGCACGTTCGCACCATCAAGCTCGATGCCCCTCGAGGCACGATCTACGATCGCAACGGGGCGACCCTGGCTATGTCGAGAAACATGGCGACGGTGTACGCCAACCCCCGCCAGGTCAAAGAGCCCGAGAAGACGGCGGCTGCCCTGGCTCCGGTCCTGGGGATATCCGAAGCGGACCTGCTCAAGAAGCTCAAGGCCGACGCTGGGTTCCGTTATCTCGCTCGCAGGATCGATCCGGCAATAGGGGCCAAGGCGAAGGCGCTCAAGCTCGACGGGATCGGGGTGCTGTCCGAGGCCAAGCGTGTCTATCCGAAGGGCGCACTCGCATCACAACTGCTGGGCTTTGTCGGAGGCGACGAGTACAAGGGGTGGGCCGGCCTGGAGTACCAGTATGAGTACGTTCTCTCGGGCGAGCCCGGCGAGACGCAGGTGGTCCGCGACCGCTCGGGCAACAGGCTCTCCACCATCTCCACGAAAGAGCCCGTACCCGGCTTCTCGATCACCCTGACGATCGACTCCGAACTACAGTTCGAGGCCGAGAAGGCGCTCACAGCGGCTGTGTCGGAATTCAAGGCCGAGAGGGCTGCAGCTATCGTCATGGACCCCCTGACCGGCGAGATACTCGCCGTGGCCAATACGCCTGTGTTCGATCCGGAGGATTATGGTTCCAAAGACCTCACCGCTGAGGACCGTCACCTCTGGGCCGTGATCGATCAGTGTGAACCGGGTTCCACCTTCAAGATGGTCGCCGTGGCGGCCGCCTTGGAGGAAGGGCTCGTCACTCCAGAGACCGTCTTTACGCTGCCTCGCGAGATCCAGGTGTACGACAAGACCATTCACGAGGCGGATGAGAACGTCCCTGAGATCCGCCGGCTTACCGTGACCGAGATACTTTCCAAGTCCTCGAACATCGGGGCGGTGACCCTGGGTAAGGAAGTGGGCAAGGAGCGGCTGGCCGACATGATCGAGAAGTTCGGCTTCACCAGCAAGTTGGGCATCGATTTTCCCGGAGAAGCGGCGGGACAGATGCTGGCGCCGCAAAAATGGAACGGGGTCACCATCTATCAGGTGCCGATGGGTCAGGGGATCGCGGCCTCACCGCTCCAGCTAGCCTGCGCGTACGCCGCTATTGCCAATGACGGCGTGCTGGTCCAGCCGCACCTGGTGCGCAATGCCATCGATCCCTGGTGCCGGAGGGTCGTCAGCGCGACCATCGCGCGCCAACTACGCGACATGCTGACGGTCACAGTGGAAGAGGGGACAGGTAAGAAGGCGCGCCTCGAAGGCTACGAAGTCGCCGGCAAGACGGGCACGGCCCAGAAACCGGGCAAGGGAGGCTACTCCGACGAGGTGATCGCCTCGTTCGTGGGGATGGTCCCGGCCGACGATCCGCGCCTCGTCATCCTGGTCATGGTGGACGAACCGAAGACCGAACGTTCCGGCGCCAAAGTCGCGGCTCCGGTCTTCGCCACCATCGCCGACTTCGCGCTGAAGCGCTTGGGGATCGCGCCGTCCGGCGCGAACTGAGGCCGGGTGCACGGTCACCCGCTCCGAAGGGCGTTACACGGGTGATAGAATCCCTCCCTGTGAGACTACGTGACCTCTTCGCCGGTGTCGAGGGCTGGCGCCTGGCGGGCGCCGACGTCGAGATCGACGCACTAAGTTATCGCAGCGATCAAACGGGTCCCGGCACCCTGTTCTTCTGCGTCCCCGGTTTCGTGCGGGACGGGCATGACTTTGCAGCTGACGCCCTCGCCCGCGGGGCCGCGGGGTTGTGCGTCGAGCGACTTCTCGATCTGCCCGTGCCCCAGGTCGTCGTACCTTCGGTGCGGTGGGCGATGGGCCCGGTGGCAGCGGCCTTCTACGGCCGTCCGAGTTCTCAGTTGCTCACGGTGGGTATCACGGGGACCAACGGCAAGACCACCTCGGCGTTCCTCACCGCCCACCTGTTGGACCGTGCCGGTCTGCGCGCGGGCCTCATGGGGACGGTGGAGCGGAGGATCGGAGGCCGCACGTTGCCCGCCGGCCGCACGACACCCGAAGCCATCGACATACAGCGGGACTTCGCCCAGATGGTCGCGAGCGGGGACAAAGCCGCCGTGATGGAGGTGTCGTCTCACGCGCTCACTCTCGGGCGGGCCCGAGGCATCGACTTCCGATCGGTAGCCTTCACCAATCTCACGCAGGACCACCTCGACTTTCACAAGACGCTCGAGGACTACTTCGCAGCCAAGTGCCGGCTGTTCCTTGACGACGAGTTCGTATCGGGCCAGGCAGCGGCAGTGATAAACGTCGATGATGTCTTCGGACGGCGTCTGGCGCAGGCGTGCGAGCGCAGTCGGGTGCTGAGCTTCTCTCTCTCGGGCGCGACCCCCGACTGGGGTCCCGCCGACCTCGAGATGAGCGAGTTTGCGATGACCCCCGGAGGGACGCGGGGTGTGCTCATCGTTCGGGGCACGGCGCTACAAGCGACCCGTGGAGAGCCGGGAGCGAACCGCCGCGAGGAACTGCGCTTCTCGGTCTCCACCCACCTGGTCGGTGCGTTCAATGTGGAGAACATTCTCACGGCTGTGGGCTGTGGCCTCGGCGTGGGCCTCGAAGTGGAGCAGATGCTGACCAGTCTGGCAGATTTCAGCGGAGTGCCGGGCCGCATGGAGCCGGTGGATGCCGGGCAGGCCTTCTCCGTGCTCGTTGACTACGCGCACACCCCCGATTCGATCCGCAACGCTCTCAGGACCGCCCGCGAATTCACCCGAGGCAGACTCATAGCCGTGGTCGGCTGCGGAGGGGACAGGGACAAGACCAAGCGTCCGCTGATGGGACGCGAGGCCGAAGACAACGCCGACCTGGTGGTCGTCACGTCCGACAATCCGCGCAGTGAGGATCCCGAGGTCATAATCGCGGAGATCCTCACGGGCCTGCGTCATCCGACGGACGCCAGGGTCGAACCCGACCGCCGCGCCGCCATCTTCGGCGCCGTAGCCGAAGCCGCCGATGACGATGTCGTGCTGATCCTGGGCAAGGGACACGAATCGGGACAGGAGTTCGCGGCCGAGACCATCCCCTTCGACGACCGCCATGTCGCCCGGGAAGCTGTGTTGGCCCGCAGGTCGCGTGACTGATGATCACCCTCTCGCCCGAAGAGGCAGGTCGGATCCTCGGCACCGGGCTCCTTGATACACCGATAACGGGGGTCAGCACTGACACCCGTACCCTCCAGCCGGGGGATCTCTTCGTCGCCCTGCGGGGCGAGCGCTTCGACGGACACGACTACGTGGGTGCCGCGCTCGCGGCCGGCGCCTGCGGCGCCGTCGTCGAGCGCGGCACCTGGGCGGCGAAAGGTGTGGGACAGGTCTGCGGAGACGCGACGCGGAACATCTACTGCGTCGCAGACACGTTGCAGACCTTGGGCGCACTTGCCCGGGAGGTGCGGCGCAAGTCGCAGGCGCTTGTGCTCGCCGTCACCGGCAGCGCGGGCAAGACGAGCACCAAAGACATCCTGGGCGCGATGATAGCGAGGGCGCGAACCGTCATCGTCACCGCCGCCAATCAGAACAACGAGGTCGGTGTTCCCCTGACCCTGCTGCAGATACGCCCCGACACTGAGGCTGTGGTCGTGGAGATGGGCATGCGTGGCAGGGGCCAGATAACTGCGCTCGCCGAAGTGGCAGAACCGGACGTCGGTATCATCACGAACATCTTTCCAGTACACCTCGAGCTTCTGGGAAGCCTGGAGAATATAGCTGAGGCTAAGGCTGAGCTGATTGCAGGCCTGCGACCTGACGGGGTGGGGGTGGTGCCGCTTGGGTGCGGGCCTCTGGAAGCCTTTGTCGGGGCCGCCGGACGCAGACTCGTCCGTTTTGCGGCAGCCAGAGGCGAGTCCTGCGAGGGCGGGTCGGCCGATGTTGTGGCGCATCTCGAGCCCGGGTCGAGGGCTGACCGCCGGGAGCTCACCGTAAGCTGGCCCGAAGGTACCGCCCGCATCGAGATCCCTGGTATCTCCCGTCATACCCTGGAGAACCTGGCAGCGGCGGCCGCCGGCTGCTGGGCGGCCGGCCTGCCGCTGGATAGATGCCTCCCGGGCTTCCTGGACTCGCGGCTGGGCGAGGGCCGCGGTAGGGTGCTGGAGCTTCCGGGGCTCTGCGTCATCGACGACACGTACAACGCCAACCCGGCTGCGGTCCGGGTCGCACTGGACGAGCTCATGCGGGTCGCCTACCAGGTGGGGGGCAGACCGGTCGCGGTGCTCGGGGACATGCGGGAACTCGGTCCGGAGGAGGATCTCTACCACCGACAGACCGGCGCGTACGCGGCGGCGGCCGGTGTGAGACTGCTATGGGGGGTCGGGCCGCTCTCGGAAGCTACGGCCGAGGGCTACGCCTCCTCGTGCGAGAAGGGGTCGGAGGCCGGCCACGTGGCGTCACCTGCGGAGATATCAACGGTCGCGGCCTCGCTTCGTCCGGGCGATGTCGTGCTCTTCAAGGCATCACGGGGAGTCAGACTCGAAGTCATGCTCGAGTCCATTTGCGAACAAGCGCGCTCCGGCAGGTGGGCGGGCGAGACCGGCGAACCTAAGGCGAGGACGAACCACGCAGAGTCGGGACCGACAGAATGATCGAGATCCTCGGAGCAACACTTGTCGCCCTGGTGGTCGCTCTGTTGGCGGGGCCGCGCTTCATCCGCTGGCTGCAGAAGAGGGGCATCGGGCAGAACATCAGGGACCTCACTCCCGAACGGCACAGCGCCAAGCAGGGGACTCCCACCATGGGTGGCGTCCTGCTACTGGTCGCGGCTCTCATCCCGTACCTCATCTTCTCTCAGCGGTATTGGGACAGTGTCGTGGTCATCATCCTCACCTACGGGTCCGCGGCGATCGGTTTCGCCGACGACCTGCTGAAGCAGAGGCGGCAGAGATCACTGGGGCTTAGCGCGAGGGTGAAGCTTCTCCTGCAGGTGCCCCTGGTAGCGGTATCGGTCTTCTTGGCGCTTCGCTATGGAGTGGCCGACACCAAGCTCATGGTGCCTCTGGTCAGGCAGGGGCTGGAGATCGGTCTTCTCTACTACGTCTTCGCCTTCTTCCTCATCGCCGGCTTCTCGAACGCGGTGAATCTTACCGACGGGCTGGACGGACTGGCGGCCGGCACCGCGGCTGTGGCGTTCTTCGCCTACGCCGGCATCGCCTTCCTGAGAGGAGATACCGACCTTGCCATCTTGGGCTCGTGTATGACAGGAGCCTGTGTCGGCTTCATGTGGTACAACACCCACCCCGCATCCGTCTTCATGGGGGACACGGGGTCCCTGGCGCTGGGAGCTGGTCTGGCCGGTATGGCGGTAGCGACGGGGATGGAACTCCTCCTCTTGCTCATCGGAGGGTTGTTCGTCGTCGAAGCGGTGAGCGTGATCATCCAGGTGTTCAGCTTTCGCATCTTTCACAAACGGGTCTTTCTCATGACCCCCATCCATCACCATTTCGAGCTCAAGGGCTGGTCGGAGACCAAGATCATCGTCCGGTTCTGGATCGTCGCGGCGATTCTGGCCGGCGCAGGATTCACCCTCTACTACCTGGGCAACATCGGCAAGTGATCACGTGACGGTCGGAACTGCAGACCACGGGGATCTTCTGCCTCGAGGCGGACGGCGCGGCCTGCCCGCGGGGCTCCGCCGTGCGCTCGTGCTGGGAGCCAGCCGCTCCGGCACCGCGGCGGCCCTGGCTCTGGTCGAGTTGGGCGTGGAGGTGATTCTGAGCGACCGGCGGGCGCCGAGCGCATTGCCAGGTGCGGAGGCCGCGCTCCAGGCGGGTGTGAGGTTCGTGGGTGAGGACTCGCTGGCCGCGGAGTGGCCTCTGCCCGATCTCGTGGTCAAGAGCCCCGGGGTGCCCGGTGAGAATGCTGCGGTTCTCAAGGCGCAGGAGATGGGGGTGCCGGTGTGGAGCGAGCTCGAGCTCGCCTATGCCGTGCTGCCCAACCCGTTCGATGCCGTCACCGGCACCAACGGCAAGACCACCACGACCGCCCTGCTGGGACATCTCTTCGTTACCGCCGGGCGTCCCGTGCGGGTGCTCGGCAACATCGGTGTCGCCGTCACGTCGGTGGCCGGAGGGCTGGCGCCCGACGAGGAGCTGGTGGTGGAAGTATCGAGCTTCCAGCTCGAAGACACCCACCGCTTCCGGCCTGCAGTGGGAGTGTTCCTCAATCTGACCCCCGATCATCTCGATCGTCACGGGACCATGGATCGCTACCTGCAGTGCAAGGCCAATCTCTTCGCCCATCAAGGGGAGGGCGATGTCGCTGTCCTCAATCTCGCCGACGAGGTAGTGGCCGGGTTCGGTGCGGAGCTGGCATCCCGGGAGGGTGGACCGAGAGTGGCCTATTTCTCGACGCGCGGCAGGGCTGACATCCGGCACGTCGCGAACGGCGACGCAGCACCACGGCCCATGCCGGCTCCGGACTCCTGGATCGAGGACGGACTTGTCTTCATCGAGGGAGAGCCGGTGCTTCCCGCGCGGGACATCCTCCTACCCGGTGTGCACAATCTGGAGAACTGCCTGGCCGCCGCCACGGCGGCGGCGGCCCGAGGGGTCGGACGGGAAGCCTTGGCAGAGGGATTGCGGACCTTCCCGGGGGTCACCCATCGCCTGGAACGGGCAGGAATGGTCGGGGGAGTGACGTATGTCAACGACAGTAAGGCGACAAACGTGGAGGCGACACTGACGGCCCTGAATGCCTACCCGGAACGGACACATCTCATCTTGGGCGGGCGAGACAAGGCCTCCGACTACCGACCGGTGGCGCGCGCGTGCGCGCGCGGGTGCAGGGCCGTCTACCTGATCGGGGAAGCGACACCTCTCATCGCCGCGGCATTCGCCGAGGTGGCCGCCGGCGGGGAAGTCGAAAGCCTGCCCGAAGTCGCGGCGTGGGGCGACCTGGAGAGGGCGGTCGAGGCCGCCTCGAGGGCTGCGGTCCCGGGCGACGTCGTCCTGCTGGCGCCGGCCTGCGCCAGCTTCGACCAGTATCGTGACTTCGAGGAACGGGGCGATCACTTCAAGGCCCTGGTCAAGCGTCTGGAGGCGGGACGCTCGTGACCACGGCGACGAAGAGAACGCCGGCCGAACCAGACCCGCCGGGCGCGACCGCGGCCCGCGGTGAACGCCCTCGTCAGCAGGGTGCGGGCAGGCTGAAGGACCACTCGCCCTTCTCCTTCCATCTCATCTGGGTCAGCTCCGGGCTCCTGCTCCTGATCGGCCTCGTGATGATGCTCTCGGTGTCGACCGCCGTCACCAGCGGCGACCGCTTCGTCTATCTCCGCAACCAGGGGATCACTGCGGCGATCGGGGTATGCCTTCTCATCCTTCTGTCTCGTATCGACTACCGGCGTCTGCGCTCCTGGTCGGTTGCGATCCTGGGGCTCGTCCTGGGCGCGCTGTTCTTGGTCCATGTGCCCGGGATCGCGTCAGAGCGAAGGTGGGTCGTCCAGTTGGATCCCACTGGGTCCTCTCACCCTCCAGCCCTCGGAATTCGCCAAGCTTGCCGTGGTCGTCTTCGGGGCCCACATCCTCACCAGCCCGCGCGTCTCCGACGGCCGTCTTCGGTCATACATGTGGCCCTTCGGGGCGCTGAGCCTGCTCATGTGCATCCTGGTCTTCTGGGAAGGCGATCTGGGAACGGCGGTGATCATCGCCGGCCTGTTCATGGGCATGCTCTGGATGGGCGGCATGAAGATGAAGCACTGGCTCGCAGTCGTAGCCGTGGGGGGCATAGGTGCTCTGGGGCTCATCCTTCTCAACGCCCAGCGCTTCAGCGAGCGCATGAGCCGGATCCTCTCCTTCTTGGACCCTTCGTCCGATCCCCAGGGGGCGAGCTATCAGCTGAGACAGTCGCTCATTGCTTTGGGGCGGGGAGGCTGGTTCGGTGTCGGTCCGGGTGAGAGCGTGCAGAAGTTCCAGTATCTCCCCAAGGCGCGCAGCGACATGATCTTCGCCATTGTGGGCGAAGAGTTCGGTCTGGTCGGGGCCGGGCTGGTCATCATCCTCTTTGGTGTCTTCGCCGTCGCCAGTTGGCGATTGGCCCGCCGCTGCCAGGAGCCCCTTGGGAGACTCCTGATCGCCGGCTGCGGTATGCTGGTCATCCTCCAAGCGGCTGTCAACATCGGAGGAGTCATCGGAGCGCTGCCCTTGACCGGGGTTCCGCTCCCGTTCATCAGCTATGGTCGAAACAGTCTCCTCGTGATGCTCATAGCGGTCGGGCTGATCCTGGCAGTCTGCAGACGGGCCCCGGCGGCTGCGGCTCCGTCCCGAGTGGAGAGGTACGAGAATGTCACGCATATTGATCGCCGGAGGTGGGACGGCCGGGCACGTGGTGCCCGCGCTAGCGCTCGCTGACGTTCTGACCGGCCGCGGTCATCAAATAGCCTTCTGTGGCACCGAGCACGACCTGGAGAAGCACCTGGTCGCTCGAGGCGGGCTACCGTTTCTTCGTAGTCCGGGTCCGGGGCTTCGAACGGAAGCTGGGACTCTCCACCTTGCGCACCCTCGCCTATCTTCCCGTGGCCGCGTTTGATGCCTGGAAGGTGCTTGACGCCTTCAGGCCGGAGTGCGTCGTCGGGGTGGGAGCCTATGGCTCAGGGCCGCTGGTGGCAGAAGCCGCGGTCGCCCGGATCCCGACCGTGGCCATCGAGATGGACGCCCACATGGGATGGACCAACCGTATTCTCAGCAAGGTGGTCGACAGAGTGTGCCTCTCCTTCCCGCAGACGCGCCCCGGCGGCGGGAAGTATGTCTACACCGGCAGGCCGATCCGGCCCGCGCTACTCGCCGCTACCAGAGAGCAGGGGCTGGCCCGCTTCGGGCTCGACCCAGCGAGACCGGTGCTCCTGGTGTTTGGTGGCAGTCAGGGGGCGCACACCCTCAACCGGGCGACCATCCAGGCCTTCGGTCGAGTGGTCACTCCGTTCCAGGTGCTTCACATCACGGGGGAGCACGAGTATCACAACGTCGCCGGGGAGCTCGCCAAAACCGGCGCTAATCCGAACTATCAGGCCCACCCCTTTCTGGACGATTTTCCCCTGGCGTTGGCCGCGGCCGACGCTGTGGTGGCGCGGGCGGGCGGATCCGTGGCCGAGATACTCGCCCGCGGTGTGCCCTCTCTCCTCGTCCCCTACCCGCATGCGGCCGGCGATCATCAGAGCACGAACGCCCGGATGGTGGCCGCCCAGGGCGCCGCGATGGCCGTCGCCGACCGCGCCATCGATGCAGACCGCCTGGCTGCAGCGGTCAAGACGCTGCTGGATCCCGAGGTCAACCGGAGGATGCGGGCGGCCGCTCTGAGGCTCGCCCGCCCCGAGGCCACGGAACGTATCGCGGATGTCGTAGTAGAATTGGTCGCCGCGCGAGCGGAGAAGAGCCATGACTGAAGCAGCACTCATCGACACCGGTATAGTCCCAGCCCCTAAGAGGCTGCAGAGCCTCCATTTTGTGGGGATCGGCGGCGCAGGGATGAGCGGCATCGCCCTGGTCCTTCACAAACGGGGCCTCAAGATCACCGGCTCCGATCTGAAGCCCTCCCGGTACGTCACCCTTCTCGAGAACGCGGGTATCACGGTAAGCATCGGGCACCGTGCCGGCAACCTGGACGGTCCCGACGTCGTGGTCATCTCCTCGGCCATCCCCGCACACAATGTCGAGCTCGTCGAAGCCAGGCGACGCGGCATGATGGTGGTCAAGCGCGCCCAAGCCCTGGCCTGGCTCATGGAGTCGGGGAGGGGGATCGCGGTATGCGGCACGCATGGCAAGACCACCACGACGTCCATGATAAGCCGGGTGCTGGTCGACGGGCAGTATGACCCGACCTTCCTGGTGGGCGGCGAGCTGAACGATATGGGCTCGAACGCGAGGCACGGGGAGGGAGAGTTCGTGGTGTGCGAGGCCGACGAGTCCGATGGGTCTCTCCTCCTCCTCCGTCCCGAGGTGGCCGTGCTCACCAACCTCGAGCTGGACCACCATAGCCACTACCTCCATGTCGAGGACGTCCAGCAGGTCTTTCGCGAGTTCATCGCCGAACTGCCTTCCCACGGGCTCTTCGTCTACTTCGCGGGAGATCCCCGTGTGGCCGCTCTCGCCACTGAGGCTCCCTGCCGAGGGTGTTCGTACGGCTTCGACGATGCGGAGTATCAGGCCCGCGAGGTGGTCGCTCTGCCGCCGGGAAGCCGGTTCGAGGTGTGGAAGGCGCAGCGGAGATTAGCGACGGTGAATCTACGCGTCCCCGGCAGGCATAACGTGCTCGATGCTCTTGCCGCCTTCGCGACACTTGCTGAATTGGGACTCTCGCCCGAGAAGATCGTGCCTGCACTGGAGAGCTTCACCGGGGCCGTCCGCCGTTTCCAGCTCAAAGGGGAGCGCGACGGCGTAACCGTGGTCGACGACTATGCGCACCACCCCACCGAACTGCGAGCCACCCTCTCTGCGGCGCGGGAAGGAGGGTGGTCGCGGGTCATCGCCGTCTTCCAGCCCCACCTCTACTCCCGCACCGAGTATCTCCAGACCGAGTTCGCCGAAGCCCTTCTCGAGGCTGATGTCGCCATCGTCACCGATGTATACGGAGCCAGGGAAGACCCCCTCCCCGGGGTGAGCGGCAAGCTCATCGTGGACGGGATCCTGCGTATGCAGAAGAGCAAACCCGTCGTATACCTGCCCCGGCTCGGCTCGATCGTGGAATACCTCGAGCGCGCGACCGCACCTGGGGATCTCGTCCTCACCCTGGGGGCCGGAGACGTTCATCGGATAGGCGAACGCTTCTTGGCGCCGGCCTAGGAGCCGGTCCCGCATGGATGCCATTTCCTCTCTCGCTTCCGCGTTGCGCTCCCTCGAGGGCGTCCGCATCTGGGCCAACGCGCCGCTTGCGCCCTTCACCACCATAGGGACAGGGGGCAAGGCCAGGTTGCTCGTGACCGTTGGGAATGTCTCTGCCCTGGCGAGCATCCTGGCGCTGCTGGAATCGGTGGAGGTCGATTGGTTCTGCCTCGGAGCCGGCTCCAATCTGCTGGTCGCCGACCGCGGCTACGAGGGCGTGGTCATCAAGCTCGATGAGGGCTTTCACTACGTGGAGGGTCTTCCTGCGTCCGACGACGAGTGTCGGACGGTCACGCTCACCGTGGGAGCGGCTGCCTATCTTGCCCGACTCGCCGCTGTGGTGGCTGAGGTCGGACTCACAGGTATGGAGAACGCCTGCGGCATCCCTGGGTCCGTCGGGGGAGGCGTGGCCATGAACGCGGGCGCCCACGGCTGGTGCATGCGGGACGTCGTGCGGGAGGTGGAGATCGTGACCGCCGCCGGCGCCCGTTGGGTCCCGGCCGGGGAACTGGATTGGGGGTATCGGTACTGCAGTCTGCCGCGTCGCTCAGTGGTGACCGCCGTCCGCATCGCGCTGGAGCCGAGCGAGTGCAGCATCGTTCTGGATTGCCAGCGCTCGCTCCTACGAAGGAGGCGGGAAAAACAGCCGCGCTCCGTTCGTACCTTCGGCAGCACCTTCAAGAACCCCCCCGGTCAGCACGCGGGCAGGCTGGTCGAGGCGGCGGGGCTCAAAGGAGTGCAGAGGGGCGGCGCCGAAATATCCAGCGTGCATGGCAACTTCTTGGTCAACCTGGGCGATGCCACCACGGCAGATGTGCTCGCCCTGATGACCCTCATGAGGCAAGGAGTGTCCCGTACGAGCGGCATCGTGCTCGAACCTGAGGTCAAGTTGCTGGGAGCCGCTTTCCCGTGGGATCTCTGCGCCGAGTCCCGGGGGGAAGGACCCGCTGCCAGTGGATAGAAAGGTCAAAGAGCGCCGTCGGCTGGTGAGCCGCGAACGCGGTCGCCGGCGGGCGGGCCTCATCTTCCTCGGCGTGATTGTGCTGGCCGCCGCCGCGCTGTTTCTGTGGCTGCGATCGTCGGACGTGTTCGCCGTGGAGCAGATCACCGCGCCGGCCACGCGTCACGTGACCCAGCAGCAGATCGCGGACGCGGTTGAGTCGGCTCGGGGGGTCAGCCTCCTCAAGGTGTCCACCGGGGACGTCGAGGAGGCCCTTCGAGAACTGCCATACGTGCGCACGGTGCACGTCTACCGGAGTTTCCCCCACGGCCTCGAGGTCCGACTGGAGGAGTACGATCCGGTGGCCAGGCTGGAGGCCTCCGACGGGGAGACATGGCTCATGGCGGAGAACGGCCGGCTTCTGGAGAAGTCCGGGGCCGAGGCAGGCTCGTTGCCGCTGGTAGTCACCGCTGCTGAGGTCACCGCTCAGGCCGGTGGGACGGTCCCGCAGACCGTTCTGGCGGCTATGCCCGTGGCGGTCATGCTCACCGGATCCGAAGCCGTTGCCGGGCTGCCCGCGGTGGAGCAGATACTCGTGGCTGCGGGGGGAGAGGTCACCGTTCGCCTGGAGGATGGCGCCGAACTTCGGTTGGGTGTACCCATCGACCTGAAGCACAAGATGACGGTGGCCATCGGCATCATCCAGGAGTACTTGAGAGACGGAAAGGCCCTGGAATATGTCGACGCCAGCGCCGCGGACCGGGTGGCTGTCAAGGCACAGTGAAAGTGATATCGTGGCCTTTCGGAAGGAATCGACGAGGCTGGCGCGTACTGTCGAGTAGTGATGGAGGGCTTCGCACCAAGGCTCAAGTTGGAGTCCTGTGATTTGATGATCTTGGAGGTTCGGGGACTATGAGCGACACGGGATCCAGCTATCTGGCAGTGATCAAAGTGGTCGGAGTAGGCGGCGGCGGCACCAACGCCGTCAACCGCATGGTCGATGCCGGGCTCAAGGGAGTGGAGTTCATCGCGGTCAACACCGATGCGCAGGCCCTTCTGATGTGCGATGCCGACGTGAAACTGCACATCGGCGGCAAGATCACTCGCGGGCTGGGTGCCGGAGCCAATCCCGAGGTGGGTAGGGCGGCGGCCGAGGAGAGCCGGGACGAGATCCGGGAGATCCTCAAAGGCGCCGACATGGTGTTCGTCACAGCGGGCAAGGGAGGCGGTACAGGTACCGGCGGCGCACCGGTGATAGCCGAGGTCGCCCGGGAGCTGGGAGCCCTCACCGTGGGGGTCGTCACCAAGCCGTTCAGTTTCGAGGGGCGCAAGCGCGCGACCCAGGCCGAGGCCGGTATCGAGCAGCTGGCCAAGAAGGTCGACACCCTCATCATCATCCCCAACGACCGCCTGCTTCAGGTGGTCGAGAAGCGGACCTCCATCATCGAGGCGTTCAAGGTCGCCGACGATGTGCTGCGTCAAGGCGTTCAGGGCATCACCGACCTCATCACCGTGCCCGGGCTCATCAACCTCGACTTCGCGGACGTGCGGACCATCATGCGCAACGCCGGCTCGGCCCTGATGGGCATCGGCGTGGCCAGCGGGGAGAACCGGGGTGTCGAAGCGGCCCGGATGGCCATCTCGTCGCCTCTGCTCGAGTCCTCCATCGAGGGAGCTACCGGTATCCTTCTCAACATCAGCGGCGGGCCGGACATGGGTCTGTTCGAGGTGAACGAGGCCGCCGAGATCATCTCCAAGGCGGCAGACACCGAGGCCAACGTGATCTTCGGTGCCGTCATCGACCAGTCGCTCGGCGACCAGATGAGGGTCACGGTCATCGCCACCGGGTTCGATCGGCAGCGGAGGGCTGAGGTGGACGCCGACAAGTCCATCGAGCGACCCGCCGGACGGGCGCCGGAGGTCCTGCCGCGCAAGACCGACTCGTTCGACATGGACGACGACGTCCTCGACATCCCGCGCTTCCTCCGCGACAAGGACTGATCATCGGACAGCCGCGGGAGCAGGATGCCGCTCGCGCGGGCGTGGCGCTGGCGGATCGGATCGACCCCGCAGCGCGGCCCAGGCTCCGTGTCCGCACCATCGACGAGACCCCGGTGATCGAGGCTCTCCTACCCCATCCTTTCCGGGCGGTCTTCACCACGCGCATCGGGGGCGAGAGCCACGGGCCCTTCGCCTCGCTCAATCTCGACCCACGCTCCCCAGACGATCCTTCCGCGGTCGCGCGCAACCGCGATCGTGTCGCCCGCGCCACCGGCCGGCAGCTGCTGAGTCCGCTGCAGGTGCATGGGCTGCGGGTGGTGGGTGCTTCTGAGTACGCGGCTGAGCCCGAACTCACCCCCTGCGACGGGCTGACGATCAATCCGTTCCTGGATGCCGGATTCGCCGCGGTCCTCCTGTTCGCAGATTGCGTCCCCGTGGTCATGTGCGGAGAGGTGGATATGGCCGTCGCCCACGGCGGATGGCGAGGCATCCTCGGGGGCATCGTGCAGCAGGCGGGCATGGGCATGACCGGGCAGCCGGGCAGCGCGGTGATCGGCCCCAGCATCGGGCCGTGTTGCTTCACCGTGGGCGAAGAGGTGGCGGTCGGGTTCAGCGACCGGTTCGGCGCTCGGGTGGTCCTCGAGCCCCGAGAACCCGGTGGCCCGCCACGGGTGGACTTGTGGGAAGCGGCGGCCCGGGCTCTCGAGGAAGTCGGAGTACCGCGCAAGGCCGTGACCAACCCCCGGCTCTGCACGGTGTGCAACAACGATCTCTTCTACTCGTACCGTCGCGAGGGCCCGGTGACCGGGCGGCATGGCTGCGTCGCCTGGACGTGTGCGGCATGAGCGTCGACGCCGGACGTCTTCGGCATAACCTGGCTGCCGTCGAGGAGCGCATCGAGCGGGCCCGGTCACGGGCAGGGCTCACCGTTTCGCCGCGTCTGCTGGTGGCCGGCAAATACCTGTCGGTGGACGAGATGGGAGTACTGGCCGAGGCAGGAATCCGGCTCGTGGGGGAGAACAGGGCAGAAGGATTGGAGACGAAGTGGTCGCGGTGGAAGGACTCGTTCGAGTTCCATTTCATCGGCCACCTGCAGAGCCGCAAGGTGCGCCAGGTACTGCCCTACGTCTCGCTGATCCATTCGGTGGAGTCCATCTCTCTCGTGGAGGAATTGGATAAGAGAGCGGAGACAGAAGTCCAGGTGCTCCTGGAGGTCAACGTGAGCGGGGAGGAAAGCAAGTATGGTATCCTCCCGGCGGCCGCGGAGACCTTTCTGGAGCGGGCGGCGGCCTATCGGCGGGTAGATTTTCGCGGGCCTCATGACGATGGCTCCCCTGGTGCCGGATCCGGAGTCCACCCGCACCTTCTTCAGAGAGCTGCGCGAGCTCCGTGACCGTTTGGCTGCCGCTTTCACCGGCCGCTACGAGCTCACCGAACTCTCCATGGGCATGAGTAACGACTACGAAGTGGCTGTAGAGGAAGGCGCGACCATCGTAAGGTTGGGCAGCGCGCTTCTCTCCGACGCATAAGGAGGATGGGATGGCCGGGTTGTGGCACAAGACGCTGGTGTACTTCGGGCTCGCCGACGAGGACGACGAGTACTACGACGACGAGCTGCAGGTCGCGCAGGCCGATGTCGAGTCCACGTACCGGCGAGCGGGCCAACGTGCGCAGGATCGAGAGCAGCATCGAAGCGGCGTTCGTCCAGCCGACTTCGACGACATCTACGCCGACGACGACTACCGGCGCCTCGTCCTCGCGGTCCAGTTCTGCTACAACGCGTACGTCGCCTGTGCGAGCCGTGCCCGGCGGGGGCGAGCAGCCCCAGGTGCGCGTCCATCTGGTCATGCCCAAGAACTTCAACGATGCCCAGATCATCGCCGACAAGTTCAAGGGCGACATCCCGGTGATCCTCAACCTGCAGTCAGAGCGAGACCGAGTCTGGCCAAGCGGCTGATCGATTTCGCCAGCGGGCTCACCTATGCGCTCGACGGCGGCATGCAGCGGGTGGCCGACAAGGTCTTCCTGCTCACCCCCAAGAACGTCGAGGTATCGGCTGAGGAGCGCCAGCGGCTGCTCGAGAAGGGCTTCTTCAACCAGTACTGAGAGTCGCGGGTATTGGCCTAGCCGTCGCAGTCCTTCGCCGGTGCGGGGCCGACCGCTGAGTCTTACCCCATGGTAGCCACGGTCGGCATAGCGCGCGGAGTGGCGGATCCGCCGGGGCCGTCTGTGTCGTTCCCCCGCCAGGTGCTCGATGTCGTGGCCGCGCCCCCCGCGGGCGAGGTGCTTCTGTCTCGCCAACGCCGGTCCCGGAGCTGGGGCGGCGGGCTTCGCTCATCGTCGTCACCCTGCCCGCGCCGGAGGCTGGTGCGATCCTCTCGTCGCTTCGCGGCGTGATCAGCGCGGAGACCGTCCTGGTCTGTACGTCTCCGATCGATGTCTCTGGGCGCCATGCGCCGAGCCGTCGGGCCCGGACCGGGTCTCTTCAGCGCGGTCGTCACTCCGGGTGCGGGGCCGGGCGAGGGAATCGTGGCTCTTGCTCCGGAGACCGGTACCGGCGCGGAGCGCGTCGACGAGGTGAGGGAGTCGTTCGCCTGGGCCGGCAACGTCGAGGTGATCACCGAGGAGGCGCTGGACGCCGTCGCCGCGTTGCGCTGGGCGCAGTTGGATTCTCTGCACCGGCGCTGGAGGGTATGGAGGAAGGTGCGGCGTGCGCCGGACTGCCCAGGGAGACTGCGCCGCCCGTTCGTCCGCCAGACGGCGCTGGCCACCGCCTGCTCTTGCGGGGTCATGCGGGTTCCCCGGCCGACCTGAAGGACCAAGTGGCCTCGCCGGGAGGCACCACCATCGCCGCTCTCGGCGTCCTGGAGGACGCGGGGTGCGGGGCGCCTTCATCCGTGCGGTCGAGCGATCGGCGCTGGAAATCCGCGCACGGCGAGACGCGGCCGCCCTGACATGATTGAATAGTATACGCCGGTTGTGGCATCGGTCAGGGGCGGAGCGCCCTGTGCGAAGGGAGAGAGAAGTGAAAGTCACGCCTCTCGACATCCGGCGTAAGGAATTCAAGCGTTCCATGCGCGGCTATTCCGACGAGGAGGTCGACGTCTTCCTCGACGAGGTGGCCGACGAGTTCGAACGCCTCTTCCAGGAGAACATCGACTTGCAGGACCGCATCCAGCGGCTCGAGGAGCAGATCGCCGGCAACGCTCAGTTGAGGGATGCTCTCGAGAAGACCCTGGTCTCTGCCCAACTCCAGGCCGACGAGACCAGGGCCAACGCCCGCAAGGAGAGCGAGCTGATCCTGCGCGACGCCGAGCTCAAGGCCCGCGACATCGTCAGCGACTCCTACGCGGAGACCCAGCGGGTGCAGCAGGCGCTCATCCAACTGAAGCATCTGGAAGAGGATTTCCGTTTCAAGTTCCGGTCTCTGCTCGAGGGTCATCTCAAGCTGCTCGAACGACGCCCCCATCGACATGGCGGCCGCCGAGCCGGCGGCGGCCGATGCGAGGCGTGCGACGCCCTGCGGAGTGCCGGAGGCAGCGCCGTTCGACGTGCCCGCGCAGCCGTCGGCGGAGACACCTGCGTCGTGCCCCGAGCGCCTCGCGGAGGTGCCGGAGGACCGCGGCGGTGCTGCGCAGCGGCGCCGGACGGCGATTGGACGACGGACTGCCGTCGCGTTGGGCGCTACCGGTGGAGGACCGACGATGCTCGCCGAGGGCCGCTCGAGCCGCGTCCGGCCGCGCTGGCTCGAGCCGCCGCCGGCCGAGCCGCACCGGCGCGCGCCTGTGGCGGCCACGAGACCCTGGCAGGCGTCGGCGCACCGACCGAGACGGTGGAGTCGGCAGCCATCTTCGCCGAGTTCGACAAGGCGGAAGCGGCCCGGCGGCCCCAGGAGTCGAGGATCTCCGACCGCGGCTCACGACGAGACCGCTCACCGGGTTCTTCTTCGGGCGGAAGCTCGACGACGTGGACGACGTCTTCCTCGATGCCGATAGCGGCGGCGAAGAGAAGGCGCGTGACTTCGAATGGTGATCGGACCGACGGCGTCAAGCCGCGCGGCCCCGGCCATCCAGGCCGCCGGGGCGGAGGAGGCGCTCGTGGGGGTGCAGGGTGATCCCGTCCGCGGCTCGCTACCGAGGTGCGAGGGGTCTACGGCGACCGCCTCAAGGTGGCGGTCGAGCGCCCCGCCGGAGGACAGCAGGGCCAACGCGCGGCTGATGAGGCCTGGCCAACTGGCTGGGTGTGCGGGGACAGACGTGCGTATCGAATCGGGCCACGGCGGGCGGACAAGGTGGTAGCCTTCACGGGCATGGGTGAGAGCGAGTTGCGGGAAAGACTGGACGCAGCTCCTCCAGATCGCGGAACTAGAGGAGATGAGCCGACGATGGACCGTGAAGCCCTCAAGAAGAGCCCTCTTCGCCGAGCGCGAGCGACTGGGCCGGGAGATCGCCGAACTCGACGCCGACCTCTCGGAGTCGCTCGAGGACTCCTCGGAGGAGAGCCCGTACGACCAGCACATGGCCGAGACCGCGGCGGTCACGCTCGACCGTGAGATCGACCTGACCCTGGAAGAGAACGCGCGGGCGGCGATCGCCCAGATCGACCGGGCCCTTGCCAAGCTGGAGAACGGCAGCTACGGCTAGTGCGACAAGTGTGGCAAGCCCATCGGCGAGGAGCGGCTCAAGGTCGCGCCCTTCGCCACGCTCTGCATCGACTGCAAGCGCCGGGAAGAACGGAGCCGCTGACGGCCGGCAGAGAAGCCTTCCGTCGCCGGTCGACCGGCGAGCGATCCTCAAGTGGTCGCTGCTGGTCGTGGTCGCCGGCCTCTGCGCTGGCCATCGACCTGTGGACCAAGCACCTGGCGGAGCAGCGGCTGGTCTGGGGGAGATCGGGCGAGATCCTGCCCTTCCTCTCTCTGCAGCGCACGCGCCAACAGCGGGGTGGCCTTCGGCCTGCTCGGCGGCAAGCAGCGGCTCATCCTCGTGGCCAACGTCGTGGCCATCGCTGGTGGTGCTGGTCTATGTGCACATGGAGCGGCGTTGCGATCTGGCCGGCATCGCCGGGGGGATGATCATCGGGGGCAGCCTCGGCAACATCGTCCAGACGGGTCACTGGCGACGGCCACGTCACCGACTTCCTCAAGTTCCCCTACTGGCCCAACTTCAACATGGCCGACGTCTTCATCTTCGTGGGCATCGCCGTCATCTTCCTGGGGTTGATCGTGGAGGCGGTCCGGGTCTGCAAGGACCGGGCGCGAGACGCCGGCTTCTCGGCTAGTGGCAGGCCGGCCGGGCAGCACGCCGGCCCGGCCGATCGAGTCCGATGGTCGCGTCGCGCGAGGATGCCGGCGAACGGCTCGACGTCGTGTCTGGGCCGGCAGCCCGAGGTGGGCAGCCGCTCGCAGGCCGCCGCACTCATCGCCGCGGGGGCGGTGACGGTGGACGGGCGTGCGGCCGTCCAAGAGCCAGTCTGCTGGCGGCGGGCAGAGCGAGTGACCGTCACCCTCTCGGAGAGGCGCCGCCCGCTCGTGGTCGCCGATCGGCGCGGTCCCCGTCCTGTACGAAGACGAGTGGCTGCTGGTGGTGGACAAGCCGGCCGGGATGGCCGTGCATCCTTCCGCTCGGCCACGCCTCGGGGACCCTGGTGCAGGCGCTCGCCGGGCACGGACTGGCGGGGGGAGAGGCGTTCCGGCCCGGGGTGGTCCACCGCCTGGACAAGGACACGAGCGGGCTTGCTGGTCGTGGCCAAGTCGGTCGAGGCGCACCGGCGTCTGGTGGCCATGATGCGACGGCGGGCGATCGATCGCGCGCTACCTGGCCCTCGTCCACGGCGGTTTCGCGGCCGACAGCGGGCACCATCGAGGCTCCGGTGGGACGGGATCCGGTCCGGCGGAAGTCGATGGCGGTGGGGGGGCTTGCGGCCGGGAGGCGCGCACGCACTTCGAGGTGCTCGAGCGCTTCGGTGATTTCACCCTTGTCGAGGTGCGTCTGGAGACGGGGCGCACCCATCAGATACGGGTGCACTTCTCGGCCATCGGCCACCCGGTGGCGGGAGACCCCATGTACGCGCGGCGCGACCCTCTTGGGCTCGGCCGGCAGTTCCTGCACAGCTCACCGGCTCTCGTTCGCTCACCCGTTCACCGGGCGAAGACCTCGGTTCGAGGCGCCGCTCCCGACTGATCTGGAGGCGGTGCTGAGCGGCTGCGCGGCTCGAGCGAGGACGGGCGATCGGCGTCGGAAGGCGCGATGCGGAAGGACTGACGGTCGGACGGGCCGTGCCACGCCAGCCGCCTCGAGAGCCGCCGGACCGCCGTCGTCGCCTTCTTCGACCTGGACGGCACCCTGGTGGTCGGCCAGACCCGGTGCTCCTGGTCAAGTTCTTCCGGAAGATGCGGGTGATCAGCCGGTCTTCGTGCTGGGCACGGCGCTGTGGTTCGCTCGGCTACAAGCTCGGGCTGCTGAAGGTCACGCAGGCATCGCGGGAGAAGGGCGCCGGCATCCTGCAAGGGCTGACCGAGGACGAGGTCGACGCGCTCATGGAGCGGTTCACCGACGAGGTGCTGGTCCCCCGGCTGCATCCGGCCTGCACCGCGGCCCTCGCCGAGCACCTGGCCGAAGGCGACCTGGTGGTGGTCGTCTCGGCGGCGCTGGACCCCGTGGTGGACGCGCTCTGCCGGCGGCTGGGCGTGCGAGCACTATGCGGGGGCCTCGTGCGAGATCAGTCGACGGCGCTACACGGGCCGCCTGAGCGGGCGTCATCCCCTACGGTGAAGAGAAGGCTCGGGTGGCCGCCCGCTTCATGACCGGCTGGGGCGGACCCGGCCGACTGCTGGGCCTATGCCGATCACGACACCGACCTCGCCCTGCTCCGTTCGGTGGGCCATCCGGTGGCGGTCAATCCGAGGCCCGGCTGCTGCCGAGGCGCGAGCGAGAGGGCTGGCCGATCCTGCCTTGAGTCCAGAGCGCCTATCCAGGAGGTACACGCATGGCCGACAGGTTCCCGGACGCCGCCTTCGAGGAGTGGGATCTGGACCGGCTGGCCGTCGCCACCATCCGCACGCTTGCCATCGACGGGGTGCAGAAGGCCAACTCCGGCCATCCGGGCATGCCGCTGGGCGCCGCTCCCATGGCGCACGTGCTCTGGACCCGGCATCTCAAGTTCGACTCCGCCGACCCCGCCTGGCCCGATCGCGACCGCTTCGTGCTCAGCGCCGGCCACGGCTCCATGCTGCTCTACGCGCTGCTCCACCTGGCCGGCTACGGGCTGAGCCTCGAGGAGCTGGAGGCCTTCAGGCAGTGGGGCAGCCGCACGCCCGGGCCATCCCGAGTACGGCCTCACGCCCGGGGTGGAGACGACCACCGGCCCGCTTGGGCGCGGGGTTCTCCAACGGCGTGGGCATGGCCATGGCCGAGGCCTTCCTGGCGGCGACGTTCAACCGCCCCGGGCTTCGACCTGGTCGACCACCGCACCTACGGCATCGTGGGCGACGGCGACCTGATGGAGGGGGTGGCCTCGGAGGCGGCCTCGCTGGCCGGGCATCTGCGGCTTGGGCAAGCTGATCTACCTGTACGACGACAACCACATCACCATCGAGGGCTGCACCGACCTGGCCTTCACCGAGGACGTGGGTGCGCGGTTCGAGGCCTACGGCTGGCAGGTGCTCGACAGTCGAGGACGGCAACGACCTGGACGCCATCGACGCGGCCATCGCCGACGCCCGGGCCGAGACCGAGCAGCCCTCGCTCATCATGGTGCGCACCGTCATCGGCTACGGCAGCCCCAACAAGGCGGGCACGGCGGAGTGCCACGGCGCGCCCGCTGGGGCCGGAGGAGATCAGTCTGACCAAAGAGGCGCTGGGCTGGCCGGCCGACCTGTTCTTCGCCGTGCCGGAGCGCGTGCAGAGGCAGTACGGCGGCGGTCGCGGCCGACGGGGCGGCCGCGTCGCGCCGCTGGTCGGAGATGCTCGCGCGCTACGAGCGGCAGTATCCCGAGCTCGCCGCGCAGTGGGACGGAGGCCCTGGCCGGGCGGCTGCCGGCAGGCTGGAAGGACGCGCTCCCGGTCTTCGCGGCCGGCGAGAGTGTCGCCACCCGGTCCGCTTCGGGCAAGGTGCTGAACGCGCTGGCCGCGGCGATGCCCACCCTGGTGGGCGGCTCGGCCGATCTGGCTCCCTCCAACAACACCTATCTGGCCGGGCTCGGCGACTTCCAGCCGCGGACGCCGCGGCGGCCGCAACCTGCGCTTCGGGGTCCGGGAGCACGCCATGGGCGGCATCCTCAACGGCATGGCCTTCCACGGCGGGGTGTTCCCCTTCGGGGGCACGTTCTTCGTCTTCTCCGACTACATGCGGCCGGCCATCCGGCTGGCCGCGCTGTCTGCATCTGCCGGTGATCTACGTGTTCACCCACGACAGCATCGCTCTGGGCGAGGACGGCCCCACTCACCAGCCCATAGAGCATCTGGCCTCGCTGCGGGCGATGCCCGGCCTGGTGGTCATCAGGCCGAGCGACGCGACCGAGACCGTCGTGGCCTGGCAGGCCGCGCTCGAGCGGCGCGACGGGCCCACCGCGCTGGTGCTGACCCGGCAGAACCTGCCGGTGCTCGACCGGACGACCTGGCCGCGGCGGCGGACGCTGCTCAAGGGCGGCTACGTGCTCCGCGACGCGCCCGGCGGACGCCCGGACGTCATCCTTATCGGCGACCGGTTCGGAGGTGGAGATCGCGCTCGACGGCGGCCGAACGCTCGCCGAGCACGGGGTGTGGCGGCGCGGGTCGTGGCCCTGCCCAGTTGGGAGCTGTTCGAGAGCTCAGGACGCCGACTACCGGGAGGCGGTGCTGCCGCGCCGCGGTGAAGGCCAGGGTGGCCGATCGAGGCGGCGGCGCACCTTCGGCTGGGAGCGCTACGTGGGCGCAGCGCGGCAAGGTCATCGGTCTCGACCACTTCGGGGCTTCGGCGCCGGCGGGAGTGCTGTACCAGGAGTTCGGGATCACCGCCGAGAAGTGGTCGAGACTGCGCTCGGTCTGCTCGGACGGCGGCGACGGACGTACGGCGCGCCGCAGGTCAGGCCGCCGGTCGCCTTGACGTATCCGGTGTGCGGGTACGGTGCCAGAAGGGCGCGTACGGTACCAGGTGATGCCCGGGACAGCCGGTGCCGCGGTGACGAAAGGTGGGCGAGGGCGTGACGGACAACGGGGCGAGAGGTCCGCAAGTCGAAGGTCCTCCTGGACGAGGAGCAGGTCGGGCGCACGCTCGCGCGGATGACCCACGAGATCGCCGAGCAGGCTCCCGACCTGGGCAAGATCGCGCTGTGGGCATCCAGCGCGGCGGGGTCGATTTGGCCGTCCGGCTGGCCAAGCTGTTCGAGATCCTTCTACGGCGGTCGGCCGCCCACCGGGGCCATCGACATCACCTTCTACCGGGACGATATCGACGTCCGGGCCGGCAGGGACTACGAGCAGCCGAAGGTGCATTCGACCGATCTGCCCTTCGATGTGAACGGCAAGACCATCGTCCTGGTGGACGACGTGCTCTACACGGGCCGCACCATCCGCGCGGCCATCGACGCCCTCTTCGACTACGGACGGCCGGTGGCGGTGCGTCTGGCGGTGCTGGTCGACCGGGGGCACCGCGACCTGCCCATCCGGCCCGACTTCGTGGGCAAGAACGTGCCCACCAGCCGGGGCGAGGAGTGGTGGTGCATCTGGTGGAGACCGAGGCGTGGACGAGGTGGTCATCGAGGAGTAGACGTCGACCGTCAGGCGCTGGAGTCGCCGCCCGCGGCGCGATACAATCCTTGAACAGGCGAACCTTTTAAACGTGTCCAGTGAGACCGAAAGGGTACCGAGATGCATCTCATCTCCATCGACGACCTCACCGCCGCCGAGATCGACAACCTCTTCACGCTCAGCGACGGCTTCCTCGAAGTCGCTTCGCGCTCCATCAAGAAGGTCCCCACGCTCACGAGGACGCACGCTCATCAACGTGTTCATGGAGCCTCCACCCGCACCCAGTCGTCGTTCGAGCTCGCGGGCAAGCGGCTGTCGGCCGACGTGATCAACATCAAGGAGTCCTCCTCCAGCGTGTCCAAGGGGGAGAGCCTCAAAGACACCATCCTGACCCTGGAGAGCTACCGGCCCGGACATCATCGTGATGCGGCACCCCCGGGTGGGCGCGCTCGCGCATGGCCACCAGATACACCAACGCCGTCGGTGGTCAACGCCGGGGACGGCACGGGCGAGCACCCCACCCAGTGCCTGCTCGACCTCTACAGCCTGCGGCGCGTCTACGGCAGATGTGGAGGGGCTCAAGGTGGCCATCGTGGGCGACATCCTGCGCAGCCGGGTGGCGCGGTCCGACCTGTTCGGCTTCCGCAAGATGGGCATCGACGTGCGGCTGGTGGGGCCGCCGACGCTCATGCCGCCGGGCATCGAGTACTGGGACGTGCCCGTCTACAACGATCTGGCGGCCCTGGAGGACGTGGACGTCATCTACCTCCTGCGCATGCAGCTCGAGCGGGCCAAGGGCAAGGTCCCGCCGGTGCCGTCGCTGCGGGAATACAGCCGCGTGTGGGGGCTTTCGCCCTACAGGGTGAAGCCGGGTCAGCGGGTCATGCATCCGGGTCCGATCAACCGCGGGGTGGAGCTCTCGGCCGACCTGGCCGACGACGAACGCTCGCTGATACTTGCACCAGGTGGAATCGGGCCTGGCCGTGCGCATGGCCATCCTCTACCAGTGCCTGGCGGGCAGCCTGACCGAGGAGCCGGTCGGACGTACCGCGCCCGAGACCCGCGGCGATGGTCAGTCGAGGTACTTGACCTTAGAATCTAGAGTCAATATTCTAACACTGCGCAGCTCGATGTCGCCGTGCACCGCGAGCTCGGAGAGGGGACCGGACCATGGCAAAGCAGTGGCAGTCATCGACGGCACCGAGGCGATCGCCCACGTCGCCCACAAGGTCAACGAAGTCATCGCCATCTTCCCGATCACTCCGTCCAGCCCCATCGCCGAGCACGCCGACGCCTGGAGCGCCGCCGGCAAGAAGAACCTCTGGGGCACCGTGCCGGTGGTGGTGGAGATGCAGTCGGAGGCCGGCGCGGCCGCGGCCGTGCACGGCGCGCTGCAGGCCGGCTCGCTCAGCACCACGTTCACCGCCAGCCAGGGCCTGCTGCTGATGATCCCCACCATGTACAAGATCGCCGGCGAACTGACGCCCACCTGCTGGCACGTGACCGGCCCGCTCCATCGCGGCCCAGGCTCTCAGCATCTTCGGCGACCAGCAGGACGTCATGGCGGTGCGGCAGACGGGGTTCGCCCTGCTGGCCTCCAACTCGGTGCAGGAGGCGCACGACCTGGCCCTGGTGGGCACGGCCGCCACGCTCAAGTCCCGCGTGCCCTTCATCCACTTCTGCGATGGCTTCCGCACTTCGCACGAGGTGCAGAAGATCGAGGTCATGGACGACGACGTGCTGCGGGCCATGATCGACGAGGAGTTGGTGCTGGCCGTCACAGGGCCCGGGCCATGACGCCCGACCGGCCCGACGCTGCGCGGCACCAGCCAGAACCCCGACGTGTACTTCCAGGGCCGCGAGACGGTCAACAAGCTACTACCTCGCCTGCCCGGGCATCGTCCAGGAGTACATGGACCGTCTCGCCACGCTCACCGGCCGCAGCTACCACCTGTTCGACTACGACGGCGCTCCCGACGCCGAGCGGGTGATCGTGCTCATGGGCTCGGGCGCGGAGACCGCGCACGAGACCGTCGACCACCTGGTAGGCCGAAGGGCGAGAAGGTGGGCGTGCTCAAGGTCCGGCTGTACCGGCCCTTCAGCGTGCGAGCACTTCGTCGCAGGCCCTGCCCAAGACGCGTCAAGAGCCTGGCCGTCCTCGACCGCACCAAGGAGCCGGGCTCGGCCGGCGAGCCGCTGTACCTGGACGTCGTCAACGCCCTGGCCGAGACCGGCAGGCAGCTGCCAAGGTCATCGGCGGACGATACGGGCTCTCGAGCAAGGAGTTCACCCCGGCGATGGTCAAGGCGCGTGTTCGACGAACTGGCCAAGCCGACAGCCCAAGAACCACTTCACCGTGGGCATCAACGACGATGTCACCCACACCAGCCTGGAGTACGACCCGAGCTTCGCCACCGAGCCCGAGGACGTCGTACCGGGCGCTGTTCTACGGCCTGGGCTAGCGACGGCACCGTGGGCGCCAACAAGAACTCCATCAAGATCATCGGCGAGGACACGGACAACTACGTGCAGGGCTACTTCGTCTACGACTCCAAGAAGGCCGGGCGTGCTCACCGTCAGCCACCTGCGGTTCGGCCCGCGAGCCCATCCGCTCGGCGTACCTGGTCCACAAGGCCGACTTCGTCGCCTGTCACGTCTGGGCCTTCCTCGAGCGCTACAAGACGCTGACCGCGGCGCGTCCCCGGCGCCACCTTCCTGCTCAACGCCCCCTTCCCGGCGGAGGAGGTCTGGGACCGGCTGCCCTACGAGAGCCAGCAGCGCATCATCGACCTGGGGCTCAAGGTCTACGCCATCAACGCCTACGAGGTGGCCAAGGAAGACCGGCATGGGCGGACGCATCAACACCATCATGCAGACCTGCTTCTTCTACCTCTCGCGCATCATCCCGCCGGACGAGGCGATCGCCGCGATCAAGAAGGCCATCAAGAAGACCTACGGCAAGAAGGGCGACGACGGTCGTCGCAGATGAACTACAAGGCGGTGGACCAGGCCATCGCCAATCTGCACGAGATCGAGGTGCCCGGATGCGGCCACGGCTACCGCGGCACAAGCCCCCGCTGGTGCCCAAGCAGGCCCCGGAGTTCGTCAAGAACGTCACCGCCACGATCATGGCCGGCGAGGGCGACGAGCCTGCCGGTCAGCGCCATCCCCGACGACGGCGTCGTGGCCCACGTGCACACCACCCGGTGGGAGAAGCGCAACATCGCCCTGGAGATCCCGGTGTGGGACCCGGGACTGTGCATCCAGTGCGGCAAGTGCTCCTTCCACTGCCCGCATGCCACCATCCGCACCAAGGTGTACGACTCCGACCGCTCCTGGCGGGCGCGCCCGAGACCTTCAAGTCCGTGGACGCCAAGGGCAAGGAGAACAGCGGGCTAAGAGTGGACGGTCCAGGTGGCCGCCGGAGGACTGCACCGGCTGCGGCGAGTGCGTGCAGATCTGTCCCGGCAAGGACAAGTCCGACCCCAGCCGCAAGGCGCTATCAACATGGCGTTCCAGCCGCCGCTGCGGGCGACCGAGCGGGCGAACTACCCGTTCTTCCTCGAACTTCCCGACCCCGACCGCACCCAGGTACGTGTGGGGACGGTCAAGGGCAGCCAGCTGTTGCAGCCGCTGTTCGAGTACTCCGGGGCCTGCGCCGGCTGCGGCGAGACCCCCTACATCAAGCTGCTCACCCAGCTGGTCGGCGACCGGCTGCTCATCGGCAACGCCACCGGGTGCTCCAGCATCTACGGGGGCAACCTGCCGACCACCCCGTATGCCAAGAACAAGGACGGGCGCGGGCCCGACGTGGAACAACTCCCTCTTCGAGGACGCGGCGGAGTTCAGCTACGGCCTTCGCCTGACCGTGGACAAGCAGACCGAGTTCGCCCGGGAGCTGGTGGAGGAGCTGCGAGAACTGCTCATAGGTCCGGAACTGGCCGACGCCATCCTCAGCTCCGCGCAGGAGAACGAAGCGGAGATCGCGGCCCAGCGGGCGCGAGTCGCCGAGCTCAAGGCGAAGTGCAGGCCGACCTCGACGGCGGATGGCTCGGACGTCCGCTGCGCCCGACTGCTGGGCGTCGCCGACTATCTGGTCAAGAAGAGCGTCTGGGGCATAGGCGGAGACGGCTGGGCCTTCGACATCGGATACGGCGGCCTCGACCACGTGCTGGCCTCGCAGCGCAACATCAACCTGCTGGTCCTCAACACGCAGATGTACTCCAACACGGGCGGTCAGTGCTCCAAGGCGACGCCTATGGGCTCGGTCGCTCTGTTCGCGGCCGGCGGCAAGACCATCGGCAAGAAGGACCTGGGCGCCATCGCCATGACCTACGGCAACATCTACGTGGCCCAGATCGCCATGGGCTACACCGACTCCCAGACGGTGCGGGCCTTCGTCGAGGCAGAGTCCTACGACGGCCCGTCTCTGATCATCGCCTACAGCCATTGCGTCAGCATGGGCTTCGACATGAGGAAAGGCTACGAGCACCAGAAGGCTGCGGTGCAGTCGGGCTCCTGGATCCTCTACCGGTTCGACCCTCGTCGGGCCGGGAGGGCAAGAACCCTCTCCAGCTCGACTCCCCGGATCCTACGCTCCCGGTGGACGATTTCGTGCTGACCGAGAACCGTTACAACATGCTCAAGAAGTCCGCTCCCGACGCGGCCGAGCTGCTGTGGGACAAGGCGCAGCGCCATGTGGCCACCAGATGGAAGATACTCAAGCAGCAGGCCCAGATGGTGTACGACCCGGAGAATCCGTACGACCTCGGGGTCATCGACAGGGAGACTCACGCGGCCACCGGCGCCGGCCAGGTCACCGGTACCAGCATCGGCATCAATATGCCTGCCGGTGGGAACGTAGGGGACACGGACTCTCTCGATCTCTACGATCCGAACGTGTGAGCGCGATCCAGGAGGTGCCGTCATGCCGGTAAGAAAGTCCGAGGCGGTCTGGCAGGGGACGCTCAAAGAGGGCAGCGGCAGGATGCGCCTGGCGAGCGGCCTGTACGAGGGTCCGTACACCTTCTCTTCGCGGTTCGAGGAGGCCGCCGGCACCAATCCCGAGGAGCTCATCGGGGCCGCGCACGCCGGATGTTTTTCCATGTTTCTGGCGGCGCTACTCTCCGAGAAGGGCTTCACGCCCGGGAAGATCCACACCACTGCGGCCGTCCATCTGGGGCAGGGCCCACCATCACCAAGATCGAGCTCGACTGCGAAGCGACCGTGCCTGGGGTGGATGACGGCGAGTTCCAGGCGCTGGCCGCCCAGGCCAAGGCGTCCTGCCCCGTCTCAAAAGCGCTGGCTGCCGTCCCCGAGATAGTCCTTGCTGCCAGGCTTGTCCTCTGACGCGCCGCAATGAGTGAGGGCGCAGAGGCGGAGGCCGCACCTCTCGCGCCGGCCTTCAGAGTGAGCGTGAGCCAGCGGGCGCGCCACGTGCGTTTGGTCATGTCATGTGAGGGCCAGCTGATAGTCGTGGTGCCTCGCCGCTTCGACCAGCGTGAGATCCCGGTCATTCTCGAGTCCAAGCGGCGGTGGATCGAGCGCGCGCGAGCGCGCGCGGCAGCCCGGAGCCCCATGGGGCCTCCCACAACGAGTCTTCCCGACCGCATCTGTCTACCGGCCACCGGCGAGGAGTGGGAGGTCGAGTATCGGTCCGCGGTTGTGCGCACCTCGCGGGCGCCCAACCAACAGCCGGCCATGGTCCGCGAGCGGCCGGGGCGCCGACTGGTCGTGACCGCATCTGTGGATGACAGGGACGCGTGCCGCCGAGCCCTGCTCGCGTGGCTGCATCGCCGGGCCCGTAGAGCGCTCGTTCCTCGCTTGGAGGAACTGGCCGACCGTCACGGTATGACCGTCGGACGGGTCATGATACGGCAACCAACGCACGCGCTGGGCGAGTTGCTCGCGTCGAGGGACGATATCGCTGAATCTCAGGATGCTGTTCCTCGAATCCGCGCTGGTCGATCACATCCTTCTGCACGAGTTGTGTCACACCCGGGAGCTGAACCATTCGCCGCGGTTCTGGGCGCTGCTGCAGGATCACGACCCGGACTGCATGACCCACAGACGGCAGACGCGCGACGCGTGGCGAGCCCTACCGGGCTGGCTCGGACCCGCAGGTGCAGAGCAGGTCTGAACGCCCGGCCGACGGAAACCGCGCTGGACCGCGCCGGCCGAGCGCGATACCATAGGTCAGCCTTTAAACGAGTCCAGCGAGGCCGAAAGGAAATTGGATGGACAGTAGTCCGCGTCCCTCCGCGCCCAAGCTTGCCTGCCGAGCTCTGCCCCCCGAACGGTTCCTTCTTCCGCAGGTCCATCTGTTCGATCCTTCCCAGGGAGTCGACCGGGTCGGCGATCTGCTGGTGGAGGAGGGGAAGATCGGGGCCATCGCAGACCACCTGCCGAGAGATCCAGGACTGGAAATCGTCGATGACCTATCGGGTTGCTGGGTGTTTCCCGGGTTCGTCGACCCGCATGCGCACCTGCGCACCCCGGGGTATGAGTACAAGGAGGACCTGGCCTCCGGATCGGCCGCAGCGGCGGCGGGCGGATATGTGGCCGTCATCGGCATGGCCAACACGGATCCGGTCGTAGATTCCGGCACTGTGGCCTCCTGGGTGCTCGACCAGGCTGCCCGTGACGCGGTGATACGCGTCGGCCAGGTAGGGTCCATCAGTAAGGGCCTGAGGGGAGAAGAACTCTCGGAGATGCGTGAGCTTGCCGACGCGGGCGTCGTCGCCTTCGCCGATGACGGGAAGCCGGTCTTCGACGCCGACCTTCTCCTGCACGCGTTGCGCTACGCGCGGGGGACGGGACGGCCGCTGCTGCTCCACCTCGAGAACAAGAGTCTCTCCCTGGACGGTGTGATGCACGAAGGCAAGTGGAGCGCCAGGCTGGGGCTGCGCGGCGTGCCCGCAGCCAGCGAGTCGGGTATGCTCGCGCGCGACCTGGAGCTCATCCGATATGCCGCGGCCGAAGCCGGGCGTCTCGCCGCCGCCCGCAGGGCGGCCGGCGGCACGAGCATCGACGCGGAGCATGATCCCGGCGCGATGATCGGATCCGACGTCGCGTCAGGAGTCCCTCTCGTGCATTTCCAGCACCTGTCGGCGGCAGACAGCGTCCGCCTGGTGGCGGCGGCGAAACGTGACGGCGTTCCGGTGACGGCGGAAGCCACCCCGGTGCACCTGTTCCTCACAGACGAACGTCTTGCGAGCTTCGACCAGAACCTCAAGGTGAACCCCCCGATCCGCTCGGCGGCCGACCGCGACGCGCTGGTAGCCGCGCTGGCGGACGGGACCATCGACTGCGTGGGCACCGACCACGCGCCTCACGCGCCTCAGGAGAAAGAGGTGCCCTTCGAGGAGGCGAGCAGCGGCAGCACAGGCCTGGAGACGGCTTTCGCCGCCCTCCACACGGGCCTGGTGCTGAATGGCGAGCTTTCGCTTGGCCGTCTCGTCGAGGCGATGTCCACTGCCCCATGCCGGGTGCTCGGACTTCCCGCGCCGCGCCTGGCCGTGGGCAGCGTCGCGGACTTCTGCGTGGTCGACAGGGAGGAGGTCTGGACGGTGACCCCCGCGACGCTTCGCGGCAAGAGCCGCAACTGCGCGTTCCTGGGCGAGACCTTCACCGGGCGGGTGCGGCTGACGGTGGTCGAGGGGGCGCGCCGCTTCGCGCGCGCCCGGGGAGAGGCCTGATGTACCGGGGCGATGTACCTGGCTACGTCGTGCTGGCCGACGGCACCGTCTTCGCCGGATACGGCTTCGGCACACAGGGGAGCGTGCTCGGGGAAGTGGTGTTCAACACCGGGATGACCGGCTATCAAGAGGTAGCCACCGATCCTTCGTATCACGGGCAGATGGTCACCTACACCTATCCCATGATCGGCAACTACGGCGCCTCCGATCACCTGCTCGAATCCGCCGAGGTCCACTCCCGCGGCATCGTGGTGCGCGAGGTGAAGAACACGGCTTGGAACGCCACCTGCTCCTACGCCTGGGTGGATTGGCTCACGGAACGGGGCATCGTGGGCGTGGCTGGCGTGGATACGCGGGCGCTCACGAGACGCATCCGCGAGCACGGGGCCATGACCGCCTGTGTGGCGGCGGGGATCGATCTCCGTGTGGAGCAGTTGCTCGCCACCGTGCAGTCCTTCCCGGGGATGGCCGGTCGAGACCTCGCCAGTGCGGTCACCTGCAGAGAGCCCTATGACTGGGATGCCGGCCCCGACGCGCCTGAGGCCCGCTTCCGGGTCGTGGCTTACGACTTCGGCATGAAGCGCAGCATTCTGAGGAATCTGGTCGCGGTCGGCTGTAAGGTGACGGTGGTCCCGGCCCACTGGACCGCCGAGCAGACGTTGGCGCTGCGCCCCGATGGGGTCTTCCTCTCGAACGGACCCGGCGACCCGGCCGCGGTCGGCTACGCGATCGAGACCATCAGAGGACTCTTGGGCAAAGTGCCGGTGTTCGGGATCTGCCTGGGCCACCAACTCCTAGCGCTGGCGGTGGGATTCTCCACGTACAAGCTCAAGTTCGGCCACAGGGGCATCAATCACCCCGTGCGCAACTATCTGACCGGCCGCATCGAGATCACCAGCCAGAACCATGGCTTCGCCGTCGAACCTCCGGCAGTGGTCGGCGCCGCACTCGAGCGAGGCTCGGTGGTAGGTGATCAAGGGGTCGCCGGACTCAGCGCCGACGACATGATGCTCGACTCGGAGTACGGCTCTGTCCAGATCACTCACCTCAACCTCAATGACGGGACCGTCGAAGGCCTACGTCTTCTCGATGTCCCTGCCTACTCCGTCCAGTATCACCCTGAGGCCGGGCCGGGTCCCCACGACAGCTACTACTTGTTCCGGCAGTTCGCAGACGTGATGGATGCCAACGGGTGACGCGGAGTCTGCCGCCGCGCATCGAGAAGGGAGGAGACCATGCTGAAGGCGGGTGACAAGGCGCCCCTTTTCGTCGCGCCCGGAACTGACGGAGACGTGGATCTCGGCAGGCTGCTGAAAGACGGGGCCGTGGTGCTCTACTTCTTTCCGCGCGCGCTCACCCCGGGCTGAACGTTGGAAGCGGTTGAGTTCAACCAGTCACTGCCGGGATTCGCCGAGCTTGGGGTAGCGGTGATCGGAACCTCCGTCGACCCGGTCGCGAGACTGCAGAAGTTCCGCGACAAGTACGACATCGAGTTTCCGTTCGCCAGCGATCACGACCGGGCGATCGGGACCGCCTACGGCACGCTGAAGGGCGGCCCTGAGAGCTCCCACGAGAGGGACACCGTGGTGATCGGCAAGGACGGCATCATCCTGCTCGCCTACAAGGCGGTGAGCGCGAAAGGGCACGCCGCCAAGGTGCTGGCCGACGTCAGACAGCTGCGCGCCGAGGGCCGTGTCTGACCGCGGCTTCGCAATCGCCCGGCGGCAGCGCCGCGACGCCCGGCGAGGCGTCGGACCGGCCGCCGCGCGGGGCGCTCCGAGTCCTTAGGCGCTCTGGAATAGGCCCACGGGGATACCGTCGGGATCGGCGAACATCGCCCAGGCCCCGAACCCCTCGATAGGCATCGGCTGGACCAGCACGGTGGCCCCGAGGGCCGCCGCCCGCGCCAAGGTCTGCTCGAGGTCCTCGACCCCGAAGTAGACGTTGATTGTGTACGCGGGGGCCGTTTCCGGCTTGGCCATCATAGCGCCCCCCGGCTCCTTGCCCGGATCGACCATGGGGTAACCGGGGAAGACGGGATTATCCTCGATCTTCCAGTCGAAGACCTTGGAGTAGAAGTCGGATGCCTTGGCCACGTCGCTCACGATCAACTCCCAGTGCACGATCGGGTTGCCCATCGCGGATGTCCCCTTCTGTGTCGTGGATCTCGTACTGCTGATTCCCTTGCGGTCTCGTTGCTGCGGGCGATACATACCCAACTCGATCCTCGACTATGTCCTTGAGGTGGGCGATAGCTCGTCCTCCGCCGCCGGCGGCAAGGACGGAGTAGTCAGGGATGGCGTAGATCCGGATGGTATCGTCCAGCAGGTCGGAGAAGGCCAAGAACTCCCCGTCTGGGGAGACATCGAGCCCGGTGCACTGATTGCCCCCGACGATGGCGTCCAGGATCTTGCCGGAGGCCGTGTCGAAGGCGAGGATCGAGCCCCATTCCGGGCCCTTGATGTAGTAACTCCTGGGGTTGTCCTTGCCGCGGCAGGACACATAGAGCACCTTGCCGCCGGGGCTCAGGTCCATGCTGTTCGGCCGCTCGTCTGTGTCGTTCAGCTTCGCTACCTTCTCGGTGGCAAGGTCGACCACGAACACTTCGGCAGTCGACAGATCGTCGGCGTAGAGCAGGCCGCGGGAATCATCGCCGACGAAGTGGCGCATGGCCCCTTCGGTCTTGAAGATGACCTCGCCTTTCCGCGTGGCCAAGTCGATGCACTTGATCGACCCACGTTCGAATCCGGCCACGAAGAGTTGCTTCCCATCGGGCGTGACGTAGAGCCCGCGGGGTGTGTCGACCGCCTTGATCCGGCGGAGCAGCGTACCGTTGAGGAGATCGATCTCGGAGACGTCGTCGCTCACCCAGTTGGAGGCGTAGAGCTTGGTCTCATCCGGAGAAAGGAGTACGACCTTTGTCCAACTTCCTCCCGTCTTGAAGACCCTGAGGACCCGGCGTGTTGCCGTGTCGACCTCGTAGACGGATGCCGTCTGCATCTGGCTGATGTATATCTTGGTGCCGGCTTTGTTGAAGACCATCTCTACCGCGCCGTACTTGCCGAGTTTGACCTGGTCGATCCTGGTCCAGGTAGCGGTGTCGAACACTTCCACTCCGTTGCCGCCCAGCAGAGAGACCCACAACTCTCGGCCGTCGGGAGTGAACAGCACCTGCTTGGGTCCGTGGCCGCACTTGAAGCGGACCACGCTCTCGTGCAGCAAACCCTTGGGATCAAGCCAGATGGTCACCGACTGAGCTCCGTCATGGCTCAGCTGCCGGCTCGCCGGGTTGTAGCCCTCCATTTGCAGCGAGATCGTGATCGCGCCCCCGGGCACTGCATCAGAGAACGGTGTAACCCCCCTCAGCTTCTTCCCATCCTGCAGGGTGATCGTGACCTCAGCTTTGGACGGCTTTGACTCGATCTTGAGGGCGTGCGGAGCTCCGTTGGGAACGATCGTGGCGATGCCGCCGGGGAGGCCTCCACCGGCGCCGACCATCGCCCGGCTGGTGGAGATCGATTGCGTCGAGGCGAGCGCGTATGCCCCGAGAGCGATGCCCGCGAGCAGCGCGAAGAAGACCAAAGCGGCAATAGAGCGCCGCAGTGCAAAGACCCGCCGGCTACTGCGTGGTCTGTGCAGTATCCGCCGGGTAGCCGTGTCCCCATATTCGGACCGGGCGGTCTCCACGGCCTGATGATAGCGGATCGCCGACTCGTCGGGGCGACGCTCGAGCTTGTTAGTAGAATAAGCTCCAAGATGGACTCGAACCCGATCATCGTCTGGTTCCGCCGCGACCTCCGCGTGGGCGACAATCCCGCGTTGCTCTATGCCGCCCGATCGGGACGGCCGGTGGTGCCGCTCTACATCTCCGGGTGGGAAGACGACGACTCCTGGGCCCCGGGCGTAGCCGGCCGCTGGTGGCTCCGGCGCTCGCTCGTTGCCCTCGGTGTCTCCCTTTCTGCCAAGGGAGCGCCGCTCAGGACCGTGCGCGGAAGACCGGAAGAGGTATTGTTCGAGATCACCCGGGCTCTAGGGGCTGAGGAAGTAGTCTGGAATCGTCTTTATGAGCCCTATGCACGGAACCTCGATCACCTCGTGGCGACCGGGCTGGAACGAAACGGGGTGCGGTGGCGCAGCTTCAACGCCGGTCTCCTCTTCGAGCCCGAGGAGCATCTCTCCGGCTCCGGCAAGCCGTTCATCCAGTTCACTGCCTTCTGGCGGAGCTGTCTGTCCTTGCCCCCTCCTGTGGCGCCCGAGCCCGATCTCCCTCGACTTCTGGGGGTCGGGGACCAGTGGAACGCCGCGACGGAAGCCCGGCTCGACAGGGACGACGGCACGCGGCGGGGGACGGGTCGACAGGGATCTCCGGTCGTGGAGCACCCAGACTGGGAGCCTCGCGTTCAGGCCAGGGAACCCTGGGAGCCGGGAGAGGCCGGTGCGCGTGCCCAACTCGGGCGTTTCGTGGAGTGGGGGCTCGCCGGGTACGAACAGTCCCGAGATCTCCCGGGGATAGACGGCACGTCCGCGCTCTCGCCGCATCTCCATTTCGGCGAGATCGGGCCACGCCAAGTCTGGCACGCAGTGATGGAGGCAGGCGGAGCAGAGGGCGAGCGGCGTGCCGCGGGGGGCGCGAACACGTCCGATACGCCATCGATGGCGGCATTCTTGCGGCAACTCGGCTGGCGGGAGTTCGCTCACTATCTGCTGTGTCACTTCCCGCACATCACAGCCGAACCCTTCCGCCCCGAATTCGCTCGCTTTCCCTGGGAAGACGATCCCGAGGCGCTCGAAGCCTGGAGACAGGGCGCGACCGGATATCCGCTCGTGGACGCGGGCATGAGGCAACTGCTGGCTGAAGGGTGGATGCACAACCGCGTGCGCATGGTGGTCGCCTCGTTCCTGACCAAGGACCTCCTCATCCCGTGGCAACAGGGGGCTGCCTGGTTCTGGGACCGCCTGGTCGATGCCGACCTGGCCAACAACACGCTCGGGTGGCAATGGACGGCGGGCTCGGGTCCTGATGCGGCACCGTTCTTCCGCGTGTTCAATCCCGTGCTGCAGGCACGGCGCTTCGATGCGGACGGCGCCTATGTAGCGCGGTGGGTCCCCGAGGCGTTCGCCACCGAGATGTCGGGGGCGTATGTCGAGCCCCTGGTCGACCACGGGGAGGCCCGCGTACGTGCGCTGGGCGCCTTTCGAGGGCTGGTAAGCCGCTGACCTTCTCCACACCGGCGCGGTCGGGGCGCCATTGCGGTGCCGTTGCGGAGTACGGTTATGGCGTCGTCGCCGGGCACCGTGTGTACCCCCCTCTTCTGTGGATATCCCGCTCTTGCGCAGCGTATGCAAGTATGAGACGTTCTACGCACCGCCGAATGCGTACCGGAGAGAAGGGTGACTGTTGAACGGACAGGCCGCTCCTAAGGTGCGACCCGCTCCAGAAGTATCGCCCTCAACGGTAGCAGGCCGTAAGTCTCCTGATGTGGGAGTCTCGACGGTGGCAGGACCTGCTGCAAGCGTGAAGAGACGACAAGGGGAGGGGTGATGGCAGAAGAAGTGAAAGTGGATGCGGCGCGCGAGATCTCGGCCGAGAGGAAGATGCTCAAACGGTCGCTGACGCTGCTGCCTCTGTTCGGGATCATCTATTTCACCATCAGCGGCGGAACCTTCGGCATCGAATCACTGTTCAGCTACTCGGGCGCGGGCATGGCGCTCCTGCTGATCGCGGTCATTCCCTTCGCGTACAGCCTCCCGAACATCCTCATGGTACGTGAATTGCAGTCCATGATGCCTGTGGAGGGCGGGTACTACCACTGGACCAAGCAGGCCTTCGGCCCCCTCGTCGGTTTCCAGACGGCCTGGATGAACCTGGTGATGTCGTGGGTCGACGTGGCTATCTACCCGGTGCTGGGCGCTACCTATCTCAGCTTCTGGATCCCGGCCATCAGCGACGGGGCCGGAGGGATCCCGGGCTGGGTGATGCAGTGGATAGTGGCCATCGTCATCATTGGCATCATCTCTCTGCTGCAGATCAGGGGTGCCCGTCTGGCAGGCATGACGAGCGTCTGGATCGGGGCTATCCTCCTGATCCCGCTGCTGATCACCAGCGTACTCGGCTTCTGGAACTGGGGGGTGCATGGCAGCGAGTTCCAAATGACCTTCCTGCCCAAGGACACGGGAGTAACGGGAGCCTTCGCCGTCGGGCTCTTCGTGGTCATGTGGAACTACATGGGGTGGGAACTGCCTACCTCGGCAGGCGACGAGATCGTCAAGCCGAGGCGCACGTATCCTTTGGCAATGGCGCTGGTCCTCATAGCCGCCATCGCCACCTACGCCATCCCGACCGTCGCATCTCTCTACGGCGGCGCCGGCGACAACAACAAGGTACTTCTGTGGGGTCTCGAGGAGTCCGAGGAAGGTGCCGGCATCGGTCCTGACCTGGAAGCGATGGGCATGACGCCGGAGCAGATGGAGGCGGCCGGTGTAGACCCGACCAGTTCTGAGGGCTGGTGGCTTCCCGATATGGCCCAGGCGGTGGCGGAGGTCACCGCGGGTGAGGGCAGCGGATTCGCGAGTTTCATGGGGAACTTCATGATGGTGGCGGCCTTCTTGAGCATGGTGGGGCTCTTCATCGGATGCAGCATCTCGGCTACCCGTATCCCGTTCGCCCTCTCTGAGGACGGGATGATGCCGAAGTTCTTAGTCCGAGTGCACCACAAGTGGGGGACTCCTTGGGTGGCCATCATCATCAGCGGCGTCATCTTCGCGATCTTCTCTGTGAACGCCTTCGCCTTCCTCGTGGTGCTCGACGTACTTCTCAACTCGCTGACCTTGCTGCTGGAGTTCGGAGCTCTCTGGTGGCTAAGGCGAAAGCGGCCGGAAATCAAGCGAAGCAGGATCCCGGGTGGCGTCGTAGGGCTCTTCATAGTCACGATCCTTCCCGCCCTGGTGATCATCATGGCTATCTACAGCCAGGTGATCGAAGAGGGCTGGGCATCCATCTGGCTGGCGGGCATCGCGATCGGCATAGGCTTCGTGCTCTACTTCGCGATGAAGTGGTTCGTGAAGCCGGGTATTCCAGACATCGACCCGTTCACGATCGATGAGGAAGACACCCCCGCAGTTGAACCGGCGGCTCCGGCGATCCAGGAGTGAGGCACGGCCGGCCGAGATCTGCAAACCAGTCGAGGAGACAAACATGAAGGTTCTTCTGGTCGGTGTAGGCGGGGTCGGTGAGGCCATGGCCGTGATCGCCAAGGACAAGCCCTGGGTCGAGAAGCTGGTCCTGTGCGACTACAACGTCGAACGAGCTCGTGAAGTCCAGGCCAAGGTGGGCGATCCCTCCCGCATGCCGGTGGAGTTCATCGATGCCGCTGATGTGGAGCAGATCCGGGATCTCGCCAACCGATATGGCGTCGATCTCATCCACAACTCTGTAGACCCGGTATACAACGAAGCCATCTTCGACGCAGCCTACGAAGTCGGCTGCAACTACATGGACATGGCCATGACCCTGTCCAAACCGCACTCCACAAACCCGTATTCGGTCTGCGGCGTGAAGCTGGGGGACTACCAGTTCGAGCGCGCGGATGCCTGGAAGCAGAAGGGACTTCTGGCTCTCGTGGGCATGGGAGTCGAGCCGGGCATGGCCGACGTTTTCGCGAAATACGCGGAGAAGCATCTCTTTGACGAGATCGAGGAGATCGGGGTCCGCGATGGGGCCAACCTGGAGGTTCGAGGGTACGAGTTCGCTCCCAACTTCTCCATCTGGACCACGATCGAAGAGTGCCTCAATCCGCCCGTGGTCTGGGAAGAGGGCAAGGGTTGGTGCACCACGGAGCCCTTCTCCGAGCCGGAAGTGTTCGAGTTCCCCGAAGGCATCGGCCCGGTGGAGTGCGTGAACGTAGAGCACGAAGAGGTGCTCCTCGTCCCGCGCTGGGTCAAGTGCAAGCGCGTGACCTTCAAGTACGGGCTCGGGGACGAGTTCATCAACGTGCTCAAGACCATCAAGATGCTGGGCCTGGACAACCGGTTCCCTATCAACGTGAAGGGTGTCCAGGTGGCTCCGCGCGACGTGGTCGCCGCCACCCTCCCCGACCCTGCTCATCTGGGCGACCAGATGTTCGGCAAGACCTGCGCGGGCACCTGGATCAAAGGGGTGAAGGACGGCAGACCGCGCCAAGTCTACATGTACCAGGTGGCCGACAACGAGACGTGCATGAAGGAGTACGGGGTCCAAGCTGTGGTCTGGCAGACCGCCGTGAACCCGGTGATCGCGTGGGAGTTGCTCGAGACCGGGGCGTGGAAGGGGAAAGGGGTCCTGGGACCCGAGGCATTCGACCCCGATCCCTTCGTCGAGCTGATGCCCACGTACCGCTTCCCATGGGGGCTCAAGGAGATGACCGCCTGAGGTGCGCAGGTCCGGACGAGGCGAGCGGCTGGTGTTCACGACATATAAGCCGCCCGACCGTGTCCCCGAGTGGGAGATCGGCCGGGTGGTCGAGCACGAGGGCCGGTTCTACCGGGTCACGCGCTGGGAAGAAGGCCGGATGGTCCCGCTGGAGCGGGGCGGTTCGGTCCGTGAATGGCGGGTATGGGGCCGGAAGGTCTCGTCCGAGGAGGTTCGCGACGATCTCGCCGACGCGGTGAGCCGGTTCCTCGAGGACGGCTCTGAGTGACCGGACGGGACGACGCGGCTATCATGTACGTATACAGACCTGTCACGTCGAACTGACCGAAGATCTGGGGGTCCAAGCATGGCAGCGCAGTCGGCCAAAGTAGAACGCAAGCGCATCGCGGAACTCATGGAACGCGAGGAGAAACGCCTCGAGGACGCGACTCCAAAGTCCTACGAGCTTTTCAAGAGGGCGTCCAAGTCCCTCGTCAATGGGGTCTCCTCCACCTACCAGATGCGCGATCCCTATCCCGTGTACTTCTCCCACGGCAAAGGTTCGAAGATCTATTCCGTCGACGGTCTGGAGCTGAGCGACTTCCATAACGGCTTCGGCTGTATGGTCCAGGGCCATGCTCACCCAGCTATCATCGAGACCATCAAGAAGAGGTGTGAACTCGGGACGCAGTTCGCTCTCCCCACCGAGGACTCGGTCATCGTGGCCGAGCATCTGGCCGAGAACTTCCGGCTGCCCAAGTGGCGGTTCGTGAACTCGGGGTCGGAGGCGACCATGGACGCCATCCGCATCGCCAGGGCCTATACGGGTCGTGAGCAGATCGTGAAGATCTTCGGCTCCTACCACGGCCATCACGACTACGTCATGGTGAGCCTGGGGATAGCCGACTGGGGCGACATCGGCGAGCGCGACAACTACAAGTCCGTCTCCTACGGAGCCGGTATACCCAAGGCCGTCATCGATATGACCGCCGCGGTGCCCTTCAATGATGCCCCCATGATGGAAGCTCGTATCCAGCATCTCATCGACGAGGGCCGCAAGCCGGCGTGCGTGATCATGGAAGCGGCCATGATGAATCTCGGCGTGGTGTTGCCCGAACCCGGCTATCTGGAAGCGGTGCGGGAGATCACCAAGAAGTACGGCATCGTGCTCATCTTCGACGAGGTGAAGACGGGCATCTGCACCGCTGCCGGGGGCGCGGTCGAGCGCTTCGGAGTGGTGCCCGACATGGTCACTCTGGCCAAGGCTCTGGCGGGGGGTCTGCCTTCGGGCGCCATCGGCGGCTCCGAGGAGATCATGAGCGTGGTGGAATCGGGCAAGGTCTACCAGGTGGGCACCTACAGCGGCAACCCGCTCTCCATGGCTGCCGCCCGGGCCAGCCTGGAGGAGGTCATGACTCCGCAGGCCTACAAGCACCTCAACTACCTCAACGATCGGCTCATCAGTGAATGCGACGCTGTGTGCACCAAGTACGACTTTCCCGGATACACGGTGGGCATCTCTTCCAAGGGCTGCGTGAACTTCGCCAGCGGCAGGATCACCGACTACGAATCGTTCATCCGGTATCAGGATTTCGAACTCTGTAACCTGGCGTGGCTCTACAACATCAATCGCGGTGTGATCATGGCCCCCGGGCGCGAAGAGGAGTGGACTCTATCGGTCCAGCACACCGACGAGGATATCGACCGTTATGTCAGCGCTTTCGAAGAGCTCATCAAGGACGTGACCGTCTGATCCGGAGTCGTCGCCGGCTGCGCGCGGCGACCCCTACCAAGGCACGGCCGAGGCGGGCCGAGGCCTCTACCCGAGCGCGGTCAGGACTGCACGCTCTCTTCGTCGGGAGACTCGAAGGGCCGGCCGCCCGGATACCTCGGGGCCGCGCTTCCTTCGTCGTTGTACGGGTTGTAGAGTCTGGGTCTGCGCTCGTTCACCCACAGCTGGAAGATGTCCGGCCGGTTGTAGTGCCCGGCAAAATCGTGGCGCAGCTTGGTGGCGATGGCGAGTTCGAGGTCACAGTCGGCGTAGATGATGCCTTCTTCGGCTCCCATCGGGCCTGCGAGGATGCGCTGGTTGGGCCCGACGATGACCGAGCCTCCGCAACAATCCGGGTTGCGAAGGAAAGCCTCGCCCTCGGGCCCCACCCGAAGCTTGGCGATCATGTCCTCATCGACCGTTCCGCAAGGGGATACGACGAACGCCTTACTCATCTGGGCGAAAGCCTGCGAGTCAACGGCCACCCTGATGCGCATAGGGTCTCCGCTCGTGGGGAAGTGGTTAGGCCAGCTGCTCACGTGGATGCGGGTGCCCTGGGCTATGAAGGCGAAAGCGGCCAGCGGGTTGGAGTTCTCGCCGCAGATCAGCCCGCTGATGGGGCCGAACTCGGTGGAGATGGCCTTCATGGTGTCGCCGTATCCACCGGCATGCACGAGACGCTCGCCGACCGTCGGCATCACTTTCACGTGCTTGCCCAGGTAGCTGCCATCTGGTCCGATGAAGACCTGCGAGTTGTACATGGTCCCGGTGGTGTCGGCCAGCTTTTCGCACACCCCCATGACCACGTGTGCGCCGGCTTCACGGGCGGCCGCGCATAGCCGGTCGAATGCGGGGCTGGGGATCTCGAGCGAGTTCTTGAACAGCTCGACGGCCAGCTTGTTGGCGATCGCCCCGGTAGCCGGGTGATGGTGGTACCAGACGGGGTGGGCGGGGATGAATCCCTCCGGGAAGGCGATCAGGCGGGCGCCACCTGCCGCAGCCTGGGCGATGAGCCCGCACGCCTTTTCGACCGACCCATCCCGGTCGAGGAACACCGATGCCGCCTGGACTGCCGCTACGCGGACGACAGGATACGAATCACCGCCCATGTCATTTCCTCCACTTGTTGGAGTAGCCGCCTCATGGTATCAGTCGCTACGGGTCGTCCCGACGGGGGACGCAGCCGGCGACGTTGCGGCTCGGGAAGGAGGAGACCATGGAACGTGTCATCCGCGGGCTGCGGATAGAGTGTGTCGAGGGAGACATCACCAAGCAGGCGGATGTCGACGCCAGCGGTGGCCGGGGTAGCGGCGACTCGTTCCGAGCGCCGATGGTTCCCGCTTAGCCTCAAAGGGTACCTACTCAAGGTCGACGCAGCTTGCACATGCGGCATCCAAGGAGGTACACGATGATCCCCCAACGCATTCTTGTCGCGACCGACGGATCGCCGGCTGCGAAGGCCGCCGAGAGCCTCGCAGCGGACATCGCGGGACTGATGAGCGCCTCTCGGCCGGTCGAAGTCGTGGTCGTGACCGCGGTGCACGACGCGGGTAACCTCAGTCCTGAGACACCCGGCTTCATTCCCAAATCGGCCGAGTTCAGCGAGGCGACCGTGATCTCGCAACAGGGAGCCGATCATGTCAGGGAGATGCTGGCACAGGTCCCCTCCGGCAGCCAGGTCAGGGTCGAAGCCAAGGTTTTGGAGGCCATGACCCCCGGTGGTGCCATAATCGCGGAGGCACACGCGGCGGGCACGTGCAGTCTCATCATCATGGGGAACCGGGGTCACGGGGGTCTCGCAGAAGCGCTCCTGGGTTCGGTGAGCCAAGATGTAGTCCATCGGGCGCATTGCCCGGTCATGATCGCGCGAGCGTGAGCGTCGAATCGACCGACGGAGGGTTGATGGATCCGATCCTCAGCCGTCGCAGCGTCCGCGAGTACACCGACCGACCGGTATCCGAAGAGCAGGTCACCGACCTGTTGCGCGCAGCGATGGCCGCCCCGTCTGCCGGCAATCAGCAGCCCTGGCAGTTCGTGGTGGTGCGCGAGCGCGCAGTACTCGAGGCTTTGGCGGAAGCCAACCCCTACGGAGGGATGGCGCGGGATGCACAGCTGGCGGTGGTGGTCTGCGGCGACCCGGGTCGCAAAGCTCACGGAGAGTTCTGGATCCAGGATTGTGCCGCCGCCACCGAGAACCTTCTTCTCGCGGCGCACGCAGCGGGACTGGGCGCAGTCTGGTGCGGTACGTATCCGCTCGAGGAGCGCATGGTGCGCGTCCAGGCCGCGCTGGGATTGCCCGCAGAGATCATCCCGTTCGCGGTGGTGCCCGTGGGGTATCCTGCCGAACTGCCCACTCCGGTCGACAGATATGATGCCGGCCGTGTCCACTTCGATCACTGGTAGGGAGGGACGATGAAGAAGTCGCTTGGCCCGGGCACCTGGCTCTATCCGACGCCCGTGTTCGCCGTCGGCACCTATGATGCCGAGGGGAAGCCCAACGTGATGACGGTCGCTTGGGGAGGCATCTGCTGCAGCAAGCCCCCGTGTGTCGCCATCTCGGTCCGCAAGGCGACATATACCTACGGCAATCTGGTGCAGCGCGGGGCGTTCACCATCAGCCTGCCCCGACAGGAGCAGGCTGCGCAGGCCGACTACTTCGGTATTGCCTCCGGTCGTGATGCAGACAAGTTCGCGGTGGCCGGAGTCACACCGGTGGCCTCCGACCTCGTCGATGCCCCGTATGTGGGCGAGTTTCCCTTTGTACTCGAGTGCAAGGTGATCCACGTGGCCGAGCTTGGGCTGCATACGCTGTTCGCCGGTGAGATCGTCGACGTGAAGGTGGATGAGGACTGCCTGGACGCAAAGGGCAAGCCGTCGGCGAAGCTTGTCAGGCCCGTGTGGTGGGGCCCTAGCGACAACGAGTACTATGCCCTGGGAGAGAGCTTGGGGCGCGGCTTCTCGATCGGGAGGAGCCTGGAAACCGGGCAAGACTGACAGGACGTCCGACTCTCGGCAACCACGTCGGGGGAGGGAGTCGAGTGAAAAGCAGGACGACAGCCATCCTAGTAGTAGTCACGGTCCTGGTCGTTGCAGCAGCCGCCCTGAGCGCTTGCGGCTCATCCGGCGATGATCCGAGCGCGTCCACGAGTCCGAGCTCTACCGGGACCACGGTGGGGACGGATACGAACGTGGTGCTGACCGTGGAGCAGGCTCTCGCGGCCGAGCCCGGGCAGACGATCAACGTGCAAGGGTTTGTCGTGGCCACCGCCGAGCAGACTGTCCTATGCTCCGCACTTGCGGAGTCGTATCCGCCCCAGGCCGGGGGTGCCAGTCTTACCGTGGAGGGACTTGATCTGGGAACTCTGGTCGGATTGAGCACCACGGCAGGGCAGGAAGGCATGGCTGAGGTGACCTGGTCCGACTACTGGGTGACGCTCACGGGGGTAATCAAAGACGGAGTGCTCACCGTACAAGCCACGCCGCGAGTCATCCAGACCACCTCTGTGGACCTCGTAATCCGGTTCAGCCCCGTATCCGAGCCGATAACCTCTGGGGATACGGTGTGGTGGGCGTTCGACGTGACTAACGCCGGCAAGACGCCTGTCGACCTCACCTTTTCCAGCGGCCAGCGCGGTGACGTTACACTCAGCCAGGGAGAGGTCGAGAAGTATCGGTGGAGCGACGGCAAGGCGTTCACCGAGGCCATCGAGACGGTAACGATACAGCCGGGGATGTCCATGCCCGTGGTGTTGAATGACGTGCTCGCTCTTCCGCCCGGCGACTACGATGTCACCGCCGTGGTTACGGCCTCGGTGGGGGAATCGGGGGCAGCGACAGCCCTCCCGGAGATACAGACGACACTGACGATACACTGACGTCGCCCTGTCCCGTGGCGAGGCCCGCTCCCGGGCCTCGCCACGGGACATCAAGCGTTCTGCCCCAACCCAGCCTCTAAGCTATGATGGGGCTCGTGAATTATCGGATCGGGGCAGATGTCGGAGGGACCTTCACCGACCTCGTGGCCATGGATGACAGCGGCAGAGTCATCGTGGCCAAAGCGCCCACAACTCCGGTCGACCAATCCGACGGCGTCATGGACGCCGTCTCCAAAACAGGCGTGGCGCTCGACCGGGTCGACTTCTTCTCTCATGGCACCACCGTGGGTGTGAACGCCGTCATCGAGGGCAAGGGTGCGAAGGTAGCGATCGTGACCACCGAGGGTTATCGCGATGCCCTCGAGCTACGCCGTGGGCAGAGGGTCATCGATAATCCCGACGATATGTACAACCTGCAGATGGACCTCCCGCAGGACTATGTGGGCGGCTACGACCCTCTGGTGAAACGACCGCTACGCTTCGAAGTACCTGAGCGCCTCGACTATCGTGGCACCGTCCTCAAACCCTTGGACGAGGAGGTGGTGCGGCGGGTAGCCGCAGAGCTTCTGAGGGAGAAGGTGGAAGCGGCGGTGATCTGCTACCTGTTCTCGTTCATGGACCCGGCCCACGAGCGGCGGACGGCCGAGATACTCAGGGAGATGCTCCCGGGACTGCATCTGTCGGTGTCCAGCGAGATCCTTCCCGTGATCCGTGAGTACGAGCGGTTGAGTACTGCGACGGTCAACGCGTACGTGATGCCCATCATGCACTCGTACCTGCGCAGGCTGCGCGAGAAGCTCAAGGCGGGAGGCTTCCGGAAGGGGTTGTACCTCATGCAGTCCAACGGCGGCATCATGTCCTCGTCGGTGGCTGCCGACCGGCCCGTCTACACGATAGATTCCGGGCCTGCCGCAGGAGTCACGGCGGCGGCTCAGCTTGGTGTTTCGCTCGGATACCCGGATGTGATCTCCTTCGACATGGGGGGCACCACCGCCAAGATCTGTGTGGTGCGCGATGGCAGGCCGGAGGTCACCACCCGCTTCTGGCTGGGCGGCAAGTACTTCATCGGGGTGCCGGTGATGGACATGGTCGAGATCGGGGCCGGAGGAGGGAGCATCGCCTCCGTGGATCTGGCGGGGGCCGTGCATGTGGGACCGCGGAGCGCCGGGTCGGTACCCGGACCCGCCTGCTATGGCAAGGGGGGCGGCGAGCCCACCGTCACCGACGCCGACCTCGTCCTTGGCTACATCAACCAGGACTACTATCTGGGCGGCGACATGAGCGTCGATGTCGAGGCAGCCAGGCAGGCGATCCAGGTGAAGCTCGCCGACCGTCTGGGCACGAGCGTCGCGGAGGCCGCGCACGGCATCTACCGTCTGGTGAACGCCAACATGATCGCGGCGACCCGGGTGGTCACCGTCCAGCGCGGTCACGACCCTCGCGACTTCAGCCTGGTGGTCTCGGGAGGGACGGCCGCCATCCACGCCGTCCGTATGGCTCAGGAATTGCGTATCCCTCGAGTGATCATCCCTCTCCACGCCGGGGTCTTCTCGGCGGTGGGGCTCATCACAGCCGACGTGCGCTACGACGTTCACCGCTCCTATGTAGTCAGGCTCTCGCAGGTCGATCCCGTCCGGCTGGAGACCATCTTCGCCGAGCTCGCGCGCGAGGCTGCCGCCAACATCGAGGAGCTGGGATTCGCTCCGGCGGAGATCACTACCCACTACGAGATCGACATGCGGTATCTCGGGCAGGCTCATGAGGTCCCTGTCGAGGTACCGCGCGGGTTGGTACACGCCATTGACGAGGCCGGCCTGGCCACTATCGGGAGCCTTTTCCACGATAGGCACAGCAGTCTGTTCGGACACGACTCCCGGGATTCCGAGGTGGAGATCATGACGCTGACGGTGTCGGCAGTGGGGCCCCGCGGAGAGAGTGCCATCCCCGAAGTACCTCGAGGCGGGACCGATCCACGCCAAGCGTTCAAGGGGCGCAGGAGGGTCTATTTCGAGGAGGCCGGTGGCTTCACGGAGTGCGACACCTACGAGCGTTCATCGCTCGCCGCAGGCAACATCATCACCGGCCCGGCAGTGATCGAGCAGATGGATACGACCTCGGTCATACCCCCAGGAGAGACTGCCAAGGTTGACAGACACGGGACCTTGATCGTGGAGCTCGCGCCGTGAGCCAGGACGCTTTCTCCCTAGGAGTCCTGAGGAGCCTTCTCGAGTCTGTCCCGCTTGAGATGGCCGAAGTGCTCAAGCGGACTTCCTACCACCCCATCTTCAATGAAGTACTCGATTTCTCGACGGCTGTGCTCGATAGGGAGGGCAGGCTGATCGCCTCATCCATGGGGGTGACCGTCCACCTTGGCGCCCTCGAGCTGAGCGCGAAGGCCATCATCGACCGCTTCGGCAAGGGGAGCCTCGAGCCGGGCGACGTACTCATCCACAACAATCCCTTCCCCGGCGGCACGCATCTGCCCGACGTGGACGTCATCACTCCTGTGTATCAAGAGGGGGACCTGGTCGCATACGCGGTCGCCCGGGGCCACCACGGCGACATCGGCGGCATGCATCCGGGCAGTTTCGCCGGCGACACTGTGAGCATCTTCCAGGAGGGGGTCCGCATCCCGCCCATCAAGCTCTACGCGCGGGGTGAGCTCAACGAGGGAGTGCGCGATCTCTTCCTGGCGAACGTCCGGGTGCCGCAGTTCTCCTGGGGTGATCTTCAGGCTCAGGTGGCCGGCTGCCGTCTCGGAGCGCGGCGTATCGGGGAGTTGTTCGCCAAGTACGGCTCCACCGACATGACTGCGGTCATGGAATGGACCATGGACTGCTCCGAGCAGCTCATGAGGGCTGAGATCGCCAAGATCCCCGATGGGACCTACGTGTTTGAGGACTTCCTCGACAACGACGGCATCGACACGGAGAGACCGGTCAAGATCCACGCACGGGTGACGGTCGCCGGCAGCGATATCACCGTGGATCTGAGCGGTTCCGATCAGCAGGTCAAGGGACCTGCCAACTGCGTTCTGGGTGTCGCCTATTCGGCTACCTACTGCGCGCTCTTCAACCTCACCGACCCCACCATCCCGAAGAACCACGGCTGCTACCGGCCGGTCACGATCGTCGCGCCCGAGGGACTGGTGGTCAACGCCCGCTTCCCGGCCCCGGTAGTGAGCGGAAACACCGAGACGTCCATGCGCATCATCGACACCATCAGCGGCGCCCTGGCCAGGGTCATCCCCGAGAGGGTCATCGGAGGCGATTCAGGGACCGCCACCGCGCACACCGCGGGAGGTTTCGACCCCCGGAATGGGGAGTACTACGCCTGGTATCTCGGTTCGGACCCCACCGCTTGGGGCGCGAGAGCGACGAAGGACGGGTTCGAACTTGCCGGGGGGCCCCGCATCGGAGGCAGTGTCTCCCAGGTGTCGATGGAAGTCTTCGAGACGCGCTACCCGTTCCTGGTGGAGGAATACGCCTTCTTCCCCGACTCCGGAGGACCGGGAAAGTTCAGGGGTGGCATGTCGGGGGTGACTATCATGCGGCCGCTGGGGCACGAGTGTGAGGTGGGCGGGGCCAATGACCGCTGCGTCATCCCACCCTACGGGATCTTTGGCGGCATGCCCGGTCTGCATGGTGAGAACAAGATCATCCACCCGGATGGCAGTGAGACTCCTCTGGACCGGGCCGGGGGCAAGATAGCCCGCCCCGGGGATGTGCTCTACTTCCGAGCGCCGGGAGGGGGAGGCTACGGTGATCCTCTCGACCGCGATCTAGATCACCTCCAGCACGACCTGGACATCGGACTGGTGTCGGCCGAAAGCGCCCGCAGGGACTACGGCGCCGTACTCGACGCGTCCGACGCGGTCATTGACAGACAGGCCACGGCAGCCAAGCGCGCGGCGCTGAAGGGGGAGTGGGATCGAGGACAGATCTTCATCGACCAGAAGACTCGCCCGTACGCGCGCAGACCGTTTCGTACCATCGCGATGGACGAGCAGATCCCCTGAGCCCCGATCTCATGACCGATCGTCGAGTCGATAGGAGTGACGCATGAAGAAGAAGACGTACCCGCTGTACTACGGGGGGCAGAAACAGAAGTTCGCCCGCTCCGTGGTCGTAGGCGATCTCGTGTTCCTGTCCGGCATGAGCGGCCGCACCATGGAAACGGGGGACGTGTCCTCCGCCGACGTCAAGGAGCAGATGCTCGTGGCCCTCGACAAGGTGCGGGCAGCCCTCGAAGAGGCAGGCAGTTCGATGGACCATATCGTGAAGACCACGATCTACCTCAAGGACGTGAAGGACTACGACCTGATGCGGACCACGGAACACGAGTACTACCAGAAGTACGCGCCCGGTCTTGTCGAAGAGCCGCCTGCGAGCACGTTCGTGATGCCGGCCTCGCTGGCGCGTTCCAGTATGCTGGTGGAGATCGATGTGATCGCATGTTTGAAGGAGCAGGCATGAGCATGAAGTTATACGTCCTCGACTGCGGGCAGATGTGGACCGAGGAAGGGTTCTTATGGCACTTCGGCACCTGTGATGTGACGGGCGAGGAGTACAAGGCCGGTCCGTTCGGGATCCGTAACATCCAGTTCTATATCGACCATCCCAAAGCCAAGATCGTCTTCGATCTGGGCTTCACCAAGGAATACTTCGACAAGCTGGTCGGCTTCCCCCACCGCAAGGGCCCGGAGGGCTGGCATCTCAAGCAGGGCCCCGATCAGAACCCCATCTCCCAACTCGCCAAGATCGGGGTCAAGCCCGAGGACATCGACTATGTGGTCATCTCTCACCTCATGAGCGAGCACACGGGCTATCTGCCCCGTTTCGCGGGTACCAAGGCCAAGATAGTGGTCCAAGAGGCCGAGCAGGACTACGCGAGTCGCATCGGGGTACCGCCGAGGCCCGGAGACGAACCGGCTGTGGAGCAGTTCCACTCGTGGATGTACGTGCGCGAGTACTTCGAGGTCCAGGGTCTGGACTTCATGTATATCGACGGCGATTACGAGCTCGCCGGCCGGGATGTGGAGATCCTGTCCTTGCCGGGTCATACGCCCGGGTTCCAGAACGTCATGGTGCGGCTGCCCAAAACCGGGCCCGTCTTCCTTTCGGCCTGCGAGCACCGCGGGATGTACTACGACATCCCGGTGAACGGCTATGCTCCGGGCATCCCTCACGCGTTCACCTGGTCCGCGGCCGGCGAGCTCTGGAGCTTCAAGCGCGTGCGCGACCTGGTGGAGAAGGAGGAGGGGCAGATCTTCTTCGGCCACGACCAGGAGCAGTTCGAGACGCTGAAGACTGCGCCCGAATACTACGAGTAGGGAACGGGGATCATGCACCGAGTGCTGTTGCCATTCGAGTTCTGCGAGCCGGCCACGATCGGGGAGGTCGTCGAACTGGTCGACGGCCAGAGCGTCAGGGTGCTGGCCGGAGGCGTCGACCTGGTGCTCAAGATGCGGCTACGCCAGATCGTGCCGGACCGGGTGGTGAGTCTTCAGAAGGTGCCCGGCCTCGACTATGTGCGCGTGGACGGAAGAGGCCGACCCGCCGCTGGCGGCGGGCTGGAGTTCGGTGCTCTGGCCACCCTTCGGCAGATCGAGCGTGCGCCGGAGGTCCGGGAGGAGTGGCCGCTCCTGGCCGAGGCGATCTCGTCGATCGTATCGGTGCAGACCAAGACCATGGGCACCGTGGTGGGCAATCTCTGCGTGGGCACTCCGGCCTCAGATGTAGCCCCTGCCCTCATCGCCCTTGGCGCGCGGGCGAGGATCACGGGGCTACACGCGGAGCGGGAGGTGCCCCTCGAGGAGTTCTTCGTGGATGTGGGAAGGACCTCGCTGGGCCCGCACGAGATAGTCACCGAGATCGTCGTGCCCGCGCCGGCACCCGGGGGCGCCGGCGCCTTCCTCAAGCTGTCGAAGACGCGTGAGGATATCGCCAAGGTCAATTGCGCCGTCCAGGTCACTCTCGCTGAGGGGATGTGTACCGAGGCCCGGATCGCGGTCGGCTGCGCCGCTCCCACGCCGCTGCGCGTGCGGGCGGCTGAGGATCTACTGACCGGGCGGCCGTTCCGGGACGCTCAGATAGCCGAAGCGGCCGAAGCCGCCGCCGAGGCGGTCTCCCCGATCTCGGATGTCCGGTCCACTGCCGTCTACCGCAAGAACATGGTGCGCGTGCTGGTGAGAGACGCGCTGGTCAGGGCCGCGTCGCGAGCCGCAGCCGGGAAGGAAGAATGATGGCCAAGGAGATCGCCGCGTTTGTGGTGAACGGGCAGAAGTACGACGTCATCATCGAACCACACATGCTCCTGGTCGACGTGCTTCGCGACTCGCTGGGTCTGACCGGCACCAAGTATGCCTGCGGTGCCGGCGACTGCGGCGCGTGTACCGTCCTCATCGACGGGAAGCCCTCGCTATCGTGTCTCACGCTCGCCATCACCGCTCGCGATAAGAGCATCCTCACCATCGAAGGCCTTGCCCAAGAGGGTGAGTTGCACCCCATCCAGCAGGCCTTCGTGGAGACGGGCGCGATCCAGTGCGGTTTCTGCACCCCGGGGATGACCCTCTCGGTGAAGGCTCTGCTCGATGAAGAGCCCGAGCCTACCCGTGACGAGATCGGCAACGCGATAGCGGGCAATCTCTGCCGCTGTACCGGCTACGTCAAGATCATCGATGCCGTTGAGTCCGCGGCTGCGGCGATGAGGGATGGGGGTCGGCGATGACCGCGGACGGTTTCACCTATGTGGGCAAGAGTCTCGCCCGGCCCGATACGGCCGCCAAAGCGACGGGTGCCGCTCAGTACGGAGCGGACATCTGCCTGCCCGGTCTGCTCACCGGGCGGATCCTCACCAGTCCGCACGCCCACGCCAGGATCCTCAGGATCGACGTCTCGAAGGCCAGGGCCCTGCCCGGCGTGGCCGCGGTCATCACCTATGCCGACGTGCCGAAGAGATCGTTCACCCGCTCCGTGATGGCCGAGGGACTTCCCCCGTTCGCATACGAGGGAGAGAACCAGGATCAGTACATCCTGTCCGACAAGGCCAGATACATCGGCGACTGGATCGCGGCCGTGGCGGCGGTCGACGTGTATACAGCCGAGCGGGCGGTCGACCTCATCGACGTGGACTACGAGGTGCTGCCGGCTGTGTTCGACCCAGAGGAGGCGCTCAGAGCCGGTGCGCCGGTCGTTCACGAACGCTGGCAGGACAATGTGGCTGCGGTCATCGACCATCCGTTCAACCGGGGCGACCTGCAGGAAGCGCTTGCCGCGTCTGCGCATGTGGTGGAGTTCAGTGGCCGCAACTCTCGGCAGAAGCAGGCCCACATGGAGCCCGACGTGGCTCTGGCCAGCTGGGACGCGGCCGGCAGGTTGACCGTGTGGTCCCCCAACCAGAACGCTCACCTGGCCAAGAAGGCCATGGCGTGCCGGGTGTTCGGCATCGGGGAGGGGGACGTCCGTTGGATCACCCCCGTGGTAGGCGGAGGCTTCGGAGCCCGGTTGAGCTTCGGAGTGGAGCCCGTGGCCGCCATGCTCGCGAAGGTGGCGGGCAGGCCGGTCAAGGTCGTGGTGACCAGGGAGGAGGACTTTTCCGGTTGGAACTGCCGCACCGAGCAACGGCAGACCATCAGGATGGGCGTGGCCGGCGACGGCACGATAACCGCCATCGAGCAGCAGATCGTCTCCGATGCCGGGGCGTATTTCTCACACAGCGGCACCATCAGCGCCGTGAACATGCAGTCCACGCTCGGAGTGCTGCGCTCGCCGGTGGTTGCGGGCAAGGCCACCATGGTCTACACCAACAACCCCACGTCCAGTGGCATGCGGGGTTATGGCAATCCCGAGGGCTCCTTCATCCTGCAGCAGGCCGTCGACATGGCAGCGGAGAAATGTGGCCTGGACCCGGTCGAGTTTCGACTCAAGAACGCCAGAGGAACGGGGGAACCCAGCATGTGGGAGCCCCAACTCCTCACTAGTTGCGCTCTGCCTGAATGCATCAGACGCGGTGCGGAGGCAATAGGCTGGAGGGACAAGTGGCGCGGCTGGGGAGTCAAGAAGGAGGGGCGTTACCGGCGCGGAGTGGGCATGTCGGTCATGACCCACGCCAGCGGCGCGGGCGGTTTTCTGCTGGAGCACTCGACCGCGTCCATCAAGCTCAACGAGGACGGTTCGGCCCAGCTCACCGTGAGCCCCTGTGAGATGGGACAGGGCATCCTGGGGGCGCTCGCCCAGATCGCCGCCGAGGCCACGGGGCTGCGGTACGAGGGCATTCGGGTGGTGACAGGCGACACCGATGTCACTCTGTTCGATATCGGTACTCACGCCAGCCGCTCGACCTACGCCATCGGCAACGCGGTGCTCGACGCCGGGCGGCAGGTGAGGGCACTCGTCCTCGAGCGCGCGGCGAAACGGCTGGGGACCACTGCTGAAGCTCTGGACGTAATCGACGGGCGGGTCTACGTCAAAGACCAGCCCGATACGGGCATCACCGTAGCTGAGATATCCAGGGATGCCATCTATGACTACGGCACCGATGCCCACCACATCCAAGCGACGGGCAAGCACCAGAGCCTCATGCACTGTCCCAATTTCCAGGCAGGCTTCGCCGAGATCGAGGTAGATGTGGAGACCGGCGCGATAGAGGTGCTCAAGCTCGTGATCGCCCACGATATCGGCAGAGCTATCAATCCGCTGACAGTGGAGGCTTGCCTGGAAGGCGGGGCGGCACAGGGCCTCGGCTACGCCTTGACTGAGGACCTCGTCATCGACAAGGAGACGGGGAAGGTGCTGAGCGACAGTTTCGCCACCTACAAGATGCTGTCGGCCCTGGACATGCCGGAGGTAGAGATCATTCTTGTGGAGCAGCCCGATCCGACCGGGCCCTTTGGAGCCAAAGGTGTGGGCGAGACCGGCATCACAAACATCGCGCCTTCGATCGCCAACGCTCTGTATGACGCGATCGGCGTGAGAGTGCACTCTCTTCCCATGACGCCTGAGAGAGTGCTCGACGCACTGGAAGCCGTCGAAGCCGGTGGAGCCCTCGCGGAATGAGCGGACGCAGGAGGAGACAGTGATCGCACACGAAGCAGTGGAAACAGTCGCTCCTCGATGGGTGACCGTCGAGGCCAAGCCCGCGCCTGTCGAGATCGATCTGGCCCGCACAGCGGCAATCGTGGTGGATATGCAGAACGCCTTCCTAAGCAAGGGGGGCATGTTCGACGAGGCGGGCTACGACATATCAGGTGCCCCGGAGGCCATAAGCAAGAACGCAGCGCTGCTTCCCGCGCTGCGGGCGGTGGGCGTCAAGATCGTGTACATCAAGATGAGCTACACGGAGGACTACTCGGACGCCGGGGGTCTTCACTCCCCCAACTGGCACAAGGAGCTCGGCCTGGTGCTCATGCAGCAGCGACCGGAGAAATGGGGCACGTACGTGACCCGGGGGACCTGGGACGAGGAGGTGGTCGAAGAGATCGCGCCGTTCCCCGGCGACATCGTGATTCGAAAGCAGCGATACTCGGGGTTCGCCGGCACCAACCTCGACATGGTCCTGAAGACCCAGGGGATACGGTACTGTTTCTACACCGGGGTCGCGACCAACGTGTGCGTCGAGACCACGCTCAGGGACGGGTATCTACTGGACTACTGGCCGCTCTTGATCGCCGATGCCTGCAACAACTCGGGGCCGGAATACAACCGGCAGGCCACGGAGTGGAACGTGGAGCACGCCTTCGGCTGGGTGACCACTACCCAGGACGTCCTGGAGGCGGTGGGGCAGGGACGGACGAGGTAGCTCACGGGTGTTAGGCCGGAACGGTCGTGGAAAGGGGTGAGAGATGAGCGAAGGCGCGCGGTTCACAGTTGAGGAAGCCAGGAAGGTGGGTGACGCCCTCGGCGTCGACTGGAAGTCCATAGCGGTCGAGCAGTTCCGCATGGGCCTCAATGTGGAACTCGAGCACGGGGCTCGGGATCCTCAGACGAACGTCACCAACGACGACATCATGCTGACCGGGAAGATAGCCTGGGCTCATCTCAAGGAGTTCCCCGATTACTATGACAGGCTGGAGCAGATGGAGGAGGAGGCTCAAGCCTACTGGGAAGCAGTGGAGACCGGATAGGAGCCTATTGTGATCGTAACTACCGCAGCGCTGTTCGAGGTCGCCTACGGCCGGTTCGCCGTGGGAGCGTACAACATCAACAACATGGAGCAGACCCTTGGTCTGTTCCGGGGCAATCTGCAGTCCCGGGCCCCCTTCATCATCCAGATATCCAAAGGCGCCCGTTCATATGCGGACAAGCGCATGCTGGAGGCCATGATCAAAGCGGCCGACGAGATCTTCCCGGAGGCCATCTTCGCCGTGCACCTGGACCATGGTGATCTGCCGACCGCCTTGGACTGCATCGAGAGCGGGTTCTACTCCTCGGTGATGATCGATGCCTCCGCCGAACCGCTCGAGGAGAACATCCGTATCACCCGTCAGGTCGTGGAGGCGGCGCACGCCCGAGGCATCTCGGTCGAAGCGGAACTCGGTCAGTTGGGCGGGGTGGAGGAGCACGTGCAGGTGGACGAGAAGAACGCACACCTCACCGACCCGGCCGAGGCCGAGGTATTCATCCGCGAGTCCGGATGCGACAGCCTCGCCGTGGCGATCGGGACGAGCCATGGCGCCTACAAGTTCTCGGGCCATCAGGCCCTGCACCTGGATGTGGCTGCCGAGATCCAGCGCCGTCTGCCGGGCTTCCCGTTGGTCATGCATGGATCTTCATCGGTCCCCCAAGAAGAAGTGGCGCGCATCAACGCTGCCGGCGGGGCCCTCAAAGGGGCCAGGGGCGTGGACGAGGACGAGTTCGCCAAGGCCGTGCCGCTGGGCGTGACGAAGGTCAACATCGACACCGACGGCCGCTTGGTGTGGACGCGGGTACACCGCGAGTTCTTCCGCGACTATCCCGAGAAGTTCGACCTGCGGGATCCGGGCAAGGTCTTCGTGGCCGACTACGCGGCCTTCATCGCCCACAAGAACGAGAAGCTGCGCTCTGCAGGGACTCTCGAGATGGTGCGGACGGCGTTGGCGGGATAGAGTGGGTCCGGCGCGTGACAGGTGCTCGTGGACGTGAGGTGAGGTCTTGATGCAGTCGCTCAGCGGTCGCAGTTTCGCCGATGGTCTCCGGTCGGGAGCCTACGCCGTCGTCAAGGGTCAGGCCTTCCTCGATCGCATCAACGTCTTCCCGGTAGCCGACGCAGATACAGGGGCCAATCTCGCTGCTACCTTGATGGCGGCCGCCGCGGGTCTCGGCCGGACCCCTCCGACCGACATCGGCATGGCGGCACGTATGGCCGCCGATGCCGCTCTGATCGGCGCCCGCGGCAACTCGGGAGCCATCTTCGCCCAGTTTCTGCATGGCCTGGCCGAAGGTCTTCATCTCAAGCACGACGTGGTCGCTGCGGAGTTCGCCGTCGCGGCGGCCGAAGGAGTGGACTCTGCCTATCTGGCGGTCCAGCATCCCCGTGAAGGGACCATCCTCTCCGTTCTCAAGGCGTGGGCGCGGGAATTGCGCGCCAGTGCGGAACAAGTGCCGGACTTCCTTGAGCTCATGTCCCACGCTCTCGAGGCGGCTCGAGTGGCTCTGGCGGCCACTCCGGCGCAACTCCAGGTGCTTGCTCGCAACCGGGTCGTGGATGCGGGGGGGCAGGGGTTCGTCTACTTTCTCGAGGGCATGCTCGACCCCATCAGGGGCCATGCTATGGGGGAGGTGGAACTCCTCCGGTCGATGACCTTCCCGGCCGCATACGAGGAACTGGCGGGCCTCTCTGGGGTGCACGGAGGAGGCTACATCGCCACCGGGCCGGGACGCGCCGCCCACGGCCACGAGGTCGAGGTCGACGACCGGTTCCGCTATTGCGCCGAGGCGCTGATCTCGGGGGAACAGCTCGAGCGGCAACGCATCGAGGACGCGATCACGCACCTGGGGGAATCCCTGGTCATCGCCGGAGGCGGCGCTCACATGAGGGTGCACCTCCACACCAACCAGCCGGCCGCATTTCGAGGAGCGCTCGCGCAGGTGGCGAGCGTGGAGAGTTTCAAGCTGGACGACATGGTTCTGCAGCAGACCGCGGCGAAGGCTGCGACCATAGCGCTCGTCACCGACTCCACGGTCGATCTTCCCGAGGCTGCCCAGCTGCGGTTGGGGATGGTCATGGTGCCGCTGACGGTGACGATCGGGGGAAAGACCTACCTGGATCGAGTAGAGCTCAGCTCCCCGGACTTCTACCGGCTGCTTCGGGAGACGGGGGAGCTTCCCCACACCGCTCAGCCCAATCGCACCGACTTCCGGCGGGTCTACGAGGCTTTGCTGGAGGACCATCAGAGCGTGCTCTCGCTACATCTGTCCGCCCGCATGTCGGGCACGGTCCAGTCCGCGCTCGCAGCGGCCGAGGATGTCGACGCGGCGCGCATCAAGGTGGTCGACGCCCGGCATCTCTCGGTGGGGCTGGGGCTCGTCGTGGAGGCCGCCGGAGAGGCGATCCAGGCGGGCAAGACCATCGAGGAGGTGGTGGCGGCCGCGGAAGCTGCCGCCCAGAACACCCGCGTCTACGGGGCGGTGAGCTCGCTGGATCTCCCGGTCAAGGGAGGGAGGGTCAACTCCCGTGTCGCGTTCGTCGCCGGGCTCATCCGGCTCAAGCCGATCATCCTGTTCGATGAGGAAGGGAAAGGTCACACCGACGGCGGCCATCTCGGATTCAACCGCGCCGTCAGGGGAATGGCGCGGCGTGCGGCCGAGTTCGCCGGAGGAGGCCGGGTGAGGCTGGCCATCACCCATGCCGACTCGCCGGCGGGGATCGCCTACCTGCTTCAGGAATTGCGTCGACGATTCGGGTCCGAGCAGGAGATCCCCATGATGGAGTGCGGTGCCGTCCTGGCCTCTCACACTGGGCTGGGGGCGCTGGCTGTGGCCGTCCGCAGGCTCGGCAGTGACGAAGACGATACCCCGTGAGAATCCCGGCCCTGCCGGGCGTCACTGAGGGCTGATCACACACCCACGCTCCCGATACATGGTATTTTTGCTCACTGGCAGACTGCCGCGGGGGGTGGACTCGTTCCACCGGCTGCGCAGGGAGGCCGGTCGCGAGAGTGGAAGATGTCCCGCGCCGGCCTTTGATGTTTTGAGAACGTCGCGGGACTCGACGACCGCTGACGATGAGGGAAGGAGAAGGGATGGCGGCGGCGCTCGACGCTCTTACCAAGCACACGGAGCTCATCACCTGGCTTCGGGACGTGGTTGAACTCTGCAAACCGGACAACGTGTATACGTGCGATGGGTCGGCCGAGGAATACCAGTACATGTGCGACCTGCTGGTCAAGCATGGCACCTTCACCCGGCTGAACGAGACGCTCAGGCCCGACTGCTTTCTCGCCCGCTCGCATCCCAGCGACGTCGCTCGCGTCGAGGACCGCACCTTCATCTGCACCACCGACATGGACGAGGCCGGGCCCACCAACAACTGGGCGCCCGCCCGGGAGATGAAGCAGAAGATGATCCGCATCTTCCAGGGCTGCATGGAAGGGCGGACCATGTACGTCATCCCGTTCTCCATGGGGCCGGTCGGGTCGCCGTTCTCCAAGATCGGCATCGAGGTCACCGACTCACCCTACGTGGTGGCCAACATGACGATCATGACCAGGGTGGGGACGCAGGTCCTCGAAGCCCTGGGCACGTGCGGCGACGTTCATCCCCTGTCTGCACTCCGTGGGGGCGCCGCTGGCTCCGTTCCAGGGCGACGTGCCTTGGCCGTGCGAGCAGGATCCCAAGCACAAGTACATCGTGCATTTCCCCGAGGACCCCTCCATCTGGTCGTACGGCTCGGGCTACGGCGGCAACGCGCTCCTGGGCAAGAAGTGCCTGGCCCTGCGGATCGCGTCGGCGATGGCCCGCAAGGAGGGCTGGCTGGCGGAGCACATGCTGATCCTCGGGCTCACCTCGCCCGAGGGCAAGACCCACTACATCGCCGGAGCCTTCCCCAGCGCCTGCGGCAAGACCAACCTGGCCATGATGCAGCCCACCCTGCCGGGCTGGAAGGTCACCTGCGTGGGCGACGACATCGCCTGGATGCGCATCGGCGAAGACGGCCGCCTCTATGCCATGAACCCCGAGACGGGCTTCTTCGGCGTGGCTCCGGGCACCTCGTATGCATCCAATCCCAACGCCATGGACACCGTGCACCCGCAACACCATCTTCACCAACACCGGCCTCACCGACGAGGGCGACGTGTGGTGGGAGGACATGGGGGTCGACGGCGCCGGCCCACCTCATCGACTGGGAGGGCAACGACTGGACGCCCGACTCCGGACGCAAGGCCGCCCATCCCAACTCGCGCTTCACCGCTCCGGCGGCGCAGTGCCCGGTGATCGACCCCGAGTGGCAGAACCCGGAAGGTGTGCCCATCTCGGCCATCCTGTTCGGCGGACGCCGGGCGAGCACCATCCCCCTGGTCAACGAGGCGTTCGACTGGGAGCACGGGGTGTTCATGGGCTCGGCGGCGGGTTCGGAGACCACGGCCGCCAACCTCAGCAAGACGGGCGTCCTGCAGGCACGATCCCTTCGCCATGCTGCCCTTCTGCGGCTACAACATGGGCGACTACTTCGCGCATTGGCTATCGTTCGGCGCAGCGCACCGACCCGTCCAAGCTGCCCAAGATCTTCTTCGTCAACTGGTTCCGCAAGGGCGAAGACGGGCACTGGCTGTGGCCCGGCTACGGCGAGAACAGCCGCGTGCTCAAGTGGATCTTCGAGCGGGTGGAGGGCCAGGGCGAGGCCGTGGAGACGCCCATCGGCTACCTGCCGACGCCCGGACGCGCTCGACCTGTCGGGCCTCGACATGCCTGCCGAAGACCTTCAAGGCCCTGCTGACCGTCGACCGGGAAGGCTGGCGCCAGGAAGCGGCGGGGCTCTCCAAGTACTATGACGAGTTCGGCGACCGGCTGCCGGCCGAGCTCCGCAAGCAGCTCGACTGCTCTCAAGAGCGTCTGGCTAAGCGTCGGATAGAGGTGCACGATGAACCCGCTCGGCCACTGAGCTGCAACCAGACCATCGAGCGCGAAGCTCCGGCCGTCATGCGGATGCTGTCCGCCTTGGGCCGCGAGCTCTACTTCCCCAAGGGCATCCTCACGCAGACGCGCCGAGGCCAAGCAGAAGGCCCACCGCTACAACGCCACCATCGGCGAGGCCCGGGAGCCAAGCAGTCCATGGGGCTCGACTCCATCACTGCGTCACTTCTCCGACCTGAGCGCCGACGACGTGCTGCCGTACGCTCCGTCGGCCGGGCGGGCCGACATCCGCAAGGCCTGGCTGGAGGAGATCAAGGAGAAGAACCCGTCGCTCGGCGACATGCCCATGAGTCTGCCGGTGGTCACCAGCGGCATCACGCACGGCCTCAGCACCAGTCGCCGACATGTTCGTGGACGAAGGCGACCTGCTGCTGCTGCCCGACAAGCTGTGGGGCAACTACCTGCTGATCTTCGCGGTGAAGCGGGGGGCCACGACCGGTCGCTATCCGCTCCTCGACCTCGACCAGCGGCTTCGACGTCGAGGGCTTCGCGCAAGACCGTGCCGAGAACGCGGGTCGCGGGCAAGCTCATCGTCCTGTTCAACTTCCCCAACAACCCCACCGGCTACTCGATCACCGCCGGCCGAAGCCGACGCCATCCGCGACATCCTGGTGGAGGCCGCCGAGGGCGGATGCGACATCGTCGCCCTGTGCGACGACGCCTATTTCGGGCTGTTCTTCGACGACGACGTGCTCAAGGAGTCGCTGTTCACGCGGCTGGCCGACGCCCACGAGCGATCCTGGCCATCAAGCTGGATGGCGCCTCCAAGGAGGACTTTGCCTGGGGCCTGCGCGCTGGCCTTCATCACCTACGGCATCGCCGGCGGCCAGGGCGCCTACGAGGCCCTGGAGAAGAAGACCGGCGGCTGCATCCGCGGCACCATCTCCAACTCGCCCAACCTGTCGCAGGAACTTCTCATGCGGGCGATGTCCGATCCTGACTACGGCGCCAGAAGGCGGAGAAGTTCGCCGTCCTCAGCGGCGCGCGGCCATGCCAGCGCAGGTGCTTGCCGATCCCAAGTTCGCTCACGCCTGGAAGCCGTACCCGTTCAACTCGGGCTACTTCTTGTGCGTGCGGCTGCACGGTCTGGACGCCGAGGCGTATCGGGTGAAGCTGCTGAACGACTACGGGGTGGGCGTCATATCCACCAGCAACACCGACATCCGCGTGGCGCTCTCCTGCGTCGACGAGGCGGATATCGCCGATCTCTTCGACGTCATGCTCGAGTGCGCCCTGGAGATGCAACGAGGTTGACGGCCGGTCTTGGTCGCTAAGGCCGGCCGGGCGGGAGCGATCGTGTCGAAGACCAAGGGGCAACTCGAGGCGGAGATCAGCGATGCCATCGTGCGCTTCGAGCTCGACTATATGGGCAGAGGGCCTGAAGAGGCCCGGACCTATCTCATCGACGACCTGGTGTTGGTGCGGCTGCGCGGGGTACTGACGCCGGCCGAGCGTCAGCTCGCCGGCGTCGACGGGACGCCGCATGGGCGGGAGCTGGTCAAGCAGATCCGGGGCGAGCTGATCGAGAAGGCCCGCCCCCTGCTGGAGGCCATCGTCACCGATATCACGGGACAGTCGGTCCGCAGCCTCCACACCGACATCAGCACGCTTCATGGTGAGCGCATAATCGTCTTCTCGCTCGCGGGGCCCGTCCGCCTTCCTCTAGAGGGTTGAGCGGGGCTCTCTGGCGGCGGCGACCAATACTCCTCGAGGAGACTGTCCGTCGGAGGTGGCTGGACGGGCACCATAAGCATCCGCTTCTACGCCGAGCTCGGCGATCTGCTTCCCCAGAAGTGGAGAGGCAGGGATATCGAGCGGGTCCATGCTCCCGGACAGACGGTGAAAGATCTGATCGAGGCCATGGGTGTTCCCCACACCGAGGTCGACTTGATCCTAGTCGATGGTTCCTCGGTCACGTTCGGCCATCAGCTGAGCGAGGGCGAGCGTATCAGCGTCTATCCGGTCTTCGAGGCGTTGGACATTTCTCCGGTGTCACGGGTGAGACCCCGGCCGCTCCGGACCACCCGCTTCGTTGCCGATGTCCACCTCGGCCGTCTGGCCCGGTATCTCCGGATTCTGGGCTTCGACACCCTGTACCGGAGGGAGTGGAGTGACGGCGAGCTGGCCGACTGCGCCGTGCGCGAGCACCGCATCGTGCTGACGCGCGACCGAGGGCTCCTCAAGCGGGCGTCACTGGATCACGGCTATCTAGTCAGGCAGGCAGACGCCAGGGAGCAAGTCATCGAGGTCGTCGATCGTTTCGACCTCGGGGCGCTCTCGTGCCCTTCACACGGTGCCCTCTCTGCAACGGTACGGTCGGCCCCGTGGAGAAAGCCGAGGTGGTCGCGCGGTTGCCTCCACGCACCGCCCGGCACTACCAGGACTTCTGGCGCTGCGGAGGATGCGGCCGGATCTACTGGAAGGGCGGGCACTATCGGTCGCTCGAGGCGCTCGTGGCGCACGTTCGAGCGTGCGTCGGTGCGCCTAGGGAGCCTGCGTGACGTCGGCTGCGGCTTCCGGTTCGGCGGCCTCCGGCGACGGCGAGGACCCCGCGCCCAGGCGCCACTGGGCAAAGAGAGGGACGCCTATCAGGGCGACGACCCCCATGGCTGCTATTCCGGCGGCAGTGGCGCTGTTCCCGGTGGCCGCACTCGCAAGGGGCGACAACAGGGCTCCCACGCCCTGCGAGATCCTCTGCACGGCGCCGAACAACCCGAACGCCAGCGCTTGATAGTCGGAGCGGAAGGTCTGCGCATAGGCACCGCGGACTGTCGGAACCAGGGCTCCCGACAGCAACCCGTGAAGAGAGGCGCAGAGAATCACCAGAGGAAGCACGGACATCATACTGAACACAAGGGCGTTCAGTCCCAGGAGGGTAAGACCCACGAGGATGATCTTGCGCGTCAGGGCCGCATCCGGGCGCAGTCGGGCCACTACGAGCGCGCCGACGGCCGACATCGGCACCACGACGGCGAAGACCCCAAGCAGTCGGATGCCTTCGAAGCCGGTGATCGCTGTGATGTGCAGCGGGAGGTACAGCGTCAGACCCATGATGGCGGAGTTGAGGGCAAAATAGCCGGCGAGGAACCAGCCTGCCCGATGCTCGCGGGAGGATTCGCGCCAAAGCTCCAGCATCCGTTGGTGCAATCTGCCTGAGGGTTTTGCGACCGGAGATCGGTCTTCTTCTGCCACAGCTTGGGAGTGAATATGCCGGGGAGCGAGCAGACCAGAAAGAAGAGCGCCGCCGGCAGCATGGCGTAGCCCCGGCCGCTCACGCCCGAGACCAGGTTGCCGGAGGAGGTCAGCTCCATGATGCCTACGCCGATGGCTCCGCCAAGGAAGCTCAGTGCCATGCCCCGCGACGACACGCTCACCACGTTGTCGCCCTCCGAGGCGCTCAGCATGGAGGCGTTGTAGATGAGGCTGGTTAGCTGGAAGGCGTAGTTGCCCAGCATGGCCACGATGACCACCACAGCGAGCTGTGCGGAGCTGCTGTGGGGGAGGAGGCTCAACGAGGCCAGGAGGACCGTGGCCGCGAGCATGGCCACCGTGAACCAGAGCCTCCGGGTACGTTTCTCGTCGGCGCTCACCCCGATATACGGACCGCTCAGGCCGATGGCCCAGGAGGACAATGCCGAGGCCAGCCCGAATACCCAAGCCTGAACGCCGAGATCGCTGACGATCCAGATGGTCAGGTACAAGGGGATGGCAAACTCGATCGTGGTGTTGCCAAAATCGTACGAATACCAGGCCCAACGGGTGCGGCGGGCCGACGTTTCCGGGCGTCCCACAGAGGCGTTTGAGTCGACGGCAGGCATAGTCGAGCTAGTGTACTATGTGTGCTCCTCAAGGGACGGGAAGGAGCAGAATGACTCATGAAGAGGGTCCACGAGCCGCCGATGGAACGACGCGGTATCTGTTCCACGAGGTACAACGCTTTAGGATGTGGATGTTCTGGGTCCCTATCGCGATCGTCACCTTCGTGGTCTGGTGGCAGTTCGTGGAGCAGATCGTGCTTGGCAATCCGCAGGGAAGCGAGCCGATCCCCGATTGGGCCGCTTGGGCGTTGACCATCGTCTTCGGTCTGGGCTTCCCCGCCTTTGCTTTCGTGGTCCGCTTCGTCACCGAGGTGGAGCCCGGCTGGCTGATCGTGAAGCTCTATCCGTTCCACACGGCGCGCATCGACCTGGCTCGGGTGGCGGAGGCTGAAGTCAGGGAGTATTCCGCGCTCAAGGAGTTCGGAGGGTGGGGGATACGGGTGGGCCGAAGCGGCAAGGCCTACAGCGCATACGGTACTCAAGGCGTGCAACTGTGGCTCAAGGATGACAGCCGCATCCTTATCGGTTCGCAACGTACGGAGGAATTGGCGGCCGCTCTTCGCCTCGCTGGGGCACCGGTCCGCTGAGAAAGGACGTCGTGAGGGCGTCATGAGAATCGTCGTGGCACTGGGCGGCAACGCCCTTCTCAAGAGGGGGGAGCCCCTCACCGAGCGCAACCAGCGCGAGAACGTCAGACTTGCGGCGCGTTCTCGCGCCGCTCGCCCGCGACAACAGCCTGATCATCACTCATGGGAACGGCCCCCAGGTAGGCCTGCTCGCCCTCGAGGCGGCTGCCGTCGCAGGGGTGGAACCGTTCACCCTGGATGTGCTCAGCGCGGAATCGGAAGGCATGATCGGCTACATGATCGAGCAGGAACTGGGCAACGTCCTACCCGAGGAAGTGCCTTTCGCGACCATCTTGACCCAGGTGCAGGTCGACCCGGCCGACCCGGCGTTCCAGAACCCCACCAAGCCTATCGGGCCCCAGTATCCGCGCGAGGAGGCCGAGCGGCTCGCGCGGGAGCACGGCTGGACCGTCGGACCCGACAACGGCATGTTCCGGCGTCTGGTCCCGTCCCCGCGGCCGCTTCGTATCTTCGAGATGCGGGTGGTCGAATGGCTGGTGGAGCGCGGAGTCATCGTCATCTGCACCGGTGGAGGCGGCATTCCGACCATGCTCACCCCGGACGGCGTGCTCGTCGGCGTGGAGGCGGTCATCGACAAGGATTTTGCCGGCGCTTTGCTCGCCCGGTCGCTGGGAGCCGAGGTATTCCTGATGCTCACCGACGCCGATGCCGTCTATCAGGATTGGGGCACGGAACAGGCGCGGGCCATCAGGCTGGCCGCTCCCGACGCGCTGGATGGTCTGCGCTTCGCTGCCGGTTCGATGGGACCAAAGGTGCAGGCGGCCTGCGATTATGCTCGTGCTACTGGAGGACAGGCCGGGATCGGCTCGCTGGAGGACGCTGTTGCCATTCTACAGGGCCGCGCGGGCACCCTCGTCTCGACCGGTTATTCAGGAATCGAGTACTGGCCCTCGCTGTTCCATCAGCCCGAGTAGATGGTCAACGGATATTTCATTGCCGCCCTCGTCGGCCTGTTGGTCGTGGAAGCGATCGAATGGACTGCCCGCCTTCTCAACCTGCGTGCTCTCAGACCGGACCTGCCCCCAGAGTTCGCTGGGGGTGTACGATCCCGACGCCTATCGACGCTCGCAGGAATACACCCGGGTCAACACTCGTTTCCATTTCGCGGAGAGCGCATTCGACCTCGTGGTGCTCCTCGCGTTCTGGTTCGCCGGCGGTTTCGGATGGCTCGACACGGTGGTCAGGGGTTGGGGGCTCGATGCCGTGTGGACGGGGCTGCTCTTCCTGGTGTTCCTGGTAGCCGCCCGCGGTCTGCTGGGACTGCCCTTCAGCATCTGGGCGGTCTTCGTCATCGAGGAGCGCTTCGGTTTCAACCGTACATCTCCGCGGACCTTCATCCTCGACCTGCTCAAGGGTCTGGCGGTGGGAGCGGTCATCGGGATCCCCCTCGCCATCGGCTTTCTTGCCCTCTTCGAATACGGCGGCCAGTTCGCATGGATCTACGCGTGGGCGGCGTTCGTCGCCTTCTCGGTGGTGATGCAGATCCTGGCGCCGGCTCTCATCATGCCGCTCTTCAACAAGTTCACCCCCCTTCCCGACGGGGAGCTCAGAGACGCGATCGTGGGTTACGCGCGCAGGGTGGAGTTCCCGCTCGAGGGAGTGTTCTCGATAGACGCCTCTCGCCGGTCCACCAAGGGCAACGCCTTCTTCACCGGGTTTGGGAAGAGAAAAAGGATCGCGCTCTTCGATACGCTGATCGAGCGGCACAGCACCGAGGAACTCGTCACCGTGCTGGCCCATGAGGTAGGCCACTACAAGAAGCGGCACGTCCTTATCGGCACCGTGGTGTCGGCGCTGGAAGCCGGTCTGTTCCTGGGCCTCTTCTCCGTGCTTCGTCGAGCAACAGGGGCTGTTCGATGCGTTCGGGGTCGATGCTCCGTCGGTGTATGCGGGTGTCATCTTCGTATCCGTCCTGCTGCGGCCGCTCGGTCTGGTCCTGTCGGTGGGCGGCGCCGCTCTGTCGCGCCGGCAGGAGCGGCAGGCCGACGACTTCGCGGTGGCGACCACAGACAGGGCGGACCTTCTGGCCGCCGGACTCAAGCATCTGTCCAAGGACAACCTGTCGAACCTGACCCCGCATCCCTTCTATGTGTTTCTCGAATACTCCCATCCGCCCACGTTGGAACGGGTGAGGCGTCTGGAAGCCGGCGGCGGCTGAGGACGCCGCCCGACGACCGACCCGCAGCGTTCCGGACCGCGAGCGATAGCGGGTTACAATCATCCCGCCGGCACCGTGCGGCGATGGCTACCCTGACAGACTGATAGGAGTGGAGGGATGAGGATCGCGCTGATCGGGCAGGCGGCCTTCGGCGAAAAGGCGCTTGAGGCGCTGGTGGCCGCTGGGGAGGACGTGGCCGTCGTGTACATGCCCCCGGATCCGCCGGGAGCAAGAGCTAACTCGTTCCGTGAAGTCGGCCGAATCCGGTGGCATCCAGGTGCGTCAGCCCGCGCGCATGCGCGACGCCGAAGTGTTCGAGGAGTACAAGACCTTCGCAGCCGATCTGAACGTGATGGCCTTCGTCACCGACATCGTGCCGCTGACGATCCTCCAGCACCCGCCCCTGGGCACCATCCAATACCACCCTTCGCTGCTCCCGCGCCATCGCGGCGCCAGCGCGATCAACTGGGCGATCATCAACGGCGAGGAGAAGACCGGTCTCTCCATCTTCTGGCCCGACGAAGGACTCGATACCGGACCCATCCTGCTGCAGAAAGAGGTGGTCATCGAACCGGACGATACCCTGGGCTCGGTGTACTTCGGCAAGCTTTTCCCGCTGGGGATCGAGGCCCTGCTCGAATCGGTGCGTCTGGTCAAGGAAGGCACAGCTCCCAAGATCGCCCAGGACCTCACCCAGGGTGAGTACGAGCCAATCTGCAGGCGCATGACGATCGATTGGATGTACCCCGTGGGTGTGGTCTACAACGTCATCCGGGGCTGCAACCCCTCGCCGGGGGCGGCTACCTCCTTCAAGGGCCAGGAGATCAGGGTGTTCGATTGCGAGAAGCGGTCGAGGAGTGGTCCCGAGGCTCCGGGCACCGTCCTGCAGATCGCGGACGACGGGATCCTGGTGGCCGGGTGCGGTGGCAGCCTGTTCGTCAAGCGGCTGCAGCCGGCCGGGGCGGGCAAACAGGGTGCGGGGGAGTACGCGGCAGCGGCGGGACTCCAGGTAGGGGACAGACTGGGCTAGGTGAGCGCGCGGATCGACATGATCGGGATCTTCGTCGCCGACCTCGCGGCGATGGTCGCCTTCTATCGGGATGTGCTCGGTTTCGGGATCGAATGGGACGGTCAGGGGCCGTACGCCGAGTTCCAGAACGACGGTGTGCGATTCTCGATGTATGAACGGGCCATGCTTCCCGGATTATTGGGTGAGGAGCCGACCTACCCCGCGGGGCTGAACGGCACGTTCGAGCTGGCTATCGTCCTCCCTCGGTTCAGGGATGTGGACCCGGAGTTCCGGCGCGTGGTGGAGCTCGGCGCTCGTCCCGTGTACGCACCCCGGGACGAGCCGTGGGGCATGCGCTCCTCGATGGTGGCGGATCCGGAGGGAAACCTCATCGAGATCGGGTCCTGGACGGGAATGAGCGGCGGCGCTGGGCGGTATGTGATGGAACCTGAATCGATCGAGCCGGGATCGCGGGGCGAGTGGCGTTCCTGGCTGGCGGCCAACGGAGATCGTGATCGGGGGATTTGGCTGATCATCCGCAAGGGCCGCGGGGCGCCGTTGCCGTATCCAGAGGCGGTCGAAGAGGCGCTTGCGGCCGGCTGGATAGACAGCAAGGCCAACAGGGTCGACGCGGCGCGTTTCAAAGTCTGGATGGCACCCCGCAGGCGGGGGAGCGTTTGGTCCCCCATCAACAAGGAGCGGGTGTCCCGTCTGACGAAGACCGGGTCGATGACGCCCCGGGGACTGGCCGTCGTGGAGCGGGCGAAGGCCGACAGTTCGTGGTCGGCCCTCGACGAGGTGATGAGTCTGGAGATCCCCGCGGATTTACGCGAGGCGCTCGACGCCGATCCGACGGCAGCGGACTACTTCGAACGCTTTCCGCCGTCGTCCAAGCGGATCATCCTCGAGTGGATCCGCCAGACGAAGAACCCCGAGACCCGGCGCCGGCGGATCGAAGAAACGGTCGACTCAGCCGCCCGTAACATGCGCGTGCATCACTCGCGGCAGCCTAAGAGCGGGAGCGTGGCTTCCTTGGATGGCGCCGCTGGAGCTGCGGACGCGGGAGAGAACCCCGATGTATGACGCCGGAGGGAACTCGTGGAGGGGTCCGGTCTCGAGAAGCCCAAGCGTCGGTACTGGATCGAGGTGCCGGTTCGGGAGACCCAGGAGGTGAGAGAGTGCATGGCGCACGAGGCAGAAGGGCAGGAAGAGCGCAGCGGCGCGGACCATACAATGGTCCGACTGAGGGCGGAGTCTGCCGATATCCCCCGCCCGGGGCTTCCGCGCGGCCACGGTCCTGACGGCAGGCTGGGCAACCCGGGTTGGGACGAGTTCACCTACACAGCGTCGTCGTGTTCGCTGAGCAGTTGCCTGACCACGTGCGCAGGGCGCTCGATCACCCGGAAGAGCGCCTGGACGATCTTCTCTGGCATCTCAGCGAGTCGGAGAGACTCGGGGTCTTCTCGAAGGCGCAGATCGCCATGCTTCTGAGCGTGCTCGACTTTCTCGAGGCGAACAACGCTACGGACATCCGCGGGCAGGGCCTGGAGGCTAGGATGAGCACTGTCAGGCAGAATCTCGCGCGTCTGCACGCCCGTCCGGAGTGAGCCGCGGCCGCTTCCCAGCCCTCGTCCTTTGCGATACGATAGGGCGACCTTTAATCGAGCCCTGTGAGGCCGAAAGGAAGAGTGGTCGACGCATGCCCCGGCGCACCGACATCCGCAAGATCCTCCTGCTTGGTTCCGGCCCCATCGTCATCGGCCAGGCGTGCGAGTTCGACTATTCGGGCACTCAAGCGTGCAAGGTCCTCATGGAAGAGGGTTTCGAGGTGGTGCTGGTCAACTCGAACCCGGCCACCATCATGACCGATCCCTCGTTCTCTCATCGCACCTATATCGAGCCCCTCGTGCCCGAGGTCGTGGCCAAGATCATCGAAGCGGAGCGCCCCGATGCTCTTCTTCCCACTCTTGGCGGACAGACCGCGCTCAACCTGGCAGTCGCGCTCTCCGAGGACGGCACCCTGGATAGGTATGGGGTCGAGCTCATCGGCGCAAACTATGCGGCCATCCACCGCGCAGAGGCGCGCGACGAGTTCCGAGCGACCATGGCGACCATCGGCCTGCGGGTTCCCGACAGCGCCGTGGTCCGGAACCTGCCCGAGGCTCGAGCCGCGCTGGAGAGTGGCCTCCATCTCCCTCTCATCATCAGGCCCAGCTTCACTCTCGGCGGTCACGGGGGCGGGGTGGCGGCCACCGAGCAGGAGTTCGACTCCGTCGTCCAGGCTGGACTCGATGCGTCGCCCACGAACCAGGTGCTTCTCGAAGAGAGCGTGATCGGCTGGAAAGAGTTCGAATTGGAGGTCATGCGCGACCTCAGGGACAACGTGGTGATCGTCTGCTCCATCGAGAACATCGACCCGATGGGTGTCCACACGGGGGACTCGATCACCGTGGCTCCGCAGCAGACGCTCACCGACGTTCAGTATCAGCGTCTTCGCGACGCCTCTCTGGCGATCATTCGGGCGATCGGCGTGGAGACGGGAGGGTCGAACATCCAGTTCGCCTTTTCCCCGGAGACGGACGAGTTGGTGGTCATCGAGATGAACCCGCGGGTCTCCCGCTCCTCGGCCCTGGCCTCCAAGGCCACCGGCTTTCCCATCGCCAAGATCGCGGCCAAACTGGCTGTGGGCTACACGCTGGACGAGATCGCCAACGACATCACGCGCAAGACGCCCGCCTGTTTCGAGCCCACCATCGATTACGTGGTGGTCAAGACCCCGCGGTGGGCTTTTGAGAAGTTCCCCATGGCCGACGCCCGGCTCACCACGCACATGAAGAGTGTGGGCGAGAACATGGCCATCGGCCGCACCTTCAAGGAGGCTTTCCAGAAGTCGATGCGCTCACGGGAGCTGGACGTTCGGCCCGATGTCCCCGACGACAACGACGCTCTCGTGGCCATGATCGCCGTCCCCTCCGCCGAGCGCTACGACCTCATCCTGGAGGCCTACCGCCGCGGGGTGACGCTTGACACGCTCTTCCAAGCCACTCTCATCGATGAGTGGTTCCTCGAGGAGTTCCGGGAGATAGTCGAGGCGGAGGAGCACCTCAAGGCGTTCGCTGCCAAGGGGGGCTTATCGGCCCTGCCTCGAGAGGAGCTCTGGCAAGCGAAGCGGCTGGGGTTCAGCGACGACTACATCGGCAGATTCGTCGGAGCGGGGGAGCTGGAGGTGCGCGAGCGCCGTATCGCCGACGGCATCATCCCGACGTATAAAGCAGTTGACACCTGTGCCGCGGAGTTCGAGGCCTACACGCCCTACTTCTACTCCACCTACGAGGAAGAGAACGAAGCGTTCCCGATACCCGACAAGGAATCGGTGATCATCCTGGGAAGCGGCCCCAATCGCATCGGCCAGGGCATCGAGTTCGACTACTGCTGTGTGCACGCCGTCCAGGAGATGCGCGACCTGGGCTACCAGGCCATCATGGTCAACTGCAACCCCGAGACCGTCTCCACCGACTACGACACCTCCGACCGGCTGTATTTCGAACCCCTGACCTTCGAGGACGTACTGAACATCATCGAGAACGAGAGACCCAAAGGAGTCGTGGTCCAGTTCGGCGGTCAGACGCCCTTGAAGATCGCGGAAAGGCTTCATGCCGCGGGAGTACCTATCTTGGGCACGTCGCAGGAAGCCATCGATCTGGCCGAAGACCGGGAACGATTCGGAGAGGTCCTTAAGAGGCTCGAGCTCAAGGCGCCACCCTTCGGTACCGTTCGCAACGAGCAGGAAGCGCTGGCCGTGGCCCAGAGGATCGGGTATCCGATCCTGGTGCGCCCGTCCTACGTCCTGGGCGGCCGGGCGATGGAGATCGTCTACGACGAAGAGAGTCTCCAGCGATACCTGAGAACGGCGGTCAAGGCCTCACCCCGGCATCCAGTGTTGATCGACCGCTTCCTGGAGCATTCCACGGAGGTAGACGTTGATGCTCTCTGCGACGGCGAGGACGTGTATATAGGCGCCGTAATGCAGCACGTAGAGGAAGCGGGTATACACTCCGGCGATTCAGCGTGCGTCATCCCCACGGTCTCGCTGGGCGATGTCGCGGTGCGCCGCATCGAGGAACAGACGGCGGCGCTCGCCAAGGAGTTGGGAGTGGTCGGCCTTATGAACGTCCAGTACGCGGTGCAGCAGAGTGATCACGGGGGAGCGAGCATCTATGTCCTCGAGGTCAACCCGCGTGGCAGTCGCACGGTACCGTTCGTCAGCAAGGCTACGGGAGTTCCGCTGGCCCGCATGGCGACCAGAGTGATAGCCGGGCAGAGACTGCGTGATCTTGGTCTTCCGGGGTGGGAAGAGTCGCTGGCAGCCGGCCGGGTACCGTGCCGCCGCGACCTGGATCATGTCGCGGTCAAAGAAGCGGTGCTACCGTGGCCGCGCTTTCCCGGTGTCGACACCACCCTTGGTCCGGAGATGAAGTCCACCGGTGAAGTCATGGGGGTGGGCTCCAGTTTCCCCGAGGCGTTTGCGAAAGCATCGCTCGCGGCCGGCGACCGGCTGCCACGGCGGGGCTCCATCTTCATCTCGGTCGCCGACGCCGAGAAGGACACCGTAGTCCTGATGGCGCTGATGCTGAGCACGCTGGGATTCCGGATCCTCGCTACGGAGGGGACGCACCGGGTCCTCGTGCTCAACGGGATCGACTCCGAGCCGGTGATGAAGCACACCGTCGGCATGCAGAGAGCGGGCTGAACTCGGTGAGGGCCGAGCGGCTGTGGGGATCGCGACACCTGAGTCGATCGTGACGGTGGTCGACCTCATCGAAGCGGGGAAGGTCGATATGGTCATCAACATCCCTCGGGGTCGGGGCGCCAGGTCGGACGGATATGAGATCCGCCGGGCCGCACTGCGGCAGGGGGTGCCCACCATGACCAACGCCGCCGCCGCCCACGCGGCCGTGCAGGCTATCGCCAACGATCACAAACGCCGGGAGATCGCCGTCGTGTGTCTTCAGGATCTTCACACCCAGCTGGCGGCCGCTGCCAGGGGGCAGGGTGCCGCGTCCGGACCTCGCGCGGAGTCTGGATCGGGCGTCGAGCGCGGGGGATCGGCGTGACCGATCCTTGCTCAGCCGGCCGCCCTCTCGCGGCGCGAGCGCTTGCCGAGGTCGTCGGGAGACGCCCTCTGGGCAGTCTGGTGTGGTTGACTCTGGAAGTCCCGGGCTGGCCGGGCGCCCGGCCGGGACAGTTCGCGCTGCTCCAGTCCGAGGACTCCCGCTGCTTTCTAGGACGGGCTCTGTCCGTGGCGTCGCAGGAGCGCGAGGCGGTGTCGTTCCTCATCGCCCCGGCGGGAGAGGGGACGCACGAACTGTGCGCCCTCCGGAAGGGGGAGCGGGTGTGGGTCGTCGGACCGCTGGGGAACGGGTTCGACGTGGAGGCATTGACCGCCTCGGCGGGGAGACTGCTCGTGGTGGCGGGAGGCGTCGGGGTCGCGCCCTTCCCGCTGCTGCTCTCGCAGGTGGGTGACCGGTGGGCTGGGAAGAGCCACGGAGCGCGGCTCGAGCGGATCGCGCTCCTATTGGGCTTTCGCGACCGGGCCCAGGCGCAGGGGGCGGAACCGGCTATGGAGGCGGCGGCCGCTCTTGAACGGCAGGGGATGAGCTGCCGCGTGGAAGTAGTGACGGAGGATGGGTCTGTCGGGCGGGCCGAGAGGGTGAGCGACACCTTGCGGCGTGAGCTCCAACGGGGTGACCGTCTGGTAGTCTGCGGCCCTTCGGCCATGACCGCAGCGGTGTGGGAGATCTGTTCGTCCACCCCGGACGTCACTGCGTGGTTCAGCTTGGAAGCGGGAATGGCCTGCGGCGTCGGCTCGTGCCATGGGTGCGCGGTTCCGGTCGCGGGTGGGGGCACTGTGAGGGTATGCCGGGAGGGTCCGGTGTTCGAGGGCGCAGCCCTCTTCGGCATCGGGCGCCCTCGCCCGGGTGAGTCTCCTGACCCGGGGATGGTGTGCCGATGATCCTCTCGCGCATGCCGGCTCCATCGCCCGACGACGCAGCCGTCAGCGCGGGCCTGTCGGTTCGTCTAGGTCCCCTACACCTCGCTCATCCCATCATCAACGCCTCCGGTACCATGGAGATCTTCGACCTCGCCGAGGTCTTCGGCGAGGAGATCCTGAAACGCCCGCCGGTGGCGGCCTACGTATCGAAGACCGTCACGGTGGAGCCTCGAGACGGAAATCCCCCGCCGCGGATCCTGGAGACCGCGGGGGGATGATCAACGCCATCGGCCTCTCGGGGGAAGGTATCGACGCTTTCACTCGCGACCGCCTGCCCCGTTTGCTCCGGCTTCCCTGCCCGCTGATCGTGAGCGCGGGGGGATTCTCGGTGGACGAGTACACACTTCTCGCCTCCCGCCTGCGCGAGGCTTTGGAGGATGCCCAGGGCAGTAACTGGACAGCCAAGGCCGGGCTTGAGTTGAACATCTCCTGTCCGAATGTGCACAGCGGATGCGTCTCCGTCGGGAGCGACCCTAAGGAGACCCACGAGGTGGTCTCGGCCGTAAGGGCCGTGTGGCCTGGTCTTCTTGTTGCGAAGCTCACCCCGAACGTGGCCGACATCGGCGCGATAGGGCGAGCCGCCGAGACGGCCGGAGCCGACGCCATCGCGGCCGTCAACACCTTCAAGGGGCTGGTCATAGACCGTACGACGCTGAAGCCCTACCTGGGCAACATCACCGGGGGATTGTCGGGACCGGCGATCAAGCCTCTGGCGCTGCGGGCGGTCTACGAGCTCTTCAGGAGTGTGTCCGTCCCGATCGTGGCCATGGGCGGTGTCGCGACAGTCCAGGACGTCCTCGAGTTCCTGTCCTGCGGCGCTCACGTGGTGGCAGTGGGGTCGGCGGCGTTCCGCGAACCCTTCCTGGCGAGACGTCTTGCAGCGGATCTCGACAAGGCTCTGGCAGGTCGAGGATGTACGCTGACCGGCATCCGCGGAATCGCCCACAGCGCCGGCTGAACTGGCCCCTCGACAGCCCTTTCAAAACGGCTTTCGACGAGCGCCGAAAGCGTGTTGCGTCCGGAAACGTCGTGTGTATAATGGCGCCTGTGAACCAGCCCATGAGCATAGTCCCGCAGACCCCAGAGCGCAGCCAGCAGCAACGCATGGAGGCCCTCCGCAGGGCCAACGACATCCGTTCCGAGCGGGCTCGGCTCAAAGAAGCACTCCGCAATGGCGACGTCGCCATCATCGATGTTTTGTCCGATCCTCCGGCGTGCGTGGCTACGGCAAAAGTGCTCGATCTCGTTCTGGCCGTTCCCAAGTATGGGAGGGTCAAGGCCAACAAGCTGCTCGAGCGCTGCCGGGTGAGTTCATCCAAGACCGTCAACGGCCTGACGCCCCGTCAGCGCAAAGAACTGCTCGACATGCTGGGCAGTTGATCGCTCGCTTTCTGTAGTAGGAGCGGTCATCGCCAGGCTCATCGTCATCTCCGGCCCTTCCGGCGCGGGCAAAGGCACGCTCATCCGGCGCATACTGCCCCTTTCCCCGACCTTGTGCTGTCGGTGTCGGCCACCACTCGGCCTCGACGCCCGGACGAGACCGAGGGACGCGAGTACTTCTTCCTCACCGAGGAGGAGTTCGAGCAGCGGATCGAGCGGGGTGAGTTCCTGGAGTGGGCTCGCTTCGCCGGACACCTCTACGGCACCCCCAGCAAGGCGGTGGAAGATCACTTGGCGGCGGGTCGCGGCGTGATCTTGGAGATCGAACTCGAGGGTGCCCGCGAAGTGCTGGAGCGATGCCCCACGGCGCTGATGATCTTCATCACACCGCCGTCGTTCGAGGAACTGAGGCGGCGGCTGGTGGGACGCAAGACCGACGATCCAGCCTCGATCGAGCGCCGCCTGGACCGCGGCAGGGAAGAGATGGCGGCAGTGCTGAGCGGGGAGTGGCAGGCTCCCCGGCAATTCGACTATGTTATAGTTAACGAAAGTATTGGGAGGGCGAGCGCCGAGCTCGCCCACATAATCCGAGGTATCAAGGACGAGAATGGATAAGCCGACTGTCGATGAGGTCCTCACGGGCCTGAGCAGCGCGAAGGATTCCGACATCGAGGAGCCCAACCGCTACACAGCAGTGATGGTGACGGCCAAGCGGGCCCGTCAGATCAATTCGTACTACCACAGCCTGGGCGAGGGGGGCGGTCTCGACAGCTTCGCTCCGCCGCCGGTGGCGAATTTCACGAAGAACTACCTGAGTATCGCCATGGCCGAGGCGGCCAGAGGCGAGATCTCCTACAAGCTGCGCACGAACCGGTAGTACCGGCCTCGAGGAGCGCATGATGGCTGATCCGCCCGTCGTCCTCCTTGGGGTAACGGGAGGAATCGCCGCCTACAAAGCCGCCGAACTGCTACGAGGCCTGCAGAAAGCCGGCATGGATGTCCGTGTGGTCATGACGCGGGCCGCCACGCGGTTCGTCGGGCCCATGACCTTCGAGACCTTGTCAGCTCACCCTGTGCGCCTGGACGAGATCAGCGAGCTGACTCCCGACTCCCGCATCACGCACATCGATGACAGCCAGCAGGCGGACATCATGGTGGTCGCTCCCGCGACCGCCAACACCCTGGCCAAGTTGGCAAACGGCATCGCCGACAACCTGCTCACTTCCATTTCCTGGCCTTCGGCAAGACGGTCGTCGTGGCGCCCGCCATGAACACCAACATGTGGGAGCACCCGGCGACCCAGAGGAATGTGATGCTCCTGCGCGAGCGGGGAGTGTTCGTGGTCGAGCCGGGGGCGGGCGAGCTGGCTTGCGGCGACTACGGGTCCGGTCGCATGGCCGAGCCGAACAGCATCGTCGCGGAGGTCAAGTTGCGGCTGCAGGTGCAGCGCAAGCGCGACCTGCGCGGACTACGGGTCGTGATCACAGCGGGAGGCACCCGGGAACCCATCGACGCGGTGCGTTTCATCGGCAATCGCAGTTCGGGCAAGATGGGCTTCGCCCTGGCTCGCGCCGCCTTCGACCGAGGAGCCCAGGTGGACCTGATCGAGGCCAACGTGGATATGCCGGCCGTACCGGGGGTAAGCCAGATCGAGACGTCCACGGCGGGCGTGATGCACGATGAGGTCATGAGGCGCCTGCCCGACACCGACATCCTGATAATGGCGGCCGCAGTAGCCGACTACCGGGTCGCCGACGGCCCGGCGGGCGGCAAGATAGGCAAGGGCAAGGAAGAATGGTGCATCGATCTGGAGGCCACCACCGACATACTGTGTGACGTCGCCGCCCACCACAAGGGACAGTTCTTGGTGGGCTTCGCGGCGGAGTACGGGTTGGAGGGCCTCGATCGAGCGCGGGGCAAGATGGAGCGCAAGAATCTCGACATGATCGTTTTCAACGACATCTCGCGCGCTGACATCGGTTTTGACTCCGACTACAACGAAGTGCGCGTCCTCACCCGCGACTCAGAGGTGCTCATCGAGAAGGCGCCCAAGGAGACGATCGCCGAGCTGATCCTGGATAACGTCGCCCGGGCTGTGCGGGCCCGCAGAGGGGAGACCCCCTCGTACCGGCGTAGCGCGCCTTGCGGCGACTTCGCCCTCTCCGGTGACCGGCAGGGGAGTTGCGCAGCTAGGCCGTCTCCCGCATGGCGCGGATCTCTTCGGAGGCCTTGATCTGCTCAAGCGCCTTGGCTTCGATCTGGCGGATGCGCTCGCGGCTCACGTTGAAGCGGGAGCTGACCTCCGCCAGTGTGCGCGGATGCTCACCCTTGAGGCCGAACCTGAGCTCGACCACCTTGCGCTCGCGCTCGTCCATGGCCTTGAGCACCCGGTCGAGGCTCTCCTTGGCGATGATGCCGGAGACCACGTCGGCGGGGTCGGGCGTGCTGGAGTTCTCGATGAAGTCGCCCAGTTCCGCGTCTTCCTCGTCACCGATCGGGGTCTCGAGGGAGGTGGTGCGCTGAGCGATCTTGCGCATCTCCTGGACCTCAGACGGGTCGATGCCGAGTTCCATGGCCAGGTCGTCGTCGTTGGGCTCTTTGCCCGTCTCCTGGAGCAGCTTCCGCTCGGTGCGCACCATCTTGTTGATCTTCTCGATCATGTGCACCGGGATACGGATGTTGCGGTCTTGATTGGCGATGGCGCGGGTGATGGCCTGACGGATCCACCAGGTGGCGTACGTGGAGAACTTGTAGCCCTTGCGGTAGTCGAACTTCTCCACGGCGCGGATGAGACCGGTGTTGCCCTCCTGGATGAGGTCGAGCAGGTCCATGTCCTGGGTGTAGTAGTTCTTGGCGATGGAGATCACCAGGCGCAGGTTGGACTGGATCATCCGGTCCTTGGCTCTCTTGTCGCCCGCCTCGATGCGCTTGGCAAGCTCGATCTCCTCGTCTTTGGTGAGCAGGGGGATCTCGCCGGCCTCTTTGAGGTATAGGCGAAGAGGGTCATGGGTGACCGTCTCGATCGATAGGTCGAGGGTAGGTTCGGTGGGCTCGAGCACTCCCTGGCTGACCGGGCTCTGCTCGTAGATCTCGATCGACTGGTCGAAGAGCTGCGAGTAGAGGTCCTCGATCTCCTCCATGGTCATGTCGTAATCCTCGACCAGCGCCATGATCTCGTCGCTGGTGACGTAGCCGCGTTCTTGGCCGGCCACCAGAAGATCCTGGACGTCGACGATTGTGCGAGTCTCGAAGGTGGAAGTTTCGCTATCTTTGTGCACGGTTCCCTGCTATCCTATTCAAAGAGTAAGGCTTTATCTTTCTATACCATCTCACGGCGCAAACCGCAACATAATACTCGTTCTCGCGCGCGCCGTCAACCCCGACACCATTCACTTTCCGCTCCATCGAGACGCCTTAAACACGCGTAAGAACGGCATCTTACTCATCTTGTACTTCTTCCCGTACGCCGTTCCATGTGAGACATTCTCCTAAAGCCCTCCATGCCTCCGACCAAGGAGACCCAGGTTGACCGCCGACATCGCGCCCTCGCCCGAAGACGGCCTCGTGACGCTGACTCTCGACGCCGAGGGAGGCGACAATGCTCCCGAGGAGATCGTCGCTGGTGCGCTCCTCGCTGCCTCCCCGAGACTGCGCGTACTGCTCGTGGGCAGGCCGGAGGTCTTAGCACCCTTCCTTGGCTCTTCTGACCATGAGAACGTGGAAGTGGTTCCCAGCGTTACGGTCATAACCTCACATCACGAGCCGGCGGCGGCGGTCAAGGCGATGGCAGACTCTTCCATCGTCGTGGGTGCCCGTACGGTGGCCGAGGGGCGGTCGCAGGGCTTCGTTTCAGCTGGGAGCACCGGCGCGATGCTTGCAGCGGCACTTCTGATCGTGAAGAGGATGGAGGGAGTCAGACGGCCGGCCATCGTGACCACGCTTCCCGGACTCGGGGGCCCCGTGGTGCTACTCGATTCGGGTGCCAATGCCGATTGCCGTCCCGAACACCTCGTTGAGTTCGGCGTTCTGGGGACGGCCTACGCTCGCACCGTGCTCGGACTCACGGAGCCCAGAGTCGGCCTGCTGAACATCGGCGAGGAGGAGACCAAGGGGAGCGAGTTGGCGCGCGCGACGCACGCGCTGCTGCGCGAGTCGGGCCTCAACTTTGTGGGAAACGTCGAGGGTCGCGACCTGTTGCGCAACCTGGCGGACGTAGTGGTCACTGACGGCTTCACAGGCAACGTCGCGCTCAAACTGCTTGAAGGATGTGCATCCTCGTTCTTCACGCGCATCAAGACCGCCGCCCAGAGCGGCACGCGCGCGAAGATGGGGGGATTCCTCCTTAGGCCCTCACTGCGGGCTCTGCGGGCGAGTCTGGATCCCGAGGAGGTCGGCGGAACGTATTTGCTGGGAGTTCGGGGGTTGGTGGTCATATGTCATGGGAACTCGTCCCGCCGGGCGATCGCGAACGCTCTTCTCTTTGGGGCAGAGGCGCTACGCAAGGGGGTCCTTCCCGCGGTACTGACCGAGCTCGGGCGCATGGGCGCATCCGGACAGGGTCACGAACCCCGCGACTCTGCCGCTTCTTGAGCCTCGTTGATACAATGGCGGCGTCGTGGCGATGGGCCCCGGCGATCGTTCCCTGATTTTCTGTAAGGAGCAACAGATGAACAAAGACGAGATCCTCGCCAAGTTGCGCGACATCCTTGTCGACCAGGTCGACGCGGATCCCGCCAAAGTCACCCTGGACGCCACGTTCCAAGACGATCTTCAGCTCGACAGCCTCGACTTGGTCGAGCTCATCATGGAACTGGAGGACCAGTTCGGCATCAAGATCTCGGACGAAGAAGCTCAGGAACTGACCACTGTGGGCGCCGCGGTCGATTTTATCGCTGCCCATAGCTAGCATCCATCTGAAGGAGAGAATCACTATGCGGGGACTGCCGGCAATCGCGCGGGCAGTCCCCGCACCTCTTCGGCGGTTGAGGCACCTGCGAGAGGGCGATCCTGCCCGCTACGTGGTTGTCGCCACGCGCGACGAGACCCTCATGGAGCTCATCGGACAGCTCTCACCCGAACTGCTCCAGAAGGCCCTCACACACTCGTCCTGGGTCGGCCAGCGCACCGGTTCGTACGAGCGTCTCGAGTTTCTGGGAGACAGTGTGCTTGGTCTGGCGATCTCGTCTGCCTTGTATCGCCGTTTTCCGGAGCGGGAAGAGGGCGGGTTGGCTCGGCTGAAAGCCTTCGTGGTCAGCCGGGCCAGTTGCATGCAGGTGGCAGAGCGGATGGGCTTGGCCGCACTGGTGCTGGAGCAGGCCCCGGCCTCGGAGCGGAAGAGGCGTGACGCGGCGCGCAGTCCCAGTCTCTTGGGAGACGTTCTCGAGGCCCTCATCGGCGCCGTCTATCTGGAGCATGGGTTCGAGCGTGCGCGGACTGCGATCGTATCCGCCTTCGAAGAACAGATCCACTTCGCCGAAACGGCCCACGTGGATCATAAGACAGCTTTGCAGGAGTTGCTTGCTCCGCGAGGGCTGCAGCCCGTATACCGTCTGGTCGAAGAGACCGGTCCGGCCCATGCGCGCACGTTCAGATCCGAGGTGCTGGTGGACGGCGCGACAAGAGGGCAGGGGACGGGTACCACGATAAAGATGAGCGAGCAGGCAGCGGCCCGGATGGCCCTCAGCGATCTGGAGGGCGAAGGCCACAGAGACGCCGGCGATCCTGACGCCACTCTTGCCGGCGGTGCGCCCGATGCCTGAACTGCCTCGGCTGCTGTCAGTACGCCTGCGCGGATTCAAGACGTTCGCCAAGCCGACGGAACTCAGCTTCGAGCCGGGTGTCACCGTGATCATCGGGCCCAACGGCAGTGGTAAGAGCAACATCGCCGACGCTGTTCTGTGGGTTCTCGGCGAGCAGAGTCCCGGCAACCTGCGCGGACGCTCGATGCAGGATGTCATCTTCTCGGGTCCGGATGGCCGGCGGTCGAGCGCCGTGGCCGAGGTCAGCCTGGTGTTCGACAACGAGCAGGGAGCCTTGCCGGTCGATTCCACCGAGGTGGAGGTGACTCGTCGCCTGGAGCGGGACGGCGGATCGGAATACAGGGTCAACGGCAGCGCGTGCCGTCTGCTCGATGTGCAGGACCTCGTGGCGGGGCTGGGTATCGGCCGCGAGATGCATAGTGTCATCAGCCAGGGAAAGGTTGAGACCCTTCTCAACTCCACCCCGGAGGTCCGCCGGGCCATGGTGGAGGAGGCGGCCGGTCTGGGTCGGTTCAAGAAACGTAGAGAGCGTGCCCAGGCCAAGCTCGAGCGTACCCGCCAGAACCTGGTGCGGATGGCCGATGTCGAGCGAGAAGTGAAGAATGCGCTCCGCCCGCTCCGGCAGCAGGCCGCCGCCGCCGGGCGGTTCGCCGAAGCCAAGGAGGAATGGGCGCAGGCAAAGGCGCGCCATCTGTTGGCGCAGGCGGCGAGCATCCACGAGGTGTCCCGTCGGACGGAGGAAGAACTGAGCGCCTTGGAGACAGACCGTGCCGCCACGGAGGCTGAACTCACGGGCCTTCGGCGGGAGCGGGCGACCGAGGAGGACAGATTCGCGGCCGCACTGCAGGAGAGGGAGCGGCTGGGCGCCATCTACCACCGCCTGGCAGTGGAGGCCGAGCAGGTGCAAGGCAAGTCCACCTCTCTCCGGCAGCGCCTGGCCCGCATCGAGGCCGATCTCGAGCGCGCTCGCCGGCGGTCTGAGGTCGCCCGGATCGACATGGAGTCGCTCGGGCAACGCCTGGCCTTGGCCGCGGCCAGGACGGCGGACGAGGATCGGCTTGAGCGGGTGACGGGGTGGGGGCAGCGGCTCCGAGAGGCGCTGGATGAAGCCGTCGCCGAGTTCAGAGGCATGGCCGCAGCGGAAGACGAGCTCAAGGACTCTGTTTTCGAGATGGAAAGCGCCCGCGCGAGGGCGTTGCAGGACCGGGAGTTCCTCCGCCGCGAAATGGAAGCACGGGTGCGGATCGACGACGAGCTGGTCGCCCTCGAGAAGGAACTCGGGGAACGCGTGGACTCGCTGGCCGCTGAGGCAGCCAGGCAGGCGGAGGTCCTTCAGACGTGTGAGGGTGAGACAACGGCGGAGGCCGCGCGGCTCGAGCAGGCCGTCGCCGCACTGGAGGCGGCGCGTGTCCGGGTTACGGAGGCGATGCGCAGGGAGACGTCGCTCAGCCAGGAGCTGTCGGGCGTCGAGTCACGAAGGACGGTGTTGGAGGACCTCGTGCGGCGGCGGGAGGGGACATCGGCCGGCGCGAAGGATCTCATGGTGCGGGCCTCAGGGTCTCGGCTGCTGGCCGAGGTGATAGAGGTGGAGGCGGGCTACGAAAGGGCGGCAGCGGCCGCATTGGGGCCGCTTGCTCAGGCCGTGGTGTTGGGGTCTTCCGACGATCTGCAGATGGTTCTCGATGGCGACGACGTCCTGGAGGCCGTTGTGACGGGGGCGTTTCCCAATCCGGGGGCTGCCAGTCCACCGTTGCCCGCCGGAACGCGCGGGCTCTGGGACCTCGTAGGCGGGCCGCCGCACCTCATCGAGACGCTGCGCGCTCTGGTGCCACCGACGGCGATCCTGATGGACGACGCTCGTCTGGGTCCGACCGAGGTGGCCTTGAGTCGTGGCCCTTACCGCCTGGTGAACCGTCGTGGGGAGATGGCGCAAAGCGGGGCCCACGTGGCCCGGCGCCGCGAGATGGGTGCGGAGACACTGCTGCAGGCGCGCAACGAACTCCAGAGCGCGGCAGAAGAGCGGGTGGTGCTCGATGAAGCCTTTGTAGAGGCCGCGGCGGAAGCAAGGCAAGCTGAAGCGGACTTGGAGGATGCCGAGGCGTCCGTTCGCCATGGTCAGGAACAACTGACCTCGGCCGAGCGCCGGCTGGCGGGAGCGAGGAACGACAGCGAGCTCACCAGCAGGCGTCTGGACGAGGCCGGTCTCCAGCTGGTGGAGGTGCGCGCTCGGCAAGAGCGAGAAAGCGGTCTGGCGGCGCAGATGCGCGCTGAGCTGGAACAGGCTGAGGAAAGGATCTCCGGGCGTCAGGCCGAGCTGGACGCGGCGCGAGCGGAATTGCGCTCCATACAGAACCGGCTCGAGCAGCTGCGCGTGAACGTTTCGATGCTGGAGGAGAAGAAGAGCCAGGCGGCTCTGGTGGAGGTGAGGCTCCGGGAGCGGTGCAGGGCCCAGGAGGGTGAGCGGCACAGATTGATGTCGCAAAGGGACGCCGCACGGGTCTCGGCCGAGCGCTGGGAGCGGCGGCTCACCTTCCTCGAGGGTTATCTTCCTCTTCTGGAGGAGCTGGCAGGGTTGGTCGACCATCTGGCGGAACGCAGTCACTCGGTGAGGTCGGGCTTCGAGGGCCGGCTCGAAGAGGCGCGGGCCGCGGCCGAAGGCGCGGCCCGCCTCATGCGCGACACGGCCGGCAGCGAGAGTGGGTTGCAGCGCCGGTACGAGGGCATGGGGGAGCGGCTGACTCAGCTACGTGTCGATAGGGCTCGCCAACAGGACCGACGCGACGTGGTCGACGAAGAACTGGCCGATCTGCGTCGGAGACACCTCTCCCCGCGGTCTCTCACTGTCGCCGACGTGGCCGGCGAGAATCTGGACCTCTTGGAGGCGGCGGAAGAGAGGGCGGCCCGGCGTGTGGAGCGCCTGGGGCCGGTCAATCCGCTGGCCGAGCAGGAGTGCGCGGAACTGGAGGAGCGCGCCGCCTTCCTGGCGGAGCAGCGTCGCGACCTGGAGGCGTCCTTGACCCAGCTCCAGGAGGTGGTGTCCGATCTGGACGACCACATCGACCATGCTTTCGCCGACATGTTCGAGGCGGTGAGGGAACACTTCTCCGCGGTCATCGCCACCGTCTTCCCGGGAGCCAAGGGAAGTCTCAAGCTCATCGAGGTGGCGGCCACCGCCATCCCATTGGGCGAGGGTACGTCTACGGACGATGCGTCATCTGCGGATCTCGAGGAAGGGCTCCTTGAGGAAGCCAAGCCTGCCGTCCGGGGCATAGGTCTGGAAGTGAAGTTCGCCAACAAGTCGCCGCGCAGTCTCAGCCTGCTCTCCGGCGGGGAGAAGGCCATGACGGCCATCGCGTTCTTGTTCTCGCTCTTCCTTGCCCGGCCCTGCCCGTTCTACGTACTCGACGAGGTCGAGGCGTCGCTCGACGACATCAACATTCGCAGGTTCCTTTCTCTGGTGCGCCGATACCGGGAGAGGACCCAGTTCGTGATAATCACGCATCAAAGACAGACCATGGAGGTGGCGGACACGCTCTACGGCGTGACGCTGGAGGGCGACGGCACCTCGCGTATTCTCTCTCGAAGACTGTCGGTAGCGAAGGGGGCCTGAAGAGTTGAGCCATAACTGGTCCGACGTGTTCATCGGCGTGTCCGAGAGCGCCGTCACCATCGCAGAGGCGGAGCAGGAGACGCGTCGCGGCTGGCTCACGCAGCTGCGCGACGGTCTCTCCAAGAGCAGGAAGGCGCTGCAGCAGCAGTTCGCGTCTGTGATGTTCGACCGTTTTGACGAAGAGCTCTGGGAGAGGATCGAGGAGGCCCTCATCTATGCCGACGTGGGCGTCGATACCACCGTGTCCATCGTCTCGAAGCTCGAGAACGAGGCCAATGCCGGCGAGATAAAGGACTCGGCCGCACTGCTGCACCGATTGCGGGAGGTGACCGCCGAGCACTTCTGCCAGGACGACCGCCGCATCGACGTGGCCCACTCGCCCGCCGTGATCCTCATGGTGGGCGTCAACGGGACCGGCAAGACCACCACTATCGGGAAGATCGCCTGGCACCTCAAGCAGCTGGGCAAAGAGCCGCTCCTCGTTGCAGGAGACACGTTCCGAGCCGCCGCCGTGGAGCAACTCGCCGAGTGGGGCCGGCGCGTCGGTTGCGAGGTGGTCAAGCACGAACGCGGAGGGGACCCGGGCGCCGTGGTGTATGACGGCCTGGCGGCGGCCGAAGCCCGCAAGGCCGACGTCGTGATCATCGACACCGCCGGAAGACTGCACACCCAGGTGAACCTGATGAAAGAGCTGGAGAAGGTGTCGCGGGTGATCCAGAAACGGATCCCCGACGCTCCTCATGAGTGCCTGCTCACCATCGACGCTACCACCGGGCAGAACGGACTGATCCAGGCGCGCATGTTCAAGGAAGCCGCGGCCCTGACCGGCGTGGTGCTGACCAAGATGGACGGCACGGCCAAGGGAGGGATCGCTCTGGCCGTGTCCCACGAGCTCGAACTACCCATCAAGCTCATCGGCACCGGGGAGAAGCTGGAGAGCCTCCAGCCCTTCGACCCGTTGGTGTTCGCCTCGATGCTGTTCGACGATTCTCTCGCGCACGGCTGACATCGCGGCCCGGCGGCCGGACTCCGCCCGGCGTGCCGGCTTGTACGGCGTGAGCAGGAGTGCCGTTCCGGTTTGACGGGAAGTAAGGCGGCGAGTAAACTGCGTCCCTCGCGGCCTCGGAACGGCGGCCGGCGTAGCGGTGCCCTAGGGCGCTATCGATGACAAGGTGACACGTGTTCGAATCCCTTTCTGACAAACTGCAGAGTGCCCTGGACGGCCTGAAGGGCCAGGGCAAGCTCACAGAGAAGGACATCGAGCGGGCGGCCCGCGAGATACGTCTCGCCCTGCTCGAAGCCGACGTCAACTACAAGGTGGTCAAGCAGTTCGTCGACAGGGTGAAGGAGCGGGCACTGGGGGCGGAGGTCCTGGAGAGCCTCACCCCGGTCCAGCAGTTCATCAAGATCGTCAATGAAGAGCTGACCGCCATCATGGGGTCGGCTTCCACCAAGCTGACCTTCTCGCCGCGCCCGCCCACGGTGATCATGATGGTGGGTCTCCAGGGCTCGGGCAAGACCACCGCCTGCGGCAAGCTGGCGAAGTTCCTGCTTTCGGAGGGCAAGAGCCCGGCCATGGTCGCCGGCGACGTCTATCGCCCGGCAGCCATCGATCAGATCAAGACTTTGGGTGACCAGCTCGGCGTGCCCGTATACGACGAGGGCACCAACGCCGACCCGGTCGACATCGCCAAGCACGGGGTGGAGTGGGCGCGCACCAAGGGCCGCGACGTGCTCATCATCGACACTGCCGGGCGGCTCCACATCGACGAGAAGTTGATGGACGAGATAGCGCGCATCCGCAGCACGCGTCAAACCGCACAACATCCTTCTGGTCCTCGACGCGATGACCGGTCAGGACGCGGTCAATGTCGCTCTGCAATTCCAGGAGCGGGTGCAGTTCGACGGGGTGATCCTGACCAAGATGGATGGCGACGCCCGGGGTGGTGCTGCCCTTTCCGTGCGGGCGGTCACCGGCAAGCCGATCAAGTTCGCGAGCAGCGGCGAGAAGCTGGACAACTTCGAGTACTTCCATCCCGACCGGGTTGCATCTCGCATCCTGGGCATGGGTGACGTCCTTTCGCTCATCGAGAAGGCGGAGCGTACCATCGATGAGAAGAAGGCGCGCGAACTCGAACAGAAGCTGCGCAAGAGCACCTTCACCTTCGAGGATTTCCTGGAGCAGATCCAGCAGGTGCGCAAGATGGGCTCGCTGTCGAGTCTCCTCGGAATGATCCCCGGGATACCCGCCGACAAGCTCAAGGGCCTTCAGGTGGACGACAAGGCCTTCGACAAGATCCAGGCGGTCATCTACTCGATGACTCCGGAGGAGCGGCGGCACCCTGACATCATCAACGGGAGCCGCCGCCGGCGCATCGCCGCCGGCGCAGGCTCGGACATCCACTCGGTCAACCAACTGCTGAACCAGTTCAAGCAGGTGCAGAAGATGATGAAGCAGTTGGGCTCGGGCAGGATGCCCAAGAACCCGTTCCAGATGTTCGGTAACCCGAGTTAGCGGGAGGAGGTGACTAATGGCAACAGCGATACGACTGGCGCGCAGGGGCAGCAAGAAACACCCCACCTACCGCATCGTGGTGGCCGACTCCCGAAGGGCTCGTGACGGCCGCTTCATCGAGAGCATCGGGTTCTACAATCCGCAGAGCGAACCGTCGGTGATCGAAGTGGACGAGGCCAAGGCCAAGGAGTGGCTCAAGAACGGAGCCCAGCCCTCCGACACGGTGCGCAAACTCTTTACATCTGAAAGGCATCGTCTAGGTGAAAGAGCTGCTCGAATTCTTGGCTCAGTCGCTCGTGGACCATCCGGACCAGGTTCGGGTGGAGAGATCGACACGCCCGACGGCGTGCTGCTTCGGCTGACCGTGGCCAAAGAGGACGTGGGCAAGGTCATCGGTAAGCAGGGCCGTATAGCCCGGGCCATCAGGACGGTGGTCAAAGCGAGCGCCGTCAAAGACGGCAAGCCAGGCCACGGTCGAGATCGTGGACTGAGGACTCGGATCGGAGTGGAACTGCGGTCGCCGAGTCTACGCTGCGCGATGCGATGCGTCGTGCCCGCGTCCACTGCCCGCTGCCGGCGTTTCTTCGCCTCGACTAGAGTCTGAGCTGGCGGGCATGCCGCGGCCCGAATGGATCGAAGTGGGTCGGATCTCCCGTCCGCATGGGGTGCACGGCGAGGTTCGGGTATCACTCGAGCTCCGATAATCCCGAGCGTTATCTGCCGGGAGCGCAATCTCCACGCGCGCCCCGGCCGCATGGGAGTGGCCGGACCCGCGGCTGCGGGAGCAGTTGCAGCTGACCGTGGCGAGCATACGGGGCGGCGAAGATTTCCCGATCGTCGGCTTTCGCGAGATCAGCGACCGCGATTCGGCCGAGACCTTGTGCGGATTCGTGCTGGAGGTACGGTCGAGCCAGTTGCCGGAGCTCGACGAGGACGAGTTCTACCCCTTCGACCTCGTCGGTCTGGAAGCGCGCGACCCTTCAGGCTCGGCGCTCGGGCGGGTCAGCGACGTCGTCGAATCTCCGGCGCATCCCATCCTACTCATCTCGCTCGCGGCGGGGGGAGAGGCGCTCGCCCCCTTCGTACGGGCGGCCGTGCCCGTCGTCGATATCGAAGAGGGTTTCCTGGTGGTGGATCCGGAGTTGATCAGTATGGGGGTGACGCCACAAGAGCCTGTCGGCCCGGAGGCCGCCGAGAAAGCGCCGGGCGATGAGCAACGTGGCCCTCGAACATGAAGCGTATCGACGTCTTCACCCTGGTCCCGGAGGCCTTCGACTGGTTTCTCGGCCAGCATCCGATCTCCACTGCGATCGACGCGGCCGCGGTCGAGATCAGCGTCCATGACCTCCGAGACTACAGCCCCCTTCCGCATCGAGAGGTGGACGACTCTCCCTACGGCGGCGGTCCGGGCATGGTGACAAGGGTGGACATCGTCGGACAGGCTCTCGAGGGGGTTTTCGGGCAGCCCGCCTCCAACGTGAGGGACACACGGGACGTGTACGTGCTCGCCGCGGGCGGACGCCCCTTCGACCACGGGCTGGCGCTGGATCTTGCCGGGAGCGCCCGGGACCTCGTGCTTCTTTGCGGGCGGTTTGAAGGCTTCGACGCGCGGGTGGAGGAGTTGTTCGCCATCGGCTCGCTGTCGATAGGCCCCTATGTGCTCGCCGGAGGGGAAGTACCGGCCTTGGCGGTCATCGAAGCTGTGGTTCGCCACCTGCCCGGATCCCTGGGTAACCGCGACAGTGTGATGGAGGAGTCGTTCAGCGAGGGATTGGGGGGCATGGTCGAGTACCCTCACTACACGCGGCCTCGTGAGTACGGGGGGAGAGAGGTGCCGCCGGTCCTCCTGAGTGGCGATCACGCGGCCATCGCCCGCTGGCGCCTGGAGAACGCTCGACCGTCGCCTTGGGCGGCGAAGGAGGGGGCCGGGTGACAACCGGACCCGACCACCCCGCGGAGCAGCGCTATCACGAGTCTGGGGCGGAGCGTGATCTCCGCCGGCTCCCGCGGCAGCGAACGAGCCGGGGGCCGCGAAGACCGTCAAGAAGTGCGAGCCTCGCGAGGACGGTCATCGAGGCTGCGGTCATCATCGCGGCCGCGGTTGTGATCGCCATGTTGGTGCAGGCCTTCCTGGTCAAGCCGTTCACCATACATCAGGTGTCGATGAGACCTACGCTCGAGGAGGGCGACCGGATCCTCATCAACCGGCTCGCCTATCGTTTCGGAGATCCGTCCCGGGGTGACATCGTGGTCCTTCATTCCCCCGTCAATCCCGACGAAGACCTGGTCAAGCGGATCGTCGCCGTTGCGGGCGACACGGTGGCGGTGTCGGACGGCGCGCCTCTACCTGAACGGGGTGGCGCAAGACGAGCCCTATCTGCTCGAGGAGTACATCCAGGGCGACATGCCCGAGACGGTGGTCCCCGAGGGGGAGGTGTTCGTGATGGGAGACAATCGCAACAACAGCGGCGACAGCCAGGATGTTCGGGCCGGTCGGCATGGACCCGATCATAGGCAGCGCGTTCGTCGTGTACTGGCCCATCGGCCGCTGGAAGACCCTCTGACCCGAGCCCCGGTTCCCTCCGTACGAGGGTCGACTGAGGACGGGTGGACCACGGGTTGCAAACCGGTGGCCGATGCTTTAAAGTCTGCTGGCTTTTTTCCGGAATGGCGTGTTACAAGTCGGCGTGGACAAGGTCAGGGCTGGGTATACACATGGGTGCGATTGAAGAATTCGAGCGGGCACAGCTGCGGGAAGACATCCCCGTTTCAAATCCGGCGACACCCTCCGGGTGCACTTCAAGGTGGTCGAGGGCAGCCGGGAGAGGATCCAGGTCTTCCAGGGCTTCTGCATCAGCAGGCAGGGCCAGGGCGCGCGCGAGACCTTCACCGTGCGCAAGCAGTCGTTCGGCGTCGGTGTAGAGCGGACTTTCCCCGTGCACTCTCCCAAGATCGAGAAGATCGAGGTCACGGCCATCGGCGATGTCGCGCGGGCCAAGCTCTACTACCTGCGCCAGAAGCTCGGCAAGAAGGCCCGCGTCAAGGAGAAGCGCATCTGAGGCGGAGTGAGGGCCGGGTGAGTGAACCCGATTCCGGCTCTCTGACCGGACCCGAGCCCGCCATCGGCGGGGAGGACGTGTCGCCGGCGACCCCGGAAAGGCCGGAGCCGCGCTCTTCGCTGGGTCATCGAGGTCGTCGTCATCGTGGCGGCGGCTTTCGTATTGGCCCTGCTCGTCCAGCAGTTCATCGTCAAGCCGTTCGCCATCCCCTCACCGTCGATGGAGCCCACTCTGGTCGAAGGCGACCGCGTGCTCGTCAACCGCCTCGTGTACCACTTCCTCCACCGCAGCGGGGCGACGTCATCGTCTTCCATCCGCCCGGACCGCCCGGGCTCGGACCCCTTCATCAAGAGGGTGGTGGCCGTAGCGGGCGACACGGTCGCCGTCCATGATGGAATGCTTTGGGTGAACGGCGTGGCCATAGACGAGCCGTACATCAAGGAATACCCCATCGAGGGCGACTACCCCGAGACGCCGATGCCGAGGGCTACGTGTGGGCCATGGGTGACAACCGCAACAACAGCGGTGACAGCCGCGTGTTCGGCCCGGTGAGCCTCGAAGCGGTCATGGGGGAGGCGTTCGCCGTGTATTGGCCGCTCGGCCGTGCAGGCGGACTCTAGCGGACACGATGTGGGCGGGGTAGTGGTCAGGCGAGGCAGGCGGGCGTCCGACCCCTTCCGTTTCGATCGGCAACTGTTGGAAGACGGCGCTGCGGCTCGATCCGCACGGCGATCTGCGACTGGCCGGCGCAGACGAGGCGGGTCGCGGCTGCCTGGCGGGCCCTCTGGTGGCGGCCGCGGTGGTCTTCGACTATGCGGCGACCTCCTTCCGCGGCCTGGAGCGCTTGACCGACTCGAAACTGATGACTCCGGAAGCGCGCGAACGTGCTTACCCGGTGATCCTGGGCGCGGCGTCTCGCGTGTCCTGGGTGGCGTTCGCTCCCGCGACCATCGACAGGATAGGGCTTCACCGCTGCAATCTCTCTGCGTTGGGCGCGGCTCTCGATTCCCTACGAGGGGAGTATTCCCTGGCGGTTGTCGACGGTTTCGACCTCAAACGGCCCGAGCTGCATGGCCAGGCCTATCGTGGGGGCCGACTACAAGAGTGCCACGGTGGCGGCGGCCTCCGTGGTGGCCAAGGTGGTGCGGGACCGACTGATGAAGTCCTTGGCTCCAGAATACCCGCAATACGGGTTCGAGGAGCATGTCGGCTACGCCACCGGCAGACACAAGGAGGCGCTCAGGAACCACGGTCCCTGCACTCTGCACCGACTCAGCTTCCACGGAGTGTCGACTGTCCAACTCGGACTCTGGGACGACCCGGAGGCCTTGGGTCAAGCGATCCGGTAGCGGTCGCCCTCGGCTACCAGGAACCCCTCGGCGGCCAGTTGCTCGAGAACGTCGGCAAGGACGGCCGTCGTGGGTCGGTCGCCCGAGACCTGATCCCCGATGGCGGCGGGCTCCAACGCCGACGGCGCCACAGCCAGAAGTGCTCTGAGGACCTGGGCCCGGAGCTCGCGGCGGGAGCCGGCAAAGGGCGCCTGGACCGCGTAGTGCCTGCTCTTGCGGCCGGGATTGTTGCCCGTCCTCTTCACCCAGACCCCGTAGTCCATGAGTGCGTAATACCAGTCGCGAGGACGTCGCCGGTCCAGCGTGGCCTCCACCAACGGCAGGATGTCGGCGTCGGCTACGCGCTCAGGTCCGGGGAAGAAGAAATGGATGAAGGCCGACCGTATATTGGTCTCGATGAATACCTGGGGTTGATCGAAGGCGAATACGCATACGGCGGCAGCGGTGGCTCGGCCTACCCCGGGGAGGAGGCGCAGGGCGTCGGCGGAAGCGGGAACGCGGCCCTGGTGGCGGTCCACGATGATTCGGGCCGTTTCGTGCAGCCATAACGCCCGCCGGTTGTAGCCGAGCCCGGACCACGAGGTGAGGACTTCACCTACCGCCGCGGCTCCGAGGGCCTCCACGGTAGGGAAGGAGCGGAGGAAGGGATGGTACTTCTGTAGAACTCGGGCCACCTGAGTCTGCTGAAGCATCACCTCCGACACGAGGATCTCGTAAGCGTCGCGGGTGTGCCGCCAGGGCAAGTCTCGCCGGTGAAGGGAATAGTGGTCCCACACCGCCGCCTGGAAGTCGGCGATCTGCGCCGCGCTCGTACCAAAGTCCGACATTCCGCGCATCTCTCTCCGCTAGTCTCGTGCCGGCAGCCTCAGGTCCGCTCCAAAAAAGAGGAGGACACGTGTTCGACGACGCCCGCCCAAGCCTGGACCGCGTGGTCAGAGGCCGCACAGGCGAGCAGATCGCGGCCTCCTTCCTGGCAGAGAGAGGGTACCGCGTACTCGCCAGGAATCAACGGACCCCGCTCGGGGAGCTCGACCTCGTATGTCGCACGTCCTCGCAGATCGTGGTGGTCGAAGTCAAGGCCCGCTCAGGAGACGAGTACGGCTCGGGTCTCGAAGTGATCGGCCCCCGCAAGGCCAGGCGGCTGCGGGCGGCGGCCATGCTGTGGCTGTCCGAGCGCGGCATGCTCCCGTGTTCTCTCCGGTTCGATGCGGTGCTGGTCGCCTTGGATGGTTCGGGGCTGCCCTGCAGCCTCGAGCACGTGAAAGACATCCTTTCTGAAGGGTTCTACTGATGCCGGTCGCGTCCGTATGGGGATTCGCGCTCGTCGGCATCGATGCGGTGCCGGTCCGGGTGGAGGCTCATGCCCGTAACGGTCTGCCCGGCGTGACCATCGTGGGGCTTCCGGGAGCAGCGGTGCGGGAGGCAAGGGAGCGTGTGCGGTCGGGCGCGGCCTCCAGCGGTCTCCCGCTTCCCACGCGACGCATCACCATCAACCTGAGCCCGGGTGACGTGCCCAAGGAGGGGTCGGGCTTCGATCTGCCCGTCGCTTTGGCGACGCTGGCGGCCTGCGGTTACCTTCCTCCCGAGATGGTCCGGGGGATCGGAGCCGTGGGGGAGGTGTCGCTGGACGGTCTGGTCCGGCCGAGCCGTGGCATGGTCTCGATCGCCGAGGCGGCCGGCAAGGTGGGGGCAGGCCTCTTGGTGACGCCGGTAGAGGGCCTTTCAGCCGCATTGGAGGTCAGCGGGATCCCTGTGGTGGGAGTGCGGTCGCTCGCGGAGGCGCTGCAGGTGGTCAAGGACCCGGCTTTTCGGGAGCGGGCCATGGAGCGGGGCAGCCGTTGGTTGCGATATCGGCGTGACTCCGAAGAGCCATCCACAACGGGTGAAGATCTCGATCTGCGCCAGGTAGCCGGTCATCTCCAGGCCAAACGCGCTCTCGAGATCGCGGCGGCCGGAAGTCACCATCTGTTGATGGTGGGCTCTCCGGGAGCCGGCAAGACGATGCTGGCCAGGCGCCTTCCGGGGATCCTGCCGCCCCTCTCCCGTGACGAAGCGATAGACGTCACCAGAGTATGGAGCGCCGTCGGACTTCATGTCCCGCCGACAGGGCTCGTCAAGCAGCGGCCGTTTCGTGCTCCTCATCACACCGCCTCTCGCGCAGCCCTCGTGGGCGGAGGGATGCTTCTTAGGCCGGGCGAGGTCAGCCTCGCGCATCGGGGGGTGCTCTTCCTGGACGAGTTTCCGGAGTTCTCCCGGGATGCACTCGAGGCGTTGCGCCAGCCTCTGGAGGAGGGCAAGGTCATCATCTCGAGGCGGATCGGCGCGTCGGAGTTCCCCGCCGCCTGTACGCTCGTGGGCGCCATGAACCCGTGTCCGTGCGGGTATCTCGGTCATCCCTCGAAGCCGTGTCGGTGCTCGGCGGCAGCCATCGAGCGCTACCGAGCTCGCGTGAGCGGGCCTCTGCTCGATCGCATCGACGCGCTGATAGAGGTTCCCCCGGTCACTCCGTCCGCGCTTGAGGATGGTTCCGCCGGCGAACCATCGGCCGCAGTGCGAAAGCGGGTGGAAGCAGCCCGCGAGTTCCGGCAGGCGAGAGGAGAGCGTTCCGCGCAGCGAGTCTCGGGAGGCCGGGACGGCCGCGCGGAGGGGCGCGATCAGTTCTCCGGCAGCGCGCGGTCCCTGCTGCACCAGGCCCTTCTGCGCGATGCCCTCAGTGGTCGGGGTTATGTACGCGTGGTCAGACTGGCTCGGACCATCGCCGACCTGGACGAGGCCGAGAAGATCACGGTGGACCACGTGGCTGAGGCCCTTTCCCTGAGGCTGGATTATCGTAGACTGGCGTTTGTTTGATGGCGGACGCCACGGCACACGAAGACAGGTGGCGGGCCGCGCTCGGCCTGGCCTACGTGAGCCACGGCGGCTATCACGGGGTGCTTCGACTGCTCGGAAGGATGGCCCCGGAGGACATCTGGTCTGCTCAGGCTGACGCTCTCCGCGAGCTCGAGATGACCGAGAAGGCCGCGGAGCGCTTCGACCGCGCTCGGCGTGCGCAAGACGTGTGGCGCCTGGAGCAGGCGCTGGGGGCCGTCGGGTTGCGCTTCCTCGCCTACGGGACACCTGAGTATCCGCAGGAGTTCACTCACCTCGTGGACCCGCCGGCCGGGCTTTTCGCAAGAGGAACCGAGGAGGCGCTGCAGGCGCTGCTCTGCCGTCCTCGGGTCACCATAGTCGGTACGCGGCGAGCTTCGGCATACGGTGCCAGGGCTGCGCGCGACCTGGCCGGAGCGTTTGCCGCACGCGGGATAGTGGTGGTCAGCGGCATGGCGCTGGGGATAGACGGCCGCGCCCACGAGGCCGCGCTGGACAGTATCGGTCACACGGTGGCCGTGTTGGGCTGCGGAGTCGACGTCGTATATCCGCCGCGGCACCGCGGCCTCTACCACGCCATCTCCCGACGCGGACTGGTCTTGAGCGAGCTCCCGCCCGGCACGGCTCCATCGCGCTGGACGTTCCCGCACCGAAACCGGCTGCTGGCGGCACTGGGCGATGCCGTCATTGTCATCGAGGGTCCACCGACGAGTGGAGCCATGCAGACGGCGGCGCAGGCTGCAGCGCTCGGGAGACCCGTGTTCGCAGTGCCAGGCTCCATCTATGTCGACAACCATCGAGGCTGCAACCAGCTACTCCGTGACGGAGCGGCACCCGCCCTCGATCCAGATTCCACAGTGGAGGAGTTCCTCGCCCAAACAAGAATCGAGAGAGGGGAACAGCGAGCTCTGGAGCCGGGAGATCGCGCGGCACAGAAGGCCGTGGGGACGGATCCGTTCCGAGAACTTGTGGCGGCGGGCCGCGAAGCGGTTCTTGAAGCCGTCGCGGAGCGTCCGTTCTCCGTGGATGCCCTCGTGGCCCGGACGGGGTCCAGCGCAAGGCACGTGACGGCTGCGCTGGCCGAGCTGGAACTGGCCGGCCTGGTAGCCAGAGCGGGGCCGGGGCTATATATCAGAGCGCCCTGAACGGGAGGCGCAACGGAGGCCGATGCACGACGGGGCAGAATCAGCGCGTTCGACGCCGCCGGCGGAGGTTGAGCAGGCCATCGCTGCGTTTCTGCGGGGGCTCGTTGCGGCAGACTACAGCATACGGACCATCGAAGCAGCAGCCGCAGACCTCCAGCAATTCGGCCTTTTCCTCGGTGTACGCGGCGTGACGGCCGTGAGCACGATCTCCCGGGCGGACGTGAGTGAGTTCGCCGCCACCCTTGCCGACCCTGCGGGCCCCGGTCTTCGAGCATCTGCGTCAGCTGCGGAGCCTGATCGTGGTCCCCGCGTCGATCGAAGGGTATCCCGGCCTTACGCGCGCAGCACCATCGCGCGCAAGCTTTCGGTCGTCAGGGGCTTCCTGCGCTTCTGCGAAGAGAACGGCCTTGTCGAAACGAGCCCGGCGACCGGAGTGGGGTCACCGCGAGTACCGCGACGCCTGCCGCAGGTGCTCACCCAGGTTCAGGCAGCCGACCTACTCGAGACCATCGGAGCCGACAAGCCGCTAGAGGTGCGGGATAGGGCACTGTTCGAGTTGATATACTCGAGCGGATTACGATGCCAGGAGGTGCTGGATCTGCGGCTCCGAGATCTCAACCTCGGGTCGCGGGAAGTGCGCGTCAAGGGCAAAGGGCGAAAGGTACGGGTGATACCTGTCGGGGAGGTGGCGCTGGACGCGCTGGAACGCTATCTGAGCGAGGGGCGTCCCCGGTTGGCCAGGGACGCCGACGACGGGCACGTGTTCTTGAGCCGTACGGGCCGCCCGCTGTCATCGTCGGACGTGCAACGTCGCCTGGCTCGCTATCTGGCGAGAGCGGGAGTACCGAGAGGAACGTCGCCTCACACGCTTCGCCATTCTTTCGCCACCCACCTGCTCGAAGGGGGCGCCGATCTTCGGGTGATTCAAGAGATGCTGGGTCATTCCTCGCTCAGGACCACGCAGGTGTATACGCATGTCTCGGCGGCCCACTTGCGCCGGGCATACCGCAAGGCCCACCCCAGGGCGTAGAGAGCAGTCTTCATGATCGTCGACCCCACCAAACAGCACGATATCGCTGAGTACTGGCGCCTCTACAAAGAGGAAGGCGACCTGCGGGCGCGAGACCAGCTCATCCTGGCCTATTCGCCTCTGGTCAAGTACGTCGCGGGTCGCATGAGCAGTGGGCTTCCGGCCCATATCGAGGAGGCCGATCTGGTCTCGTATGGACTGCTGGGGTTGATCGGGGCGCTGGAGCGGTTCGATCTCTCGAGAAGCATCAAGTTCGAGACCTACGCCATCTCCAGGATCAAGGGCTCGATCATCGACGAACTGCGCGCTCTCGACTGGGTGCCCCGCTCCGTCCGTAGTTGGGCCCGCAAGGTCGAGGCGAGCATCACCCGACTCGAGAACCAGCTGACTCGTGCGCCGACGGACGAAGAGATCGCCGCGGACCTGGGCGTGGAGGTGGACGACTTCCACGAGATCCTCAATCAGATCAGCTGTGCCTCCGTCGTCGCCCTCGACGAGTTCTGGGATGCGCCGAACCAGGGGCAGGACAAGATCAATCTCATCGATACGATCGAGGACACGGACGCACCCGATCCATCGCGGGCGTATCGCCGGCAGGCCGTGAAGGAGATCCTCGCGGCTGCAATACAGCGGTTGCCCGAGCGCGAGCGCATCGTCATCGGTCTGTACTACTACGAAGGTCTGACCCTCAAGGAGATCGGCGAGATCCTCGGAGTCACAGAGTCGCGCATCTCCCAGCTCCACACCAAGGCCATCCTTCGCCTGCGCGGGCGCATCAAGGAGGACCTCGATCTGGACGCTCTCGTCCAGTGAAGAAGCGCGCCGGCGGCGAAAACCGCCGGTGTTCATCCGTTCTTGTGCTACACTGCTGCCGCTCAAACCCAGCGATCCTGAGGATGAAGCGCGCCGGTGGTGCCGGGATACCGGTTCCGGAGCGGGCCTCAGGGGTGACGTAACATAACCAAGAGTGAGGTAAGCATGCCCGCTGCATCCATGAAGCAGCTCCTGGAATCAGGAGTCCACTTCGGCCACCAGACCCGCCGTTGGAACCCCAAGATGAAGCCCTACATCTTCACCGAGCGGGGTGGGATCCATATCATCGACCTCCAGCAGACCACCGTGCTGCTCGACCGCTCATACGATTTCGTGCGCAACATCGCCAGCCAGGGGCGGCAGCGTGATGTTCGTCGGCACCAAGAAGCAGTGCCAGGACGTCATCCGGGATGAGGCCTCGCGCGTGGGCATGCCGTACGTGTCCCATCGCTGGCTGGGCGGTCTTCTCACCAACTTCAGCACCATCGAGAAGCGCATCGAGCGCATGCATGAGCTCCGCAAGCTCAAGGAAGAGGGGCAGCTCGGTCTGCTGCCCACCAAGGAACGCATGGGGATGGAGCGCGAGCTGGAGAAGCTGGAGATCAACCTGGGCGGGGTCAGTATGATGACGCGGCTTCCAGACGCCGTGTTCGTGGCCGATCCGAAGCGGGAGGCCATCGCCACCAAGGAGGTCAACAAGCTCGGTCTGCCGCTGATCGGGCTGGTCGATACGAACTGCGACCCGGACGAGGTCGACTATCTCATCCCCGGTAACGACGACGCCATCCGGTCTTGCAGCCTTATCGTCAAGACGCTGGTCCGTGCTGTCGAGGAAGGCCGGGCGAAGTTCCAGGTCTCCGACTTCCTTGCCGCGGAGGCGGCTCGCGAAGCCGCTCAGGCCCAAGCCGCGCGCGCGTCCGAAGAGGGGCGTGAAGGCGGAGGCGATAGCGGCTCCCGTTCGCGTGAACCCCGGGGGCAGCGGCCGTCGACGGGCGATCGCCGTCCGGGAGGCCCAGGCCGACCGGGGGCGGGGCGTTCGAGTGGCCCGGGCCGTCCCGGCCCGCGCGCCGATGCCGGCCGTCCCGCGCCGGCCAGGCGCGCAAGCGCGCCGCGGCCGGCGGCACCTGCCGAGCGTCCGCCCGAGACGGTCGAGGCTGCAGAACGCCTGGCCGAAGAGGTCTTGGGCGACAAGGGGCAGGAAGACTGACCCAAGTCGGCCGGCACACGGTGAGCCGGTACTTGTGGAGGCAGGTGGCAGCGGTGGCTGCCAGATGCGGGGTTGAAGACCAACGTCTCGATGGAGGCAGAAGATATGGGTGTTGATGCTGGGCTGGTCAAGAAGTTGCGCGACGCCTGCGGTGCGGGCATGATGGACTGCAAGATGGCTCTGACCGAGGCTGAGGGCGATATGGACGAGGCCCTCAAGATACTGCGCAAGAAAGGCATGGCGACGGCGGACAAGAAGTCCTCACGTACGACCAACGAAGGCATGGTGGACTATTACATCCACCCCGGGGCCAAAGTGGGCGTGCTCATCGAGGTGAACTGCGAGACCGACTTCGTGGCGCGCAACGAGGATTTCAAGATTTTCGTCCACGACGTGGCCATGCATATCGCCGCAGCCAGTCCCCTGTGGGTCTCGCGGGACGATATCCCGGAGGAGACGCGGGCCGCAGAGATGGAGATCTACACGGCGCAGGCCAAGTCGTCGGGCAAGCCCGAGGCAGTGATCCCCAAGATCGCGGAGGGCAAACTCAGCAAGTGGTATAGCGAGGTGGTCCTGCTCGAACAGGCCTTCGTCAAAGATCCGGACAAGACCATCGAAGACCTGCGGCGCGAGATCATCGCTAAGATAGGTGAGAACATCGAGGTCAGGCGGTTCGCCCGATTCCGCGTGGGCGACGGGGTGGCCTAGAGACCAGCAGCACCGTACACGTGAGCCTCGAGGCGCCTGCGGCGCCGCGGGGGTAAGCCGAAGCGAGGAGATATGCCCCAGCAACCGGTGTGCAAAAGGGTTCTGCTCAAGCTCAGCGGCGAAGCCCTCATGGGAGACTTGAAGTACGGCATCGACCCGGGCCGTCTGCGGGCGGTGGCGCTCGAGATCAGCCAGGCGGCGGCCGCCGGTACCGAAGTGGCGATCGTGGTGGGCGCCGGGAACATCTTTCGAGGCGTGTCCGGTGCCTCGCAGGGCATCGACCGTGCTACTGCCGACTATATGGGCATGCTGGCCACGGTGATGAACTCCATGGCCTTGCAAGACGCTCTGCGAAAGCTTTCCACCCACTCACGTGTCCTCTCTGCCATCGCTATGCAGGAAGTGTGCGAGCCCTATATCCGGGGAAGGGCGATGCGGCATCTGGAAAAGGGGAGGGTGGTGATCTTCGCCGGCGGCACGGGCAACCCGTTCTTCAGCACCGACACGGCGGCGGCGCTGCGGGCTCTTGAGATCGGGGCCGAATGCCTGCTGATGGCCAAGAAGAAGTATGACGGAATCTACAGCGCCGACCCTGAGATCGACCCAGAGGCCCAACTGATCGAACACATCACTCATAGGGAAGCTCTCGAGCGCGGTCTTCGGGTGATGGATTCCACCGCTTTCGCTCTGTGTATGGACAACGGTCTGCCCATCGTCGTCTTCAACATGAGCGTGGCAGAGAACATCCGGCGGGTCCTGCGGGGCGAACGGGTGGGCACGCTGGTCACAAGCGAACCGAACGGGAGGGGGTAGCATGATCAAGGAGCTCATGGCCGACGGCAAGAGGCGCATGGAGAGCGCGCTCGAAGCACTGCGCGGCGAGTTCAACACCGTCCGGACCGGACGCGCCTCCACAGGACTGCTCGACCGGCTTCACGTCGACTACTACGGAGCCAAGACTCCTCTGAAGCAGCTGGCCAACCTGGCCACCCCCGATCCGCGGACCATCTCGATCACGGTATACGACAAGGGCGCCGTCAACGCGGTCGTGCGCGCCATCCAGGAATCCGACCTGGCGCTGACCCCCAACACCGATGGCACCGTGATCCGTCTCAACATACCCGCGCTCACCGCTGAACGGCGCAAAGACCTGGTCAAGCTTGTCAGGAACATGGCCGAGGACGCCCGGATAGCGGTGCGCAACGTGCGCAGGGACATCATTCAGGACCTCAAGGAGCTCAAGAAAGAGGGCGAGGTCTCTGAGGACGACGAGCGCCGGGCCGAGGAAGAGGCGCAGAAGCTCACGGACAGCTACGTGGAGAAGATCAACGAGCTGGTCCATCACAAGGAAGAAGAGATCCTCGAGATCTGATGTGAACGCCCGCGTATGGCTCAGTCGGGTCTTCAGCAGTAGGCGGCGCGACGTCCCCCGGCCGGGCGCGAGCGACGGGGAGGGCAGGAAACCCTACCACGTGGCCATCATCATGGATGGCAACGGGCGGTGGGCGCGGCGCCACCACGTCCCCGTGAGCGCTGGGCATCGTGCCGGGGTGCAGGCTGTCAGGCGCATCATCGAGGAGGCTCGCGACCTCGGCATCGGTCAACTCACCCTCTATTCCTTCTCCACCGAGAACTGGAACCGACCTCCAGACGAGGTGGAAGGCCTCATGCGTCTGCACATCGAGATGATCGATTCCGAAGTGCCCACGTTGCATAAGAACAATTGTCGCGTGGTCTTCGTGGGGCGGCGGAGGGAACTCAGCGAAGCCCTGCTGGAGAGGATGAAATGGGCCGAGGAGTTGACGGCGGGCAATACCAGGATGATCCTCTTCATCGCCTTCAACTACGGAGGCCGGCTGGAGATCCTGGACGCGGTGCGCGACGCCCTTGCAGAGGGGGTGACCCCCGAAGAACTGAGTGAGGCCGACATATCGTCGCATCTGTACTCGCCGCTCATGCGGGACCCGGATCTGGTGATCAGGACCTCGGGGGAGATGCGCCTGTCGAACTTCCTCCTGTGGCAGACGGCCTACTCCGAACTCTACTTCTCCACCAAGCTCTGGCCGGACTTCGACGAGGCCGAGCTGCGGCGCGCCCTTGACGACTACGCCTCCAGGGAGCGTCGTTTCGGTCGTCGGGAAGACGACGACGGCAACGTCCCGGAGAGTGGCGATGCTTAGGTACCGGGTCATGGTGGCCATCGTGGGGATCCCTATCGGGTTGGCCGCGATCATCCTCGGCGGGTATTACCTGCTGGCCCTCGCGCTGCTGCTCACGATCATCGGGCTTCACGAGTACTACACCCTTCTCCGTCCGTACCGCCCGAATCTCCTGGTCGGCTACGTGGCCGGGATCGCTGCGGTTCTCGGCGCCTACTACTGGGGGACCGAGGGACTGCTGGTTGGACTGGCGCTCCTCATGATCCTGACCTTCTGCTGGTCGCTCTTCGGCGAACTCGGCGCGCACCTTGTGGGCCGCATGGCCATGACCGGGTTCGGTGTGATCTGGGTCGCGTTAGGTTTCGCTTATGTCCTTCTCATCCGCCAACTCAACCATGGTATGGCCCTCACGATCATGCTGCTCGCGTGCACCATGGTGAACGATACCTTCGCCTACTTCGTGGGGCGGGCCTTCGGTCGGCATAAGCTGGCCCCGCGGATATCCCCGGGAAAGTCTGTGGAGGGATTTGTCGGCGGCATCGTGGGATCGGTGGTCTCTGCGCTGGTGGTGAAGATCTACTCGGACTGGCTCACGTGGGAGCAGGCAGTGATCTTCGGTCTGGTCATCGGTGTGGTGGGCGTATGGGGTGACCTCTTCGAGTCCGCGGTCAAGCGCGACTTTCGAGTGAAGGACTCGGGCAAGATACTGCCTGGGCACGGCGGCATCCTGGACCGTTTCGATGCCGTCCTGCTCGCCGGCTTTGTCACCTACTGGCTGGCGATCGCCCTGCTGGGCGACGTGGTGAAATGAAGCGGGTCATCGTTCTTGGGGCCACCGGCTCAATCGGTGTGCAGACCCTTCAGGTGGTGGCAGCCAGCAAAGACCTCACGGTAGTGGGGCTTTCGTGCGACAAGAATGTCCGCCTTCTTCTCGAGCAGGCCACCTCGCTCGGCGTTGACGATCTCGCCATAGCCGACGAGACTGCCGCCACCTCAGTCCTCGCGTCCCTCTACCCGGGGATGCGTGTCCGCAGGGGAGCTGGGGGGGCGGCGAGGCTGGTTCGAGAGGTCGAAGCCGACTTGGTGCTCAACGCCATCGTGGGCTTCGCGGGCCTCGAAGCCACTATCGCGGCGCTCGAGAGCGGACTGCCGGTCGCGCTTGCCAACAAGGAGAGCCTGGTCTGCGCGGGCGGGCTGGTGACCGGGTTGGCGGCCAGTCGGCGAGTGCCTCTGCTGCCTGTGGACTCCGAGCATTCGGCGCTGTTCCAACTGGTGGCGGCGGCTGGGGGAGAGGCTGTCGACTCCGTGATCATCACCGCTTCCGGCGGACCCTTCCGGGGCCGCACCCGTGCCGAACTGGCCGAGGTGACCCGGACGGAGGCTCTGTCCCATCCCACCTGGTCGATGGGCGAGAAGATCTCCATCGATTCCGCGACGCTCATGAACAAAGGGCTGGAAGTGATCGAAGCCCATCACCTGTTCGCGTTGCCCTACGAACGCGTGGAGGTGGTCCTCCATCCCCAATCCCTGGTGCATGCACTGGTGCGGCTCGTGGACGGCGCTCTCCTCGCGCATCTCGGTTCCCCCGACATGCGTGTGCCCATCGCCTTCGCCCTCCACTACCCGCAGCGGATGCCTGTGCCCGCGCCCAGACTGGACCTGGCTGCGGGGGTGTCCCTCGACTTCGGCGCTCCCGATGAGACGACCTTCCCCTGCGTGCGCCTTGCCCGCGAGGCCGGCCTCAGGGGAGACAGATCCACCTGCGCGCTCAATGCGGCGAACGAAGTGGCGGTGAGGGCGTTTCTTGATGGCCGCCTCGACTTCTTGGGTATATCACGGGTAGTAGAGGCAGTGACTCGTCAGGTCGAGCCCGGCTCCTTCGGAACGTACGAGGAGGTCGCGGCCGTCGATTCAAGGTCGAGGCTCATGGCCGAATCGGTTTGTGCCGAACTAAGGCACGAGGTGAGAAGCGGTGACTAGTTTCCTGGGAGTAGTGGTGGCGGTCTTGGGGCTGGGGTTCCTGATCCTGGCCCACGAGTTCGGCCACTTCATCGTGGCCAAGGCCACGGGCATGCGCGTGGAGGAGTTCAGCCTCGGTTTCGGCCGGTATCTGGTCAAGAAGCGGGTGGGAGAGACCGTATATGGCATCTCTATCCTGCCCCTGGGCGGATACGTACGGGTCACCGGCATGCACAAAGAGGAGTTCGAAGCGCGCATAGCGGAGGCGAGGGAGGAGGAAGCCGAATGGCGCGCTGCGCATCCCGAGCCGGACGTCGACAAGCGCCGCCCGCGAGACCCCGAAGACCGGCTCGCCGGACCCCGTGCGCTCACCGCCGACGAGATCGCGGCCACGCCCCTCGAGCGCAGGTACTACGCCCACCCGTTCCACCACAAGGTCGCGTTCATCGTAGCCGGCGTGGTCATGAACCTCATCGTCGCCTTTTTCCTCATCTTCATAGTGGGACTGTCTCAGGGTGAGTACGTCGTCAGTACCACCGTCGAACAGGTGCAACCCGACACTCCCGCGGCTGCGGCCGGGGTCCAGCCTGGAGACCGAATCGTGAGGTTGGGCGACAAGGAGGTCTCCGATTGGGAGGCGGTCCGTACGGAGATACTCACCCGCCCCGGGGAGACCGTCACGTTGGTCGTCGATCGAGGTGGGCAGGAGGTCGAGCTCACTGCCGAGATCAGCGAGCGGGAGGACGGGACCGGATATCTGGGCATCCAGCCCACAGCCGTGCATCAGAATCTGGGATTCTTCGCGGCGCTCCGCTACGCGGCCCAAGAGACCGCGAACATGGTCAAGCTGATATTCAGCGGGTTGAAGATGATGTTCTCGGGCCAGGTGCCGGTCACCGGCTCGCAGGGCCTCGCGGGGCCTGTCGGCATCATCCAGCTATCCAGCGAAGCCTTCGCGGGCGGTTACTATCTGATGCTGCTTGCCCTCATCAGCGTCAACCTGGCCATCCTCAACATGCTGCCCGTGCTTCCGCTTGACGGAGGGCACGTGCTGTTCAGCATCATCGAACGTATCCGAGGCCGGAGTGTCTCTTTGCGTGTGTTCGAGCAGGTGTCCATGGTCGGCTTGGTGATATTCGTCGCATTGTTCATCCTTGCGACCTCCAACGACATCGGGCGCATCTTCGGAGGGTAGCCGGTCGCGGTGGCCAGCCGAATGCAGATCGACCTAGGCGGCGTTCGCATCGGCGGCGGTGCGCCCATCGTCGTCCAGTCGATGACGAACACGCGTACCCACGACGTTGACGCGACCTTGAGTCAGATCCGGGCTCTGGCCACGGCGGGAGCCGCGGTCGTGCGGATCGCCGTACCCGATGCCGACGCTGCCGCGGCAGTGCGCACTCTCGTCGCCGAGTCTCCCGTCCCTCTGGTGGCCGACATCCATTTCGATCACCGGCTGGCCGTTGCAGCGCTGGAGGGAGGAGTGGCCGGGATCCGCATAAACCCGGGCAACATAGGGGGCGAGCGAGCTGTACGCGAGATCGTCGAGGCAGCGGACAGGTCAATGCGGTCATACGGGTGGGCGTCAACAGTGGATCCCTGCAGCGCGACCTCCGGGAGCTGGAGGCGCGAGACCCCGCCGGTGCGCTCGTGGAGTCGGCGCTGCGCTCCTGCGCGCTGCTGGAGGGACTCGGGTTCAGTCGCATCAAAGTCTCGGCCAAGTCGTCGTCGCCTCTCGTCACGGTCGCTGCCAATCGGCGTTTGGCCGGTCTCTTGACCTACCCGCTCCACCTGGGCGTCACCGAAGCCGGCACGCGATGGGCCGGTTCCATCCGCAGCGCCGTCGCTCTGGGGATCCTGCTCGAGGAGGGCGTGGGCGACACCATCCGGGTGTCGCTCACCGGCGATCCTGTGGAGGAGGTGCGGGTAGCTCTGGAGATCCTGCGCACGCTGGAGTTGGCGCCGCGCGGCCCCCGGGTCATCTCCTGCCCCACCTGCGGACGGACCGAAGTGGACCTTGAGACAGCTGGCCCTGGAGGTCGAGCGACGTCTGGAAGAGTCGGGGCTCGACATCGAAGTGGCGGTGATGGGCTGCGTCAGTGAACGGTCCCGGGGAGGCGCGCAAGGCGGACTTCGGCATCGCCGGTGGAGCGGGCGAGGGGGTGGTGTTCGCCCAGGGGAGACCCGTGAGCAAGGTCCCGCAGGACCGGTTGGTGGACGCCCTGTTCGCCGAGATCGCCCGCCGGCCGTCGGCTGGCGGAAGACTGCTAGACTGTCTTTCGCGCGCGGACCTGGCTCCGCGCGCATCTCGCACTTTCCGTCCGAGGAGGACCTGATGCGCGCCACAGCGCTCTTCATGCCGACGCTCAAGGAAGACCCGGCCGACGCCGAGGCCATCAGCCACAAGCTCATGGTGCGTGGGGGGTTCGTCCGCCAATTCGCATCGGGGATATACGTCTTCTTGCCGCTCGGATGGCGGGTGATGCAGCGTATCTGCGCCATCGTCCGCGACGAGATGAACGGCATCGGCGCGGTCGAGTTGTCCATGCCCACCCTGCACCCGGCCGACGTGTGGCAGGCGAGCGGGCGCTATGACGCGATCGGCCAGGAGATGTTCCGTCTGAAGGACCGCGGGGGTCGGGACATGGTCCTGGCCATGACCCACGAGGAGGTGTTCGCCTGGCTCGCTTCGCGGGAACTCCGCTCGTACCGCGATCTTCCTCAGATCTGGTATCAGCTGCAGCTCAAGTTCCGGGATGAGCCGCGGCCCAAAGGCGGCGTGCTGCGGGTGCGGGAGTTCCTCATGAAGGACTCGTACTCGTTCGACATGGACGAAGCCGGGTCTCGATGCCAGTTACGAGAAGCACATCGGCGCATACGACCGCATCTTCGAGCGCTGCGGAGTGGATTTCCTGCGGGTGGAGAGCGACAGCGGGTTCATGGGCGGAGCCCAGGCGCATGAGTACATGGCGCCGCTCGGCCGCAGGAGAAGACCGGGTGGCCGTATGTGCCGCCTGCGGATACGCGGCCAACGTCGAACTCGCCCGCTCCGTGGCCGTGCCCGAGGCGAGCAGGGCACGGCGCCTCCGGCGCCGGAGAGCAGCGGCCTCGGGGTCCCCGCCGCCGAAGCAGCACCCCGTGAAGTCCACACCCCCGAGCAGCGCACCATCGCGGAGGTCTCCACCTTCCTGGGCATCGAGCCGTGGCACTCATCAAGGCTCTCGTCTACATGGCCGGCGACAGACCGGTGGTCGCTCTCGTCCGCGGAGATCACGAGCTGCACGAGAACAAGCTGGCTCGCTACCTGCAGGCCGACGTCCGCCCGGCCCATCCCGAAGAGGTCCTCGAGTCCACCGGGGTCGAGGTCGGGTTCGTCGGACCGGTCGGCCTGGCAGAGCGCGGACTGCGCTTGGTCGCCGACGAGGCTCTACGTCCCGATGGAGCGGGCGGGCCGCGTGAGTACGCGGCGGGCGCCAACAAGCCCATACCCATCTTCAGGGGGTGGTCCCGGGCCGGGACTTCCAGGCGGAGTACGCCGATCTGCGCGAAGCCCAGGAGGGGGACGGGTGTCCGGAGTGCGGCAAGCCGCTGGCGATCCAGCAGGTCATCGAGGTGGGCAACATCTTCAAGCTGGGCACCAAGTACTCCAAGCCGCTGGGCGCGACCGTGCTTGACGAGAGCGGGCAGGAGCGCCCCATCGTCATGGGGTCCTACGGCATCGGACCGGCGCGCATCGCAGCGGCAGCGGTGGAGCAGAACAGTGACGAGCGCGGCATCGTCTGGCCCAAGTCCATCGCGCCGTTCGACGTGCATCTGGTGCAGGTACAGGCCAAGGATGCGCTCCAGACCGAGATCGCGGAACGACTCCACGACTGATCTGATCGCGGAAGGCTGGGAGGTGCTCTGGGACGACAGGGACGAACGGCCGGGAGTCAAGTTCGCCGACGCCGAACTCATCGGGTGCCCGGTACGGGTGACAGTGGGCAAGAAGGCGGGTTCGGGATGGTCGAGGTCGAACCGCGGGCAGGTGGAACCCGCCAAGAGGTCGCCCTGGACGAGTGCCCTGCCCGAGTACGCGCGTTGTGGGATGCCGCTCGCTAGCGTCCGGCGTCATCCGACGGGGCGCCGAGCCGAGGAATGACGGATTGCCAGCGCGACGCTGGGAGGACGACTTTCCCGGGTATAGCTGCTTCCGTTGCCGCGCCCGATGGGTCGTGGTATAATCAGCCAGGCAAATCAAAGCCAGGCTGTTTCGCGAAAGTGGGTGCAGATGGGCCCACTTTTGTTTTTAGCTGAGGCAGGCGTCGTGGCGCTGACGGAGGAGTGGTTCCAGCAGGTCATCGACCGGGAGGTCGAGGGCGTCGAGTTGGTGCTGCTGGAAGAGGCGGGTAACAGGAGGAACAAGATCCTCCGCCTCTACGTCGACCATCCCGGCGGTGTGAACCACGATCTGTGCGCCGGGTCTCGGCGGCGGTCGGCCGGGCGCTGGACGAGGCCGACGTCGTCGACGGGGCTTACACGCTGGAGGTGAGTTCGCCGGGCATCGAGAGGCCGCTGCGCAAGCGCAGCCACTTCGAGGCGCAGATCGGCAAGAAGGTCTATGTCAAGACCCGGCAGCCGGTCGATGGGAGCAAGGTCTGGCAGGGGATCCTGCTGGAAGTTACCGACGAATCGGTGGTTGTTGGAGAAGCGGGGCGCGAGGCGCGGATCCCGCTGGAAGCGATCGGCGATGCTCACCTGATCTACGAGTTCAGATAGGGGGAAGGGAATGAACAAAGAGACGATCGAAGCACTTCGCCAGATCGAGAAAGAGAAGAGCATTCCCTTCGACACGCTCATCGAGGCTCTCGAGGACGCTCTTCATTCCGCGTACCAGAAGACCCCTCATGCCGTGCCGTTCTCCGAGGTCAAGATCGACCGGGAGAACGGGGAGATCCACGTGTTCGAGCTTGATCTTCCCGCCCGGCCAGGAGCCCGCCGTGCAGGATGAGGAGACCGAGATCGACACCTCCATGGCCGAGAGCGGTGGAGATAACGCCCGAGGATTTCGGGCGGATAGCCGCCCAGACAGCCAAGCAGGTCATCTACCAGCGCATCCGCGAGGCCGAGCAGGGCATCGTGTTCAAGGAATACTCACGGCGCATCGGCGAGATCGTCACCGGCATCGTGCAGCAGTCCGACAGCCGGTATACCCTCGTGGACCTGGGCCGAGTGGAGGCCCGTTTACCCAAGAACGAGCAGGTGCCCACCGAGCGCTACGAGCACGGCATGCGTCTCAAGGCGGTCATCAAAGAGGTCTCGCAGAATCCCAAGGAGCCGCCGATAATCCTTTCGCGGCGCAGTGAAGACCTGGTCAGGCGTCTGTTCGAGCTCGAAGTCCCGGAGATCTCGGATGGACTGGTGGAGATCGTCGGCGTAGCGCGTGAGCCGGGATACCGTTCGAAGATCTCGGTGGTCTCCCACAGCGACGGCGTCGATCCGGTCGGGGCCTGTGTCGGTCCTCGGGGTTCGCGGGTGCGCATGGTCGTGTCCGAGTTGCGGGGCGAGAAGATCGACATCATCCCGTTCGATGACGAGCCGGCCCGCTTCGTGGCGAAGTCGTTATCGCCCGCCCGGGTCAGGGAGGTCATCCTTGACGACGAGCGCTGCGAGGCAACAGTCGTGGTGCCGGACGATCAGCGCTCTCTGGCCATCGGCAAGGACGGGCAGAACGCTCGTCTGGCGAATCGCCTGACGGGCTGGAAGATCGATATCAAGTCCGAGACCGAGATGAGCGAAGAAGAGACCGTGTACACCTCGGCCGAGCCCGAGCGCAAAGTTGCCGACGGCCGCTGCCACGCGCTGACCGTGGGAGGCAAGCGCTGCCCTAACGCAGCTCTGCCTGGCAGTCTATACTGCGGGATATCCGCGCACCAGGCCATTGGTGGCGGCGAATCCTGAGCGCCAGTGCATCGGATGCGGGAGGCGCGGGCCGCAGGGCAGTCTCCTGCGTCTGTGCGTCGAGGAGCGCGACGGATCGGAACGGATGGTGGTGACCACGGGGCGAGGACTGAGCGGGCGGGGAGCGTATCTGTGCAGACAGCAGTCATGTCTGGACCGAGCTCTGCATCGTAGGGCGTTCCAGCGAGCTTTTCGCGCGACGGTGGTAGTCGACGAAGAGCGCATCAGAGCGGAGATCCGGGCGGCTGCGGCCGGGGAGTGAGCGAATAGGACGGGTGGCTTGTGGCGAAACGACGTGTCTACGACATCGCGAAGGAACGAGGGTCTCTCCAACCAGGAGCTGCTGGACAAGTTGCGTGCCGGCGGCTTGGAGGTGAAGAGCGCTTCCTCCAGCGTGGAAGAGTCTGACGTCGCTCGTATCTTCATCGCCGCTTCGCGACCGATAACCTCCCGGCACAAGCCCGCCGTCATGCCGACGCCGCCGGCCCCGGCGCGTGCCGAGCAGCCCGAGGTCGCGGAGCCGCCGGGCCAGTCACCTGCGGCGGCCGACTCGCGCGCCCGTTCCGGCGAGAAGCCCGCGGCTGCCCAGATCACGAGCGAGCGACCGGTGGCCGTCGAGGCCCCCGGTGAAAAGCCTGCGGCGCCCGAGACACCTGCCGGCGAAGCCTTCGACCGCGGTAAGACCTCCGGCCAAGCGGGCGGCGCCTGAGGCCGTGGCGGGCCAGAAATCCGCCGGTGAGGCGGAGCCCGCCGCCGCGCAGAAGGCGGCGGCGACAGCTCCGCCCCGGCGGCCCCTCGGGCTACGCCGGCGGTCAAACCGGTCGAACCGCGGCCGGCGCCCACAGCCAAACCGGCCCCGGCAGCGCCAGATACGGCGCCGGAGCAGCGCGAGCCCGCTCCTCCGGTGGCGGCCAAGGCCGGCACAGCCGTGCCTGTGGCCCCCCGTCCGGAAGCAGGCCAGCCGGAGACAGCTGGAGGGGAGAGCCCTCGGACCGAGGCTCCGCGCGCCGATGGCCCCAGACCAGCCCCGCGCAAGCCACCGGTGCGCCCCCGCGGCCGCGGACCCCGCCTCGAAGACATGCCCACCGTCGTGGGACCGGGTGTGCCGCTCCGCAAGGGCGTTCAGCCTCCGGGGAACGTGGTGAGCAAGGAGGAACTGGCCCGCATTCAAGCCGAAAAAGCGGCGCGCGCCGAGGCTGCTCGTGCGGCTGCAGCGGCGCCTCCCCCGAGAGCGCCGGAACCAGAACCCGCCGCTCCTCCGCGGGGACCGGCCCCGCGGCCGGCGCCGGCAGGCGCCCGGCCGCCGCACAAAGCGCCCGCACCGCCTCGAGAGACCATGGAACGACGTGATCGTTCCCTCCGGCCTACGGTGCCTCCGGCCTCAGAAGCATGGGTCGACCCGGCAGAGCCGGCTCCAGCCGCTGCTGTTCCCGCGCGCGCTGCCGGCGCATCGCGCGTGCGCCGGGGTGACGATAAGCCGGCGCGGCGCAGGGTCATCATCGACTCGCAGGCCAGTCGCAAGGGAGGCAAGGGGGGTCCCCGCGACCGCCGCAACGGGGCCATCTCAGAGGCCGACAAGCCGGCGCTGAAGAAGAAGGCCCTGCCCGGCACCGAGACACCGGTCAAGGTCAGGAGCGGCGCCAGCGTCAAGGACTTGGGCGAAGCCCTGGAGATCGGAGCCGGCGAGCTCATCAAGACCCTGCTCAAGCTCGGGGAGATGGTCACCATCACGCAGTCTCTGTCTGATGATGCCATCCTCATCCTCGCTGAGGAGTTCGAACGCAAAGTCGAGATCGAGCATGCCGAAGAGGAGAAGGAGGGGCTCGAGCAGTTCGTCGACGAACCCGCCGACCTCACTCCGCGTGCTCCTGTGGTCACCATCATGGGCCACGTCGACCACGGTAAGACCTCTCTTCTCGACGCCATCCGCGAGACCGAGGTGGTGAAGTCGGAAGCCGGTGGTATCACGCAGCACATCGGTGCCTACCAGGTGACCCACAACGACAGGAAGGTGACCTTCCTCGATACGCCCGGCCACGAGGCCTTCACGGCCATGCGTGCCCGCGGCGCCAAGTCGACGGACATCGCGGTGATCGTGGTGGCTGCCAATGACGGAGTCATGCCGCAGACACTGGAAGCCATCAGTCACGCCAAGGCGGCGGATGTGCCCATGGTCGTGGCCATCAACAAGATGGACCTGGCCGACGCCAACCCCGACCTGGTCAAGAAGCAGCTCGCCGATCAGGGTCTTGTTCCGGAGGCCTGGGGCGGCGATACCGTCATGGTCGAGGTCTCTGCCAAGCAGCGCGTCAACCTCGAAGAACTCATGGACATGATCCTGCTGGTGGCCGAGGTCCAGGAACTCAAGGCCAACGCCAAGGCTCCTGCGTCCGGGGTCGTCATCGAGGCCCAGCTCGACGTGGGCCGAGGGCCGGTCGCCACCATCCTCGTGCAGCGCGGCACGCTGCGAGTGGGCGATGCCATCGTCAGCGGTGAGTCGTACGGCAAGGTCAAAGCCATGTTCGACTTCACCGGGGCCACGCTTGGGAAGGCCACGCCTTCGGTTCCCGCCCAGGTTCTGGGTTTCAACACCCTGCCGGTGGCCGGCGACTTCGTGATGGCGGTGGGCGACGAGAGGGAGGCCCGGCAGCGCGCCGAGCAGCGCACCGCGCGTCTGCGCCAGGAGCAGTTGGCCAAGAGCCGCGGCGGGGCAAGCAGCCTCGATGAGTTCTACCGGCGCCTCAAGGAAGGCCGGGTCAAGGAACTGCCGCTGGTCATCAAGGGCGACGTCGGTGGTTCGGTGGAGGCCCTCGAAGAAGCGCTGCGCAACATCACCCACCCGGAGGTGAAGGTCGAGGTCGTGTTCGCGGGGGTAGGCGGTATCAACGAATCCGACATCATGCTCGCGTCGGCATCGAAGGCCGTGGTCATAGGCTTCAACGTCAGGCCGTCGGTGGCGGCCAAGGCGCTGGCCGATCAGGAGCAGGTGGACGTGCGGACCTATCGCGTCATCTACAAGGCCATCGAAGATGTCGAGGCTGCACTGGTCGGCATGCTCGAGCCGGAGCACGTGGAGGAAGAGCTGGGGACGGCGGAGATCCGCCAGGTGTTCCGCGCCTCACGCATCGGGACTATAGCCGGCTGCTATGTGCTCACCGGCAAGCTCGTGCGCTCGGCCAAGATCCGTCTGGTCCGCAACGGGAGTATCGTGCACGAGGGTGGCATCGGGTCGCTCAAGCGGTTCTCCGACGACGTCCGCGAGGTGCTGGCCGGCTACGAGTGCGGGCTGCATCTGGAGGGCTATGACGACATCCGCGAGGGCGACATCGTAGAGGCCTACGAGATCAAGGAAGTCGCTCGTACCCAATAGGAGCGGAAAGGGCTACGTCGGTATCCTCTCGGCCGAGCTGCATTTTCCCGAGAGCGGTTCCCTCAAGAGCAAACGCATGCATCTGAGGCGCGTGCGGGACCAGGTGACCAGGCGTTTCGGGGCTTCGTTCGCGGAGGTGGGATACCAGGATCTCTGGCAGCGTTCGCGAGTGGTCGTGGCCGTCGCGGCATCCGATCTGCAGGTGCTCGAGGGCACCATGGAGAAGATCAAAACGTTTCTCGACGCTCAGGAGTGGGTGCTGAGTTACTGCAGTACCGAGGTGGTGGACGTAGATGCGTGACGTGGCGTCATATCGCATGCGCAGGGTGAACGAGGCGATCAAGGAGATCATCGGGACGGCGCTGACCCAGGACCTCAAGGACCCACGCATCGGGTTCGTCACGCTGACAGGGGTCGAAACCGCCGCCGATCTGACCCACGCCAAGGTGTTCGTCTCGGTCTACGGGAAGCAGGCGGAGAAGGATGCCACCCTGGAGGGGTTGCGGGCCGCTCGGCCCTACCTGCAGCGGCTCATCAGCGACGAGCTCAAGATCAAGCGCACGCCTACCCTCGAATTCGTGTACGACGTCAGCGTGGACCAAGGCATGCGTATTCAGGCCCTTCTCAAGTCCAGCGGGCCCTTAGACACCGAAACCGCGGGAGAAGAGCCCGGCGGAACCGAACGGCCGGAATCGGGCTCCCCCGACGAGGATGTGTGAGGCGGGGTTGAAGGGCAAAAGGGTCACACCGGGCGAGGTGGCGGAACGATTGCGTCGCGAGACCCATGTGGTGGCCGTCTCCCACGAGTCACCGGACGGGGATGCACTCGGCTGTCTCTCTGCATTTGTCCTCATGTGCGAACGCCTTGATATCCCATGCGTGGGTTTCATCCCGGGAGAATCCCCGATCCCGCCGGAATACCAGTTCCTGCCTCGAGTCCGTGATGTGGTAAGGGGAGCAGTGCCGCTTGTGGGTCCGGAGACCACGGTATACATGCTCGACTGCGCGTCCCTTGCGCGGGGCGGCTATCAGCTGTTCGGCGATGGTGTGAGAGTGGTTACGGTCGATCACCATCAGGATAATCCCGGCAATGCGGACCTCAACCTCCTGGACGCGAGCGCCGCTTCGACCAGCGCCATTCTCTACGACGTGTTCAAAGCGGGACGCTTCCCCATCGACGTGCAGATCGCCGCGTGTCTCTACGTGGGCCTGGTGACCGACACGGGGCGGTTCCAATACGCGAACACCGACCCCAGGGCTCACAGGATGGCGGCCGAGCTCCAAGAACTGGGAGTGGATGTTGCCGCCATCGCGCAGCACCTGTACGAGAGCATCCCTCTTCCCAAGCTGCGCCTGCTCGGCAGGGCGCTCGAGCACCTCGCGATCGACGGCGACGGGAGAATGGTGACGTCGTGGCTGCGGGAGGCCGACTTCGCCGACACCGGGGCCGACGATAGTCACGCTGAGGGGATCATCGACACGCTTCGTCGGGTGCATGGGGCGACGGTGGCGGTGCTGGCCCGGGAGAAGAGCGTCGAGGGACGCACAGGGACCAAGGTCAGCCTACGCTGTACGGACGGCGCTGTGGACGTGGCCGCCATCGCGCAGATGAGGGGCGGCGGCGGTCACAAGCAGGCTGCGGGCTTCACCGCCGAGGGCGACGTGTCTGAGGTGCTCCGTTGGACGCAAGCGCAACTTCAGAGCGCCTTGTGACCCTGCCCGCCCGGGTCGTCCTCCTGGATAAGCCCATCGGCCCCACCAGCTTCGACATGGTGAGGGTCGCCCGCCGCGGGACGCGCGGGCGCGTGGGCCATGCTGGCACGCTCGACCCTTTTGCCAGCGGGCTCCTCTTGATCATGACGGGCTCGGCCACCCGGGTGTCCTCACTGCTGATGGGGCTGCCGAAGGAATACGACCTGATGGTGCAGTTCGGAGCGGTCTCCTCCACCGGTGACCCTACGGGGGAGATAGCAGGCACACACGGAGCCACGGGGGTCACGGTGTCGGACGTCGTCGCGGTCCTCGACCGGTTCAGGGGCCCCATCACCCAGCGAGTGCCTCTGACGTCCGCGGTGAAGATCGAGGGCGAACCGCTGTACAAGAAGGCGCATCGCGGCGAAACGGCGGACACCCCCGAGCGGGAGGTCATGGTGTACGACCTCGCTCTGCTCGAGTTCGACGAGGAGGCGCAGACGGCCAGGCTGTTGGCTCTGACCGGGAGCGGAACGTATGCCCGGGTCTTGGCCGAAGACATCGGCGCCGCCCTGGGATGTGGAGGCTACGCCAGTTCCCTCCGCCGCACCCGGATCGGCATGTTCGCTGTGGATGAAGCCCTGGGACCGACGGACCTGTCTCCTCAGTGCTACGAGGAGGGCAGCCGGGGAGTGCTCACTCTGGACGACGCCCTTGCTTTCCTGCCCGCGGTGGACCTGGGCGCGACCGATGCTCGTCTTGCCGCGAACGGCAATCGGCTCCACGGTCTCCCGCCAGGGCGTTTCCGTGCCTACGGCGACGGCCGGCTGCTGGGCATCTATGAGGGCGAGGGTGATTTCGCTCGGCCTCTTGTCGTCTTTCCGGAATGCGCCTGACCATGCGGACCTACCATTCGCTTGCCGAAGTCCCTGATGCGCCGAGCGCCGGTCGAGTGGTGGCAATCGGCGTGTTTGACGGCGTCCATCGGGGTCATCAAGAGATCTTGGGACGAGCTGTCGAGGCGGCGCGGGCGAGAGGTGCCTCTGGGATCGCGGTCACCTTCTATCCCCACCCCGATGCGGTCCTGCGGCGCCGCTCGGCTCCCCCGATGCTCACGCCTCTCTCCCGCAAAGAGGAGTTGCTCGAGGCTCTCGGTCTGGACGAACTCGTGGTCGTGCCCTTTGACAGAGACTTCGCGTCACTGTCGCCCGGGGCGTTTTGCAGCGCGGTCTTGTCCGACCACCTTGACGCGCGCGCCGTCTTGGTCGGGGAGAACTTCAGGTTCGGCCACGGCGGGGAGGGCACGCCCGGCGACCTGCGGCAGTATGGACTGTCTCACGGGTTCGAGGTCGTGGCGGTCGGTCTTGCCAGGGAGGATGGGGAGGTGATCTCCAGTACCCGCATCCGGGAACTGCTCAAGCGCGGGCACGTGGCCGACGCGGCCCGTCTGCTGGGCCGTCCCCACCGCGTAGAGGGTCCGGTGGTCAGCGGGGCGGGGCGGGGTCGGTCTCTGGAGGCGCCAACCGCGAATCTGACTCCCCGGTCCGACATGGCTCTGCCGCGCCTGGGGGTGTACGTCACTCGATCCACCATCGATGGCGCGTCATCGTACCTGTCGGTGACCAGCGTGGGCACCAATCCCACCTTCGAGAGTGACGGCAGGATCCGCGTGGAAACGCTGCTTCTCGACTACTCGGGACATCTGTACGGGTCCCACCTCGCAGTGGATTTCATCGAGCGCATCCGGGGGCAGAAGACCTTCCCCGACGCCGTCACCCTGGCCGCCCGCATCCGGAAGGACGTCGAGATCGCCCGCGCCCACGGGGCTGAGAGGCACCCGGCTACCGGGGTAGACTGACCTCGACGGCCATGTGATAGTCTGGCGCGCGCATCGCGTGGCGGGGCAGGGATTTCTCCGCTCTCTGCCGATATATAGGTAGAAAGGCGTTCGGGACAGGGAGGGTTGGTCGTGGCTGCAAGAGCTGTGCGGCTTACTTTGGCTGCGTTCGTGCAACCGGTGGCGAAGTCGCGGTGTCTCTTCACGTTCCTCGCGGCGCTGCTCGTGATCACTCTTTTCGCCCTCCTCATGCCTGCCGGTGCGCACGCGGCCGATGTTCCGCCCAGCGTCTCCTCGATCAGCCCTGCCGTGGGTCCCGCCGCCGGCGGGAACACGGTGATCATCACCGGCGCCGACTTCGTTCCCGAGACGACCACGGTGCTCTTCGGGAGCGTCCCCGCGGCGAGCGTCACTGTCGACTCCCCCGGGCAGATCACGGCGGTGGCGCCGGCTCAAGCCGCCGGCTCGGTCAACATCGTGGTGACCACGCCGGTGGGGAGCAGCGTCGACAGCCCTGCCGACGACTATGTGTACGAGGCTGCCCCTGCTCCTCCAAGTCTGACCCGCTACGATCACACGGACTCCCGCATCTCATATTCGGGCACATGGGCGACCTACGCGAAGACGGCGGCCTATCACGGCAGCTATCGGAGGTCCAGCGTCACTGGATCTGCCGTCACCATCGTGTTCGAGGGAAAGAGGCTGGACTGGATCGCCATGAAGGGGACCACGACGGGCAAGGCCGACGTGTATCTGGACGGCCGCTTGGTCAAGGTGATCGATCTCGCGAACCCGGTAGCCATCTATCAGCAGAACGTCTGGTCCACAGGTCCGCTTGACGAGGGCGTGCACACGGTGAGGATCGTGCGCAGGGCTGGAAATACCACGGGCAAGTACATCACCGTCGACGCGGTGGACGTGGACGGCACCCTCCTGAAATCAAGCAGGATGGAGCAAAGCGACAGCAGGCTGGCCTACTCCGGAGCGTGGACGACTGCATCGAGCACGGCATATTCCGCGGGATCGCACCGGTATGCCGGCGGCACCGGCGTCTCCGTCACTGCGAGCTTCTCCGGCCGATTCCTTGCCTGGATCGCGAGAAAGAACCCCGGCTACGGCATTGCGAAGGTCACGGTTGACGGGACCAAGACGTTCGAGGTCGATCTCTACAGTCCCACCAGCGTCTATCAGGATAGGGTCTGGGACACCGGGACGCTGGCCGACGGGATCCATACCATCAAGATCGAATGGACCGGCAAGAAGAATCCGGTCGCTACCGGCAGCACCGTCGCGGTCGATGCGTTCGACATCCTTGGCAGCCCCGTCCAGGCCTTCGTGTGGAATCGGTACGAGCAGAGTGACCCACGCTTGCTCTACCTGGGCACCTGGTCGACGGTCGCGGGTGCGGGGGCGTCCGGGGGCAGCGACAAACGTTGCAGCACGAACTCCGGGTCCGTCACGGTGACGTTCACCGGCCGGCAGCTGGACTGGATCGCTACTACCGGGCCCGAGATGGGTCAAGCCGATGTCTCGCTCGACGGGGGAGCCGCCGTCACGGTGGACCTGTCCGGCGCCGACACGGTTTACCAGCAGAAGGTCTGGTCAACGGGAATGTTGGGTGCGGGGACGCACAAGCTCGAGATCTCGTGGAGCGAAGGGAACGCCCCGGGTGCCTACATCGACGTAGATGCCCTCGAAGTGCTGGGTAGTCTGCCCTGGTCGGTCGCTCTGACTTCCACCGAGATCAGGTGGGCCGAACAGCGGCTGGCCGACCTCTCCTATCGACCCGGCGCGGTAGACGGAGTGGTCGACGCCAAGACGCGGGGAGCCATCATCGCCTTCCAGAAATGGGAGGGTCTCACCAGAGACGGTCAACTGACCTCCGCCGTGTGGTCTCGCCTCCAGAGCGCGAGCCGGCCCAGACCGGCTCGCGCCGGCACGACCAGTCCGTGGATCGAGGTGAACAAGACCAAACAGGTCCTGCTGTACTGCAGAGATGGAGCCGTGGTATGGACGTTGCCGGTTTCCACCGGGAACGCGAGCGTGGGTATCGTAACGCCGTCCAGTACATACAGCGTACGGCGCAAGACGCTGGAGACGAGTCCGCGCTACAAGCCCCTCTACATCAGCACGACCCTTCTTGCCATCCACGGATACCCCAGCGTCCCCACCTACCCGGCGAGCCACGGGTGCGTGCGGACGCAGCTATGGGATCAGGACGCGCTCTACCCGTTGATTCCGGTCGGGACGAGGGTATACATCTACTAGGCGCGCCGCTGAGCCGGGGTGGGACCGTCCCCTCGGGCGCCGCTGTGGTACCCTACATCACCGCGTCGGAGCGCCCCTGCGCTCGCGCGGGGTGGACCCCGGCAAATCCCGGGTATGCCACCGGCATTGAAACCTGCATCTCGGCTAGGACCGCAGCGTCCCCGCTGGGAGCAAGGAGCCCAAGGAGGGCCATGCATGCTTAGTAAAGACCGCAAGACCGAGATCATCGACCGGTTCAAGAAGCACGAGGTCGACACCGGCTCGCCCGAGGTGCAGATAGGCATCCTCACCGAGCGTATCAACGTACTCACCGAACACCTCAAGACTCACTCCAAAGACCACCACTCGCGCCGGGGCCTCCTGAAGATGGTCGGCCACCGGCGTCGGCTGCTCGGTTACCTGCAGAAGCAGGACGTGGAGAGATACCGCACGGTGGTGAAAGAGCTGGGTCTGCGCAGGTAGTACGGCCTGATAGTCGGAAAGAAGCGGCAGCGAAGAGAGAATCGGCAGGAACGGGAGCCCTGGATGGGCTCTCAGACGGGAGACGGACAGTGACCAGTGGAGTTAGCACGAGAGAAGTAGTCGTCGGCGACAAGAAGATCAGTTTCGAGACCGGAAGGCTGGCGAAGCAGGCGAGCGGCGCCGTCGTCGTCCGCTCCGGAGACACGATGGTGTTGGTGACGGCCGTGGTGGCTGCTACCGAACGTAACGTTGATTTCTTCCCCCTGACGGTGGACGTCGAGGCGGGGATGTACGCAGCCGGGAAGATCCCCGGCGGTTTTATCAAGAAGGAAGGCCGTCCCAGCGACCAAGCCATACTCAACGCCCGGCTCATCGACCGTCCCATCAGGCCGCTGTGGCCCAAAGGTTTCAACCGGGAGACCCACATCGTGGCCACCGTCCTGTCTGTGGACAAGAAGAACCCCTACGATGTCCTGGCGTTGGTGGGTGCGTCGGCAGCCTTGAGCCTTTCCGAAGCCCCGTTCCGGGGCCCAGTGGGCGCGGTGCGCGTGGCCAAGGTGGACGGCGAGTGGGTCGTCAACCCCACGTACGAGCAGATCGAGCAGAGTCCGGTGAACCTCGTCGTGGCGGGGACCAGAGATGCCATAGGCATGGTGGAGGCGGGCTGCGACGAAGTGGACGAGTCCGACATCATCGCCGGGCTGGAAGTGGCCCACGAAGCCATCAAGAGGCAGGTGGACGAGATCGCTGCCTGGGCCGCCGAGGTGGGTTTGCCCAAGATGGAGTTCGCCGAGAAACTGCCCGACCGGACGCTGATGGATAAGATCAGGGTGCGCGCGGGTGCCGACATCGAAGCCGCCTCGAACGTTCTCGACAAGCACGGCCGCGCAGATGCGCTGGCCGCTCTCAAGCAGGAGGTCATCGCCGCCTTGGTCGCGGAGGATGCGACCCAGGAAGTGCCGGACCCCGCACTGGCCGCCCAGCTGGCCAAGGCTTTCGACGCGGTCGAGAAAGAGACCGTACGACGGTCGATCGCGGTGGACAAGAAGCGGCCTGACGGACGGGGCGCCGACGAGATCCGGGCCATCAGTTGCGAGGTCGGCGTGGCCCCGCGTACGCACGGCTCCGGGCTTTTCACTCGGGGTCAGACACAGGTGCTCACCCTGCTCACCCTCGGTGCCGCTCGGGACGAGCAGCGGATCGACGGCCTGGACGTCGAGGAATCCAAGCGCTTCATGCATCACTACAAGTTCCCGCCCTTCAGCGTGGGAGAGACGGGTTTCATGCGCGGCCCCGGCCGGCGTGAGATCGGCCACGGGGCGCTCGCGGAACGGGCGTTGTCCCCGCTGATCCCCGATGAGGAGACGTTCCCCTATACCATCCGTCTGGTCTCGGAGACGCTGGAGTCCAACGGCTCGAGCTCCATGGCCAGCGTCTGCGCGTCCACCCTTGCGCTCCTGGACGCGGGTGTTCCGGTGGAGCGCCCGGTGGCGGGTATCGCCATGGGTCTCATCAAGGAGGGTGACGACTATGTCGTCCTCACCGACATCGCCGGTGTCGAGGACCACCTCGGCGACATGGACTTCAAAGTGGCGGGTACCGATCAGGGCATCACCGCTCTGCAGATGGACATCAAGATCTCGGGGGTCACCTTCGAGATCATGCGCGACGCGCTCGCCCGCGCGCGCAAAGCCCGCCTGTTCATCCTCGACCGCATAGCTGCCGCCATAACAGGCCCGCGACCGGAGTTGTCGGAGTTCGCGCCGCGCATCGCCACCATCCGCATCGATCCCGAGAAGATCGGCGTGGTGATCGGTAAGGGCGGGGAGACCATCCGCGGGATGGAAGCCGAGTTCGAGTGCACCATCGATGTGGCCGAGGACGGTCTCATCAAGGTCTTCGCGACCGACGGGAAATTGGGCGACGGCTGTATCGAGCGCATCAACCTGCTGACCCGGGAGACCCAGGTAGGCGACATCGTCGAAGGCCGGGTGGCTTCGACCACCTCGTTCGGAGCCTTCGTCACCCTCAAGCCTGGTACCGACGGGCTCGTCCACATCTCCCGCCTGGCCGATCACCGGGTGGCCACCGTCGAGGACGTGGTCAACCGGGGTGACCTGGTGCGCGTAGAAGTGCTCGAGGTGCAAATGCAGGGCGGCAAAGAGAAGATAAGCCTCAGATTGCTCGAAAACCTCTCCAAGAAGGAAGGTTAGTGTCGTCTGACGAGTATCGGCTGGAGTACCTGTCCAACGGCCAGCGGCTGGTAACAGAGCGGCTCGACCATCTGAGATCGGTCTGCCTGGGGTTCTGGATCCCTGCCGGCTCCCGGGACGAGTCCGCCCCGCTCCAAGGCGCCACGCATTTTCTCGAACATCTCCTCTTCAAGGGGTCGTCGAAGTACACGGCGGAAGAGATCGCCCAGACCTTCGACACCCTTGGCGGGGAACTGAACGCGAGCACCTCGCGAGAGTACGTGGTCGTCTACGGCCGCTTTCTGGACGATCAACTGCCCGTGGCCATGGACGTCATGGCCGATATGCTCATCACCCCGACTTTCGCCGACCTGGATCGGGAGCGTGAGGTGATCCTCGAAGAGATCGCCATGGTGGAGGACTCACCGCAGGATCTCATCCACGACGTCCTCGCGGAGGTGGTCCTCGACGGACACCCGCTCGCTCACCCCATCCTGGGATCGCGAGAGAGCATAGCGGCGGCCTCCGAGAAGGAGATCCGCGGGTATCATCGTCAACGTTTTCGATTCAGCGATATGGTGGTCGCCGCGGCGGGCAACGTGGCGCACGACGCGGTACGAGAGCTGCTGCTGGATCGGCAGGCCGCTCCTGACGGCGCAGAGCCCAAGCGCGCTCCGGCCGAGCCCAGGGTGGATTCGAGACGGCACTTCCTGGAGAAGGAGACCGAGCAGATGCATGTCTGTCTCGGAGGAGTGGGGCTCGCCCGGGACGATAAGCGTCGCTTCCAGCTCTCGGTTCTGGACAGTCTTTTCGGCGGTTCTCTGAGCTCGAGGCTCTTCCAGGAGATCCGAGAGAAGCGTGGTCTGGTGTACAGCGTGTATTCCTTTTCCAGCCTCTATCAGGAGACGGGGCTGACGGGGCTCTACTTCGGCTGCCGGCCGGAGCGGCTGGAGGCGGTCATGGAGACCGTCGGCAGGGAGTTGGCGCGACTGGTGCACGAGCCCGTCCCGGTGGATGAACTGCAGAGAGCCAAGGAGCACCTCAAGGGCCGGATGATACTGGGCTTGGAGAGTACCTCCAGCCGCATGACCCGCCTGGGCAAGGGAGTCTTGACCCAGACCGAGATCCTCTCGCTCGACGAACTGGCGGAGCGTATCGAGGCCGTGACTCCCGAGGAGGTCCTGACACTCGCCTCCGAGGTCTACCGGCCGGCGAAGCTGTCCGTGGTGGGTATAGGTTCGGACAAATCGCAGTTCGAGAGTGTGGTCGCGGAGGACTGTCTTGCCGGGCTTGTCTGAGGTGGGGGACGGATGAGCGAAGGGAACGTGATAAGGGTAGCTGTCTGCGGGGCGCTCGGCCGCATGGGCAAGACCACGTGCGACGCTGTCGCCGCCGACCCCGATCTCGTGCTGGTGGCCGCTATCGACACCGGTCTCGCGTCGACCGGAGCGTCCGTGATCGGGGCGGGCGGGGATTTCGCCGGCCTCGAGTCAGCCGCTGGACGATGTGGATATCGACGTCGTGGTCGACTTCACTGTGCCGGCCGCCGTACGGCAGAACGTGCTCACCTGTATCGAGCGCCACGTGCCGGTAGTGGTAGGCACCACAGGACTGGGGACGGCCGATCTTGCCGAGATCGAGCAGGCGGCGGACAGGGGATCCACTCCCGTGCTCGTGGCCCCCAACTTCGCCATGGGCGCGGTGCTCATGATGGAGTTCGCCAAGGAGGCGGCCCGGCATCTTCATGCCTGTGAGATCGTAGAACTGCATCACGACCGCAAACTGGATGCTCCCTCGGGTACTTCGAAGCTCACCCGCATGAGGATCGAGCGGGTTTGGAGCGAGAATGGTCTCCAGAGGGAGGTCCCCATCCACAGCGTTCGTCTGCCGGGGTTGGTCGCGCATCAGGAGGTCATCTTCGGCGGTGTGGGCGAGACCCTTACCATCCGGCACGATTCGCTGTCGAGAGAATCATTCATGCCCGGTGTGCTCTTGGCCGTCAAACGCGTGCGTTCTCTGCAAGGACTCGTCGTCGGTCTGGAGAACATTCTTTAGAACTGCAGAACTGCAGCCGGAGGAGACGGCGACGAGCCCCTGGGCTCGCTACTCCTGGTGTTTGCTGCAGACCTGACGCACGCGGAGGTACCGACCAAGACTCGTGACCGACCAAGCTCTCAAAGTGATACCCCTGGGCGGGCTCGGGGCCATCGGCAAGAACATGATGGTCCTCGAATACGGTGACGCCCTGCTGGTGGTGGACGCCGGCCTGATGTTCCCCGATGACGAGATGTTGGGGATCGACCTGGTGCTGCCCGACTACTCCTACGTTGTGGAGAACAGGGACCGGGTCCTCGGCATCATCCTCACTCACGGGCACGAGGACCATGTGGGGGCACTGCCCTACCTTCTCAAGGAACTCGACACCCCGGTCTACGGCACCCGGCTGACCCTGGGACTGGTCAACACCAAGCTTGGCGAGCATGGCCTGCAGCGCAAGGCGTCGCTCAACGAGGTGACCCCGTCCAAGCCTCTTTCGTTGGGGCCGTTCACGATCGAGTTCCTCGAGGTATGCCACAGCATCCCCGACGCGGTCGGGTTGGGCATCCATACGCCGGTGGGCATTGTGGTGCATACCGGGGACTTCAAACTGGACCAGACGCCCATCGACGGCCGTCTCACGGCGATGCAGCGTTTCGCCGAGTTAGGGGCGAAGGGGACCCTGCTGCTGCTCTCCGACAGCACCAACGCCGACGTCCCCGGGTTCACTCAGCCGGAGAGGAGTGTGGGCCGGGCTCTCGAGACCATCTTCGCTCTCGCTCCGGGCCGGGTCATCGTCGCCTCCTTCGCCAGCCACATCCATCGCATCCAGCAGGTCATGGACACGGCGGCTCGGCACGGGAGGTCGCTTGCGGTGATCGGCCGCAGTATGGTCAAGAACGTCAACATTGCGGCCAATCTGGGCTACCTGGATGTGCCCGACGGGCTCCTCATCAAGCCTCACGATATCGGTCTGCTCCCCGACGACCGGGTCACCATCCTGTCTACCGGGAGCCAGGGCGAGCCGCTCTCGGCCCTTGCCCGCATGGCCTCCCGCGACCACCCCTTGGTGGAGATCGCCAAGGGCGATACGGTCGTTCTGTCGGCGCGGCCGGTCCCCGGCAACGAGACCAGCGTGTACCGGACCATCGACCGGCTCTTCGCGGCGGGCGCGCGGGTGATCTATGAAGGCTCGGCTGGGGTCCATGTCTCCGGCCACGCCGCCGCGGAAGAGTTGAAGGTGATGCTGAATCTCGTGCGGCCAAAATACTTCATGCCGGTACACGGCGAGCACCGGCATCTGCATTTCCACGCCGAACTGGCCAGGGCCACGGGGATGTCGGCCGACGATGTATTCCTGCTCGAAAATGGGGACGTCCTCGAGTTGCGGCCCGACAGCGCCGCCCTGAGTGGCAAAGTCCAGGCGGGGATGACTCTGGTCGACGGTTTCGCCATGGGTGATTTCCGCGACCTGGTGTTGCGCGACAGACAGCATCTGGCCACTGATGGCTTGGTGATCATCGTGGTCGCGCGGAGCGCGCAGGACGGTCAGATAGTGGGCGACCCCGAGGTGGTCTTCCGGGGTTTTGCTCATGCCGGCGACCTGGACGAGCTTACCGAAAAGGCTAAGAAGCACGTGGTGGAGGCTCTCGGCGGGGAGGAGATCAGCCAGGTCTCGGACATCACCGTGGTGAAGACGAGGGTGCACGATGTGCTTCAGAAGTTCCTTCGTAAGGAAGCGGGGCGGAGGCCGATGGTGCTGCCCGTGGTCGTCGAGGTCTAGCCCAAGGAGAGCCGATGGGAGCTGGACAGACTAGCAGACAGCAGGTAGCGCGGACGGCCGTCAAGAGCGGGCCGCGCCCGGTCGCGACGCCAGGTCAGCCGGTCCCGACCGGCACGGCCGCGACACAGCGTAGAAGCAAGGCCTCCGCCGGGAAGAGCCCCAGGGCCAGAGCCGGTGCCGCGCGCCCTGCGACCCCTGGACATCGGCGGGAGATCGTCGCCCTGGCAATGCTGGGCGTGGCGGTCTTTCTCTTCGTGGTCCTGTTGTCCGGTGGAGCTGGAGGAGTCCTGGGACGGGGCTCCGCGGCAGGACTGACGTTCGCTTTCGGGCAGCTGGCGCTGGTGGTACCGCTGGTACTGATACTGGTGGCGGCTACCACCGTCTTCGACGTGCGACTGTGGCGCTCCTACTGGTTCATCGGAGGCCTGGTCTTCCTGTTCGGCCTCTTCCTTCTGGTGGCCGCCGGCGCGCCGCCGTTCGGAGGCCACAGCGCGGGCTACTTCGCGTCCGCTGAGTTCGAGGGTCGTGCCGGCGGCCTGGGTGAGGCGGTATATGCCGCGCTTCATGGACTGACGGGTACCGCGGGGGTCGCCATCATCGGCTGGCTGACGGTGGTGGCGGGCTTCTGCGTCGCCACGGGGATGACGGTCGCGAGGATGACAAGCGGAACCAAGCGGGCGGCCGGGGCCGTGCGCGATACCGCCGAGCGGGGGATGACCGTGGCTCGCGGCAGAGGAGAGGAGCGGTTGGAGGACCCGGGCTTGGCGTTGTTCGCCACGGGTTCCGCCGTGGAGCGGAAGTGGGGTGCTCCTCCGGGAGGTACCACTCCGCAGCTCGGTCCCATCGACCTGGTGGGGGATGAGGGCGCCGCCGGTCAGTCCGGCCGGGCGGAGGAGAGAAGCGCCAGCCCCTTTGGAGAGGAGTTCGACGACTGGTCGGACGGCCACACAGCGGCCCGCAGTCCCCTGGCTCCTGTGTCGGGCACGGCCGAGAGTGGCGGGGTGCTCGATGGAGCGCGGGCCTTTTCCGACCTGTACGGGTCCTCGGCAGCTGAGGCGGCAGGTCGTGACGGTCAAATGCGTGGCCCCGCATCCGCCCCCGAGGGTACTGTCGCAGGCCTACCGGGAGCCGCCGGTCGGGCCGTCGCTGGGAGCGCGGCGGCGGCGGGCGTTGCGGCGCGTGCGCGGGCGGGACCGGATCGGCCACTGCGATGACGCCGGCCGTTGCAGACCTTGTCGCGGCTGGAGCAGCCGAGCACGATGCCGACCAGGAGTCGTTCGAGACGCACCAGGAAACACTTCCAGGCATGGCGCGAGCGGTCAGGCAGACGGAACTGCCGGTGGAGCAGCCCACCTATCTGCTGCCCGAGGCCGAATTACTCAAGAAGAGCGCCCCGCTGGCGCCTGGGCGCGCAGGTGAGAGAGACACTGCTGCCGTTGTCCTGGAGGCGCTCGGCCAATTCGGCGTCGACGCGAGAGTGGTGGGGATGGTGGTGGGGCCTCGGGTCACCCGCTACGAGCTGCAATTGGCCCCGGGGACCAAGGTGGCGAAGGTCTCGGCCCTCAAGGACGACCTTGCCTACGCCCTGGCGACCACCGAGATCCGCATCCTGGCTCCCATCCCGGGCAAGTCGGCGGTGGGAGTGGAGGTCCCCAACCAGCGACCCGACTTCGTCACGTTGGGCGACATCTACCGGGAGTTTCCCAAGTCGGCAGGGCCGCTCATGGTGTGGCTGGGCAAGGACATCTCGGGCAAGGCCGTCTACACCGACCTTACCCGGCTTCCGCATCTGCTCATCGCCGGCACGACCGGCTCGGGCAAGAGCGGATGCGTCAACTGTCTGGTGTCGTCCATCCTCCTGCGAAGCACACCGGAGCAGGTGCGGATGATCATGATCGACCCGAAGAAGGTGGAACTCTCGCACTACGATCGCATCCCGCATCTGCTGGTACCGGTCGTCACCAACATGAAAGACGCGGCCGGCGTGCTTCACAACGTGGCGAAGGAGATGGAGAACCGCTACGAGTTGATGGAGCTCGAACACGCCCGCAGCTTGGCCGACATGAACAAGGCCCGGGCTCGGCGGGGCGAGCGCCCGCTTCCGTATATCCTCATCGTCATCGACGAGCTGGCCGACCTGATGATGGTGTCGCCCCAGGAGGTGGAGGACTACGTCATACGTCTGGCGCAGAAATCGCGGGCCGTGGGCATCCATCTGGTAGTGGCCACGCAGCGGCCTTCGGCGGATGTCATCACCGGCATGATCAAGGCGAACATCCCTTCGCGTATCGCCTTCGCGGTGTCCAGTCAGACCGACTCCCGTGTCATCCTCGACGTCAACGGAGCGGAGACCCTCCTGGGAAGAGGAGACATGCTGTTCAAGCCTCTGGGATCGAGCCATATGGAGCGAGTCCAGGGGGCCTATGTCACCGAGGAGGAGATCGCTCTGCTGGTGAACCACTGGCGCCGTCAGGCCGAGCCGGAGTTCCGCGAGGAGTTGCTCCGTCGGCCGCCGGACCCCAAGGAGGCCAAGCGCGGCGATGACGATCTGTTCGACCCAGACGCCGATGACTTCCTGGCCGATGCCGCGCAACTGGTCATCGAGACCGGTAGCGCTTCAGTGTCCATGCTGCAGCGGCGGCTGCGCGTAGGGTACACACGGGCGGGCCGTCTCATCGACATGCTGGAACGGCGGGGGATCGTGGGTCCCTGGGAGGGGAGCAAGCCCCGGCAGATACTGGTGGAGCCGGACGAGGCCGAGCACATCCTTGCCGTGCTCCGCGCGGAGGAACGCGATCGCACCATGGGAGACGCGACCTACGGTGACTGACCTGAAGGTGCCCTCCATCAGCGCGGCTGAGGCTATGGGGGGCGGGTTCCAGGTAGTGGATGTACGCTCCCCTGCCGAATTCGCCGAGGGCCACATGCCCGGCGCCGTCAATCATCCTCTTCTCGGCGACGCGGAGCGCGCCCAGGTGGGGACGGTCTACAAGGCTGAAGGAGCGGCACGGGCACGGGTGGTGGCCATGGAGCTTGTCAGCCCGACGCTGCCCGAATACCTTGGCACCCTGGTGCGGCTCGCGAAGTCGCAGCCGGCCGGCCGCCGCCTGGCGCTGATGTGCTGGCGCGGTGGGGAGCGCAGCCGGAATGTGGCTCTGCTCCTGGCGCTGGTGGGTATCCATGCCGTCACCGTCGGCGGGGGGTACCGGGCCTATCGCCGCGAGGTGCTGAAGGGCTTGGCGGAGTGGCGGTCTCCCGTGCCGGTGGTCACTCTGTATGGCCACACGGGGGCGGGCAAGAGCGCGCTCATCAGGGCACTCAGCGAACTCGAGGAGGGAGGGGGCGACTGCTGCCCTTGGGTCGTCGACCTCGAGGCGCTCGCGCTTCACCGCGGATCTCTGCTGGGGGGGCTGAACCAGCCAGGAGATCGCCGGCAGAAGGACTTTGACGCCCTTGTGTGGGATCGGCTTCGGCGGCCGGAAGGCGGCTATCTGGTTCTGGAGGGGGAGGGGGGCAAGATCGGAAGAATGTTCCTTCCTCGGACCGTGGCCGAGGCCATTCGTACCGGCATGCCGGTGCTGGTGAGCGCGCCTCTGGAGGTCCGTGCTGAGCGGATCATGCGGGAATACGCGCCCGACCGGTGGGATGAAGCGGAGCATGAGAGGTTCCGTCGCAGCCTCGGACTGATCGCGCGCCGGTTGCCTCGGGAAAGCGTCGTCTCCTTGGAAAGGGCTTACGCGGATGGTAGATTTACCGACGTCGTCCGGGGCTTGTTGACCGACTACTACGACCCTCTCTATCAGCGGTCGTGCGTGGACGGGAGGCAGTTCGTGCTTGAGTTCGAGACCACTGCCGACCCTGGGAAGGACGCGCGCCGCTTCGCGGAACGCATGGCGCGCCTGATGCGAGAGGTATCACCGAAGCTTCGTGCCTGACATCGGTAACACCCTGCGCGAGGCCCGCATCCGAAAGGGCCTCAGCATCACCGACGTAGAGAGCGTCACCAAGATCCGCTCCAAGTACCTGGAGGCCCTGGAGGAGAACGACTTCGAGGTCCTTCCCGGCCCCACGGTGGTCAAAGGCTTTCTGCGTTCCTACGCCATCTTCTTGAAGCTGGATTCCGAGGCGTTGCTCGCCGAGTATCGGAGCAAGTACGAACACCATGTGGAGGAACTGGGCGCTCTCCGCACCGAGATGTCTCAGCAGCAGCGGACGCGAACGAGCGCTGAACGCAAGAAGAAGCGGACACGCCGGACCCAGAGGGGCTATGTTGCGGCGGGCTTCATCGCGGTCGTCGCCGTCATCCTGCTCGCCTGGTTCGGTTCCGGAAGAGGGCAGGAGCCGGCCACTATCGATGGGAGCAATCTCTCCAGCTCCACGTCGAGCACCAGCGCCTCCTCGGCGACCACGGTGAGCATCGCCGTCGAGACCACGACGACGTCCTCCACCATCCCGCCAGAGTCCAGCACGACCACCTCTGTTGGAGTAGCGACCACGACGGGAGAGAACGTCACCATGGTCCTCAGCGTCGCTCAGGGGAGCTGCTGGCTGGTGGTGCGCGAAGACAACGAGAGCGGTGCTGAGCTGTATGCGGGCACGCTATCGGCCGGCGGACAGCAGACTTTCGACAGCGCCAAGCGGTACTGGGTCATGGCCGGTATCCCGGATGCCCTCACCGTCTCGGTAAATGGGACGCCGTACAGCCTCAGTGGTCCGGCAGGCGCCTTCCTCGTCACCGAGACCGGCGTGGAGCGCGTCCAGTAGCATGCCTTCGCGCCCGTCCGGCCGACCACGGGTATACGTCCACACTCTAGGGTGTCCCAAGAACGAGGCTGACAGCCGGGCGATGGTGCGGACGCTGGCAGCGTCCGGCATCGCAGCGGTGGGAGATCCTGCAAACGCCACCCATATCCTTCTGAACACCTGCGGCTTCATCCAGGAGGCCAAAGAGGAATCCATCGGGGCCATCCTCGATGCCTGCGCGGCCTATCCGGACAAACAGGTCGTGGTCATGGGCTGCTTGGTGGAGCGCTATCGGGAGGAACTGGTCCAAGGCATCCCCGAGGTGGGAGCGTGGCTTGGGCTGCAGGATAGCGGTGGCGCCGACGGGCTTCTGCGACTGCTGGGGCCTGTGCCCGGCGGGGTCGCCGTCCCGGCGCCGGAGGATCGTCCCCACGGACGCCGCGTTCGCCTACCTCAAGATCTCGGACGGCTGCGACGAACTGTGTACCTTCTGCGCGATCCCTGGCATCAAAGGACCGTACCACGCCGCGTCTACCGCCCAGATTCTCGAGGAGGCCGATGCATGTCTCTCGGAGGGAGCGCGAGAGCTGGTGCTTGTGGGCCAGGATACGGCGCGCTGGCAGAGCGGGGACCAGGATCTGTCGGCCCTCGTGGACCTGCTTGCCCCCGACCCTCGGCTCCGGTGGATCCGGATCATGTATCTGCAACCCGAGCACCTCACAGAGGCTTTCCTGGAGCACATGGCCGGGCAACCCAAGCTTTGTCGCTACCTCGATCTACCCTTCCAGCACTCGCATCCCGAGGTTCTGCGGCGCATGGGCAGAGCGGGCGACGGGGACTCATATCTCGACGTACTGACGCGGGCCCGGCGCACCGTCCCCGGCGTGGCGCTGCGGTCTGCGTTCATTGTGGGCTTTCCAGGCGAAACCGAGGCCCAGTTCCAACACCTTCTCGAATTCGTGGCCGAGGCCGAGTTTGATTACGCGGGTGGGTTCATATACAGTCCTGAGGAAGGAACGCCGGCGGCCCGTCTGGGACCGCGGGTCGCCCATCGGCTCGCGCGGGAGCGGCTCAACCGCCTCAATCAGGTGCTCGCGGAGACGGCGGAGAGTGCCCACTCGAGATACGTGGGGTCGGTGGCGGAGGTGATCGTCGATGCTATCGGGAATGACGAGGTGGGCGATGATACCAGGGCGATCGGCCGGACCAGAGGGCAGGCTCCCGAGGTGGACGGGGTGGTCTACGTCGAGAGCGACCTTCCCGAAGCGGCGGGCGTGGGAGACGTGATCACGGTAAGCATCGATACCGCGGTGGGTTACGACTTCGTAGGAACCTGCGTTGAGCCTTAATCTGCCCAACTCCATCACCTTCTTTCGGGTGGTGCTCGTCCCGGTCCTGATGGCCTTCCTCCTGGTCGACGTCCCCTACGGAGACGTGTTCGCGCTGGTGGTCTTCGTGATCGCGGCGGCGAGCGACTCGCTTGACGGCTATCTGGCTCGGCGTTTTCGCCAGACGACGGTGATCGGTGCTTTTCTCGATCCCCTGGCCGACAAGCTCATCGTGACGGCCGCGCTTGTCTCGCTCGTGGAACTCGGCGAACTGTCCGCGTGGGTTGCTATGGTGGTGATAGCCCGCGAGTTGGCGGTGACGGGCCTGCGCATGGTGGCCGCAGTGCAGAAGATGGTGATACCGGCGAGCAGGTGGGGTAAGGCGAAGACCGCCAGCCAGATGCTTGCCATCGCCGCGCTCATCATCGAGCCTCGCTGGCTCAAGCCGGAGTGGACCCTGGGCGGAAAGAGCGTTACCTGGTACCTGGTGCTGCTCATGTTGGTGCTGACGGTGGTCAGTGGGGTCGACTACTTCGTGCATGCGCGGCAGAGGGTGCAGGAGGATGTGGAGGAGGCGGACGACGCGGCGGCAGCGGCTCTCACTCCCGCAGGCCTTCGCGGACCAGGCCGGCGGCCAGGCGGCTGAAGCGCCTCAGCCGGAGGAGAAGGAGTGAGGCTATGGCGGAGGACGGCGGGAACGGGAGGCAGAGGCTGTTCGTGGCCGTGCCGTTGCCGTCTGCGCTGCTGGGCTTCGTCAGCCGGGCACAGGAAGCCCTTCCGGCCACGCACGGCCTCCGTCTGCTCGCTCCCCTGCAACTGCATGTGACGCTGGCGTTCATCGGTGAGGTCGGGAGCGACAAGGCGGCGACAGCGCGCAAGGTCGTGGAGGATGTGCCGGTGAGCATGGGCGGCGAGGCCCTGGTGCGAGGGTTCCTGCTGCTCCCGTCGCCCGCGAAGGCTCGGGTGGTCACGCTGGAGCTGGCCGACGAGCGCGGTGTATTCGCTGCCTTGTTCGAGAGGGTGATGCAGGGCTTGGAGGCGGGTGAGGTCATGAAGCGCGAGAAACGACCTTTCCGTCCACACCTCACCATCGCGCGGCTGCGAAATCCCGGCCCCGTACGACCAAGGTACGAGAGCGGGCAGTCTCCGTTTGCGGTAGAGTCGGTATGCCTCTACAGGAGCGAGCTGAGGCGTGAGGGAGCCATGTACACGGTCGTCGTCCAGACGGCATTGAAGCAGGGCGACGAGGCAACGACATAGGAGGGACCGGTGGAGAAGGAAAAGGCCTTGGAGATGGCCGTCCTGCAGATCGAGCGTCAGTACGGGAAGGGTTCCATCATGCGCCTCGGGGACGACTCGGCGGTGGTGAAAGTGCCCGCCATCTCCACGGGGTCGCTCGGGCTCGACCTTGCGCTGGGTGTGGGCGGAGTGCCCCGCGGCCGCGTGGTCGAGATCTTCGGCCCCGAGTCCAGTGGCAAGACCACGTTGGCGTTGCACATGATTGCCGAAGCCCAGCGCGCGGGAGGCAAGGCGGCCTTCATCGACGCCGAGCACGCCATGGACTCGGCATACTCGCGGCGCATTGGGGTCAATATCGACGACCTCCTCGTCTCGCAGCCCGATAACGGCGAGCAGGCGCTCGAGATCACCGAGCTCCTCATCCGGAGCGGCGCTCTGGACATCGTCGTCATCGACTCGGTAGCGGCGCTCACCCCTCGAGCCGAACTCGAAGGCGAGATGGGCGACTCGCATGTGGGCCTGCAGGCGCGGCTCATGAGCCAGGCCCTGCGCAAGCTTGCCGGCACCATCAGCAAGACTCAGACCACGGCCGTCTTCATCAACCAGCTTCGCGAGAAGGTCGGCGTTATGTTCGGCAATCCCGAAGTCACGCCGGGCGGCCGGGCGCTGAAGTTCTACGCTTCGGTCCGGCTCGATATCCGTCGCATCGAGACCCTCAAAGAGGGTACGGAAGCTGTGGGCAACCGGGTACGGGTGCGTGTGGTCAAGAACAAGGTCGCCCCACCGTTCAAGGAGGCGGAGTTCGACATCATGTACGGGCAGGGCATCTCCACCGAGGGCGATGTTCTCGACCTGGCAGTGAACAACAAGATCGTGCAGAAGAGCGGGGCGTGGTTCTCGTACGGCGATCAGCGCCTCGGCCAGGGGCGGGAGAACGTCCGGCAGTTCCTGCGTGACAACCCCGAACTGGTCCAGCAACTCCGGCGTGAAGTCATTGCGGCTCTCGAGCCCGATTGGAGCCCCGCTGCGGCTGCATCCGCGACAAACCCTGCCCCTTCGGCTGCTACTGGCGACGGACCGGTGGGCGCTGGGACGGGGACATCGGCGACCGCGTCGGAGGAAGCGGCCGACTAGGTCGGCACCGCCATGCCGGCCCGCAGGGTGACGGACCCCGTGGTTTTTCGCGACGGCGTGGTCACGGCTATCGTCGCGCGAAGGGGTCAGGCCGAACGGGTCCGTGTATACATCGACGGGAGTCCGGCGCTCGACCTAGCGGCTCTGGTGGTGGATCAGGCCGGTCTTCGTTGCGGGGACCGGCTTCAGGCCGATCGGCAGCGCGAACTGTACGATCTGGACTCGCCCTACCGTGCCCGCGAAAGTGCGCTACGGCTAATTGCCGTACGCGACAGATCGGAGCGCGAGGTGGATAGGCGGTTGAAGCAGGCCGGTTTTGCTCCCTCTGCGGTCTCCGAGACGCTGGTCTGGTTGCGCGGACTCGGATATCTGGACGATCGACGCTTCGCGAACACGTATGCCGCGGAGAAGCACCGCGTCGGATGGGGGCCGGCACGCATCCGGGCTGAGCTCGCGGCAAGGGGGGTCGAGCGGAGCGTCGTGGACGAGGTGGTTGCGACTACCGGGCCGCGGTCCGAGGGTGGGGCCGAGGGTGGGACCGGGAAACGATGTGCTTGAAGAGTTGGTACGCAGGCGCTTCTCTGCTCAGTTCGCGGCCGATCCCGAGGCGGCGGAGCGCCGGCTTGCCGGATATCTGGGCCGAAGAGGCTACGACTGGGACACCATCGGCCGTATGACCCGCCTGCTCAGAGCGGAAGCGGCGGGGGAGGAGCACCTCCAGCCTTCCTTGACACTTCCTCCGGGGGAACGTAAACTCGGCTCTGTGTGAGGATCGGTCGGTGGCTGCATTGCGCGACCTTGCCTTTTGGCTATACATGGCTCTGTAAGTCGGCGTATCTGGCGGCATTGCCGGAGCCGAAGACTTAGATAGCGGGGAAAATAACCGTACGGGGACCTGCCGCTGGGCGGTCGGCTCGACGGTACAGGCTGCCCCTATGTAGGGCAAGGTCATGCATCTTGAGTTCATCGGCCGGACGTCAGTTCGGCCATTTTTGTAGCGCGCCCGCTCTCGCACACCTTGGCTTTGGCAACCGCGAACATCGCGTGTGGACTGGAATGGTGATGTCGAGATGATGACTGTCATATGGATCGTGATTCTTTTGGTGGTGGCGATAGTCTGTGTGATCGCCGGTTTTATGGCCCGCAAATACCTGGGAGAAGCGAAGATCCACTCGGCCGAAGCGGCGGCGGAAAGCATCGTACAGGACGCCCAGCGACAGGCGGAGTCGATGCAGCGAGAAGCTCGAGTGGAGCTCAAGGACGAGATGCATCAACTGCGCACGCAGACGGAGGCCGAGATCAAGGAACGCCGTCAAGAACTTGCGCAGCTGGAGAACCGATTGCTGAGCCGCGAAGAAAGCTTGGACGAGATGCAGAAGGATCTCGCTCGGCGGGAACAGTCCGTCACCGACCGGGAGGCCCATTACCGCAAGGTGGTCGACGAAGCCGAGGCGGCTCGGGCGGAGCAGCAGCGGCAGCTGGAGGATATCTCGGGTATGACCAAGGATCAGGCGGCCGAGATCATCCTCAAGCGCACCGAGGACGAAGTCCGTCACGATATGGCCAAGATGGTCAGGGCCATCGAAGAAGAGGCGCGCCATGAGGGCGACCGCCGAGCGAAGGACATCCTCTCCACCTGCATCCAGCGCAGCGCAGCCAGCCATGTGGCCGACACCACGGTGTCGGTGGTCCCTCTTCCCTCGGACGACATGAAGGGGCGGATCATCGGGCGTGAAGGCAGGAACATACGCACCCTCGAGAATCTTACCGGCGTCGACTTCATCATCGACGACACCCCCGAAGCGGTGGTGCTCTCCGGCTTCGACACCGTGCGCCGGGAGATCGCCCGCCTCACCTTGTCGAAGTTGGTGGCCGACGGGCGTATCCACCCGGCCAAGATCGAAGAGATGTATACCAAGGCCCGGGACGAGGTGGACAAGGAGATCCAGGACGCGGGCGAGCAGGCCGTGCTCGACGCGAACGTCCACGGACTGGCTCCGGAACTGCTCCGGCTTCTGGGCCGGCTCAAGTTCCGTACCAGCTACGGCCAGAACGTGCTGATGCACTCGCTGGAAGTCGCTCATCTGGCCGGCCTGATGGCGAACGAACTGGGGGTCAACGCCAAGCTGGCCAAACGCGCAGGCCTGCTCCACGACTTGGGCAAGGCCGTCGATCACGAGGTCGAAGGCTCGCATGCGGCGATCGGGGCCAACCTGGCGCGGCGGTACGGGGAGTCTGAAGCGGTGGTGCATGTCATCGAGGCTCATCACGCGGAAGTGGAGCCTGCGACGGTCGAAGCGGTCCTGGTGGCGGCCGGCGACGCGGTCAGCGGCGCCCGACCCGGAGCGCGGCGCGAGACGCTCGAGACCTACATCAAGCGTCTGGAATCGCTGGAGCGCATCGCCGAGAGCAAGCCCGGAGTGGAGAAGAGCTACGCCATCCAGGCCGGCCGGGAGATCAGAGTGCTGGTGAAGCCGGACGAGGTAGATGACCAGGCTGCAGGTCTGCTCTGCCGCGAGATCGCGAAAGAGATCGAGCAGGAGCTGGACTACCCGGGTACTATCCGCGTCACCGTCATCCGGGAGAGCCGCGCCGTCGACTACGCCAAGTAGCGGGACCGTCTCCATGGGCCGACCGGAAACCCCGCGGGTGGGGGCCGGACGTCCCCGCACCTACTATCTGCGCTCGTTCGGCTGCCAGATGAACGAGCACGATTCCGAGCGGATCGCCGGCGTGCTCGAGGGGATGGGCTGCACGCTCGTGCGGTCCCCCGAGGACGCCGACCTGCTCGTGTACAACACCTGCTCGATCCGGGAGAAGGCCGACACCCGACTCGCCGGGCATCTCGGCGCGGCGGCGCAAGCTCAAAAGGGAGCGGCCCTCGCGCCTCGTAGTGGTGGCCGGCTGTCTCGCGCAGAGCAGACGCGAGGAGTTCTTCAGCGACTTTCCCTTCGTGGACGTCCTTGTCGGCCCCCAGAGCCTTCACCGCTTGTCGAGCCTGATCGAGCAGAGGCTCGAGGGGGGCACATGTGTGGGACTCTTCGACGAGATGACGACGAGATGGAGCGCCGATCTCCCTCGTTCCCGTGCCGGCGGTCCGTCGGCGTGGGTCCAGATCGTCGCCGGCTGCTCCAACTACTGTACCTACTGCATCGTCCCGTCGGTGCGGGGACCGGAGGCTTCGCGCCCTGCTGCGGACGTCGTGGCCGAGGTGGAGCGCCTGGCGGGGACGGGAGTCCGCGAGATCACCTTGCTGGGGCAGAACGTGAACGCGTACGGTATGGAACCCGGGTTCGCCGGCGACGAGAGGTTCCCCGAGCTTCTGCTGCAGGCATGCGCCGTGCCGGGCATCGAGCGCGTCCGTTTCATGACGTCGCATCCAAAGGATATGTCGGACCGGCTCATAGAGGTCATCGCGGCGCCCAACCAGGTCTGCGAGCACGTACACCTTCCGGTGCAGTCGGGCAGCGACCGGATCCTGGCCGCCATGAACCGGCGTTACGACCGCCGCCGCTACCTTGATCTTGTCGCCCGGCTTCGTCAGGCCGTGGCCGGCCTCGCCCTCACCACCGATCTGATCGTGGGCTTCCCGGGGGAGACCGAGGAGGACTTCCTGCAGACCCTTACCCTCGTGGAGGAGTGCCGGTTCGATTCGGCCTTCACCTTCATCTACTCGCCTCGCCGCAATACCGCCGCCTCGTCGATGTCCGGGCGCCTTCCTCCGGCGGTGGCCGAGGAGAGGATGACGAGACTCGTGGACCTGGTCCAGCGCTTGGGTCGCGAACGCAACCAGGCCATGGTCGGACAGACGGTGGAGGTGATGGTAGAGCGGTCAAGCCGCCATTCGAGCGGTGAGGTGATGGGGAGGACCCGAGGGCACAAGCCGGTGAACTTCGCGTCGGCCGCCTCTCCAGGAGATCTGGTACGGGTGACGCTGCTCGAGGCAACGTCCACAAGCTTTCGAGGGCGGGAGGCTGATTGAGCGGCGTGGAGGCCTCCACCGGGGGCGAAGCACCCGGGCGGCCGGAAGCCGGCCCTGGCTTGGTGATCGGCCTGCTGGGGCCCACCGCGGTCGGCAAGACCGCCGTGGCGGTCGCCCTCGCGCGCGCGCTGGGAACGAGGGTGATCTCGTGTGACTCGATGCAGGTCTACCGCGGATTCGCGGTGCTCACCGATCAGCCTCAGTCTCCGCAACCCGGCGGAGTGCAGCACGCCCTGGTGGGGTTCGCCGATCCGGCAGAAGCGCTCTCTGCCGTGCAGTACGCCGCGATGGCTCGTCCGCTGCTCGCAGCCGATGTCGCCGCCGGCGCCGCCGTGATCGCGGGTGGGACCGGGCTGTACCTGCGTGCTGCGCTGGCGCCGCTGTCGACCGCTCCGGCGGACCCGGAACTGCGGACCGCACTGGAGGCGCGCGCCGCGGCCGAAGGCGCCGGCGCGCTCCACGCTGAGCTGAGCCGGCTCGATCCCCAGGCGGCCGCAGAGGTGGACCCGAAGAACCCGCGGCGTGTCGTTCGCGCGCTGGAAGCGGTGCTGGCCGGTGGCGGCACGAGGTGGTCGGGCCGCGAGGACCTGTGGGACCCGGTGTACGATCATCCCACCCTGGTCGTGGGACTGGTGCGGGCCCGAGACATCCTTGCCGCCCGTATCGCGGCGCGGTCCGCACGGATGCTCGAGGACGGCGCGGTGGAAGAGGTCGACCGATACAGGCGGGAACACGGCTGGGAGGCTACGGAGCCGGGAGGGCGCGGGCATCCGGAGCGCGATCGGCTATCGGGAGATCTGCGCGTATCTGGCGGGAGATTCGACGCTCGACCGAGACGGCCGAGCGGATAGCGGCGGCCACTCGGCGTTACGCCCGCAGACAGCTCACCTGGCTGCGCAAGGTGAGGGACGCTGTTATCATTGACGTCCAAGACAGGGGCCCGGAGGAGATCGCCCGCGAGATCCTGGACCTGGCGCTCAGCGAAGCGGAGCATCGAGGAGTCTCGACGCCGATGAAGCTCGCCAAGTGGCACGGATTGGGCAACGACTACCTGGTCGTCGAAGAGTCGGCCCTTCCCGTCTCGCTCACGACCGAAGCCATCGCCCTCCTCTGTGACCGCCACCGCGGCGTCGGCTCCGACGGCCTCCTGCTGCACTGCCCGCCTACGGGGGCGGTTCGCCGAGGCCGTCGCGCGCATGCGGATCTTCAATCCCGACGGCAGCGAGTCGGAGATGTGCGGCAACGGCATCCGCATCTTCGCCCGCTATCTGGCTGCGGCGGGTGCCGTCACCGATAGCGAGTTCACGGTCGAGACGCTTGCCGGCCCCATCACGCCGCGTCTGCTCGGAGGCGGGTATGGTGCGGGTGGACATGGGCCGTGCGCGCTTCGCAGAGTCCCCACATCGACCTGGACAGGGTGGAGCACAGAGCCGCCGACGGGGTGGTCGACGCCGTGCTGGAGAGCGGCGGGAGAAGCTACCGCTTCACGTTCGTGGACGTGGGCAACCCGCACTGCGTGATCGTGGCGGACGACCCTGCCGAGGTGGACCTCGCCGCGGTGGGCGCGGCCATCGAGACGACACCCGCTGTTCCCCAACCGCGTGAACGTCGAGTTCATCCAGTCCGAGGCGGACGGGTCCGTGAGGATGCGGGTGTGGGAGCGGGGCGTGGGCGAGACGCAGGCCTGCGGCACCGGGGCGACGGCGGTGGGAGCCGCCGCGGTGCGGCTTGGCTTGGCGACCAGCCCGGTCCGCGTGCACCTGCTGGGCGGCGACCTGCTCATAGAGGTGGAGGGGCCGGCCGGTGACCGTACATGGCTGCGGGCAGGACGCGGGCCTGCAGGCGGGTCTTCATGACGGGGCCGGCGGAGGAAGTGTGCACCTGCGATCTGAGCCGCCGAGCTGCTGCTGCCGGCTGGGCTGGCCGGCGACTGCCGGCGATTGACGCGAGCGACCAAGAACGAGGAGGCGGACGTGCGATTCTCCCGGCGGATGGACAACCTGGCTCCCTATCTCTTCGCCGAGATGGAGCGCAAGATCGCCGAGAAGCGCGCGAGCGGCGTGGATGTGATCAGCCTTGGCATCGGCGATCCCGACCTGCCCACTCCCGCCTACATCGTGGAGGAGATGCGGCGCCAGGTGGCCGATCCGGCCAACGACCGCTACCCCAGCAACTGGGGCCACCCCGAGTTCGCCGCGCGCGGCCGCGTCGTTCTACCAGCGACGGTTCGGCGTCGACATCGACCCCACGAAGGAGTTCATGGCCGCTTCTGGGGGCCAAGGAAGGGCTGGCCCACATCTGCTTCGCGCTGCTGGATCCGGGCGATCTGGCCCTGGTCCCGACCCCGGCTATCCCGTGTACGCAGGCGGGTCGATCCTCGCCGGGGCCGACGTCCGCTATCTGCGGCTGCAGCCCGATAACGGCTTCCTGCCCGACCTGGACGAGGTCAGCGAGGAGGAGGCCCGGCGGGCCAAGGTCCTCTTCATCGGCTATCCCAACAACCCCACGGCCGCGGTGGTCGAGGACGACTTCTTCGAGCGGGTGGTGGCGTTCGCCAAGAAGTACGACATCGCGGTGATCCACGACAACGCCTACTCGGAGCTCACCTACGACGGCTACGTCGCCCCGAGCTTCCTCGCCACCCCGGGCGCCAAGGATGTGGGGGTGGAGTTCTTCAGCTTCTCCAAGCCCTTCAACATGACGGGTTGGCGCACCGGTTTCGCGGTGGGCAATCACGAGATCCTCGTCCCATCTGTGGCGGCTCAAGACCAACATGGACTCGGGGATGTTCGACGCTCTGCAGCGGACGTCCGCGTTCATCCTCAACGGCCCCTGGGATTTCGTCGCGCGAGATGTGCGAGGTCTACCGGCGCCGCCGCGACCTTCTTGCGGAAGCCCTGACCTCGGTGGGCATGGAGGTGCCCAGACCGAAGGGCACCATCTACATGTGGATCCCGGTGCCGGAGGGTTACACCTCGGCCGGATTCAGCGAGCACGTGCTGGAACAGGCGGGGGTCGTGGTCACCCCAGGCTGGGGTACGGCCCGGCAGGAGAGGGCTTCGTGCGACTGTCGCTCACCACGCCGGACGACCGCATCGCCGAGGCCGTCGAGCGCATCGAGAGGTCTCTCAGGCTGTGAACGCCGCCTTGGAGTGTCCCCGTGCGGCTCCTGCATCCGGCGGCGCAGCTGCCTCGAAGCGCCCACCCCGGAGATGGCGGGGCCGACCTCTTCGCGGTCGAGGAGGTGGTCATCCCTCCGGGCGAGAGAAGGGACGTCGGCACCGGCATCGCCCTGGCCATCCCCGCGGGCTACGCGGGGTTCGTCCAGCCTCGCTCGGGCCTGGCCTTCAAGCACGGCATCATGGTGGTGAACTCCCCGGGTCTCATCGATGCCGGCTACCGGGGCGAGGTGCGCGTGTCGCTGTACAACTCGGGTCGGGAGCCGTTCGTGGTGGCCGTGGGCGAGCGGATCGCCCAGCTGGTGATCCAGCGAGTCGAGGTGCCCGACTTCGTGGCCGCCGCCGAGCTGGCCGACACCAGCAGGGGCGAGGGAGGCTTCGGCAGCAGCGGGCGCTGAACTCCTGCGCTCCGCATCAACCGTTGGGGAGCGTGTACTCCTCCCAGGTGTTGGGCACGAGGTTGACGCTGATCACGAACTGCCGGTTGATGTTGCTGATGCACTTCTGGTTGAAGCGGATCTCTCCGCAGCTACCGTTGCCTTTGTTGCTGAGAGTCCCGGAGCAATACATCGCCCCGTGAACGGCTGCGGTACCCCGCAAAGTGCTGTTGCCGACCGTGACGACTATGCCCCAGAAGTCACCCGTCCCGCGGATGTCGAAAACGTTCTCCGTCCCCGCGGGGGTGTCGAAGAGGACCAGGACGGGGTCGTCCTCGGTGCCCACCTGGTCGTTGCCTTCAAGGACGATCGCCGTGTCGCTCTCGATGTAGATGATGGAACCGGGCGCCTTGTCCGAGTCGAGATAGGCACTGGCATCTTCCGAGGCGGTGGGGCCGGTGAAGTAGGTCCCGTTGTTCTGAGCGGCCTTCATCAGATCGAGTGTCTGCTGGGTGCTGCAGACTTCTTCGAATCCGGTAGGAGTCGGCACCTGCAGGACCTGGTCGGGAGGCTGCGGGTCCACGCCCTTATTCAAGGTGTCGTGGACGTCGTAGAAGATCTCCTGCGGGCCGTCCTCGATCATGATTTCCAGGCCCTGGCCATTGCTGTCCACGTTGCCGGCCCACAACGCCAAGGGCGCTGGGAAGGCGAACTGCCAGGTCTGCTTCTCGGCCAGCACCAGGATCCGGTGGCGGTCGTTGCCGACATTGGCGGTGGAATCGACGAACATCCGGCCGTCGCCGTTCGAATCCCAGGCGGGGGCGGAGGAGTCGGCTACCGTCGTGGTGAGTCCGGTATCGGGGTCCACGTTGTCGTAGAGTGTGACCTGCAGGAATTCGCCCGGAGTCTCCACGCCATCCTCGGTGGGAAGATAGAGGCCGCTATTGATCGAGCGGAGGGCATTGACGATGAGGTCCTGTTGGACCGTCGCCGTCAAGCCGGAGTGACGGGGCCAGGTAAGTCTGAGACTGAGCATACCCGCGTCGACGCCGGCCTCGGCGACGTTGAACGACTTCACGTCCATGCGCTCCGTCTCGGTGGCACGTGTCTGCGAGGCGACGAGGAAGTAGAGCGCGACGCCGATTATCAGGAACACCATCACGAACACGATGGCGATCACCATGAGCGCGCCCCGTTCGGCTGTGAGGGGCTGCCCGGTGCGCTGCTGAAGCCTTGCGTACGGACGAGGCGCTTTCATGATCGGAGACTCCTTGCTCGTCTCTTAGTACTGGCGCAGGTTACGGGGCTGGACCACGGAACGGAGTTCGTGGGCGATGGGGCGGTTGTTCTCGAACACGTCAATGTGTAGGTCTATGTGCACCTCGCGGATAAGCGTGGGGTCCACCACCGGAGTCTCCAGCGGCAGACCGTTCGCGCCCACGTAGCTGAACAGGGGGATCGCGCTGCCGTTGCTCACCCAGTCGCTGACGAGCCTGATGGCATCGGTATTGGCGAAGGTGGGATCGTTGGTGTGGTCCACATCTGTGTCCCGGTAGAGGGTCCGGGTGGCTTCGTCCACTCGGAATCTCACCAGCTCAAGGGTATGGTTCGCATCTCGGTCGACGTCGGTCCAGCAGGTCAGCGTGTTATCGTCGGCCTCATAGATCACGACGTTCAGAGCGTCGCTGGGGGCGGGATCGGGCAGGCGGGCCGTCCGGATGAGTTCCACCATCTCGGTCATGGCCATCTGGGCCCGTTGCTGGGCCTTCATGTCGTCTTCCGTGAAGCTGTAGCTTCGCTGCAGCCCGAACCATACGCCGTATATCGCGCCCATCACCACGAACATGAGTACCATCACGACCAGGAGTTCGATCATGGAGAACCCGGACTCTCCCGCTGCGCAGCGAGCGCGGGTCGATCGGCAAGATGTGGGGGGTAGCTTCATACGTCGTCCCTAGAGGATCGTGAGAACTGTATCGCCGGCCTGCTGGGGCACGGTGAACGACCGAGTCACGTCCGGCCTTCCGCTGGATGTCGCAGTTATGAGGTAGCTGCCCGCGGACAGACCGCTCACCGTGATGGTCTTGTTCTTCTTCACCTGCCCCGAGTAGACGGTGACGCCATCGTCGTCTTGGACGACAACGTTGTAGGTGAGGCCGGTGAGATTATCGATGTACACCTCGGAGGGCGCAGCCGCCGTCGTGGTAGTGGTGGAGGGCAGGGTGGTAGTGGTCAGTAAGGTCGTGGTGGTCAGACGGGAGGAAGAACCACCGAGGCCACGGCGGCTGCGCCGGCAAGGCCCGGGCTGTTCTTGTCGACCGCATAGAGTTGGTATTCGTAGTAATGCTGGGTGGCGGCGTCGCCCCAAGGATCAAGGCTCGTGGCGATGCTGCCCTCGTCCGTGTACGTGGACGCGATGGGGTTGAGATTGTCGGTCAGGGTCACCCATGGCAGCCAGTCCGCACCGTCCCACAGGCGCCGCTGGAGCACGTAGTACTCGCGGTCCCGCTCGGCCCCGCCCGCCCAGGTGAGGATCACGGTCTCGCCGTCGTCCTGACCGGTCGCTGCGAAACTGGTGGGCTCCGCCGGAGCATCCTGCTCGGTGCGGACCATGAGCCGCCAGATATTGCCGGGCTCGTCGAACGTGTTGTACGCAACGGCTCTCATCTCCCAGTACCCGTCGGGGATCGCAGACGCGCTGAACGAGGTCTCGAACCAAACGGCGTCCACGTTTCCGTCGGCATCGGTCGAATAGCGCAGACGGTCCTTGTGGATCTTGTAGTCAGAGGCAGGATCGCCCAGAGAGATGGACTGCCCGTTGCTGTCGAAGAGGGACACGCGCAGGTATACCTCTTTGGCTACTGGAGTGGTGTCCAGGTTGTCGTAGACCAGGTTCCAGTCGGCCTGGGCGATGTAGTAACGGACAGTGGTCGGGTTCGTGTGGCTCAGCAGAGAGAACGGGGTCCCGAGGGGGTCGGTGTATGCGGGCTCGATCGCGAGCCGCGAGCCGCGTGGACCCAGGAACTGTTGGTGCACCAACGTGGTGATCTTGGCTGCCGACACGGCGGGCGGCGCGTCCCAGCTGACGTCGACCGTGACTTCCTTGAGGTAGCCCTCATCATATGGTGACACGTTCACCGCGTAAGCGATGGCGAAGTTGGCTTCTCTGGCGACCGCCGAGGTTCCGAAGAGGGACTCCAACGTTCTCGTACCAAGTGTGGGATCTGCCACCCGGTTACTCTCGGTGTAGATCTCCCGATAGTCGAGCTGCCTGATCTCCTCCATCTTCTCCCGCGCGATGTTGTTGGCCACCGACCTGTAGCGGAGCGTCGAGGCCTGGCTGAGCCCGGTGAGGAAGAAGGGCACGATGCCGGCCATGGCGACCAGCAGGATGAGGCCGGCCACCATGATCTCGACCAGGGTCATGCCGGGTTCGCTCTGGGCTCTGCGTTGGGCGCTGATTGGTATCCGGGCGCGAGATGCCGGCTGTCTTGTGCGCATCGGACCTCCCGTGTCGTTCTTGCCCCGAATATCGGCACGCGGAGGCCCTGTCTTTAGGATTGAGGTGGGAGACGATCCCGGCGTTCGTCGTGGGAACGGAAGAGGGCTCCTCTATATGGTGTGCGAGAGGCCACCATCCGCGCCGTGGCCCAGCACCTCTTTGGTCGCGCCAATCTTCACCAAAGGTCCGAGCCGTGCCTCTAAAGTCCTGTCGCAGACTGCCGATAGTTGGAGCGACACGTCAATCCGGCGTGCTGGGCCGCGAAATGTTCGCGGTCCCGAGAAAAAAAGGGTCCGCGAACAACAGGAGGAGGAACACACACGATGTTCACAAAGATCCACAAGAGGATGAAGAGCCAGAAGGGCTTCACGCTCATCGAGCTCTTGGTGGTGATCATCATCATCGCCATCCTGGCGGCCATCGCCATCCCGACCTTCCTCGGCCAGCGCCAGAAGGCTCAGGACGCAGCTGCCAAGTCCATCGTCCGCAACGCCATGACCGCCATGGAATCCGCCTATGTCGACACCCGCGACTTCTCGGCTTGTTGACGCCGGCATGCTGACCGACATCGAGCCGTCGATCGTCTTCGCTGAAGCCGCGGCTGCAGCCACGGCCCGACCGCCGATGCTCAGCTGAACGAAGTGAACTTCGACGGACTGGACGCGGTCTCCTATGAGATCGGGACGGTCTCCCAGTCCACCAAGACTTCGGCGTAGGCGTGAACAAGAGCGCGGCGGCCGTGAACGGCTTCGATCCGGGCAACAACTGGTTCATCAACGGCGCCGAGACCGCCTGGTAATCCACGACCACAGAGTTCGGAGTGTCCTGGACATCTGATCAGGATCCCGGGATAACACCGAGATGAAGCGGCGGGAAGCGAGCGTCTCCAAGGAGACAGCGCTTCCCGCCGCCGCTTCGTGGGGGATAATCGCCCCGAACATCGCTGAGAGGACGAAGCGTTGACGTATCGGCCGGAACAGAATCTGCTCGAGCCTGCTTGCATCCGCGACGCACCCGCGGGCTCTGCGCCGCGCGGTGCTGGTGGCGGCGATCTCGCTGCTCCTCGGGATCTGTCTCGTGGCGCTGGCGGGGTGCGGGTCGGATGGCGACCGGTCGGAACTTGACCTACTCACGGATGAAGCCGTCGCCCTGATGAGCTCCGGCCGATTCGACGAGGCGCTTCCCATACAGGAGCGCATCGCCACCCTTGACCCAAAGGACGCTCAGATAAGGGTAGAGCTGGGCTTCAACTATCTCAGCCATCAGGACCGTCCTGCAGATGCGGTGACGGCGTTTGAGGAGGCAGTCGAGCTGGAGCCAAGCGCGAAGCACCTGACCTTCTTGGCGCAGGCCTACCTCGGATCGGGTGATCCTCGCTCGGCCGAAAAGACGCTGATGGAGGCGATCGAGGCCGACGAGAGTTACGGCCACGCCTATGCAGTGCTGGTGTCCCTGCTCGAGGAACAGGACCGTAGGGCGGAAGCAGCGGAGCTCCGCCAGGCAGCCGAGAACGCCGGTGTCGCTCTGGCCACGGACTCGGTTCAGTAGAACGAAGGCCTGGTACTCCGTGGCACTTACAAAGGAGACGTGGGGGATCATGAAAAGCCTGAACAATCGAAGCGGAACTGTGCTGACCAAGCTCACCACGCGGCTTCGCCACGGGTCTCGGGGCCAAGCCGGCTTCACACTGATCGAGTTGCTGGTCGTGATCATCATCATCGCTGTTCTGGCCACCATCGCCATACCGACCTTTATGGGACAACGGCAGCACGCCCAGGATTCCGCGTGCTTTTCCCTCGTTCGCAATGCGCTCACGGCGATGCAGGGCGCCTTCGTCGACACCGGGGATTACACGCAGATAACCGAGGCCGAGCTAGAGGCAGTGGAGCCGGGGATAGACTGGGTGATAAGCAATGCCGATCTGGTCACCACCACGCCGGCGTGGATCTCCAACGCCGTCGGTGCCACAGCGGTGGCGAACCAAGTGGCGTTCTTCGGGGAATCAGAGTCGGTGGCCGATCTGGCCTGTCTCAGCGCCAGCGGGAACACCTTCGGCATCCAGATAGACACTGTCACCATCAACGAGACCGGATACGTCAAGGTCAAGGTGATCGACGGTACTGCCGCGCTCGGCTGGTAGCGAGAGCCAAGTCCCCTAGCAACTGGCCCTCAAGGGCTCGCTTGAACTGAGCGCTGCGGCGAGCCGCGGCGGGCTTCGGCCGACCGTGGCGAACTCTTCCCAGGCTGCGACTAAGGTCTGACCTCCCAGGTCGGCCGGCGGCGATAGGCTTCCGGCCATGGACAGTCGCAACCCTATCCGCCCGCAATCGGGCTTCTCGCTTATCGAGACCCTGCTCGTCCTGGCCCTGCTGGCCGTGTGTTTCGCCGTCGGGGGCGTTGCGCTTGGCAAACGGGATAGGCGCCGTCAGGGCCCGTGGGGCCGCCGCGTCATGGCAGGCTGCCGCCACGTGGGCACAGATAGGAGCTGTCTGGCAGGGAGAGCCTAGTGAGGTCCGTTTCGGCTCGGACGGCCTGTCCGTCGAGGCAGAGACGTCCGGATTCGGTGCCCATCTGGGTCATTCCGCTCCCGAGGTGCCCGTCGTCGCCAACGTCGTCCGCTGGCGTCGGGATGACGGGGTGGTCGTCCGCTTTCTTGCTGGATCGGGACATCCGGATGCAGCGGGTTCGCTCTTCTTCCGGGAGCTCGGCGGCGACTACCGCGTCACCGTGCGGCTGGAGAGTGGCTTGACCATCAGGACGCGGGTCGGGACGCAGCCATGAGCCGGTGCAGGCTGCTCTTCATCACTGGCGGAAACCGCGGGTCTGTCCTGCTCGAGGTCCTGGTAGCCACGATCCTTGTCGGCATCCTGGTGGTCCCCCTGGCCACAGCTTTGGCGGGCACAGTGGACGGAGGGCGCGACGCTCGCGCGCGCATCGTGGCAGCGGAAACAGACGGCGTGAGAACCGAGGCCGCGCGCAGCTGGGAATGGGGACCGCGCGTGGTCGAGGGCTGGTGGCGGCCGGGGCCCATCCTTCATCTGCGCCTTGCGTGCCTGCTTGGGACGGAGGCTACCGCCCTTCCCAAGGTCGGGATGTGGGTCGACGGGTGGCTGGTCGACGAAGTGGTATTGGCAGACGCCGGCCAGGAAGCCGACGGTCTCGCGGAGGAGATCCTGTTCGGTCCCGACCTCTGGACCGGGCTCGCCGGAGGGGAACTCGTCGTCAGGGTCCGCAGCGGGGAAGAGCCCTGGGGCCCGCCCTGGCGCCTGGCGGTACCAGAGGCGGTGGCCTCCGGTCCCGATGTCGGGCCGACAATGCCGGACGCCTCGCAGCAGCCCGTAGTCGTGGCGCACAGACCGGTGGCCGGGACCTCGCCTCTGGCCCTCTCGTGGGGTGCCGAGGTACTCAGCGCACCTCCGTTCGGCGGCGGATTCGTCGTCACTACCGGCGCCCAAGGCTGGGGAGGGGCGACTCTCGACGAACGATTCCAGTGGTGGTGGATGGATGAGGGGCGCAGTGTCGACCTCTACTTCTGACTCCGCAGGGATCTCCGTGATCGAACTGCTCCTCGGGCTGTCGCTGGCGCTCTGCCTCGCCGTGGCCGTGGCCCCTCTGTGGACGACCTCGCAGTCGTTGGCGGCGCAGGAGGGAGACGAGACCATCTGGACGCTTCAAGCCAGGGTGGCAGTCGCCCGTTTCGAGAGAGATCTTCGTTCGGCGACCGCGGCCGGCGCCTCCTTCTCTGCGGGGTCCGCGGTGTTGCAGGCCGGTCCCTTCCAGCTGGTCCTGTTGGAGAAGACTGAGGAGGGAGCTCCGATCTTGGTGGAATGGGAGATAGTCGGGAGAGCGCTGATGCGACGCTGGGGTCCGTGTCCCACTACGGCTCCGACCACGTTCGTTCATTCTCTGTATCTCGACCACAAGACCATGCTCGAGCGAGTGGATCCAGCCCGATCGAGGTTCGTCTACGAGGCCGTCGGCTCGGTGATGGTCGCTCCCGTACCCGGGGCGGACCTGCCCCAGGTCGACGCGGTCAAGCTCGAACTGTGTTCGCGCGACGAAGGGCAGGTGGCACCGACGGAGATGGTCGCCGTGGGTGGGGTGGGTAGATGAGCGGACCCCTGAGGAGCGGCCGCGGTGCGCCTGACCGTCGCCTGCGCAACGACGAACGCGGTTCGATCGTTCTCTTCGCCCTGTTCGTCTGTCTGGGCGTGGCTGTGCTCGTCCAGACTCTATCGGTCATCGCGATGTGCGCTGACGGTGCGGTCGCCGCCGAAGACTCCGGGCGTCGACGCATGGAAGAGAAGGACGAAGCGCTCGGCCTGCTGCGAAGACGGGCGGTTCAGGTCTGGGGGCCCCTTCCCTGGGCCGTGGTTCGGGAGGGCACGCCGGAGGTGGAGGGGGCGCTGACCGATATCGTCGACAGTCAGGGTCTGGTCCTGGAAGCAACAGTGCGCCAGAAACCCGAGGTATCGGACATCGTGGTATCGGGGTTGATGGAGCGCGGGCGGGATGGCCTCGATCTGCCGCTGGCCGGCGTAGTGGCCGATGGGGTCGAGTTCACCGCGGGCAGGACCTCTCCCTGGTTGGAGATCGAGGCGGGTGAAGTGGCATTGGCGGCGTCCCTTGGTGCGGCGACCGGGTACCTCGGGTCGACATCCGCGATGCCGCCTGTCGGCCCGGACGTAACGGTGGCAACCGTCGATAGCCCGTGGAGGCTCGATGAAGGTTGGCGGATGCTCGCCGGGCAAGGGGCGGCTGGTATCGCCGTCTGCGCGCCGCAGGCATGCATCCTTGCAGATGAGCAGTCTCTGACGACAGACCTGCCCGCAGGATGGGGCGTATCGGCCGATTCTCCCGGACTTGTCGTGGTCTTGGGGGGATCGTCCCTCGACGCCACGGGACGGGGGGATCTGTACGGTGTGATCGTCGTCGACGACGGTGACGTGTGGCTCGACGGAACCCGGCTCCACGGGGCCGTGATCACGACGGGCGACGTCGATGTCGGCAGTGACGGAGCCCTGGTGTTTGCGCCACGCATTCTTCGCTGGGCGACGGACCGGTCACTGCAGAGAGCTCGGCTGATTCCGGGCACGAGGTGGGAACGTACCGGTTGAACGGGGCGCTATACTCACCCCCATGGAGAAGCGGCCCAGGATCACAACCAGGTTTGCCGCGTGGAGGCGGCGACTTCAGCGCACGCGTCTGGAGTGCCGGGAGTGTGCCGTCATTTGCGAGCGGGTGGTGTCGCCCCAGCATTGCCTTGATTCCGCCTGCTCGTCGGTATACGTGTACGAGGACGAGGGCACCAAGATGTTCGGATGCCTTCACAAGGTCTTCGCCGCCGAGCTGGACATGGCCGCGTTCCAGGGGGCGGGGGGACGCGGCAGGGTCTCCGGCGTCTACGGTTCGCTGCGCATGAACGGAGCTCCGCGAAAGCAGTGCAGGGTCACTGTGGAGCAGGCCTATCCTGCGGCTCTGACCGTCTCCTCGTGCAGCAACCCGACCTTCTTCCACCATCCCGCCGGTGGTCCGGATGAGCGGATCCGACTGACCACGAACCTTCCGCCCGAGCCGCAGGCCCAGGACCGGTAAGGCGGCCTTGGACCTCCATCTCGTTTTCCTGGGCACATCGGGGGCTACCCCCACGGTGGAGAGGGGTTCGCCGGCGGTGCTCATCGCGCGGGGCGGCGAGCGGATCCTCGTGGACTGCGGCGAAGGTACCCAGCGCCAGCTCATGCGCTCGGTGGGACTGGCACGCATCGGGACCATCGCTATCACGCATCTTCACGGAGACCACTACCTCGGCCTGCCGGGATTGCTGAAAACGCTCAGTCTCGCGGGGCGAGAAGAGCCTCTTCAGCTCTTTGGTCCCCCGGGTCTGTACGAGCTCCTTCGTGAGGTGGAGAGGATCGTCGGCCGGCCACGCTTTCCCTTTCTAGTGGACGAGGTGAAGCCCGGCGCCGTGGTCGAGACGCCTGAATACGTACTCCGAACCGTCCAGACCGACCACGGGCTCCCCGGTCTGGCGTGGTGCCTGGACGAGCCGGCGCGCCAGGGCAGGTTCCATCCGGAGAAGGCCACGGCGCTCGGGGTCACTCCTGGACCGGATTTCGGCAGATTGCAGCGGGGGGAGACGATCACCCTTCCGAACGGCACGAAGGTGCGACCCGGCGACGTGATGGACGAATCGCGCCCGGGAAGAAAGGTGGTCATCACCGGCGACACACGTCCGACCGAAGCCGTGATCGATCTGGCCGCGGGGGCTACGGTCCTGGTCCATGATTCCACCTTCGCCGATTCGGAGAAGGAGAGGGCGCTCGAGACCGGCCATTCGACCGCGCGAGAGGCTGCACAGGTGGCGTACGCTGCCGGTGTCGGCACGCTGGTACTCACGCATCTCAGCTCCCGGCACAACTGGAAAGAGCTCCGCGATCAGGCGCGGGAGGTCTTCCCCAGCGTGATACTCCCTCGCGACCTCGATGTCCTCGTGGTGCCGTATCCCGACAGGGGCACCCCCGGGCTCGAACGGGTATAATGGCGCGTCGCCGTCGGCGGTCGCCGGCCGGCCCAACCGGGTCGCCGATCGCCGCTCGCCGAGCAATGCGCCCGGCCGCCGACCGCGCCCACGTAGCTCAGGGGATAGAGCACTGGCCTCCGGAGCCAGGTGTCGCAGGTTCGAATCCTGCCGTGGGCATAGATGCTGTCGAGAGCTACGCCGGGAAGTCACCGCGCCCGTCATCCAGTCCCAGTTCGAGCCTCCGACTCGGTCGTAGGGAACCCGCTTCATTGCCTTCATATTCCAGTCAAATACCTGTATTACCGCGCGTATATACATTGCCTTGATAGTGCTCATGGGCGGTGCGGCGCCGAGCACGGCCGCGATGCTGGTCTGACGCAGTCCAGGCTGTCCGCAGGAGACGATGTGGTCGAAGAGTTCCAGGTCGACATCGACGTTTAGCGAGGTCCCGTGGCTGCTGACCCAGCGCTGGCAGCGCAGGCCGACGGAGGAGATCTTTTCGCCGGCCACGTAGAGGCCGGGTCTCCCTTGCTGCCGCTCCGCGCGGATGCCCAGCTCGGCGAGCAAGAGGATGTTCGCCTGCTCCAGGCCTCTCACATAGGCCGTGAGATCTCTGCCGGGAATGGGCACGACGGGGTAGCTGACGAGCTGTCCCGGAGCGTGGAGGGTCGCCTGGCCGCCTCTCTCCGATATGACGACCTCCGGCGGCTGGAGATGCCCGCCGTCGCGGGAGCGTAGGTCCTGCGGTCCCGCCCTCCCTCCGAGGGTGATGACTGGCTCGTGCTCGAGCAGCAGGAGGGCGCCCGACACCTGTCCGTCGGCGACCGCAAGTCTGAGGCGCTTCTGCAACTCCTGGACCGGCAGGTAGGGTGCGGTTCCCAGGTCGAACACGGCCAGATCGGGTGACTGCGGCTTGAGCGCGCGCCCCGGCATGTGAGAGACTCCCTCCATAGCGGCAAGATACCGCACGTCGGGCCGTTGAGCCCAGCCGGCGAAAGGTGGGAGGGGTGGTGGCCAAGAAGAAGTTCGACCCCCTATGGGAGCTCGTCGACGAGAAGATCGCGCTCCAGGGTCAAGAGCCTGATGTGGATGTTCCCTGTCCCCACTGCCATGTCATCGTTCACCTCGGTGCGAGCGCCGAAGCCGGGCAACGGGTCACGTGCGGACTGTGCGGGGGGCTCTCCGACCGTTGTCGATTCGGAGCAGGGACCGCGCCTCGAACCTGTGGGGCAATAGGGGTTCGGCGACCGTTCAGGCCTGACGGGCCGGTCTGCCTGGCGGGCCGGTCGGCCGGGCGGGCCGGTCAGTAACGGACGACGGGACGGCCCAGGTCGGTCCGCAGACCGCCGAGATCGTCGGCTACCTCGAGCGGCGCAGAGACGGTGGTCGGGTCGCCGTCGGATATATACCGCAGCTCGGGATTCGCCTTCAGCTCGGCGATGGCCTCGCGCAGAGCGTTCCCGGTGACCGCTATCCGGGGGATGTGCATGGCGTCGAAGTCCGTGGAGAAGGGAGACGACGACGCAGTGTCGCCCAGGCCCACCGCGGATGTGTACTTGTAGGTGTTGCCGCTGTAGTTGCCCGAGGAGAGGATGCTCTCGTCCTCCGGATACTCGCCCCCGGGGACCGACAGACTGGTGACGGCGTATCCGCCCCCGATGAGGTCCTCCAGCATTGACTGTGACTGCGCCAGTTCTTGCTTCACCTCGGCGGGCGCGGCCTCGCTGAGATTCGAGACTGCTGATGGTGTGGCTACCCACCTCATAGCCCCAGTCCGCCAGATTGCGCAGCTTCTCCTGCTGGCGATCGGGCTGTCCGAACAACTCCTTGTCCTTGGAGGCCACGTCGATCAGGCAGTAGAAGGTCGCCCTGGGAGCCCAACCGTCGTCCTCCGCGGCGGCCTGCAGCACGCCCACCGCCGAATCGGGGTCCAGGGTGCCGTCATCGAGGATGCGGTACTGGCCGGAGGCTGGAGTCGTCGAAGGTGAGCACCACCGGCGACATCCCGCCGGGATGTCGATGTTGCCCGATGCCAGGTCACGCACGTTGATGGGATAGAACCCCTCCGCTTTGAGGAGGTCGATGTCTTTGGCGAGGTTCTCGGGAGTGCGGATGTCCTTATCTTCCTCTTCGCCGATGTCGTGGTACGGAGAGCACGAGGATCTGCCCCAGCTCGTTGGCACCGATGGCTGCCGCCTTGTCGGCGGTCATGGGCCCTGTGAAGGTGGAGGAGGTCTTATCGGAGCGCTTCCTGGGAGGCGACGGTGTCCCTGGCTTGCTCGGCCGCAGCGGGTCTGGAAGGTCCCGGTCCCGGACCGGTACCACCGAAGGCAAGCCCGGAGACGAGCCCCAAGAAGGCTCCCAAAGCGAAGGCGATCCCCAGAAAACGCAGCACTTTATCTCGCCGCATGGTCGGACAAGTCTAGCAGAGCCCTCTGCTACAATACCGCCACCATGGACCAGGCGAGATCAAACGGGCGGTCATCGCATCGCACACCGCCCCGGCGCCGCAAGGGTGCGAAGGGCACGTTCGCGGTCATCGCCGTCAGCGGGCGCGGTGCTGTTTGCTGCCGGCTTCATCCTTCTGTGGTCGCTGGGCAGCGTGATCGTGGGCGGAAAGGGCTTCCCCTGGACCACGACCGCGGGCGCCTCCATCTCCCCAGTGGCGCTGCAGGCGCAGATCGAGCGTCCTCTTGAGCCGCTCGTCGACCTGCGCGCCTTCCGTGACCTTTCTTACGTGCCGGTCAAGGGCATCTACGTCACCAGCCAGGCTGCCGGCAACCCGAAGGCGCTGGCGGCGATGATCGCGATAGCCGACCAGACCGAGATCAACGCTTTCGTCATCGACGTCAAGGACGACTACGGAAAGATCACCTACGAGGCGGACGTGCCTCTGGCGAAGGACCTCGGTCTCATCGACGTCCATATCCGCGACATCGACGGCCTGATCGCTACCCTCCGGGAGCACGACATCACGCCCATCGCCCGGGTCGTTGCGTTCCAGGACGACGCCCTGGCCACCACGCGGCCCGATCTGGCGGTCCAGAGCTCCAAGGGCGGTATCTGGAGGACAACAAGGACGTCGGCTACACCAATCCGTACAACCACGAGGTGTGGGAGTACCAGGTGCAGCTGGCGGAGGACGCCGCGCGGCATGGCTTCAGGGAGATCCAGTTCGACTACGTCCGCTTCCCCAGCGACGGTCCCATCGCCGAGGCCGTCTACCCGGGGCGTACTGCCACGAAGGCCGACGCCATCGCCGGGTTCCTCGCGTTCGCGCGCGAACGCCTGGAGAAGCATGGGGGTCTGGGTCTCGGCCGATGTCTTCGGCCTGACCACCACGGTGAAGAAGGACCAGGGCATCGGCCAGCAGTTCGAGAAGATCAGCCGGAACGTCGACATCATCTGCCCCATGGTCTACCCCTCGCACTACGATGCCGGCTCCTACGGCATCGATTCGCCCGACGACCAGCCCATACGAGCTGATCGCCCATGCTCTGGAGGACGCCACTCCCAGGCTGGTGGGCACCGGGGCCATGTGCCGCCCTTGGCTGCAGGACTTCACCATGGGGGGGTCCAGTACGGGGTAGAAGAGGTGAAAGCCCAGATCAAGGCCGCAGAAGAGCAGGGCTACGAGGAGTGGCTCCTGTGGGACCCCTCGCTCAACTACACGGTGGGCGCCCTCGGAGTCAGGGAAGCTAGTCGGAGGCCACCGGGCCCGGACTCTTCAGTCCGCGACTACGGGGACCAGCCCCTGCGCGTCCACGTCGAGCAGACCGTCCAGCGTCAGCCGCAGCCGGGGGATGACGCTCAGCGTGATGAAGCTGAGCACCATGAAGGGCTCCTCGAGATCGACCCCCAGGTCGCTCGCCGCTCGTTCCAGAGCGCGCAGGCGTGCGCCACTTCGGTGGCCGGCAGGTCCGCCATGAGGCCGGCCAGCGGCAGGGGAAGCAGTTGCAGCAGGTCTCCTTTGACCACCGCCAGCCCTCCGCCTGTCGCGGCGACTGCCCGGGCTGCGCTGAGCATGTCGGCGGGATCCGCTGCCGACCACCAGAAGGTGGTGGGCATCGTGAGCGATGGTGGTCGCGATGGCGCCGCTGCGAAGACCCAGGCCACTCACCAGGCCGTGTCCCATCGCGGTTCCGAGCCCGCACCGAGCCGGGTGAGGGGTGGCGCTCTATGAGGGCCGCGAGGCAGACGTCTCTGTCGGGCTCGGCCTGGAGATACCCGCCGGCCGCAGACACCTCCGTGAGGCGTTCCTCGTTGACGATGGCCCACGGCGTGATATGGATGGCGCGGGCCCGATGCGGGCCGTCTGAGGCTCGGGGGCGCAGGTCGTCCGGACCCTCCAGCTCGAGACGGAACGGGGGCGAGGCCAAGGGCGGTGTCGCCGGCAGGGACGTGGTGAGCGCGCCCTCCGCGCGCTGTCGGCCCTGCCCGCCTGGATGACTTCGCGGGGGTGGGGGAACGCGGGGTCCTCCACCACGAGCATGTCGGCCCGCATCCGGGGGTGACGCTGCCTCGGTCGTGCAGACGATAGAGGGTGGCCGGGTTGATCGTGGCGGCGCGCAGCGCATCGCAGACGTCACGCCGCGCTCGGCACGAGAGCGGCCACCACGCCGTCGAGATGGTGGTGCTCGGCAAGCGCGGCGGCGTTGCGGTCGTCGGTGCAGAGGGCCGTGCGCTCGGTGCCGTGCGCGACCAGAAAGGGGAGGGCGCGCGCCGAGGTCCCGGGCGGCCGACCCCTCACGGATGAGGGTCCACATTCCCAGTCGCCGGCGTTCCAGCAGCAGCTCTGGGTCCGAGGTCTCGTGGTCGGTGATGGGACCAGCGACCAGGTAGGCCGCCAGCTCCTGCCCGCTGACGTCCGGGGCGTGGCCGTCGACGACGGTGTCCGGACAGGTCGAAGAGGCGGCCCGAGGCGTTGCCGAAGATGAGGCCCATGTAGTCCATGGCCTCGCCCAAGCCGGTGACGCCCTCCTGCGCCGAGGAAGTCGGCGACGTCGTCGGGGTCGAGTCTGCCGGCGGCCTGCTCGAACGGGAGAGGCCGGCACCGTGGTGGGGAGCATGATGCGGAGGTCGAGGGGCAGGCCCGGCCTGGCCGCGAGGTAGAAGTCGATGCCGGCCCCGCCCATGCACATTGGTGATCTCGTGAGGTTCGGAAATGGTGGTGGTGATGCCGTGTACCACGAGAGCCTCGGCGAAGCGGGGAGGGGAGAGCAGTGAGGTCTCCGGGTGGACGTGGGCGTCGATGAAGCCGGGCGAGCACGAACGGCCCTCACCACGTGGTGGGGCCGTCGATCGTACGGCCTCTGCGCCGCCTCCTGGCCCGGGTAGTGCCCCGACCCCTGCGATGAGAGACGCCGCAGAGCGCCACGTCGCGCGGCGAACATCTCTCCGGTGAAGGGCGAGAACACCCGCCCGTCCCTTATCAGCAGGCTGGGAGGGTCGAGTCCCAGAGCTACCCGGCGGCATTGTTCGCGGTCTACATCGCGCTTATATTCCCTCGAATGCATCTTCGAAGCGCGACCCATGCCCGCCGGACGGGTTCGGGATGCCATGGGTCTGTTTGCCCCGTCCCCGCGACGGTAGAATATGCCACTTGTTCCGTGCGGTCCCGGCCGGACTACGGCGGTTCCCGAATCCGTTTCACGGGGGGTCCTGATGAGCGTTACTCAGCTTTCGGTCTTTGTGGAGAACAAGCCCGGCCATCTGGCCGACATGCTGGGTACGTTGGCCGCAGCAGGGTGAACATGCTCGTCTTTCACGATCGCCGACACGATCGATTACGGCATCCTCCGTCTGGTGGTCGACCGTTCGAGCCGGCCGAAGACCTCCTGACAGGCCGCGGTACGTGGTGGTGGAGCATCCGGTGGTGTGCACGGTCTCCCCGATCGACCGGGAGTGCTCGCGCCGAGTCGTCCGTCTGGTCTCTGGTCGGGTCTCGATATCGAGTACATCTACCTGGGGGCGCGGGACTCGCTCCTCGTGAAGACCGAGGAATTCGAACGTCTCGAAGAGCTTCGTGGCCGAAGGTCTGGCTTCTGGGTCCTCGATGGCCCGGCGGACCTGGTCGACCGGACACGAGCGGGATGCAGGCGCTAGGTCGGCTCAGTCGTGACTTTCGACCAGTTCCTCCAGTACATCTTCAGCGGCATCACCAGCGGCAGCATCTATGCCCTTACGGCCATCGGCTTCACCCTGGTCTTCAACGCCACCCAGATCATCAATTTCGCCCAGGGCCAGTTGGTGATGCTGGGAGGATGGTGGGGGTGGCGCTCTACGGTGCGGGACTGCCGCTGTGGGCCTGCTTCATCGGCGCGGTGGCGATCGTGACGGCTGATCAGCGTCGGTATCGAGCAGATCGCCATCAGGCCGCTGATGCGAAAGGCGTCTTGGCTCAGATCATCGCCACCGTCGGGGCGTCGTTCGTGTTCGAGACCGCCGCCATGCTCATCTGGGGGCGGGACGCGCAGCCGCTGCCCCCGTTCTCCGGGGACGACCCCATCGCATCGGGCGGGGCGACCATCGTCCCGCAGACCCTCTGGGTCGTGGGACTGACCGTCGTGATCGTCATCGGACTGCAGATCTTCTACCGCAGGACCCTTTTCGGCACGGCTGATACGGGCCTGCGCCGTGAACCCCAGCGCGGCGCGGATGCAGGGCATCTCGTACAGCGGGTGGTCATGTTCAGCTTCGCTCTGACTGGCGCGATCTCCGCCGCCGCCGGTGTCATGATCACGCCCATCAGCTTCATGAGTTACTCCTCGGGGACGCTTCTCGGCCTCAAGGGGTTCGCGGCGGCGACTCTCGGTGGGCTGGGAACCCGTTGGGCGCGGTGGTCGGGGGGTTCACCTCGGCATCGTCGAGGCTCTGGCTGTGGGTGTGGTGTCGGCCGGCTACAAGGACGCCATCGCCTTCGTGATCCTGCTGCTGGTGCTGTTCCTCCGCCCGGCCGGGCTGCTGGGCGCCAAGGTGGTGAGCAGGCAATGAGGCGCCGGCGGAACGCGGGCTCGCGGGGCCGACGCGCGGTTTTCCCGCCTTCATGCGCAGGCACGCGGGCTACCTGGTCTTCGCGGTGGTGGTCATGACCATCCCCGCTTACCTGAGCAACGACCTACTACCTCTCGGTGCTCGCCTTCATGGCCACCCGGTTCATGATGGCTCCTCGGGCTCAGCCTTCTTCTGGGGCAGGCGGGCCAGATCTCCCTGGGCCAAGCCGGCTTCGTGGGCATCGGCGCGTACGGCGCGGCGATCCTGACCACGCAGCTCGGGCTTGAACCCGTGGTTGGCGATGGCTGTGGCGGCTATCCTCGCGGCCGTCGATCGCGGGCCTGGTGGGCATACCGACCCTAAGGCTCAAGGGATACTACCTGGCCATGGCCACGCTCGGCATCAACGAGATCATCTATATCCTGCTGGTACAGTTGAAGAGTCTCACCAACGGCACCGACGGCATCAGCCGGCATCCCCTCGCTCAGCATCGGAGGGCTCGATCTGGGCTGGGCCGCCCAAGGCCTACCATCTGGTCGTGTGGGGGGTGGCGCTCACTCATGTTCCGGCTTCGCCTTAACCTCTCGGCTCACGGGTGGGCCGCTCTCTTCGGGCCCTGCACCAGTCCGAGCCGGCGGCGGAGTCCCTGGGGGTCGACACTTCCTACCGCAAGGTTCAGGTCTTCATGCTGGCCGCGGTGTTCGCCAGCATCGCAGGGAGCTTCGACGCGTACTATGTCCACTACGTCAGCCCCGAGAGCGTATACCATCACCTTTTCCATCATTCTGATCACCGGGGTCATCATCGGGGGGCTGCGCAGCATGTGGGGGGCGCTGTGGGGGACGCTGGTCATCGTGATCCTGCCCGAACTTCTGAAGCGGGTGAACGAAGACATCACCAATCTGGTCTTCGGCGTGCTTGCTGATAGTCATCATGATCTTCTGGGGCAGGACCGCAGCCAGGATTCCGGCAAAGGCTGGCAGGCGGATGGCGCGGCAAGCCGCGCACGAGGAGGCCGGTCCTCCGGAGAACGAGGAGTAGGCCCCAGATGGCACTTCTGAGCGTAGAGAACGTGTCTCAAGAGCTTCGGCGGGCTCGATGCCCTGAAGGACGTCACCTTCGCGGTGCACCAAGGCCAGATCAAGGCCCTGATCGGGCCGAACGGGGCGGGCAAGACGACGCTTGTTCAACCTCGTCTCGGGCTCGTACCGGCCCAGCGCAGGCCGAGTGCTGTTCGCCGACGTCGACGTGGCGGGCCAAGCCCCTGCACCGCATATGCCGGATGGGGATGGGGCGGACCTTCCAGCACAGCCTGGTCTTCGAGGACATGAGCGTGGTGGAGAACGTCGCCGTGGGGCGCTATGCGCGCACCAAGGCCGGCGTCCTCGCGGCGGTCTTACCTTGCCGCGCCATGCGCGGGAAGAGGCGAGACGTTCAAGGCCGCGCACGAAGCGCTGCGCAGAGTGGGTCTCGACCACGTGGCCGATGAACCCGCCGAGAACCTGCCCATGGGGGAGACGGCATCTGCTCGAGATAGCCCGGGCGTTCGCTTCGGAGCCGCAACTGCTGCTGCTGGACGAACCGGCGGCGGGACTGAACGATGAGGAGACGCAGCGTCTGGCCGATACGGTAAGGAAAATTAGGGACGAAGGGGTGACCGTGCTGCTGGTAGAGCACGACATGACCTTCGTCATGGACATATCCGACGAAGTTGTGGTGCTGGACTACGGGCAGGAAGATCGCCGAGGGGCCGCCGCTGATGATCCAGGACAACGAAGAAGTGATAAAGCGTATCTGGGGGAGGAGTTGGTAATGAGTAGCAGAGCAACAAATCGGAACCGCGGAGCGAGGTCGATCCCGGGTGTCACCGTGTGGTACTGGTGGCCGTACTGCTTCTGGTCGCGGTCATGGCCGCGGCCACGGGCTGCGGCGAAGAGACCACCACTACGACCGCCGCCGGCGGCGAAGGCTCGACCACCACAGTCGGTGCGCAGCCGACGGGGGACCCGGTCGTGATCGGCGCCATCGTCTCGGCGACCGGCCCGAATGCGGCGTTGGGCGAACAGGAGCGCAACGTGCTGCAGATGATGGAAGCCCAGATCAACGCGGGCGGCGGCGTTCTTGGTCGGCCGGTGAAGATCGTTGTCGAGGACGACAAGACCGACGCCAAAGAAGCGGTCACAGCGGCGAACAAACTCATCGACCAGGACAAGGTCGTGGCCCTTATCGCTGCGACCGGGTCCGCCTCCACCCTGGCGGTCAAAGAGATCACCGCCCAGAAAGGCCTACCGCAGATGGCCATGGCGGCCGCCAACGACATCACCGACAAGGCGCCCATGGACTGGATCTGGCGGACGCCGCAGAAGGACGCTTTCGCGGTCAGCAGGGCGCTGAACTATATCGCCAAGACGTTGAAGCTCAAGAAGATCGCCGTTCTGCACGACGAGAACGCGTTCGGTTCGTCCGGCAGCGCGGAGATCGCCAAACAGGCTCGCCACGATGGGACTCGAAGTGGTGGCCACCGAGTCATACAAGACCAACGACACCGACATGACCGCCCAGCTCACCAAGATCCGCGGCGCGGATCCAGAGGTGCTCGTCGTGTGGGGGACCAACCCCGGCCCGGCCCTGGCGGCCAAGAACATGCAGCAGTTGGGCATGACTATCCCTTACGTGGGAAGTCACGGCATCGCCAATCAGACCTTCATCAAGCTGGCAGGCGACGCCGCCGAGGGCGTGGTCTTCCCGGCCGGTAGACTGCTGGTTCCAAGCTCCATTACCGATCCGGCTCAGAAGGCCGTCACCGACAAATTCATCGCCGATTACCAGGCGGCCTACGGCGCCGCTCCCAACCCGTTCGCCGGTTACGCGTTCGAAGCCGTGACGCTTCTCGTGGACGCGATCACCCGCGCAGGCAGCACGGACGCCGCCGCTATTCAGACGGCGCTGAACGCCACGGCCGGATTCCCCGGCCCCGATGGCCTCTACAACTACTCGACCACCGACCACGACGGGCTCCAAGCCTCCGACATGATCATGGTCAAGATCCAGGGAGGCACCTGGGTACTGGCGGAGTAGAGAGCAGGAGACAGGGAGACCTCTGTGCTCGAACTGCAGGGCGTACGCGCAGGCTACGGGAAGATCGAGGTCCTTCGGGGCCTCGATCTGACCGTGGCTGAGGGCGAGATCATCACCATCATCGGGGCGAACGGCGCGGGGAAGAGCACGCTTCTCAAGGCCGTCTCCGGTCTGGTGCGGCTGTCCGCGGGACGCATTCTCCTGGACGGCGAACGCCTCGATACCCTTGGCGTGGAACAGGTTGTCTCCCGGCGTCTGGTGCAGATCCCCGAAGGCCGGCAATTGTTCGGACCGCTGACCGTGGCGGAGAACCTTGCTCTGGGCTCCTACTCCAGGCGCCGCCAGGGAACCCCTGTGGCCGAGCGGCTGAAGAAGGTCTTCGCACTGTTTCCTCGGTTGGAGGAAAGGCAGACCCAGCAGGCGGGCACGCTCTCCGGAGGCGAGCAGCAGATGCTGGCCATCGGCCGGGCCCTCATGGCGGAGCCCCGTCTGCTACTCCTCGACGAGCCCTCGATGGGGCTCGCTCCGATCATCGTGCGCGACATCTTCGCCACCCTGCGGAGACTGAACCAGGAGGGGCTCACCATGCTCCTCGTCGAGCAAGACGCCCGCATCGCCCTCACCCTGGCCCATCGCGGACTGGTGATGGAGCGGGGGAGATTCGTGTTGGCCGATTCGGCGGAGGCCTTGCTGGAGAATCCGGAGGTGCGGGCCATCTACTTCGGCCGCCGAGGCGGCAGCAAGCGGGACGAGCGGCCGGCGGCCGAGACGTCCAGGGAGAAGGCATGAACGAGATCTGGAACCCTGAGTACGAGAGTATGAGCAGGGACGAACTGCGTGAGTTGCAGTTCAAACGGCTGCAGATGACCCTGCGCTGGACCTACGAGAACGTCCCTTTCCATCGCGACCGTTGGTCGGCCATGAAGCTCAAGCCCGGTGATATCCGAGCGCTGGAGGACATCCGGAAGCTGCCGTTCACCGTCAAGAGCGACTTCAAGGCCGCCTATCCCTACGGTCTCTTCGCGCTGCCGTTGGAGAAGGTCATCCGCATACACTCGTCGTCCGGGAACATCTCCAACGCGACCGTGGTCGGCTACAGCCGTGGTGATCTGAACACCTGGTCCGAGCTCTGCGCGCGGGTGGCGGTGGCCGGGGGCGCTCACTCGCACGATGTGGCTCAGATCAGCTTCGAATACGGCCTGACGACCGGAGGCTTCGGCATGCACGCCGGCCTGGAGCGAGTGGGCGTCACTGTGGTACCCGCTTCGACCGGCAACACCCAGCGCCAGTTGCAGATCATGCGCGACTTCAAGACCACGGTGCTCGTGGGTACGCCTTCGTACGCCATGCACATGACCGAAGTGGCGCCCAAGCTCGGATACGACCTCAAAGCGCTCGATCTCAGAGTCGCTCTCCTAGGCTCCGAACCTTGGACCAACGAGGTGCGCGCCGAGTTGGAGAGGCGTACCGGCATGTCGGCCAGCGACATCTACGGCCTGTCGGAGGTCATAGGACCGGGCGTGTCCTACGAATGCTGGAACAAGGACGGCCTGCACATCAGCGAGGACCACTTTCTGGTGGAGGTCGTCGATCCCGCTACCGGCGAGCCGGTGCCCGATGGCAAAGAGGGGGAACTGGTGTTCACCTCTCTCACCAAGGAGGCCCTGCCCGTGATCCGCTATCGGAGCGGCGACCTGGCCAGCCTCAGCTATCGGCCCTGTGCGTGCGGACGTGTGTTCGCGCGGCACAGCAAGGTCTATGCCCGCACCGACGACATGCTCATCATCCGGGGTGTGAACGTGTACCCCGCGTCGATCGAAGCGGTGCTCGCCGATATCGAAGGGGTGGAGCCCAGCTATCAGATCATCGTCTTCCGGGAGGGGGCGCTCGACCAGATCGAGATCCAGATCGAGGTGGATTCGTCCTTCTTCGCCGATACGGTGCGCAAGCTGCAGGCCTTCCAGTTGCGCGTGGAGGAGCGCATGCGCCAGGAGCTGGGCATACGGCCGCGTGTGCGGCTGGTGGAGCCGAGAACCATCCCTGAGTCGTCCGCCGCGATGCGCCGCGTGATAGACAGGCGTTAACCGGTCGGCGGGAGCGTTTCTGGTACACTGCCCGGACGGCATTGGAGGGGCGGCCGGAGCCGCCCTTGGAGGATCTCTGGAGGAGAAGACGGTGGAGAACCATGATTTCCTGTTCACGTCGGAGTCGGTCAGCGAAGGTCATCCCGACAAGATCGCCGACCAGATCTCGGACGCCGTGCTCGACGCGGTGCTGAAAGATGATCCGGTGGGGCACGTGGCCTGCGAGACCCTCATCACCACCGGCCTTGTCGTCGTATCCGGCGAGATCACCACATCCACCTATGTGGACGTGCCCTCCCTGGTGCGGAAGACCATCGAGCGCATCGGCTACACCCGCGCAAAATACGGGTTCGACGCTTCCGACCTGCGGCGTGATCACTGCCATCCACGAGCAGTCTCCCGATATCGCCCAGGGCGTCCAGGCAGCTCTCGAGTGCCGTGTGGATCCCACCGACGGGGACGCGCTCGACTGCCAAGGCGCGGGCGATCAGGGCATGATGTTCGGGTATGCATGCCGTGACACCGCTGAACTCATGCCCATGCCCATCTCGCTGGCCCATCGTCTCGTGCACCGCATGAGCGAGGTCCGCAAGGGCAGCGTGGTCCCGTATCTGCGTCCCGACGGCAAGAGCCAGGTGACGGTGAAGTACTCCGAGGGCAGACCCGAGTTCATCACCGCCGTGGTCATCTCCACCCAGCACGCCGACGGCATCGACATCGACACGCTCCTCCGACCCGACCTCATCGACCACGTGATCAAACCGGTGCTGCCGGAGGGGCTGTACGACCCCGAGTTCAAGAAGACCAAGCTTTTCGTCAACCCCACAGGCAAGTTCGTCATCGGCGGTCCCATGGGGGATACGGGTCTCACGGGGCGTAAGATCATCGTCGACACCTACGGCGGGTTCGGTCGTCACGGTGGGGGCGCCTTCTCGGGCAAGGACCCCTCCAAGGTAGACCGTTCGGCCGCTTACGCAGCGCGCTACGTGGCCAAGAACATCGTCGCGGCGGGGCTCGCCGATCGCTGCGAAGTCCAGATCGCCTATGCGATCGGCGTGGCGCACCCGGTGAGCGTCATGGTGGAATGCTTCGGGACCGAGCGGGTGAGCCAGGCGACGATCCAGGAACTCGTCCTCAGTCATTTCGACCTTCGGCCTGCCGCCATCATCCGCGACCTCAGACTGCTTCGGCCCATCTACGAGAAGACTGCAGCCTACGGTCACTTCGGCCGCGAGGACGCTGATTTCACGTGGGAGAGCACCGACAAGGCGGAGGCCCTACGCAGCGATGCCGGTCTGAGCTAGCGGCTGCTCGGTGCACATAGCGACGGGGGCCGCTGGAGGACGCAAGTTGGCGCCTATCTCGATCGAGGACAAGGGGCGGGTCGCCCGCACGGTCGTCCTTCTACGCCTGCACCACCTAGGCGACCGGCGGTTCGACTACCGCATCCCGTCGGAGTTGCTGGATTCCGTGAGGGTGGGATCGATAGTCACCGTTCCCTTCGGAAGGCGGACGGTCCGCGCGGTGGTGGTAGAGGTCGCGGCGGAGGCCGAGGTGCCCCGAGACGGCCTGCGGGCCATCGAGGATGTCGCCCCCGGTGCTGTTGCCCCCGAGCTTCTCGAGCTCGCGGGGGTCCTGTCTGCTCGGTATCTCTGCTCTTTGGAGTCGTGCCTTCGCTTGGTCGTCCCCGTGGGCAGCGCCAAAGTGCGCACATCCCCGCGGCGCCGGCGCCGGGATTGGGTGGTCCGAGTGCCGCAGAACGGGGCGCCGCAGCGGCTCACCGTGAAGCAGCAGAGGGTTCTCGACGCCATCCCTGACGAAGGGCTGCCGACGCAGGCGCTTCTCCGGGAGGCGGACGTGGGGAGAGGCGTGTTGCTCACCCTGTCGGCGAAGGGACTCGTCGCGTTCCAGGAGGCGGAAGAAGGGAGCGATCCCACGGAGGGGGTCGGCCAGGCCGCGAGAGAGCCGGGAGAGGTCCCTAGGCTGTGGCCGGAGCAAGAGAAGGCAGTGGCCGAACTCATCGCCGCCTTCGACGAGCCGGGTCCTACGTCCCGCTTGCTGTGGGGGGTGACCGGCAGCGGCAAGACCGAGGTATACCTCCGACTCATCCGGCATGCGCTCGACCGAGGACGCGGCGCGATCCTGCTGGTGCCCGAGATCGCCCTCACTCCTCAGACCATCGAGCGGGTGAGAGCCCGGTTCGGCGATAGTGTCGGGGTGTTCCACAGCGGCCTGCCGCCTGCCCAACGCGTCCGAGAATACGAGCGAGTCGCATCAGGGCAGGCTCCTATCGTGGTGGGGGCCCGGTCGGCCGTCTTCGCCCCTGTGCACGACGTGGGGCTCATCGTCATCGACGAGTCGCACGATGGCTCTTACAAGCAGGAGGAGGAGCCGAGGTATCACGTCAGGACGGTGGCGGCGATGCGCCTGCAGGAGAGGGGCGGACTTCTGCTCGAGGGAAGCGCGACGCCTGCCGTCGAGACCATGGTGGCCGCAGAAGACCGGGTGCGTCTCTCGACACGGGCTTCGGGAACGCCTCCCGAGGTCGAGGTGGTCGACATGCGTCGGCAGGGGGCGGGCCTGCTCCTGGCGCCGCGGTCGCGGGACGCGCTGGCTCGGGTGTTGCGCCGCGGGGAGCAGGCCATCGTGCTGCTCAACCGCCGGGGTATGCAGGGTACGTCCACTGCGACGCGTGCGGACACGTGCTGATGTGCGCGGATTGCGAGCTGTCACTCACCTACCACAGCCGCGACGCCAGACTTCTCTGTCACCACTGCGGCCGCGCCTATGAGCAGCCGGCTGCCTGTCCCTCGTGTGGCGAGGCGCCTCTCACGCGCGCCGCCCCCGGTACCGAACGGCTCGACCGGGAGCTTCGAACACTGGTACCGGGCGACCAGGTGTTTCGCATGGACTCCGACGTGGCCGGCGGCGCGGCCCGCACCCAGGCGATCCTCCAGAGCTTCGGGGCCGCCGCGCCGGGGGTTCTTGTTGGCACCCAGATGGTGGCCAAAGGCCACGACTTCCCCGGTGTCACGTTGGTGGTAGTTGCTGATGCCGACGTCGGGCTGTATGTCCCCGACTTCCGGGCCGCCGAGCGGACGTTCCAGCTGCTCACCCAGGTGGCCGGCAGAGCAGGACGCGCAGACCGCCCGGGCCGGGTCCTGGTGCAGACCTGGAATCCGGCTGTGCCCTGCATTAGAATGGCGCTGGAGCGCGACGAGGAAGGCTTCTACCGGGAAGAGTTGGCCATCAGAGAACGGCTGGGTTATCCTCCGTTCGCCGATCTGATCAGGCTGGTGACGTCTTCGACCGGGGCCGACCAGGCACAAGGAGCTGCTCGGCACCTGGTGGAGGGGTTGAGTCGTCACTTCGGAAGCGAGGAGCTCCACGGTCCTGCGTCTTTGCCACGTCTGCGCGGCCGGTATCGTTGGCAGGTAGTGGTCGCCGCCCGCCGCGGAGAGCGGGCGCGGGCTCTGGTGGGAAGGGCGCTCGAACAGCTGGAGGAGCCGTATCGCCGGCGTGGCGTCACCCTTCTGGTGGACGTCGATCCTCTGTCGTTTGCCTGAGCGTCACCGCCACTTCGTTCCTGTGAGGGCAGGATGGCACGCAAGAACGGCCGACATCGACATTCTGGGGGCGAAGCTCCCCTCGAGCGCCTGCGGACGCTGGGCGACCCTGCGCTGCGTCAGCAGACCCATGCCGTCACCGTTTTCGACTCCCGGCTGGAGAGACTCGCTGCCGTCATGCTGGAGGTCATGCACCGGGAGGAAGGTGTCGGACTGGCGGCGCCGCAGATCGGGGTTCTCAGCCGCGTGATGGTGTGGAGACACCCCGAGAACGACGACGAGGAATATGTCTTTGTGAATCCCGTGATCACCGCTCGGTCGGAAGCCTGCAGCAGCGCGGAGGAGGGTTGCCTCTCGGTGCCGGGATGCACGGTCGAAGTGAGCCGCGCCGACGAGGTCACGGTGTCGGCGCAGGACCTCGAGGGTACGCCGTTGACGCTCGAGGCGACCGGGATCGTAGCTCGGATCATGCAGCACGAGATCGATCACCTGGACGGTCGCCTTATCCTGGATCGGGCCTCTCCCGAGGAGAAGCGGCGGGTACTCAAGGAACTTCGCGAACAGTCGTTGGCGAAGAACACGTGAACTTCGCGTTCGCAGGCACGCCGGACTTCGCTGCCTGGACCCTTGATCACCTGGCTGCCATGGGTCGCCGTCCGTGCGTGGTCATCTCTCAGCCCGACCGGCCGAGAGGCCGAGGACGTCGCGCGACCGCGCCTCCGGCGGCGGTCGCCGCAGCGCGCCTGGGCGTGCCGCTTATCCAGCCCGACGACATCAACGATGCGGCCGTGCTCGAGCACCTGCGAGCGTCTGGCGCCAACGCGCTGGTCGTAGCGTCCTTCGGCCAGATCCTGCGCGGCCGGCTTCTCGACGCGATCCTCTGTCTGAACATCCATGCGTCTCTTCTGCCCGCCTACCGTGGGGCTGCCCCTATCGAGCGGGCTCTGGCGGCGGGCGAGGATCACACCGGGGTCACGATCATACGTATCACCGAAAGACTCGACTCGGGCCCGTGGGCGCTCAAGACGTCTCTCTCCCTCAGCCTCCGCGACGACGCGGGCTCGGTGCGGCGCGCGCTCGCGTTCCTTGGCGCCCAGGGGGTCGATCAGGTGCTCACCGGGCTCCAGGACGACACGGTGGTGTGGACCGAGCAGGAGGGTGAGGCCGTCTACGCCGAAAAGCTCGCCGCAGCAGACTGTGTGCTGGACCCTCTTCGTTCCGCCCGCGCGGTGCACGACCAGGTACGCGCCCTCAGTCCGCGTGTGGGAGTACGTGTGGCCAGTGGTGGCGTACAGTTCAAAGTCTGGCGCACGTGGCCGTACGGACAGCCGGGGCTCGCAGACGCACCCATTGAGGCGGGCTCTGTCGCCGGCCGCCCCGGACAGCTCATGGCGGGTTCCCGCAGGCTCTTCGTCGGCTGCGGTGAAGGACTGGTGGAGCTTCTCAGCGTTCAACCCGTCGGCAAGAACATCATGGGAGCGGCAGCCTTCCTTCGCGGTTACCGGAGGAAGTTGAGCGATCATCTGGATCCTGTGGCCGAGACGTGCGGCCCGCTGGCGGACGAAGGGTAGAGCGAGGCCAAAGTGTCCATCCCCAAGAGCGTCTACCGGGAACTCCATCTTCTGCCCTCGATCCTGTCGGCCGACTTCTCCCGCCTCGGAGAGGAGGTCGACGCGGTCATGGACGCCGGGGTGCGACTGATCCACTGCGACGTCATGGACGGGCATTTCGTCCCCAACCTGACGATGGGGCCGGCTGTGGTCGGCGCGATCGCGCCCGACGTGCATCGCAGGGAAGGCTTCCTGTCGGTGCACCTGATGATAGAGCGGCCCGAAGACTTCATCGACGAGTTCGCGCAGGCGGGAGCAGACGCGCTGAGTCTGCACGTCGAGGCCTGTGCTCATCTCTACCACGCCATCCAGGCCATCAAGGCCCTGGGGATGGGAGCGGGGGTGGCCGTCAACCCCGGCACCCACGTCTCCAGGATCGAGGACGTGGCAGGGCTGGTCGACTTCGTGCTGATCATGACGGTCAACCCGGGGTTCGGCGGGCAGCAGCTCATCCCGTCGGCGCTCGAGAAGGTCCCGGAGGTCAGGGCGCTGGTGGGGCCGGATGTGGCCATCGAACTCGACGGGGGCGTGCAGCGGGCAAACATCCGCGAGGTGGTCGAAAAAGGGGCCAACTGGATCGTCGCCGGCTCGGCGGTGTTCGGCGCTCCGGATGCGGGGGCAGAAGTCGAGGCACTGCAGGCGCTGATGACGGGACATCGGGCGATGTGATAGATTCTCTCCGCACCTGCGAGGTGCTGGAAGATATGTGGTCTTCGGGGTCGGGTGAGATTCCCTACCGGCGGTGACAGCCCGCGAGCCCTACGGGGCAGACCAGGTGAGATGCCTGGGCCGACAGTCAAAGTCTGGAAGAGAGAAGACCGGAGCGCTTTGTCGCTCTACCGACCCCTGGGCCATGAGCTCGAGGGGTTTTTTGTTGGGCTTGGATGACACACGACGTCCTCATGCTGGAGCGGGCGTTCTCGTTAGCCGAGAACGGGCGGGGGCGCACGGCCCCAAACCCCTGGTGGGCGCGGTGATCGTCGGCGCGGGCAGGGTCCATGGGAGAGGGCTACCACGTAGGTCCGGGCCGCGACCACGCCGAGATCATGGCGATCAAGGACGCGATACGCCGCGCAGGCGTGGGCACTGCAGCCGAGGACGGGCCTTTGGACCAGGACATGGCCAGGGCGGCGTGCGCCGGGACCACCCTGTATGTGACTCTGGAACCTTGCTGCACCTACGGACGCACCCCGCCGTGCACCTCGGCGCTTATCGCCGCCGGGTTCGCTCGGGTAGTGGTGGGCGCGATCGATCCCACTCCGGCCGTGAATGGTCGCGGTCTGCACATACTGCGCGAGGCAGGCATACTGGTCGATCTGGCGGAGGGAGGACTCTCCCGGCGGATGAAGAGGCAGAACGAGGGGCTTCGCAAGACGGTGATGTCCGGCCTGCCGTTCGTCACCTACAAGTACGCGATGACGCTGGACGGCCGCATGGCGACCGACAGCGGCGACTCCCAATGGATCTCCGGCCCCGAGAGCAGAGCGCTGGTGCACCAGTGGCGGGCCTGGTCCGATGCGGTGCTGGTGGGGGCCGGTACCGCGGAGGCGGACGATCCTCGCCTGACTGCCCGCGCGGTCCCGTGCACGAAGCAGCCCCTGCGGGTCGTGGTGGGAGCGAGAGACAGGCTGACGCGACGTAGTGCACTTGTGAGGACCGTCGCCGAAGGGCCCGTGCTGGTGATCGTGGACCATAGGACTACCGGCTCCCGTCAGGCTGAGCTCAGAGCCTGGGGGGTGGAGGTAGAGGTCGCCGGGCAACGCGCGGACGGTCTCATCGATCCCCGGTGGGTGGCCGAGCTTCTTGTGGCCCGGGAGGTGCAGACCGTGTTGCTCGAGGGCGGCCCCAGGCTCGCAGGGGCGTGGTGGGAAGCGGGCCTCATCGACAAAGTGGCGGCCTTCGTGTGCCCCCGCGTCGCGCCCGGACTCACGCACCGAGGTGCCCTTGCAGCCTCGGGGCCGGTCCGCATGGAGGAAGCGTTGGTACTCAGAGAGGTCGAGATGACACCCAAAGGACCCGACATGCTTGTTACCGGCTACACCGGGGATCTGGTCTGATGTTCACCGGGCTGATGGAAGAGGTGGGTATGGTCAGGCGTCTCGAGCGCGGCAGGGAGGGCGGCAGGCTCAGCGTGCGCGCCCGGACGGTGCTCGAGGGCACGAGGATGGGCGACTCTATCGCGGTGAGCGGCGCCTGTCTCACGGTGGTCGCCCTCGATGGCGAAGGGTTCACGTGGAGTGCATGCCCGAGACTCTGGCGCACACCACGCTCGGGCAGGCGGGTCCCGGCACGTGGTCAACCTCGAGCGCTCGTTGACGTGGGGAGAGCGTCTCGGCGGTCATCTGGTCCTGGGACACGTCGACGCTGTAGGTGAGGTCGTGGCCGCGCAAGCGCGACGGGGATCGCCTGGAGGTGCGGATCTCTCTACCGTCCGATATCGCGGGCTGCGTGGCCGCGAAGGGGTCGATCGCGGTGGATGGCATCTCGCTCACCGTCATGGCGTGCCGGCGAAGAGAGCTTCGAGGTGGGGATCATTCCCCACACTCTGAAGGAGACCACGCTGCGCACGGTCGAGCCGGGTCTGCACGTGAACCTGGAAGCCGACGTGCTCGCCCGGTACGTGTTGCGGGTATTGCAGACGCTGGGTGATGGAGGCGCCGTCGGGCCGGCCGGGGACCGGAGGACTTGACCGAGGAATTGCTTCGCGAACAGGGGTTCGCGTGAGCAGAGGAGCTACAGAATGAGTGAACACGCAGGCTTCGCCACTATCGAAGAGGCCCTCGAGGAGATCAGAAGCGGGCCAGATGGTCGTGGTCGTCGACGACGAGGACCGGGAGAACGAAGGCGACCTCACCATGGCCGCCCAGTTCGTCACCCCCGAGGCCTCAACTTCATGGCCCTGCACGGGCGCGGGCTCATCTGCCTGTCGCTCACAGCGGAGAGGGCCGAGGAGCTGCGGCTGCAGCCCGATGGCCGCGCAGTAACCAGTCCCGGTTCGGCACGGCCTTCACGGTCTCCATCGAGGCCCGCGAGGGCGTGACCACGGGCATCTCCGCGGCCGACCGGGCACGTACCATCCAAGTGGCCATCGACCCGCGCAGCCGGCCGGAGGACCTGGTTCAGCCGGGACACGTCTTCCCCCTGATCGCCAAGCCCGGCGGCGTGCTTGCGCGCGCCGGCCAGACCGAGGCCGCGGTCGATCTGGCCCGGCTGGCCGGCCTGACCCCGGCCGGGGTCATCTGCGAGGTCATGAACGACGACGGCACCATGGCCCGAGTGCCGGACCTGATCCCCTACTGCCAGCGCCACGGGCTGAAGATGGTCACGGTGGCCGACCTCATCCGCTATCGCAGGCGCACGGAGAAGCTGGTCCGGCCCGGTCGCGGTGGTGCAGCTGCCCACCCGTCGGGCGACTTCATCGCCCACGGCTACGAGAGCCTGCTCGACGGCGACAACATCTGGCGCTGGTCAAGGGCGAGGTGGCCGGCAAGGAGAACGTGCTGGTGCGCGTGCACTCCGAGTGCCTCACGGGCGACGTGTTCCACTCCCTGCGCTGCGACTGCGGCGAGCAGCTGGAGGCCGCGATGGAGCGGATCGAAGAGCGAGGGCAGGGCGTGCTGCTGTACATGGCCCAAGAGGGCCGGGGGATCGGCCTGCTCAACAAGCTGCGCGCCTACGAGCTTCAGGAGCAGGGCCGCGACACCGTCGAGGCCAACGTGGAGCTGGGCTTCGCCCCCGACCTGCGTGACTACGGCATCGGCGCCCAGATCCTCGTCGACCTGGGACTGACCTCCATACGCATCATGACCAACAACCCGCGCAAGCTGGTGGGGCTGGAGGGATACGGCCTCACCATCACCGAGCGAGTGCCGCTGGAGGTCAAGCCCACGCGGAACCTGCGCTATCTGCGGGTCAAGAAGGAGAAGATGGGACACATCCTGCATCATCAGGGACTGCAGTACTCGGAATCGCGACGGAAAGGACGAAGAGCGATGAGTGAGCAAGGGTCGGGTCTACGAGGGGTCCTGAAGGGAGAGGGTCTGCGGTTCGCCATCGTGGTGAGCCGGTTCAACGAGTTCATCAGCAGCAAGCTGCTGTCGGGCGCGTGGGACTGCCTGATCCGGCACGGCGCGAGCCCGCGCGAAGATCGACGTGGCCTGGGTGCCGGGAGCCTTGGAGATACCCCTGGTCGCCCAGCGCTTGGCGGCGCAGCAAGAAGTACGACGCGGTCATCTGCCTGGGAGCGGTCATCCGCGGCTCGACCCCGCACTTCGACTACGTGGCGGCCGAAGTGGCCAAAGGAGTGGCCAAGGTGCAGTTGGACACGGGCGTGCCGGTCATCTTCGGGGTCCTGACCACCGACAGCATCGAGCAGGCGGTGGAACGGGCGGGGACCAAGGCGGGCAACAAGGGCTGGGACGCGGCGCGTGTCGGCTCTCGAGATGGCGAACCTGCTCAGGAGGCTGGACGAAGCGGGAGCTTAGGCGGCAGAGGCCGGGTGCGGCGGAGAAGCCTGCGGCGGTGACGATCAGCGCCAGGCCGGCTGGAGCTCAGGCTACCTTCTGCACCTTGTGGGCCTTGAGGCACTTGGCGCACACGTAGGCCCGGGTCGGCTTGCCGTCGAGCAGGATGCGCACCTTCTGGACGTTGGGGTCCCAACGCCGCGGGGTGGCGCGCATGGAGTGGCTCCGGTTGTTGCCGAAGCTGGGCTTCTTGCCGCATACTGACGCACACCTTGGACATGTGGCGCTCATCTCTTCGTCTGGATTTCCCGACGGGAGCGCCATAGTATGCCGCAGGCGGGCCGCGTCTGACAAGGGGGCTCGCGGAGATGGCGGCGACTGGCCGTCATGCGGTACGGTAGAATACCAGAACATGGTCGAGCGCGCGATCGGGGAGGAGATGGCCATCTTCACCAAAGACATGTCGATGATGGAGGCCCTCCAGGCCGACCCCCGCGCCAGGATGTCTTCACCGCGCACGGCATGGGATGCATCGGCTGCATGGGCGTGAGCATGGAGTCCATCGAGGACGGCGCCAAGATGCACGGCATCGACCCCAGCGTCGTCCTGCCGAGCTCAACAAGCTTGCTGCCGGTCCGAGGAACCTCGAGGACATGAGCGGATCGTCGGGCGCACAGCCGGCAGTGCTCGCACAGGCGCTCGAGCGGCGCCGTCGGCGGCGCAGCTGGTCATCACCGACCGGGCCATCGCCGACATCGTGGGCTGGACGGTCCTCGAGTGCTACGGCGTGGTGGGCATGGCCTCGCCCAGCCTGCGCCAGGGCGTGGCCTCGCTGCTGTCGCGCGACCGGCTGCACCAAGGCATCAAGGTCGAGCAGACGGCCGGACCACTGCGCATCAAGCTCTACATCATCGTCGAGTACGGGCTCAATGTCGCCGAGGTGGCCGGCAACGTCCGCTCCCAGGTGGCCTACAACGTCGAGAGGATGACCGGGCGGCCGGTGACCGCCCTGCACATCTACGTGCAAGGGGTCCGGGTTGGCGAGTAGCGACGGAGGTCTCGCTCACCGTCGTCGCAGGCCCGCGCCCTGCTTGCGGCCGGCTTTCGGGCGCTGGAGGAGCGCAAGCAGGAGATCAACGATCTCAACGTCTACCCGGTCCCCGACGGCGACACGGGCACCAATCTGGCGCTCACCGTCAAGGGCATGGTGGAGGCTGTGGCCAAGCTGCCCGAGGACCTCCCCGGAGCCGAGCTGTGCTCGGCCATCTCGCAGGCGGCGCTCATGGGCGCGCGGGGCAACAGCGGCGTCATCCTCTCTCAGATCGTCCGCGGGGCCATGGAGTCCTGGCCAGACGGCCCCGTCACCCAGGACGTGCTGGCGCGGCCTCCGCCACGCCACCGAGACCGCCTACCGGGCGGTGCGCAAGCCCGTCGAAGGCACCATGCTGACCGTGCTGCGAGAGATGGCCGAGGCTGCCGCGGAGGCGCCGGAGGCGCGTCGAGCTGAGCGGCCTTTATGCGACAGGTCGTGGCGGCCGGCTGGAAGAGCGTGGAACGGACGCCCCTCTGCTGCAGGTGCTGGCCGACGCCGGAGTGGTCGATGCCGGCGGCTACGGTCTGGTGGTGCTCGTCGAGGGAGCCGCCAACGGGCAGGCGAGTGGCGAGGACGCATATCGCCACGGCATGCTCGACCACAGCCGGCCTCGCCTGCGGTCACTTCGACGGAGCCGAGGAAGAGGAGGAGAGCGAGTTCACCTACTGCACGAGCTTCCTGCTCACGGGCGACGGGCTCGACCAGGCCGCGCTCGAGGAGACGTTCGAGGCCGCTTGGGCGACAGCCTGCTGGTGGTGGGCGGACGACCGCAGTTCAAGGTGCACGTGCATACCGACGAACCCGGGCAGTGCTCGAGCATCGGCGACCGCCCGTCGGAGTCCTCACGCGAGATCGAGATCGACAACATGAAGGAACAGACGGCGGCGCGCGACCGGCGACTGGCGCAGACGCGCGCCGACGTCAGCCCGTCGGCCGAGATGCCGGGCTGACCCAGGTGGTGGCGGTGGTCGCCGGGGAGGGCAACAAGACGCTGTTCCGCAGCCTGGGCGTCGACCTCATCGTCGACGGCGGGCAGTCGATGAACCCCTCGGCCGAAGACCTGATGCGGGCGGTGGAGAGCGCCGACTGCGCCATCGGTGGTCATCCTTCCCAACAACAGCAACGTGATCATGACGGCCGAGCAGACGGTGGGGCTCGCGGAGAGAGAGGTGCATCGTCGTGCCCACCCGCTCGATCCAGGCGGGTCTCAGCGCGGCGGTGGCGTTCGACAGGCGCAGCTGTCGGGCGAGGAGAACGCCAAGGAGATGCGGGCGCGCCATCGAGGGCGTCGTCACCGCCGAGGTCACCCAGGCCGTGCGGGATTCGCTGGTCGACGGGGTGCAGATCAAGGCTGCGGACTTCATCGGCCTGGTCGACGACCAGGTGGTGGTCGCGGCTGCGCGACCTGGAGCCGGTGGTGGATCGAGGTCGTCGGCACGGCTGCTCGACGGGGGGCGGGAGATGCTCACGGTGCTCATCGGCGACGAGCGAGCGCCGAGCAGGCGCGCCGCAGCGCTCGAGCGGCTGCGCGAGCGCTACCCGTCGGTCGAGATCGACGTCCACGAAGGCGGGCAGCCTTCTATCCCGTGCTTGCTGTCGGCCGAGTAGGAGCGGGAGGCTAGCACGCGAGCACGAGAGGAGGGAGGCACGAGATGATCGTCGACCGGCAGACCACCGCCATCGTTGTCGATTCCACCGCCGACCTGCCGGACTACCTCGCGAGCGACCCGAACATCACCATGGTCCCGCTGACGGTGTACTTCGGGGAAGAGGCCTACCTCGACTGGGTCGAGATCAAGCCCGACGAGTTCTACGCAGAAGCTCAGGCGTCGCCCGGTGCTCCCCCGCACCTCGCAGCCCTCCGCCGGGGCCTTTCTGGAGGAGTACAAGACGACTGCGCGAGCAGTACGAGCGGGTCTACTCCGTCCATCTGAGCGGCAAGCTCAGCGGCACCGTCGCCAGCGCCGAGGTGGCCGCAGAGCAGATCGACGGGGTCAAGGGTCGTCGATTCCGAGGTGGCCACCGGCGGCATCGCGCTGCTGGTCGACCGGCTGCTCGAGCGGCTGGACCGCGGCATCACCCGAAGAGGAGTTCGAGGCCTACATCGACCACTTCTGGCCGAGAAGACCTTCTCTTCCTGCCCACCACCCTCGACCAGCTCTACAAGGGCGGCCGCATCGGCCGGGCCTCGCACCTGGTGGGGACGCTTCTCAACGTCAAGCCGGTGCTGAGCATCGACGACGGCGTCATCGACGTCTACAAGAAGGTGCGCGGAGTGCGCCAGGCGCTGGAGGCCATGCGGGACGGTCTGCTCGAGCGCACGGAGCCAGGTAAGACAGTCGTATGTCAGCCTGTCCCACGCCGTGTAACGAGCCCGTGCTCGAGCAGCTGCGCGAGCTGCTGAGGTAGTGACCGACCGCGATATGCGATGATCCGGCTGACCAGCGTCGTCGGCGCCGTCATCGGCACCTACGTCGGGCCGGGCGCGGTCGCCCTCTGCTTCATCCAGGAATGAGCGGAGCCGCAAGGGGTGGCCTCCACTACCCCTCTGGGGTCGCAGTCGCCGCTCGTCCGAGAGATCTGCGACCGCAGTCGCACCTCCAAGAGGACGTCTGGACCCGCCCGGCTGCGAGCGCCCGGTGGCCGACGCTGCGCGGGGTGGGCAAGGCCACCGAGCGCAGGCTGCACGGCCTGGGCATAGAGACGGTCGGCGACCTGCTGCTGCACCTGCCCTTCCGCCACGAGACGCCTCCCGTCTCGCGTGATCGTCGCTGGCGCTCTGCGTCGGGCGAGGAGGTGACGCTCCGTGCGCGAGTGGTCTCGTGCGCCGTCCGCGAGACCGCGCGGCGGCGGGTCAAGGTGCTCGAGGCCCTGGTCAGCGATGAGACGCGGCAGCGTGGTGGCCACTCTGGTACAACCAGGCCTATCTGGAGGCCGCGCTTTCGCGAGCAGGCCGGAGGTGCTGCTGAGGGGGGTGCTGACCCGCCGAGCGGGGAGCGCCAGCTTCTTGGTCAAGCGGCACGAGATCCTCGGCGACGCGCGAGGAGAGCCGTGCACATCCTGGGGCTTGTTCCCGGTCTATCCCGAGCACGGGCGACCTGAGCGTCCGCACCATCCGCACCGTCCTGCACGAGGCGGCTCCTGTACGCCGTCAACCTGATCGACCCTCTGCCGGCCGGCTGCTGGCCCGCCGAGGCGTATCCCGGGAAAGCCGGAGGCTGTGCTCGCCTGCCACTTTCCCGCCGACGCTGGCGGAAGCCGCGCGGCGCGGGACCGCCTGGCCTTCGAGGAGCTGCTGCTGCTGCAGCTGGCGGTGCTGCAGCCGACGGCCGGTCGAGGACGAGCGCGGAGCGCGCGTGCCTCTGGGCGTCCGGCGGCGCTCGTCGGCCGGCGTTCCTGGCGGGTCGTTCCGTTCGCGCCGACGGCGGCGCAGACGCGGGTCATCGCTGAGATCGAGCGCGACCTCGTGCGGGCCGTGCCCATGCGCCGGCTGCTCCACGGCGATGTAGGCTCGGGCAAGACCATGGTGGCGGCCTATTGCCTGCTGCGGGCGGTGGAAGCAGGGCGCCAGGCCGCGCTGATGGCTCCCACCGAGGTCCTGGCCGACCAGCACTACCTCGGTCTGGCAGAGCAACTGGCGCCCCTGGGCGTGGAGGTGGGGCTGCTGAAGGGCAGCCAGAGCTGCGGCGGAGCGCCGGGCCGCTGCAGGACGGCCCTGGCAGGCGGGCGAGCGTGCGACGTGGTGGTGGGCACCCACGCTCTCATCCAGGAGGGCGTGCGCTTCCGCGACCTGCGGGTGGCCGTGGTGGACGAACAGCATCGCTTCGGGGTGCGGCAGCGGGACGCCATCCTGGCCGCGGCGACGAGGGAGTGCTGGCCCCACACGCTGCACATGTCCGCCACGCCGATCCCGCGCACGCTCAGTCTCACCCTCTACGGGGATCTGGATGTGAGCGTCCTGGACGAGATGCCTCCGGGCCGGCGGCCGGTGCGCACCCGACTGGTGCTTCCCGGAGCAGATCGGAGCGGGCATGTGGGAGTTCGTGCGGGGCCAGCTGGACCAGGGTCGCCAGGCGTATGTGGTGTGCCCACTCATCGAGGAGAGCGAGGCGCTGCAGACGGCCTCGGCCAGCCAGACGTTCGACGAGCTGCGACGCGGGGAGCTGGCGGGTATCCGCCTGCGGCTCCTCCACGGGCAGCTGCCCCCGGCCGAGAAGGCCGCGGCGATGGCCGCATTCGTCGCGGGAGACGCCGACGTGCTGGTGAGCACGTCGGTGATCGAGGTGGGCGTGGATGTGGCCAACGCCACGGTGATGGTCATCATGGGCGCGCGCCGTTTCGGGCTCTCGCAACTGCATCAGTTGCGGGGCCGGGTGGGGCGGGGCGTGCCGAGCATCCCACTGCTTCTCATCGGCGGAGCGCGAGGAGAGGCGATGCGCTGGAGCGGCTGGCCTCTTCGCCCGCACGTCGATGGCTTCGCGCTGGCCGAGGCCGACCTGCGTCTGGCGCGGGGAGGGGCAGCTGTTCGGGGAGCGGCAGTCCGGGCTCGGCGACCTGCGCGTGGCTTCGCTTGCTGCGCGACCGGCCCTCCTCGAAGAGGCGCGAGGGCGTAGCGCCGGCGACTCCTGGCGAGCAGGACGCCGCACGCGGGAAGCTCCGCTCGCCGCCGCTGCTCGAGGCGGCAGAGGAGCGTTTCGGCGGGAAGATCACCTGGATGGAGCGCGTGTGAGGCGGACCCTCCGGGCAGTGTGCGCATCGTGGCCGGCGCGAGGCGGGGGCGCCGCCTGCGGGTGCCGCCGGGCGGACGAGGTCCGGCCCACCAGCGAGATGGTCGCGCGAGGCCGTCTTCGACGTCCTCGGGTCCGGTCGGAGGGCTGACGGTGCTCGACCTGTTCGCCGGCACTGGGGCTCTGGGGCTCGAGGCTCTCTCCCGGGGGCGGCGCATGCGTGTTCGTGGAACAGGAGCCGGAGGTGGCGGCGGTGCTGCGGGCGAACATCGACGGCGCTCGACTACGTGCCAGGCCGAGCCGCGTGGTCGTCGCCGACTATCGGACGGCGCTGCGAGTGCATCGGCCGCACGGGGGAGGCGCTTTGATTTGCTCTTTGTGGACCCTCCCTATAGAATGCTGGCGGAAGTGGAAGTAACGCTCTGGACCGCTGTGCTCGGCGCTGCTATGCTGACGACGGAGTGGTGGTCGTCGAGGGCCAACAGGGCTCGCATCCGGCGCTCGGGGCTGTCCCGGTGTTCGAGCGCGTGTACGGCGACACCAGAATCACCATGGTCGGGCTAAGGAGGAGCAGCTCGTGAAGACCGGCTCTGTGCCCGGGAACGTATGACCCTGTGACGATCGGTCATCTGGACATCATCTCGCGGTGCGCGGCATGTTCGACGAGGTGGTGGTGGCCGTCGTGGAGACTCGTTCCGCAAGTCAGCGCTGTTCACCACCGAGGAGCGCGTGCACTTCTTGGAGGAGTCCACGCAAGCATCTGCCGAATGTTAGGGTCGCGTCATGCGAGGATCTGGTGGTGGAGTTGGCGCGCGAAGTCGGCGCCAGCGTGCTGGTGAAAGGCTGCGGGCCCTGACGGACTTCGAGTACGAGTTCCAGATGGCGCAACTCAACCGGAAGCTGGACCCCGAACTGGAGACGATGTACCTTATGGCTTCACCGAGTACTCGTTCCTGAGTTCGAGCGGGGTGAAAGAGATCGCCAAGTACGGCGGCGCTGTGAGCGATCTGGTGCCCGAAGTGGTGGAGCGCGTTTCGCCGAAATGTATGGATCATGCGGAGGAATAAGGCATGGATGTTCTCGTTCTGATCGACAAGCTGGACGATCTGGTCCACGGCGCGAGCACGTTCCCGATGACCGACAAGGTCATGATCGATCGAGACGAGATCTACGACCTGCTCGACCAGATGCGGGCCACCATCCCGGAGGAGATCAAGCAGGCCCGCTGGATCGTCAAGGAGCGCCAGGAGATGCTCCAGGAGGCCAAAGAAGAGGCCGAGCGCATCCTTGCGCGAGGCCCGCGAAGAAGCGCAGCGGCTGGCCAGCGAGCAAGAGGTGGTCAAGCGCGCCCAGCGGCAGGCCGAGGACATCATCCGCGAGGCGGAGGCGCGCGAGCGGGAGATCCGCCTGGGCGCCGAGGACTACGCCGACGAGATCCTCAAGACGCTGGAGACCAACCTGGACAAGTTCCTGGCGGCGGTGCAGCGCGGCCGTGAGCGCCTGCAGACCGGGGCTCCGCGCGAAGGCGAGTAGTCTCGCCGGCGAGCTCTACCGGTCTTCACAGCCATGGTTCTGAGTCTCGCCGATCTTGCGCTGCGCGGTGGTGAGAGGTACGAGCGAATCGTACCCGCTCGACCTGGAGCCCATCGTGCTCGGGGGAGAGGCCTATCGAGTGCTCGTGCCCGAAGGGGTCTCCGTGAGCGTCGAGCGGGTGGCCGGGGGATTTCTCGTGACAGTCGCTTTCGACGCAAAGATGTACGGACCCTGCGCCCGCTGTCTCGAGGAGGCAGTCCTCAGGTTCACGCAGAGCAGCAGGAGTTCGCACCTACAGCCAAGGGCGGCTGGGAAGAGTCCGAACTGAGCGAGTTCATGGAGGATCTGGTGGTCGATGTCGCCGGCTGGCTCGCGAGGCCCTGGTCCTTGCGCTTCCGGCGCAGGTCGTCTGTGCGGACGTTGCAAGGGGCTTTGCCCGCGCTGCGGACAGGACCTCAACCAGGGCCCTGCGCGTGCGGCGATGAGAAGCTCGACGAACGCTGGAGCAGGCTCAAGGAGTTGGACCTCGGCGAAGGCGAGACCCCTTGAAATATCGGGGCCGATGGGGTACAAACTTCGGTTTCCCTATAGGTGAAGAGAGAGGCGATCGAATGGCCGTTCCAAAGAGAAAGACTTCCCGGGCCCGCAGAGATGCGCGGCGCGCCACCCATGCCGGCGTGGCGCCCAGTGTAAGCGAATGCCCGCAGTGCCACAGCCCCAAGCTGCCGCATCGGGTATGCCCCAACTGCGGCATGTACGATGGCCGGCAGGTCGTGAAGGTCGAGGAGTAGGCTCAGCGAGGCCAGATGCAGATTCGTCAGGAAGGAGAGGCTTCGGTCAGCCTTACGATGGCCATCCAGGCCCCGGACGAGACTCTACGAACGCGTCGCTCAGCATCCTCAGGGCCCGGTCAAGGTCTTCTACCGCGACTTCGAGGTCATCCGGGTCGAGGCCCGGGAAGGTGCGCTGGAGATCATGCCCGCCGCCGTCGCCGCCATCACCTGGATCGAAAAGACCGACGCTACCAGCTCAAGCTCGGCGATTAGTGCCGGCCGTGCGCTGCCGTCCGCGTCCTTTCTCTGTACTCAGACTCGAGGAGGATGATCCATGGCGCTCGTAGACCCGGCCAAGATCAGGAACGTCGCGGTGGTGGGCCACCGAGGAGCGGGCAAGACGTCGCTCGTGGAGGCCCTGCTTGTTCACCACAGGCGCCAAGAATCGTCTCGGCACCGTGATGGACGGCACGACCACCATGGACCACGACGAGGACGAGATCAAGCGGCAGATGACCATCTCCGCCGGGCTGGCCCACGTGGATTGGGCGGGTCACAAGGTCAACCTCATCGACACTCCCGGTGAGGCTTCGTTCATCAACGAGGCCCTGGGGACGCTGCCGGTGGTGGAGGGCGTCCTGATGGTGGTGAACGCCGTCACCAAGGTGGAGGTCCAGACCGAGCGGGTGTGGAAGCGCGCCGGGAGCTGGGCGTGCCCGCGAGTGGCCGCGGTGAACATGATGGACCGCGAGCGCGCCGACTTCGCGGAGGCGGTAGCCGCCCTGCGGAACGTTTCGGGGACGAGGTGGTTGCAGTGGCCCTGCCCATCGGCGAAGAGGCCGGTTTCAAGGGTGTGGTCGACCTCGTCACCATGAAGGCCTACACCTACTCCGGCACGGCGGGCAAGGCCATCGAAGGCCCCATCCCGGCTGACTTGCCGGATGCCGCCGCCGAGGCCCGGGAGAGGCTGGTCGACAGGGTCGCCGAGGCTGATGACGCGCTCCTGGAGAAGTACCTGGAAGGGGAGAGCTGTCCGCAGCAGGAGGTCGGCGCGGCTCTCAGGGCAGCCGTGGCGGCGGGCTCGGTCTCCCCGGTCATCCCGGTGTCGGCCACCAAGAACATCGGTGCCGACAGGCTGCTGGATCTCCTCCTGTCCGCGCCCTCTCCTGTCGAGCGGGCAGCACGCACGGCCTTACGGGTGCGAGCGGCGAAGAAGTCGAGCTCCGCGTCGATCAGTCTGCTCCGACCGCGCTGTTCGTCTTCAAGACCATCTACGACCAGTTCTCGGGACGGGTCAACCTGGTGCGGCTGTTCTCGGGCAAGATCGCTACCGACACGCAGTTGCTCAACGAGCGGACGGACGAGAAGGAACGCACCGGCAACATCCTGCTCATGCAGGGCAAGGAGACCAAAGCCATCGAGGAAGCCGGCGCGGGCGACATCGTCGCTCTGGCCAAACTCAAGGACACCGGCACGGGCGACACCCTGTCCGACCCCGGCCAAACCGGTGCGCTTCCCCCGGTACGAGTTCCCGCCTCCGGCCATCTCCTTCGCCATCACTCCCAAGACCCGGGGTGACGAGGAGAAGGTCTCCAACGGGCTGAGGCGCCTGGGCGAGGAAGATCCCGGCCATGGAGTTGCGCTTCGACCCGCAGACCAAGGAGATGCTCATCTCCGGCACCAGCCAGGTGCACGTGGAGGTCATCCTCGACAAGCTCAAGCGCCGCTTCGGCGTGGAAGTCGAGCTGCATCCCGCCGCAGGTGCCCTATCGGGAGACCATCCGCAAGAAGGCGAACGCTCAAGGTCGGCACAAGAAGCAGACCGGCGGCCGGGGGCAGTTCGGCGACTGCTGGATCGAAGTGGAGCCGCTGCCGCGGGGCGAGGGCTACAAGTTCGAAGATGCCATCTTCGGCGGCTCGATCCCCCGCAACTTCATCCCGGCGGTGGAGAAGGGCATCGTCGAGGCCATGGAACACGGCGTCATCGCCGGGTATCCCGTTGTGGACGTGAAGGTCAAGCTGTACGACGGCTCCTACCACACCGTCGACTCCTCGGAGCTGGCGTTCAAGCTCGCCGGAGGCCTGGCCTGGAACAAGGCGATGAGCGAGGCCATGCCGGTGCTCCTGGAGCCGGTCATGAACGTGGAGGTCATCGCTCCCGAGGAGAACATGGGCGACATCATGGGCGACCTGTCCAGCCGGCGCGGACGCCCGCAGGGCAGCGAGAGCATGGGGGAGATGCACGTCATCAGGGCCCAGGTGCCGCTGGCGGAGATGCTCACCTATGCGCCCCAGCTTGCGTTCGATGACGGCGGGGCGGGGCTCCTTCACGATGGAGTTCGATCACTACGAGGAGGTGCCCGTCGCATCTGGTCGACAAGATCGTCGCCGAAGCCAAGGCGCGGAAAGCGGCGGAGTAGCGCGGACCACAGGTCGGCGCACGCAGCGCCGTCAGACCCTTCCCGGAAGATCATCAGAGTTCAACGAGGCGGCCCTTTGGGGCCGCCGCTCTTATGCCCGTCAAGTGTGGCCGGCTCCGGCTAAAGGAATCATGCGCAATGCCCGATGAGAGGGCAGGATGGCTGCAATGAATGTTGTATAATTCAATACATGCAACTCCCGGCATGTCTGGAGGGGAGTTGGAGGAGGCGAGGCCACGGCGGCTGAGCGATCTGCTGCGAGAGGGCTTCGACGGTTTCTCTCGCTCGCAGAAGGCCATCGCCCGCTACATCATCGACCACCTCGAAGAGGTGGGCTACCTCAGCGCCGAGGAGTTGGGCCAGAAGGGCAGCACCTCCAGCTCCACCGTGGTCCGGTTCGCCCAATCCCTGGGGTTCGCCGGCTATCCCGAGCTGCAGAAGGCGGCTCGGGACGAGTATCGGTTGGGGGCCACCGCCCGGCCGGTCGTCCACGAAGACCAGCTGGGCTTCTCCATCGAGGAAGACGTTCTCACCCGCTCGCTGAAGACCGACGTGTTGAGCCTCGAAGAGACCATCAGCAAGAACACCTTGGAGCGCTTCAACCGGGCGGTGCAGCATCCTGGCAGATGCCGGCAGGTGCTGGCGGTGGGCCTCCACGAAGCGGCGGTGGTCGCCCAGCACGCCTCGTACGTGTTCGAGCTGCTGGGCATCCCCTGCCTGGCGGTGACCGACAGCTCCGAGTCGAACGTGGCTCGGCTGAGCCGGCTTGGGACCCGGGCGACGTGCTGCTCGCCATCGGCTTCCGCCGGGCCCATTCGGTCACCATCTCCTTCGCCGAGAAGGCCGCCGAGCAGGGGGCGACAGTGGTGGTCATCACCGACAACTCCCTGTCCGAACTTGCCGGCAAGGGCACCGTCACTCTCTATGCCGACATCGATTCCACCTTCTTCGCCCATTCGCTGGTCGGCCCCATCAGTCTGGTGAGCGCGCTGGCCGCGGCGGTGTACAGCCGGGACCGGGACCTCCACGACGCCCGGGTGCGGGCGCGTCCGCGACAAGGCGGCCGATCGGGCTGGCTGCGCTAGCTGGCTCTTCGCTCGCGGGTGCACCGCCGGTGCGGTCCGCGTTGAAGGCGTCCGGGGGCTCGGCTAAACTCATCAACATGCGAAGGATAATGCGGGTTCGGTCACAGCGAGCTTTGGCTCGAGCGGAGGTCTTGACGATGTCGGGGCACTCAAAATGGGCGGGCATCAAGCACAAGAAAGCGCTTGTCGACGCAAAGCGGGGCAAGCTGTTCGGCAAGCTGGCGCGAGCCATCACCGTGGCGGCTCGCGAGGGCGGGGGCGACCCGGACCACAACGCGACGCTGGCGCAGGCGATCGTCAAGGCCAAAGACGCCAACATGCCCCACGACAACATCGATCGCGCCATCAAGAAGGGCACCGGCGCCGGCTCCGACGCCGAGACGCTTATCATCACCTCACGTACGAAGGCTACGGCCCCAACGGAGTGGCCATCTATGTCACCGCCCTCACCGACAACAAGAACCGCACGGCCGCCGACATCCGCTACATCTTCGATCGGAGCGGAGGCAAGTTGGGCACCGACGGCTCGGTCAGTTGGATGTTCGAGCGGAAAGGCGTGATCTTCGTCGACGCTGCCGGCCAGGACGAGGACGAGGTCATGATGGCTGCCATCGAGGCCGGGGCGGAGGATGTCCTCACCGAGGGCGACGCGTACGAGATCCGCTGCGACGCCACCGACTTCATGAGCGTGCGCGCCAGGGCCTCAAGCAGGCCGGGATCGCGTACTCCTCGGCCGAGATCACCATGATCCCCAAGAACACTGTCGCGCTGGACGAGAGCGACGCGCGCAAGACCCTGCGGCTTCTTGACGCTCTCGAGGACAACGACGACGTACAAGAGGTCTATCGCGAACTTCGATATCCCAGACGAAGTCATGGAAGCTCTCGCCGGGTGAGAGGCGTCTGTCCGCTATGAACGAGCCGGCCGGCCGGGTGATACTGGGCCTCGACCCGGGCACGGCCTCCACCGGCTATCGGGGTAGTCGCCGTCGCCGGCAATCGCTTGCGGGCCCTGGATTTCGGGGTGGTGGAGACCGCGGCGGGAGTCCAGCCGGAGAGGCGGCTGGAGCAGATCTTCGCCGAGATCGCCGACCTCTTGCACAGCACCAGCCCCAGGCCACGGCGGTCGAGTCCCTCTTCTTCAACACCAACGTGAGCACGGCCTTGGCCGTCGGCCACGCCCGGGGGGTGGCCCTGCTCGCCTGTTCGCAGGCCGGTTGCGAAGTGTTCGAGTACACCCCCCAGCAGGTCAAGCAGGCGGTGGTGGGCTACGGCAAGGCCACCAAGGAGCAGGTCATGGAGATGGTGCGCGTGCTCCTGGCCCTGCCCGAGGCTCCCCGGCCCGACCATGCGGCCGACGCGCTGGGAGTCGCCATCTGCCACGCGAACACGTGCGGCATGCGCGAGAGCGTCGCGTAGGAGCTCCCGAGAGCAGGCGGCCGGGGGGAGCGGGCGGTGATCGAACGGCTGACGGGACTCTTGCCGCAGTACAGGGGAGGCGGTGGTGGTAGATGTGGGCGGCGTCGGCTTCCTCGTGGAGGTCTCCGGCATCACCCTCCGCGACGTGCCCGCCATCGGGGCCCCGGTCGCGCTGCTCACACACCTGCACGTGCGGGAAGATGCCCTGCAGCTCTTCGGCTTCTCCACCGAGGAAGAGCGCGAGCTGTTCCGCCTGTTCCTGGGGGTCAGCAAGATCGGGCCCAAGCTTGCCCTGGCCGCCTTTCCTCAAGGCGTCCGGCCGAGCTCAAGCGGGCTCTGGTGACGGGAGACGTAGCTGTGTTCGCCTCGGTGCCCGGCATCGGGCGCAAGACCGCCGAGCGCCTCATCCTGGAACTCAAGGAGAAGGTGGGGGAGGTGGGTCTCCCCGGAGGCGTGGTGGTATCCGGCAGCGCTGGCGCTGACGACGGACCGATGTCTCTCGCGCGCGCGGCCCTGGTCGAGCTGGGGTTCGGGGCCGGAAGCCGACAAGCTCCTTGCGCCGCTAGAACCGGATCAGCCGGTAGAGGACCTGATCCGTCAAGCTCTCGCTGGAAAGGCTTGACGAGGCTCGAGGTAGGGGAGAGGTCATGGCGTCGGAACACGAGAGACTGGCGGACCCGGAGGAGGCTCCTCTCGAGCAGGAACTGGAGCGCTCTCTGCGACCACGGTCGCTGGACGGCTTTCGTGGGGCAGCCGGTACTGCGGGAGCAATTGGAGATCTTCATCGAGGCGGCGACTCGCGGGCGAGCCGCTCGACCATGTGCTTCTCGCCGGACCTCCGGGCTTGGGCAAGACCACCCTCGCCAACATCATCGCCCTCGAGATGGGGGTCAACATCGTCACCACCTCGGGGCCCGCTCTGGAGCGCAAGGCCGACATGGCCGCCATCCTCACCCATCTGCAGGAAGGCGACGTGCTCTTCATCGACGAGATCCACCGCCTCAACCGCGCTATCGAGGAGATCCTCTACCCGGCGATGGAGGACTTCGAGATCGACATCGTCATCGGGCAGGGACCGAGCGCACGCACCATCCGTCTGGAGCTGCCGCACTTCACGCTCATCGGAGCGACCACGCGCTCGGGTCTTATCACCACTCCACTGCGCGATCGGTTCGGCTTCTCCCATCGCCTGGACTACTACTCGGTGGACGATCTTCGCCGCATCGTGCAACGATCCGCGGAGATCCTGGGGGTGAGCATCGACGACCTGAGGGCGCGGGTGAGCTGGCTCTGCGCTCGCGCGGCACGCCGCGCATCGCCAACCGTCTTTTGCGACGCGTCCGCGACTTCGCCCAGGTGCGGCACCAGGGCATCATCACTGCTGCGATCGCCCTGGAGGCTCTCCACCTCTTCGAAGTGGACGATGAGGGCCTCGATCGAGTGGACCGCGAGATCCTCAACCTCATCCTGAACAAGTTCGACGGCGGCCCTGTCGGGTTGTCCACGCTGGCGGTGGCCATCGGCGAGGAGGCTGACACCATCGAGGATGTCTACGAGCCGTTCCTGCTGCAACGCGGGTTTCTCATGCGCACGCCCAGGGGCCGGGTGCTCACCCGGCTGGGCTACGAGCACTGCGGGGTCACGCCCCGGCCCGCGTGCAGGAACCGCGGCCCGGCACCCTGTTCGGTTGAGGCCGGGAGTCCGCGGCGTTCAGACATGTGATGGGCCTTCTGCTTCACATCTGTTGCGGTCCCTGTGCGAGCGGCACGATCCCGGTGTGGAAGTCGCGAGGACTTGAGGTGGCGGGCTTCTTCTTCAATCCCAACATCCATCCGCTCCTTGAATGGCGCCGGCGCGCGACGGGAGCCCGCGATGTCGCCCAGCTCAACGGCGTAGAGTTGGTCGAGGACTCCGCGTACGATCCGGAGGAGTGGTTCGCGACGGTGGCCGGCGGTGAGGGAGTCGCGGTGCCCCCGCTGCATCGGCCAGCGGCTCATGCGGACGGCGGAGGAGGCGGCCGCCCGCGGCGACTCGGTCTTCTCCACTACTCTCGCTATCAGCCCGTGGCAGGATCACGAGGCCATCCGCAGTGCCGGTGAGCACGCTGCGCGGCCCACAAGTGGAGTTCGTGTACGAGGACCTCAGGCCCGACTATGCAGAATCCCGCCGCCTGAGCCGAGAGTGGGGCGTCTACCGGCAGAAGTACTGCGGCTGCCTGATCTCGGAGTGGGAGCGCTACCGTGGGTCTTGACGACATCGCCAAGATCCTTCTGTGGGTGGGTGCCGGCATCATCGTGCTTGGCGGATTGATGCTGCTATTCGCCAAACTTGGGTGCACGCGGCTTCCTGGCACCTTCGTCTATCGCGGCAGCAACCTGACGGTGTACGTCCCCATCGGGCTCATGATCCTGGTGAGTGTCATCGGCTCGCTCATCCTCCACTTCCTGGGCCGGCGATGAGCCCTGACCTCGGTACGGAGCCGCGGGTGACGCCCATGCGGCTCGAAGAACTCGACTTCGACATCCCGGAGGCGCTGATCGCGCAGTAGCCGGTGGAGCCGCGCGATTCCTGCCGTCTCATGCATCTGACCACTGGGGGCGGGCTGCACCACGCGATCTTCTCGTCTCTGCCCGAGCTTCTGCGCCCTGGAGACACTCTGGTGTTCAACGACTCCAAGGTCCTGCCCGCGCGACTCGAGGCGCGGAGAGCGACCGGGGGCAAGGTGGAGTTGCTGTTCTTGCGGCCCACCGCCCGCACCGCCGCGGGCGAGTGCTGGGAGGCGCTCGCCCGGCCTTCGCATCGTCTGCGGGTGGGCGAGCAGGTCACGGTCGGCGAGGAGGAGGCATTGATTCTCGCCGAGTCGCACGGAGGAGGGGCGCTGGATGGTCGAGGGGCCGCCCGGACGCTCGCTGGTGGCTCTCATGGAGCAGTGCGGGCGCCTGCCGCTTCCACCCTATATCCGGACGTATCCTGCGGAGCCGTCCAGCTATCAGACCGTGTATGCCGCCACGCCAGGCTCCGCAGCCGCGCCCACCGCGGGTCTGCACTTCACCCCTGGTCTGCTGAAGCGCCTCGAAGCGGCAGGGATCGGCGCGGCGTATCTCACCCTCCATGTGGGTCTGGACACCTTTCAGCCCATTCGCGAAGCCGTGGTCGAAGATCACCGCATCCACAGCGAGGCGTTCTCCGTGTCGGCGGAGTCGATCGCGACCATGCGCTCGCCCGTGTATCAGGGGGGAGGCTGGTGGCGGTGGGCACGACGGCCACCAGGGTGCTGGAGACGCTGGCCGCTCGCGGTTTCCTCGATGGGGCTGGGCATCCGCGCCGGGTGGAGGGTCCACCGACATCTTCATCACCCCGGGATACCGTTTCCGGGCTGTGGATGCCTTGATCACCAACTTCCACCTGCCGCGAAGCACCGTGCTGGCGCTGACCATGGCCTTCGTCGGCGTCGAGCGCCTGCGGCAGGTCTACGCCGAGGCTGTCGGGATGGGGTACCGCTTCTTCAGCTTCGGCGACGCCATGCTCGCGGATGCCCAGGAGGCAGCCGATGCGCAGTCTTGACGGCCTCCCCGACTTCCCCTTCACGGTCGAGGCCCAAGACGGCGACGCGCGCGCGGGCCTCCTGGAGACCCCGCGGGGGCTCGTACGCACCCCTTGCTTCATGCCGGTAGGCACCAAGGGCACCGTCAAGGCGATGATCCCCTCCAGGCTCGAGGCCATGGGGGCGCAGATCGTTCTGGCGAACACGTACCACCTGGCGCTCAGGCCGGGAGCGAAACGGTCCGCCGGCTGGGGGGTCTGCACCGTTCATGCAGTGGGACGGGCCCTTGCTGACCGACAGCGGGGGATACCAGGTCTTCAGCCTCAGAGACACCGCCAAGGTCGACGACAGCGGGGTGGCGTTCCGCTCCATCTATGACGGTTCGAAGCACGTGTTCACGCCCGAGCGCGCCATGGCGGAGCAGCAGGCTCTGGGCGCCGACCTGATCATGTGTTTCGACCAGTGTCCGCCGGGTACCGCCGCGGAGTCAGAGGTGTCCGAGGCGGTGGAGCGCACGTCCATCTGGGCGAGAAGGTGCAAGCAGGCCCACCAGAGGTACGGGGGGATGGGCACCGACGGGCCGCAGATGCTGCTGGGTATCATGCAGGGCGGGGTGATCCCTAGGTTGCGAGAAGCCAGCGCGAAGCACCTGCTGGATATCGGCTTCCCGGGATATGCCATCGGCGGTCTCACGGTGGGGGAGGACCGAGGCGCGATGCTGGAGACCACGGCGCTTGCCACGTCGCTTCTCCCTGTCGATCGCCTGCGCTACTTCATGGGCATAGGCGACCCCGAGGGACTTGTCGAGGTCATCGCGCGTGGGGTGGACCTGTTCGACTGCGTGCTTCCCACTCGCACCGCGCGCATGGGGACGGCGTTCACCCGCACCGGGCGTATCAACCTGCGGAACGCCGAGCACGCCCTCTCCACGGAACCGCTGGATCCGGCATTGTCCGTGCAAGGCCTGCATGGGCTTCTCGAGAGGGGCCATCCGGCATTTCGTCATGCAGAAGGAGATCCTGGGGATCATCCTGCTGACCGAACACAACCTGACCTTCCTCACGAGATTGGTGGAGGAGGCGAGACAGGCGATCATGGAGGGGCGCTTCGCCTCGTTCCGTAGCGGTCTCGATACTGCGTTTTTGCTAAGATAGCGGCTCATGTGTTGGGGCGGGTTCCTGCTCGCCGTCGTGCGGGCAGTCCATCAGAAGGAGGACAGTTGACCAGTTCAGCAGGGATGTTGATCATCTACGTCGTGGCGTTCATCGCCATCTTCTATTTCATGGCGATCAGGCCGCAGCAGAGGCAGCGCAAGGCCCACCAGGCTCTGCTCTCTTCGCTCAAGAAGGGCGACCGCATAGTCACCGCAGCCGGCATCTACGGCACGGTCAAGCGGGTCGAGGAGAATATCGTGGTGGTGGAAGTCGCCAAGGGCGTCACCATGAAGATCGCCCGCCGCGCCGTGGCCGAGATCATCCGTGATTCTGCCGAAGCTCGGGCCGCTGCGCCCGAAGGCCCCTCTCGCGGCAAGAACGCAGCCTGCCGAGATCGAGGCGGCCGACGAGACCGAGGGCGTGCACGGAAGAGACAGCGACGACGGACGAGGGCGCTTCGACAGAGGTCGCCTCGGACGAAACCGGCGAGGGCACCGACTCGTCGCAGACCTGACAGGGTCGCCGCGGTTGAGTGGGCGTGCGTCTTCGCGGCGCACTGCCAAGCCCTAGAGTAATCGAACTGTCTTCAGGAAGGTACGCTGTTGTCCAGGATAAGGCGTGACGCAGGGATACTGGTGCTCGTGGCGATTCTGCTGGGCGTCGCCGCCTGGTTTGCCTTCCCGCTCGAGAAGACCAATCTGGGTCTGGATCTCCAGGGTGGTCTTTCGGTCATCCTCGAGGGCCAGTCGACCCCCGCCAATCCTGTCACCGACGACAAGATGGACCAGGCCATCCGGGTCATACAGGACCGGGTGAATCGCCTGGGCGTGGCTGAGCCCGAGATCCAGCGGCAGGGCGCCGACAAGATCAGCGTCCAACTCCCGGGCATCGACAACCCGGAGGAAGCTCTCAAGGTCATCGGCAAGACCGCCGTCCTCGAGTTCTTCGACATCAAGCAGTTCGGCACTCCCTACGCGACGCAGGAGGAGGCCCTGGCCGCTGCCGGAGCCACCTCCGTCGAAGACCTCCCTGCGGGTACACAGATAGTCCATTGGCCGGTCACCGGCGGCAATCTGTCCGATCAGTGGTTCGTCATCACGACTCCGGCGGTGCTCACGGGCGCAATGCTCAAAGGGGCGCAATGGACTTACGATCAGAACAACAACCCCAAGGTCGATATGCAGTTCAACGACGAGGGGGCGAAGACGTTCGAGGACGTCACCGGCCGCATGGCCGAGACGGCGCAGATCACCAACGAGGACCAACTCCTCGCGATCGTCCTGGACGGCGAGGTGGCGTCGGCTCCCCGGGTGACCGAGCAGATCTCCGGCGGTGACGCCGAGATAACCGGCAAGTTCACGGTCGACGAGGCCAAGAACCTTGCTTTGGTCCTTGACACCGGGCGCCTTCCGGTAGAACTGAAGGCCGTCAGCCAGAGCAGCATCGGGGCCATCCTCGGTAAGTCGGCGCTCAATCAGGCTCTCATCGCGGGCGCCGTCGGCCTCCTTCTAGTGATGATCTTCATGATCGCGTACTACCGCCTCTTGGGCGTGGTGGCCAGTGTCGCGCTCATCATCTACGGGGTCCTGTTCATCGGAATACTCAACGCCATCGGGGTCACCATGACGCTTGCCGGGCATCGCCGGCATGATCCTTACGCTGGGGATGGCGGTGGATGCGAACGTGCTCATCTTCGCGCGCATGCGCGATGAGGTGGCTGCCGGCAAGACCATCGGCGCGGCCACCCAGGCCGGCTTCAAGAAGGCATTCCGTGCGGTGTTCGACTGCAACATGACCACCATCATCACGGCGGTCATCCTCTTCTGGGCCGCGTCTGGAAGCATCAAGGGCTTCGCCTTGACCCTCGGCATCGGGGTCGCACTGTCGATGTTCACAGCTGTTCTCGTGACCCGGTCGATGCTCACGCTGCTCAGCGGGTGGAAACCCTTCCGCAACCCCAAACTGCTCGGACTGCATGTGGCGGGCGCGAAGAAGATGAAGGTCTACCCCCTCATGCGCTACAAGTGGTGGTTCCTGGGCACGCTCGGCGCGGTCACGCTGTTCGCGGTCGTCACCATCTTCGTCGTGGGGCTCGACTTCGGCATCGACTTCCGGGGTGGGACCCGCATGGAAGTGGGGCTGGAGCAGCAGGCCACCGTCGATGAGGTCCGCTCGATAGTCAGCGAGGTCGGTGTTCAGGATCCGGTGGTGCAGGAGGTAACCGGGGCCACCGGCACCCACTCGTTCATGATTACCGCTCAGGACATGACCGAGGAGCAGTCCAAGCAGGTCCTCGCCGAACTCGACAGCCGCTTTGGCACCACGCAAGAGGCTACGGGGACCGAATCGGTGGGCGCCAGCTTCGGCAAGGAGACCACCAACCGGGCCTTCATCGCCTGTGCCATCGCCATCGTGGCCATCATCGGGTACCTCACGTTCCGGTTCGAGTTCAAGTTTGCCATCCCCGCCATCGTCGCTCTACTGCACGACGTCGGTCTGACGTCTGGGCATCTATGCCGCCAGCAATCGCCTGGTCACCACGGCGACCGTCGCGGCCATCCTGACCATCCTGGGGTATTCGGTCCACGACACCATCATCGTGATCGACCGCATCCGGGAGAACACGCCGTTGATGAAGGCCAGGAGACGTACGGCGACATGGTCGACCTGTCGATCAGGCAGACGCTCATCCGGTCGATCAACACTACTATCGCGCTGCTTCTGCCCTTGGTCGCCATCCTCGTCTTCGGCGGCCCGACCCTCAAAGACTTCGCTTTCGCCCTTACCATCGGCGTCCTCACAGGCACGTATTCGTCGTTCTTCGTGGCGTCCCCCCTTGTCGTTCTGTGGAAGGAGAGGGAGCCTCGGTATCGTAAGCGCCTTGCCCTCGCTGGTGCGGGCTCCGCCGGAGTCGTGTATGTGGACGACGCTGTGGCCCCGGTGGATGTCGACGGACCGGTCGGGGCGGCCACGCCTGCGCCGATGACGGCGGCTGCCCCCGCGAGTGGCGGGCAGAAGGCGGGGGTCAAGCCCAAGCAGGCCCGGGTTTCCCAGAAGTCGAAGAAAGGTAAGAGCTCTAAGCGACCGCCGGGGAAGTGATCCGTGTAGAGGTCTCGTCGTGAGGAGGATGCCATGTTCGACGATGCTGGCTCAGGGGGAACGGAAGCAAGAAGCAGCGGGCAGAGTATCCGGGACTTGATCGAACGAACCTTCTTGGTCGGGGTGGGAGCTGCGGCCTTCACCAAGGACCGCATCCAAGAGTTGGTCGAGGAGTTCGTCCGCCGCGGCGAGCTGAGCGGCGACGAAGGCCGGGAGATGGTCGACCGACTTGTCATGCGTAGCCGCGAGGAGGCCCGATCGGCGGCGAGACGCGCCGATTCCTCACTTCAAGGCGCGCTGCGCGACTTTGGCGTAGCCACCAGGCGCGAGGTTGAGGACCTGGAACTGCGGGTGCGCCAGCTCGAGCATCGCATCTCCCTGCTGGAGGCTCCTCAGGCGGCCGGTCCTTCGGGACCCGTGGCTGACGACGCGGGGGCGGCCGACTAGAGCCCTGCGACCGACGAGTCTGGAACGGCCGGAAGTCCGCGGAGGCGCGTAGTGGCCCCAGGACCGGTGAGACACCAGGGTCTGCTCACCCGCATCCGCAACCTGGAGCGGATACGCGAGGTTTCGGAGGTCGCCGTCCGTCACGGCTTCGGCTACTTCTTCGAACGCCACCGGCTGTTTCCCTCGATCCGCACATTGGCGCCGACCGAGCCCTCCGCCGCCTGCGCAGCGCGGTCGGCACATTCGGGAGATGCTGGACGAGTTGGGGCCTACCTTCGTCAAGTTCGGTCAGCTGCTCAGCACCCGTCCGGACATCCTGCCGGCCGACATCGTGCAGGAGCTGGTCAAACTCCAGGACCAGGTTTCGCCCCTCGAGTTCTCCGTCGTCGGCCAGGTGATCCAAGAAGAACTCGGCCTCACGCGTCGAGCAGGCGTTCGAGAGCTTCGAACAAGGAGCCACTTGCCGCCGCCTCCATCGGGCAAGTCCATGCCGCCGTTCTGCCCGGGGGGGAGCGAGTGGTGGTGAAGGTCCAGAGACCGGGCGCCGCCGCGACAGATACGCAAGGACATCGACGTCCTGCTCCAGTTCGCCGAGGCGCTCGAAGGCCGGCTGGATGCGGGGTTCTCGCCGACAGCGGTGGTCAACGAGTTCGCGCGCTCCATCTCCGGGAGCTCGACTACATCCTGGAGGCGCGCAATGCCGAGCGCTTCGCCAAGAACTTCCCCGAAGGCGGAACGGTCAAGATCCCTCGCGTCTACTGGCAATACAGTACCAGCCGGGTGCTGACCATGGAGCGTATCGACGGACCTACTTTGAACAGTGCAGCGGTCGCGGCGCTACCGCTCGAAGAACGTCGATGCCATCGCCGAGGCCATGGCCGACTGCTGGTTCAGGCAGATCCTGCACGACGGTTTCTTCCACGGTGACCCGCATCCCGCGAACATCGCCTATATGGGGCAAGGTCGCATCGCGCTGTTCGACTTCGGCACGGCCGGCTTCCTCCGCGGCGAGGACCTCGACGAAGGGGTGCAGGCTCTTCCTCCACGTGATGGGCTCCGACATTCCCGGGATCAAACGCTCCCTACGCCGGCTGGGAGTGGAGTGGAGCCCCTCGGCGGACGAGGCGGTCACCCAGGCCATCGAGGAGGGCTTCAGCCGCTACTTCGGCATGTCGCTCACGGAATGTGGACATGACCTCGCTGCTGCACCAGGTGTTCGACATCGTCTATTCGCTGCGTCTTCGACTTCCCAGCCGGTTCCTGCTGCTGGACAAGGCTCTGCTCACGATGGAGGGGGTCGTCAAGCAGTTGTATCCCGGACCTCGAGATCTTCGAGATGGCCCGTCACTACGCGGACGAGCTGAAGCGCAGGAGGCTCGATCCGCGAACCCTTGCGGGGCAGGCGCATCGATACGCTGGCAGAGTATGCCCATGTGCTTCAGGACTATCCGCTGCAACTGCACGAGTTGCTTGACGAGATGCGCGCGGGGGAGATGGAGATCAAGTTCCGCCACACGGGATTGGAGGATATCATCCATCGCCTGGATGTGATCACCAATCGGCTGGTCGTGGCCCTGGTCAGCATCGCTTTGGGAGTCACCAGTACGCTTGGTGGCGGTGTTCGTTGAAGGCGGGCCCGCATGTGGGCGGGCTATCGGTGTGGGGAGTACCCGGTTTCGCGCTGTCCCTGTTCTTCGGTGTGTGGTTGATCTACGCGATCATCCGCTCAGGAGGCTTGATAGCCGCGTAGCCCGGGACGCTTCGGCGGGGACACTCCCGGCGTGGGTCCGTCCTTGCGGCCCGGTATAGTGTGTTTGATATGGATTCTCCTGAGTCTCCACACACCTTCTGGAAGGTGAACCCGTACTCGTGGGTCACCGCGAATAGGCTGGCACGTGCCCTGGGTCTGCCGCTGGTCACCGCCATGGTCCTCGCGGGGAGGGGTATCACCGACCCCGTCGAGGCACGGCATTTCCTGGAGTGTGAAGCAGACATCCCGGACCCGTTCCTGTTCGCCCATATGGAAGGCGCTGTGGCGGCCATCGGCTCGGCCATCGACACGGGGCGGACGGGTCGTCGTCCACGGCGACTACGACGCCGACGGTATCACGGCCACGGCCCTACTGATCTTGGGGTTGAGGGATCTAGGACTTGAAGCCGAGTGGTATCTGCCCAGCCGCTTCAAAGAGGGCTACGGACTATCGCGGACGGCCGTCGAGACCATCGCCGCCGGCGGGCCGGCAGTGCTGATCACGGTGGATTGCGGAGTCAACTACCCGGATGAGGTGGCCTACGCCAAAGAGTCAGGGCTGGAGGTGGTGGTCGTGGACCATCACCAGCCTGGGCCGGTATTGCCCGACTGCCATCTCATCCACGAGGTGGCCGGCGCATATCCGCACGGGACGCTCTGCGGCGTCGGACTTGCACTCAAGGTGCTCCACGCCCTGCACATCACGCTGCGCGGAGCCGCCGCCGACAGGCTGCCGAAGGATCTGGAGAGCATGCTGGATCTGGTGGCCATCGGCACCATCGCCGACCTCGCCTCGCTCACGGGTGAGAACCGCTACTACGTGCGCGAGGGCCTCAAGCTCATCGCCATCGGCCAGCGCGCCGGGTCTGCGGGCGCTGGCGACGGTCTCGGGCTGCGCCGGTGTAGCGGACTCGGCCGTTGTCGCCTACCGCTTCGCCCCGCGGCTGAACGCGGCCGGGCGGCTCGCCGATCCATCGCCGCCCCTCCGCCTCTTGCTCACCGAAGACGAGAAGGAAGCCGCCGAACTCGCCCAACCTTGCACGAACTGAACGGCGCCCGGCAAGACGTCGAGCGCCAGATACTGGACGAAGCGGTGCGCTGCGTCGAGGATCAGGGTCCGCTGCCGCCCGTCATCGTGCTGGCTGGGGAGGGTTGGCACGAAGGGGTGGTGGGCATAGTGGCCGCTCGCCTGGTGGAGCGGTATCACCGCCCAGCCATCCTCCTGGGGCAACGGGAAGGTGTGGCCAAGGGCTCGGGCAGGAGCATAGCTCGGTACGACATCATGGAGGCTCTCAACGCTTGCGCTGAGCACCTGACCATCTATGGAGGTCATCCGCAGGCGGTCGGGCTCACACTGGCTGCGGAGGGGGTCGATCACTTTCGACGAGCTATCGTGCAACACGCGGAGGCGCTGCTCAGTCCTGCCGATCTCGTGCCTGCCTACCTGGCCGACGCGGTGCTACGTGGAGACGACGTCAATGCCGACACCGCCGTGGCGCTGTCATCGCTGGGACCGTTCGGCAGTGGGAACCCTCGGCCGCGTCTCCTGGTGGTGGACGCCGATATCCAACAGCCCCAGACAACGCGCGACGGCTCTCACATGCGGTGCTCCGTACGAGTGGATGGGGTGAGGGCGCGGGGTATCGCCTTTGGCATGGGGGCGGCCGCAGAGGCACTCAAGAGCGACGGCTGCGGCAAGGTGCTGGGCGTTCAACTCAAGGTCGACTCTTGGCAGGGCTCCCTGCGGCCGGAGTTTCTCATCGAGCGCCTCGCCGCGCCGGAGGCCGCCGCGGCGCTGCCTGATTGCGGACCAGGGTGTCCTCTTTGGAACGCCGACCACCGAACGGATCGCGGCGGGAACGATATGACCCCCGCCCTGAGACGAGCGGCGGAGCGCGATGCGCAAGGGGGCCTCGATTCGCGGCTCCTGGCGCGTGATCTGAGGGATGGGTGCGGGCACACGACCGCCCTGGCCCAGGTATTGGCCACGGGCGAGACGACTCTTGTGGTGGGCTGCTCCATGCCCCATATGCTGACGGACGCTCGAGAGAAGCTCCCCTTTGCGGATCTGTGCCGGCATGGCCTGGCGTGCCTGACCGCCGGTTGCCGCGGTTCGCAGGAAGATCCCGTGGAGCGGGCCGGGGTCGTCATCAGTGAGTGGGATGTGATGGCACGCGCCCCGGAGCTCATGGCGCGAGCGCACATCGTTGCCGTGGACCCTCCGTACAGGACGGAGCATGTGGCTCTGCTGTCGGATGCGGGTGGCAAGGGGGCGAACCTCCACCTGCACTACGGGCACGGGGAGCGACAGGCCACCGCCAGGCTCCTGCGGTATCTCGTCCATCCGCGTTTCGCGATGGTGTGCGTCTATCGGGCTTTGCGAGAACTCGATTCCGGCCGAAAGGAGGGAGTGGAGACCGAGATCCTCAGGAGAGCCGCCGAGTTGGCCTGGGAGGAAGCCCACGTCCAGGTCGGCCACGACCGCTTCTGGCGGGCGCTGGATATCCTCGAGAGTCTTGGTTTGGCCCGGGCTTCGACCGGAGAAGCTAAACTAGACGCACGTGACAGCCCGGCCTACGCAGAGATGGAGGCCGAATATGAGGAGTGCGCTCGCCTGTGTCTGACCCTGTAGAGACCACCCAGCCACCTTCCCGTTCCCGGAAGACGCCCCCTGTAACCTACGGGGCCGATGCCGTCCCGGCCGAGGAGTTGCTCGACCGGCTTCTTGCCAAGGTGGAGAAGTACAATCCGGGTTTCGATCGGGATATGGTGGTCCGCGCGTTCGAGGTGGCCGCCTCTCAGCATCAGCATCAACTGCGCGCCAGCGGAGAGCCCTACATCAATCACCCCCTGGGGACTGCCGAGATCTGCGCCGACCTTCGCCTGGACTCCGCCACCCTGGCTGCGGCCCTGCTGCACGACGTCGTGGAAGACACCGGAGCTATCGATCGAGGAAGTCCGGGATCAGTTCGGCGAGGAAGTGGCCCTCCTCGTCGACGGGGTCACCAAGCTGTCGCAGATGTCCTTCCGCACCGTCGAAGAGGAGCAGGCGGAGAACATCCGCAAGATGATCATCGCCATGGCCAAAGACATGCGCGTCATCCTCATCAAGCTTGCCGATCGGCTCCACAACATGCGGACGCTCCGCTATCTGGGCAAAGAGAAGCAGATCGACAAGGCTAAGGAGACGCTCGAGGTCTATGCGCCGCTGGCGCACAGGCTCGGTATCGAGTCGGTGCGCTGGGAGCTGGAGGACCTCGCTTTCGCGACCCTTCATCCGCGCAAGTACGCCGAGATCCAGCACATGGTGGCGCAACGGCGCGCCGACCGCGAGCGGGACATGGAGGAGGCGCGGAAGATCCTCGACGATGAGCTGAAGGCAGTCAACATCGAGGCCGAGATCTCAGGCCGCGCCAAACACTTCTACTCCATCTACGACAAGATGGTCCGCAAGGGCAAGGAGTTCAACGAGATATTCGATCTCACCGCTCTGCGCGTGCTTGTCGACTCGGTGAAAGACTGCTACGCGGCTCTTGGCGTGATCCACTCGCTCTGGAAGCCGCTGCCAGGACGCTTCAAAGACTACATTGCCATGCCCAAGTTCAACATGTACCAGTCCCTGCACACCACGGTCATCGGGCCCCAGGGCAAGCCTCTCGAGATCCAGATCCGAACGTCCGACATGCACGAGACGGCTCAGTTCGGAATCGCCGCCCACTGGTTCTACAAGGAGAAGGGGGGCCGGAGCGGTCAGCGGGCCGATGCCCAGTCGGAGAAGCTGCAGTGGCTTCGGCAGATCATGGACTGGCAGTCGGAAACAAAGGACGCCGGCGAGTTCATGGAGTCGCTGCGCATCGATCTCTTCCACGACGAGGTCTACGTCTTCACTCCCAAGGGTGAAGTCAAGCGGCTACCCGTGGGCTCCACGCCGGTGGATTTCGCCTATGCCATCCACACCGATGTCGGGCATCGGTGCATCGGAGCCAAGGTCGACGGGCGGATCGTCCCCCTCACCTACAAGCTGCAGTCGGGAGATATCGTCGAGATCCTCACCTCCAAGACGGCGCAGGGACCCTCGCGCGACTGGCTTCAATTCGTGGAGAGCTCAGGGGCCCGCAACAAGATCAGGCAGTGGTTCAAGAAGGAACGCCGCGAAGACGCGGAGCATCTTGGTCGCGAGGCGCTCCTGGATGCTCTCCGCAAGCAGGGTCTCCCGGCCCAGCGGCTGATCGGCTCGGATCTCCTCACCGAGATCATGAGGGAGACCAACCACACCAAGAAGGAAGACTTCTTCGCTGCGGTGGGGACGGGCAAGGTCAGTCCCCAGCACGTGGTCACCCGGATCGTCCAGATGCTCAACCCAGGAGGGAGAGGGCACGGCGGCACTGTCGGTGCCCGCGGCCATTCCCAAGGAGAGCCGGGAAGCGCCCTCGGGCAGCCGATTGGGCATCCGTGTCGATGGCATCGAAGACGTTGCCGTGCGGCTACCTCAGTGCTGTCGCCCGGTGCCGGGCGACGACGTGGTGGGCTACATCTCCCTCGGCAGAGGCATCACCGTCCACAGGCGCGATTGTCCCAATGTCAGGGCTCTCGAGAAGAACCCGGAACGCTTCACCCCCGTCCACTGGGATTCGATCGGCAAGACCCCCCTGCGTGTCGAGATCCAGGTGGAAGCCTACGATCGCAACCATCTGCTGGAGGACATCTCGCGCACTCTCAGCGAGAGCGGGGTCAGCATCATCGCCGCACAGATCTTCACGGCCCGCAACAACATGGTCAAGGACCGGTTCGTGTTCGAAGTCCCGGAGATCGACTATCTGGAGACAGTTCTACAGACGGATCCGGCGCATCGACACTGTCTACGACGCCTACAGGGTCACTCCGCACTGATCGCCGACCCTCCGCCCGGGACCGGAAGGTCTCGTGCCGGGTCGGGGCCAGCCCGCCTCTGGTAAAATTGCTGGCCGTGGACGGGTCGCATTGGGCCCGGTCTCGCTACGCTACAGGAGAGGGATCTGGTCATGGACATACTCTGCGTGCCCGTCGGGCCGCTGCAGGCGAACTGCTATCTGGTGTGGGACGAAGCGAAAGTCGCCTGTGCTGTCGACCCCGGAGGGGAACCGGAGCGCCTCGCTCGCCTGCTCGAGCGTGAGGGACTTCGTCTGGAGGCGATCCTGGTCACGCACGGGCACTTCGATCACGTAGAAGGAGTGAAGGGATTGGCCGACGCGACCGGAGCCCGCGTGTATTGCTCCGGTCGGTGCAGCCGGTGCTGGCCGGTCGCCAGGGCTGTGCCGCCACGGGCTACCCCGTGCCTTCCGTAGGCGAACCTGTGATCGAGGTCGTCGAGGATGGGAAGACGATCTCAGTGGGCGACCTGTCGATCACGGTCATCGACGACCCCGGGGCACACGCCCGGAGACGTGACCTTCGAGATCGGGGGAGCCCTGTTCTGCGGAGACCTGCTTTTCTGCCGCTCGGTGGGCCGCACCGACTTTCCCGGCGGCGACTTCGGCCGAACTCCTTGCCTCGGTGGGACGCCTCGTGCGCGCCTATCCCCGGGAGACTCCGGTCTATCCCGGCCATATGGAGTCCACCACCCTGGGAGAGGAACTCGCTCATAATCCCTTCCTTGCTGGGCTGAAAGTCAATGGCTGAGCCCTTCACCGCACCCAAGGGGACGTACGACGTTCTCCCCGAGCATCAGCCTCTGCGGCGCTGGGTGATCGCCACCGCGGAGAGGGTCTTCTCAGCGCTACGGCTATCGCCGCATCGACACGCCGACTTTCGAGGAGACGCGACTGTTCACCCGGGGCGTGGGCGACTCCACCGACATCGTACGCAAGGAGATGTACACCTTCGAGGATCTCGGAGGGCGCAGCATGACCCTGCGGCCCGAGGGAACGGCGCCCGTGGCGCGGGCGTACGTCGAGCACGGCATGCATACGCTGCCCCAGCCGGTCAAGCTGTACTACCACAGCCCCATGTTCCGCTACGAAAGCCCTCAGTCAGGACGCTACCGGCAGCACCACCAACTGGGCATCGAGGCCTTTGGATCGGAGGCGCCCGAGGTCGACGCGGAGGTCATCGGGGTGCTGGCCGCGCTGTACCGGGAGCTCGGCCTGCAGGGCATGGAATTGCGCCTCAACTCGATGGGCTGCAAGATCTGCCGTCCCGGCTATTCGTCCGCCCTTCGTGAATTCCTCGAATCGGCCGCGGCGTCGGTGTGTGCGGAGTGCGGAGAAAGAACGGCGATCAACCCGCTGCGCACGTTCGACTGCAAGGTGCCCTCGTGCCGGGCGGCGCTCGAGCAGGCTCCGCGGCTGCCGGACTACTTGTGCCCCGCCTGTGCGGAACACCACGCCCGGGTCAAAGAATGCCTCGCTACGCAGGACATCATCTTCGTCGAGGACCACACCTTGGTCCGAGGCATGGACTACTACACCCGCACCACGTTCGAGTTCCAGTCCTCCGTTCTGGGGGCGCAGTCCGGCATAGGTGGGGGAGGGCGGTACGATGATCTGGTGGACGCCATCGGCGGCCCGGCCACTCCCGGCGTGGGTTTCGGCACCGGTGTGGAGCGCATCCTCCTCGCAGTCACGCGCTGCGGAGTCGCGGGCCCAGCGGTCCCCGGCCCCACGGCCTACCTGGTCGCCGTCGGTGAAGCCGCACGCGGGCGAGGTCTTCGCGCTCGCTCACGTCCATGAGGGCGAGGGGCATCACGGTGGACCTGGACTACATGAGACGAAGCCCCAAGGGACAGATGAAGCAGGCCGGGCGCACAGGGGCGCGGTATGCCTTCATCGTAGGAGAGGCGGAGATGGCTTCGGGTATGCTCACCGTGCGCGATCTGACGACGGGTCGAGAAGACCGGCTATGCAGCGAAGGCGGCGCTTGCGCTCGCCGCAGAGTCCGCGGACAGGATCGAGCTCAACTACCGGCTGACACCCCAGAGAGAAGAGGGCGCAGAGTGGCATACAGGGATGAATGGTGCGGCACCGTCAACGAGGGTGCCATCGGCAGCCGGGTGAAGGTCGCGGGCTGGGTCCATCGCCGGCGTGATCACGGAGGGCTCGTCTTCATAGACCTGCGCGACCGGACGCGGGATCGTGCAGCTGGTGTTCGAGGCCGACAAGCAGGGTACGCTCCATCACGCGGGCTCAGGAAGTGCGCGGCGAGTACGTGATCTCCGCCGGCGGGAACGTGGTGGCCCGTGCCCCGGAGCGGGTCAATCCCAATCTGGCCACGGGTGGCGTCGAGATCGTGGTCGACGAACTGGAGATCCTGGCCGCCGCCGCAGACCCCGCCGTTCTTCCCCGAGGATGAAGTGGACGTGGACGAGACCCTGCGCCTGCAGCTACCGCTATCATCGACCTGCGGCGTCCCCGCATGTTTCGCAATCTGCTCCTGCGTCACCACGTGGTCCAGGCTGTACGCCGCTATCTGGGTGAGCAGGGCTTCATCGACGTCGAGACTCCCATCCTCACCAAGAGCACTCCCGAAGGGGCCCGGGACTTCCTGGTGCCCTGCCGACTGCAGCCCGGGGAGTTCTACGCGCTGCCCCAATCGCCGCAGCTCTTCAAGCAGCTGCTCATGATCGCCGGGTTCGAGCGCTACTACCAGATCGCTCGGGCCTTCCGCGACGAGGACCTGCGGGCCGACCGGCAGCCCGAGCACACCCAGATCGATATCGAGATGAGCTTCATCGAGGAGGACGACATCCAAGGTGTGGTCGAAGGCATGTTTGCGGCGGCGTTCAAAGAGACGCTCGATGTCGAACTTCCGCTGCCCTTCCCCCGCCTCACCTATACCGACGCCATGGCCCGCTACGGCAGCGACAAGCCGGACCTCCGCTTCGGCATGGAGATCGTCGACGTGAGCGATCTCGCGGGCACCATGGGTTTCCGGGTCTTCAGCGAGGCAGTGGCCCAGGGCGGTGTCGTCCGGGGCATCAGCGCGCCCGGAGGGCGCTCGGTTCTCTCGCAAGGACGTCGACGACCTGGCCGCCGAGGCCGCTGTCTTTGGGGCGCAGGGTCTGCTGCCGGTCTGGCTCGATGACGATGGAGGCATGCGCTCGCCGCTGCTGAAGTTCGTGGACGAGGAGCAGATGAGAGCTCTCATGGGGAGGCTGGCCGGCGCCCCAGGAGACCTGCTGCTGTTTGTGGCCGATCGCAAGGAAGTGGCCGAGCCCAGCCTCGGGGCTCTGCGCCTGTCACTTGCCTCTCGCCTCGGAATCGAGCGGGCAGGTTGGCGATTCGCCTGGATAGTCGACTTCCCGATGTTCGAGTACGACGCCAAAGAGAAGCGCCTCAAGGCCCAGCATCATCCTTTCACCAAACCTCGACTGGGCGATCTCACTGAACTCAAGACTCGGCCTCTGGAGCTGGGCACATACGCGTACGACCTGGTTCTGAATGGGGTGGAGCTGGGCAGCGGATCGCTACGTATCTCCGACCCCCATCTGCAGGAGGCCGTGTTCGAGGCGCTTGGGCTCGACGACGAGCAGATCAAGCTCAAATTCGGCTTTCTCGTGGAGGCCATGGACTACGGGATCCCCCCTCACGGGGGCATCGGGCTCGGTCTCGACCGGACGATCATGCTGATGGCGGGAGAGTCGTCCATACGCGACGTTATCGCGTTTCCCAAGACGCAGAGCGGGTCGTGCCCCCTCACCGACGCCCCTTCTCGAGTGGCGCCCGACCAACTCAGAGAGCTGCGCATCCGCACGGTCTAGGCCTCGTTTTCGCAGGTCGCGCAGCGGCTCTCAAGGTCTGCCCGCCAAACGCCGAATAACTGAGGTGAGAGCCGCTTGGTGTGCGGTCTCAGGGCGGGCCGGTTCGTTGCCTGCCACAGGGCGGTATGGTACCCTCGCGGTGCTCGACCTTGTGCGTGATCTGGCCCTAACTTGAGCCAACACACTACGCTCGGGAGGCATGCTTACCTGAACGGCGAGTCGCCCTTCGGGGGCTGTCACCCACCTGCTTCGGCAGGTTCAAGCGCCTGTCAGACACGGCAAGGTGGAGCATTTTTATTTTAGGAAGTGACGTTATGTCGAGACGAAGCAAGCAGTCGACCGTGGTCCTTCTCGTAGCCGTCGCGTTGGCCGTCTTTCTGTGGGGTTGCGGAGGCGGCGACCAGGTGGACGACGCCACAGTCTCCACCAACGTTGTCAAGACTCCAACGACGGCCGCATCTTCGGTGCAGAGCGAGGTGGACAGTATCCTCTACGAGCAACTGGCCGTGACGGAGAACACCCCTGAGGAGTATGTCGAGGCTGTCGGTCAGGCCCGTCCCGTGGCGGTGCTGTTCTACGTGCCAGGCAATGTGGACGATGTCAAGGTGTTCGACTCGCTCACCGCCCTGCAGGCGGAGTTTCCCGACTACACGTTCCTCATGTACGACTTCAAGGATCCCAGCAGCTATGGCGACCTTTCCATGCTGCTGGGGGTAAACTACCCGCCGGAGACAGTGCTCATCGACCGGGACGGCGTGGTCAGAGATATCTGGAACGGCTATGTCGACGAAGGAACTTTGAGGCAGTGTCTCATCAACCTCGGGCAAGGATGATGCGACCCCTATAGCTAGGCAGCAGGCGAGGGCCGGGTCATCCCGGCCCTCGTGCTAGTGAGAGGGGCGCGTGCAGACGACCGGTGATACTCGAGACTATCCAACGGCGGGACTTTCGCCTGTCGCAGGCCTCGCCTACGGGACACATGTAGCCGACCGTCTGCGCAGGTGCACCCTCGCCGGTGTGCTGGAGAACGCCGACGTCAGTGGCGAGGCCGGGAGCAAGGAGTGCGGAAGCCTGATCCGCATCCAGTTGCGGCTCAGAGGCGGCGCGATCCACGAGGCTCGGTATCAGGCCCATGGGTGCCCGGCCACCCTCGCCAGCGCCAGCCACGTGTGCGCCAGCGTCGAAGGTGCAAGTATCCTCACGGCCGCTGCCCTGAGCGAGGAGCAGATCTGTCGCGATCTGGGACTCGTGCCGGAGAAGCTGTACACAGCCGGGATCGCCCTGGATGCCTTGCACGCTGCCTTGACCGCGGCGGTCAGCTCGACCACCTGTGAGGTGGACGGCCCAGAAGAGCCGTCGTCGGGCGAGGGAGTGCTCGTGGGAATGAGCGGGGGTGTGGACAGCGCGGTAGCCGCCCTTCTGCTCAAGGAGCAGGGCTTCCGGGTCGTAGGCGTGACGCTGACTCTGTGGAACGACCCGGGCGTGGCCGACGAGCGCAGCTGTTGCTCGCCGGAGAGCGTCAGCCGGGCGCGACGGGTGGCGCACAGCCTGGGAATCCCTCATCTGGCGCTGGACGCGAAAGAGGTCTTCTACCGGCAGGTGGTGGAATACTTCGTCTCCGAGTATGCAAGCGGCCGGACGCCGAACCCCTGCGCGAAGTGCAACTCACGGGTGCGGATAGGAGCGCTTGTGGAGGCGGCCCGCAGCTTGGGCCTGTCGCGGGTCGCCACCGGTCACTACGCCCGGCTCACCGGGGCTCCGCCCCGACTGGCACGTGGCCTCGACCCAAGGAAGGACCAGTCATACGTGCTGGCGGAGGTCTCTCCAGAGTTGCTGGAGCACCTGATATTCCCTCTCGGTGAGATGCGCAAGCCGGCGGTACGTCAACTGGCGGCCCAGGCGGGCATCGAGGGCCACTCGGCGCCCGAGAGCCAGGAGATATGCTTCGTCCCCGACGACGACCACAGGCGCTTCCTGCGCTCGCGCTTGGGCGACCTGCCGGGGCAGGTCGTCGATCGGGGAGGCGCGTCGCTCGGGACTCACTCGGGGACCTACAACTTCACCATCGGTCAGCGCAAAGGTCTGCGGATCGCGGCCGCAGAGCCGCGCTACGTCGTGGCGATAGACGCTCAGAAGCGCGAAGTGGTCTTGGGCAGCGTCCGGGAGACAGAGGTGAGTAGGATCCGGGTGACCGGATCCGTATGGCACCGCACTGCGAGCGGCGCCTCCCTCTCTGTGCAAGTGCGCTCTGCGGGATCGGCGCTGCCGGTTGCCGAGTTGGGAGGGACGGCCGACGAGCTCGACATCTCCCTGGCAGTACCGGCCGTGGGGGTGGCTCCAGGCCAGACGGCAGTCGTCTACGAAGGTGACGAGGTCATCACCGCAGGTACGATCGCTTTCACCGGTGGGGTCTGAGGGCCCAACGCTGACTACAGAAAGGGCCGGAATTAGCCTGTGGTATAGTCTTTCTCGCCTTTCAACACGGAGAAGAGGAGGGGCCCGATATGGAGTGGGACGCCAACGCCATCATGGATATCTGTATAGGTATCTTCTTCCTGCTGTTCGGGGCCGGCCTGCTCTACATGCTGTTGAGGTTGGCAGGGGTGTTCAGCCGGACCACCAACATCCTCACCGACGTCAACACGGAGGTCATACCCCTCCTCGCTAGAGTGGAGACCACTCTGGACCGCGTAAACGCCGAGCTTGACCAGGTCGAGCAGATAACCACGTCGTTGGCTCAGATCATCAAGGTCGCCGAGACTACTACCGTCGCGGTGCATGGTGCCGTGGCGACACCCATCAAGAAGATCGCAGGCCTATCCTCAGCGGTCACTGAGGGTATTTCATCGTTTGTGTCGGGTAAACGAAAGGAGAGCTGATGGCCGGGTTTCGCGCTTGTTTTGCGCTGGCGACAGGGATAGTCATAGGTGGGGCTCTGGTCATTGCCCACCGGGTCTCGGAGGAGACTGGGAAGGGCCTTACCGAGGCCTTTGCGGACGTGCCCGCTGAAGCCCAGCGCATCCTAGAAGACGTGAGAGAGAGGGCCGAAGAGGCCATCGATCGGGCCCGCCAGGCCTATGATCAGAAGCAGGCCGACATCGAGGCCTTCATGGGACGTGGCGGTGCCGCCGAATAGAGGTGTTCAAGCTGGCAGGTTCGAACGATAGGTCCGACACCGTCGTCCTGCGTGCGCCTCGAGGAGCGGCATCGCTGCCCGTCATCCGAGTGGTCATCGGAGGCGTGGCCTCGCGCCATGCTCTCTCGGTGGAGCAGCTCGACGATGTCGAGTTGGCCGTGGAGACCCTGTTGGGCGATGAATCGGCCGAGGGCGCGGATCTGGTCCTCGCGATCTGGGTCAGTGAAGACACCTTCAGCGTGATCGTCGACGGCCTCTGCAGCCCGGCGCTCAGACAGACACTCTCGAACCCGGACAGGCGTGAAAGGCTCGAAGAGCGCGGGCTCGACGCCCGCGTGCTCCTGGACTCTCTCGTCGACAGCTACCGGATCGTGGATGGAGGTACCGCCGATTGCTTCGCAATCGAAATGGAGAAACGGATCTTCTAGGTGCCACCGACCAAGAGTGCAATGCGACGGCCGGGAGCACCGGATGTGACCATGGCCTATGGTGACGGATTGAAGGCGATGTCCGAGCGCGACCTGCTTCTCCTGGTCCGCGATCACAAGGACGCCGCAGCCCGAGAGGAACTCATCACCCGCTATCTGCCGCTGGTGCGGAGTCTTGCCCGTCGGTTCGCGTCCCGTGGACAGCCTGTCGAAGACCTCATCCAGGTAGGAAGCATCGGTCTGATCAAAGCCGTCGACCGGTTCGATCTTGACAGGGGTGTGGAGCTCTCCACGTATGCCACGCCGACTATCCTGGGCGAGATAAAGCGATACTTTCGCGATAAGGGCTGGGCCGTCAAGGTCCCGCGAGCCTTGCAGGACCTCAATACGAGGCTCAACAAGGTCATGGAGTCGCTCACGGTGGAACTGCGCAGGTCTCCGACCATAAGTGAACTGGCGAGCGCGACGGGAGCCACGGAGGAGGAGGTGGTCGAAGCCCTGGAGAGCGGACGGGCCTATAACTCCATCTCGATCTTCTCCGGTGGAAGTCCGGATGAGGACGAATCTGCGGGCCTGCTGGACTGTCTGGGGATGGAGGAGGAGGCCTACGAGGTCTTCGAGCAGCGGCGGGTGCTGGCGCCCGCAATGGAACGGCTGGACCCCCGGGAGCGGCTTATCCTTCACCTGCGTTTTTTCGAGGGTATGACCCAGACCCAGGTGGCCGCCCGCGTCGGGATATCACAGATGCATGTGTCCAGGTTGATACGAAAATCGATAGACAACCTCCGCCTCTATATGGCGGAAGACGAATCCCCGGAGCCTCGAGGCGCGGGGCGGAGAGACGAGGTCTGATTCGTGAAGACGGCGCAACTGCGGAAGATGTACCTGGATTACTTCGTGGAACGGGGTCACCTGCTCGTTCCCAGTTCCTCGTTGGTCCCGTACAAGGACTCCTCGGTACTGCTCACCACCGCGGGTATGCAGCAGTTCAAGCCCTACTTCATGGGTCTGGCCGAGCCCCCTAACCGCAGACTCACCAGTGTGCAGAAGTGCTTTCGCACGTCCGACATCGACAAGGTGGGGCTCACGGCCCGACACTGCACGTTCTTCGAGATGCTCGGCAACTTCTCGGTGGGCGACTACTTCAAGGAAGGGGCTATCAGATTCGCCTGGGAGTTCTCGCTCGACTATCTGAGACTCGATCCCAGCCTCATCTGGATCTCCTACTTCGAGGGCGACGATGAGATACCGGCGGACGAGGAAGCGATCGCCATCTGGGAGTCGCTGGGGGTGCCCAGGGAACGCATGGTGGGCCTTCCCCGCAGTGCCAACTTCTGGGGACCGGTCGGGCCAAGCGGTCCGTGCGGCCCCTGCTCGGAGCTCTATTTCGACCGGGGTCCTGAACACGGTTGCTCGGCTCCCGACTGCCGTCCGGGCTGTGACTGCGATCGATATGTCGAGTACTGGAATCTGGTCTTCACCGGGTACAACATGGGCGAAGACCGGCAGTTGACCACCTTGCCGGCGCAGAACATCGACACGGGCATGGGACTGGAACGTGTCGCCGCTCTCAAGCAGGGAGTGGATGCGGTGTTCCTGACCGACCAGTTCAGGCCGCTCATCGAACTGGGAGAGGAGATCGCCGGCAAGCGGTATGGCGAACACAGGCAGGTGGACGTGGCGCTGCGGGTGCTCGCCGACCACTCCAGGGCGATGTCGTTCTTGGTGGCCGACGGCGTTCTCCCCAGCAACGAGGGCAGGGGCTACGTGCTACGGCGGATCATCCGCCGGGCGGCACGTTTCAGCCGTTCAGCCGGCATGGAGCCGCCGTTCCTCGAGCGTTTCGCCGCGCGCACCATCGACCTCATGGGGGGACCTACCCGGAACTGCACGAGAGGCAGGAGGTCATCCTCCGCACCGTGGGCTCCGAGGAAGATCGCTTCAACAGGACCCTGGATCAGGGGTTGGTCCTTGTGGAAGAGGCCATCGGTCGCGCTGAGGAAGAGGGCAGCAAGGTCTTCCCGGGGTCAATCGCCTTCCAGCTGCATGATACCTACGGGTTCCCCGTCGAGGTCACCCGCGAGATCGTGGAGGAGCAGGGACTGACACTCGATATGGCCGGCTTCGACTCGTCGATGAACGACCAGCGCAAACGGGCGCGACGGGCGCAGAGAGGGGGAGATGCCCTGCAGGAGGCCATCGTCCGCTTTGCCCGTGCCACAGATCATCCCACGGAGTTCAAGGGATACGAGCGTGATGATCTCTACACCGTGGTCGAGAACGTTGAGACCCTGGAGGATGGAAGGATCCTCTTGGCGCTACGGGAGAGCCCGTTCTACGCCGAGATGGGCGGACAGACCGCGGACACGGGGCTGGTAGAGGCCGAGACAGGCAAGGTTCGGGTCGAGGACGTCCAGCAGCAGGGCGAGGTCCAGGTGCTCGTCGGCATGCCGCTCGAAGGGGAGATAGAAGCTGGACTTCGCGTCAAGGCCAGCCTGTCCTCCAGTTACCGGCACGACGTAGCTGCCAACCATACGGCTACCCATCTGCTCCACTATGCACTCCGTTCGCGGCTGGGCAAGGACGTCACCCAGGCGGGATCCTCCGTGCGGGCGGACAAGTTCCGCTTCGACTTCGCCTACCACCAGCCGATAGGACGAGAGCACCTCAAGGAGATCGAGGAGCTGGTGAACCGCCGGATCGTCGAGAATCACCCCGTCCGCACCTTCACCACCAGTCTCGAGCACGCCCGAGACCTGGGAGCGACAGCTCTCTTCGGGGAGAAGTACGGGGAATTCGTGCGCGTCGTAGAGATCGATGATTTCAGCCGTGAACTGTGTGGGGGCACGCACGTAGGCTGGACAAGCGAGGTGGGGGCCTTCAAGATCCTCTCGGAGAGTAGCGTCGGTGCCAATGTGCGACGCATCGAGGCCGCCTCCGGAAGAGCAGCCGTCTCGTACTATCGCGACCGCGATCTCCTCGTGAGCGCTGCGGCCTCGGCGCTCGGGGTAGCGGAGGACCAACTGCTCCCCAGCCTCGGCCGGCTTCAAGACCGGGTGTCGGCGCTGGAGGAGGAGTTGGCCGGCTTTGTTTCAGAGGCGGCCAAGGATGTGGTCGCCACCCTCGCGGGGGAGGCCGTCCAGCACGCGGGGATCTCGGTCGTGGCCTCGGTCATCGAGGCCCGCGACATGGATCACCTGCTGTCGTTGGTCGATCAGGTGCGTGAGCGCACGCAGCCGAGCGTGGTCGCCCTGGGAGCCGAACTGCAGGGCAAGGCCGCGTTGGTCGTGAGTGTGAGCCCTCAGATCGCGACCGTCGATGCCGGGCGGGTGGTGAGGACTGCCTCCCAGGTATTCGGCGGGGGAGGCGGAGGCACGGCCCACCTCGGGCGCGGCGGCGGAGGCGATCCGCGCAGACTCGCGGAGGCCGTCGTCTGTGCACGTGAGACCGTCGTAGCAGGCCTGAGTGAGTAGATGCGTGTGCTGGGTGTAGACGTGGGCAGCAGCCGCACAGGAGTGGCTATCTCGGACGCCTTTGGAGTCACCTGCACACCGCTGCCGGTGATCCGGGAACGCGATCGGGACCAGCTGCTTCTAAAGGTGGTCGCCCTGGCCGAGGAATATGGCGCGGGTGAGCTGGTGGTCGGGCTGCCGCGCCCGCTGGCCGGAGGGACGAATGCCCAGATGGATAGTGTGATTGCCTTTGCCGAACGCCTCAAGCAGACGGCGAGCATGGCGGTCGTCATGTGGGACGAAAGATTCACGTCCAAGCTGGCCAGAAGCAGTCAGAGTGCCAGCGATGAGCAGGACTCGGTCGCGGCGTGCTATATCTTGCAGGACTACCTCAACCGACGGTCCGCGGCTGGCGGAGAGTGATATGAGCGACTGGTATTCAGACCTACCACGAGCGGGCGAGAGCTACCCTTCCAGGAGGAAGAAGCGTCGCTCGGCGAAAGCCTGGGCCACCCGCATCATCGTGGTGGTCGGCTTCGTCGCCTTCATGTTTGGAGTGTACTCGGTGGTCGACAGAGGCCGCGACTGGCTTCAGGCCAAGGCGAGCGAAACGACGGTGCCCAGCGTCGCGAGTTCGGTGAAGGTCATCGTCAGCCCGGGCATGACCGCCAGCCAGATCGGCGAGTTGCTCGAAAGCAAGGGAGTGGTCTCGTCCGCTGCCGCCTTCGTGGACCTGGTGGCCTCGCGAGGCAGCGAGGAGAAGCTTCAGCCCGGCACCTATCAACTTCCTACGAGTGCTCAACTCGTTCAGGTAGTCGCCAGGCTCGAGCAAGGCCGTGCCGGGGCTCCGACGTTCCAAGTCACTGTCCCCGAAGGCATGGCGGCCAGCCAGGTGGCGTCGTTGCTGGCAAAGGGCGGTGAGGTGAAGCAGAGCTGCCACCTATATCGACCTGGCCCAACAACCGGACAAGTTTGTGATCCCCAAAGTGGGAGGAGACACTCCCAAGGTCGCCACGCTCGAGGGGCTTCTCTTCCCCGACACGTACGAGTTGATGACCGGGGATGGACCCACAGAGCTGATCGGCGCACAGCTGACGGCGTTCGCGAAGAAGACCGCTTCCCTCCAGTGGGAAGCCGCAGAGTTCCTTGGACTATCCCCATACCAGATCGTCATCGTGGCTTCGATGCTGGAGAAGGAAGCCAATACCCCTGAGGACATGGCGAAGGTGGCCGCGGTCATCTACAACCGGCTCAAGAAGAAGATGCGGCTGGACGTGGACGCTACCGTACGCTACGCACTCGACAAATGGACAGAACCGCTCACCGACCGCGGACCTCAAGGTCGATTCTCCCTATAACACTCGGGTGGTGAAGGGACTGCCGCCGGCTCCCATCGCCAACCCCGGGGTGGCGGCACTAAAAGCCGCTCTGGAACCGGCGGACGTCGACTATCCTGTACTACCTCACGGGCAAGGACGGCAAGACGTACTTCACCGCCTCTTACGACGAGTTCGTGCAGATGAAGAAGGACCTTCTCCAGTAGCTTTCCGACCCCTGCCGGACTTCTTGCGCCAGTTTCTCACCTTGGTTTGAGGCGAAACCGCCGCCTGAGCGGTAGTCTGCTTACAAACGGCAGGCGACCGCAGTGGAGGTGGCTGGATGGGCACGAATCAGGGCATCAGTGGCCGGACCGGATTGGTGTGCGTGCTCGGCCACCCGGTGGGGCATTCCCTCTCACCGCGGATTCACAACGCCGCCTTCCGTTCGCAGGGCCTCGACCTTGTCTATATGGCCTTCGACGTGGCTCCGAGCGCTCTACCGGCAGCGATCCACGGGCTCCTTGCCCTCGGCTTGCGGGGAGCCAACCTCACGATCCCTCACAAGGAGGCGGTGCTCGACCTGGTCGATGCCGTCGATGGCACGGCGGCGCGTATCGGTGCGGTGAACACACTGGTCAACGACCAGGGCAGGCTGGTGGGGTACAACACCGATGCGAGCGGTTTCTCAAGGGCGCTGCGCAGCCTGCGGCCCGAGGGAGCTCGAGGGCTCACATGCTACGTCGCCGGTGCCGGAGGGGCGGCGCGGGCGGTGGTCGCCGCCCTTGCCGACGATGGAGCCCGCGAGATCCGCGTCTGCAACCGCACACCCGAGCGCGCGGTAGCGCTCTGCTCGGAGAGTGGGTGGGGTGTGTCCCGCTGCGTTGCCGTTCCGGCGGAGCGGGCAGCAGAGGCGGCGCAGAGCTCAGATCTCATCGTAAACGCCACCTCGGTGGGTCTTGACCCTTCGGTCAAGGAGTCCGCTGTTCCTGTCGATATTGTTCACAGCCATCACATCGTGGTCGACCTCGTGTACGGCGCTGGTCCCACGATGTTGGTGAGAGAGGCGAAAGCGCGAGGTGCTAACGCCGTCGACGGCAAGGAGATGCTGGTGATGCAGGCTGCAGAGTCGTATGCGCTCTGGACGGGTCTGCGAGCCATCCCTTGAAGTGATGCGGCGACAGCATCGGCTGATGGGAGAGGTGAGACGCCGTCCATGCAGAGCAGCAGAGAGGAGAATCTGCAGCGGAGGTTGGTGGGTCAGCCCACCGGCGAGGTGCTCGTCGAGATGGGCCTGCTCACCCAGGAGCAGGTCGACCAGGCCACCGCAGAGCAGCAGGTCACCCACCAGCGCATCGGTGAGATCGTCGTTTCCAAGGGATGGGTCACCAAGGCCGATCTCATGGAGGCACTGGCGCGTCGCCTCGGGTGCACGTACCTCGATCTGAGCTCTACCCGCATCGACCCGGTGGCCACGGAGCTCATCTCCGAGCGCGATGCGCGGCGGTACTCCGCCATTCCCGTCAGCTTCGTCGACGAGCACACCGTCCTCGTGGCCATGGCCGACCCGTCCAACATCGTCGCCATCGACGACCTGCGCATTCTTACCGGCTTCGATATCGAGCCGGGTCTTGCCACGCACCGAAGAAATCGTCGAGATGCTCGGCAAGATGCGCTCTGCCGACGACCAGCTGTCGCAGAACCTCGAAGCACGGGTCGAGGCCAACGAGGAGGACGTTCAGACCGACGAGATGCGCGACATCCGCGAGCAGGTCGATGCGGCGCCGGTCGTCAAGCTGGTCAACGGTGTGCTCGCGCGGGCAGCGGACGAAGGGGCCTCGGACATCCATTTCGAGCCGCAGGCCAAGGATCTGCTGATCCGCTTCCGGCACGATGGGGTGCTGCACGAGATCATGACGATCCCCAAGACGGCTGCAGGCGGGGGTCATCTCGCGTCTCAAGATCATGGCCGACCTTGACATCGCCGAACGCCGGATCCCGCAGGACGGCCGTATCGGGCTCACGGTGGGCGGTCGCCCCATCGACATGCGGGTAGCCTCGCTGCCTACGGTCTACGGAGAGAAGATCGTCATCCGCCTGCTGGACCGCTCCAACGTGATGCTGCGTCTGGAGGAGCTCGGCTTCTCCGACGGCTCTGAATCGCTACCAACGGTCGTTCATCAAGCCCTATGGCGCCATCATGGTCACCGGGCCCACCGGGTTCGGGCAAGTCGACCACGCTGTACGCCACGCTCAACATCCTGAACACGCGCGAGAAGAACATCATCACGGTAGAAGACCCGGTCGAATACCGGCTGGCCGGGATCAACCAGGTGCAGATCAACCCCAAAGCCGGGCTGACCTTCGCCTCGGGTCTCCGCTCGATCCTGCGCTGCGACCCCGACATCATCATGGTGGGCGAGGTCCGCGACAAGGAGACCGCCCAGATAGCCATCGAGTCCGCCCTTACAGGGCACCTGGTGCTGTCCACGCTGCACACCAACGACGCTCCGGGCGCCCTCACCCGCCTCACCGAGATGGGGGTCGAGCCCTTCCTGACAGCCTCGGCTGTCGACTGCGTGATCGCGCAGAGACTGGTCCGCAAGCTGTGCGAATACTGCCGAGAGGCGTATACACCTACCCGGGACATCCTGCGGCAAGTCGGCTTCTCCTCCGACGTCCTTCGACGATCGAAGGGCAGATCACGCTGTACCGCGCCATCGGCTGCCCCCGCTGCAACAACACCGGATACAAGGGCCGCATGGGCATCTACGAGATCATGCCGGTGACCGAGGCGATAGAAAGGCTCATCGTCGAGCGCAAGAGTGCCGATGAGATAGGGCGGGTGGCCAGTGCGGAAGGCATGATGAGCCTCCGCCAGGACGGACTGGAGCGAGTGCTGCAGGGAATGACCAGCGTCGAGGAGATCTCCCGGGTCATCGTGTGACCGGGGAGCATACAGAGCGCCGGATAGGGGAGAGCGGACGATGGACGTAGGCGAGATCCTAAGAGAAGTGGTCCAGATCGCAGGCGTCCGACCTTCATCTGGCGGTCGGTCTGCCGCCGGTCGTGCGGGTCGACGGCCACCTACGGAACCTGGACGTTACCCCGACTGGGGCCGACGAGGCGCGCGAGCTCGATCTACAGCATCCTGACCCAAGACCAGCGGCAGAAGCTCGAGACCGACTGGGAAGTCGACCTGTCCTACTCGCTGTACGGCCAGGCCCGCTTCCGCGTCAACGCGTTCTTCCACAAGGGGACGCTTGGGCGCGGCCTTCCGGCTTATCCCGGTGAACATCAAGACGATCGACGATCTGGGGCTTCCCAAAGTGCTTCACTCCTTCTGTCACAAGCCCCGCGGGTTCGTGCTCGTCACCGGACCGACGGGCTCGGGCAAGTCGACGACTCTGGCGGCCATCATCGACGAGATCAACGAGACCCGCTCCGACCACATCGTCACCATCGAGGACCCCATCGAGTTCCTGCACTCTCACAAGCGCTGCGTGGTCAACCAGAGAGAAGTGGGGAGCGACACCAAGGGCTTTCCCGCCGGCCCTGCGCTCCGCGCTGCGGCAGGACCCCGACGTCATCCTCATCGGCGAGATGCGGGACCTGGAGACCATCCAGATCGCCCTGACGGCGGCCGAAACTGGCCACTTGGTGTTCGCCACCCTTCATACGCAGGACTGTCCGCAGACCATCGACCGCATCATCGACGTATTCCCGCCGCATCAGCAGGAGCAGATCCGGGTGCAGATAGCCGCCACCCTCGAGGGCGTCGTCACGCAGCAACTCCTGCCGAAGGCCTCAGGAGCGGGCAGGGTGGCTGCCTGCGAAGTGCTGATATCCACGCCGGCGGCCAAGAACCTCATCCGCGAGGGCAAGACCCACCAGCTCTACACGGTCATGCAGACCGGCGGTCAGCACGGCATGCAGACGATGAACTCCTCCCTTGCCGACCTGGTCCGGAGGAGCCACATCACCGAGAGCTTGCCCTGCGGCGCTCGTCCGTGCCCGACGAGCTCGAGCGGCTTCTGCTGCTCCGAGCGCAGCCTGCTAGCACTGCCAGCGAGAGCGGGGGGGGGGCTACGGGTCGGTGGCGAGTGGCGCCTCGCTTTTCGCTTCAGGCCTGGTGCTCCTGGGCCGATAATAGAAGCAGAAGGACGTTCGACGATCAGCACAGCGAACGAGGAGCTGAAGCGGAGTGGGAACTTTCACATATACGGCTAGGAAGGATCGCGGGGCTCCGTTCACCGGTGAAGTGATGGGCGACTCCAAAGCCGCCGTCGTCGCCGAACTGCGCCGCAAGGGCCTCACCGTCGTCACGCTCGAGGAGAAGCGGGGCGCTGCCCGATCTCAGAGACGATGATGGAGAACGGCAAGCGCATCAGCGTGCGCGACAAAGCGGTCTTCGCCCGGCAGTTCGCCACCATGATCAACTCGGGGCTCGCCGTTCTGCGAGCCCTCTACGTCCTCGAGGAACAGACCCAGAACCCGCGCTTCAAGAAGATCATCAAGGCTCGTTCGCGACGACGTCGAGGCGGGTATGCCGCTCTCCGACGCCATGGCCAAGCATCCGGCCGCCTTCGACCGCCTGTACGTGGCCATGGTGCGGGCCGGCGAAGCCGGCGGCGCTCTCGACCAGACGCTCATCCGACTGGCCACCCAGCTCGAGAAGCAGGACAGTCTGCGCCGATCGATCAAGTCCGCCATGACCTACCCGATCCTCATCGCCGCCTTCGCCATCATGGTCATGATCGGCATGCTGCTCTTCATCATCCCGATCTTCGCCAACATGTACAAAGACCTGGGCGGGCAACTGCCGTGCCTTACCCGGATCATGATGGGCATCAGCAACATGCTCAAGGGCTACTGGTTCATCATCTTCCCGGTGATCATCCTGATCGTCTGGGCTCTGGTCAGGCTCAAGAACACCGAGACAGGGCCGCAGAAGCTGGGACCGCTTCAAGCTGAAGCTGCCCATGAAGCTGGGCCCGTCATCCAGAAGATCGCCGTGGCCCGCTTCAGCCGGACCTTGGCCACCCTGGTCAGCTCCGGCGTGCCCATCCTGCAGGCCATCGAGATCACCGGCAAGACCTCGGGCAACACGGTCATCGAAGACGCCATGGTCGACGTCAAGGAAAGCGTCCGCAGCGGCGAGCCCATCGCCAAACCGCTGATGCGCGTCACGGTGTTCCCGCCGATGGTCACGCACATGATCTCCATCGGCGAGGAGACGGGCGCGCTCGACGCGATGCTCAACAAGATCGCCGACTTCTACGAGGATGAAGTCGACGCCGCCGTCAAGTCGCTCACATCCATCATCGAGCCGATCATGATGCTGTTCGTCGGCGGACTGGTCGGCTCATCGTCATCTCCATGTACCTGCCGATGTTCAACATGATGAACCTGGTCAAGTAAGAGCCTGGTTCCGACTGCGGATCGGCGCAGCGGCGGCTCGACGCAGGCCGCCGCGCCGGCGGCCGGCGTGCCGGTCATGGCCGATGCATACCTCCAGCGGCTCACACGTCGCAATGCACGATAATGTGCATTATGTAAACTAGCATACGGACACGCGTGTCGCACGAGTGTCGGCCTCCGTCCGTGCGCCGATCGAGCAGTGGGCCTCCCTGTGAGCGCGTCAGGAGTGAGCGGCGCGGACGCCGAGGCTCAGACCGCGTACGTACAGCAGGCTGAAGACGTCGTAGCCCTGCAGCTGTCGCGGCCGTGCAGTTCGGTGAGTTCGATGATGAACGCCAGGCCGGCGACGATGCCGCCCGCCTCCTCGACCAGTTGGATCTTCGCCTTAGCCGTTCCCCCGGTCGCCAGCAGATCGTCGTGGATGAGCACCCTCTGGCCCGGCTTGATGGCGTCGGCGTGCATCTCCAGCGCGTCGGTGCCGTACTCGAGGGCGTACTCGCAGCGGTTCACCTTCCAGGGCAGCTTGCCCGGCTTGCGCGCCGCGGCAAAACCTACACCCAGGCGTAGGCCAACGCCGCGCCCAGGATGAAGCCTCGCGCCTCCGCGCCCAGCACCAGGTCGACCTGCCTGCTCCGGCGTACTCGGCCAGCGTCCACGGCATACCTCAGTGCCTCGGCTCTTGAAGCAGCGGCATGATGTCGTGGAAGAGGATCCCTTCCTTGGGAAACCCGGGGATATGGCGGATGTACTTGTCGAGGTCCATGGTGCTCCTTGGCGGGAAGGAAGACTGGCGGCTGAGAAGAACGTCGAGAGGCTCAGAGCAGCTTGCGCAGCTCCTTGTAGAGCAGCAGGTGCATCAAGCTGGGACAGGAGCGATCGCCAGGTCCTCCAGCATCTTCTCGCCGTACTCGCGCTTGTCGGCGTGGGTCGAGACGAAGCGACGGGGTGGTGATCTGTTCGACAAGGGCCGCCTCGCGCTCCACCGAGGAGCCGAGAAGGCGCAGATTGCGCGGCTCCACCCCGAAGCGGACCAGCAGCTGGCAGATGCGGGCGATCTCCAGGTCGCTCTCCGTGAACACCGGCCCTGCTGTGCGCCGGCCGGTCGATGAGCCGGTACTCGACGAGCAGCCGGAAGAATGCCGCGTCCATGCCGGCGTTCTCGCAGATCTCCTCTTGTGTATACAGCAGCTCTTCACGCTTGAGATGCGCACCGCCGCCGCAGGCGGCTGGACCGCGGCAGAGTGCTGGCCGAGCACCCGGCGGACGGGCCCGTCGACGCGCTCGCGGATGACCTCGAGGGGCAGGTACTGGTCCCGCTGCAGCGTCAGGATCGTGCGCAGCCGCCGGACGTCGGCGCGGCTGTACTTCCGGTAGCGGCCCGGAGTCCTGCTGGGTGCGAGCAGGCCCCGGTCTTCGAGATAGCGGACCTTGGTGATGCTGAGGTCGGGAAAGTCCGGCTTGAGTTGATCGACCACCTGGCCGATCGTCAGCAGCGCTAGCCGTCGTCTCTTCATGAGTTCGTCCGAGATCATCGTCAGACTCTGCTCCAGGAAGGCCAGCTTGAACTTGCCGATCTGCAGTTCGTCGCCGTCGAACAGCCTGTGCCGCTCGATGCGCTTGCGATTGACGTAGGTGCCGTTGAGGCTGTTGAGGTCCTCCACCCAGAAACCGCCCTCGTCGCGCAGCACGCGGGCGTGATGGCGGGAGACGGTGACGTCGTCGAGGAAGAGGTCGCTGTGGGGGCTGCGCCCGATGGTGAGCACATCGACGTCGAGGTCGATGGTCTCCCCCTCGCGGCCGCCCCCGGAGCGGATGAGAAGGACGGTGCCGGTCGCCGCCAGCAGCTCGAGGTGTCGATGCGCCGCGTGTCGTCGTGCTCACCGGCGGAGTAGGTGATGGTCGTCTCGTTGGGATCGAGCGGTGTCAGCCGGCTGCCGCACCGCCGGCAGTAGTTCGAGTCCTCGGTGTTTTCGAAGCTACATGTCGGACAGTCGACCATCGGTCGTCCGCTTCATCGCTGTCGTGTCGCTGAGTGTCTCGTCGGCCCGGCTTGACTCGGCTCCACCGACCGCTCCCGTAGTCGGCGAACTGCCGGCGGATCTGCTCCTCGATCGCCCTTGATCACGCGGGGTGCTGCGAGGATGCGGCTCCGGGCGCATCGTCGTCGGTGTGCGCCATCACATAGGGGTCGGCGAGGATGTCGTCGACGTGCCGGCCGCTCGCGACCTGCTTGACGATGTAACGGATCAGCCGCTCCTCTGCGCACATCCACGGAGAGGTCGCGGAACCGGCTCTGGATGCCCCGGACTGGCGGTTCGCTCTTCATCGCTCATGGCCGATCCTCTCACTTGCTGGGTTCAGCCGGCTGCGCCGCTTGCTGCCGCTGAGGATGTCGGTGAGCGCCGACACGTCGCCATCCTGGACCAGCTCCCTCCCGCCGCGTGCTTGTCGCGGAGCCTGCCGGACCATCTCGGCTCGGAGGATGTCGATCTCACCGTGGAGCAGGCGTCTGCGCTTGGATATCTCCCGCTCCTCGGCGGCCAGCGTGTCGGCCAGCTCGCGCAGCTCCTCGTCGCTGTACGACTGGATGTTGATCAGGCGTTCGAAAGGAGTGTCGTCCATTAGTGTCCACACCCTTACTATAGAGGTTCCCCACGGAACCTTCAACCTGAGGTGGAGGTAAGTCACATCTGCGACGGGCGTCATGCGGAAGTCGGCTACTCTTCTTCGCTGACCAGCTCCTCGTACTCCTCGGCGGTCATGAGATCGTCGATCTCGGCGGGATCGCTCGATGCGGATCTTGATGAGCCAGCCATCCTCGAACGGGCTCTCGTTGATGAGCTCGGGCGCGTCGACCACTTCCTCGTTCACCTCGACGACCGAACCGCTCAGCGGCGCATAGACATCGGAGACAGCCTTCACCGATTCGACCTCGGCGTAAGGCGTCCCAGCGGTGACGTCCGCGCCTACCTCGGGGAGCTCGATGAACACGATGTCACCGAGGGTCTCCTGGGCATAGCTGGTGAGGCCGAAGACTGCGGTATCACCCTCTACCCGGGCCCAGTCATGCTCCCTGTGGTACTTGAGGTTCTTAGGGTTCACATGCGCTCCTTTCTCGCCACCATCGGCTGGCCGTCATGATAGCACAGCGGTTTTCTCTCGCCGGACGGAGGACACGACGGACAGGAGACCGGCTTGTATACTCAGTGGCAGGATCCGAGCACAAGGAGGATGAGTGATGCCAAGCCGCAGAGGACTGGTCATCAGCGACGAGCAGATGAGGCTGATCGACGCCGTGCTCGAGAGGCTGCGGATGGTGTCGGGCTCGCAGTTCGCCGCTCTCGTCTCCACCAGTGGCCAGCCCATCGCCGTCTCCCCTCCGGACGTCCGCTCCGACACGCTGTCTCTGGCGCGCCCTGGCCGCCAGCTCGTTCGCGGCCACCCGGCAGCTGGCCGAGGTCCTCAGCGAGCGCGAGTTCACGCTCTTGTTCCACGAGGGCAAAGAAGCCAACCTTCATGTCATGCAGGTGACCGACCAGATCCTGCTGCTCATCACTTTCGGCCGCGAGACCCAGGTCGGGCGGGTGCGCCTGTACACCAGCCGCGCGCTCGAGGTCCTCAAGCCGGCTTTCGAGGCTGCCGAAAATACCGATGGAGACGGGCAGCCTGGTCGATCGCGAATACTCACGCGAGGTCGACGCTGCGATAGACGGTCTGTTCTCAGTGACCGAGATGAGTAGACGGCAGTGGAGAAGCGGGAGTGGAGACAGTCCTGTGGCACTGATCAATCTTGCAGCGCGGGAGATCAACTATAAGATCGTCTACTACGGTTGCGGTCTGTGTGGCAAGACCACGAACATCCAGTACATCCACCGCCGTATCAACCCTGCTGCTCGCGGACGTCTGGTAAGCATCGCCACCGAAGAGGAGCGCACCCTCTACTTCGACTTCCTGCCGCTGTCGGTCGGTACGGTCAAGGGTCTGCGCACCCGGTTCCATCTCTATACCGTGCCGGGGCAGTCTTTCTACAACGCCTCGCGCAAGCTGGTCCTGCAGGGCACCGACGGCGTGGTCTTCGTGGCCGACAGCCAGATCTCTCGACTCGACGAGAACGTCGACAGCTACCTCAACCTCTGGGACAACCTGATGTCGCAGGGTGACGACCTCAGCAGGCTGGGCATGGTGCTACAGATGAACAAGCGCGACCTCGGCGACGTCTTCTCGGTAGCCGACCTGACCGAACTGCTCAACCACACTGGTTCCCCGGTGATCGAGGCCTGCGCCCTGAGCGGCGCAGGCGTCTTCGAGACCCTCAAGACCGTCTGCAAACAGGTGATCGCGAAGAGCACCGAGGTCTAGTCGCGCCCCTGATCGATCGCCTGCTCGCAGGATCTCCCGTACGTGTCGGCCGCGCAGACCGGCCTGCGTATCATCTCCAGCCTCGGCATACACGTGGAATAGCGGTTCTTCGGCATCGGGTAGGACCAGCGCCCACTCGCCGTGGTCCAGGAACACCTTGATGCCGTCGACCAGAGAGACGCGGCCGTCGTGCAACTTCTCCGTCATGCGGCGCATGACCGCGCCCTTCAGTTCCCACGGGCAGTCCGACCTGCAGGTGCACCACGTGCGCCACCGGCAGCCCGCGCGACCAGTTGCGACGAGTGGCGAATCCGACGAGGACACCAACTCCAGGACCTTGCCCAGCGCGTAGAGCCCATCGGGTGACGGTAGGACGGCGGGGTAGATGTACCCTCCGTCGGTGGTGGCGGCGAAGATGGTGTTCGGACGCGTGGCCTCGGCCATCAAGGCAGCCTTCGAGTATCGCGTGCGACGGATGCTCACGCCCGTGGAGGCCACCACCTGTTCGCCCAGCCGGCGTGGCGTGGAGCGGCAGGGCCGCCACTCCGGCTCCGGCTTCGCGGGCGGCGTGCTGAAGGAGAAGCAGCATGAGGGCTGAATCGGGGACCAGCTGACCCTTGTCATCTACCAGGTAGAGGTATTCCGCACCCGGGTCGAGGATGGCCCCCAGATCGGCCTCCATGGCTCGGACCATCTCCCCCACCCGCGCCGACGCGGCGGGCAGACTCTCAGCGAGCGTGAACCGCCCGCGACTTCGGGAGAACGTGTTGAGGGCGATGGTCTCCACCCCAAGCTTGTCCAGTGTTGCCGAGAAGAAGAACGCTGGGGCCGAGAGGGAATAGTCGAGCACCAGTCGCGGTTGCCTGCCGCGGATGGCAACGGTGTTCCAGTTGTCGAGGAGCGAATTCGTGTAGGTCTCGATGACCCGCGGCGGATAGACCACCTGCCCCATCTCTTCGAAGCCGGCCCGCCGGAAATCCTCGCGGAAGTAGTGGTTCTCGATAGCCCGCTCGCGCTTGCCGTCCAGCGGCACGCCGGGGGCCTCGGAGAAGAGGATCTCGATGAGCTCGGGGTTCTCGAGGCTCATCTGCACGTGGATACCGCCTATCGCGCTTGCCACTCTTGATGTCGAACCGGTTGACGGCGAGCGGCGCCATGGTGAGATCCCGGACGTTCACGCCCGTGGAGTTGAGGCCGCTGATGATGGCTCGCTTGAAGACCCGGCAGGCATGGTGGGTGTCGCGGCTGGTGGTGACGTAGGAGCCCTTGGTGACGAGCGTTCCGTACGACATCGCGAGACGCATGGCCATCTCGGGGGTGACGTCCACGTTGGCAAGTCCGCGGACTCCGTTCGTGCCGAACAGCGTGCTGGTCCCCCGCGTCTCCCAGACGATCGACGAGCGGACGGCGGAGCCCGGCTCGATGTTCTTGAGGGGATAGATCTTGACGTTGTTGGCCACGACGGCGTTGCGACCCGACGATCGAGCGATCGCCGACCACGGCGCCTTGGGCGATGCTGGCATTCTCGTGCACCTCGACGGCGTCCATGAGCACTGCGCCCGTGACGACGGCGCCGGAGGCCACGTATACGTTCTGCCCCAGGACCGAGCCGCCGACCTGCGAACCCGTCCGCACAACGGTGTTGTCGCCCAGAACGGAATGCGACAGGATCCGAGCGCCCGGATCGATGCGGACGTTCTCCCCTATGACGGCCGGTCCCTCCACGTCGTCGAGGCTTTCGAACACGGCCCCCTTTCCCACCCAGATGTTCCCCCGCAGCCGCACGCCCGGAGGCGTCAGGCGGATATTGCCGTCGAGCGCGTCGCGATTGGCCTGGACGTACTGCTCGAGGCTGCCGACATCCTGCCAGTAGCCATCACAGACCATGCCGTACAAGGGCTTGCGCATATCGAACAGCTTGGGAAACAGTTCATGGCTGAAGTCGTAGGGCTGGCCTTCAGGGATGTGGTCGAAGATCTCGGGCTCGAGCACGTAGATCCCGGTGTTGACCGTGTCGGAGAACACCTGCCCCCACCCCGGCTTCTCCAGGAACCGCTGGATACGACCCTCGTCGTCGACGATGACGACGCCGAACTCGAGCGGGTTCTCCACGCTCTTGAGGGCGATGGTCACCATCGCCTCTCGCTGCTTGTGGAAGGCGATGACCTTGGTGAGGTCGAAATCGGTGAGCGCGTCCCCGCTGATGACCAAGAAGGTCTCGTCAAGAAGGTCCTTCGCCAGACGGATGGAGCCTGCAGTGCCTGCCGGCGTTTCCTCCACGGTGTAGTCGATATGCATGCCCAAACTGCTTCCGTCCCCGAAGTAGTTCCGGATGAGACGTGGCAGGAATGCGAGGGTCATGACCACCTCGTTGATGCCGTGCCGCTGGACCAGCTCGAGGATGTGCTGGATGGTGGGCTTGTTGACGATCGGCACCATGGGTTTGGGCTGATTGGAGGTCAGCGGGCGCAGGCGGGTGCCTTGGCCTCCGGCCATGACGACTGCCTTCATGGGGGCCTCCCGGTCGCGGACGACACGTCACAGCGGACACTACCCCAACAGAGTAGCAGGGAACACCATAGGCAGGAACGGCATGCGGCCGAGAAAAGGAAGAGGTCGGGACGGCCGGATTTGAACCGGCGACCTTCCGGCCCCCAGCCGGATGCGCTACCAAGCTACGCCACGTCCCGACGCGCGACCCAGTATAGCGCGCCCTCGGTGAAAAGGGCTACGTCGCGGGTTCCAGGCGCCTAGGTGATCACACCATCGGCCACGGTCTCCTGCGCGCTTGTTCCACGGGAACGTCACCCGGGGCTCCTCGCGCCTCCACAGCCGCCGGAAGTTTCCCCGGTGCGCCCACAGCACCACCGCCGACATGAGGCAGCTGCACGATGATGTAGGCCAGCGGCTCATCAAAGACTACGGCCATGACGGGGAGCATGACGGTGCAGGCGATCGAGGCGATCGAGACAACACGTGTGGTGAGCAACAGCAGAAGGAAGAGCCCCACCAACGACCGCCACCAGCAAGGGCATCATGGCGATGGCCGCTCCGGCTCCCGTGGCCACGCCCTTGCCGCCCTTACCTCGCAGGAATATGGAGTAGTTGTGTCCCGCAACAGTGGCCAAGGCCACGAGCACGGTGACGAGTGGGCTCGCTGCAGCACCAGGTCGGCGATCACTACGGGGATCACGCCCTTGAGCAGATCGGCGACGAGCACTGCCGTCCCCAGCTTGACCCCCAGCACGCGAAACGCGTTGGTCGTACCGGCGTTTCCGCTTCCCTGCTTCCTGAGGTCCACGCCTTTGAACGCCTTGCCCAGGAAGACGCTGGGAGACAGCGAGCCCATCAGGTACCCGAGGACCACCAGTCCGAAGGCGGTCAGCCAGGAGAGCTCACGAGCTGCGTCACGAGTACCGCTCCTCCTTGCCCTCGAAGTCGATCACCAGCGGTATCCCCCACAGCCCGTACTCTTCACGCAGGCGGTTCTCCAGGTAGTAGGCGTACGACTTGTGTCACCAGGCTCGCGAGTTCACCATGACCTTGAAGCGCGGTGGGGACTGTCTCGTACTGCACCATGTAGAATGTCTTGATGGCCTTGGCTCCCTTGCCTGCCGCCGGCCGCTGGGCGCGGAGCTGCTCCAACCAGCGGTTGAGCTCGGCAGTGGGTATCCGGGCGCTGTACTGCCCGTAAAGCTCCTTCGCCAGCGGCAGGATACGATCGACGCCCCGCCCAGTGAGCGCCGACACCGTCAGCCAGCGCGGCCTCATCTGGACCTTGGCCTTGATGCGCGCGACAGTCATGTCCAGGTCGATCTCGCTGACGTCCCACTTGTTGAAGAGGATGGCGGTGGCGCACTTGGCCCGTTGCGCCTCGTAGGCCACCTGGAGATCGAGGTCGACGAGACCTTCATTGGCATCCACCACCACCAGTGCCACTGGCTCCGTTCCAGCGCCTGCAGAGCCCTGCAGCGAGCTGTAGTACTCCACGTCGGTGGTGGTCCGCTTGCCCGGACGGCGAAGACCGGCGGTGTCGATCAGCGTCATCGGCGTACCTTCGAACATCGAGGTCGGTGTCGATGGCATCCCGGGTAGTTCCCGGGCATGGCCGACACGATGGTGCGCTCGTCCCCCAGGATGCGCGTTGAGGAGCGAACTCTTGCCGACGTTCGGCCGTCCCACGATGGCGACGCGGATGGGATCGTGCTCCTGCTCTTCATCTCGGTCGACCGGGAGGTCCTTCACCATCTCGTCGAGCAGGTCGCCGACGCCCAGGCCGTGTTCCGCCGATATGCCGATGGGCTCGCCTATCCCCAGCTGCCAGTACTCGTGCAGGTTGTCCTGCGCGAGCTTGGAATCGTACTTGTTGACGGCGAGCACCACCGGCACCGAGCTTCGTCGGAGCAGGGCGGCGATCTCGTGATCCTGCGGGAGCCAGACCGGCCTTGCCGTCCACCAGGAAGATCGCCACCGCGGCCTCGGCCAGCGCCACCTGCGCCTGCCGTCCGCACCTCGTCGCCGAGCGGCTCCTCGCTCTGGAGGTCGATGCCCCCGGTGTCGACGACGATGAACTCGCGGCCGCACCATTCTGCCTCGCCCTCTTTGCGATCTCGGGTCACGCCCGACTCGGGGGCGACGACCGCGTCGCGGCTCCCCGTGATGCGATTGAACAGGGTCGACTTGCCGACGTTGGGATAGCCGATGATGGCCACGCGTGGCTTGGTGGAGCTCATGGATCGATGCCCTCCAGGCGGTCGGCGACGGCCTTGATCTGCTCGGGCGGCGTGGACGCTCCGGCTGTGATGCCCACCACCTTGATACCGCGGAACCACCGGGGATCAAGTTCGGAGGCCGCTTCCACATGATAGGTCTTCGGCTGACGTGCGGAGCATAGCTCCGCCAGACGCCTTGTGTTGGCGGAGTTCCGCCCGCCCACCACTATGACCGCGTCGACCTCGTCGGCCATGGCCATGGCGGCGGTTTGCCGCTGCTCGGTGGCGCTGCAGATGGTATTGTGAACGAGGAGTTCGCGCGTGCGGGGCGCCAGGTACTTCGACCAGCTCGGCCAGGTGCTCCTGGGACTGAGTGGTCTGCACCACCACGCCGACGCGCTGACTGGGAAGTATCTCGGGGAGGTCGGCCGGCGACTCCACCACCAGGGAGTCCTCCCCGGCGTACGACCGCAGAGCCAGGACTTCGGGATGGTCGGTCTCCCCCAGGATGACGACCAGATAGCCCTGACCGGTGAAGTTTGGCGGCCTTGTCCTGGGCAGACTTGACAAACCGGCAGGTGGCATCGACCACTACGGTATCGGTAGCGTCAAGCTGCTCCTTGACCTCGCGAGGCACGCCGTGTGACCTGAGGATGACCGTCCCTGTACCGGCCTCGTCGGGATCGGACACGACGTTCACGCCGCGTTGCTCCAGGTCGGCTATCACCGCGGGGTTATGAATGAGCGGACCAAGCGAACGGACCGGCCCCGGAGCATCGTCGGCAGCCTTCAGGGCCAGTTCGAGGGCCCGCTCCACGCCCCAGCAGAACCCGGCGCTCTCCGAGATCCTTATTTCCAGCGGACTCACGTTGGTCCCCGGCGACGGGTCGAGCATCCTCTGATAGGCCTGAGTCAGACTTTCGGTGACCAGCTGCGCGCGCCGCGCGCGGGGAAGGTCGTCGGCCGGGAGTGACAACGGAGGCCCGAAGGTCACCGTGACCTTGGGGAACCTGGGAAGGCCTCGCCTGTATGACGCGTTCGGTGCCCTCAAGGACCATGGGCACCGTCACAACGCCCTCGCGCAGGGAGAAGAGAGCCACCCCGGGGTGTATGTCACCAAGGCCGTCACGCTGGCGCCGGCCCTCCGGGAACATGCCCACCACCGCACCCGACCCGAGTACCTCCAGGGCCCTCTTGACCGCGGCCCGATCGGCCTCTCCTCGGTGGACCGGGAAGGTGCCGAGCAAATCGATGATGCGGCCCAGGGGTCTGAACTTCCAGAGTTCCGCCTTGGCCATGAAGTGCACTTGGCGTGGAAACGAAGACCCGACGAAGAAGGGGTCCAGATTGGAGCGATGGTTGGAAGCGAGCAGAACCGGACCGGTAAGGGGGATGTTGTCCTGCCCGCTGATTCGCACGCGGAACACGAGGCGCCACAGTGTCGGGATGAAGGAGAACGCGAAGCGATACAAGCGGGTATCGAGCGGGCTGCGCACCATACGGGACAGAGGCCACTTCACGGGTGCCGGCGGTTCTGCGGCCGACGCAGACGCGGGAGAACCACGCTTAGCCTCTACCAACGAACGGACGGCCTCGATGACCTCTGCGATGGTCATCCCGGTGGTGTCGATCTCGACGGCGTCGTCGGCCTTGCGGAGCGGTGCCACGGCGCGTCCCGAGTCGTAGGCGTCACGTCGAGCGATATCCGTCACGAGCTCGTCGATGGACTGGTCGATCCCCTGCGCGAGCAGTTGTTCCCGCCTTCTGCGGGCCCGTTCCTCGATGGACGCGACAAGAAAGACCTTCACGTCGGCGTAAGGGAAGACCACCGTGCCCGTATCGCGGCCTTCGAGCACCACATCGCCACCGGCTGCCTGCTGTCTCTGCCTGGCGGTCAAGAGGGCCCGTACCGCGGGGTCGGCCGACACTGCCGAGACGTTCTGCGTGACGGCCCGGCCGCGGATGTCGTCGGTGACCTCGCGTTCCCCGATGAAGGCTCGAGTCAGGTCGTTCTGTCGCTCGACGAAGCGCAGTTCGTTGCTTGCGGCCAGCTCCGCTGCCTCAGGGATGCGGTCGGGCAGCAGCCCGGCCTCCAAGGCGAGGAGGGTCACCGTGCGGTACATGGCCCCGGTGTCGAGGTAGTGCATGCCCAAGAGTTTGGCCACCTCTCGAGCGATGGTGCTCTTGCCGGAACCGGCCGGTCCGTCGATGGCGACGATCACCGTGTCTCCAACATCTCGAGGTCGCGCAGAAATCCAGGATAGGAGACCGCGATGCAGCCCTCATCGTCGATGGTCGTTCCCCGGCGAGAGGCGGCGCCCGCGATCGCCCCGGCCATGGCTATCCGGTGGTCGCCGTCGGTGGTTATCCGACCCCCGGTCCAGCCGCGCGGATCCCCGATGACGTCCATACCTTCGGGGTGTTCGACGACCCGCACTCCCAACGCCTCCAGCAGCCTGGCCATGGCACGGAGACGGTCACTCTCCTTGGCCCGCAGCTCCCCGGCCCCGCGCAGCCGGGATGTTCCTTCAGCCCTCGCTGCGGCAAGAAGGAAGAGCGGCAGTTCATCGATCACGTTGGGCACCTCGTCGGCATCGATATCGGTGGCGATCAGCGGGGATGTGCGCGCCGTGATCCGCCCCACCGGCTCCAGATCCTCGGGCACGCGGATGTCGACCTCGTCAGGCGGGGCGGTCTCGCTCGCGGGCGACTGCGGCTCCACAGCGATGCTAGCCCCCATGCGCTGCAGCACCCTCAGAAGACCGATGCGTGTGGGATTGAGTCCGGCATTCTCCACCGTGACGCAGGAGTCGGCGGTCAGAAGCGCAGCAACGAGGAAGAAGGCCGCGGAGCTGAAGTCACCGGGAACCGTCACCTCGTCCATCTTGAGGCGCTCCACGGGCCACACCCGCAGCACCCCAGAGCCGTCGGCTGCTCCCTCCCGCTCCACTCTGCCGCCGGCATGACGGATCATGCGTTCGGTGTGGTCGCGCGAGGCCGCGGGCTCGGCCACGGACGTCTCACCCTGAGCGCGCAACCCGGCGAGCAAGAGGCACGACTTGACCTGAGCGGATGCCACCTGCAGCTCGTGGTGCATGCCGCGAAGGACTCCACCACGGATGTATACGGGAGGTAGCGAGTCGTGAGCGCGGCCTGCGACGGAGGCCCCCATGGCCGCCAGGGGCCGGAGGACCCTGGCCATGGGGCGCCGCCGGATGCTGGCGTCGCCGGTAAGGACGGAGAAGAAAGGGCAGGAAGCGAGCAGACCGGGAAGCAGGCGCATGAGCGTGCCCGAATTGCGCACGTCGATGACGTCGGCTGGTTCCTTCAGACCTTCCCAACCATGGCCGTGGATGACCAGGTCATCGCCGTCTTCGTCGACCGCGACCCCCAACGCCCTTACCGCCGCCAGCGTCGCCCACGTGTCTTCCGAGCGCAGGATGCCCGTCACCCTGACCGTACCATCGTTGACCGAGCCAAGAAGCAGCGCCCGATGCGAAACCGACTTGTCCCCGGGAACCCGCATCGTACCCACCAGCCCCCGGGACGCCGGTATGGACCGAGCGCCGGCGGTCGCCTCACTCATCGCCATCACCGATGAGCGAGACCGACGTCGGATAGCCCAGTTCCTGGAGGAGGGCAGCAGCGTTTTCGGCGATGGTCCGTCCAGCGACGAACAGGACGAGATCCCCTCCCACGCTCCGGCTCACGTGGTGGAGCGTGAGGTCTTCGATGTTGATCTCCGCTTGACCGAGGGCAGCCATGACTCGGGAAAGCACGCCCGGCTGGTCGGGGATACGGACGACCACCTCTGAACAAGGTCTGGGGGACTATGTCCTCGTACTCGAGCAGTTCCTCTCGGTACGAGGCGGCACAGACGATAGAGTCGGTGATGGCGCTCTCGTCTCCCTGCTCGAGAAGCAGGGAGAACTCTACAAGCTCCGCGGAGATCGAGCGCAAGGTCTGCGCGAGCGCGGACCGATTCTCGAGAAAGATATCGCTCCAGATGGAGGGGTTGGCGCCGGCGACTCTGGTGAGGTCCTTGAAACTGGGCCCGACACAGTGCAGCGCTCGCTTGCCCCTTACCTGGAACGTCCCGGTGTGGTCCATGAGTACATTGGCCAGCACGTGAGGAAGGTGGCTGACCACCGCCATGATCCGGTCGTGAGCCACCGCGTCGATGTGTGTGGGCCGTGCACCCAACTGCACGACGAACTCCTGCAGCATCTCGTAGAGCTTAGGAAAGGCCGCTCCGGTGGTGCAGAGGAAGTAGGTGGCCTTGTCGAACAAGTCGGCCCGCGCGTACCGCACTCCAGAGTCGGCTGCGCCGCACACCGGATGTCCTCCGATGAAGAGCGAGCGTGCAAGGGGCGACAGGCTGCTCATGATGGCCGACTTGGTGCTGCCCATGTCGGTGATAAGCCGGGGTGCGGGCTGAGCCGCGGCGCACTCCTCCACCAGCGCCGGGATGCTCCGCACGGGTGTGGACACCACCACGAGGTCGGCGTAGGCTGCGGCCTCGGCGGCACTGGACGCCGTTTCGTCGATGACGCCTCGGGCCAGCGCCAGTTCCAGGGCCTCGGGATCGGTGTCGTAGCCGATCACCTCATCGACGTGGGCTCTGCTCCCGGGCCGCGAGAGCCAGGCTTCCGCCCATCATGCCCACGCCGACCACGGCGAGCCGGTGAATGCCGCTATGCGGACGGGTATCGGCCACCGACACTACCCCAGGGTCTTGCCGGCCCAGTCGACGATCTCCTTGATGCGCTGTGCCACCCGCTCGAACTGACCCGGATCGAGCGACTGGGCACCGTCGGATAGGGCCGTCTCTGGGGTGGGGTGCATCTCGATCATGAGCCCGTCAGCCCCGGCCGCGATGGCGGCCAGGGACAGTGGCTCCACCAGTTCCACCTTGCCGGCCGCGTGGCTCGGATCGACGACCACAGGCAGGTGGCTGCGCTGCTTGAGGATGGGTACGGCGGAGATGTCCAGGGTATTGCGAGTAGCCGTCTCGAACGTCCGGATCCCCCGTTCGCACAGGATGACGTTCTCGTTGCCCTCTTTGACGATGTACTCCGCCGCCATGAGAAGCTCCTCGATGGTGGCTGCGAGGCCCCGCTTGAGCAGTACGGGTCGGTCCACCTCGCCGACAGCCGAGAGCAGCTGGAAGTTCTGCATGTTGCGAGCCCCGATCTGGATGATGTCGGAGTACTGCGGCTACGTCCTCGAGATGTCGCGGATCCATGAGTTCGGTGACCACGGGCAGCCCGCTCGCCTCCCGCGCCTCTGCAAGGATCTCCAGGCCCTCTATCCCCAGGCCCTGAAAGGCGTATGGCGACGTACGCGGCTTGTAGGCGCCGCCGCGAAGCATGGTCGCGCCCGCGGCCTTGGCGGCGCGGGCGGCCACGAGCAGTTGCTCTCGGCTCTCCACAGAGCAGGGTCCGGCGATCAGGGCGACGTGCCCCCCTCCCAGGCTGGTGCCTCCGACCGTTATCACAGTATCGGAGCGCCGGAACTCGCGGCTGACCAGTTTGTAGGGTCTGAGGATGGGCAGCACCTTGTCCACGCCGGGATAGGCCTCGAGAGGCAGGCCGGCGATGACGTCCCGCTCACCCATGACGGCGATGACCGTCACCACGTCGCTGGTAGACACGAGGCCGTGCGCCCCTGCGCTCTCAAGAAGTTCGAGGATACGTTCGACGTCCTCAGCGGTCGATCCCTCGTGCATGACGATCATCATCTCTGTGCTTCCATTCTCCATCTCAGCTCTCCGGGCTCAGAGCCTCGGCGTCCAACCCATCGTGACGGTGGGACTCGGTCGATGCCGTTCCTCGAGACTTGAGTTCAGCAAGGCGGCCAAGAACATGTCGTTTTCCTCAGCTTCACCTATGGTAACCCGAATCCATCCGGGGCATTCCATGGCGTATCCTGAGCGAGTAAGCATGCCTCTCTCAAGGAGGGCCTGAGCCACTTCGGGCCCGGGCACGCCCAGACCGGTCACGTCGACCAGCACGAAATTGGCCTCGCCGCGGTGGAAGGCCACTCCGAGCGCGGCCAGGCGCGTCTCCATCCGCGTCCTCTCCGTGGCCACCATGCGTCGGCGTTCTTCCAGACGTGCGGGCAGGCGGAGCGAGGTGGTGGCGGCCACCTGGGCGAGTGAGTCGACGTTGAACGGCTGCCGTACCTTGTCCAGGGCTTGGACGATCTCCGGGGCTGCGATCCCGTAGCCCACGCGCAGCCCGGCGAGCCCGAAGATCTTCGAGAAGGTGCGAAGCAGGATCAGGTTGGGGAACTCCTCCAACCAGGGCACCGTGTCGATCTGCTTGCCGGGTGTGACGAACTCTCCGTAGGCCTCGTCGAGGACGATGGCCACGTCTGCCCGGGATGCGTCGCAGCAGACTGAGCAGCTCTTCCGCCCCCACGTGGCTGCCGGTGGGATTGTTGGGATTGCAGACGATCAGCACAGAGCGTGTCTTCTCTGACGGCCGCCACCATCGCTTCGAGGTCGTAGTCCAGACCCGGCAGGTCCACAGCCGTGAAGGGCGCCCCCTGGGCCAGGGCTATCGCCCTGTACATGACGAAGGAAGGGTGAGGAAACACGGCGTGGCGTCCGGGGCCAGCAAGACCTGACCCAGCAGCATCAGCAGCTCGCACGAACCGTTGCCGAAGACGAGTGCTCCGCGTCGACACCAAGCTGCTCGGCAAGGAGGGCGCGCAGCTCGTTGCAGGCCCCGTCGGGATAGCGGTTGAGCCCATCGAGAGCCGCCTTCATCGCCTCCACTACCTCGGGGAAGGGTCCCCAAGGACTCTCGTTGGCCGACAGCCTCGTGACGCGATCGAGCTGGTAGCGACGGCGGATATCCTCCAGAGAAGGTCCCGGCTCGATAGGGCGTAAAGCTTCTCCAGCACAGGATTGAGCTCTCATTGGTTCTCCGTCGATGCGGCGTGATATGCGCGGAAGCAGTCCAGTATAGAGCAGGTCGCCGGTCTAGCTACCCGGCCTGCCTTGCGCAAGCCGCTCCACCTCGCTAGCCGAGAGCCTGCGCGCCTGGCCGGGCTGCAAGCCCGGCGTCGGTGAGCCCGCGAACGCGTGCGGTGCAGCGTGACCACGCGGTGACCCACCGCTTCCATCATCCGCCGCACCTGACGCTTCCGGCCTTCGTGGATCACGATCCGTACGACGTCTGGGGACCGCCACCGCGCTCGCGGGCTGACCTCCATCAGCTGAACCGTCGCCGGCGCGGTCATGCCGTCCTCCAGCGCGACACCTCGGCGAAGCGCATCGAGCCGCTCCTTGCCGATACGCCGCGTACCCGCACCAGATACTCCTTCTCCACGTGAAAGCGAGGATGGAGCAAGCCGGGCGGCCAGTTCGCCGTCGTTGGTGAGGAGAAGGAGTCCGTGCTGTTGAGGTCCAGCCGGCCCACCGGGAACACCCGGGCGCGGTGGGCACGCAGTCGGTGACCGTGGGCCTCCCCCGCGCGTCGGTCACGGCGCTCAGGACGCCGGCAGGCTTGTTGAGCAGCCAGTACTCCTTCTGCCTCGGCGACAAGAGCACGGCCGTCAACCGCCACGACCTGCGTCGCGGGGTCCACCGAGGCCCCCAGGTCCGCCGTCTCCCCGTCGACCGTGACCCGCCCGGCCCGATGAGCTCCTCACTGGCGCGGCGTGAGGCCAGGCCGGCCTCAGCCAGCACCTTCTGCATCTGACCTTCATAGTGGCCTCTACTCGGGCACGGTCAGCAGCCCCAGCCGGCGGCGGAGTTCGTCTTTCTGATCCTCGGTCAGGGCGAACCCCTCCAGCGCGGGCAGTTCGTCCAGGCCGGCGAGTCCGAACATGGCCTCGAAGCGCGGGGTGGTGCCGTACAGGATGCCCCTCCCGCCGCGCAGACCGCCCCACCTCGGTGATGAGCTCCCGCTCGAGCAGCTTGCGGACCGGCGAGTCGGAGTTGACCCCCCGGATCTCGGCTATCTGGGGCCGGGAGACCGGCTGCAGATAGGCGACGATCGCCAGGCACTCCATGGCCGCGGGGGACAACCGGCAGCATCGTCAGGGAGTTCGAACAGCCTGGAGACTGCCGCGTGACAGCGGGGGTCGGTGCGGAAGGCCCAGCCTCCGGCCAGCCGCACGAGTTCGAAGCCGTGCGCCCTTCGGGAGAGAACTCTAGCCAGCGAGCGGTCAGGACCGCCTCCACGCGGGTCGCTCGGCACCGTCGTCCTCCGCGAGGCCCAGCGCGTGCGACCATGGTCTCGACCGATAGCGGGGCGCCCGAGGCGAAGAGCAGGGCCTCGAGGTCGCGTCTTCAGGCTGTCTTGCGGATCCGGTCACTCATCGGCGATCTCGTCATGCCGGCCTTCGGCATGTCTCGCAGGCGTGACCTTGATATCCGCGAAGTGGCTCGGTCTGCGACACCCGGATCTCGCCCCGCGAGAGCAGATCGAGCAGGGCGAACAGCGAAAGGGCCTGCACCAGGGGCTGCTCCCCGCCGAACACCTTGTTGAACGAGAACTTGCCCTGCCGGGCCAGGATGCCGCGGATGATCCGGGTCTGGCGCCGAAGTTCCACCTTGGTCTGGATGATGTGGGCGGTGTCCGGCTCTCGGCGATTCTCCAGGACCCGCAGCAGAGCTCTCGCGGAGCCGCATGGCGTCCTCGCTGCCGGCGACGGCGTCGAGCGGGGAAGCGGCCGGTGAGGCTCGCGCTCGGGCAGCCGCAGCAGCGCACACGGCGTTCCGCTCGGCCAAGTTCGCGCAGCCGCCGGCGGCGGCCTTGAACTTGCTGTACTCGAACAGCCGGGCCAGCAGCTGGTCGCGGGCCTGCTCCGGAGTGAGTCTCGGTCTCGAGCGGCCGGCTGGCGCCGGGCAGCAGCAGCCGCGACTTGATCTCGACCAGGAGGCTCATGAGCAGCAGGAACTCGGTCATCTCGTCCCAGTAGGACGGTGCGCCCCCGGCCTCCATCTCGTCGAGGTAGGCGGAGATGACCTCGAACAGCGGCACCTCGAGCAGGTCGACCTCTTCCTTGATGAAGCGACAGCAGCAGGTCGAACGGCCCCTGGTAGACGTCCAGATCTAGTTCGAGCGGTCTCAGATGCAGCCTCGCACTAGTCAGAGCCGATGAAGATCAGGTGCCAGCACCGGCGTCGATGACGGCGCCGCAGAGCAGCGACCCAGAAGCTGGTCCTCGAGAACGACGACGAGGAAGGATGAGGATCAGGAACCCGTAGTGGTCGAGCGCCACCCACTTCTCGTAGGCCCTCCGCGGGAGGAATGCGCCCAGCACCCGCGAGCCGTCCAGAGGTGGTATGGGGATGAGGTTGAAGATCCCGAGCACGATGTTGACCTGAACGAGCATGAACAGGACGTTGAAGATGCACATCGCCGACCGACGTCCAGGTCGTGCAGCGGTATGGACCGGCGAAGCTAGGATGAGCCGAAGACCACGGCCAGGATGAAGTTGGTGACCGGGCCCGCCAGCCCCGACGATGGCCATGCCTCGCTGCCGGTTCTTGAAGTAGTACGGCGAGACACGGGTACCGGCTTCGCCCAGCCGAACACGAACGCCCCAGAACAGTAGGTGATGAAGAACATCGCCGTGCCCAGCGGATCCAAGCTGCTTGAGGGGGTTCAGGCTCAGCCTGCCCAGCGATCTTGGCCGTGGGGTCACCCATCCGGTAGGCGACCAGCCATGGGCCAGCTCGTGGGCCATGAGCGAGATGAGCAGCATCGGGACCAGGTAGAGCAAGGTCGATCCAGCGCCCGCTCATGCGCTCTTCTCCACCATGCCGCCGCGCCGCCTCCAGCTCGGCGCCTCTCCCGTACGACATGCCTTCCACTCGCAACTCCTTCAGTCTCTCCAGCACCCGCCCCACGGCCGGTCCCTTCTTCATCCCCAACGCCAGGAGATCGTCCCCTGTCACGCTCAGCGTCCTGATGGCGGATGTCGGCTCAGGTACCGCCGTCAGCCGCGTCTCGACCAGCTCCCGGCTCGATGCCGGCCAGGGCAAACACCAGCGCCTCCAGCGGGATGCTCCGCAGCGCCCGGTAGATCTCCCAGTCGCTCATCTCGGGCTTGGCCAGCCGCGAGCCAAGCAGCGGCCCCACCACGACCGCGGCCGTCACCGCCTGCGGCGTCGGCCCGCTTGAGCTTCAGCCGCTCCAGCCACAGGTACAGCTCGTCGTGGGTCATGTTGCGGGTGATCGCAGCCAGCCGTAGCCGCCAGGTTACCACCTCCTCCTGCAGTCCCAGTTCCGCCACCAGAGACGATCCAGCGTCTTCACCAACGCCACGGTCTTGGCGCCGGTGGCCAGTTTGGGGTGGACTTCCCGCGCCACCCCCAGCTCGAACAGCCGGCCGAGCGTCCACTCCACGTCCCCTTCGCCCAGCAGGGCCACCAGTTCGTCGCGCAGCCGGACGCTCGACAGATCGCCCACCAGGTGCATGTCCACGCAGCTCTTGGCGAAGCTCTTGGTCTGCTCGTCCATGCGGAAGCCATAGCGGTTCTCGTAGCGGACGGCCCGGAAGATGCGGGTGGGATCCTCGATGAAGCTGAGGTTGTGCAGCACCCGGATGACCCCGTCGCGCAGGTCGCGATACCCGCCGAAGAAGTCGATGACCGTGCCGAAGTCGCGCCGCTCAGCGAGATGGCCATGGCGTTGATGGTGAAGTCGCGGCGGAACAGGTCCTGGCGGATGGAGGCGTGCTCCACCCGGGGCAGCGCCGCGGGATAGTCGTAGAACTCCGTGCGCGTGGTGGCCACGTCGACGTGGAACGGCTCGCCGCAGGCGCGCAGCCAGGCCGGGGCCTCTCCCAGCACGTCGGGCGGCAGAAGCACCACGGCCGTCTTGAACTTGCGGTGCGCCCGCACGCTTCCGCCCAGCTCGGCGGCAAGCCGGGTGGCGAACTCGATGCCGTCCCCCTCCACCGCGATGTCGACGTCGACGTTGGGCTGGTCGAGCAGCAGGTCGCGCACGAACCCGCCCACCAGGTACACCCCGGCGAAATCCTCCGACAGCGCGGAGCAGGCCCGGAACAGCCTCCCGAAGAAGGGGTGCTCCGCCAGCGCCTGCATGGCGTAGACCTGCGGCGCGGCCGACTCGGCCTGCTCCTGCTCCCACCGCCCCTGATATGCGGCCAGCACGTCGGTGCGGGTGACGATGCCGATGACGTCGGCCACCGGGGCCGAGCGCTCCCGCACGGCCGCGTCGTAGGCCTCGTCGGTCACCACCGGCACGCGGCCGACGTTGCCGTCCACCATCATGCGCCGCAGTTCGTCGACGGTGGTCGACGAGCTTGGCGAAGGCGATGTTGCGGGTCATGACCCCTTTGACGGGAGCATGGCCCAGGCCGTGCCGGATTGCCTTGTCCAGATCGCGCCGGGCGACGATGCCCACCACCCGGCCGTCCTCCCGCACGCAGATGCCCGAGTGGCCGTAGCGCTGCGCGGTCACGAGGGCGTCGGTGACCGGGGTGTCGGCGTCGATGAAGCCGCACCGGCCGGCTCATGATCTCGCCGGCGGTCGGGGCACCCAGGCTGCGTCTGGGCCAGTTCGTCCAGCAAGCCCTCGATGATCTCCTCGGGGCCTGCGTCCGCGGACGACCGCCGATGCCGCCTGGGCATGGCCTCCTCCGTCCACGGATCGCGAGCAGGGCGCCCACGTCCACCGAACCCGCCCGCGAACGGGCGGTGACGAACACCCGGTCCTCCATGCCCACGGCCTGCAGCAGCACCTCGGCGTTGATGAGTTCCATCAGCTTGTGGGCGATGACGCTCAGACCGTCCACGTACACCGGGACATCTCGAGCGCCACGTATGGACGTCCAGCCCCCGCACCCGCTCGAGCCGCACCACATCGACCATCCGCATGAGCACCTCGCGCTGCTCTCCGGTCAAGGCGCTGTGCAGGTAGCGCTCGATCAGCGCCTGCGAGGCTCCCAGGCGCATGGAAGCCGCCAGCATCTCCGCGTCGCGGATGGTCGTGCGGGGATAGGTGAGCGAGCCGGTGTCCTCGTGGATGCCCAGGGCGAAGATGGTGGCGGCCAGCCGGGGGATCTCCACCCCGCGCTCCCGCAGGAGGTAGAGCATGGAGGTGGCCTGGGCCCCGTCGCGCGACAGCACCCAGTTCTCCCCCTTCACGAAAGCCGGCCGCTCTGGATTCTCCGACTCGTGGTGGTCGAAGATGACCACCTCCACCCCGCGCTTGCCGCACAGCCGGCCCAGGTCGCCGATCCGCTCGGCGTCGGCGGTGTCGACGACGATGAGCTGCCGGATCTTGCTCTGGTCGATGCAGGCGCAGGTTGACGATGGGCAGGTTCTCCCCGTGCAGCGACACGAACTCGCGCACGTTGGGGTTGAGCGACCCGGCGAAGACGATGCGGCCTCCGGGTAGAGAAGCGCCGCTCCGACCGCCGCCGCCAGAGCGTCGAAATCGGCGTTCTGGTGGGTCGTGATGACCGCGGAGACTTCCAGCAGTGAGGGCGACGTGCTCATGATGGCTAGTATATAGCGACGGAAGCAGTCGCCCGGCATCCACGTCCGCGGAAGCCCCGCGACAGTGGTCGCGCCCCGCTCAATACCCCCAGCATCGGAGGACGGCTCCCACAGCCGAGCGGAAGCTGGCGCGCAGCGTCCTCGGCGCCCGCGAGCACCCCGTCGTGGCTGGTGTGGCCCGGCGTTGACGACCAAACCGAGCGCTGCCACCTCCGAGCTGACCTCGTGAGCGGCCCGCAGCTCGACGGCGAGCGACATGCTGACGGTCGCCGCCCCCAGAGCCCGCAGGTGCTGAAGCTCGGCCTCGGTCTCGTAGTGAGGCCCCGGTACGGCGGCGTGGGACCCGCTCGACAACCAGGCCGGTCGTCCCGCGAGAGAGAGCACGCGCTCGACAAGGGCCGGCGCCGTCGCCGGCAGGATCTCGGGTCGAGAGACCTTCCCTCCGCAGATCACGTGGGTCTGGCAGTCGACCACCGTCGTGGCGATGACCACGTCGCCTGGTCGGAGCCCGGGGGCCACAGCTCCGCACGAGCTCGTCAAGAGGATCCTCCCGACTCCCCACGTCGCCAGCGTCCGCACGGGCAGCTGCAACTCACTCAGATCGAATCCCTCGTAGCCGTGGCTCCTGCCTTCGAGGAGCAGGAGGAGACGGCCCCCCCAGCCTGCGAGGACCAATCGGTATGGGTGACCCGGCACATCGCCTCGTGCCCAGTGGGGTATGTCGCCGTAGCTGATATCTGCGCTCGTGATGGTTTCCACACCGTCGTCGGCAGTAGCGGGCCGACCCGTCGCCAAGGCCCTCGACAGCCCGGAGCCCAAGATCACAGCCGCCTCCGGCGCCGCGCCGAGCCGTGCTCGCAGGTAGGACGCGGCCTCTGCCGCCTCTTCGTCACCCACGCGCACGGAGAGGAGGATGCCCGCCCGGCCCGGGAAGGGCCGGGCGGCAGTGTGGCCGCCGCCAGCCCCTGCTGGGGCGGCAGTCGGTGATGACCTCGCCACCGAGCGGCGGCCGCTTTCCGGATAGTTCCTGGTACACCGTGGCACCCGGTGTCGGCCAGGGTGCCCTGGTAGACGGCCGCCGGGCAGGCGGGCGGCCGCGGGTACAGCAGCAGTGGTACGTATTCCCGGCTGTGGTCGGTGCTCGGCGTGGTGGGGTCCACCCCGTGATCGGCGGAGATGATCAGAGCCGTCGCCGGGCTCGAGGGACGCCACGATCGCCGGCAGAGCCGCGTCGACGCGCGGCGAGCCCCGCTGCGAAACCGTCCACGTCGTTGCGATGGCCCCAGACCATGTCGAAGTCCACCAGGTTGGTGAAGAGCAGGCCCTCGTCGAAGCGACCCCGGTCGGAGCGATCGCCGCAGCAGATCGCGCACCAGAGCGCAGGTTCTCGTCGTTCGACGCCACCTTGATCTCGGCCGTCGATCCCGCGACCCACGAACACTTCGCTGATCTTGCCGAGCGCAAGGACGGGACGCCGGCGTCGCGGAGCAGGTCGAGGTAGGTAGGGGCCGGCGGAGGCAGGGAGAAGTCGCGACGGTCCTTGGTCCGGACGAACGCCCCGGGTCTTCCCGAGAACGGCCTGGCGATGACGCGGGCCACGGCATGCGGTCCCTGAAGGATCCCGCGGGCCGATCTCGCACCAGGCGTAGAGCTGCTCCAGAGGCACCACGTCCATGTGGGCGGCGATCTGGAACACGCTGTCGGCCGACGTGTAGACGATCGGTCGCCCGCTGGCAAGGTGCGCCTCGCCCAATTCGTCGATGATCGCCGTGCCCGAAGCCGGTCTTGTTGCCCAGCACCCCGCGGCCGATCGCGCGCTCGAACGGGGCGAGGACCTCCTCGGGGAACCCATCCGGGTAGGTCGGGAAGGGCGTGGTCGGTCACCAGGCCCATGTGCTCCCAGTGCCCGACCGTGGTGTCCTTGCCCGCCGAGATGAGCCGCGAGGCGGCCCGGCAGGGCCAGAGGCTTCGGCGACGGGAGGCACGCCCAGCATGGGCACGATGTTGCCCAGCCCGAGCCTCTCGAGGAACGGCAGCGACAGCTCGACTACGCGGCTCAGATTCCCCAGCGTGTCGGAGCCGGCGTCGCCGTAGTCGCGCGGCGTCGGGCAGGGCGCCTACCCCCACGCCGTCCAGCACGATGAAGACGAAGCGGCTCACGACAGCCACTCCAGGGGCGTGCACGCCTCATCGCTGCGAGGTCCGTGCCCGGGGATGTGCCTCCTGTAGATCCTCTGCAGATGGGCGGTGGTCACGTGGGTGTAGATCTGGGTGGTGGAGAGATCGGCGTGGCCGAGCATCTCCTGGACGGCGCGCAGGTCGGCGCCTCCCTCCAGCAGGTGGGTGGCGAAGGAGTGGCGCAGCGTGTGGGCCGAGACGTCGTCGGGCAGGCCGGCCTCGCGCGCGTATCGCTTGATGATCACGTGCAGGCCCTGGCGGGAGAGCCGGCGGCCGCGGTTGTTGAGGAACAGCTCGGGCGCCTTGAGTGTGCCGGGACCGCCCAGGAAGGGCCGCCCCGCTCGTTGTAGGCGCGCAGCGCCTCGATGGCCTTGCGGCCCAGAGGCACCACGCGCTCCTTGTCGCCCTTGCCGATGGTGCGGACGAACCCCACGTCGAGGTCGATGTCCTGCAGGCGAAGGGCCAGCGCCTCCGAGGCCCTCAGGCCGGCGCCGTACAGGGTCTCGAGCAGCGCCCGGTCGCGGAGACCCCGCCGGGGTCGGCTTTGGAGCGGCGAGCAGGCGCGCTCGACCTCGTCGCACGGTGAGGGTGCGCGGCAGTGTCGACTCCAGGCGGGGGCTGGCAAGGCTCCGGGTGGGGTCGGACGCGGCAAGGCCGGCCAGGATGACGCTCCGCCGATAGAAGGAACGGATGGCCGCCGTCTTGCGCGCCCGGGTGGACGGTCGCCACTCGCCCCGGCGAGATAGTCGCGGACTCCTCGGCGGCGGCGTCCGCGAGCGTGCCCCGCCCGTTCGGCAAGAAAGTCGGCGAACTGCCGCAGATCGCGCCGGTAGGAGTCGACCGTGCGCTCGGACAGTCCCTCCTCGAGGCGAAGGGCGCGCAGATGGCGCGACAGAGCCGGGTCGTCTCGGACGGGAGCGGCATCGAACGCGGGCATCTCTCGGGACTACATGTACTCGATGGGCAGCACGTACTCGAGCGGGAAGTACGGGTTGCCGGTGGCCTCGGCCACCTCCCGGATGGTCACCTTGCCCTCCATGACGTTGATCCCGCGGGCCAGCGCGGGGTCGGCGCGCGCGGCGGCCACCGCTCCCCTGTCCGCGACTGCATGATGTAGGGCAGCGTCGCGTTGGTGAGGGCCAGGGTCGAGGTGATGGGCACCGACCCCGGCCATGTTGTCCACGCAGTAGTGGATGACTCCGTGCTGGACGAAGGTCGGGGCCCGGTGCGTGGTCCGCTCGGGACGTGGCCACGCAGCCCCCCTGGTCGATGCTGAGGTCCACGATGACCGACCCGGGCTGCATCGCCGCGACCGCGTCCTCCGACACCAGCACCGGGGTCCGCGCGCCCGAGACGAGCACCGCGCCGATGACCACGTCGGCCCCGCGACCTCCTCTTCGATGGTCAGTTGATCGCTGTGCAGTGTCTCCACCGCGGGAAGCTGCCGCTCCACGGCGACCAGGGCGTCCAGATCGATGTCCAGCACCTTGGTGTGGGCGCCCATGCCGGAGGCGATGCATGGCCGCGTTGGAGCCGGCGATGCCCGCCCCCAGGATCACGACGTTGGCCGGCTTGACCCCCGTGGCCCCCCCGAGCAGCTTGCCCTTGCCTCCGCTCATGCGCTCCAGGAAATACGCGCCCACCTGCGGAGCGAGCCGGCCCGCTATCTCGCTCATGGGCGCCAGCAGCGGTCGTCGGCCGTCGGCCGTCTCCACCGTCTCGTACGCCAGGCAGGTGGCCCCGCTGCCAACGAGCCCCTCGGTCAGTTCGCGGTCGGGCGCCAGATGCAGGTAGGTGAAGAGCACGTGCCGGGGCTCGAGGCGCCGTACTCCTCGCGCAGCGGCTCCTTGACCTTGACGATCAGCTCGGCCTGAGCGAACACCGTCTCGGCATCGGGCTACGATCCGGGCGCCGGCGGCCACGTAGGCCTCGTCGGAGAAGAAGCGACCCCTCCCCCGCGCCGTGCTGCACCAGCACGTCGTGGCCTCTGATGGCGAGTTCCTTGGTGCCCGCAGGCGTGAGTGCTACCCGGTACTCCTCTTCACGGATCTCGGTGGGTACTCCGACTCGCATCGATCCGTACTCCGCTCTGGCGTCAGCCTCGCTCGCCAGCCTCGCGCTCTCTGTCAGGAGGAGGAGCGCGGCCAGGCTCTTGGCGTCCTGTATGTCATCGAGATGTCTGTACAGCCTCGCCCACCGTGCAACGTACCACGACGATGTCCTCGTCGTCATCGGGCTCCGCAGGGGCCGATCGCAGGTCCTCGGCGAGGAACACATGCAGCCTCTCGTTGGCGAAGCCGGGGAGGAGAAGAACGACCCCAAGCGGGTCCACACGGCGCCTCCAGCCCCACTTCCTCGCGGAGCTCGCGCTGTGGCAGTCTGCCAGGGGCGCTTCACCAGGCTCGAGTCCGCCGGCGGGCAGCTCCAGCAGGTACCGCTTGATCGCATGCCGGTACTGGCGCACCAGTAACCACCTGTCCTCGGCATCGAGCGCGACGATGACGACCGCCCCGGGATGCTCCACTACTTCGCGGGTGGCTCGCCCACCGTCGGCCAGCGAGATCTCGTCCACGCGCAGGGTCACCACCTTGCCTCGGTAGACCTGGCGCGACTCAGCACCTCGGGCATGAAATCGGGCGGTCTGCCGGCGTCGGCGCCGGACGAGCAGGACCGTGCCGGTCCTCAGTCATCGGAGACCACGCGTGGCGGCCGCGAGCGGGGAACGTACTCGGGAGCGAGCGAGATCGAGCCGAGCACCAGGGCGCACAGCCGCTCGAGATCGTCCAGGACTGACGTGCTCGTCGGGGCTGTGGACCTGGGTCATGCCCGGCAGTCGAGATTGACGGTGGGCAGGCCGCGGGCGTTGAGGATATTGGCATCTGACCCGCCTCCGCCGGTCAGCAGCCGCGGCTCCAGGCCCGAGTTCGGCCAGCGCCGCCTTGCTCAAGCGCACCACCGGCGAGCGGCCTGTCAGCGCGAAGGCGCGGTACTCGTGCACCAGATCGATCTCCACGTCCACTCCCGCCTGGGCGGCGCCCACCTGCATCGCGTCGACCATGGCCGCCGCCACGCCGGCCAGCTTCTCGTCGTCGTGGCTGCGGCACTCCCCGCTGTATCTCGCAGAGATCGGGGACGATGTTGGTGCCCACTCCTCCGCTGGATGATCGCCGATGTTCGCGCTGGTCTCTTCGTCGATCCGGCCCAGCTGCATCGCGGCGATGGCCTTGGCCGCCGCCTGGATGGCGCTTCGGCCCCGCTCGGGCTCCACGCCGGCGTGGGCCGCTCGGCCGCGGAACGTAGCCTTGAAAGTCTCGTGGCTGGGCGCCTTGACCGTGATGCCCCCCACCGGGCCCGACGAGTCGAACACGGCGGCGAACGGGCTCGCGAGGACTTGTTCTCGCCAGATGCTTGGCCCCTACCAGGCCGATCTCCTCGCGACACGGTGAAGAACAGTTCATACGTGGGAAGTCGGCCCCCTGCCACGAGCAAGCTCCGTGGCGTGGATGAGCGCCGCTACCGCCGCCTTGTCGTCAGCCCCGAGGATGGTGCGGCGCGCGATTGCGGAACACACCCGTCGTCGTCCAGACAAGGGCTCGATGCGGTCGGTGGGCTCCACGGTATCCATGTGCGCTCCCAGCGCCACATGCGGTCTGCCTCGTCCCCGGTACCACGCACCAGAGATTGCCGGTATCCCCGCCGATCTTGGCCCCCGTGTCGTCCTCGTGCACGGCGACCCCCGCGGCCTCGCAGGTGATCGGATCACGGCGTCGGCCACCTGGCGCTCGCGTCGTGAAGGGCTCGGGATGCGCGGCGAATTCCAGGAAGAGCTCGGTGAGCCGCTCGCGCGAAGGCGCCGGAGCCGGTCATGCAGTCCGCAGCTCATCTCGGTTCGCTGCGCCTGGCTCCGAGGCGATGGCCGCGGCCACGAAGTCGCGGAACAGCGGATGGGGTTTGGTCGGCCGGCTCTTGAACTCGGGATGGAACTGGCAGGCGACGAACCAGGGATGGTCGGCAAGCTCGATGATCTCCACCAGGCGCTCGTCCGGGGTGGTGCCGCTGATGACCAGCCCGGCCTCCACCAGCTGGCTGCGGAAGACGTTGTTGACCTCATACCGGTGCCGGTGCCGCTCGTGGATGACCTCCTCCCCGTAGGCCGCGTGGGCCTTGGTCCCGGCCGACGACCTTCGTGGGCGAGGCGCCCAGGCGCATGGTGCCGCCCATGTCGGCCACGTCCTTCTGCTCCGGCAGCAGGTCGATCACCGGGTACTGCGTCGCGGGTCGAACTCGGACGAGTTCGCGCCCGCCATGCCGGCGACGTGGCGGGCGAACTCGGCCACGGCCACCTGCAGGCCCAGGCACAGCCCAGATAGGGCACCTTGTTCTCGCGGGCGTAGCGGACGGCCATGATCTTGCCCTCGATGCCCCGGACGCCGAACCCGCCCGGCACGAGGATGCCGTCGGCCGCCTCCAGCTGCGAGGTGATCTCCTCCTGGCGCAGCGTCTCGGCATCCACCCAGATGATCTCCAGGTTGCGTCCGTGGTGGATGGCGGCGTGCCGCAGCGCCTCGACCACGCTCAGATAGGCGTCCTGCAGCTTGCACGTACTTGCCCACCAGCGCGATGCGCACCGTGCCCGTGGTCGCTTCTGACCTTCTCGACCAGAGTCGATCCATTCGCCCAGCTGCGCGCGCCCGGTCTCCAGACCCAGCTTGTCGACCACCAAGCCGTCGAGACCCTCGTCGCGCAGGTTGAGGGGCACGAAGTAGATGTGGGGCGCGTCGACGCAGCTGATGACCGCCCTGGCCTCGACGTCGGTGAACAGCGCGATCTTCTCCTTGAGGTCCTGACTGATGGCCCGGTCGGAGCGGCACACGATGATGTCGGGCTGGATACCGATGCTGCGCAGCTCGTTGACGCTGTGCTGGGTAGGCTTGGTCTTGAGCTCGCCGCTCGCGTTGATGAACGGGATCAGCGTGACGTGGATGTAGAGGACGTTCCGCCGGCCGATGTCGTTGCGGAACTGCCGGATGGCCTCCAGGAAGGGCAGGCTCTCGATGTCGCCTACCGTGCCGCCGATCTCGGTGATGACCACGTCGATGTCGGGGTTGCGGGCCACCCGGGCGATGCGCTCCTTGATCTCGTTGGTGACGTGCGGGATCACCTGCACGGTGCCGCCCAGGTAGTCGCCCTTGCGCTCCTTGCGGATGACGTTGTAGTAGACCGAGCCGGAGGTGACGTTGGAGTCGCGGCGTGAGACTCTCGTCGATGAAGCGCTCGTAGTGGCCCAGGTCGAGGTCGGTCTCGGCGCCGTCGTCGGTGACGAACACCTCGCCGTGCTGGAACGGACTCATGGTGCCCGGATCGACGTTCAGATAGGGGTCGAACTTCTGGATGCGTGACTCGAGGCCCCGGCTCTTGAGCAGACGACCCAGAGAGGCGGCGGTGATGCCCTTGCCCAGCGAGGATACGACGCCACCTGTGACGAACACGTGCTTAGCCATGCTCACCCCTACCGCGCAGTGGTGGGACCGGAGGGCGCATGGCGTACCTGGCCCGCGCCCTCCTAGTCTAGCAGCCCACCGCGCGCCCTGTCTCGCAACTCCCGGGCATGAGCCATGGCCTCGGCGTCGTCGGGACTGCCGCCCATCATGCGACACAGTTCTTCCACCACCGCGTCGCCCTCGAGCAGCGCGAGACCGGGTCACCGCGCTCCCGGCGGCGCTGGCTCTTGTCGATGAGCGTAGTGGCGGGTCGGCAGAGCGCCGCCACCTGGGCCAGATGCGTGACCACCATCACCTGGGTACCGCTCGGCCAGCTCGCGCAGCTTGCTCGCGCCACGGCCACAGCCGTCCGGCCTCCGATGCCCGCGTCGATCTCGTCGAACACCAGCGTCTCGTCGCCCCCCAGCGTCCGGCAAGCGCGCACTTGAGCCCAAGAGCACGCGCGACAGCTCGCCGCCGGACGCCGTCGGGCCAGGCTCCGCGGTGGCTGCCCGGGATTGGCGGCCAGCAGGAACTCCACCGAATCGGCGCCGGTCTCGCGCAGTCCCTCCCACCCAGAGCGCGTATCCACGTCGACTGTCATCGACGGCCGACGCCATGCCCAGTCCGGCGAGCTGCGCCGCCGATGGCCGCTTCGAGCAGCGGCGCCGCCTCGCGTCGCGCCTCGGTGAGCGCGTCGGCCAGCTCGAGCGCTCGAGCCTCGCGAGGCGCCGCGCTTCGCCCTCCAGCCGCGAGAGGTCCTCCTCTCCCTGTTCGAGCGACGCCAGCCGCTTCTGTGCCGATTCGAGATAGCGCCACGGCAGCCTCTGTGGACCCGCCGTACTTGCGGGCCAGGTCGGTGTACAGACGCAGCCGCTCGTCCACCGTCGCCAGCCGAGACGGATCCACCGTCACCCGATCGACGTAACGACGCAGCTCCCGCGACAGCTCAGTGAGCAGAGTAGCTGGGCCTCCCGTAGCGCCGCCGCCATGGCCTCGACCTCGGGATCCACCGAGTGAGGCCTCCCACCAGGGTTACCGCCTGCCCCACCAGTCCGGAGGCATCGGCGGCGGCTCCTTCGCCCTTGAGCAACTCGGCCGCCCGGCCCAGATCGCGCTGGATCTCCTCGGCGCTTGGAGAGGACTCGCTGTTCCGCCTGCAGCGCCGTTCCTCGTCGAGGACGGACAGCTGGGCGGCCGCCAGTTCGGCCGACCTCGAATCGCAGCAGGTCCATCTCGCGGAGTCCGTCCCTGCCGGGCCTGCCTGCTCTCTTCCAGCGCCCGCGCGCAGTCCTGCCGCCTGCTCGTAGCTCGTCCGATACTCAGCCGCCAGACGAAGCGTCTCCGCTCCGGCCCACTGGTCGAGGACGGCCAGCTGATAGCCGGGATCGAGCAGGCGGCGGTATTCGTGCTGGCCGGCGAACGACAGCAGCCCACCCACCACCGCGGCCATGGCGGCAAGGGTGACCGAGCTGTCGTTCATGTAGCAGCGGTTCCGGCCCTGTTTGCCCAGGCGCCGAGTGACGATGATCTCTCCCGGGGCCCTCCACGGCGGCCAATTCACGGAGATCGTGCGGCAACTCGGCCGCCTGAGTGGCGTCTAGCTCGAAGACGGCCTGGATCAGGGCCTCGTCGGCAGCCGCGCCGACCAACCCCTCCTCTGCGCGCTCGCCCATGAGCAGACCCAGGGCCTTCGTGAGCAGTGTCTTCCCGGCACCGGTCTCGCCTGTCAGAGCGGTGAGCCCCGGGCCGAACTCAAGCGTGGCATCCTCGATGAGCACGAAGTTGCGGATGGTGAGGGACGCGAGCACTGCTCCCCTTGTCTAGAGCAGACGGTCTCGGAAATGGTGATACAGGCTGTCTCCCTCAAGCAGAGCGAGCGAAGCCACGGCGGGCTCCGTCTTGATCTCGAGCACTGCGCCCGCCGGGAGGACTGCCGACCCGCTGGCCGTCGATATCGATGGAGCAGTCTTCGTCGTCCGCGGTGTTGGTTACTTCCAGCACGTCGTCCGGGCGCGGCCACCACCGGCCGCACCCCGACGGCGTGCGGCGCCACAAGGCTTATCACATAGGCCTCGACGGAGATGCCGAGCAGCGGACCCCCGGCCGCCAGGCTGTACGCAGAAGATCCCGCGGGCGTGCCTACCACCACCCCGTCGCAGAGGACCTCGAACAGGGTCACACCGTTGATGCGCAGCGCCAAGGAGGAGGCATGGGAGCGGTCGCCCTTGCCGATGACGACATCGTTTGTCGCTCGAAAGACCGAAGGGCCGAGCCTCGCCCGCAATCCAAGGAGCGGGTGCTCGGTGTAGGCGCCGGCCAGCAGCTCCTCGAGACCGTCCTCCAGCCGCTCACTCAGGATGGTGGTGAGGAACCCCACCCGACCGAGATTGACTCCCGCCACGGGGGTATCGAGGTCCCGGGTGAGGTGGAAACCCCGGAGCATGGTCCCGTCACCGCCAAGGACCAGGCAGAGGTCGACACCTTCCAGATCGCTCTCCCCCGTCACCTTCGAGGCACGCCCCACCTCCGAGAAGAAGTGTCTCGTGCTTGTCCCACTCGGCCGGTGGTGCCGAGATCGCCACCCCGCGATCCCGGAGGAGGGCCAGGGAACGTTCGAGAGGCCCCGCGGCTACGGAGGGGTCCCCGTGCGTGAGAACGACGACCCGCTCGATCCTTCGCTTCAAAGCCGCCCTCCCGAACCCTCGCTGACGCCCTGTACCAACTCCTCTATGGCGCCCTCAAGCGTATCAGGAGCAGGCTCGTTTTCTCCACCTCGAGCGAGATGGAAGAAGTACTCCACGTTGCCGCCCGTTCCCGGGACAGCGGAGCGGCACAAGCCGAGTAAGCGCGCCATCGAGGTGTTCCGAAATGAATCGTGCCGTCTCGGAGAGAACCCGGCGATGGACGTCGAGATCGCGCACGATCCCGCCTTTGCCCACGTCTTTGGGGCCGGCTTCGAACTGGGGCTTGATGAGGATGACGCCTGTGTAGACAGGGGCCATGCAGGAAACGACGGCAGGCAAGACCTTGGTCACCGAGATGAACGACACGTCCATGGTGAGCAGGTCGGGTCGCCACGGAAGAGCCTCGGGCACCAGATAGCGCGCGTTGGTTCCTTCGATCACGGTGACCCTGGGGTCGGCCCGAAGTCGGGAATCGAGTTGTCCCCGGCCGACGTCCAAGGCGATCACCCGCGCCGCCCCTCTTTGCAGCAGGCAATCGACGAAGCCGCCCGTCGAGGCTCCCACGTCGAGAGCCGAGGTCGCGACGACCTCCACTCCGAAAGCCTCGAGCGCGGCGTCGAGCTTGTCACCTGCTCTCGAGACGAAGCGAGGTCGCTCCTTGATGGAAATGGTCGGAGGCCGGATCCACAAGAGTTCCGGCCTTGTCGCTGACTCTCCCCGCCCACTAACACCAGGCCGGCCATGATCATGGCTCGTGCCGCAGTGCGGCTTGGAGCAAGCCCTCGGGAGAGCACCAGTTCGTCCAGACGGGTCCGTGCGGCTCTCGCCATGGCAGCGGAGGTGACCTAGGCCTGGGACGAGCGGCCGTCCGCCTCTTGCCGCAGGAGTTCCTGGACCGCTTGAACGATGGCCTCAGCCGTCAGGCCGACATCGCGTCGCAGCAGATCCAGCGAGCCTTGGCCCACGAAGACATCGGGCAGGCCGAGGCGGACCAGGGGGCGGCATAGCCGCTCATCCGCCATGAACTCCAGGATGGCCGATCCAAAGCCCCCGGCGAGGGCGTTGTCCTCGACCGTCACGATGGCCGGATGGGCGCCGATCAGCTCCCTCACGGGTTCCCTGTCGAGCGGATGGACGCGCCTGATCCCGGCGACGCTCGCGTCGATACCTCGCTCAGAGAGTACGTCCGCAGCCATCTCCGCCCATATCGTCGCCGGTCCGGCCGTGAGCAGGAGCACGTCTTTGCCCTGACGCACCACATCCACCCAGGGACCCTCCAAGGGAAGGATGGGGCGTTTCAGCGTCACCCCTATGCCCGCCGACCTCGGATAGCGTATGACGGAAGGGCAATCGAGCGAGAGCGCGGTGGCCAGCATGCGCTGCAATTCCGCCTCATGCTTGGGCACGAAGACGTTGAGGCCGGGGATGATCCGCAGGAACGACAGATCGAAAGCGCCGTGATGGGTGGGCCCGTCCTCTCCCACCAGACCGGCGCGGTCGACGGCGAAGACCACGGGTAGACCCTGCAGACAGACATCCTGGATCACCTGATCGAAGGCCCGCTGTAGGAAGGTGGAGTAGATGGCCACGATCGGCCGCTTGCCGGTCGCCGCCAACCCGGCGGCGAAGGCGACTGCGTGGGCCTCTGCTATGCCAACGTCGAAGAACCGGTCGGGCATGGCCTCCTGGAGGAGGTTGAGCCCTGTCCCGGTCGCCATCGCTGCGGTGATCCCCACCACCCGTTCGTCCGTGCGCGCCAATTCCACCACCGCTTCACCGAACGCGCGCGTGAAGGTTGTGGGTCCCTCCGGGTCGAGATGCTTGCCGGTCTCCACCGAGAAGCGCGGAGTACCGTGGTACCGACCCGGCTGCTGCTCGGCGGGCGGGTAGCCCTTGCCCTTCACGGTCCTGCAGTGCAGCAGCACAGGACCCTCGACAGCCAGCGAACGGCGGATACTCGTCCGCAGCGCCTCGATGTCGTGGCCGTCGATGACCCCCACGTAGGTGAAGCCGAGGTCCTCGAAGAGCATTCCCGGTACGATTGCGGCCTTGATGCTGTCCTTGAGCTGCTCACCCACGGCCGCGACGCGATCGCCGACCCCGGGAAGCCTCTGCAATCGACGTTCCACGTCGCGCCGGAAGCGATAGAGGGTCGGATCGGTGCGCAGTCGCGAGAGGTAGGCGCTCATGGCCCCAACGTTCTTCTCGATGGACATGGTGTTGTCGTTGAGGACCACCAGCAACGGGATGCCGAGGTGGCCTGCGTGGTTGAGGGCCTCGTAGGCGATGCCGCCGGTGAGCGCTCCGTCCCCGATGACGGCCACCACTTTTCCCGGATGCCGGCCGGCGACCATCCCCACCGCGGCGCTCACGGAACTGCTGCTGTGTCCGGTACCGTACACGTCGTAGGGGCTCTCGCTCCGGCAGGGGAAGCCCGACAGCCCCCCATACGTTCGGATGGAGTTGAACGACTCGAGCCGGCCGGTAAGAAGCTTGTGGGCATAGGACTGATGCCCGACATCCCACACGATGGCATCCTGCGGCGTCTCCAACTCCGCGTGCAGCGCGATGGCAAGCTCGACCACACCGAGGCTTGCCCCCAGATGCCCCCCGTTCTGCGAGATAGTGGTGATTATCTCCTCACGGATCTCCTGTGCGACCAGACGCAAGGAAGCGGCGTCCAGGGTCCGCAGATCCTCGGGCAGCTGCAACGTATCGATGAGGCGTTCTACAGAGTCGCTCATGCTGACTCCTCGTCACTGCCACACACGCCGCTGAGGCCTTCCCCGCCCATCCGAGTCACTTCGTCGCCTGGGAGCCCCGTGGAGGCGGCGACAGCGCCGAGCACGCCGTTGACCAGTGCACTGGCCTCGTCCGAACAGAAACGTCTTGCCGCCCCGACAGCCTCGTCGATAACGACCGCAGGCGGTACCTCCGGTTCCCAACACAGTTCGTATGCGGCAAGACGCAGGATGGCACGCTCGAGCACGCCCAGCCGCTGAAGGCTCCAACCCTCCACATGGGTCTGTAGGATCTCATCCACCTCGCGTCGGTGCAGCGCCACACCCCGGACGAGTTCCGCAGCGTAGCCGTCGACATGCGGGTCCTCTCCTCTCGTCAACGCGTCCTCCGGACTGATTCCCAAGAGGTCCTGCTGGTAGAGGATGAAGACGGCTTGACGCCTCGCGCTTCTTCGTCCAGTCGACACGAGAGACGAGTCAGGCGACGACCGGGAAGACGCCGCTAAAGGCCACGTCGACCGTAGTCACGTTCAGCCCGGTCATCGACGTCAGGGCCGTTGCAACGGTCTGCCGCACGCTGGAGGCCAAGGTGGGCAGGTGCTGCCCCATGCGGGCGTCGAGCTGTACCGACACTCGGCATTCATCCCCATCGACAGTGACCTCCACGGGATGGGTGCGCATAAGGGGCAGGGGGCTGTGGATGCGCAGACGCTCGTCATTCTCGAGCGAACCTCGCACGATAGCCTCCAGAACGCTCGTGGCGATCAGATACTGAGTCATTCGTGCCTCCCCGTCTTCTTCAGAGGCCGGAACCTCTCCGGTCCAGCGCAGTTCACGCCCTCGTAACATACTCCCGAGTACGCGTATCCACCCGAACGACATCACCAGGCTCGATGAACAAAGGCACCTGTACGGTGGCTCCACTTTCCAGCGTGGCCGCTTTGGAGCCCCCGGACACGGTATCACCCCGCACGCCGGCGGCAGTGTCGACGATCTTGAGATCCACGAAAGTCGGCAACTCCACGTCGAACGGGTCCCCGTCGATGTAGACCACTTCCACCTGCATGTTGAGGGTCATGAGATCCAAGCGTCCCTCGAGCACGCTCTTGGGCAGAGCGAGCTGTTCGTAGGACTCTGAATCCATGAACACGACCTGGTCAGGCTCTTCGTAGAGATAGACCATGGCCCTGCTCTCCGTGCGCAGCTGCTCGAACTTCTGCTCGGGCCGAAAAGTGCGGTCTATGAGGGAACCAGTGGCGACGTTGCGCAGCTTGGTGCGGACGAACGCTCCGCCCTTACCTGGTTTGACATGCTGATACTCGGCGATGCGGTAGATATCTCCCTCGAACCTGACGGTCATACCTACCTTGAACTGGTTGGTCGAGATCACTCCACCGGCCTCCGACGATACGTAGTGTGACACCGATCCCGAGGGGTCAGGCCCCATTCGGGTTGCGGCGATGAATTGTACACTACCGGCCGATCATCTCCACCAGGCGGCGGACCGCCTCCACGTATCCCGTCGTCCCTTTGCCGGAGATGGTGAAGGTCACTACCGCCGATATCACCGAGTGGCGGCGCCACTCCTCGCGGGAGGCGATGTCCGAGAGATGCACTTCTGCCGCCGGACACCGAACCAGCTCAAGGGCGTCCCGGATGGCGTAGCTATAGTGCGTCCACGCGCCGGGGTTGACCAGCAGGGCGTCGGCGCCGCGGTGTTCATGGAGATACTCTACGAACTGCCCCTCATGGTTGGTCTGCAGGCAGACGCAGTCCCAACCCAGTCCCGCGGCCTCGGCAGCGATCAGACTCTCGAGCTGCGCCAATGTGACAGTGCCGTAGTGCTCCGCCGGTCTCTCGCCCAACAGATCCAGATTGACGCCGTGAATGACCACAAGACGCGGCCTTTGGGGAGCACTCATGCCCGTATGACCTCCAGAGCCTCGAGGAACTCCGCTTCTGCCAGATCCATAGCCCACACCGGCTCGCCGATCGCGCGCAGCCCGACGAAACCCGATGAAGCGGCTGAGGCCTTCTTGTCGTGCGCCGCGGCCTCCCGGATCTGCGACACAGGGGGTAGCGCGATGGTCGTGGGAAGCCCGAGATCGGCCAGCAGGGTGCGTGTACGCTCCCGCACGTCCGCGTCGAGGCCTAAGGCTCGTTCACTCACGGCAAGAGCGACCAGGAGCCCCAAGGCCACCGCCTCGCCGTGCCTGAGCCGCCCGAACCCCAGGGCGAGCTCAAGAGCGTGCGCCGTGGTGTGACCCAGGTTAAGGACCGCTCTCCGACCGGTATCGCGTTCATCCGCCTCGACAACCGCCGCCTTGTAACGCACGCAGGCTCTTACAACTGCGCTCATGAGCCCCCGCTCGCGATCGTGTAGCCCTGCTCGTCCTTCGCAGAGCGAGTCGAACAGTGCCGGCCCGGACAACAGACCGTATTTCACGACCTCTCCCAACCCCGCCGTGAACTCCTTGTCGGGAAGGGTCTCCAGTGTATCCGGGTCGACCACCACGAGATCCGGCTGATAGAAAGCGCCGACCAGGTTCTTCCCCGTCGCGAGGTTCACTGCCGTCTTGCCGCCGACGCTGGAGTCGACTTGCGCCAGCAGCGAGGTAGGGATCTGCCACAGGTTGAGGCCCCGTTGGTAGGTCGCCGCCGCGAAGCCGGCGAGGTCTCCTACCACCCCCCCACCCAGCGCAATGACGATATCGTCGCGGCGGGCACTCAGAGACGCGAGCCAGTCCCAGCAACGCTCCAAGGTCTGCACGGTCTTGCTCTCTTCGCCTGGAGCGACGACCAGGGTCCCACGCAGCGTCTGAGACGTCTCCAGAAGCCCCTCGATGGCCTTTCCCCATGCGTGGTGTACGTTGCCGTCGCTCACGACGAACAACCGCGAGCCCTTGCCGCCAGCTTGTCCCGCCAGCTGTTCGAGAACGCCAAGAGCCCCCTGGCCACCGATGATCGTCGACTCCCTGGCGGTGTCTATCAGCTGGAGCCCCCAACACTTGGGCCAAACCCCGCCGATCGTCTTGACCAGTCTGGCGATGTCGCCGGCGATCTCCTCGGCCGTGCGGTCGCCGACCGGCAGGATCCAGTCCGCAGTCGACTCGTAGGTAGCCCGGCGCCGCTCGAGGAGTTCCTTGAAAGCCTCGAACTCACGCGCCAGGGGCCGTGTCCCTCCCTGGGAGCGGCTCCACGCCCGCTCGGCATCGACATCGAGCAATACGACGCCCCCCTGTTCGTGAAGCATGCGCGCAGCCTCGGTGCTCTGCAGGGTTCCGCCGCCCAAAGCGAGAACCAGACCTTCTCCGCGTTCCTGATGCTCGTACAGGAGATCGCTCAGGGCCTCCAGTTCCCGCCGGCGGAAGACGGGCTCTCCGTGGCGCTCGAAGAACTCGGCGATGGGAATCCCCTCAGCGCGGACAAGCTCCTCGTCGAGATCCACGTATCGCCAGTCGAGCAGCCGCGCGACCTTCGCTCCCACCGAGCTCTTGCCGCTGCCCATGTAGCCGGAAAGCGCTACGAGCGGCGCCATAGCCCCCTGTCCTCCAGCTCCCGCTCATACGAGGCGACCGCCTGAACCACCTGACTCACGCTGTCTCCCCCGAACTTCTCCAGGTACGCCCCGGCCAGCACGTACGCGACCATGGCCTCACCCACTACCCGCGCGGCGGGCACGGCCGTCACGTCACTGCGTTCGACATGCGCACGGGCCACCTGCATTCGGGCGATATCCACCGAGTGCAACGGTGTGGTGAGGGTGGGGATGGGCTTCATGGCCACGCGCATGACCAGAGGCATGCCGTTGGTCATACCCCCTTCCAGCCCTCCGGCGTTGTTGCTTTCCCGGTCTATCCAGGTCTTCCCCGCTTCGGAGCGAAGGACGAACGGGTCGTGTACTGCGGATCCCGGCAGTGACGCACTGGCAAACCCAGAGCCGAACTCCACGCCCTTGATCGCGGGGATGCCGCCCACGGCCCCCATCAGACGCCCATCGAGCCTGTCTTCGAACGTCGCATAGCCACCGAGGCCCGGACAGAGGCCCCAGCACCAGATCTCGAACACGCCGCCGAGTGACTCGCCTCGCGTTCTCGCCTCGTCGATCGCGGCACACATCCTCTGCGAGACTGCATCGTCCTCGCAGGCCACCGGAGAGGCCTCGACGGCTTCCCAGTCGACGGACTCCGGGTCGGTGTAGTCCTTGCCGGACCCGCCGGCTGCGCTCACCGGGCCGATGGACGTCACCCTCGCTCTGACCGTGACCCGCAGCTCGGACAGGAGCCTCTTGCACACTGCGCCGCCCGCGACTCTGGCCACAGTCTCGCGCGCACTGGCGCGCTCGAGCACGTTCCTGATATCGCTGTGGCCGTACTTGGCGATGCCGCCGTAGTCGGCGTGGCCCGGTCTCGGCACCGTGACCGTTTCAGGTGGGGCCGCCCCTGGCGGTGGAGGCTCCGGCGACATGCTTTCGATCCAGTTCGCATGGTCGCGGTTCTCGACCACGATGGCTATCGGGGTCCCCAGCGTGTGACCGAGCCTTACGCCGGCTAGAAAGCGAGCACGGTCGTGCTCGATGGCCATCCGGCCTCCGCGACCGTAGCCGCCCTGCCGGCGGAGCAGTTCGTGATCGACTGCCTCGGCGCTTATCTCAAGGCCCGCGGGTATGCCGGAGAGAAGGCACACTTCCGCGGGACCATGAGACTCACCTGCGGTCGTCATCCGAAGCGTGCCCATACGCGGCTCCTTGACCCCGCGCGCACGCGGGCGACAGTCGACAGCGGAGGGTAGCGCGCCTCGTAGGGAGACCTCTACTCGAAGAGGATCTGCCCCACCGTCATGTTCAAGGTCTGCCCGTCATGAAGGATGGTGACCACCTGGTTGTCGGTGTTGATGTCGACCACCTGCACGTCGCCCCAACTCGTGGAGACCGTATCCCCGATCCGCTGATCCTGGTAGACGGTGTTGTCAACCTGGAAGGTTACCGCAGGAGCGTCGCTAACAACACCCACCGCGAGCACCTGAAGCATATGTGTGAACCAGGAAGCGGTGGTGGACGTCGTGCTGCTCGTGCTGGTAGTCGAGGAAGAGGTCGTCGTCGAGCTAGGCGCAGTGGTGGTGGTCGTGGATGATGCTGGGCGGACTCGTGGACGTCTCGCTGGTCTGCGTCGCCTCCGTGGTGGGGACCTGCTGCTGGATGAACGGATCCTTGCTTTGGAAGCTCGAGTAGGAATCCTCTACCGACAGAACTACCTCCTGCCCGGCATCCGCTACCGACTCGGCTGTGGTGGACGACGATCGCTTGGCGAAGGCTGCTGGTGGTCGAACTCGCGCTGTCGGAGCCCATGCATCCTGCGAGCAGTACCGCGGTACCGGCCACGAGCAGTAACCCGGCGAGAAGATGTCGATGTCTCTGAAACTTCATCTCCGCCTCCTCTACGGTGCGGTCGTGGTCGTGGTGGCTCCGGCCGCCGGCTTCTCGGCGGCCGCGACGGGCTCAGCGGCCACCGTCTGGCTCATGCAGAACGCGTACAGGGTCATTGCCACCTTGAGCTTGGGGCTTGCAGACGTGGCATCGTCCTCAGCCTCGTCTGACCCATCTCCGAGTTGGTACTCGACAGACTTCACGGTCAGGAGCCGGCCGGGCCCCGCTACGAGCTGCTCTACCCGATAGGCGAAGTCGCTCATGTTGAAATAGGTCCCGTCGAACTCCAGCTGGAGAGGGACGGTCTGATACCCATTGGACTCCATGGGCTCACCGGGCGTGATCGAGGTGAACTCGATACCCGCTTGATCGGCCAGATCCTGTATCTGCAGCATCAAGCTGGGGATCTGGCTCGACTTCCGGCATCATCTTGGCCAGCTCCAGCAGGCGGGCCTGGTTCTTCTGCCCCTCAGCCTGAGTGGCCTCTGCCTGAGCCAGCTGGGCTTGGGCGACCGCCAGACGGACCTGCTGCTCTTCGATGGCCTTGTCGGTCTCTGCAATGTCGCTGCGCAGCGGTGAGATGAGGAAGAACCATGCCATCGCCACTATTGCGACCAGCGCGACTCCCGCCAGAATCATGCGAATCTTTCGGCTCATTGTCCTCCACCTCCACCTCGGTCAGAGGCAACGGAGTCGCCGGCTGCTCGTTGATCACCGACGCCCCAATCGAGAAGTCCTTGATCTCGAGGGTTCGAACTCTTCCCCGGCGTCAATCTCGGAGGCTGAGCTCAACTCCACGCCGGTCAGAGACGAGACAAGCTGTAGACGGACCACAAGACGGGATACGTCCTCGAAGCTGTACGTCTGGCCCTCGATAGTGATCTTGTTGTCGGTGTTGGCTTTGCCTCTCGCCGCAGTCTTGGCGGCCGTCTCCGCCGCGATCTGCGGATCCGACGCGGTGAGTTTCATGCTCTGGAACCACACGTTCTCCGGCACCACAAGGCTGAGGGCATCCAAGACCTGCGAAAGCAGCGTGCGGCTGGAGTACATGCCCTGCACCACGGCCTCCACGGCTTCGGTCTGCTTCTCGAGCACCTCGTACTGGTGCAAGGCCGCTGCCTGCTGCTCCAGAGCGACCGTCTGCTCGCTCCATGTCGGCCAGTTCCATCTTCTTGTCGTCCAGCGTGTTGCTGAGCAGGTAGTAGCCGAAGCCGAGGGCAAAGATGACGACGATGAACAGTCCCAGCATGGCCAGCAGGCCGAAGTCGGTCCTGGTGCGAGGCCTTTCCGAGCGCGGGACGAGATTTATTCGTCTAGCCATGTCAATCTTCCTCGGGGAGAGCCAATCCGATTGCTACTGCTAGCGACGGTGCGATCGCAGCCAGCGTGTCGTCGGACAGACTCGACGAGTTGTCCGACAAGCGCTGCATGGGATCGCCTATGACGACGCGCAGACCCAGCGCCTCTGCCATTTCGGCGTCGAGATTGCGTACGAGAGCACCCTTGCCGCTCAGGACCAGTTCCTGTACCGGCGTGGCGGCTTCCTGTCCCTGGTAGTAGTCGAGTGAGCGTCTGATCTCATCCACCAGTTCTGCCGCAGCTTTCCTGCACTGCATGCTGCGTGTCGGCGACCACTTCAGGAGAGTAGACATCTCCCTCGGGGGCCAGGGGCCCGGCAGGCCGACAGACTGCACCAACGTGGCAGCGTCCTCGAAAGGAATCCCTCGCAGTTCGGCAGATCGCCTTGGCAAACCGGTCGCTGGAGAAGTTGACCACACGGGTGAACTTGAGAGCGTCGTCGACTGCGACGACGAGGGTCGAGACAGACGAGGAGATGTCGACCAGCCCTCGGCACACGCCGGTCTGCGCTGCTCGCCAGAGAGGAGCGCGGCTGACGGGACGAGGGCCCTGACCAGCGCCAAGCTGGACACGTCCACCCCGGCGACCTTCAGGCCAGCCTGCTTGAGCGAGGTGAGCAGCGTGTCGATCATGGCGCGTCTGAGCAGCTACCAGGAGCACCTCCTGCCTGGCGGCGCCCTCCGCATCGGTCCGGCGTCCGAGGATCTGGAAGTCGAGGACTGCATCTTCGACGGGGATGGGGATGTAGTCCTGCGCTTGGTATTCGATGGCGCCCCGCAGTTCTTCTTCCGTCATCTCCGGCATGTCGATATTGCGGACGATGACCTTCTGGTTGCTCACACCCGCCTGCACCGCGCGTCCTCGCAGACCGTTGCGGTGGACGAAGTCTTGAGTTCGCGCCCGAAGAGGTCGGCGTCGACGATCTCACCGTCGACCACCAGACCGTCCGGCAACGGAGATTCGTAGAACCGCGCGCAGCTTGACGCGGTGCCCGCTCCCCGTCAGCTGAACGGCGGTGACAGTAGAACCGCCGATATCAAGCGCCAACGGGCCGCCTTGAAAGAGACCTAGAGCCACGTCATCACCTCGATGTCGACGTTGCCACGACCAGGATCTGCCTTAACTCTTTGCATCACGTCCCTGTCCGTCCTAGCTGCCCGCTGGCAGGTGGAACACGACCTGACCGAAGAACACAGCCACTGCCGCCCCGACAGCCAGAGAGGGAGCAAGAGCCGTCCGTGCTATTAATCGGTACTTTTCGCGAAAGACTAGAGAGATTTCCCCGACGATTCCCAGAACCAGGGCCACCGGTAGGGCGATCAGCACATATGGACCCAGCACCGCCCCCATCAGAAGAGCGATCTTGACCTCGCCAAGGCGGGTGACCCCCGGCCGCAGAAGCGACAGCATCAAGACCAGAAGGCCCGCGCCCAAGGCGCCGGCAGCGTAGTGCCACCAGTGCTGCCTGTCGAGAGCCACGGCCGCGGCCAAGCCCACTACGATGGCAGGCAGGACCAAGCGGTTGGGTACCACAAGGTGATCGTGGTTGATGTACACCAAGACGATGAGCATGGCTACGAACGCCCAGGCAAGCAGAAGCGCAGGGGACACGCCGATACGCCAGAAGGCCAGGACGAATGCCACTCCGGTGATGCTTTCCACGAAGGGGTAGCGAAGCGAGATTCGCGCATGGCACGACCTACAGCGACCCCGCAGACGCAACCAGGCTGCCACCGGGATGTTGTCGAACCAACGAATGTCCTGACCGCAGCCGGGGCAGTGGCTGCCCGGCCGGACCAGTGATTCACGCCGCGGGACTCTGTAGATGACTACGTTCAGAAAGCTCCCGATGACGAGCCCCAGCAACAGCGAGATCGTGGCCAAGTAGTACTGCACGCCCTGCCTTCCCCTCTTGTTCTGCCCTACTGGGATATATCGGCCCGGGGCGCCTGGCCTTGAATCGCGGCGCTGACGACGGGTCGACAGTGGGAAGGTAGCTCGAGAGCGGCAGTGAGACCCTCATACGTTGGGCTGAGATAGCCTCGAGCCGGCCTGGGTCGATGAAAGAAGGGCGGCTGGTCCTGAAAGGCGATCTGACGGCCGGAACGCCCGACGGGGCTAGCTCAGCCAGCCACCCGCGACCATCGCGTCACGAAGCAGCTTCTGCCCGGCCGGCGTCAGTCGCTCGAGCGGGGGACGCAGGGGCCCAGCCGGCAGACCCAGCCACTCCACCGCCTGCTTGACGGGGGTCGGGTTGGGTTCGATGAACAGAGCGTCGATCACATCCATGATGCGATAGTGCACATCACGCGCCTCGTCGATCTGCCCCGCCCACACCGCTTCGCACATCTGCTTCACCTCTCGGCCGACCACGTGGGCGACCGCCGCAATGGCGCCTGCCGCCCCGTGGCACAGGAGGCTGAAGGTCATGACATCTTCCCCGGAGTAGATCTTGAAGGTCCTGGGATCGGTGCCACGATAGATCTCCATGGTCTGATGGATGTCGCACGAACAATCCTTGAGGCCGATGACGTTGGGGATCTCCTCCCAAAGCCGGATGATGGTCTTGGGCTCGATGTTCCGACACGTCCGGCCGGGGATGTTGTACACCACGAGAGGCAGCGGCGAAGCGGCAGCGATGGCCTTGAAGTGGTTGAAGAGGCCGCTCTGAGTGGGCTTGTTATAGTACGGACAAACCTGAAGGGTGGCGTCCGCTCCCAGCTCGGCGGCCATGCGGGTCAGTGCGATCGCTTCCTGAGTGGCGTTCGATCCCGCCGAGGCGATCACTGGTACGCGTCCCTTCGTATGCTTGACGACGGCCTCGATGACCTCGGCGTGCTCCCTGTGGGAAAGCGTGGCCGACTCCCCTGTGGTGCCGCACGGCACCAGTCCGTCACACCGCACTTCCTCGACGTAGTAGTCGACCAGCGTCGCGATCCCGGCAAAGTCAACAGTCAGGTCTTCATTGAAAGGCGTGATGAGCGGGACGATGACCCCGCGTAGCTCCCAGTCGACCTTTGCCGTCAACATCGCCTCCAGTCTCGGTACTGTCCACCACTCGACCCGGGCGGAGGGTCTGAACCCTACAGAGGGTGTGCACAGCATTATAGGTAAAAAACGAGCCCGCCATCACTGGCGGGCTCTACATTAATCCCGGCGACTTCCTACTCTCCCACAGGGTCGCCCCTGCAGTACCATCGGCGTTGAGAGGCTTAACTTCTCTGTTCGGAATGGGAAGAGGTGTATCCCTCTCGCTATGGTCACCGGAAACTTGGAGGACTGTTCCCGGAGGCGCGACCGGCCGCGCGCGCCCTCAAATCTGCATAGTGACGGAGTAATGTGTTAAGTCAAGACCTCGACCGATTAGTACTGGTCTGCTGAAGACATTACTGCCCTTACACATCCAGCCTATCAACCTGGTGGTCTACCAGGGGTCTTACCTAGTTACCTAGTGGGAGATCTCATCTCGGGGTCTGCTTCCTGCTTAGATGCTTTCAGCAGTTATCAGTTCCAGACGTAGCTATCCAGCGGTGCCGTTGGCACGACAACTGATACACCAGAGGTCTGTTCATCCCGGTCCTCTCGTACTAGGGACGAGTCCCCTCAAATCTCCTGCGCCCACGACAGATAGGGACCGAACTGTCTCACGACGTTCTGAACCCAGCTCGCGTACCGCTTTAATGGGCGAACAGCCCAACCCTTGGGACCTACTCCAGCCCCAGGATGCGATGAGCCGACATCGAGGTGCCAAACCCTCCCGTCGATGTGGACTCTTGGGGAGGATAAGCCTGTTATCCCCGGAGTACCTTTTATCCGTTGAGCGACGGCGCTTCCACTTGCTACCGCCGGATCACTAAGGCCTGCTTTCGCACCTGCTCGACTTGTTGGTCTCGCAGTCAAGCTCCCTTATGCCTTTACACTCTACGCACGATTGCCGACCGTGCTGAGGGAACCTTTGCGCGCCTCCGTTACATTTTAGGAGGCGACCGCCCCAGTCAAACTGCCTGCCAGACACTGTCCGGTAGCCGGATCACGGCCTACCGTTAGAAGCCCAATACACTAAGGGTGGTATCCCAAGGGTGACTCCACGAGGACTAGCGTCCTCGCTTCACAGTCTCCCACCTATCCTGGACAAAGTGCACCAAGCTCCAATATCAAGCTGCAGTAAAGGTTCACGGGGTCTTTCTGTCTTGTCGCGGGTAATCGGCATCTTCACCGATACTACAATTTCACCGAGTCTACGGCTGAGACAGTGCTCAAGTCGTTACGCCATTCGTGCAGGTCGGAACTTACCCGACAAGGAATTTCGCTACCTTAGGACCGTTATAGTTACGGCCGCCGTTTACCGGGGCTTAATTTCAGTGCTTCGCCTTTCGACTAACACCTCCACTTAACCTTCCGGCACCGGGCAGGCGTCAGCCCCTATACATCGTCTTTCGACTTAGCAGAGACCTGTGTTTTTGGTAAACAGTCGCTTGAGCCTAGACTCTGCGGCCCCCTCGGGCTCCAGAAGTCAATTCTTTCACCCTAACGAGGCGCCCCTTCTCCCGAAGTTACGGGGCTATTTTGCCGAGTTCCTTAGCCATAGTTCTCTCGATCGCCTTGGTATTCTCTACCTGCCCACCTGTGTCGGTTTTGGTACGGGCACACATCGAAGCTCGCTAGAGGTTTTTCTTGGCGGCAGAGGATCGGCGGCTCGCCGGCATACGCCAGCTGACGTCACGCCTCAGGCTTATGTGGCCTCCGGATTTTCCTAGAGACCGCCCTACACGCTTGTCCATGGACAACCAACGCCATGGTCCGCTTACCTTTCCGCGTCACCCCATTGCTCAAACGCTTGATGGTGGCACTGAAATATTAATCAGTTATCCATCGCCTACGCCTGTCGGCCTCGGCTTAGGACCCGGCTAACCCTGAGCTGATTAGCATTGCTCAGGAAACCTTGGGCATTCGGCGGGCGAGTTTCACACTCGCCTTTCGTTACTCATGCCAGCATTCTCACTTCCCATGCCTC
>CAWGGI010000011.1:0-190000 GCA_963822135.1 uncultured Actinomycetota bacterium | reverse complement strand
TCAGCATATGTCCCACCACGTCCCACGGCGCGCTGAGCGCAGTGGACAGCAGGCCTTGTAACCCCCCGAAAGGAAAGCGGAAGGCGTCCAGGCTCCCGGGACCCGTGCCGTTGAGGAGGGGACCCACGAAGAACACGGTCACGATGAACCAGATCACCCCCACACCAGCCGTGATCATCCCCATCCGGCGATCATGCCGAAGCGCCACATAGATCCCCAGAGGGACCACGAGAAGCGGTACGTCTTCCTTCACAGTCAGAAGCAGCAAGACCATCACCATGTACGCGCGCCATCTGTGCACGGTCATGAAATAGAGCGCGAACAGAACCAGGGGAACTTCGAAGCTATCCGGATGGAAGTTCTCCAGGTTGAGCCAGCCGAGTGCGGGAGTCAGCAGGAACCCGATAGCCGGCAAGAGCGCCAGCCACGAGCTTCTGAGCGCCCTGCGAGCCAGAAGGAAGACGGGTGCTGCCCCCAGGCAGAGTGCGAGCGTCTGCACGATGAGGAGGACTTGGGCCGCAGGCCACACCCAGTAGAGCGGTACGAGTCCGAGCAGGATGTAAGAGGCATGGTCACCGAAAAGGTTCAGGCCCATGATGGTGACGAAGGGCTCCTCAAAGCGGCTGAGCAGCCAGATACCCTGGTCGAAGATGCCCAGATCGAAGCCCGGGGCTTGGAAGGCGTCGAACCGATCGAGCGACATCCTGCCGAAGTAGATGGCGTAAACGAGCATTGCCAGCACTGCGAGCGCACGAGGAATGAAGTCGTCGCGGAGACCGGAGGGCGGTTCGTCTCGCCAGGCATCGCATCGCCATGGGCCGGAGGCGTCTGCCGGACGCTTGCCGAAGGTCACAACCCGCGTGGCGACGTCCCGGAAGATGTCACTCCCCTATCGGATGCGCAGGAACTTCCGCTTGCCTACCTGAAGAACGGCGCCCGCAAGGTCGCCGGCCTCGATCTCGGTGTTCACGTCGTTCATCACCACGTCGTCGATCCGCACCCCACCCTGTTCGATGACCCGCCGCGCTTCGCCGTTGGAAGAAACGAGGCCGGTCTCGGTGAGGAGCCGGGGCAGCCATACCCGACCGTCGCGTACCGCTGTGGCCGGTAGCGGAATCTCGGGGATAGTCTCGGGCCGGTCCTTTTCTCGGAACACCCGGTCGAACTCCGCCCGCGCCGTGGAGGCCGAATCTGCCCCGTGGTAAAGGCGCACGATGCGCTCCGCGAGATCTCTCTTGGCCTGGGCCGGATGGTAGCTGCCGTCGGCCAGCCCCCTCTCGAAGGCCTGCACCTCCCGTAGCCCTGCGTCACTCACCAGGCTCAGGTAGGTGGGCATCAGTTCGTCCGGGATGGACATGAGCTTGCCGAACATGTCATTGGGAGGGTCGCTCACCCCCACATAGTTGCCGTATGACTTCGACATCTTCTGCTCACCGTCCGTGCCGACCAGCAGGGGAACGGTAAGGATGCTCTGGGGAGGCACGCCATAGGCCTCCATGATGGTGCGGCCCATGAGGAGGTTGAACTTCTGATCGGTACCTCCCAGCTCGATGTCGGCCCGCACGGCCACGCTGTCGTATCCCTGCAGCAGCGGGTACATGAACTCCAGCATCGAGATGGGTTCGTTGGCGAGGTAGCGCTTGGAGAAGTCATCGCGCTCGAGCATGCGGGCCACCGTCACCGTGGACGTGAGCTTGAGCACCTCGTTCATGCGCAGGGGACCGAGCCAGTCGCCGTTGCGCGTGAGTTCGACCTTGTCCATGTCCAGGACCTTCGCGGCCTGGTCCACATAGGTCCGAGCGTTCTCCTCCAGCTCCTCGTCACTCAACTGTGGGCGGGCCTTCGAACGTCCCGAAGGGTCCCCCACCTTGCCCGTGTAGTCGCCGATTATGAGAACGGCTTGATGCCCGAAGGCCTGGAACTGCGCAAGCTTGCGCAGCACCACGGTGTGCCCCAGATGGATGTCGGGCGCTGTGGGGTCCACTCCGAGCTTCACGCGCAGCGGGCGTCCCTCACTACGCGCCTGCACGAGTTGCCGCAACAGCATCTCGGCAGGAAGCACGTCTACGCTGCCGAGCAGCAGCTGTTCGTATTCCTCGAGTATCTCCGCGGGGAACGCAGTCACCCCTGTCACCGTATCCATCGAGCACCTCCCGGCCGGGAGCATACCATGGCGGTGGCAGCCCCTCTAGGCGCGGCTGACCCTGGTGAATCCAGAGCAGGCGATGACGTCGACACCCCGGCGTTCGTAGTGGTCGATGATGAGGTTCATCCCCAGCGAATCGGAAGAGACGTGTCCGGCGATGACCACGCTGATCTTCTCTTCCTTGGCGCGCTTGCGGTGCTCTTCGCCCATGTGCATCCCGACGATGGTGCCTACTCCGGCAGCGGCCAGCTTGGCGATGGAGTCGACCGGACCCGAGGTGCCGCCGGTCATGTCGACCATGATCCTGCCGGTACGCCGCCTCTCGTTGCCCTCGAAGATCATGGGACCCGTACCTTCCAGCACCGCCTGCCGATACTCGGGGATGCTCTTCAGCATATCGAGCAGCTCGTCGATCCTGGAGTCGACCCCGAGTTCGTCACAGCGTGCCTGCACGAAGGCGTTCACGTTGTTGTCGGCAGGGGTGTGGCAGCACATGTACGGTATGTCGAGCAGCTTGGCGGCGCCGACAGTCTGCTCGTTGTTGCGCGGGCGCAGGAGACGCGTGACCTCGGCCATGCGGTCGCTCATGACGGCGTCGCCGTAGGCGATGGACACCCCGAAGGTCCGCCACACATCGGCCTGCAGACCCATGACCTCTTCGAGACGGGCCAGAGCCCGGCCTTCCGGATGGTGAGCAAGCATCAGGTCGACCGGACGGCCTTTCTCGCGCAGCCGGTCGGCCAGCAGCACCTCGCCGACCTCCAAGTCGATCCCCACCAGGATGGTCGACACTTCGGTCTCGGGGTCTCCGTGTAGGATGCGCGTGTCGCTGTAGGGGTTCACCAGGCACTCCGTGTCGAACTCCCACCGCTCGTCCTCCGCGAGCTTGTCGAAGTCCTTCTGAGCGCGCGCAAGAACTCGCGCGACCCCTTCCGACCCACGTGGGTCGGCGGCCATGCCGACCCGAAATGCCGTCTCGTACATCTCCTTGAGTCTCATGCGCGGGTTCCTCCCTTGCTGGGCCGCCACCCTGTCACGTATCTGCTACCGACCATATAGTAGCGGAGAGGGAGCGACCTGCCTCGCGAGATCCCGATCCGGGGGGCTGCTCCCACCTCCGGCTTGAAATCGTCGTCGAGTATCACGAGCCCAGACGCCTCCCCGAGCGGCAACCCGTTCAGGCCTGGGTGGATACCGAGTGATCTGCCCACCCGGCCTGGGCCGCACGACCCGCACCGCGTCGCCCTCGCGGTCTGCCCGGCGACAGCCTCATTCAGCGGCGCGTAGGCGCGGACCAGCACCGCCGATCCGATACCCTCCGGTTCGCAGACGAGGTTGAGCAGGTGATGGACGCCGTAGCTGAGAAAGACATAGATGGTCCCGGGGGGTCCGAACATCGCCGCGTTGCGTTTGGTGAGACCGCGGGCCGCGTGACAGGCTGGATCCCCGTCGGGCAGGTACGCTTCGACCTCGGTGAGCCGTCCGCCGCCCAGACCCCGCGCCCACAGGATCTTGCCCACCAGGTCGGCAGCCACGAGGTCGGACGGGCGGGCGAAGAAGCTGTCATCGAGCGCGACGCCGGGGCGGAGAAGCGCCGCTTGCGTCGGCATCATCGTCCCAGAAGGCCATGCCTCATCTTACCAACCGACACTACTCTCCCAGGCGCTCCAGCACCGCCCGAGCCAGGGCAAGCTGCTCAGCCACTCTTCGAGGCGCCGTCCCGCCCTGTGACACTTTCGCTCCCACGACGCGATCTACGTCTACAACCGCGTAGAAGCCCTCATCGAAATCAGGGCTGATCTCTCTGAGTTCGGTGAGTCCGGCGGCAGCCAACGGCCGGCCGTCGGCCGCAAGGCGCGCAACCAGTTTTCCGACAACCCGGTGAGCATCGCGGAAGGGTAGTCCCTTGCCGACGAGGTAGTCGGCGACGTCGGTCGCGGCAGCATAGCCCCCTTCCGCCGCCTCCCGGGCCCGACCCGCGTCCACGACGAGCCCCTCGATCATGGCCGTCATCGCCGCCAGGCAAAGATCGAGATCCTCCTTGGTCCCGAAGACGTACAGCTTGTCTTCCTGGAGATCCTTGTTGTAGGCCAGCGGCAGCCCTTTCAGCAGCGCCCCAAGCCCCTGCAAGCGGGAGAGAAAACCGGCTGCTTTAGCCCGCACCAGCTCGGCGCCGTCGGGGTTTCGCTTCTGGGGCATGATGCTCGACCCCGATGTCCACGACTCGGCCATGGTGGCAAGACCGAACTCCTGAGTCGTCCAGAGCACCAACTCCTCCGCCATTCGCGACAGAGTGAGAGCGCAGGCCGTCGCCACGGCCACGTACATGAAGGCCGTGTCCCGAGAACTCACGGCGTCCATCGCGTTCGGCGACACCTGGGCGAAGCCCAGTTCTTCGGCGACCATGGTCCGGTCCAGATCGTAGTTGACGCCCGCCAAGGCGCCGGAGCCAAGCGGCATCCAGGAGGTCTCCCGCCACGCTGCGAAGCGTTCCCAGTCCCGCTCGCAGAGCGAAGAAGTGTGCGAGCAGATGGTGGGCGAGAACGATCGGCTGAGCCCGCTGCAGATGCGTGTAGCCGGGGAACACCGTCGCCTCGTGACGCTCGGCCAGAGTGAGGAGTGCGGCCATCAGGTCGCGCACGCGCGCCTGATGGCCGGATACCGCCGACCGAAGGTACAGCTGAAGGTCGAGGGCGACCTGGTCGTTTCGGCTGCGTCCCGTGTGTACCTTGCCTCCGACCGGCCCCACCAATTCGGTCAGGCGCCTCTCGACGGCCATATGGACGTCCTCGTCTTCCAGTGTCCACCGGAACGCGCCCCGTTCGACCTCGCTCGCGATGGCGGCCAGACCCGCCAGCAGCGAATCGCGCTCCTCTTCGCTGAGGACGTCGATCGTCGCCAGCATGCGGACATGCGCCTGCGACCCTTGGATATCGAAGGGGGCAAGCACATGATCGAACGGGATGGAGGCGTTCAGCCGCTCGAACAGCGGGTCCTGGCCCCCGGCGAACCGTCCACCCCACAGCTTGTCGCTGCCGCTACCGCCCTGAGCCGGCGCCATATCCCACCCCTCGCCTGTAGGAGCGTCACTCAAAGGTCGCCCTGCCGCTTGCGCGCCCAGACTTCCAGAGGAAGGCCCCAGAGATGGATGAAACCCTTGGCCGATTCGTGACTGAACGTGTCGCCTTCCCCGTACGTCGCCAGCTTGGTGACGTAGAGCGAGTTCGGTGAACGCCGTCCCACCGGGCTGCAGCAGCCCTTGAAGTAACGGAGCCGGACCTCCCCGTCCACGTACTTCTGGCTCTCGTCCACGAAGGCGCGCAGCGCGCCGGCGAGAGGGCTGAACCACAGGCCTTCATAGATGAGCTCCGTCATCCGCTGATCGATGCCGGTCTTGAAATGCTGGAGCTCCCGGGTGAGGGTGAGGTCCTCCAGTTCCCGATGCGCCATGATCAGCGACAGTGACCCGGCTGCCTCGTACGTCTCCCGGCTCTTGATGCCCACCAGACGGTTCTCCACCATGTCGATGCGGCCGAATCCGTGGGAGCCGCCGATCTTGTCGAGGGTCTCCACCAACTCCACCGGCCCCATGTCCTTTCCGTCGAGCGACACAGGGATCCCCGCCTCGAAGCCCACGACCACCTCCACCGCCTCGTCAGGGGCATCCTTCGGATGCACGGTGAACATGTACGCGTCGTCGGGAGCGGCAGCCCAGGGATCTTCCAGCTGCCCGCATTCGATGGCTCGGCCCCAGAGGTTCTCGTCGATGGAGTAGGGGTTCCGCTTGCTGAGTGGCAGATGAAGGTCGATACCCCGCTCGGTCAGGTAATCGAGCAACTGCGGCCTCGTCATGTTCCACTCACGGGCGGGGCCCAGAACGGTGATGGAGGGGTCCAGACAGCGGATCGACACGTCGATGCGCACCTGGTCGTTGCCCTTGGCCGTGCATCCGTGCGCGATGTACTTCGCGCCGACCTCGTGGGCCAGTTCCACCATCTTCTTGGAGATCAGCGGTCGGGACAGAGCGGAGTGGAGCGGGTACTTGCCCTCATAGAGGGCGTTGGCCTTGAGGGCCGGGAAGGCAAAATCGGTGAGGAACTCCTCCTTGGCGTCGATGACGACGGACTGTACCGCGCCGGCGGTGAGAGCCCGCTCGCGCAGGATCTCCACGTCTTTCATGCGGCCGACATCTACCAGAGCGGCGATGATCTCGTACCCGGACTTCTCCTTCATGTAGGGAATCAGCGCCGAGGTGTCCAGGCCACCCGAATACGCCAGCACGCACCGTTTCGTCTCCATCTATCTCAGCCTCCCAGCTGGTGTAGATACGCGCAGACGGCCTCCGCCGACTGCGAGTCTTTGCTTACCACTATCACCGTGTCGTCCCCGGCCACGCAGCCGAGGATCGATTCGTGATCCAGTTCGTCGATGACTCGGCCGATACCCGGCGCCGCCCCTGGGTCGCAACGGACCACCAGAAGGTTCTGCGCCACCTGGGTACCGCGGCCGAACTCCTTGAGCATCCGCGAGCAGGCCGTCGGCGGATCGGGCCGTTCCTCCGATGCGGGCACGAACACGTAGCGGACCCGGCCCAATGCGTCCCGGCCTTTCTGCAGCCCCAATTCGCGCAGGTCGCGACTGATGGTGGCCTGCGTGACCTCACAACCTGCCGCCGCCAGTTCGTCCACCAGTTCGCGCTGACTAGCGACCGATCGGTCCTTGAGCAGCCGCCGCAAGAGTTGTTGTCTCTGGCGTTTGTTCATCTCAGACCCAACTCACGTCGTTTCCGGCCACGATCTTGGTGCCCAGCCCCGCGTCGTCGGTCATGACCTCGAGCAAGACCGAATGCGCGATCCGTCCGTCGATGATGTGCGCGGCGCCCACTCCGGCCCGCAGACTGGTGAGCACGGCCTCCAGCTTGGGGATCATCCCCTTGGATACTTTGCCGCTCTCCATGAGATCACATACCTCTCGCGCCGTGCACTCCGAGATCAGCGAGGAGTCGTCCGCGAGGTCGCTGTGCAGCCCGCTGCACATCGGTGAGGAAGATGACCTTCTCGGCCTTCAGGGCTGCCGCGAGCGCGCCGGCGACCGTGTCGGCGTTGATGTTGTAGCTCTCCCCCGTCGAGCCGGTCCCGACCGATGCCACCACCGGGACGTAGTCCGCCTCCAGCAGGGCCAGCAGGCCGGTGTTGACCTCGCGTCACCTCTCCCACCAGGCCGAGGTCGATGACGGACCCGTCGGCCGCCCGTTTGACGAGCGGCTTGGCCTCGAGCAGCCGGCCGTCGTCGCCGCACAGCCCCACGGCCGCCGCTCCCTTGCTGTTGATGAGGCTCACGATCTCCTTGTTGACCTTGCCCACCAGCACCATCTTCGCGACTTCCATGGTGGCGGCGTCGGTCACGCGCAGCCCGTCGACGAACTTGACCGGCAGGTCGAGCCGCTTCATGTAGCTGCTGATCTCGTTGCCGCCGCCGTGGACGATGATGGGCTTGATGCCCACGTAACGCAGCAGCGCGATGTCGGTGGCGAACTCGTCCTTGAGGTCGGCGGAACTCATCGCGGCTCCGCCGTACTTGATGACCATCGTCGTGCCGCTGAACATGCGGATGTACGGCAGCGACTCGAGGAGGGTCTCCACTCGTCTTGCGGTATATCTCGCGCATGGTCGGTCCTAGGTGTGGTACTCGGCGTTGATGGTGATGTACTCGTGGCCCATGTCGGCGAAGAAGAGCTCGGCGGAGGCCGAACCAAGACCGAGATCCAGGCTGATGTCGATCTCGGGCTCCTTCATCGCCGCCGTCATTGCCTCCCGGTCGGCCCCCGAGACCGCGTAGGCCGCACCGCCCTCGACCACGAGAACGCCGCACAGGTGCAGGCGAGCCCGAGGCAGCGAGCGCCCGGCCATGGCCGCGCCGGCAGAACTGATGATCCGTCCCCAGTTGGGATCGCCCCCGTGCATGCAGGTCTTCACCAGCGGCGAGTCGGCGATGGCCCGCGCGACCTTCTTGGCCTGGCCCTCGTCCTCGCGCTCCGGCGACAGCGAGCCGCATGATCTTCGTAGCGCCTTCACCGTCCGCAACCATCATGAGGGCGATGCGCAGAAGCATCGCGTCGAGAGCGCTGCCGAGCCGGCGCCAGGCCGTCTTCGCCGGGCCGGACTCCTGACGCCCCGCTTGCGAAGAACAGCACCGTGTCGTTGGTGCTCATCTCCCCGTCGACCGTCACCCGATTGAACGAGCTTCCAACAGCCTCGTCCAGCAGGATCTGCATCTCCTCCGACGTGAGGACTGCGTCGGTGGTGACCACGCAGATCATGGTCGCCATCGCCGGCGAGATCATGCCGGCTCCCTTGGCGCACACTCCCAGGCGCACCGTCCCTTCGGGCAAGAGCTGACCTCCAGCGCGCACATCTTGGGAAAGCGGTCGGTGGTCATGATGGCTGCGGTCGAAGTCGGGGCCGCCTCCGGGCTTGACCGCGGCGGCGGCCAGGCGCGCTCCGGCGGCCATGAAGCCGGCGTCCAGCTGCACTCCGATGATCCCGGTGGAACAGACGGCGACGTTCGCCGCCGGCACTCCCAGAGTCTCGGCGCAGCCGCCTGCTGCATCGCCCGGGCGACCCGCAGTCCCGGCTTCGCCGGTGCAGGCGTTGGCGTTCGCGCTGTTCATGACCACGACGGCCATCAGGCGCCCCAGGTCGCATCTCGTCCGGTTGAGCACGAACGGGCGCGGCCGCGAAGGCATTGGTGGTGAAGACGGCGGCCGACGCCGCCTTTCGCCGCCACTCCGGCGCCACCGCCAGCACACCCATGTCCGGCCTTCCGCTCTCCTTCAGCCCGGCCACCACTCCTCCGGCCAGGAAGCCGGCCGGGTAGGTGGCCCCCGGAGAGCCAGCCGTCGGGCTCCACCAGCCGTCGACCCCTCGGGGAGCCGCGAGAAACCGCGACTGCAGGGGCGCGACGACCACCGGATGGTCGGGACCACCCGCAGATGCCGTCGCTCATACCCTCCTCCTCAGCCCGGCGTCTTCGGCAAACCCGAACATGCAGTTCATGTTCTGCACCGCCTGGCCCGATGCGCCCTTGACCAGATTGTCGATCACGCGTGAACACCTTCACCAGACCGGCTGCCGTATCCTCCCGCACCGTGATCCGGCAGTAGTTGGTGCGGACCACCTCGGCCAGGCCGGGCACGTGCTCGCATCACCTCCACGAAGGGCTCGCCTTCGTAGAAGGCCCGATACCTCTCCAGCCAGGCGTCGTTGCCCATCAGACCGCCGCTCGGCCGGAAGTAGATCGTGCTCAGGATCCCCCGGTCCACCGGCAGCAGATGCGGCGTGAACGACACCGGGACCGGACGTCCCGGCGGCCAGCGCCAGCTCCTGCACCATCTCGGCGGTATGCCGGTGGCCGACCTCGCTGTAGGCCTGAAGTCCTCGTCAACGGCGCAGAAATGCGTCTTCTCCGAGGGAGTCCTGCCCGCGCCCGAGACCCCCGACTTGGAGTCGACGATGACACCGCACGTCGTCGATCTCCTGCGCCGCCGGCAGCAGGCCCAGAAGCATGCCCGTGGGATAGCAGCCCGGGTTGGCGACCAGCCGGGCCTTTGCGATCAGCTCCCGGTACATCTCGGGCAGGCCGAACACCGCCTCGGCCACCAGGTCGGGCCGCGGATGCGTCGAACCCGTACCACGTCTGATACGCCCGGGGTCCTTCAGCCGGAAGTCGGCGCTCAGGTCGACCACCCGGCACCCGGTCGACCAGCTCGGCCACCACGGCATGGGCCTCGGCGTGGGGGTAGCAGACGAAGGCCACGTCGGCCGGCCGGCCGCTCCGGCGAGTACTCCACGTACTCCCGTCGCACCCGCAGGTGCGGGAAGACCTCGTCCACACGGTCTGCCGACGTACGACTTGCGAGGTGAGCGCCCCGAGCTGCACCTCCGGATGCTCCGCCAGGATATCTGTGAGGACCGCCCCGGTATACCGGTCGCCCCGACGATGCTCGCCGTGATCACGCTCGTACCTTTCGTCTCACGATCGCCGGTCGCAGGAGTCGTGCATGAGATACAGCACCTGCAGACTGCGTGCAAGACTCATGCAAGCCTGCGGCTGACCATGCAGCCGTCTGCGGTGCGCGCGCTGCGCGTCACCGCGAGTTCGGCTCCCAGCTCCGCCGACCTTCTCGAGCATCTGGCCGCGCAGCTCATTGACCTCGTCCTCGCTCAGAGTGCGGTCGGCGGCGCGGAAGCTCAGGCGCAGGGCCAGGCTCTTCTTGCCGGCACGCGACCTGGGCCCCCTCATACAGGTCGAACACCGCGACGTCCTCCAGCAGCTCGCCGCCGGCTCGCGCGCAGCGCTCGATCACCGCCGCCGCCGGGACGGCGGCATCGACGACCAGGGCGACGTCCTGCTCCACGACCGGGATAGGCCAGCAGATCGCGGAACATCAGAACCTCGGAGGACGCCTGCGAAGATCGGCTCCAGATCCAGCTCGGCGGCCACCGCCGGTGCCCTGAGGTCGTAGGCCTGCAGCACCAGCGGATGCACCTCCCCGACCCAGCCCACGACCCGGCCTCTGCGCGTCCTGCGACCACGGCGCTCTTGCCGGGATGCAGGAACGGCTCGCTCGTCCGGCGTCGACGACCGTCAGTGCGGTCGAACGCAGCGGGCAATGCAGCCCGGCGGCGAGCCGGTCCACGAGCCCTTTGACCAGGAAGTAGTCGACGGGCACTGCCGGTGCGCAGCCACGACTCGCTCTCCCACTCGTCCGGCGACCAGCATGCCGACACGCAGTCGGCTCCCGCGGCAGCGACGCTTCCGAGCGGCAGAAACACCTTGCCCGACTCGAAGATGTGCACCCGCTCCTCGCGCACCGCACACGTTGCGCCGGGCGGTCTCGAGCAGGCCCGGGCAGCAGCATGGTGCGCATGAACGCCTGATCCAGCGCTCAGCGGGTTCGCTGATGGCCACGCCTCGGCGCCGCGGATCGTCCGGCGCGAGGCGCAGCAGTCTCGGCCACTTGTCGTCGCCGAAGCTGTAGTTGATCACCTGCGTCAGAGACCCGGCGCCCGCCAGCAGATCCTCAGACCCGGCGCGGCCGTCTGCTGCCGGTCGAGCCCGCCCCGGCCGCTTGCGCCGCGCGGGCAGGGTCGACGGGATCTGGTCCAGGCCGTGGATCCGGGCCACCTCTTCGATGAGGTCGATCTCCCGCTCCAGGTCGGCTCGGAAGCTGGGCACTGTCGACCACGAGTCTCCGCCCTCGCTCGCGCACCTCGCAGCCCAGCCGGGCGAGGATCGCCGCTGATCTCGGCGGTCGGGACCGCCGTGCCCAGGACCTGCCGCCACCCGCGCCGGTGCGCAGCTTGAGCAGCGTCTGCGGGCCGGGGCGGTCCGCACGTCGATGGTGCCCACCGACACCTCGCCCCCGCACAGCTCCACGAACATGCTGCAGGCCATGTCCAGGGCCAGCGGGATCATCTCCGGGTCGAGGCCCTTCTCGTAACGAGTGGAGGCCTCGGAGCGCAGCCCCAGCGCCGCGGAGGTGCGCATGATCGACGGTCCCGAGAAGTTGGCGCCTTCCAGCAGGATGTCGGTGGTCGACTCGGTGATCTCGCTGTCGAGACCGCCCATGATGCCGGCGACGACCGACGCCCGCTCCGCATCGGCGATGACCAGCATGTCCTCGGTCAGCTCGCGGAGCTCGCCGTCGAGGGTGGTGATCGTCTTCGCCCGGCGCCGGCCCGGCGCACGATGATCCGCCCCCCGCGGATGGTGTGCAGGTCGAACGCGTGCAGCGGCTGGCCAAGCGCCCACAGGACGTAGTTGGTCACGTCCACGACGTTGCTGATGGGACGCATGCCCGCGTGGGCCAGCTGGGCCTTCAGCCACAGCGGCGATTCGGCCGACCGTCACGCCGCGGATGACCCGGCCGGCATATCGCGGGCACAGATCGGGGTCGCGCACTTCGATGGCGATGTCCCGGTCCACAGGCGCGCTCGCCCCACGGATGCGGGAAGGCCGACGTCCTCCTCGAAGTGAGCCTCGGTGATGGCCGCTATCTCGCGCGCCAGACCCCGCATCGACAGGCAGTCCGGCCGGTTGGGGGTGACCTCCACTTCCAGCACCCCGTCGGAGATAGCGAAAGTGCGTCGACGAGCAGCTCGCCCGCCTGCCCAGTCATCCGGGCAGCACCATGGTGCCCGGGCTCTTGGCGGCCAGACCCAGTTCGGCCTCGGACAGGATCATGCCCGACGAGGCCACGCCGCGCAGCTTGGCTTCCCGGATGCGCGTGCCGTCGGGCATGACCCCGCCGGGCAGCACCACGGCCACCGTCTGTCCGGCGGCAACGTTGGGCGCACCGCACACGATCGTCCGCGGCGGCGCCTTCACCGACGTCCACCATGCAGACCGACAGCTTGTCGGCATCGGGATGCCGCCGGCACTCGAGCACCTTGCCCACCACGAAGTGCTCCAGGTTCTCCTCGCCGCCAGGGACGCCGACCTCACCGACCCGCTCCACCTCGGTGCCGGTGAGGGCCAGGACGCGAGGCCAGTTCGTCGGCTCCAGCGTCGATGGGCACGTACTCTCGCAGCCAGGACAGGGGCGCTTTCATAGGACTCCGTCAGAACTGGCGCAGGAAGCGCAGGTCGTTCTCGAAGAAGAGGCGAAGGTCGTTCACGCCGTGCTTGAGCATGGCGATCCGCTCGATGCCCATGCCGAAGGCAAAGCCGGTGTAGACCTCGGGATCGTAGTCCACGAACCCGAAGACGTTGGGGTCCACCATGCCCGCGCCCAGGATCTCCAGCCAGCCGCTCTTCTTGCAGAGGCGGCAGCCGGCGCCGTCGCACATGCATGCAGGAGACGTCCACCTCCACCGAAGGCTCGGTGAACGGGAAGAAGTGCGGGCGAAGCCGCACCTTGCGGTCGGCGCCGAACATGGCGCGCACGAAGGTCTCGAGGGTGCCCTTGAGGTCGGCCAGAGTGATGCCCTCGTCCACCACCAGCCCTTCGACCTGGTGGAACATGGGCGTGTGAGTGGCGTCGGAGTCGCGGCGGTAGGTCTTGCCGGGCACGATGATGTACACGGGGGGCCGCTGCTTCTCCATGGTGCGCACCTGCATCGGCGAGGTATGCGTGCGCAGGACCACGCTCGTCGCTGACGAAGAAGGTGTCGTGCAGCGAGCGGGCCGGATGGTCGGCGGGGTGTTGAGAGCTTCGAAGTTGTAGTACTCGGTCTCCACCTCGGGCCCCTCGACGATCTCGTACCCCATGCCGACGAAGATGTCCTCGATCTCCCGCTGGGTCTGGGTGATCGAGATGCAGACGGCCCAGCGGAGAGGGCCAGCCGGGCAGGGTGACGTCCACCCGGTCTCTGCTCGAGGCCCGGCCACCAGTTCCTCGGCCTCCAGTGCGCCTGGCGCGCGTCGACCGCGCTCTCCAGCGCCGCGGATGAGGTTGCCCACCTTGCCCACTTCGGGCCGCTCTTCGGCGGGCAGTTCGGGGATGGTCCGCAGCAACAGCACCAGTTCGGCCTTGCGGCCCAAGGAACCTGCACCCGCGCGTCCTGAGCCGGCCAGGTCGTGCGGCCGCCGCGATGCGCGGCCATGCCTTCAGTGTAGATGGTGCGCAGGTCCTCTCGCGACATCTGGTCGAGAATGGGGTCTTGAGCGCGTTATGACTCCTCCTTCCAAGGCGTCAATCCTAGCGGACAAGACCGCTGATTGCCACCAGACACCGCCTGCACGTCTGCGGCTCAGCTCGTAAGCGATGACGTGCCGGCCATGGCCACGTTCAGCGAGTCGAACCGGCTCTGAGGGATGGTGACGCGTCTGGTCCCAGCCCAGCGTCCCCGGGGCCGCTGCGCTCGCTCCCCAGTACGACGACTGCGGCCGTCTCGCGCCTCGACCTCGCGGACGTCGTCGCCGGATCTGGGGTCCGCCACCAGTACCTTCGGCGGCACCTGCCCCCGTGCAGCCGAGAGCTTCCAGCCTGAGCCAACAGGTCCCGGGCCTCGACTTCGACGACCACAGGTACGCGAACTGCGCTCCCATGCCGCCCGCAGGGCCTTGGGGCCGTACGGATCGGCCGTCCCCGGCGAACAGATCACGCCTCCGCAGGCCGAAGGCCACGCGCTCCGGACGAGCGTGCCCACGTTGCCGGGATCACCCACCCCGTCAAGGAAGAACACAAGATCGCTGCCCAGATCGAGGTCGCTCAAGTGCCGCGCCGGTTGCGGCGCACAGTGAAGATGACGTCCGCCGCGCCGCCGAGAGAGCTGGCATAGTCCAGGGTCTCCTGATCGCACACCCCGATGTTCAGATGCGTCGAGGAGGTCTCCGCGTCTGAGCTGGCGATGTCCGCTGCTCCTACGGACGCCGCTGCCCTCTCCCGAAGCGCGGACGGCAGTTCCTGCACCAGCTCCCGCCGGACCAAGACATCTCGCGGATGTCGGCACCGCCCTGCCAGCGCTGCCAGCAGAAGGTCCATGCCCTCGCCCACCAGCAGGCCTCGTTCGCGCCGGTACTTCTTCTTCTGCAGCTTGCGCGCCAGCTTGACGCTGTGGTTCTGCCGCCCGGCGATGTCGCGGATCACGGTGTGCCCGCCTCCACAGGTGCGGCCGGGCTTCTGGCCCGGCCGCTCGATTCCTCACTCTGTACCTGACGCTGCGCGCCCTGCTCTCCACTCCGCGCCGGCGCGCGGCCGATCAGCTGCTAGGCAGCCCCGAGCGCTTCTTTGGCCCGGGCGGCCATCTGCGCGAACACCTCGGGCTCGCGCACCGCCAGGTCGGCCAGCATCTTGCGGTCGACGTCGATCTGCGCCTCTTTGAGGCCGTGGATCAGCTGGTTGTAGCTCAGGCCGTGCTGCCTGGCGCCCGCGTTGATGCGGGTGATCCACAGCCGCCGGAACTCGCGCTTGCGCGCCCGGCGGTCGCGGTAGGCGTAGGTGCCGGACTTGATGAGCTGCTCTTTGGCCCGCCGGTACGAGGACTTCTTGAGCCCCCAGTATCCCTTGGCCTCGTCCAGGACCTTGCGGCGCTTCTTCTGGGCGTTGATGCTTCTCTTGACTCTGGGCATGGCTGTCTCCTCCTATCGGCCCAGAAGGCCCCGAAGCCGGTTGGTGTCTGGCATCTCGACGTCGGCCATCTTGCGGAACTTGCGCTTGCGGTTGGCCGACTTCTTGGTGAGCAGATGGCTGCCGAACGCCCGGCGCCGCATCAGCTTGCCGGTGGCGGTCAGTTTGATCCGCTTCTTGGTGCCCTTGTGAGTCTTGTTCTTCGCCATAGTGGTTTCCTTATCAGTTCCGCCTCGGGGCCAGCATCATGACCATGTTCCTGCCATCGAGACTTGGTTCGGACTCTATCTCGCCGATATCCGCCAGGTCCTCAGCCATCCGGCGAAGCAATCTCTCGCCGAGATGCGGGTGGACCAACTCCCTCCCGCGGAACATGATGGTCAGCTTGACCTTGTCGCCCTTCTTGAGGAAGCGCTCGACGTGACCCTTCTTCGTGTCGAAGTCGTGGTCGTCGATCTTGGGCCGCAGCTTGATCTCTTTGATGCTGATCGTCGTCTGTCGCTTGCGCGCTTCCTTGGCCTTCTGCTCTTGCTCGTACCTGTACTTGCCGTAGTCCATCACCTTGCAGACCGGCGGGGTGGCCATCGGAGCCACCTCGACCAGATCGAGGTTGAGTCTGTCGGCGTAGCTGAGCGCCTCAGGAACGCTCACGATCCCGACCTGCTCGCCGTCCGGACCGATCAGTCGGACCGCGTCTGCGCGGATCTTCTCGTTGATGCGAACTATGTCGGCTATGTTGCCTTGCACCTCCCCCGGTGCTACCGGTTAGTCGTCGCCCTCACACACAAAAAGCGGTGTCGCCACCGCTCTCCCATGCCGCAGCCCGGCTCGACAGCCGGCCGCTTGTCCTATGGCTGACCTCCGCGCCACACGAGGCACGAGGTGGGAAGGGTGGCTTCCTCTTTATGTAACCCCGCAGTATAGCCTATCGTCCCGCTCCCCTCAAGGACATGCCGAATCGGGCAGACTGCAGGCGTCGTCGATGAACGTCGCAGCCTCCGCCAGCGGCCGGCTCTCGGTGTCCTTGCTACCCCGGATGCGCACCGTCACCGTCCCCTGTTCCACTTCGCGGTCGCCCACGACCAGCATGAAGGGCACCTTGCCCACCTCGCCGTCTCGGATCTTCTTGCCCACCGACTCCGGTCGCAGGTCGGCCTCGGCCCGCAGACCTTCGCAGGTCAGGGCGGCCACCACCTCTTTGGCATATTCAGCGTGACGGTCGGCCACCGGCACGACCACGACCTGCACCGGCGCAAGCCACGCGGGCAGGGCCCCGCCGTAGTGTTCGATGAGAATGGCCAGGAACCGCTCGATGCTGCCGAGGACCGTCCGGTGGATCATGACCGGCCGATGACGCTGGTTGTCCTCCCCCACGTAGTCGATGTCGAGCCGCTCGGGCATCGCGAAGTCCACCTGGCACGTCGCGCACTGCCACGTGCGGCCCATCACGTCTTCGATGTGGAAGTCGATCTTGGGACCGTAGAAAGCTCCGTCGCCGGGATTGAGCACGTACGGAAGTTCCGCGCGCTCGAGCGCAGCGGCCAGCGCACTTTCGGCTGTCTGCCACATCTCGTCGCTGCCGATGGACTTCTCGGGTCGGGTCGACAGCTCCACGTGTACCTTCTCGAACCCGAAAGTCCGGTACATCCGGCGCACCAGGCCTATGACCCCCAGGACTTCGTCCTCCACCTGGTCGGGCAGGCAGTAGATGTGGGCGTCGTCCTGAGTGAACATGCGCACGCGAAAGAGGCCGCTGAGCACGCCGGACATCTCGTGACGGTGGACGAGGCCGAGCTCGGCATAGCGCAGAGGTAGATCGCGATATGAGTGCTGCTCGCTCTTGTAGATCAGGATGCCACCGGGACAGTTCATAGGCTTGACGGCGAAATCGACCTCGTCGATCTGCGTGAAGTACATGTTGTCCTTGTAGTTGTCCCAGTGCCCGGAACGCTCCCAAAGCGTGCGCTCGAGCATGATCGGCGTCTTGGTCTCCTCGTAGCCCGCGAGGGTGTGCTCGCGGCGCCAGTATTCGAGCAGGGCGTTGATCACCCGCATACCCTTGGGATGGAAGAACGGGAACCCCGGGCCCTCGTCGTGGAAGCTGAACAGACCGAGCTCCCGGCCCAGCTTGCGGTGATCCCGCTGGCGGGCCATCTCCAGGCGCTGCAGGTACTCCTCCAGCTCCTTCTTGGAGGGGAAGGCCGTCCCGTAGATGCGGGTGAGCATCGGATTGTCGCTCTTGCCGCGCCAATACGCGCCGGCCACGGACAGCAGGCCCACGGCGCCCACGCGGCTCGTGTCGGGAACGTGCGGCCCTCGGCACAGGTCGAGGAACCCTCCCACCCGATACGTGCTGATGGTCTCGCCAGGCGGCAGGTCCCGGATCAGCTCCAGCTTGTAGGGCTCGTCGGCGAACAGCGCCTCCGCCTCCTCCTTGGTGACCTCGCGACGCTCGAACGGGTCAGCGGCCCCGACCAGACGCTCCATCTCGGCGACCAGCTTGGGCAGGTCGTCCTCGCCCACCGGCTGAGGGAAGTCGAAGTCGTAGTAGAACCCGTCTTTGATGGCAGGGCCTATGGCGACCTTGGTCCCCGGATAGAGCCTGGTGGCGGCCTCGGCCAGGACGTGCGCGGCGGAGTGCCGGATGACGTCGAGGCCTTCATCGGAGGTGGCGGTGATGATACTCACCTGGTCGCCGTCCGCGAGCGGAGTGCCGAGGTCGACGACCTTGTCGCCCACCCTTGCCGCGACTGCGGCTTTGGCCAGCCGCGACCCGATCGCGGCGGCCACGTCGGCCGGCGTGCCGCCTTCGGCTACGGTCAGATCGGATCCATCGGGAAGCAGTACTTTCACAGGAGCCTCGCAGGTGAGCGGGTACGCCGGTTCGTGAGGCTAGTCTAGCTCACAGCGCGGGGTTGCGCCCCCCGGGGGGACGTAGGCGGTCGCAGGGATCTCCCGGCGGGCGATTGTTCTCGCCGCGATCCCAGCCTAAACCTGGCGATCGCCCTCCGCATGTCCCGCCGTTATGATCTCCTCGCGGGGTTCTGCACCTTCGCGGCCGGAAGTCCTTCTCCACAGGAGATGATGCACAGGCAAGACGCTGCCCACCATCACGCCCAAGAGGATGATGCCGAGCCACTCACCGGATATGGGCGTCTCAACCGTCTCCGCGATCATCGCGACGAAGGCGCTGACGAACGTTCCCATGAGAAAGCCGATGCCCAACGACGCAGCTCCGCGTCCCCTGCTCATGCTGAATGCTCCTCCCGCGCCCCACATGACCTCGCCGCGTCTTATTCGACCTGTTCGACCGGTCTTCCTCCAAAGTGGCACCGGTCGAGGTGGTTCAGCCCAGGAGGGGATGGCGCGCCGAGTTGCAGGCAGGTGTGGGGATCGGGTGACCAGTGGGCGCTACAGGATTTGAACCTGTGGCCTCTTCCGCGTCAAGGAAGCGCTCTCCCCCTGAGCTAAGCGCCCGGTCAGGGCCGTCATCATACAGCCGGTCCGAGTGGCTGGCAAGGGCGTGGTCAAATGGAAGCGACGGGCTGTAGAGTGTACGAAGATCCGTCTATCGAGGGAGCCCGTGATGAAGTGGGAGTACCGCACAGTCGTCTACTATGCGAAAGCACATGAGCCCGACACCCGGGAGTATTTGAAGTCGCTGTGGCCCGGTTGGGACCCGCCGCGCTCGGCCCCTCAAGCGCTGATTCCCAAGCTCAACGAGATAGGGAGCCGCGGCTGGGAACTGGTTAGTATCCAGCCCGTATACATCGACGAGGATGCGAACGTGCTCGTCCAGGGTGGTCCTCGGGCTACGTCCACGGACGACCCGATAACCGGGATGATCAAGGCCAAAGCCAGGATCCCCACTTCAAGCCCGGGGGCTGAGCCCGCCCGTTACACGAACGCCTACTTCTGCGCCTTCAAACGGCCGGTAGACGAGCCCTAACTACCAAGGCGTCGAGAGCCTCGGCCGGTCGGGCGGTCGCTACGTGCCCGGGATCCGACGTGAGCCTGGTCCTAGGTCGCCGGCTCTATCTCTTGCTCCCCGAAGTCGTCCTCTGAGGCGCCGAACTGCACTACGTACCCTGGTTCATCCTCAGAGAGCTCCGTGAGCCTGATGATCACCCCAACGGTGTCGTCGCCGAATACCGCCCTGACCTTGTCGCCGACGCTGTACTTGTGATCCACCGATTCCTCCTCTCAGGCAGGCACCGACGGTCTTCGATTCGACAAAGGACGCATGGTCCCCTTCCAGGGAGCCATCACGAAGATGCGGGGCAGCGGTCATCGACGACAAATCGAGCGCTGGTGGCGAAGGTGCTCTTGCATCCGCGGGCAGGGCTGCCACGCGCAGACTACCTCTAGTTGAGATCCGCCTTCGCGAGCCGCCGAATCTTGTTGTCCCGCGGACGAAATAGCTGAAGCTGGACGGCGACGGGTTGCTCGCATGAGAGCCCATCCATCGCCGATTCGCCTGCCGGTCTTGGCCTATCCTTGCCTGCCGCCCTGCCCAGACCAAGGATGAGCAGGAAGCCAGGTAAGATGACCAGCACGACAGGCAGCGCGATGGCGAGCGCTAACACGTTATACCGCCGCCCGAGGTTCCCATTCTTCTCACAGTTCTCCTCACCGACGAAACAGATCTCCCCCCGTTTCGCCCGCAGAACTCTACCACGCTCAAGCAGGGTTTTCCACGTTTGGCGCTCTAGACCGGTCGGCCTTATGCGGTGCTTACGAAGGCTCGGCGTGTTTGCGAATGGCGGCGCTGAGCTTTCCGGCCTCGCAGCCGGAGTGAGCGTCTGGTATGAGGAGGCGACGACCGGAGTTGAACCGGTGTAGCGGGTTTTGCAGACCCGTGCCTAAGCCACTCGGCCACGTCGCCCGGATCACGTTCCAATGGAGCGGATGAAGGGATTCGAACCCTCGACCTTCTGCATGGCAAGCAGACGCTCTAGCCAACTGAGCTACATCCGCCCGGCGCCCGACGGCTTGTGGATTATAGACCAGCCGAAGCCGCGTCGTCCAGCGCCTTGTTGACCAGGCGGTCGGCCTCGGCGTTCTCCGCCCGCGGTACGTGTCGGAGAGAGACCCGCGGGAACTGTCCAAGCCACCCCAGCGCCTCCTGGTGAAGAGGCTTGAGACCCTCGTTCTTGACCCGGTACTCGCCGTTGAGTTGCCGCACGAGGAGTTCTGAATCGGCGAGCACCTCCAGCTCTTGCGCTCCGACCGAGCGAGCAAGCTCCAAGCCGGCCAGTAGCGCGCGATACTCGGCCACGTTGTTGGTGCATACACCGATGGTCCGCCCGAGCGTCTCGACGATCCGGCCGTCGGCATCCTCCAGCACCACTCCGATGGCCCCGGGGCCCGGATTCCCCCGCGATCCCCCGTCCACCCTCAGACGCATCCGTCCGCCGCCACCAGGCGCCTCTGCCATGGCCACACCCTCCATCCGAGTCTCCACAGTACTGGTCCAGGGCGGACGCCACTTCCGGCTCGTATCCACACTCACCCCGCTCTGCGACAACTGCGACCGCAGAAGGTCGGCCCAGCGTCGCAGGCACCACCATTCGACTTCCCCATGCGGGACAGATATCAGGCTGACCCCCAACTCGTCTGCCCGCTCTGCGTCGTGATACCCGACATCTCCGGTGATAAAGGCGTCGAGTCCCGCAGCCTCCTGCAGGAGGCTCCGTCCACTCCCTGGGAGTATCCCGACTCGGCGCACCACCCGCGTGCCATCACCACTCCAGCTGACGGCCGGCAATCCGAAGATACCAGCCACATGCTGCGCCACTTCCGCCACCGAGGCCTCGTCCGGAAGAGTCCCCACCCGCCCGAGCCCCGTTCGGGTGCGAACGTCCTCCACGGGATACACGTCGAAGGCCGGCTCCTCGTAGGGATGAGCGGAGATGAAGGCCGAGATCACGGCTCCCACCCGCCCCCGAGGAACCACGGTCTCCCAGCGCACTTCCCGAGCACGTTCGGGGACGGCCGGCCGGCCGATCGCGGGATGCGAGGCGGTACCCGGCGTGAACCAGCCGGTGCCTTCGGAGGCGAACGCGCAGTCGTCATAGTCGCCGATGGCCCCGGCGCCCGCCCGGAACACCGCGCTCGCCACGGTGTCCACGGCCTCCGGGGGGATGAAGCCAACCAGCTTGTACCATCCGGCCGGGCTCCGCCGCATCGGCACCGCGTCCTCGAGCCCCAGGGCGGCGGCCGCGATGGCGGCCAGGCCGTGCTCGGCGGCATCGAGATTGGTGTGGTACGCGAGGAGATTCAGATCGCGCCTGACCAATTCCCTCACCAGTCGTTCGCGCCCGCGACTCTCGACAAGCGAGGTGAGCGGCGAGAACAGAAGCGGATGATGGGTAAGAACGGTGTCGTGACCCTCGGCGACGGCCTCCGCCAGTACCGGCTCGGTGAGTTCCAGAGCCACGAGGACTTTCTTGACCGATGCCCGGACGTCACCGACCAGGAGCCCGCAGTTGTCCCCCGGCTCAGCTAGTTCCTTGGGCGCCAGCGCGTCCAGCAGCGCCTCCAGCTCCCCTACCAGCATGATGCCCTCCACGTGCGGGTCACTCGCAACATGCCAGCGCAGCACGGTAGCCGGACAGGCGCGCCGGCAGCTGCCACGATCAGAGGGGCTCCCCGGGCGTGGCCGCGCCCTCTAGCCAGGCCCGGCCCTCGGCATAGAGCTTGTCCACGGCGGGGCCTTTCAGACCCGGCAGCGCCTCCTTGACTGTGAGTCCCACCTTGGACTGGAGATAGGCAAGATGACGGTAGCCTTCGGGAAAGCGAGCCAGCAAGGCGGGATCGAGAGAAAGCTTGGCCGACGGATCTACCGGATCGAGTCGATCCTTCTCGTAGATGGGCTGTCGTCTGACGATCCCCCAGCGGCCCTCCCGCTTCTCGAAGAAATCGTAGAACCGGCCCCAGCACACAACATCCACAGCCACGCCATCGACCTGACCGCGCTGGTGGATGGTCATCTTCACCTGCGAGATGGCGCGGCTCCCGGCGACGTCACACGACCAGCCGCCCAGTTGGTGCAGGATGTTCACGCCTTGTTCGAAGGCCCGTGTGCTGATCGCGATGAAGTCCTGGTACGGTCCCTGGAACCAGGTGGCGGTCATCCAGCCTTCGGGATGCCAGACCGTTGCGAAACGCTCCCAATCACCAGAGTCGCGCCAGATCACCCAATTCTCTACCGTTTCGCGGATGGCCAGCTTGTCGGCGGTGAGATCGTCGCTCATGGGCGGACTCCTTACTGATCCCGTTCTGTGGCCAGGGAGGCTGCCCGGACAGCCCCGCGGTCCAGATTAGCATCACCGCCTTGGCTGCGCGACTCGGGCTGGGAGCCGCTTCGAACTACGCCGCGTGGCGTCGCGAGGCGGCGTCTCGGGCCATCGTGCCCAGTAACAGCGCCAGCACCACGGTCGCCGATCCGCTGACGATCATGCAGAACCAGGCCCACCACGGCTCTATGAGCCAGTCGACAGAGCCGGCGAGCCAGACTCCGAGTCCACCCATCACCACCGTCAGGACGGTGAGGAGTTCGAGACCAACCGACAGCGCCAGATCAGGGCGTCTGCGAGGCGTCGTCCGAGAGTGAGTTCCTGATCGAGTCATCCCAGCAAGCATAGACCGACTTGCACGCAGACTGCAAGCCCTTTCTTCTACGTCGCCATCTGCAATTTCACAGTCGAGAGGCGAACGGAGATTGGCCCTGCCGGCAAAAGAGAGGAGGCCGGCCTGCTGGCCGACCTCCCTGAGTTGGTCTTCGTGTGAGGGTCTCTACGTCATCAGCCCCCGTCACTCGAACAACGACTAGGCCAAGGCCTTCCGCTTCAGTGCTTCGAACTCCGCGTCGGTGATGGCGCCGCTGTCTTTCAGCGCCTGAGCTTTGGCGATTTCCTCGGCTGCGGAATGACCGGCCGCGGGCTGCTGCGCCGCCTGAGTCCTCTCCATCATCTGTGCGTCCTGGGCAAGGTGCTTCGGGCGGGCGATCATATAGACGATGATCCCGATCAGCGGGAGGAAGATCACGAAGATGATCCACATCGCCTTCTTACCGCCGCCGATGTCGTGACGCCGGAAGATGTCGGCGAACACGGTGATGAACATCCAGATGTAGATCATCCAGAAGAAGAACACGCACATGGTCCAGATGACGCTACCCGTGCCCCAGGCGTTGCCGCACCCGGTAAGGGTGAGCAGCAGCACACCCATCAGCGCGAGCAGGACTAACCACCGTCTTGAGGACTGCTTCATTGGATCCCTCCCTTTCGTTCTGGTTACGACCGACTACCTTCCTAGCAGGCTCGCCGTGGGCGCGGAAACCATGTTATTTGTCTGTGCCCGCCTCGTCCATGGCCTTCTTTACTTCCTCAGCGTTGGCGTCCACCTGCTTTGTCATGGTCGTCAACGCGTGCGTAAGAAGGTGATCCATGCGCTGACCGGGATTCACCACGCCCACGAAGACGATCCCGGCCTGGCCTTCGTCCAGCAACTCGCCGAGTTCCTTGATTTCACCGCGCTTGAGGCCCTTGGTGAAGTGTGACGTCAACAGGCCGACACCGCCCCCGGCAAGGGCGCCCGCGATAAGGGAGGGCGGGAAAAGAATGCCCACCACAGCGCCTGCGGCGACACCTGATCTTCAAGCCTTTCCTGCGGGAGTTCTTGTCAGTGTCGATGATCTTGACCGAGCCGTCGTCCTGCTTGGTGAACACGGCTGCTTCGTACTTGCCGACTAGCTTCTCCTCGTGCAGATCCTTTATCGTCTCGAAGTCAAGCTCCGCCTCGTGCAGCGAGCCGTAAGTACCTGCGAACACTATGACCTGCTCGTTGTCTGCCATGTCGAATCCTTTCTGTGACTTCGACCCCTACGCCGCCTACAGGGCCGTGACCGCGAGTACCCTGGCGTTTAGACCGAAGAGCGCATCCAGCAGACCAGCCAGCGCGGCTTGGTCTTGCACGACCACACGGATCACCGTCACCGGCTGATCCTCTTCGTAGACTACCTCCAGGGTCATCCCCTCCAGAAGGCCACGCCACTTCTGGTCGAAGGCACCGCGGACCCGTATCTCGTAAAGGGTAGGCGTGTCTCCGGGGGCGTCGGGTCGGTCGGCAGATGTCATACGCTGGTCCTCTGTCCCGTTCGAGGGTTTCAACCCAGACTAGACCGGAAGAACTCGCTGGGATAGCACCACAAAGGTGCAGGTACGGGTGCAAAGATGGATGCGGTCCGAACGGGCGTGTCCGACGCGGGTGCGCTACCGCTCCGTCGAAAGGATTCCTAGGCGCCTGGCCTTCGTCACCGCTTCATGGCGACCAGGGACGCCGAGCTTGCTGTAGATACTGAGGGTGTGGCGTTTCACGGTCGCGGGAGCGATGACCAACCGTCGCGCGATCTCCTTGTTGCTCATTCGTTCTGCCAGGAGTTCGAGCACATCGAGTTCGCGATCGGTCAGTGGCATATCGATCACGTATTCGTGGCCGTAAGTTGGCGGATAGGGACTAGGAATGGCGTTGGAAGGAAGCGCTTTCACCGTGAAGGAGGCGATCAGTTCGTCCAGGAAGGCGTCGGAGCGCCCCCGCAGACGGAGAGCTGCCAGTAGCGGCAGTACCCGGCCACCCATCTCAGGAAACAGGCGCACGAGATGCCCGGGCTGCGCCAGGGCCACTGCCCTCCCGAGCGCGGCCAGGGCCTCCGCATTGCGGCCCTCCTGGTCCAACGCCAGCGCCTCCAAGATGAGGCACTGGACGGAGCGGAAGATATTGCCGTTTCTCTCGGCGACAAGGAGCAGATGCCGCAGCCCCGCCGCACACGCCGCCAGGTCATCCTTGTCGCCCTCCAGCAGTAGCAGGGCGAGGGCGCTGAGGGGGCTGAACTCGTAGCAGACGGCCAGTCCGAGGGGCTCCTCACCCGCCGGCGGCAGGAGGCTCCGAGCCAAGACGGCGGCAGCCGCGGGCCGGCCGGATAGTCTGGCCAGGCGGGCACGGAGCAGTTGAACCTCGGTTCCCAGCGGTAGGTTGAGGTCGGACACCACGACCATGAACTGGTCCATCACCTCGAGCGCTTCCTGTGGCCGTCCCTCGGCCAGCCGCAACCAGGCCAGCCCGTAGCGGGCCTGCTTGCCCACCAGCGCGTGGGAGGTGTAAGGATCCACGGCCTGGAAATGCTCCTCGGCCGCAGAGAGGTCGTTGCGGAGGTAGGCGGCCAGCCCTTGGAAGTAACGGGCCCAGCCCTCGATCTCCCCCAGACCAAGCTCGCGAGCTTGAAGAAGCAGCCGGTTTGCCACCTGGGCCGCTTGAGCCACGTCGCCGACCGTGAAGGCCATCAGGATCAGCCCGAGGATAATGCGCGGGTGGGTACCCTTCCCGTAGTCCCCGAAAGCAGCCCGGCGGAAGACCTGGAAGGCTTCCGGGATCTCTCCCTTCAGCTGCAGACCGGCGCCCTCGAACACGGTGGCCATGGCCCGGGTCATGAGGTGATCGGCCGGGAGCAGGGCCAGCGCCTGGCGGGCCTGGGACAAGGTGGCGTCACCCTCCCCACGCCAGTAGCTGACCTCTGCCCGCATGGCCGCTATCTCTCCCCGCAGGGCCGCCTCGTCGGGCAGGGGCTCCTCAGCAAGGTCGAGTAGTTCCTGGGCGCGGTCGCAGTGACGAAGCATCTCCGTCCAGTCCGTCCTTTGGTGGGCCAGCCAGGCGTAGATCAGCACCAGACGGGGACGGGAGTGGACCACGTCCGCGCCCAGCCGGTGCACCCACCGCTCGAGCGCCCGCCAGCGCTCCCAGTCGAGGGCCCCTCGCCGATTCTGTTCCACTACGTCACAGGCTAGGTCCGGCCTCCCCGCCTTGAGAAAGTGGTCGATGGCGGCCTCTATCTCCTGGGTGGCGCCGAGCCACTCGCCCGCACGCACGTGCAGGGCAGCCACCTGCTCCGGGGACCAGCTTGCCTGGAGCCGGTGACGGAGGAGTTCCCGGAAGAGGTGGTGATAACGGAACCACTCACGCTGCTCGTCGAGGGAGACCACGAAGAGGTTGGCGTCCTCCAGCCACTGCAGCGTAGGCTTTCCCTCCACGGCCTCCAGCGACGCCTCACCCATGATCGCCCGGCAGAGCGGGGCGCAGAGGCGTTCAAGGATGGAGGTGGCCTCAAGGTACTCTTGCAGCCTGGGATCCAGGCGAGCCAGCAGTTCCTCCAGGAGGTAGTCGGCGATGTAGCGATCGCTGCCGGCAAAGTCGCGGATGCCCTGCTCAACGTCCGGGTGGCCCTGAAGCGACAGGGCGGCCAGGTGCAGACCGGTGATCCAGCCTTCCGTCCGTTCCAGGAGGGATATCAATTGGCTCTCGGTCAGAGGCCGGCCCAGCGCCTGCTCCAAGTAGTCGGCGGCTTCCCGCTCGCTGAAGCGCAGATCGGCGGCCCGGACCTCGTGCAGCAGTCCTCGCCCCCGGAGGGCGCCTAGAGGCAGCCGCGGGATCGGCCCGGCAGGAAAGCACCAGGTGCAGAGAACGAGGGGGCTGAAAGATCAGACGGCGGAGGATCTCTAGGGTGTGCGGGTCCCTCAAGTTCTGACAGTCGTCCAACACCAAGATGAACTCGTCGAGGTCGTCCAGGTCGTTCGCCAGCTGCCGGGCAAGCACGTCGAGCGAGGGCAGTGTCGCTCGCGCCAGCATCGAACGGGTGCCGCGACAGCAGCCGGGGCTGGCCGTCCCTACCGCCTCCACCAACTCCTCCAGAAAGAGGCCGGGTTCATCGTCGTTCTCGTCGAGGGAGAGCCACACTGCCGGCATCTCCTTGCGCCCGACCCACTGCGCGAGCAGCGTGGTCTTGCCGTAGCCAGCGGGAGCGCAGACCAAGATGCACTGCCCCAGGAGTCTCCGGTCCAACTGAGCGAGGAGCCGCGGCCGCTCCAGTTGATCCGGCCCCAGGCGAGGCGGACGCAGTTTGGCACGGAGGATGCGGCTCGTCGTCTTCATCTCGCCGATTCTCGCACGCGGTCTGGGCGGATGACCAGCCCCTAACCTCGAAGGCCGGCGGACCGCGACGCCGCTGCATAAGAGGAGGAGCCCCGATGTGGGGCTCCTCCTGAATGCTGGTGACCCATCGCGGCGGCGGTGCAGAGCACGGCCGCCAGCTGGTCAGTCGAGGGGAATGCGCGCCTCGGCCCACCAAGCGGGAGGAGTCGGCAGAGCAGGAACGAATGCCACCCGCTGCTGCCCCGGGATCGGAGGCAGCTGGTCGGAGACCTGAGCCTGACGCGCCACTACGGCTTCCTTGGTCACATTGAAGACGGTCAGGTCCTGAGTCTGCACCACAGGTCCGTCATAGACCGCGCGCAACTCCTCGTGGATCATGGGGATGAGCACGGGTGAAAGCAGCGTGTGCCACAGACCTGCCACTCGCGGCTTGACCAGGCTGAACACCTTGCCCGCAGCCTTGGGCGAGGTATGCGCAGCGTTGAGCGCCATCGTCGCCCGCTCTATCGAGAGACCCGAAGCCGCCGCCAGTGCCGCGGCAGGCGGGAAGCATTCGTGGATGAGCAGGTCGACGCCACCCTCGTTGGCGCGCACCAGCGGCCAAGCCGCGCAGGTGTCGCCGGAGTAGGAGAACGACAGCCCCGCGAAGTCGAGGCGGTAGCCGACGGCGCCGCTCAGAGCGTGGACGACGGGAAAGGAGGTCACGCTGACGCCGTTCTGCTCGTACACGACCCCAGTCTGGCTCCAGTCGAACTCGTTAGCCACGATCCTCATGCTGTCCTCGTTTATGGGGCCGCGCCCAGCCTCGGTATCCCAGGCCAGCGCCATCTCGATTCCCTCGCAGAAGTGCCGCGTGCCCAGACGCGGCTCGGTGCCGCTCGGACCCCAGACCTTGACGGGGCCGTCCGCCCGTCCCACCTTCGAGTAGCTGCCGGAGAGCGTGATGATGTCGGCCGTGTGGTCGGCATGCAGGTGGGTGAAGAACACCTTATCGAGCAGGTTGACCGGTAGCTTCAGGCTCGCGTAGTTGGCGAGGGACCCGGTCCCGAGGTCGAAGATGAGAAGGTCGCGCTCGGGGTTGCCCACCTCGACCAGGATGCTCGCCGAGGCCTGGGCGCGGGTCGCCCAAGGGTTGCCGCTGCCCAGCACCGTCACGCGCAACTCGCCATCTTCGAGCGGCTCCTCGCCCGGAACGAACACGTCGGCGTACTCTCGTCGCGGCGTACCGACGATCGGCGTCGTGGTGATGGCCTTCGTCCCCCCGGCGAACGTCGGAAGGGGCAGAGGCATCGGATCGCTGCTTGTCATCTCGGATTCCTCCTGCTTCAGAGTGTCAGCCCAACTCAACGTAACACGATGATTCAACGTGACCCGGCGCGTGGATTCCTCGAATGCCAGCACGGCCGCAGACACGGTGGGGAATATGTGGTCCGCGGAGATCACATCCATAAGACCCGCACGTCGGCCGAATTCAAGAACCGGCGCATGCACTTGCGGCGAGGTAGACCTCGATCCCCTGCTGCTGGAGTTCAGCATAGAGCTTCTTCAGCATGTCGGCGCTGGTGACGTCCAGTTCGTCCTGGGTCACAGCGTCGATGAGCACCGCGCGCGGCGGCGGGCTCCACCTCGTCCACCAGGATCTTCGTGTGATCGCGCACGCTCTGGGCGTTCGCATAGAACAGGGGGCTGTTGAGCCGCAGGATCAGCAATCCCGGGACCGGCACAGTCTCCGGATGCCGGGAGATATCGGAGAACACGTCCGTGGAACCGGGAGCGCGGCCCAGAGAGGCCAGGTGGGGCTTGGTCGACTTGTAGATGAACCACACCAGCGAGGCCAGCAGGCCGATCATCATCCCCTCGAGGACGTCGGTGAGGAGCACGCCGAAGAAGGTGAGGACGCCGAGCACGAACTCGGGACGAGACTCGAGTCGTATCCGCTTGAGCTTGCGGGCCACGATGAGATGCCACACGGCGTGGATGATGAGCGCGGCGAGCACGGCCTCGGGCAGGGTCTTGAAGAGCGGGGTGAGCAAGAGAACGGTGATGATGACGGCCACCCAGGCCACCAGGTTGGAGACCTGGGTGCGGCCGCCGGCCCCCTCTTTGACCGCCGAGCCGGACATGCTTCCCGCCGCGATCTGGCCGCCCAAGAAGCCGCTCACCAGGTTGGCGATCCCCGTGGGCGCGCAGTTCCTGGTTGGGATCGACCTCGTAGCCGTGCTTCTCCGCGAACTCTCGGGCCACTCCGATCGCTTCGCTATAGGCGACGAGCACGATCCCAAAGGCCGGAAGCACCATTTCCAGGATGGCGGACGCCGGGACGTCGGGCAGGCCGAAGGTGGGCAGTCCCTGCGGGATTTCGCCCACCACCTCTACGCCGTAGCGACCGCTGAGATCGAGCAAGTAGCTCACAAGGATGTAGAGGAAGAGTACGACGAGCCCCGCCGGGATGCGCCGGCTGAGGCGGGGCAGCAGGAAGAGCAACGCCAGAGCCGAGGCCCCCACGGCGAAGGTGGTCCAGTTGGCATCGGGGAGGCTCCCCAGGACATGGAAGAGCTTCTGGAAGCTGTTGCCCTCACCCTTGCTCACTCCGAAGAGCTTGTTGAGCTGTCCGATGGCGATGAAGACGGCAAGACCGGTGACGAAACCGTCCATGACCGGCTTGGACAGGAACTGCGTGATGAAGCCCAGGCGCAAGATGCCGGCGATGAAGAAGCCCACCCCCACGAGCAACACCAGCATGATGGCGTACGACTGGTAGGTCGCCATGTCGCTCGCGGAGACACCGAAAGCGACGATGGTCGAGGCGATGAGGGCGGCGGTGGCCGAGGTGGGCTGGACCGACAGGTGGCGCGAGGTGCCGAACAGGGCGTACACAAACAGCGACGCGAGCAGCGTGTAAAGCCCGACCTGCGGGGGAAGGCCGGCGATGCCCGCATAGGCCATGGCCTCCGGGGCCACGAGCCCCCAGAGGGTCAGCCCGGCGATAGCGTCGGCGCCCAGCCACCTGCGCTCGTACTCGGGCAGCCAAGACACGATGGGGACCAAAGAGGCGAGCCTTCCAGACCGTCTCGTCTCGCCGGCAGCCGTCTTCGTCTTTTCGCTCATAGTGCCCGCCCGAGTCTGTCGCGAGTCACTCGGCTTCGCCCGCCGGCTCGCCGTCCTCAGTCGCCTGCTGCTGAGAGACCCATTCCTCGGCGACGGCGTAGGCCTCGTAGAGCGACCCTGCGACCTCTTCCGTCCGCAGGAATATGCTTCTGCGTGAGATCGAATCCACGATGCCCGCCCGCGCCAACTGTTCCCGGAGCGATGGGATCCACCTCGGCCAGCATCAGGCGGCTGCCGTGGCTCTTGAGGTCTTCGGAGTATCGGTCGATGGTGCGCATGAATGTGCTGCCCAGGTCTGTACGGGCATGAAGGTTGATTATCACGACCGCGTGGCTCGTCTGTGCGTCCGTTTTCGGCAGCTTCTCTTCAAAAGTCGCGGCGGCGGCGTAGAAGAGGCTCCCGAAGGGGACCAGCACGGTGACGCTTCCCGGCAGGAGCGTGGCCGGCGGAGTCTGCTCGATCGGAAGCCTGCCTTCTTTGAGCTTCCACTCCACCACTGCGATCCGATGGGATTGGCGGACGGTGAACAAGAGGATAGAGAGGGCCACTCCCACCAGCACCGCGTATTCCAGCGGGATCATCAAGACCAGGGCGAAAGTGATCACCATGACGATCCGCTGGATGTTGCCCGTATGCCACACACCGCGTATGTTGGCGGGCTTGATGATCCCGAAGCCGATGACTATCAGCAGGCCGGCGAGGGCAGGCAGAGCGAGTTTGCCGACCGCTCCGGCAAAAAGCAGCGTGACGATAGCGATCACCACACCGGCAAAGATGTTCGCGAGGCGCGTCCTGGCTCCGCTGCTCACCACGAGGGAGGTCGCGGAGGCCGAACCGCCGACGGGCATACCCTGGAAGATACCGGCCGCGACATTGGCCGCTCCCTCGCCGATGAAGTCCCGCGAAGGATTGGGGTATCGTCCATCGGGATTCACGAACGACTGGCTCACCCCTGCCCCTTGGATGAGCCCGATGACGGCCAAGGAGAGCGCCGGCACGATGAGTTCAAAGAACTGCGAGAAATCCGGCAGGGCCGGTCTGGGCAGTCCGCCCGTGATCTCGGCTATGTCCGAGACCTTGGCCACCGAATCCCAGCCAAAGAGCGACGGGAGGATCGAGGTCACGATGATCGCCACCACCAGGCCGAATCCGCGCGAGGCGGGTCTTCTGCAGTACGATGATGAGGATGATCGTACCGATCCCCACCGCCACGGTCGGGAGATCGACCTGGTCGAGGTTGAACAGCAGGTCCACGGCTTTGGCGACCTTGTTGCTGTATTCGCTCGAGTACCCGGTGAGGTCGCCCAACTGACCCAGGATGATGAGGGCGGCCACCCCGGTCATGAAGCCCACCATCTCCGAATTGGCCACCCAGCGCAGGAGCCGTCCTGCCTTCAGGAATCCGGCCACCAGCATGATCACCCCGGTCAGGAGCGAGAGGGCGAAGAGCGTCCCCGGGGAGTCACCGCTGGTGACCACTGGGACGCTGGCGACTACGAGCGCCATGGCGCTCGTAGTCTGCACGCTCAGGTAGACCGAACCGGAGAAGATGGCCCCCACCGGGGTGCCCATCATGACCGCGTAGAGCGCGTAGAGCGGATTCACCCCCGCGAGCACTCCTGAAGCGAGCGCGTCGGGCACGCTCTCTACCCCGAGAACGACCCCGGCCACCAGATCCGCGCGGGCCGTCTTGCGGTCGGGCTTCAGGCGCTTGAAGAAGCCGGGCAGTTTCATGGGGCCGCTACCTCCTACCCGCGGTCAGTCGCTTGCCGCATCGGGAGCCGTCTGCGTAGCGGCGTCTTCGGTCGTCCGGCCGACGGCGAAAGCTGACGATCAGAATGTGGACGCTCACGAGCAAGACCCAGGCGGGGAAGACAAGGACTACCCAGAACGACTCGGTGAAGACGAACAGCAACAGGAGCGCCAGCGGGTAGGTAAGAAGTGCCATCCAGCGCGGCATGACCTTGGTGCGCAGCCACAAGGTGGCCTGCGAGAGAAGGAACACCGCGGCCATGCGTAACGCATAGATGCTGAAGATCTGGGTGATGATGTCGCGGGCCAACCAATATGTGGTGCTGTCCGTGAAACCGCTCGGGTCACGTTCGTAGCCCATGACGATAGCCCCGGCGACGCCGGTGCCCACGAACACCATGGCGAGGAAGAGCAGCCCGCTCCCGAGGAACACGGCGGAGAAGAACTGGTCTTCGAGGCGGCCCAGACGAGCGCGCACCACGCCGATGAACCACAGAAAGAAGATGCCGGCGAAGGCCATGAGCCCTATCGCGAACGTGACCCACCCGGCACTGTCCGCGAGCCACTGGCCACCTTCGCCGCTGACATCGTCTCACCGACACCTTGAGGATGACCACGCTCACCGAGAACAAGATGGCGAACAGCAGTCCCGTGATGCCGGCGGCGCGCGGGCTCGCAGCAGGTGTCATGTCAGTACCTGTCATGTCGGCACCCCCGACGGTCGGCGGGCGCAGCCCGATCGAGGGCACCGTGTTTGCGGATCTCGTGGAAGATCGGCGTGTCGCTGGCTAGGTCGGGCAGGCCGCCATGTGTCATTCGCAGGTCCCCTGTGACGTCCGAAGTCTACAACCCAGGCTAGACCGGGAGCGCAGGTGGGCCTAGCACCACGAAGGTGCAACGGTGGTGCACACGACGGTGTAGGCGCTGTCTTGGCCCTCGGAGTGGAGGTCCGACGCTTGGCGGAAGATGGGCCGCTTCACGGGTCGGCTTTCGGGCCTGCGAACGCATCTTGATGGGCCCAGCAGGACTCGAACCTGCGACCGGCCGATTATGAGTCGGCAGCTCTAACCAACTGAGCTATGGGCCCCGGATGGCTCCCAATTCTACCCCAGCAGCCCGGTCACCTACTCGTCGCTGGGCAGTTCCTCGGCCGGGCGCGCCCTGGCCAGCTCAGCCGGCACCTTTTCGAGCACGAAGACTCCGTAGGCGGAGCGCAGATTGGGCCAGAACCGCAACGGCCGTTTGGGTCCCACGTAGAAATGTCTGACGATCCGTATCCCATGGTCCCGCGTGAACCGGCGGAAGTCCTTGATGGTCAAGGAATGGATGTTCGGCGTGTTGTACCACTGGTAGGGCAGCGAGCTGGTCACCGGCGCCCTGCCGGTGAAGAGCAGTTGCAGCCGCGCCTTCCAGTGCCCAAAGTTGGGGAAGCTCGCCACCACATAACGGCCCACACGAAGGGCCTCCTGCAACACCGCCACCGTCTCCCGGGCTTCCTGCAGCGTCTGACTGAGGACCACGTAGTCGAAGCTGTTGTCGGGGTAGTACGAAAGGCCCTCGTCGAAATCGCCGTGATACACGGTGACTCCCTTCGCCACCGCTTCGTAGACCTTGTCTTCGACGATCTCGATGCCCGTGCCCCGCACATTCTTCGCATCCATGAGCATCTTGAGAAGGATTCCCTTGCCGCAGCCCAAGTCGAGTACGCGCGCCTTCGAGGGCACCACATCCACGATAAAGAGGTGGTCCCAGCGGACGCCGTCCGCCCTCCTGGCCACGCCGCTAGGCAAGGTGCATCCCCCCTCGCCGGGCGGTGGTCTCCAAGAAGTGCCACACCACTCGGGTGAGATCCTTGTTCTCGAGAAGGAACGCGTCGTGGCCATGGGACGAGCGCATCTCGAGATATGAGCAGTCGAGCCCGTTGCCCTTCAGGGCGTGCACGATCTCCTTGGACTGGTACGGCGGGTACAGCCAGTCACTGCTGAAGGCGATGAGGAGAAAGCGCATGTCCTCCGGAAGCTCCCTGAAGGCCTCCACCAGCACCCCCCGTCCGGCCGCGAGGTCGAAGTAATCGAGGGCCTTGGTGATGTAGATATAGGTGTTGGCGTCGAAGCGTCGCGTGAACACCTCGCCCTGGTAGCGCAGGTAACTCTCTACCTCGAAATCGAGGCTGAGGTCGTAGTCCGGCGCCTTCTTCTCCCGCAGGCGCCGTCCGAACTTCTCGTGCATCGATTCATCGGATAGGTAAGTGATATGTCCGATCATCCGGGCCACCGCCAGGCCGCTGTCTGGCGGGTCGCCTTGGTAGTAGTCGCCGCCGTTCCAATTCGGATCGCCCATGATGGCCTCGCGACCCACCTCGTTGAACGCGATCTGCATGGGCGAGTGACGCTGAGTGGCCGCGATGGAGATACACGAAGCCACCATCTCCGGGAAGGCGACGGCCCATTCCAGAGCCTGCATGCCCCCCATGGAACCCCCAGCCACGGCCAGCAGCTTGGGGATGCCCAGATGGTCCACCAGTAGCTTCTGCGCTCGGACCATGTCGCCCACCGTGACAAAGGGGAAGGTGACGCCGTATTCCCGGCCGGTGGCCGGGTTGATGCTGCTCGGCCCGCTGCTGCCCTTGCATCCCCCGACGACGTTGGAGCAGATGACGCAGTATCGGTCGGTATCGAATCCCTTCCCAGGCCCGATCATGGTCTCCCACCAACCGGGCTTCGTCTCTCCTGGGTAGTAGCCGGCGGCATGAGCATCGCCGGAAAGCGCATGCAGGATGAGCACCGCGTTGCTGCGGTCCGCGTTCAACTCGCCGTACATCTCGTAGGCGATCGTGACAGGCTCCAGAACCGCACCCGACTCGAGGCCCAGAGACGGGAAGGTCGTACTCTTCAGCTCGACCTCTCCGACTGATACGCCCAGTGCCTGCTGGCTGTGGATGTAATCGCTCACTCGTCCTCGCCTATCCGCGATAACGGTTCGTTATGGGCAGCCGTCGGTCCTTTCCGAAGGCCTTGGGTGTGATGCGCACGCCCGGCGCAGCCTGACGACGTTTATACTCGTTGCCGTCGATCATGGCCACCACGCGCTGCGCTTCTCCTGGGTCGACACCCGAGGCTACGATCTCCTCGAGGCTGTCGTCCTCGACAACGTAGGCCTCGATGATGCGGTCGAGGAGGTCATACGGGGGCAGCGTGTCCTGGTCGGTCTGCTCGGTCGCCAGCTCGGCCGAAGGCGCCCGGTCGATGGTGGCCTGCGGGATGGGGCCCTCCCCGGGACCCAGCGAATTGCGGTAAGCGGCCAGTCGGTAGACAAGGGTCTTGGGCACATCCTTGAGCACCGCGAATCCGCCCGCCATGTCGCCGTAGAGCGTGGCATAGCCCACTGCGGTCTCGCTCTTGTTGCCGGTGGTCAATACCAGCCACCCGAACTTGTTCGACAGAGCCATCAGCAGGTTGCCCCTGATGCGGGCCTGGATGTTCTGCTCGGTGACTCCGGCTTCCGTGCCGGCAAAGCTGGGGGCGAGGGTCTCGAGGTACGAGCTGTAGATGGACTCGATCGGAATCTCGAAGAAGTCCACTCCCAGGCGCTCCGCGGTCTCACGCGCGTCGCTCTTGGTGCCGGGGCTGGAATAGCGGGACGGCATCGAGACCGCCGTCACTCGCTCCTTCCCCAGCGCGTCGGCCGCGATGCAGGCCGTCAGGGCCGAGTCGATGCCGCCACTAATGCCCATGACCACCTTCTCGAAGTGGTTCTTGCGCACGTAATCGGCCACACCCAGGCACAGGGCGGCGTACACCTCAGCCTCCATACTGAGACTCGGCGCCACTACCGCGGCGGAGGTGTGTCCGACCGCTGCCGCAGACCGCGCCTGATGCACAGTGATGATGTCCACTCCCCACGAGACCCGCTGACAGCTCGACACGGCGTCGGGTCTCTCGACCGGCCCGTCGCCCGCAATCATGGGCTGGACCGACTCCACGTCCAGGTCGACCACGAGCAACTGCTCCTGAAACTGGGCGGCGCGGGCGATCAGCCCGCCATCAGGCCCGAACACGAGGCTCTGCCCGTCGAACACCAACTCGTCCTGGCCCCCTACCCCGTTGACATAGCACACGTACGCATGCGCATCCCGCGCCCGCTGGGAGAGCAAGGCCTCTCGCTCCCTGCCTTTGCCTACGTGGTAGGGCGACATGGACAGGTTGATCACCAGCGAAGCGTCACCGTCCCGGGCCACGACCTCAGTGGGGCCGCACGGTTCCCAGATGTCCTCGCAGATGTTTATGCCGATGTGCGCGTTCCCGAGGTCGACGACGCCCGCGTGGTCGCCCGGGGTGAAGTACCGCTTTTCGTCGAACACGGCGTAGTTGGGCAGGCAGATCTTCCGGTACACGCCGGCCACTTTCCCTCCCGCCAGCACCGCGGCTGCGTTGAATACTGCTCCTCCCTGGGCCACGGGCACCCCTACCAGGGCGCAGATGTCCACGGAGGCAGGCGCCACTGCCAGCAGGACGTCCCAGCACCGGGCGAGAAAATGGTCTTTCAGCAGGAGATCCTCGGGCGGGTAACCGGAGATGACCAACTCCGGGAAGGCTACGAGATCAGCTCCCGCTGCCCCTGCCGACTTGATCCACTCCGCCACCAGAGCGCCGTTGGCCTCCAGCGCCCCCACAGTCGCGTTGACCTGCGCGAGGGCTACTCTCACCGGGCGGACTCCAGAGCGCCGATGAGCTCCTCGGTCTTGGCCTGCAGCAGATCCTTGTCGGCCCGGGTCTCGACGTTCAGTCTCACCACCGGCTCCGTGTTGGACATCCGAACGTTGAAGCGCCAGCTCGCGTACTCTACGCTCAGCCCGTCGGTCTCGTCCACGTCCAAAGCATCCTGCGCGTACCGCAGTCGGATGATTTCCAGCGCCTGAGCTGGATCACTCAAGGTGAGGTTGATCTCTCCGCTCACCGGGAAAAGCGCGATGCGCTCCGACACCATCTCGGACAGCGGCCGTCCGGCCTCGCTGATTGCCTCCACCACCTGGAGCCAGGGGATCATTCCGGAATCGCAATAGGAGAACTCGCGGAAGTAGTGATGAGCCGACATCTCCCCGCCATAGGCGGCATCGACAGCCCGCATCTTCTCCTTGATGAAGGCGTGCCCACTCTTGCATACCACCGGATTGCCGCCCGCCCGACGCACCAGTTCCTGAGTATTCCAGATCAGTCTGGGGTCATGGACTATGTTCGCCCCGGCATGCCTCTTCAGAGCGCGCTCAGCGAGCAACCCTACCAGGTAATAGCCCTCGACGAACTCACCCTTCTCGTCGAAGAAGAAGCACCGGTCGAAGTCTCCATCCCAGGCTATGCCTACGTCGGCTCCGGCCTCGAGTACGGCTTGAGAAGTCGCGGCACGGTTCTCGGGCAGAAGGGGATTCGGTACGCCCAGCGGAAACGTCCCGTCGGGGATCGCGTTTATCTTTACGAAGTGTAAAGGCAGGTGCTTCTCAAGCATGTCGATCACCGGGCCGGCTCCGCCGTTCCCCGGGTTGACCACTACCTTGAGGGGGCGCAGCTTGGTCGCGTCGATATAGGTGAGCAGATGATCGACGAAGACGGGCCGCATGTCGCGCAATTCGCTCGACCCTACTTTTGCCATCGTCTGTCGGGACGCCAGCGGACGTTCGCCGGCGCCCCCTGCGCCCGTCATCGCCCCCCGCACCATCTGCTCTATCTCCAGCAGACCGGTATCGGAACTGATGGGACGCGCCTGCTCGCGCGTGAACTTCATGCCGTTGTATTCGCGAGGATTGTGGCTGGCCGTCACCATGATGCCGCCGTCCACTTCCAAGGCGAAAGTGGCGTGGTAGACCTCCTCCGTGCCCACAAGGCCGATGTCGATCACATCGACGCCCGAATCCATGAGCCCACGGCCGAGGGCGGCAGCGAGCTCAGGGCTGGTGAGGCGGACATCGTGCCCTACGACCACCTTCGTCGGACGGAGCAGTTCGGCGTACGCCCGCCCGATCAGTTCGACCATCTGCGCGTTCAACTGGTCCGGCACCCTCCCCCGGACGTCGTACGCTTTGAAGCTCTCCAGGCGCGTCGCTTCTTGCATGATGAGCACCCTCCGGGCTCGGTCGAGGCGATTGCATGGGATAACTCTAGAGCCTATACTACGCGAGGTCCACGGTCCTCGGTAGCTCAATGGTAGAGCACCTGGCTGTTAACCAGGGTGTTGCAGGTTCGAGTCCTGCCCGAGGAGCCATTGCTTTCCAGGGTACCGATGGACCCTCCGCCGGACCCCAGTGATCCCGCAGGAACGAGACGATGGGCGACGACAGCACGACTCAGGAACACGGCCAAACGGGCGGATCGGGCCCCAGACGCGCTGATTTCGGCGCCCCCATCGAGGGCTTTCTCGAGAAGCAGCCGCCGTTCGCGCGGGCTATCCTAGACGAACTGCGCGCCCTCATCCAGGACGTGGCTCCGCAGGCGACGGCCTCACTCAAGTGGGGCATGCCGTTCTTCTCCATCGACGGCAAGATGTTCTGTGCTCTGACCGCGCACAAGGCCCATGTCAATCTGGTCTTGTACGGCCCGCGGGAAGCCTATTCCGATCCGGAGGGTAGACTCCTGGGCACCGGCAAGGCCGGGTATCACGTGCGCATCGAGTCCGTCGACAGTCTGCCGAGGAACGAGATCAGAGACTGGCTGCAGACGGCCGTGAAACTGGCGACCGGTAAGGTTACGACCTAACCGCGACGCACTCAGGCAGCGGGGCTCAGCTGGCTCCAGGCCGCTCCGGTCTCGGCGCCCACTTCTTCGCATATCTCACAGCCGCACTCAGGGCAAGCAGCAACGACGGCCAGACGCACCGTGCAGGTCGCACTGGGAGAGCCGGCTCTTTCGACGTTTTGGGCACTCCCCTGCAGCGTGGCCCCACAGCAGGAACACGAGTCTCCGGGCCGCACGCGCGAAACAAAGGCGCCCAACGACTCTGGCGTATCTGGAGTCCGGTTCATCTCGCTCACAGCTTCCTCATGACGGCGATGACCTTGCCGGCAATAAGAGGGTCGCGGACGAAGATGGGTTCCATGACGTCGTTCTCGGGCTGCAGTCGCACCTGATCGGCTTCTCGGTAGAACCGTTTGAGCGTCGCCTCGTCTGTGAGCACGGCCACCACTATGTCACCGTCCTCTGCCGTCTCCTGCCCCTTGACCACCACGATGTCACCGTCGAAGATGCCCGCGTTGATCATGGAGTTCCCTCTGACCCGCAGGGCGAAACAACTCTCGTCCCCTCCCAGGAACCCGGGCACGTCGAAAGAGTCCTCGATGTTCTCCTCGGCCAGAAGCGGCTGCCCGGCTGCGACCCGGCCCACCAGCGGAACTGTGGTCAGACCACGGGTACCTAGCGCTGCGGAGCCGCCACGCGAGGGCCTCACAAGTTCGAGAGCCCGCCGTTTGGCTGCCCCTCCCCTGCGCACGTAGCCCTGGGCTTCCAAGGCAGCAAGGTGGCTGTGCACGGAAGCCGGCGAGGAGAGACCAACGGCCAAGCCGATCTCGCGGACTGTAGGCGGATAGCCGTGTTGCCTGACCGATTCTTCGATCACCTGCAGTATCAGCCGCCGGCGCTCGGGAAGTCCCACGGTACGCTCCTTGCTGAACATTCGTTCGCCTTCCGTCGAGTATAGAACACTTGTTCGGTCGGGTCAAGCGTCGGCGTCGGTTGACTCCCCTGGTCCCCAGGCTTATACTCACCGCGGTTTTCGCCCGACGAGTCCGAGTGGCGGAATTGGCAGACGCGCTAGGTTGAGGGCCTAGTGAGTGCATAACTCATGGGGGTTCAAGTCCCCCCTCGGACACTCTTCCTGCGGTTTCCTAGCGGTTCTGTTCTGGGTAGATGTGTTGCGCTCTCCCGCGCGGCCTGTGCAACTGCCAATCACTCGACCGGAGGATCCGATGGTGAAAGCACCTGCAGAGCTGGGACCCACCGAGATTTACCGAGCCTGCGACGTCTCCACCTTCGATTTCAAGACGACCGCCGATCTTCCCGGCCTCGCCGAGATAATCGGCCAGCACCGCGCCGTCTCGTCAGTAGAGTTCGGCATGGGTATCGACAGCGACGGCTACAACATCTTTGCCGTGGGCCCTCTGGGGACGGGGAAGTCCACAACCGTATACGAGTTCCTCTCGCGGCAAGCCGCCTCCCTCCCAGCTCCCGATGACTGGATCTACGTCTACAACTTCGCCAAGCCCTACGAGCCGAACGCCATCCGCCTGCCCGCCGGCAGTGCGCAGGCATTCCGCAAGGACATGGAGAAGCTGGTCGAGGACCTGCAGGCTGCGATCACCCAGGCGTTCGAGAGCGAAGAGTACGAGAAGCAGAAGCGTAGCATCGCTCAGCAGGTCGGCGAGCAGCAAGAGGCTAAGCTGTCCGGACTGAACCAGAAGGCCGAGTCGCAGGGTTTCATGATGGTCCGCACCCCCGCCGGACTCGCCTTCGCCCCCAAGGCCCCCGAGGGTGAGGCTATGTCGCGGGAAGCCTACGAGGCCTTGCCCCCGGAGGAACAGAAGCGGATCGACGAGGGCTTGGAGAGCCTGAACGAGGATCTCCAGCAGATCATGCGGTTGGTACGCCAGGACGAGAGAGCCGGGCGCGACGCCCTGCGTGAACTCGACCAACAGGTGACGGAGTTCGCAGCCAAGCACCTTGTCGACGAAGCCTGCGAACGGTGGTGCCACCTGCCCGAGATGTCCGACTACCTGCGCGCGGTGTTGAAGGATGTCGTTGAGAACGCGGAGGATTTCAAGAAGTCAGACGACGAAGCCCCTGCCATGTTCATGGGGATGCCCGTCCCCGGACGGCAGAAAGGTGAGGGAGCCTTCCGCAAGTACAAGATCAACGTTCTGGTGGACAACTCCGATGCGAAAGGCGCCCCCGTCATCACCGAGACCAACCCGGTGCTGCAGAACATCGTCGGCCGGGTCGAGCATCAGGCCCAGTTCGGAGCCCTCTTCACGGACTTCAGCATGATCAAGGCGGGCGCTCTCCACAAGGCCAACGGTGGGTTCCTCGTCCTGGATGCACGTGAGATCCTCCTCAAGCCCTATTCCTGGGATGCACTCAAGCGCACCCTCAAGACCCGAGAGATACGCATCGAGGACATAGCCCAGCAGATGGGCTTCGCCATGACCGCCACGCTCGATCCTGAGCCCATCCCCTTCAAGGCCAAGATAGTGCTCATCGGGGAACCCTTCGTCTACTACCTCCTCTATTCACAGGACCCGGACTTCCAGGAGTTGTTCAAGGTCAAGGCCGATTTTGACTCTGTCGTCGACCGGAATCCGGAGAACGAGAGGCTGTATGCCCGCTTCGTCGCGCGCGTGGTCGGCGAGAACGGGCTTCCGCCCTTTTCCGCCGATGCGGTCGCCCGGGTGATCGAGCAGACCTCGCGCCTGGTGGAAGACCAGCGCAAGATGACCACGCGTTTCGTCGACATCAAGGACTTGCTGACCGAAGCCGCCTATTGGGCGAGGAAGCCCAAGCCGACCCGAGCGAAGCCTCTCGTGAAGCGGGAGCACGTGCAGAAGGCGATCGATCAGCGCGTCTATCGGTCGAATCGGGTGGAAGAGCGGGTGCGCGAGATGATAGCCGACGCCACCGTCATGGTGGACACCCGAGGAACCGTGGTCGGGCAGATCAACGGGCTGTCGGTTTCCTCCATCGGCGACTACGCGTTCGGTCGTCCGAGCCGCATCACCGCCACTCACCGGCTGGGCGACGGCGAACTGGTCGACATCGAGCGTGAGGTGGATATGGGCGGCCCCATCCACTCCAAAGGGGTGCTCATCCTGGCAGGATACCTCGGCGCGAAGTATGCTTCCGAGCGGCCCCTCTCGCTCTCTGCGCGTCTGGTCTTCGAACAGTCCTACTCGGGAGTGGAGGGAGATAGCGCCTCGTCGGCGGAGTTGTACGCCCTGCTCTCTTCCCTCTCTGGAGTCCCCATCCAGCAGCGGTTCGCCGTGACCGGCTCGGTCAACCAGCGGGGTCAGGTGCAGGCTATCGGAGGGGTCAACGAGAAGATCGAGGGGTTCTTCGCTGTCTGCGAAGCCCTGGGTCTTCGCGGGGACGAGACGGTGCTGATCCCCCGGTCCAACGTGCCCAACCTGATGTTGGGCCCGAAGGTGCGCGAGGCGGTCTCCCGCGGCCGCTTCCACATCATCCCCGTGACCACCATCGACGAAGGCATAAGCCTGCTCACCGGCGTTCCGGCCGGCGTTCAGCGGAAGAACGGGGAGTATCCCGCAGGGACCATCAATCGCAAGGTTGTCGATCGCCTCGTCTTCCTGGCGGAGAAAGCCCGGGAGACATCCCGCAAGAAGGATAAGGATCCCGCCGACAGCGCCGCCAAGACCAAGACCGGGGACGGTGCCGCCGACGGCCTAGCCGGCTATGCCTTCTCCACCTTGACCCTGGGGTGCCCCGCAGATCCGCGCAGTCTCGACACCGGAGCGCTGGCGGAGAAGCCCGGCAGGAACACTGCCCCGGCCGGTACCCGGCCGGTCACTGCGGCCGCGACCTCGAGCGCACCGCCCGCTTCGGAGGACACCCGGACGATATCGCCGTCGGCCACACCCACAGCCGTCGCGTCCCCGGGATTGATCTCCAGCCGGGCCTCGGCGACCAACCGCGAGCTTCCCGGCGACCGCCGCGTGCGCACACCGGTCCCGTGGTGCTCCTTGATCGACCCGGTGAGCAGAGTCAGCGGAAAGCCGGCTTCGTCCGGCGCATCGCCGCCCGCCACAGGGACCGGAGCGAACCTCGCCTTGCGGGCTGCAAAGCCGCCGGCCGGCAGAATCGGGGTTCCCTCGCCGCCATCGCCTGCACAGGGGACCTGGATCAGGCCCTGCTCGATCCTCGCGTAGGAGACGCCCCGATAATCGGGGACGATCTCGGAGATCTCTCTCATGACATCCGCCGGGGCTCCGTACACCCAGTCGGCGCCCAGGCATCGGCCAGCTTCTGGACGATCGCCCAATCCGGCAGGCTTTCTCCGCGAGCACGCACGGCCGGCTTGAGCCGCTGCACGAACCGCTCGCCGCTGGTGAAGGTCCCTTCGTCTTCGAAGGCCACGGCGGCAGACAGGACAACGTCGGCGAGTTCCGCGGTGTCGCTGGGGAACGAGTCCTGGACCACGAGCACGTCGAGTTTGTCCAGCGCTCTGCGGACCCTCTGCTCGTCCGCGAGGGCGAGGGCAGGGTCAGCTCCGACCACGTACAGCGCTCTGATCGTGCCCGCTTCGATGGCCGGCACCAAATCGGCCAGGGCCACCCCCGGGGCGAGATCCGCGAGCTGTCCACCCCATGCCGCTTCGAATCTGGACAGCGAGACGGATTCGGAGGCTGAGGCGCCGCCAGGAAGCCGGTCCGGGCGCACTCCCATGTCGGCCAAGCCTTGAGAGTTGGCCCCTGATCTCACAGGATAGAGCCCGCAGCCGGGCCGTCCGAGATTGCCGGTCAACAGGGCCAGACCGGCAGCCGCGCTGACGGCCTCTCCGGCCTGCGGCCCCTGCGCCAGACCTGCTCCCACGAAGATGGCCGCAGAACCTGCCTGGGCAAAGGCGACGGTGGCCGCCCGCAGAGTCTCTGGGTCGACCCCGGCGAACGCGGCTTCGGTCGCGACGTCAACGCCGGCGAGCGCGGCCTCGAAGGCGGCGTAGCCCTCAGTGTTCGCTTCGATGAAGCCGCGATCCTCGAGCTTGAGTTCCAGGACCTGCTTCATCATGGCCCGCAAGAGAGCCACATCGGTCCCGGGCTTCACAGCCAGGTGATACTTCGCCTTCACTGCGAGATCCGTGGTCCTGGGGTCGACGACGATGACTGGACGGCCCTTGCGCAGCGCCTTGATCACAGTCAGGGCCAGCACCGGGTCGCAGTCGGTGAGGTTGGCCCCCAAGACGAGGATGGCATCGGCCGCCTCCAGATCGAACCGGGAGTTGGTCATGGCGTCGACGCCGAGCGCCTCGGTGAGCGCCTTCTCGGAGGCTGCCACGTCCGCATGGTCGATGGAGTCCACGTTGTTGGAGCCGACGACGGTACGCATGAGCTTCTGCACCAGATAGGCCGCCTCGTTGGTGCAGTTGGTGCCGCAGATGGCCGCCACCGCCTGACCTCCGTAGGTGCTTTTCACGGCGGAGATCTTGTCTGCGGCGATTTGCAGGGCTTCGTCCCAGCCTGCGTCTCTGAATCCCCCCTCGGGCTGCGCGACCCGGGGCGCGGTGAGCCGATCAGACGAGTCCGCATAGCCCGATCCGAACCGCCCTTTGACGCAGAGGTTGCCTCCGTTGAGGCCCTCCCCCTCCGCCGCAGAGATCCGCACCACCCTGTCACGGAAGGAATGGACCTCCAGCCGGCAGCCGTCGGCACAGTAGGAACAGGTCGTGATCGTCTTGGTGGTCTGCCAGGCCCGGGCCCCCTGCGGACTCCTTTGCCCGACGATGGCCCCTACCGGACAGGTGCTGACGCACTGGCCGCACGACACGCATCCCACGTCGACCAGGGGTAGACGGTAAGGCGTGTCCACCTCGCTGTCGTAGCCTCGGTTGAGATAGCCCCAGCAGCCTATGGACATGACCTCCCGGCAGATGCGGACACACCGACCACAGAGGATGCACCTCGCGCCGAAATGAGCGACGTTGGGGTGCTCGCCCGGTTCGCCGACGACGGGCGGCCGCCAGCCCCAGGGCACCATGTCGACGAGGTATTCATAGGCGTAGTCCTGCAGACGACAGTCGCCGGCAGCCTCGCACACCGGGCAGTCGAGGGGATGGTTGGTGAGCAGCAACTCGAGGATGAACTTGCGCAGCTTGGCGATCTTCTCGGTGTGGGTCTGCACCTTCATGCCGGGGCCGACCTTGGTGCCGCACGCGGCCATCGGGCCTCGCGCTCCCTCGACCTCCACCAGGCACATGCGGCACGCACCGTACGCTTCGAGACGCTTGTCGTAGCAGAGGGTAGGTATATCGACTCCCTCTGCGCGCGCCACTTCCAGGATCGTCTGTCCCGGCAGGGCCTGGACCTCGCGCCCATTGAGGGTCAGGGTGATTTTATCCTGCCCGGTTGAGCCTCCAGCGGGGGACATCAGGACCTCCTCACAGCGTCGAATCGACACTTCTCGAAGCAGGCACCACACTTGATGCACAGCTCTTGATCGATCACATGCACCTCTTTGCGCTCCCCTGAGATAGCCTGGACCGGGCACGCCCGAGCGCACGCCCGACAGCCGGTGCAGGTCATCAGGATCGATGATATACGTTGTGAGGGCGGCGCACGCCCCCGCTCGGCACTTCTTCTCCAGTACGTGCTCCCGGAACTCCTCGGGGAAGTACTTGAGGGCGGTCAGGACCGGGTTCGGCGCGGTGGCACCAAGACCGCACAGCGATCCGATCTTGACCTGCTGCGCCATCTCCTCCAGGAAGGCGATGTCGGCGAACGTGCCCGTGCCTTCGCAGATCCGGTCGAGGATCTCGAGCATCCGCTTGGTCCCGATGCGGCAGGGCGGACACTTTCCGCAACTCTCTCGCTGGGTGAAGCTCAGGAAATAGCGGGCCGTATCGACGATGCAGTTGTCCTCGTCGATGACGATCATCCCGCCCGAGCCCACGATGGCGCCTGTCTGGTTGATGGTCTCGTAGTCCACGGGAAGGTCGAGCAGCGCCTCCGGCAGGCAGCCACCGGAGGGTCCCCCCATCTGGACGGCCTTGAAGGTTCTGCCCTTCTTCACGCCGCCACCGATGCCGAAGATCACGTCGCGCAGGGGCATTCCCATGGGGACCTCGGCGAGACCTGTCCGGTTGACCTTGCCGGCCAGGGCGAAGACCTTAGTCCCCTTGGAACGTTCGTATCCTCTGGCCGCGAAGGCGTCCGCACCGTTCAGAATGATCCAGGGGACCACCGCCAGCGTCTCCACGTTGTTGATGTTGGTCGGCCGGCCCCACAGGCCCGCCTCCGCGGGGAACGGCGGCCGCAGCCGAGGCATGCCCCGATCGCCCTCGATGGACTGCATCATGGCCGTCTCTTCGCCGCACACGAACGCTCCCGCCCCCTCCTTCAGCTTGAGGTGGAAGGAGAAGTCGGAGCCCATGATGTTGTCGCCGATGAAGCCCCGCTCCTCAGCCGCCCGCATGGCGATCTTCAGCCGGCGGATGGCAAGGGGGTACTCGGCCCTCACGTAGAGATAGCCCGTGCTGGCCCCGATGGCGTACGCGCCGATGGCCATGCCCTCGAACACCGCGTGCGGGTCGCCTTCCAGGACGGAGCAGTCCATGAACGCCCCGGGGTCGCCTTCGTCACCGTTGCAGATGAAGTACTTCACCCCGTCGGGCGAGCTGTACCCGGCAGCGAACTTCCATTTCTGGCCGGTCGGGAATCCCGCCCCTCCCCGACCGCGGAGTCCCGAGGCGAGTACTTCCTCGATGACCTGATCGGGCGTCATCTCGGACAGGACCTTGAAGAGGGCCTGATAGCCGTCGGCCTCCAGATAGTCTTCGATCTCCTCGGGATCGATGATCCCGACATGTCGGAGCGTGAGCTTCTCCTGCCGCTCAAAGAAGGAGTCGAACTCAGTGGGAGCCTCTTCGGTCCGGACGAGCCACTTCGTGATGGGCTCGCCCTCGATGATGTGTTTGGCGATGATCTCGTCGACCATCGCAGGGGTGACCTGGCCATAGGTGACCTTGCTGGTCTCACCGTCGCGGCGCATATGCACCTCTACCAGTGGGTCCATGGCGCACAGTCCCTGACAGCCCGTGCCCGTGACCGAGGCGCACCTTCCCCCGCACTCGTCGTCGCGCGGCCTGATGACGGCGAAGACGCCCGAGTGAGCGAGTTTATCCTCGAAAGCCCTGAGCACTTCACGGCTGCCGGCCGCTACCCCGCCCGTCCCCAGACAGATGCGGATGTCGACCTCGGGGACGGCCAAACGCGGTCTGCTTGGCTCCGGCCGCACCAGCACGCGCTCAGAAGGGTTCACGCGGCACCTTCCTCGGCCTCGGAGGTCGACGCCGCCTCGGTGTACGCCCCTGCCGGCGCTCGCCGCGCGGCCGCAAGCTCCTCGTCTCTGAACGCGCGCACCACGGCCACCGCCTTGTCGGGGGTCAGTTTGCCGTGAGCCCGGTCGTTGATCATGACCACCGGAGCCATGCCGCACGCGCCCACGCAGTGGACCTCTTCCACGGTGAAGAGCATGTCGTCGGTGTTCTCTCCCGCGTGGACCCCAAGAAGCCGCTCGATCTCCTGCGAGATGAGCGGGGCACCGGACACGTGGCACGCCGTACCGTGACAGCAGCGGATGGTGTTCTTGGCATGAGGGTTCAGCCGGAACTGTGAGTAGAAGGTAGCCACACCCAAGGCCTGGCTGAGCGGCTCGCCCGCGGCCTCGGCCACTCTGGCCATCACGTCCTGGGGCAGATACCCATAGATGGCCTGAGCCCCCTGCAAAAGGGGGACCAAAGCCCCCCTTTCCCCTCTGTAATGCTCCAGCAGTTCGCTGAACTGTTCTTCCAACTCTTGGTCGCTCACATCACCACCCGTGGGTCCGACGGCCAGCCCTGTCTGGTTGCGCCGCGCTTCCCCCCGTATTTCCCCCGATATTGTAGCTTGGCGTCCGCTACAGGATACAGTTATTCGCAGCCTATTGCCCGCTCCAAAGCCTGGCCTGAGCGAAGCTCTCTCCAGCTTGAAACGAGCTGCGCACGAAGGGAGCCGCGTGGACCTGCAACCCCAACGCTTCTCCCCTCTCTTGGTACAACGCGAACATCCGCGGCTCCACGTACTCCACCACCGGAAGATGGTGCGCGGAGGGCCGCAGATACTGTCCGATGGTCACCACCTGCACCCCGACGCCGTGGACATCGCTCAGCACCTCGCTCACCTCTTCCGGCTGCTCGCCCAGGCCCACCATGAGGCCCGTCTTGACGACGCAGTCGTCGTGCTGCGACGCTCTTTGCAGGACGGCCAGCGACCGCGCATAGTCCGCTTGGGGACGCACGCGCCCGTAGAGCCGGGGCACGGTCTCGACGTTGTGGTTGAACACATCGGGTCTCTCCGCCAAGACCGACCCGATGTCCGCGGCGTTTCCGCCGAAGTCGGGGACCAGTACCTCGATCGCCGCGGCGGGAAGGGCCGCCCGCACAGCACGGATGGTCGCCGCGTAGTGCCCGGCTCCCCCATCCGCAAGATCGTCTCGGGTGACGGACGTTATGACCACATGGCGCAAGGCCAATTGGGCGGCGGCCTCCGCCACCCTCCCCGGTTCCTCGGGGTCCACTGCGCCGGGGACCGCACTCGTGACCCCGCAGAAGCCGCAGTCGCGGGTGCACACGTCACCCAGGATGAGGAACGTCGCCGTGCCCTGGCCGAAGCACTCGCCCAGATTGGGACATGAGGCGCTTTCGCAGACGGTATGGAGACCGCGTTCCCGCAGAAGCGCCTCCATCCTCCGCAGCGAAGCCGCTTCGGGAAGGGGTTTCTTGAGCCAGGACGGCTTAGGTCCGGCCGACCCGTCACCCGCAGCAGGTTTCATTGGCCTTCGTCGTCCGCTGCGGCTGGCAGCGGGGCACCGGGAGCCACGCCCCGCGCCGAGGCGCCAGCAGCCTCGCCCAGCAGCTCGCGCGCGGCGTCGGCCGCCATTCGCATGACCTCGCGCAGCGGCAGCCCGTCTGTGGCCGCCGCGACAGCGTCGTCGAACTCCGGCGCGACCGTCACCACTCGTCCACCCCACGCCCCCCACTTGACTCGAACCTGCCGCTCGCCGACGGTGACGGTCACCGTGCCCCGGTCGGCGACGTAGCGAGTGTGTTGACTGCGGCGGACGCCCAGTGTCCCCGTCTCGGTGAAGATGAGGTCGACTATCGCGGCCTCCTCGGAGGGCCGCACCAGAGCGTGGACAACCACGCCTGGGCGGTCTTTCTTCATCTGGCCGGCCTCGACCCAGACATCGAGCGCGCCGGCTTCCCGCAGGCGCCGAAGCGCATATCCGATCACTTCGGGAGACAGGTCGTCGATGTTGGTCTGTAGCTCCACGACGGTTTCACGGACATCGTGATCCGCGGTCGCAGACGGACCGACCGCCTCTCCTATGACTGCGCGGAGAACGTTGGGCCCCCGCTCCAGCCTCAGGGTCCCTCCGCCGTACCCCACAGACCGTACGACAAGGGCGGCATACTCCCCTGCTCAGCCTGAGCTCTCCGACCAGAAGCGCTCCCGTGGGGGTGGTCAGCTCCCGCATCTCCGGCCCGCCGACTACCTCGTATCCCGACAGAAGCGCGGCCGTGGCCGGGGCGGGCACCCCCATGCGTCCGTGCATGATCTCCACGGTTCCCCCGCCCACGGGGATCGTGCCGACGTATACCCTATCGATTCCCAACGCCTCTACAAGTACGAACGTTCCCACCACGTCCACCAAGGTGTCGGCGGCCCCCACCTCGTGAAAATGGATCTCCTCTACGGCGCAGCCATGGATACCCGCTTCCACCTGGGCCAGTTTCGTTACGCATTCGCCGCCCTGGCCTTGCTCCGCTCGGAGACCGAGGAACGGTCGATCACCTCCAGCATCCCGCTGAGGTGGCGCAGAGGCGGCGACTGCTCGGACGGAACGCGACCCGCGTGCAGCCGATCCCCCACTCGCTGTCGTGCACGACCTCCACCCTCACACCCTGCAGACCGAGGGACGAACCGCGTGCCGCAGAACGGCCTCGAACTCCTCGCCCCCGGCGTCCAGAAGGGCGGCAAGAATCATGTCACCGGACAGGCCTGACCACGGGTCGAGATAGAGGATTCTGTGGCATCGCGTCGCTCCTTCGGCGTTACGGTTGCATTCTCGCATGCCCCCGCATACACTGCGAGCGTACGACCGGCCGGTCCCGCCTCCCGACGACTCGGAATGTGGTGCGGACTTGACGCAAAGGCGGCTTGCCGACTACATCGGGCTCACGGTAAGGAAGCTTCGCTCGGACCGCGGGTTTTACTCTGCAGGCGCTCGCAGACGAGTCCGGAGTGTCCAAGAGCTATCTGGGCGACATCGAAAAGGGTCGTAAGAACCCCACCACGGATGTCATCGAGGCGATCGCCGAAGCCCTGGGCGTCCCGGCCCGAGAACTGCTCTATCATGCCGCTCTCGACGAGGAGGACCCTTTCCTCCAGCCGGAGCAACTCAGCCTGGAGGATGTGGCCGAAGAAGACGCGGAGACTCGAGAGCTCTCGCATCTGGCCCGGCGCATGCGGCCTACCGACCGGCGCTTCGTGCTCGATCTGGCCCGCCGGCTCTCCCGCTAGGCTCGTCGCCCGCGCGGCGCCGACCGTCTCAGTCGTATCCCAGCTCGTCCAGTCGCTCGTCGCTGATGCCGTAGTAGTGGGCTATCTCGTGGATCACCGTCTCCCGCACCTGCTCTGCGGATCTCCTCCTCGTCCTCCCCGGCGGCAGCGTTCGATAGGTCTCTGGAAGATGGTGATGCGGTCGGGGAGCGCCGAATAGAAGGCGCCCCGGCTGCGTGAGCGGCACCCCGTGGTAGAGGCCCAGGAGGCTGCGCTTGTCGCGCGGGTGAGTCCCGCCTCCTCGAGGTCGTCGTGGCTCGGCCATGTCTCGATGAAGAGCTCGACGTTCTCCATCCGTTCCAGGAACTCTTCGGGCAGGGAATCCACGGCGTCGGCGACCAACTCACCGAAGGTCTTCTCGTCCACGTCACTCCGCTCCCATTCGGCAAGACGTGCAAGGAGTGCTCGCGCCGCCGCCCCCCGGTGAGACACCGCGTCCTTGTCCTCGGGCGACGCTTCTGCCAGCGTCGACTCCCAGCCCTCGGGCTGAACACCGGGTCGTAGCCGAACCCGTCCAGGCCGCGTGGAGACGCGGTGATGAACCCGTTCGTGCTGCCCTGCACCTCCACGCACTCCCGTGTGCCCCCTCGCGCAGACGGGCGCACCAGACAGAGCGCACAGACGAAGCGAGCCCGGCGGTCGACTTCTCCCGTCAACTCGCACAGCAACTTGGCCACATTCTCGGCGTCGCCGCGCTCCCTCGCCCGCGAACCGTGCCGAGAAGATCCCCGGCCGTCCGCCCAGAGCGGTCACCTCCAGTCCCGAGTCGTCGGCGAGCACCGCGCAGACGCCCCCCACCTCGGCGAAGACGGCCTCGGCCTTGAGCCGAGCGTTCTGGCCGCGAACGTATCGCCCGTTTCGGGCGGAAGCTCGACCCCGGGGCAGCGCTCTGACCACGAAGGTGCCGGACGAGGAGCCGATCGAACTCCCGGACTTTGCCGGCGTTGCGGTGGCCAGCATTACCGGCGACGGCGTGCTCACGGGCGCGCCGCGCTCCCTTCGCCCATGTAGACTCGGGCGATCAGACTGGATTGGGCCTCGCTGATGTGCTCGATCCCCTGTCTTGCCAGCTCCAACAGGGCTCGAACACGTGCCGCTCGAACGGGGCGCCTTCCGCCGTGGCCTGGATCTCGATGAGTCGCCCGCTGCCTGTCATCACCACGTTCATGTCCACTTCGGCAGCGACATCCTCGCTGTACTCCAGGTCCAGCACGGGCTGGCCCCCGACGACGCCGACACTCACCGCCGCCACCGAATCGGACAGCGGAAGGCTCCTCAATGCCCGTGAGTCGACGGCGCGTTTGAGCGCGAGGTGCAGGGCCAGATATCCACCGGAGACCGCGGCGCAGCGGGTGCCTCCGTCCGCCTCGATGACGTCGCAGTCGATGTATACGGTGCGCTCGCCAAGCGCGGTCAAGTCGGTGATGGCCCGCAGGCTCCGTCCGATGAACCGCTGGATCTCGACTGTGCGTCCGTCCTGCCGGCCGCGCACAGCCTCTCGCGGAGTCCGTTCTTTGGTCGAGCTGGGCAAGAGAGAATACTCCGCGGTCAGCCAACCCTCACCGCTTCCCCGTCTCCACGCAGGCACGCCTCCGACGACCTGCGCAGAACACAAGACTCTGGTGCCGCCCAGCTCGATGAGGACCGACCCGTCGGCCGTGCGCACGAAATCGGGAATGATCCTGAGGGGGCGCACGTCTCCCGGACCGCGATCACCGGGTCTCGCCGCTTTGTTCATATGCGCTCCACTTCCCGAATGGGCAACTGCAGAAAGCGGGCTCCCACCTCACGAAACTCCTGCGGGTCGCCCGTGGTGAGAAAGCGGTAGTCGCCCTCTCGGTCCGTGCCATTACCTGTTGACTTGCGCACCAGTATCTCCCCCACTTCCTGCGCCGTCTCCTCGGCCGAGTTGATGAGCGCGACCTGAGGTCCGAGAAGCCGCCTGAGCATGGGCGTGATGAGCGGATAATGAGTGCAGCCGAGGATCACCGTGTCGACGCCTGCGGCTTTGAGTGGAGCAGTGCCCTCCCTGGCGGCCCCTTCGGTCTCGTCGGAGAAGACGTCACCTTCCTGGATCAAAGACGCCAGGCGAGGGCACGCTACCGGGAAGATCTCCAGGCCTGCATCCAGCGTGCTCAGCGCATGCTGGTACGCGTTGGAGCGGACGGTGGCCTCGGTGGCCAGCAGCCCCACGCGGCGTTCGCGCGTGGCCTGCACCGCGGCTCGCGCCCCCGGCATCACCACGCCCACGATGGGGGTGGTGAACGAGGACTGCAACTGGGGCAAGGCGGCGGCGGCGGCCGAGTTGCACGCCACGACGATGAGCTTGACGTCCATGCTGACGAGTTGGGCGGTCGCGACAAAGGCCAGCCGCCGCACCTCCGCCAACGGCTTGGGGCCGTACGGGAAGTTGCCCGTGTCCCCGAGATACACGAAGTCTTCGTGAGGGAGGTTGACCAGGCACTCGTGGAGAACGGTCAGCCCACCCACCCCGGAGTCGAAGACGCCAATGGCTCTGCGGGTCGGGGATGTGAGTGTCGTTTTGGGTCATCGCCAGGGGATTCTACCAAACGCCCGGACGAGCCCTCTCCGGCGCGCGCACCGCGCTGGTGCTCCCACCTAGAGGCGGGGCTCCACAGTCAGTGGGGCGTGGCTTCCCCTCGGCAGACATACGTGGGGATCACCGTGTTGAGCTTGCCGACCAACTGGAGCTCCACCAGGCCCTCGACCAACGTCTCCACGCCTTCACGAGGACTCGCAAGGCGGGAAGACAGTTGTCCGATGGTCATCCCTTGCTCCTCGGCCGAAAGGACCTCCAGCAGATGGACGCACCGCTGGTCCAGCGCTGCATTGACTTGGTCACGTGGACCGATGTCGCGCACAGAGGGAGTGTAGGTTGTTGCGGCAGCCGGTCGCTGGCTTCTGCCTGTCACGGGTCTCACGTCGGCCTCCTCATCTTTCATGCCCGCGACGTGGACAACTACCTCTATGTGCCCAGGGCCGGTACCTGGCTAAACTCAGAGACTACCCGTTCAGCATCTCCTGTTTCCGAGTGTCGCGGAAGAAGAACAGCGATATCACGATCACGATGGCAGTGACGAGCCAGATCACGGAATACTCGGTGCCCGGATCCATGAACTGGTCCGCAATGTCGATGGCTGCGCCGGCGATGACCGGCGCCGCGATGTTCGCGAGCCCGCGCATCATCGAGAACATCCCCGTGAACTGCCCGATGTGCTCTTTGGGCATCAGCTTCATGAGTATCGCGTAGGGAAGGGTCAGCACGATCGACCCTCCCAAGCCGAAGATCGGCAAGAAGATGAAGGCCCACTTGATGTCGCGCAAGAAGAAGCCCAGGATGCAACCGCCCAGGAAGACGAAGAGTCCCACCCGCATCACCCGTACCCGCCCGTACTTGTCGGCGAGATATCCGCTGGCGACCCCGGCGACCATGTAGGTGACACCGACGAGGCCGAGAAGGAGCGCTCCGACTTGTTCCGTCGCGCCGAGCGTGATGGTGAAATACAGCATGATGAAGGCCCGCAGCCCGGCCACCGTCGATTCCCAGAGGAAGGTGGCCACCATGAACCGCTGGATCCCCTTGTACTCCTTCGTGGAGTTCCAGATCCGCTTGAGCTCCACCCACAGACCTTCTCGCGGAGGCCGGTAGACCCGCTCCGGCTCGGGCTCGTGGATCTTCACAACGATCAGGTAGGTGAATACGAGGATCAGGAGGCCGCAGAGGATGAAAGGCGACGGCTCCCACCGGTAGAACAGGAATCCGGCGACGACCATGCCAAGGAACATGCCCCCGCCTCGCATGAAGGTCTGGTAGCCCTGCACCTTCCCGGCACTGTTCGCCGGCGTGACATCTGCGATGAGCGACTGGTAGGGAGACGTATAGAAGTGGTAGGCCGCGAAGAAGATGAACGTGGAAATGGCGATCGGTACGTACGCCGGCTGAAACGGGGCCAGCATGAGCGAGGCGGCCATGAAGGGCGCCGCGAAGATCATGAAGGGCTGCCGCCTGCCCCAGCGCTTCGTCCAGATACGGTCGCTCGGTCACCCCCACCCAGAGGGGGATCAGGGCGGAGAAGATACCCTCTCCTCCGATGGCGAAGCCGATCAGCGTGTTGGAGCCGGTGTAGCGGCGGAGGATCAGCGGCAGATAGGTTGTGACGAGGGAGAGTCCGGTCGCGAAACCGAGGGTGGGAAGGACGAGCACGACCATGGTTCGCATGCTCATCTTGTCCCGAATGGTCACATCCCGCAAGCCCCAGCCTCCTACCGTCCGGTCCGGGCCAGTCCGGATTCTACCAAAGTGAATACGCGCCACGCCGCCGAAGACCTTGGAGCAGGCGACGTGGAGGGGGCGGTCCGGGCGCCTGCCGGCGCCCTCGCCGCCCCCTTCGGAACCTCTCTACCCCCGGTCAGCGCGCGGCGCGGTAGTTCTCGGCAACAAAGGCCCAGTCAACGAGGTTGTTCAGGAAAGTCTCCACATACTTGGGACGCAGGTTCCGATAGTCGATGTAGTAAGCGTGCTCCCATACGTCCACGGTAAGGAGCGCGGCCTGCCCGTGCTTGAGCGGCAGGTCGGCATTCCCGGTCTTGATGACCTTGAGAGCTCCCGCGCTCGAGGATCAACCATGCCCAACCCGACCCGAACTGACCCACAGCAGCGGCCGTGAATTCCTTCTTGAAGTCGTCAAGCGACCCGAAGTCACGTGCGATGGCCGTCGCCAGCTCACCGCTCGGCTCTCCTCCACCCCCCGGTTTCATGCAGTGCCAGTAGAAGGTGTGGTTCCAGACCTGGGCGGCATTGTTGAACAGCGGGCCCTCCGCAGAGAGGATGATCTCCTCGAGAGACTGCGTAGCGTGATCGGACCCCTCGATCAGCCCGTTGAGGTTGGTAACGTACGCATTGTGGTGTTTGCCGTGGTGGAACTCCAGAGTCTCCTGGCTCAGGTACGGGGCCAGAGCGTCTTTGCCGTACGGCAGATCGGGTAGCGAAAAGGCCATGTCTCACTCCTTCCGGTCGGACGTCGTTCTTGTCGTCTAGCGGCTCCTACCCGCGAGACAGCGCTCCACAAACGTGGGCTACTGCTCGGGGACGATCCCCATGGTTCGCAGGAACTTCCGGACTACGTCGGACAGACGCGGCTCTCCTCTCTCGGACATCTCGTACGCGACTTGGACGAGGGGTTTGTCGACGTTGACCAGACTCCCCAGCGAGAACGGCGTCGCGCTCACCACCACATCGGCCGGCACGGCGTTGATGGTGGCCTCCAGATCGAGCAGCTGCTCCTGGTAGTAGCCCAGGGCCGGCAGGATAGGCCCCAGGTGCGGATACATGGCGTAGGTATCGGCCAACCTTCCCTGCGCGTACGGCCTTGGATCGATCAACTCGGTGGCACCGAATTGCCGGGCCGCCTGTGCTCCCGCACCGGTAGCCATGCCGCCGTGGGTGAGCGTGGGTCCGTCTTCGACCACCAGCACCCGCTTCCCGTCGATCAGGCCGCTCTCGGTGGCGGTGATCACAGAATCCACCCAAACGATGATTGCCCGCGGATTGGCATTCCTGATGTTGGCCGCCACCCGCTCCACGCTCTCCGGCGGAGCGCTGCTGACCTTGTTGATGACCGCCACGTCAGCTCGGCGGAGGTTGACCTCACCCGGATGGAAGGCGAGTTCGTGCCCCGGACGGAAGGGATCGACGATCACTATCTCCAGATCGGAGCGCAGAAAGGAGAAGTCGTTGTTGCCGCCGTCCCAGATGATGAGCGAAGCCTCCTTCTCCACTTCCGCCACGATCGCCTGGTAGTCCACGCCTGCCCAGACATCCAGTCCCCGGCGCAGGTGGGGTTCGTAGTCCTCCCGTTCTTCGACCGTGGCCCCGAAACGGTCGAGGTCCTCCACACTTCGGAAGCGCTGCACCCTCTGAGCAAGAAGATCCCCGTAGGGCATGGGATGCCGTATCAGCGCCGGGTGCAGGCCTTCACTCACGAGCAGATCGGCCAAGAACCGCGAGACGGGGCTCTTGCCCGCGCCGGTTCGCACCGCCAGCACGGAGATGACGGGAACCGAGCACTGGATGGCGGTGCTGCCCGGGGCCCAGGAGGGTGAAATCCGCCCCGGCCGCCAGCACCCGGGACGCGACGTGCATGACGTACTCGTGGGCGACATCGCTGTACGCGAACACCACCTCGTCGACAGCTTGGTCCCGGATGAGATCTTCGAGTTCAGCCTCAGGATGGATGAGTATGCCCTGGGGATAGCCCGGCCCCGCAAGCTCCGGGGGATAGGTGCGCTGATCGATACCGGGGATCTGGGTGGCCGTGAAGGCTACGACGCGAACATTGGGATCGTTGCGGAAGACCACGTTGAAGTTGTGGAAGTCGCGGCCTGCCGCGCCCATGATCACCACTCGCTTCTGCTTCACCGTGACCTCCTGTTCGACCCAGTATCGGCTGCGGCCCGCGTTATCTCGTCCGCTACCTGCATTCTAGATGGCTGAGGCCCCTTCCGAAAGGAAGGGGCCTCGCGTTAGCAGCCCTATAAGCCGGATTCTGTCCCACGGCCTGCTGGGGACGAACCCCAGCGCCGCTTGGGTAGCCATCTATCTATGGCCGCTCGTTGCCGGACGGCTCATGCGGCCAACCCGGAGGCTCGGGCGAGCAACCCTCGAACGCCTCCATATTCGGCCTTGCACCGGGTGGGGCTTGCCTGGCCGCCGTGTCACCACGGCGCCGGTGCGCTCTTACCGCACCATTTCACCTTCGCAGCCGGACATGCCGGCGTGCTGTGTCATTTCTGTTGCGCTTTCCCTGGGGTTTCCCCCGCTGGACGTTATCCAGCACCCTGCTCTACGGTGTCCGGACTTTCCTCGAAGACCCGTCCGAAGACGCATCCCCGCGGCTACCCAGGCTGCGCGCGAAGTATAACAGCAAGGAGGGGGCCGACGGCCGTTACTCGCTTGCTTTCCACCCCTCCGGGATGGGAAAGGGCTTGGCGAAGTGACAGGCGGCCCGGTGACCGATAGCCACCTCGTTGAATGGCGGCTCCTGCTCGCTGCAGATAGGGAACTGCGCGATAGGGCACCGGGTGTGGAACCGGCACCCGCTGGGCGGGTCGATCGGGCTGGGCACGTCGCCCCGAAGGATGATCCGCGTGCGATTCCGCTGTTTCTCGGGGTCGGGTACAGGCGCCGCCGAGAGGAGCGACTGGGTGTAGGGATGATGCGGGGTGTTGTAAACCTCCCGCCATCCCCCGAGCTCGACGATCTTGCCCGAGATACATGACCGCCACTCGGTCACAGATATGCCGGATCACAGCCAGGTCGTGAGCGATGAACAGGTAGGTAAGACCGAACTCCTCCTGCAACTCCTCGAGCAGGTTGATGATCTGCGCCTGGATGGACACGTCCAGAGCCGAGACGGGCTCGTCGCACACGATCATCTTGGGCCGCAGCATCAGCGCTCGGGCGATGCCGCACGCGCTGCCGCTGCCCACCAGAGAACTCATGGGGGTAGCGGTGGATGTGCTCTGGATTCAGGCCCACCACCTGCAGCATCTCTTTGGAGCGCTCCTCGCGCTCCTTGCGAGTGCCAACGCCGTGGATGACGAGCGGCTCGGCCATGATCTCCCCGAACGTCATGCGCGGGTTCAGGGAAGCGTACGGATCCTGGAAGATGAACTGCACGTCACGCCGAAAGGCCTTGAGGCGCTTGCCCTTCAGCGATGCGTACGTCCTTGTCCTGGAACTGGATCTTGCCGACGGTCGGCTCCAGAAGCCGGATGATGCATGCGCCCGGTGGTCGACTTGCCGCAGCCCGATTCGCCTACCAGGCCGAGGGTCTCGCCCTCGGCGATCGAGAAACTGACGTCCTCGACCGCTTTGACCGTGTCTGCCAAACCGGGAGAAGATGACGCCTTGGCCCACCGCGAAGTGCTTGGTGAGCCCCTCTACCTGAAGCAGCGGCTCGCTCATCGGCGTCGTCCCCGCGCGGGGTGGCAACGTAGCAGAGCCGATTCTCGAAGCGCGCGATGAACTCCGGTCGCCGGAGAAATGGCACGAGGACAGGTGCCCCGGCCCATCTCCATCAGGGCGGGCGGCTTGGTGCGGCACATCGGAGTCGCGTAGCGCGCAGCGCGGGCTGAAGGCGCATCCAGCCGGAAGCGTTGATAAGACTGGGCGGCTGTCCATTGATCGGGCACAGAGCGCCCTTGTCATCGACGTCGTGGCGCGGCAGGCTCTCGAGCAGGCCCCACGTGTACGGGTGCAGCGGTCGGTAGAAAACGTCGTCGGCCGTGCCGTACTCAACCGCCTTGCCCGCATACATCACCAGGACGTGATCGGCCATGTCGGCCACCACGCCCAGGTCGTGGGTGATCATGATGATGGCCGACTCGGTCCGCTTCTGGATCTCCTCCATCAGCTCCAGGATCTGGGCCTGGATCGTCACGTCCAGGGCCGTCGTCGGCTCATCGGCGATGAGGATGTCGGGTCCGCAGGCCAAGGCCATCGCGATCATCGCCCGCTGGCGCATGCCGCCTGAGAACTCGTGAGGATAGTTGCGCGCCCGCTCTTCGGCCTGGGGGATGCCTACCTGCGCCAGCAGTTCCACGGCCGCCGCCCAGGCGTCGGTCTTGCGTCATGCCCTTGTGCAGCCGAAGCGGTTCGGCGATCTGTTTGCCGATGCGATACACGGGGTTGAGCGACGTCATCGGGTCCTGAAAGATCATCGCGATGCGGTTGCCGCGCAGCTTGCCGCTGCTCCTTCTCGCTCATCTCGAGGATGCTCTCGCCCTTGAAGCGGATGTCGCCGCTCACCACCTTGCCCGGAGGCTCGGGGATGAGCCGCATGATCGAGAGCGCCGTGACCGACTTGCCCGAGCCGGACTCCCCCACGACGCCCAGCGTCTTGCCCGCCTCCAGGGTGAAGCTGACCCCGTCGACGGCCTTGACCACGCCGTCGCGGGTGAAGAAGTGCATATGCAGATCGTCGACTTCGAGAAGCGGCGGCCACGTACTACTCCTTCATTTTCACGTCGAGAGCATCGCGCAGACCGTCGCCCAGCAGGACGAAAGCCAGCACGGTGGTGAGAATGGCGAGCCCGGGATAGATCATCAGCCACGGCGCCGTGAACATGAACGCCGAGCCTCGGAAAGCATGAGGCCCCAGGAAGGCGCCGGCGGCTGCACGCCCATGCCCAGGAAGCTCAGGGCCGCCTCGGTCAGGATGGCGCCCCCGATGCTCATCGTGGCGTAGCACGATGATAGGCGCTATCGAGTTGGGCATGATGTGCCGGAAGAGGATGCGGCGGTCGACGCCCCCATGGCTCGCGCCGCGTCGACATACTCGTTCTCCTTGATACCGACAATATGGAACTGCGGAAGACTCGGGCGATGCTCGGCCACCCAAGGAAGCCGATGGCAATGAAGACGTTCTGAAAGCCCCTGCCCAGTACGGCGATCAGGGCGATGGCGAACAGGATGTAGGGGAAGGCGAAGAACACGTCGGCGATACGCATGATGAAGCTGTCCGCAAGACCGCCGTAGTACGCCGAGATGGCCCCGAGCACCAGGCCGATGACCACCATGATGACCACCGCCACGATCCCCACGACCAGCGACACCCGTGCTCCGTAGATGACCCGGGAAGCGACGTCTCGGCCCAGCTCGTCGGTACCGAAGGGGTGCTCCGGCCACGAGGGCGGAAGCAGGCTCCTGGCCACCGTGGTGCGTGTCGATCTTGATGGGGTCACCCAGCCAGTCGGGGACCCAGAGATCGGCCGTCACCGCGATGAGGATCACGATGAAGATCCAGACAAGCCCTGCCATGGCCAACTTGTTCTTGCGCAGCCGCCGCCATGGCGTCGGCGCGCAGCGTACGGCCCTTGCCGGCGAACGCCTCGACGTCGCCGATGACGATATCGGCGGGTCCTCCGTCGGCGACCGGGACAGCAGGAGCCGACCGGTTCGGTCGGGTCTCTGAACTGACTGTGATCTTCGAAGTCGGCCACGTCTACGCCACTTGGCTGCCCGTAGCGGATCCGCGGGATCCAGGAAGGCATAGCTGATGTCCACAATCAAGTTGATGACCATGACCAGTATGACGATGATGACCGTGCCTCCCGTGACGATCGGCCAGTCTCGCTGACCGATGGCCTGATACATCTCGTAGCCCGACGCCCGGCCAGTTGAAGACCGTCTCGGTGAGGATCGTGCCCCCGATCATGGCCGCCAGGTCGAGACCCAGGAAGGTGACCACCGGGATCATGGCGTTCTTCATGGCGTGCCGCCGACGACTCGCCGGTACGAGAGCCCCTTCGCCGCGGCCGTGCGGATGTAGTCCTGCCCCATCACCTCCAGCAGCTGGCTGCGCATGATCCGAGCCGCGTACGCGGTCGAGACCGCGGCCAGAGTCACTGCGGGCAGGATGATATGCACAGCGCTGGGGAAGTCGCGCGACGTCATGCCCGAGATGGGCAGATACGGCAGCCCCCACTGCTTGAACTTGATGCCGAAGAGGATCTGCAGGAGCATGCCCGAGCCAGAACACGGGCAGCGAGACAAGCACCGACGTGCTGAACGTGACGAGGATGTCCCAGAACGAATAGCGCTTGACCGCAGAAATGATCCCCGCGGCGATGCCGAAGATGATTTCGATGATGATGGCTGCGAACGCCAGCTTGACGTGTTGGGAAACTTCTCCAGGAGGATGTCGGAGACCGGGCGGCCTTTCTGGTAGGAGTGCCCAGATCTCCCTGGAGCAGGCTGACTAGGTAGTTGCCAGTACTGGACATAGGGGCTCGTCGAGGCCGTACTTCTCTGACGAGCTGCTTGTACAGGTCTCGCGAGATAGACTTCTCGCCCGTGATCATGCTTGATCGGGATCGCCCGGGAACGACGCCAGGAGCCCGTAGGATGAAGAGGATGATGGTGACCCCGATGAACACCGGGATCATCTGCAGGACGCGCCGGACGATGTAGCCGATCATGCGGCTCCCGCTCACATCGTCTGGGCTCAGAAATGTATGCGGTAGGGTGCCCGCAGGGGCATCCTGCCGCTCGATGTTACTTCTCTCGCAGAACCTGGAAACGATGCTTCTACTGCTTGTCCGCGTCGATCCAGCGTCTTCTCGAGGCTCGCCAGGCCCATGCGGGCTGTACATGAAGCCGTGGATACGGTCGGAGCCGACGTTCTGGTGTGCGTAGTTCACCAACGGGATGAGCGGAGCATCTTCGCCCGACCAGTCTTCTCGGCTTCCTGGTACTTCGCGATCGCTGGCGGCGGTGTCGGCCGTCGCGCGCGCCTCCATGATGGCTTGTCGAACGCCGGGTTGTTGTACTTGCCGTCGTTGTCCGCGCGCCGTGCTGAACAGGAGCGGATAGAGGAAGTTGTCCGATGATCGGGTAGTCGCCGACCCAGCCGGAACGGCCGACCTGATATTGCCCGCGTCGCGGGTGTCGCAGGAACTCGGCGCCTCACTCGATGCCTTCGAACTCGGCCTTGATACCGATGGCGGCCAGGTCGGCCTGCACCAGGGCATAGACCTTTCGTGGCCGGAGCCGGTGTTGTAGATGACGGTTGAGCTCGGGCAGGCCCTCGCCGTTCGGATAGCCGGCCTTGGCCAGAGACTCCTTCGCCGCCTCCACGTCGTACTTGGCGTAGGGCCAGGCATTGGGCTGGTAGCCCACCACACCGGCGGAGACGATGCCGGTCGCCGGGATCCGCGTGCCCTCGTAGACGGTGTCGCAGAGGCCTGGCGGTTGATGGCCAGGGAGAGCGCACGACGGAGGTCGGCGTTCTTGAGGACGGGGTCGACGGTGTTACAGGATGGTGTAGTTGGCCGAGTTCGGACCGGTGATGACCTGCTTGCCGGGTTCGATGGTCCAGCCGTCGGCGCTCTCGCCGTACTGGCCCTAGCCGCCTTGACCTGGCCGGCAGGGATCTCGGTGAAGTCGAGGTTGCCGGCCTGGAACTCAGATAGGCGGTCTCGTTGTCTTTGAAGATCTTGAAGTCGACGCCGTCCAGCATGCGGCTTTCTGCCCGTAGTAGTCATCGTACGGACTACCTTGATGTGCTGGTCGTGCCGCCACGGCCCGGCCATCTTGAAGGGACCGTTGCCGATGGGCATGTCCGCGAAGGCTGCCGGGTCTTTCTCGACCTCTTCCTTCGGGACGGGAGCCAGAGTCGGGTGACCGACGAACAGCTCGAAGTCACCGAAGGAGTACTTCAGCGTGACTTCCAGAGTGTAGTCGTCGATCGCCTTGACGCCCGACCAGTTCGGTGGCGGTGCCCGCCTGCATCTCGTCATAGCCTTTGACGGCCTCAGATGATAGGAGACTTCCGATTCGTTGACCGGGTTGCAGATGCGTTCCCAGGCGTACTTGAAGTCGGCCGCCGTGACCGCGCGCCCGTTGTGGAACTTGGCGTTCTTGTTCAGATGGAACGTCCAGACGGTGGCGTCGGCGTTGGCTTCCCACGTATCGGCCGCGGCAGGCATGAGTGCCGAGGTGATGGGGTCGAAGGCAACCAGGCTATCGAACACGGCTCTGGACGACCTGCACACCCTCGGATTCCTGTCCATTCACCGGATCGATGAAGGCCGGCTCGATGATGAAGAAGTTGAGGATGCCCCCGGGTGCCGGGCCGGCGGCGACCGTCGTGGTGGTCTCAGCCGGTGCGGCCGTCGTGGTCGGGCCGGCTGCCGTCGTCGTAGGACCGCTCGGGGCGGCCGTAGTGGTGGTGGTCTCTTCCGCTTCCCCGCAGGCAGCAACGAGGCCGACGACGGCGACCAGCGCGACTACCAGAGCGAGGACCAGCCAGATGTTCTTCTTATGCATAAAGTATTTCCCTCCTTGACTTCTTGACACCCCACGCCTCTGTTCCTTCTCTACTCTCACCACCTCCCCGCACTCGTGTGCGTTCCGACTCCGTGGTAGTAGTCAGCCCTCACACGACATAGGCGAGAGCGATAGAGACAATGAAGAACGCGACGGAACAGGCAACGGTAAGACGGTCGAGGTTCTTCTGGACCACCCCACTGCCGCCGAACGCCCCCGAACCGCCGAAAGCCGTCGAGAGCCCGGCATCCTTGCCCGAGTGCAGGAAGACCAAGAGCAGCACCCCCAACCCGAGGATGGTGTCAAGAGCCACTAGGACGTATAGCACCGCTTCCCTCTCTCTCGAAGACCCGGCCCAAGAAACGGCCACGCGGGCCGCGCGGGGATTTTACAGCAAGTTATCACCTTCGGCACAGTCCTGCATGCAGCATTTGGCATATTCAATACAGCCAACGACCTAGCACAGCGGCCTGCCCGGTCATCTCCACGGGCACGGGAAGTCCCAGAAAACACAGCAGCGTGGGAGCGATGTCGGCGAGACCCGCGCCTTCGCGAAGCGTCACTGCTTCGTCCAGCACGATGAGCGGCACCCGCCCGGTGCTGTGAGCCGTGTCGACGCTGCCATCCGGCTGCAGCATCTCCTCGGCGTTCCCATGGTCGGCCGTGACCATGACCTTAGCCCCCATGTGCGCTCAGCACCGTCACCACTCGCCCCAGGCAGCGGTCCACGTGGCCCAGCGCCTCCACCGTCGCCGGGATGTCGCCTGTGTGGCCCACCATGTCGGGATTGGCGAAGTTCAGGACCACGAAGTCCACGGGATCGTCCGCCATGGTCTTCTCGAGGCCTCCGACCACCTCGTAAGCGCTCATGGGCGGCTTCTGGTCGTACGTGCTCACGTCCTTGGGCGAAGGCACCAGACATCGCTTCTCCCAGGGAACGGCTCCTCCCGCCCGCCGTTGAAGAAGAAGGTGACGTGCGCATACTTCTCGGTCTCGGCGATGTGGAGTTGCGTGAGCCCCGCGTCGCTGATGACCTCCGCCAGCACATTGCGGGGCTCCTCCTTGGGGAATGCCACGGCCAAACCCAGCCGCGGGTCGTACTCCGTCATGCCCACGAAATCGACGAGCGGGGCCGCCTCGCCGCGGTCGAACCCGGCGAAGTCCTCCTGGGTCAGCGCGGCGGACAGCTCCCGCGCCCGGTCGGGCCTGAAGTTGAAGAAGATCACGCCGTCGCCGTCGCCGCACGCGCGACCGGGTCGGTCGGACACGACGGTGGGCCGGATGAATTCGTCGGTCTCGCCTCGCGTCGTACGATTCCTCGACCGCGGCGGCGGCGCTCGACGCCGCAAGGCCGTCACCATGCACCAGAGCGTCGTAGGCGAGCTTCACTCGTTCCCAGCGCCTGTCGCGGTCCATGGCGTAGTAGCGGCCGGCGACGGTTGCGATGCCCCGCGCCCTTCCGCTGTCAGGAACGCCTCCAGCTCGTCGCACATACTCGATACCAGCGGTGGGAGACGTGTCCCGACCGTCCGTGAAGGCATGGACGTACACACGCTCCAGCCCGTGCGGCCCGGCCATGCGACGAGCGCCTTCAGATGCCCCAGCGCCGAGTGGACGCCCGCGTCGGACAGCAGACCCATGAGATGCAGCGAGCCGCCGCGCGCGCCGGTCGCTCCATGACACCGCCAAGGACCGCATTGCCGAAGAACGAACCGTCCGCGATGGCCCGGTTGATGCGGGACAGGTCCTGATAGATGACGCGGCCCGAGCCCGATGGTCAGATGCCCCACCTCGGAGTTGCCCATGACCCCGGGCGGAAGGCCCACCGCCTCGCCGCTCGCCTCCAGAAGCACATGGGGGTACCGCGCCCACAACGCGTCCCAGACCGGCGTATGAGCGAGCGAGATGGCGTTACCCGGGCCGGGGGGAGCCGACCCCCAGCCGTCCAGGATCACGAGCGCCGCACGGCGCGGCTGCGCGGTCGGCGGCCGCCATGGACGTCACGGTTCCGCGTACCGCACGATGCGGGCGAACGAGTCCACCTTGAGGCTCGCCCCTCCCACCAGCACGCCGTCGATGTCGGGCTGGGCCATCAACTCGTCGATGTTGTCGGGCCTGACGCTGCCCCCGTACAGGATACGCACGCTCTGGCCGCCTCGTTCCCCGCCGCCTCTGCGCAACCTGCCGCCTGATGAAAGCGATGGTCTCCTGGGCGATGTCGGGCGTGGCGGTCTTGCCGGTACCTATGGCCCACACCGGCTCGTAGGCGATGCGATCCGCTCGGCATCCTCGAGTTGCCGCAACGCAAGCCCAGCTGGCGATCTGCCGGGCGAGCACCTCCTCGGTCATGCCCTCCTCCCGCTCGCGCTTCGCTCTCGCCCACGCACATGATGGGCAGCAGGCCGTGCTCCAGCGCGGCGCCGACCTTCTTGGCACGCCGACGTCGGTCTCGCCGAAGTACTGCCGCCTCTCGGAATGACCGACGATGACGGCGCTCACGCCCAGGTCGGCGAGCATCGTGGCGGACACCTCGCCTGTGTAGGCGCCCTCCCCCTCCCAGAACATGTCCTGCGCGGCCACCTTGATCGGGGACGAACTGGCGGCCGCGACCGCCTCGGCCAGCCCGGTGAACGGAGGGGCCACCACTACTTCGCGACCGTCCAGGCCGGCCACGAGCGGCGGCGAGTTCGGCGACGAAGGCGGCCCCTTCGGCGCTCGTCTTGTACATCTTCCAGTTGCCGGCGATCAGGGGCACGCGATGTGGCCCCGATGTCGGGTCTCGTCTCATGTCTCGCAGCGGCCGGTCAGACGGCGCGACGTCATGCCGTGTCTTTGTCGATCAGCGCCGCGACGCCGGGCAGTTCGACTCCTTCGATGTACTCCAGTGACGCGCCGCCACCCATGGAGACGTGGTCCATCTTGTCGGCCACCCCGAAGGTGTTGACGGCCGCCACCGAGTCGCCGCCGCCTACGACCGTGACACCCGGGCACTCCGCCATCGCCTCGGCCACCGCCAGCGTCCCTGCCGCGAAGGGCTTCATCTCGAACACACCCATGGGGCCGTTCCAGAAGACAGTACCCGCCGCCTGCGATGGCTTCCCGGTACGCCGCCGGCGGTCTCCGGTCCGATGTCCAGGCCCATCCACCCGTCGGGAATACCGCCCGAGGCGGACCACCTGCGTGCGCGCTTCCGCATCGAAGCGGTCGGCCACCACGACGTCGCTCGGAAGCACCAGTTCGCACGGTGAGGTCTCGGCCTTGCGCAGCGCCTCGGCCGCCACGCCCAGACCCTCTTCTTCCACCTTGCTGGCTCCGACGCGCAGTCCCTGCGCCTTGAGAAAGGTCAAGCTCATCGCCCCGCCGATCAGCAGCCGGTCGGCCAACTCGAGGAACCGGTCGATGACCTTGATCTTGTCGGTGACCTTGGCGCCGCCCAGCACCACCACCAACGGCCTCTTGGGGTCGGCCAGCAGCCCCGTCGAGAGCCGCCAGCTCCTTCTCCATCTGCAAGCCGGCCACGGCAGGCAGCTCGGCCGCCAACCCGGCAGTGGTGGCGTGAGCCCTGTGAGCAGCGCTGAAAGCGTCGTTGACGTAGACGTCGCCCAGGCGGGCCAGCTCCTCCACCAGCGCGGGATCGTTCTTCTTCTCTCGCGGGTCGAAGCGCGAGTTCTCCAGCAGCAGGACGTCGCCCGGGCTGCATGGCCGCCACCGCGGCCTCCACCCCCGGGCCGGACAGTTCGTCGACCTTGCGGACCGGCACGCCCAGCAACTCGCCCAGGCGCATGGCTACCGGGTCGAGCCGGAAGGCCGGTCGGGCGCCGTCTTTGGGGCGCCCCAGGTGCGACATGAGGATGACCCGGCAGCCCTGCCCGCGCAGATACTCGATGGTGGGAAGGGCGGCCCGGATGCGGCTAGTCGTCAGTCACCCTGCCTCTTTGAGGGGCACGTTGAAGTCGACCCGCACGAGTACACGCTTGCCGGCCAGGTCGATGTCGCGCACCGTCTTCTTGCTCATGGTCACACCTTTCCTTGGCGCCTCGGCCTACTCCGCCTAGAAGAGCCGGCTGCAGAGGTCGACCATGCGGTTGGAGAAGCCCCACTCGTTGTCGTACCAGGCCACGACCTTGGCCTGGCGGCCCATCACCATGGTCAGGCCGAGTCGAAGACCGACGAGTGCGGGTCACCAACGATGTCGGACCAGACGATGGGTTCCTCGGTGTATCGCAGGACCCCGGCCATCGGACCCTCGGCGGCTGCCTTCATGGCGGCATTGATCTCCTCGGCCGTCGCCTCTCTCGCCAGGGTGACCGTGAGGTCCACCACCGAGCCGTCGGGCACCGGCACCCGCAGGGCGTAGCCGTCGAGCTTGCCCTTGAGCTCGGGGATGACCAGGCCGATGGCCTTCGCCGCGCCGGTCGACGTCGGGATGATCGGACAGGCGGCCGCGCCGCGCCCGGCGCAGGTCCTTGTGCGGCAGGTCCAGGATGCGCTGATCGTTGGTGTAGGCGTGGACGGTGGTCATGAAGCCCTGCTCGATGCCGAAGGAGTCCACCAGGACCTTGCGCAACCGGAGCCAGGCAGTTGGTGGTGCACGAGGCGTTGGAGATGATGTCGTGCCGCGGGCGGGTCGTAGTCGGCGTCGTTGACCCCCATCACCACGGTGATGTCCGGGTCCTTGGCGGGAGCGCTGATGACCACCTTCCTGGCGCCCTGGTCCATGTGCAGCGCGGCCTTGGCCCGCTCGGTGTAGTGCCCGGTGCACTCGATGACCACGTCCACGCCCAGTTCCCGCCACGGCAGCAGCTGCGATGTCGCTCGGCCGACAGCACCCTGATGGTCTTGCCCTCGAAGACGAGGCTGTCCTCGGTGTGGGAGACCTCGCCCGGCCACACCCCGTGCACGCTGTCGTACTTGAGAAGGTGGGCCAGGGTCGCGCGCGTCGGTCAGGTCGTTGACCGCCACCACCTCGAGGTCGGCCCCTCTGCTTGGCGACGGCCCGCAGGAACAGCCGGCCGATCCGGCCGAAACCGTTGATCGCTACTTTGGTGCTCATCTGGCGACGCTCCTTCTGATGTCTGCGTACGCTGTCAGCTGCTCCGTCTGGCGCGAGCGCATTCTAGCATAGGCCCCTGCCGCTCCCGTTCCGCTCGGCCGCCTCCACCAGGCGCCGCAGACGGTGGTTCACCGCCGAGCGCGTGAGCCCCTCGCCCCCCGCCTCGGCCAGCTCGCTGAGGTTCAGGTACGGGTAGCGCAGCTCGCAGCTCCGCCATCTCGCGCAGCGCCGCGGGCAGGGAGTCTCCAGCCGGCCGGAGCGCTCGAGCGTGGCTATCGCCTCCAGTTGCCGGGAAGCCGCGGCGCTCGTGCGGCGCAGATTGGCCGAGTCGCAGTTGGCCAGCCGGTTGGCCCGGGCCCGCACCTCCTTCACCACCGCCTGCTCCTCCACCTGCAGCGCCGCCGCGTGGGCGCCGGCGAGCGCCAGCAGGCCGGCCACCTCGTCTCGCCCTTTCAGGTACACCACGTAGCTGCCCGCGACGCACGCGCATGCCGGGATGGAACTCCATGGCCTGCAGCAGCCGCACCAGGTCGGCCGCAAAGGTCTCATGCGGGGTGAGGATCTCCAGATGGGCCTCCTTCTGCGGGGAGTTGGCCGAGCCGGCGCCGATGAGACAGCCGCGCAGAAAGGCGCTCCGGCAGCAGCTCTTCTTGACAAGCCGGCGGGCGATGCCGGGCCTCAGCTCGAAACTGTCGCTGAGCACCCCCATCTCGTTGAGCGCCTGAAGCGCCGCCGGCGTCCCCTTGAGCGCGCACCTCGTAGACCAGCCGGTGTTGAAACCGCGGCTCGCGCGCGTGAGCAACTCCCCCTCCGCCCCGTACGCCTTGAAGTCCGAGTACGCCACCTTGGCGCCCGCTTGGACGGTGGTCGCCAGCCGGACCTCGTATCGCTCGCTCTCGCTGGATCCTCCCCGGATCAGGAAGCTCCCGGCTGTGTGCATCAGACCCGCCACGGCCGCCAGTCGGCAGCAGGCCTGCTTGCTCCTCCACCCGCGCGAGCTCCTCCCGGAAGGCGCGGGTGAAGCCCGTGTCCCACACCTGATCCTCCCGCTCGATGTCGCGGTGGGACACGCTTATGACCAGCGCCGGGCTCTCCCCGGAGACGCCGGGCCAGTCCTCGACCAGCGCGACCGAACGGTGCCGGCCGCCGGTGCACCCCAGAGCCAGGACCAGCCGCCGCTTCTGCTCCGCCACGAACCCGGGCGCCATCAAGCGCACCAGCGCCACCACCTGGTCCAGGAACTCCCCGCCTCGGCCCGCCCCAGCACGTAGTCCTTGACCGCGGCGTCAAGCCCAGTGAGCGCCCGCAGTTCGGCCACCCAGTGGGGGTTCGGCAGGAATCGCGCGTCGAGGACCATGTCGGCCTCGTCGGGAAGGCCGTATTTGTAGCCGAACGACTCCAGACTGACGAACAGCTGGTCGCTCAGTCGCTCGGCCAGACAGCGTCTCCTCCAGGTGACGCCGCAGCTCCCGGGGAGACATGCCGGTGGTGTCGATGACCATGTCGGCCTGCGCGCGCAACGGCGCGAGCAGGCGGCGCTCGCTGCGCGATCCCCTCCGGCAGGTTCTCCTCGGACAGGGGGTGGGGCCGCCTGGTCGCCTGATAGCGCGCCACCAGCGCCTCGTCGTGCCTCCAGGTAGAGCAGGCGGAAGCGATGCCCGTCTCCCGCAGGTATTCGAGCGCCTGACCCAACTCCTCGAAGTAGCTCCCGCCGCGCACGTCGAAGACCAGGGCCACCCGGCTCACCCGGCTGCCCTCCAGCGAGAACAACTCGACCACCCTGGGCACCATCTGCGGAGGAAGGTTGTCGATGCAGAAGTAGCCCATGTCCTCGAAGGTGGCCACCGCTTCGGACTTGCCCGGCGCCGGACATGCCGGTGATGACAGTCATCGTGCAGTTGTGCCCGACGGTCCGGCCATGGTCAGCTCCCCTCGCCTCGTCCTTCGTGCCGGCCTTCCCGCTGCCCAGCGTCCGTCGCTCGTGGTCGAGCAGGCGCGCCTTCCAGGCGGGATCATTCCCGTACCTGCCCAGGCTGCCGTCCGACCGGATCACCCGGTGGCACGGCACCACGATGGGGATGGGGTTGGCGGCCATGGCGTTGCCGACCGCCCGAGCCGCCCGCGGATACCCGGCCATCTCCGCGAGCTCACCGTAGCTGACCGTCGCCGCCGGCGGGACCGACAGCAGGGCCTCGTACACCGCCCGCTCGAAGGTCCTCAGGCCTAGTGCCGTCCAGAGGTCACCTCGGCGGGAGTCCATGACACCGCTCGCCGCGCGAAGTAGGCCTCCAGTCGAGCTCCCACGAGCCCAACGCTCGGGCATCCGGGCCTCGGCGTCGTCGGACGCCGTCGGCGACCGACCGTCGCTGCGCCTGCGGTCGGCTCTACGGCTCCGCCGGCACGGTCCGTCACCCGGCAGATCAACCGTCGACCACAGCCGTCGCGCACGTACACCCACCCGATACCCCAAGCGGTCTCGATACGACTCGCGCGTAGACGTCGTCAACCGGTCTTGTGGACATACGCGTACACCTCCCTCGCCACCTTGCCCGGCAGACCCGGCACCGCCTCGACCTCCTCTCGCGACGCCTCCAGGAACCTCTCCGGGGAGCCGAAGTGCTTGATGATCGCCTTCTTCCGCTTCTCCCCTATGCCCGGCAACTGATCGAGAAGGGAGCTGGGTCGTCCTGGCCCCGCCTGCTGCGATGGTAACCGACCGCGAAGCGATGGGCCTCGTCGCGCACGCTCCGCAGCAGCAGCACGCCGATCGTCTCGGGCCAGCTCGAGCGGGTCGGGCGACCAGGGCACGAAGACCTCCTCCTCCCGCTTCGCCAGGGAGACCACGGTCACAGCGCCCTCCACCCCGGCCTCCCGCAGCGCTCCGCGCGCGGCGCCCAGTTGCGCCCTTGCCCCCGTCGACCATCACCAGATCGGGCACCGCCTCGAACGAGGGGTCGTACTCCGCCTTCGCCGGGCCCTCCTGCGACCTCGCGTGAATCGCCGCAGCAGCGCCTCGCGCATGGCTCCCACGTCGTCCTGCCCGGCGGTCGAGCGGATGGAGAACTTGCGGTAGTCGCTCTTCTTGGCGCGCCCCGCCTTCGAACACCACCATCGACGCCACGATGTCCTCGCCGCCCAGGTTCGAGATGTCGAAGCCTTCGATGCGCATCGGCGGACGCCTCCAGACCCAGCGCCTGCTCGAGCGCCGTCAGCGCACCGTAGCGCCGCTCCCGGCTCCTGTCCTCTTTCAGCCGCTCGTGCGTCAAGAGCCAGCGCGGCGTTGCTGGTCGGCCATCTGCTGCAGTCGCCGCTTGTCCCCCCGCTCCGCCTGCCTGCACCTCCACCCGCGTACCCCGCAGCCCTCCAGGAAGGCCGCCAGCGCCGCGGTCTTCAGCACTCCCGGGCGGTACGATCAGTTCGGCCGGCACAGTGGGCGACGTCGAGTAGTACTCCGCCACGAACCTCTCGAACACCTCCTCGTGCTCGGCGCCCTCCGCGTTGAGCGAGGGTGAGGCTGCGCCGGTCGGCCAGCTTGCCGTCGCGGGTGATGAAGACCTGCACGTTCGCCCCCCACTCGTCCACGGCAAGCCCGTGATGTCGGCCGAGCCGAGCGAGCCCGACTCGATCTGCTGCCGCTCGAGCACGTGCGCGAGCGCGTCCAGCCGGTCGCGGAACACGGCCGCGCTCTCGAAGTCCTGCCGCTTCGCCGCCTCGTGCATGGACCTCCGCAATCCGGCCACCACCTTGGTCTCCCGTCCGCTCAGGAAGTCCACCACCTGGTCGATGCGTGCCCGATACGCGGCCGCATCGGCCCCGCCCACGCAAGGTCCCGGGCATCGCTCTATGTGGAACTGCAGGCAGGGCGACCCCGACGGCCTGCCGGGCTCGCGTCCCCGGCAGGTCCGCACCGGGAAGACCCGCGCCCGAGCACGTCCAGGGTCTCTCGCACCTTGGCCGCGCTGGCATAGGGCCGAAGTACAGGTTCCCGCTGCCGGTGCGGTTGCCGGGTGAACATCACCCGTGGGAACGTCGTCTTCCACGGTGATCATGATGTATGGGTACGACTTGTCGTCCCGCAGCCGGATGTTGAAGGGCGGCCGGTGCTGCTTGATGAGGTTGTGCTCGAGCAGCAGCGCTTCCACCTCGTTGCTGGTGACGATCCACTCGAGCGTGGCGGCCCGGCCCATCATCTCGCTCTCCTTGGCCGGCGCTCGCGCGGCTCTCCCCCGCCGCCGTGGCAGATAGTTGGCCAGCCGCCTGCGCAGGGAGAGCGCCTTGCCCACGTACAGGATCTCGCCTTCAGGACCGCGGTACAGGTATACCCCAGGCAGATCGGGGGCAAGTCTTGATGTGCTCTCGGAGATCGGCGGTGGCGCTCATGGCTACCCCAGAGTTTACCCCAGCCCTGGGTCGTACAGGCCTGGGATGGCCGCCCTCCAGCGCCCCCATGTGGTAACGTCGCGCCTGCACTGAAGGACAGCCTTATGGGGGTGGATGTGGCACTCGCAGGACTACCCGTCGAAGAACGTGAGATGGTGCTCGATCTGCTCGCGCAGATCCGTCAGCGCATGCTGACGCCCGACAAGCTGCGGGCGTTCGACCAGGATGAATGTTTCCCGGAGGACGTCATCCGCGAGCTGCTCGGCCCCAAGATCGGGCTGCAACTCCTTTTCATCCCCGAGGAGTACGGCGGCATGGGAGGCGGAGCCCGCGACATCGCGGCGGTCTCGGAGGAGATGGCCAAGATCTGCCTGGGCGTGGCCACCGGCGTTCCTCGCCATCCATCTGGGCACCGACCCCATCCTCGTGGGGGCCACCGATGAGCAGAAACAGAAGTGGCTGGGCCGCCTGGCCGAGGAGGGCGCGATCGTCGCCTATGCGGTCACCGAACCGGAGGCCGGCAGCAATCTGCAGAGCTTCAAGACGACCGCTACGCCCGTCGCTTGACGATACCGGCGCCGTCACCGGCTATCAGCATCACCGGCAACAAGCAGTTCATCTCCAACGGCGGTTACGCCGACTTCCTCACCGTCCTAGCCCAGACCCCGGAAGGCCCGTCCTTCTTCATCGTCGAGAAGGGCATGCCCGGCTTCACGGCCGGCAAGCCCGAGGAGAAGCACGGCATCCGCAGCTCCAACACCGCGGCCCTGGCATTCGACGACGTCTTCGTGCCGGTGGAGAATCTGGTGGGCGGCGTGCCTGGGCATGGGCTTGCCCAAGCCAACGAGGTCTTCGGCTACACCCGGCTGATGGTCGCCGCTTTCGGACTGGGCGCTGGGTCGCGGCCCTCGAGAAGGTCATCGCCTACGCCAAGGAGCGGATCCAGTTCGGCTCGCCGCTCATGGAGAAGCAGGGCTACACCCACAAGCTGATCCTCCCGTACGTCGCCAAGCTCGAGGCGGCCCGCGCCTATATCGAAGAGGTGGCGGAGCGGCTCGATTCCGGGGAGTCCGACCTGCAGGTCGAGGGGTCCATCGCCAAGCTCTTCGCCACCGAGACCGGCCAACGCGTGCGCCGACGCGGCCATCCAGGCGCTCGGTGGCTACGGCTACATCCGCGAGTACGACGTGGAGAAGATCAAGCGCGACGCGAAGATCACCACCATCTACGAAGGCACCAGCGAGATCCAGCAGCTCATCATCAGCACGTTCCGATGGCGGTCGTCCGTGCAGTCCAAGTGCGAGTTCTACGGGGCCTTGGCCGATCGCGATGGAGGCACTGCACGCGGCAAACCCAGACCTCAAGGCCGATGTCTTCGCTTCCGTCATACGCCTCGTGAACCGGGTCTTCGAAGAGGCCCACAGGGCCAAGGCAACCAGGCAGCAATACGTCATGTTCCACCTCGCCGACCTGGCGACCCTCGTCGAGACGGAGCCGCGCTGTCGTCAAGGCAGCGCGCCCCGAGCGACGACTCTGGCGCCGGACGCTCCCGACTACCTCGAGCACTGCGCCCGCGTGAACGCGGCCCTCGCCGCTCAGGCGGTGTTCACCATCGCCGGCGAGATCCTCTACGGCACCGGCAAGTGGGACGGCCGAGGAAGCCGCGAACCATCGTGGAGTCTCGGGGTTCGACTACGCCGCCTCGCAGGCCGGGCATCATCTTGGACATGGACGCTCTGCGGACCCAGGTCGCGGAAGCGAGCGTTCAAGTGAAAGACATCGGCGCCCTCCTGCAGACTGCTCGCCGACGCTCACGGTCTCTCGGGCTACGAGGATGACGTCGCGTCACTGCTCCGCCGGGAGATGGAGACCCTGGTGGACGAGGTCGCGCATCGACAAGATGGGCAACGTCATCGGCATCCGCAACGGGGACGGCCCTACAGTCATGGTGGCCGCGCATATGGACGAGATCGGTCTGATGGTCTCCCACATCGACGACGAGGGCTACCTGCGCTTCGTCCGGTGGGCGGATTGTTCGACCAGACCATCCTCGGCCAGAGGGTCGTCATCCACGGCCGCGACGGAAGAACGCCTGCACGGGGTGGTGGGTTCGCGGCCGCCCCACCTCATGGACGCCGAAGAACGCAAGAAGATGGTCAAGATCAAGGACATGTTCGTCGACTGCGGCGCCACCAGCGCCGCCAACGCGGCGGACCTGGGGGTGGAGATCGGTTCTCCCATCACCATGGACCGGCACCTGGTGCACCTTGGCAACGACCTGGTCACCGGCAAGGCTCTCGACAACCGGGCAGGAGTGGCGCATGATGGTCGCCGCCCTGCCGCAAGCTCAAAGGCAAGACGGTCCGGGCCACCGTCCAGGCGGTGGGGACCGTGCAGGAGGAGGTCGGACTCAAGGGCGCGCGCACCAGCGCCTATGGCCTCTCACCCGACGTGGCCATCGCTACCGATGTGACCATCCCCGGCGACCATCCCGGCGTCTCCAAGAACGAGGCGCCCGTGGCGGTGGGCAAGGGACCCACCATCACCATCCTCGACGCGGCCGGCCGCGGAGTCATCGCTCCTCGCCCGGTGGTGCGCTGGCTGAGAGAGGCCGCCGAGCAGGCGGCGATCCCCTATCAGCTGCAACGTGGGCAACGGCGGCAACACGGACGCCACCGCCATCAATATCACCAAGGCAGGCATCCCCTGCAGTGTGATCAGCGTACCCGCCCGCTACATCCACTCCCCGGTCGAGGTGCTCTCGCTAGCGCGACCTGGAGAACGGCGCCGCGCTGATCGCGGCCGCCGATCGAACGGGCGCACGAGTACTTCTAGGCTTCCTCTTGTTCGTGGGGGCCGTCGCTTGTCCGTTCGCTCTCCGGGGTCGCTTTGGGCCCTGCGCCCAGGAGCGCGCCACACTGTGTAGTTCCCCCGCCATGGCGGGCGGCACTCTTCCCGTCACCCGCACATCCTCGTCACGATACTCGAAGACCACAGCGCCCCTCTCCCGCACCCGGGCTAGCACCTCGCCCTTGCGAGTACGGGAGCGCCAGGTCGACTTCGCACCACAGCTCGCCCAGCACCTCTGCGATGGCGCCCCGGAGCTCAGTCACCCCAGCCCCGGTTAGGGCCGACACGCGGACCACGTGGAGATCGATCCCGCCGTACCACGCCGGCGGGAGGGGGCTCCTTCGCTTCGACCCGGTCGCTCTTGTTGAGAACCACCACGCGCGGCTTGTGCCCGGCGCCGAGCTCGTCCAGCACAGTCTGTACCGTGCGCCTGTGCTCCGCGGCGTGGCGGTCGGCCAGATCCACCACCTCGAGCAGGGCGTCCGCTCGGGTGACCTCCTCCAGGGTGGCCTGAAAGGCCTCCACCAGTTGGTGCGGGAGCTTGTGGATGAAACCCACTGTGTCGCTGACGATGACGGTCTGGCCCTCGGTCAGCCGGATGCGACGGGTGGTGGGGTCGAGGGTGGCGAACAGCATGTCCTCGGCGACGGCAGCCTCCTCGCCCACGAGGGCGTTGAGCAGCGTCGATTTGCCGGCGTTGGTGTAGCCCACGATGGCGATCGTGGGCAGGAGCCGCCGGTCGCGGGCGCGTGCGGCCGTCTCGCGGCGTCGCCGGACTTCCTCCACACGCTCGCCGGGTCTTCCTGATGCGCTGCCGGATCACACGACGGTCGGTCTCGAGCTGGGTCTCCCCCGGGCCGCGCGTACCGATGCCGCCGCCTGTCCGCGAGAGGTGGGTCCACAACCGTGTGAGCCGGGGCAGCTGGTACTCCAGTTGTGCCAGTTCCACTTGGATGCGCCCCTCGTGCGTGTGCGCCCGCTGCGCGAAGATGTCGAGGATCACGCCACTGCGATCGAGGACCTTGACGTCCAGGAGTTGCTCCAGCGACCGCTGTTGCTTGGGAGACAGCTCGTCATCGGCGACCAACAACGAGAACCGAGACGCCTCTTTGGCAAGTTTGAGCTCCTCCGCCTTCCCCGTCCCCAGATACCAGGCCGGGTGCACCGAATCCCGCTTCTGGGCGACGCTCCCCACCACCTCGGCGCCCGCGGTCTCCACGAGAGAGGCCAACTCGTTCAGCGACTCCTCGGCCGTCCAGCCCGCCTCGTCGCCCACGTCGACGGCGATCAGGTAGGCTCGTTCGCGTTCGGGCTTGCTCACTGCGACCCCTTCTGTCGGCGCCCGTCTCTGGTGGCCGGGACCGTTTCGCAGCGCGGGAGTACACGCCTGAGGACCTTGCCGGTCTCGCTGCCGGGATGCCCGCACACCTGTTCGGGTGTGCCTTGAGCTATCAGCTCGCCGCCGGCGTCACCGCCCTCCGGGCCAAGGTCGATGATCCAGTCCGCGCACTTGATGACATCGAGATTGTGCTCTATCACCAGGACCGTGTTCCCTGCGTCGACCAGGCGCTGGAGCACCTCGAGCAGCTTCTCGACATCAGCGAAATGGAGACCGGTCGTGGGCTCATCGAGGATATAGAGCGTGTTTCCCGTGGCTATCTTGGCCAGCTCGGTGGCCAGCTTGACCCGCTGCGCCTCTCCTCCGGAGAGAGTCGTGGACGGCTGGCCCAACTTGACATAATCCAAGCCCACGTCGGCCAAGGTCTCGAGACGGCGGCGGATCTTTCGCTGGTTGACGAAGAACTCCACCGCCTCTTCGACGCTCATGTCGAGGACTTCGGCCATGTTCCTGCCCTTGAAGCGGATCTCGAGCGTCTCGCGGTTGTAGCGCTTGCCCTGGCAGACCTCGCAAGGAACGTAGACGTCGGGCAGAAAGTGCATCTCGATCTTGAGGGTCCCGTCGCCCTTGCAGGCTTCGCAGCGCCCGCCCTTGACATTGAAACTGAAACGGCCGGGTCCGTAGCCACGCACCTTCGACTCCTGCGTCTGCGAGAACAGTTCGCGGATATGGTCGAAGAGGCCGGTATAGGTGGCTGGATTGGAGCGTGGGGTCCTGCCTATGGGCGACTGGTCGATATTGATGACCTTGTCCAACTGCTCGATGCCTTCGATGCGATCGTGTTCTCCCGGCCTCACCGGCACCCGGTTCACGAGGTTGGAGAGACTCCTGAAGATGATGTCGTTGACCAGCGTCGACTTGCCGGACCCCGACACGCCGGTGACGCAGACCAGGAGACCTGTGGGCACTTCGACGTCCAGGCTCTTGAGGTTGTGTTCGCGCGCACCCCGCACCACGAACTCGCTACGGCGTGAACGCCGCGAAGACGGCACCGCGATACTGCGCTCACCGGCCAGGAACTGCCCCGTGACCGAACGCGGTTCGGAGAGGATGTCGGACAAGGGTCCCTGGGCCACCACTTCCCCTCCGTGCTCCCCGGCGCCTGGCCCCATGTCGACGATGTGGTCGGCCGAACGCATGGTCTCCTCGTCGTGCTCCACAACGATGACGGTGTTGCCGAGATCGCGCAGGCGTAGAAGCGTGTCGATGAGCTTGCGGTTGTCCCGCTGGTGCAGACCTATCGACGGCTCGTCGAGGATGTAGAGGACGCCCACGAGGCTCGAGCCTATCTGCGTGGCCAGACGGATACGCTGAGCCTCGCCACCCGAAAGCGTCCCGGCGTTGCGGTGGAGACTCAGGTAACCAACACCCACCGCCTCCAGGAAAGCGAGCCGTTCGCGGATCTCCTTGAGCACGCGATTCCCGATGAGCCGCTCGCGGGGGCTCAGGTCGAGGGATTCCAGGAATTGGATGGCCCGTATCACCGGCAGGCAGCTGAACTCGTGGATGTTCATCCCGCCGATGCGGACCGCGAGAGACGGTGGCTTCAGCCGGGCACCGTGACAGGCAGGACAGGGCCTGTCGGCCATGTATTCCTCGATCTTGTTACGCATATAATCGGAGTCGGTCTCCCGGTATCGCCTCTCCAGATTGGGTATGAGGCCCTCGAACGTAGTCATGTAGCTGCGCTTCATGCCGGCTCTGTTGACGTACGAGACGTAGAGCCGGTCGCCCCTCGTGCCATAGAGGAAGACGTCTCGCACCTCCTGTGGCAGCGTTCCCCAGGGTGCCGCGATATCCACCTCGTATCGCTCCGCCACTGCCTTGATGATCTGCTCGTAGTACTTCGAACTGCTGCCGCTCCAGGGAAGAAGCGCCCCTTCCTTGACCGATAGCGTCGGGTCGGCTACCACGAGCATCGGGTCTATCTCCCGCCTGGCCCCCAATCCGCTACACGTCTCGCAGGCGCCGTGAGGGGAGTTGAAGGAGAAGATGCGCGGAGCCATCTCGGGGAGCGACACCCCGTGCTCGGGGCAGGCCAGGTTCTCGGAGAAGAGCAGGCCGGTGGGGGCGGCACCCGTGCCTCCATCCTGGTCGTAGACGTCGATGATGAGAAGTCCGTGGGCCTCGGAGAGGGCGGTCTCCACCGAGTCGGACAGTCGTCTGCGCACGCCTTCCTTCATCACCAGGCGGTCCACCACGATGCTGATATCGTGGCGCACGTTCTTGTCGAGTTCCGGCAGCTGCTCGTCCATGGTGTACTGCCGCCCGTCGATCTCCACTCTCGTGAAGCCCTCTTGACGGATGTGCTCGAGAACGTCCCTGTGCCAACCCTTCTGCCCCCTCACTACCGGTGCCTTGACCACGAAGCGGGTGTCGGGCTCCAACCCCATGATCTGATCGACGATCTGCTCCTTGCTCTGCCCCTCGATGGGACGCCCGCAGATCCAGCAATGCGCGTGCCCTATGCGGGCGAAGAGCAGACGCAGGTAGTCGTACACCTCGGTGACCGTGCCCACCGTCGACCGCGGGTTGCGCGAGGTGGTCTTCTGATCGATGGAGATCGCCGGAGACAACCCCTCGATGGAATCGACATCGGGCTTGTTCATCTGACCGAGGAACTGGCGGGCGTATGCCGACAGGCTCTCGACATAGCGGCGCTGTCCCTCGGCATAGATGGTGTCGAAGGCGAGGCTGGACTTGCCCGAGCCGGACAGACCGGTGATGACTATGAATGTGTCGCGCGGGAGGGAAAGAGAGATGTCCTTGAGATTGTGCTCCCGGGCTCCCGCGATGACGATGCGATCAGTGCCCATTGCATGCGGATTCTAGCAGGTAGACCGGACAGGCATGCCCGTTTGCGACCCTCATGCGAAAGCGGCGAGGCGGGCCTTGAGTTCCCGGATCTTGTCCCGCTGCACTTCGACGGCCGGATGGCCGGAGACCCCCGACTTGCTGTGGAACAGGGCCAGGTTCATCTGCTCACGCTGCAACCGTTTGAGAACCAGCCGAGCCGGCCGCCCCTTCTCCCTCTTCATGCGGCGCAGGGCGGCGCGTCGACGGCGGCCGCTCCGCAGGATCACGAACTCGGCCTCGGTCACCACGTCCCCTCCGACCTCCTCTTCCATCAATCGCGAGAAGGCCTGCCCCTCGCGTCGACGGGCCAGGATGCCCAAGAGAAGGAGCAGGATAAGGAACGGTAGGCCTTTCGTGACCAAAGCCAGGATCGACGTGCCGGCACTCTCCCCGATGAGAGAATCAAGCCATGGCGAGTTCCAGACGAAGTGGGCCGCCCAGGCCAGAGCAACAAAAAGACCCAGCACGGCTACCCGCACCCTCAGCGGGGACGAGCGCCGGGTGACGAAATAGGCGAAGCCAAAGCCCAGAAGCCCGGTGAAGAGCATGTGGCTGTAGAGCCCAGCTACGAGCACCCTCACGAAGAAGGCGCCCACCACCGGCCCGATCTGCCCCCCACCCGACTGCGCGGCGGCGTGGATGAAGTACTGGATATTCTCCATGACCTGGAAACCCAGCCCTATCATGGCCCCGTAGACCAGCCCGTCCATCAGACTGTCGATCTCGTTGCGCGCCATGAAGAAGATCATCACCAAGCCGGCGCCTTTATAGAACTCCTCGTTGAGGGGAGCAACGATCGCGGGTCCCCAGGAATCGATCTGATCCGGAGAAAGAAGCTGTTCGAGAACACTGAGCAGCCAGGAATTGGCGATGGCCGCAAAGCTCAGAGAAACCACCGCGCCCCAGAGCAGGGCGACAGAGATGAGGGCCGCCGGCTCGGGTTCGAACTGGTCGAAGCGATAGATGATGAAGCCCACCGGGATGGCCACCGCGGCCAGTAGCAGAATGGAAAGGAACCACGCCGCCGGGTAGGCCATCAGGTACGTGAGTTGCTCGTATCCGACGATGCCGAAACCGGCCATCACCAGCACCACGAAGAGCCAGTACCCCGGCTGTCTGACCAGGTTCATTGCGGCAGAACGACGCTGTCCAGCATCGCATCGAGGTCAGGCTGCACCCGGCCGACCTGCCCGGGCGGAGCGACTGCCAGCATCACCACACCCGTTCCCCCGCTCGCCACGACAACCAGTTCGCCTTCCAACCGTCCCGACTGGGCGGTCCCCGAGAAGAGCGTCTTCAGCGCCGGTACGCCCCCTGCGATGATCGTGGCGGCCGGAGGCAGCGCACTCAAGGATTCGAACTGATCCCGGAGGCCGGTCAACTGCTCGTCGAGCAGTTCTTGCGCCGTTCCCGCAAACGCGTCGGCCGCGAAGGCGACCAGGACTCCGGAGCGCCGTAGGGAGACGGCGCCGGGACCCACGTCCCACACGTCGGCCGCTGAGACCCATCCCTCGACAGGTGTCATTGTCACGCCCTGGTCGAGCGAGACGGCTTCCTGGGGAACGCCGCTGGATGGGGCAGTGAAGGCAGCCAGCAACAAGAGCACCAGCATCCACCCGATCATCACGGCCACGAGGATGAGTGGTCCCCTCCACGGGGACCCTTGAGCGTCGTCCGGGAGAGGACGAGGGGGCGCCCCGCGGGCCTTATAGAGAGGGGAGTAGCCGGACTCGACCGTGGCGCCCCACCTTCCCGTCGACGAAAGTGGAGGTAAGGGGACTCGAACCCCTGGCCTCAACGCTGCCAGCGTCGCGCTCTCCCAGCTGAGCTATACCCCCACGGCGAGGCGGTCCCGCATTATATCGGCTGCCCCCAGGCCGTGCAACCACGGCCTCCGGTCACTCGACCGTCTCGGTCGGCGCCTGCTTCCACAGCACATCGAGCCGATAGAAATCCCGAGCCTCGGGCGTGAACACGTGCACCATGAAGTCGATGTAATCGAGAAGGATCCACTCTCCCTCGCCGATCCCCTCGCTGCCCGTCGGGAGCAGACCCTGTTGCTCCTTGAGCCTGAAACTCACCTCATCGGCGATGCGTTTGGTGAGGCGCACATTCCGTCCGGTGCATATGACCAGGAAGTCGGTGTAGCTGACCAACTCGTGCATGTCGAGGATCTTGACATCCTCGGCCTTGACGGCCGCAGCGGCTCGCGCCGCGAGGCGGGTCCACGTCATGGATCGCCTCCAAATCTGCCGGTGCGGAAGGGTCGCGCAACCGTTGCCGCTTCGAAGCCGCTTCCACGAGCGAGGCAGGGTCGCCGGCACTGAACTTGTGCGGATCCAAGGCCTACTCCCACTCGATGGTCGAGGGCGGTTTGCTCGAGATGTCGAGCACCACCCGGTTGACTCCCGGCACTTCGTTGATGACTCGCTGCGAGATGCGCTCGAGCAGCTCGTAGGGCAGCCGGGCCCAATCGGCGGTCATGGCGTCATCGGACGTGACCGCGCGCAACACGATGGGGTAGGCATACGTCCGTTCGTCTCCCATCACGCCAACACTGCGGATGGCGGGCAGTACGGCGAACGACTGCCAAACCTGCCGGTAGAAACCGGCTCTCTCGATCTCTTGAAGGAGGATGGCGTCGGCGTCTCGCAGGATCCGCAGCCTCTCCTCGGTGACCTCGCCGATTATCCGGATGGCCAGACCCGGACCGGGAAACGGCTGCCGCCATACGATGTGCTCGGGCAGCCCCAGTTCTTCACCAACTATGCGCACCTCGTCCTTGAAGAGCATGCGCAGCGGCTCGACGAGCTCGAAATCGATGTCCTCCGGCAATCCGCCCACGTTGTGATGCGACTTGATCTTGGCCGCCTCGCGAGTACCCGACTCGATGACATCGGAATAGAGCGTACCCTGAACGAGGTAACCGGCCTTGCCCAGGCGCGCGGATTCCTCCTCGAAGGTGCGGATGAACTCTTCGCCGATGATCTTCCGCTTGTCTTCGGGGTCGGAGACCCCCGTCAGCCTGGTGAGAAACCGCTCCTGAGCTTGGACGTGGACCAGCGGCACGTGAAAATGGCGCCGGAAGGTGTCTTCCACTTCCTGGCCTTCGTTCTTGCGCATGAGGCCATGGTCGACGAAGATGCAGGCGAGTTGGTCGCCCACGGCCTTGTAGGTGAGAAGGGCGGCTACCGCCGAATCGACGCCACCTGACAGCCCGCACACCACGCGCTCCGTGCCGACCTGCGCGCGGATGCGGTCCACCGCCTCCTCGATTATGGACACGGGCGTCCACGTGGGCGCGATATCGCAGACCCTATAGAGGAAGTTCTTGAGGATGTCCTGGCCGTATTCCGTGTGACGCACCTCGGGATGGAACTGCACCCCGTAGAGACGGCACGACTCGTCCTCCATCGCCGCCACGGGCATGTGAGGACTTTGCGCGGTCGCAGTGAAGCCTACAGGCACCTCGACCACCGAGTCCCCGTGGCTCATCCAGCAGGCCAGTTCGGCCGGCAAACCGGCAAACAACGTGCCCTGCCGCGTGACGGTGAGGGGCCGGCCTCCATACTCCGCCGACTCCGTGCGGGCCACGCGCCCCCCCCGGAGCTTGGCGATGAGCTGCAGTCCGTAGCAGATGCCGAGCACGGGGATACCCAGCTCGAAGATGGCCGGATCGGGGTGCGGAGCATCGGGCTCGTTCACGCTGCGCGGGCCCCCCGAAAGGATGAGCCCGGCGGGTCGTCGAGCCCGTATCTCCGACACCGGCGTGTCGAACGGGATCAACTCCGAGTAGACCCGGCATTCGCGCACCCGACGAGCGATGAGCTGAGCGTACTGTCCGCCGAAATCGAGAACCAGGACGGTTTCGACACCATCGACTCTGCTACTCAGCGGACACCTCCTCGACTTCCACTCGCTTGGTCAGTCTCTCCGCATCCGACGGTGAGAACACTCCTGCACCATAGCGTATGAGGTTGGCCGTTGCACAACCCAGCCCGAAACGCAGGCACTCCTGGGGTGGCTCCCCATCCATCAGCTTGACCGCATAGCCACCCACGAGAGCGTCTCCCCAGCCGAGCGGCGAGAGAGTATCCACATCCGGCATCCTGCCTATGAAGGTCCTGCATCTCCCTCCGTGATCGAGCTCGGCGATGCAACCGAATCGGAACGTGATGATCACCGAGCCCGCGCCCATCTCGCGCATACGCCGCGCGGCCAGGATGCGGTCCTCCAGGGTGTTGAACTCATACCCGATGACCTTCTCTGCTTCGACCAGTTTGGGGAACACGTAGTCGGGACGGGCTTTGATGCCCAGACGCAGCGGATCGCCGTAGGTATAGAAGAAGATCTTGACCCCCAGAGGGCGCACCTTCTGGATCATCCGAGCGTAGCAGTCGTCGTCGAGCCCAGGGGGCACGCTTCCCGCGAACACGACCACGTCCACCGCCCGGCCCAGATAGTCCAGCTTGTCGTAGAGCGATTCCAGCTCCAAGGACTGGATCTCTGGTCCCTGCTCGTTGATCTCGGTGATTGCCGCCGTGGCGGGATCCACGACCGCCGTGGAGATGCGCGACTCGCCGGCGACGCGAACGAAGTCGCACAGAATGCCCTCGCCGTTGAGGTCGGCCAGGATCTGATCGCCCTTGCGTCCCCCCACGAAACCGGTGGCGATCACCGGCCTTCCCAGGGCCTTCACCGCTCGAGCCACGTTGATCCCCTTGCCTCCCGGCAGGATGACCGTGTCGGTGGCGCGGTGCCGCATGCCGGCTTGGAAGTTGGGCACGGTCATGGTGCGGTCGAGGGCAGGGTTGAGAGTGACGGTGAGGATCATCTCCAGCCCGCCTAGCCGATCCCTATGGCTGCGCCCAGGCGGCGGAAGAAGTAGGCAAGCTTGGAACCCAGAGTCGGCGCCGAGAACGATTTCGTGGCCACCAGATCGCATCGGCCCACCTCTTTGCCGCCGGCAGTGACCACGACGTGCCCATAGGTCTCACCGGCAGCGACAGGCAGTTCCAGGGCCCGGTCGACCGTGACCGTGGTCCTGACCACATCCTCTGCGTAGAGTTCGGTCTCGAGCGCTCCGTCGGTGACCAGTTCCACCTTGCCGTCCATCTGGTAGGGGACCTCAGCCTCCGCCACTGTCATGCCCTTCTCGACGAGCTTCAGCGGTCGAAACTGCGTGAAGCCGTACTCCATGAGGGCCTTGCTCTCCTGGAAACACTGGGGGCTGTCGGGCTGACCCAATACCACGCTGATGACGGAGCGGCCGTCCTTGGTGCCCGAGGCAACCAAACACTGCTCGGCCTTGGGAGTGAGGCCGGTCTTGATGCCGTTGACCCAGTCGTACTGGAGCAGCAGCTTGTTGGTGTTGGTGATCTCCAGCGGTTCCCTCTGCCCCTTCGTCGACGAGGATTCCTGCACCTCCAAGGTGTAGGTCTCTGAATCGACTATCTCGCGGAACTTCTCGTTCTTCATCGCGTAGCGGGCCAGGGTCGCCAAGTCCGCCGCCGTCGAGTAGTGGCCCTCCGCATCGAGGCCATTGGTGGTGACGAAGTGAGTATCCTCCATGCCCAGCTCCTGGGCCTGCTTGTTCATCTTGGCCACGAACGCGCTCACGCTGCCGGCATCGTTCTCCGCGAGGGCCACGGCTGATCCATTGGCGCTACGCAGCATGAGGGCATACAACAACTGCTCCACGGTGAGGACGTCGCCTTCACGCACCCAGGCGCTGACCTCCCAGGTGTTGGCCGCCTTGGCCGACACAGTCACCGGCGTACTCAAATCGACGCCCGACTCGAGGACGAGGATGGCAGTCATGATCTTGGTGGTGGAGGCCATCGGTCTCCGCTTGTGAGCATTGCGCTCGTACAGGACCTTGCCGGTATCCAGGCTTACGACGATGGCGGACGGCGATTCGATGGCCGGAGGGGACGCGTCGAAGCCGTCGAGGTCTGCGGCCCGCACCTCGAAGCTCTCGGTCTGAGCCACCGAGAGCGGGGAGTGTGGTTGTAGTCGCGCCCACGGCGACGCCGGCGAGCACTGAGCCCACCGCCACCAGAACCATGATGAACAACAGGAGCGGCAGGAGCCGCCCCCGTCTACTGTCAGAACGCATCATACCCTTCAGTATAGCATGGGCGTTTGCGGCCTCCTGCCGGGCCCCGGCGGGCCCTCGGGCCCGATGTTATACTTCCGGCCGCGACTGAGTTCGAGCCGGGAGGTGCGACCATCGCCGAGGTGCTACGCCAGGCCTGGAACCGGTTGGCCCACAAGCAGTGGCTGATCTTCTATCCGATCGCACTGAGCGTCATCAGCACGATGGCGTTTCTGGCCGTCTACAGCGCGGCCGGTGGTCCGATCAGGTGGAGCATGTTCTTTGCCAGCAATTTCGAGCGCTGGCAGTTTGTTCGCGACGAGTTCTTCAGTGGGTTCTCCTTCACGCCGGCCCTCGCTGTGGCGGTGTTCGCCGGTCTCGCGGTCTGTGTCCTGAGCGCGATGCTGCGAGCACCCCTGTTCCGAGCCATCGCCGGACCGGGCTACCCCCTTGCCCCTCGCGGCTGGGAGGAGGTGGGGAGACTCTCGCTCTTCTACGCTTTTCTCTACCTGGTGGTGTGGGTTCTTCCCCTCGCAGCTCCCACGGGTACCATCCTGGACCAGGTGATCGCGGTCGCAACTCTCGTGATTGCGCTTCTCCTCGTCTACACGGATTACGTCATCGTGTTCGAGGGCCTGGCTTTCGTCCCGGCGATGCGACGCAGCGCGCGCCTGCTCGCCCGACGGTGGCCTCCAGTGCTGCTGATATTCGTGATCCTGCAACTGGTGGACATCGGGCTCTACCGGCTTTACGGGCTCTACTACGACGGGGAGAACGGCTTCTTCGTGCTCATCCCCGTGACCGAGATACTAGTGCAGTCGTTCCTGAGCCTCGTCGTCGATCTGATCCTCATCTTCCTCTACGAGCACGTCAGACGCACCAGCCCCTCCTGATCCGGGGCTCGATCAGCACGGTCGGCTGGGTGGTGGAGGTACCGGACCCGTCGTCGTAGGTCCTCTCGCCGCGAACGACACCGCCCAACACCAGGCCGCTCACGACGGCTACGGCCACGACCAGCACCACAAGGGGCAGCAAAACAGACCGGACCCATGTCGACCCCGCCGATCCGTCGCGAGATCTCCTCGTCCCTAGTCACGTCCGGCCGCCCGCCAGAGAGCGGCTCTCATCGCCGCCGCCTCGGCGCGCGCTGCGTCGAGCCAGTGGCGTTGAGGAACCTTGCGATATGCATACAGGATGGCCCGCGCCGAGTTGACGATCGCGCCCGTCCCTCGCGAGTCGAAGAGGCCGGAGAGGTCCTCCGCTTTTGCACCCTGCGCCCCGTAGCCCGGGATCAAGCAAAGGCACTCCGGTCAACCTGGCGCGCAGGCGCGCCCCCTGCTCGGGATGCGTCCCCCCACCACCGCGCCCACCGAGCGATAGCCGGCGCTCCGACTCGTGTCCCGTCCCCACTCGTTGCACCAGACCCGCCACCCTGCGCGTATACCGGCTCGCCCGACGCTGAGCAGCATGTCCTGGATCTCGGCCGAACTGGGGTTCGAGGTCTTCACCAGCACGAACACGCCTTTGCCGTCGTCCCGGCACCTGCGGAAGAACGGCTCCAGCCCGTCGCTCCCGAAATACGGGTTCACGGTCACCGCGTCCGCGCCGGCCAAGTCGAGATGCGCCTGCGCGTAGGCCTCGGCGGTGCTTCCGATGTCGCCCCGCTTGACGTCGGCTATGACCAGATAGCCCGAGATCCTGCGCCAGGCGCACCATTTCCTCATACAGGGCGTACCCCGGAGCACCAAGTGCCTCGAAGTACGCTATCTGGATCTTCACCGCCACCGCTTCGTCCACGCAGTGCCGGCAAGAGGGCCGAGAGGAACCCGCCGATAGCAGGCGACCTTCATCTCGGTCTCGTCGGGTAGTCGCCGCGCGGATGAGCGGCCACCAACTCGGAAGGCATGCGAGCCGTAATCCGGATCGAGCCCGACGCACCACGTGGGACCGCTTGTGTCTCTATCGCCTCGAGCAGCCGATCGGCGAAATGCGCCGCAGACATCGACCTCACCTCTCTCACCGGCCGCGGCAGACGCTGCCCACAAAGAAAAAGGGCCGCCAATGGCGGCCCTCATCGTATCCGTTCTACCGTGCGCTCACTTGACCGCGTTCTTCAGAGCCACACCCGCGCTGAATTTCGGGACCTTGCTGGCCGGGATCTTGATCTTGGCCTTGGTCTGCGGGTTGATCCCATCCCTGGCCTCACGGGTCTGGACATAAAACTTGCCGAAACCGGTGAACTGGACATCCTCCCCCTTCTTGAGGGATTCCGTGATCACTTCCACGAAGGCGTCGACCACTGCGGCCGCGTCCTTTTTGGTTAGCCCACTCTTGGCTGCAAGCTTGTCAACAAACTCGGCCTTGGTCACAGCTACCTCCCTTTCGCTCGCGGTACAACTCAACCTTAGCAAATCCTCGCCCGTGCACAAGCGCTTTTTAGCCAAATTTTGGCCGAAATCCCACGTATTTAGGGCCGCGGGGCGATACCGAGTTCCGATGACGTGAACAGCGGGCGCAGGGTCAGGCCCGCCGCCGCGGCAGCCGCGGCTCCGCCTTCCTCTCGATCGACCACGCAGTACAGGTCCTCGACCACCAACCCCGCTTCGCGCAGAGCCTCCGCAGCCATGATGGCAGCCCCTCCCGACGTCACTATGTCCTCGATGACGGCGACCGTCTCCCCGGGAGCGAACCGCCCTTCGATCCGCTTGCCGGTGCCGTACTCCTTCGACTGTTTGCGCACCAGCAGCAGCGGGATGCCCAGCTCGAGCGAGAGTCCGGCGCCCAGCACGACTCCCCCCAGTTCAGGAGCCGCCAGACGTTCGTACTCGCATCCGTCCGCCATCCGCTCCCTGACCATCCCGGCCATCTCGAAGACGATGCCCCGGAGAACCCGGGGCTCGGTCTCGAACAGATACTTGTCCAGATAGTACTTGCTCCGCTTGCCCGAGCGAAGAACGAAGTCACCCTCCAGGTACGCGGCCTCCAAGAGCGATCTGCCCACTGAATCCTTGTCCACGCTACCCTCCTGTCTCTCGTGTTCACTGACCCGACACCGCGACTGCGCTCCACCGCCAGGGACGGCGTGCAGACGCTCCCGTAGAGCGGGATCCAGCGGGCATCTCCTCCCACATCGCTCACGGAGGCCAGCAGGGATAGGAAGTCGGTCGCGATGGTGACCTCGCGCACCGGCGCACCCAGCGCGCCCGCCTCGATCAGACGCCCAGTCACCCCGACGGAGATTTCGCCGCTGATCGACGTTCACCCCGGAGTGCAGGCCCGCGGCGCTCTCGACGTACAGACCTGACCCGACTCTCCCGACAAGCTCCTCCAGTGAGCCGGTCCCGGGCTCCAAGACCAGGTTGCTCGCTGCCACTCTCGGGGTAGTCGGCGGTAGGATCCCCGCTCCGCATTCCCTGTAGACAGGCGGAAGTCGCCCTCTTTACGTGCCGTATAGCTGTTGTGTAGATACGTCTTGCAGGATCGTCCGCCCTCCAGCAGGACGGTGCGCCGATGGGGCACCCCTTCTCCGTCAAAAGGGTTGGTCGCCATGCCCCCAGGGGCCAGCCCGTCATCGACCAGGGTCAGCAGCGGTGAGCCCACGGTCTCGCCCACCCTGCCGGCGAACACCGAGCGCCCCTTCTGGACAGCGTCCGCACTGAGGGCCTGCGCCACATGTGCGATGAGAGCGGCCGCCACCTCGCGGCCGAAGACGACTGTGTAGGTGCCCGGTGGCACACGGCCGGGCGCCCATGAAGCGCCGCGGCCTTCTCGCCGGCCTCCTTGCCCGCAGCCTCGGCGTCCAGTTCCTGCGGGTCGCGCGCCGACGCTGTACCCCAGTCCCGATTGACGGTCGTCTCGCCTCGACCGGCATGGGCCATGCGCGTAGACGAAGCAGAAAGAGTGCTCCGCCTCCGCCTCCACGCCCCGTGCTCGACAGATGGCGACACGGCTCTCCTCGTCCGAATAGACGCTCTCTTCCACCGCGTCGACGTCGGGGACAGGCAAGCGCCGCTGCCTCGCGCCGCGAGCGCCAGCCCGACCTTGTCCTTCGAGTTCCATGCATCGCGACCCCCGGCCGCCACAATCCCGCGGACCGACGGGTAGGACCCGGGCGGCCACGACCGGGAGTCCGGCGTAAGGGTCGGGATCGGCTGACCTGCACATTCGCCGCCGCTGCGGCCAGCACGGCATCCAACCCGGCATCTGTGAGATCGGCCGTGAACGCATATCCCACCCGACCCTCGCGGGCAGCCCGCACGCCCAGCCCCGCTTGGCTGCGCCACCGAGATCGACTCCACCTGGCCGCGAACACCTTGACGGCGACGGTGCGGCCCGACTGGACGTACACCTCCAGATCGGCGCCCACGCTGTGCGTCCGCGTCGGAGCGTAGCGCGAGCAATATCCAGGAGCGAAGGGGCTCTTCCTGATGCCCGCGTCGGCTTCATCCCAGGCTGGTGCCCCCGACGGTCAGTTCCCGGATGCGGAGCGTCGGCTGGCCGCTTCCCACCGGACACATGCTGACCCTCTTTGCCGCACGTGCCGGCCTTCCATCTCCAGGTCGTCGGCGATCGCGTCGATGTTCTCGAGGACGTCCACCCCGTTGCCGATGAGGGTGGCGCCGCGCACCGGGGTCGTGACCCTGCCTCCCTCGATGAGATAGCCCTCCGCTACGCCGAAGACGAAGTCACCGGTCGCGGGATTGACCTCTCCGCCGGAAAGCGACTTGGCGTACAAGCGCCCGACGTGTCGGCGATGATGCTCGTCGCCGGTGTGCCCGTCCCGGGCCGAAGTAGGTATTGGTCATCCGCGGATACGGCAGGTGGCGATAGTCCTGCCTTCTGCCCGTTGCCGGTCAGCGGCAGCCCAGAAGTCCGCCCGCAGCCGGTCGGTGAGATACCCCGTGAGGACGCCCGCTTCGATGACCGCGGTCCGTTGGCAGGGCGCGCCTTCGTCGTCGCAACCGGCGCTAGCCCCACATGCCCTGGCCCACCCCGTCGTCGTAGGCGAAGATGTGCTCTCCCGCCACGCGCTCGCCCTGCTTGCCCTCCCAGACGCTGGTCTTCTTGAGGATGTAGTCGGCCTCAAGACCGTGGCCGCAGGCCTCGTGGAAGAGGACGCCGCCGAATCCATTGGCCAGCACCACCGGCATGCGGCCGGCCGGAGCAGGGCTCGCGTCCAGCATGACCAGAGCCTTCTCGGGCCGCGGTCGTAGCCAGCCCGGCCACGGCGCCCTCGTCGAACCCCTCGACCACCCCCCTGCAGGGCCAGGGTCTCCCGGCCCACCTGGATGAGACCGTCCCGCTCGCCATGACGGTGACGGCCAGCATCCTTCGTGCCCGCTCGTCGGCGGCCAGACGCCCCTCAGACCCGGCGATCCACACCCGCTGCCGCGATCTCGCCGTAGACGGCCATCACCTGACGCACCTCCCCGGACAGGCCGCGCGCGCTCTCGTCGGCCACACGCAGCAGAGCGGCGCCTTGGCCACGCGGTCTCGCACTCGTTGCGCTGCCTCGCGCCACTACCTGTGCGGCCGGAGCCTGTACCCGCACCGCGACGGCGGGCACGGCATCCGCGCGAACCGCCGTCGCCGGAGAGTCGGGACGTGCGATCAGTCCCTGGCCAGACCCAGAAGAGAGCCTTCGTCCACGGCGTCGACGTACCCGAACTCCGTGGAGATGCCGCGCATGACGCGCACAGACCCGCCCAGGTCGGCCCCGGAGACGACATCCTCGATCTTGCCGTCCTCCAGGCGGAGGGACAAGGAAGCGCGCGTCCTCCAGAAAACCTCAGCCCAGCGTCCCCCCCCACGCGCAGGCCACGCTGACGATGGCCTCGAGCAGCCCGGCGGGCGGGCCGCTGAAGTCACCTCCGCCGGTCACGTCGGGCTGACGGGATCAGTCGGCGATGGGGCTCTGCGCCAAGATCTCGCAGGCCGCGGCCATGAAGGGGGCCGCTTCGGCGGTGTTGCCCGGGAAGGCCAGCATCGATCCGTCGTCGAAGTACAGCTCCACCTGCGGGTTGCGCGAACGAACGAAGAAGAAGTAGTACGTCCCGCCGATGACGCTGCCGACGAGGGTCGACGATCCCGAAGATCTTGAAGAACCGCTTCATCTACGCTTCCTCCCCCTGCGCGATCTCCGCCTGCAACCCCAGCAGCTTCGCGAGCGTCCCGCAGGCAGGTCTTGAGGTCGTACAGCGCCAGGCCGACGCGGCTGCCCTTCTTGCCGGTGGCCACAGCCGTCATCCCGTCCGCGGCCAGTTCGCGCACCAGAAAGACCAGACCCGGCGGGCGTCTCCACAACCAACTGAGTGAAAGGCTGCGAACCCATCTCTGCGCCGCGCTTTCCTCACCCAGACGGACCAGTTCTTGCGCTTGTGCTCACTGCCACCGCCAGAGCCGGCTCGCTCATGTTCGAAGCGATCACCCCATCCGGTCCGAACACCACAGCCTTGTCGATGTCGGTGGAGATGTCCAGCATCTCCGCGAACGCGGCTTGCACCTCTTGCTTCATCAGCGCCTCCGTTCCCAGAGATCGGCAACTCTCCGCCATGCTCTCGCCAGTTTACCATCCGGTCTGGCACCGGCAAACGAACGAGGGGCCGCAGCGGCCCGCGCCCCGAAGGGCGCTCGCCGCGGTGGCCCCGGACCACCGGACCGTCTCGCGACCCGGCCGGTCTTGTCGCTCGTCCTACATCATGCCGCCCATGCCGCCCATGCCGCCCGGCATGCCGCCGCCCGCGCCCTCTTTCTCGGGCTTGTCGGCGACGATGACTTCGGTGGTCAGGATGTTCTTGGCGATGGACGCCGCGTTCTGCAGCGCAGACCGGGTGACCATGGCCGGGTCGATGATGCCCGCCTTGACCATGTCTTCGTACTCGCCGGTGGCGATGTTGAGACCGACGCCCTTGCCGCGGGTCTTGACCTCGTTGACCACGACCGAGCCTTCCAGACCGGCGTTGTTGGCCAGCTGGCGGAGGGGCTCCTCCAGCGCCCGGGCCACGATGCGGACACCGGTGAGCTCGTCGCCCTCGGCCTTGATGGCCATGATGGCCGGGACCAGCAGGACCTGAGCGACGCCGCCGCCCGGGACGATGCCCTCTTCCAGAGCCGCGCGGGTGGCGCTCAGAGCGTCCTCGACACGGTGCTTCTTCTCTTTGATCTCGGTCTCGGTAGCCGCGCCGACCTTGACCACAGCCACGCCGCCGGCCAGCTTGGCCAGGCGCTCCTGCAGCTTCTCGCGGTCGAAGTCGGAGTCGGTGTTCTCGATCTCGGCCTTGAGCTGGTTGATGCGGGCCTTGATCTTGTCGAGTTCGCCGGCGCCGTCGACGATGGTGGTGTTGTCCTTGTCGACGACGACCTTGCGGGCGCGGCCGAGCTGGGCGACGGTGGTGTTCTCGAGCTTGAGGCCCATCTCTTCGCTGATGACCTCGCCGCCGGTGAGGATGGCGATGTCCTCGAGCATGCGCTTGCGGCGGTCGCCGAAGCCCGGGGCCTTGACGGCGATACCGGTGAAGGTGCCGCGCAGCTTGTTGACGATGAGGGTGGCGAGAGCTTCGCCCTCGACGTCCTCAGCGATGATCAGCAGGGGCCTGCCGGACTGAATGACCTTCTCCAGCACGGGGAGCAGATCCTGGACCGAACCGATCTTGCGGTTGGCCATGAGGATGTAGGGATCCTCGAGGACGGCTTCCATGCGCTCGGCGTCGGTGACGAAGTACGGGGAGATGTAGCCCTTGTCGAACTGCATGCCCTCGGTGAACTCCAGGTCCATGCCGAAGGTGTTGGACTCCTCGACGTTGACCACGCCGTCCTTGCCGACCTTCTCGATGGCGTCGGCGATGACGTCGCCGATCTCGCGGTCGTCGGCGGAGATGGTGGCGACCCGGGCGATATCCTCTTTGCCCGAGATCTCCTTGGACATCGTCTTGATCTCTTCGACAGCCACGTCGACGGCCTTCTCGATGCCGCGCTTGACGGCCATCGGGTTGGCGCCGGCGGCCACGTTCTTGAGGCCTTCGCGGACGATGGCCTGGGCCAGCAGGGTGGCGGTGGTGGTGCCGTCACCGGCGATGTCGTTGGTCTTGGTGGCCACTTCGCGCACCAGCTGAGCGCCCTGGTTCTCGAAGACGTCTTCGAGCTCGATCTCACGGGCGATGGTCACACCGTCGTTGGTGATGGTGGGGCTGCCGAACTTCTTGTCCAGCACCACGTAGCGGCCCTTGGGGCCGAGGGTGACCTTGACGGCGTCGGCCAGCGTGTTGACCCCGCGCTCCAGAGCCCTGCGGGCCTCTTCACCGTACAAAAGCTGTTTTGCCATAAATCCAGTCTCCTTCTCTTACACTAGGAACCGATCGTCTTTGTGCATAGCTGCACGCGAAGAGGCCTATTCGCCCGGGATGATGCCGATGATGTCGGTCGCCCGCGATGACCAGGTACTCTTCGCCATCGAGCTTGAGCTCGGTGCCGGCGTACTTGGCGAAGACGACCATGTCGCCCTCTTTGACCGGCATGGGGATCAGGTCGCCTTCGTCCTAGTACTTGCCCGGACCGACGGCCACGACGCGCCCTTGGACGGCTTCTCTTTGGCCGTGTCGGGAAGGACGATACCGCTCGCGGTCATCTCTTCTTGCTCGATGACCTTGACAACGACCCTGTCCTCGAGTGGCACTAGTTTCATGCGCAACCCTCCTATCTACTGCGTTGTCCGACTTTGTACTCGTGCGCCCTCGAGCGGACGTTTGAAACCTGAGTTTCGCAGAACTGGCACTCTAGCCAACGAGTGCCAAGCCGCGCATATGTTATGCGCAGACTCAGGATTTGTCAAACATCGAGGGACGAGTGCCAACCGGTGCCTTGCGGCGCCCTGCGCCCGGTGCTGTCAGCGTTCCTCCGGAGGTCGCCATCCACCGTCCCCAGGGGCAGCGACGCGGAAGCGTCCACGTCCAGGTAGTCGGGATAGGCAGAGACGGGGCCGGCCAAGGCGGCCGCGCCGATCATGGCGGCGTTGTCGGTGCAGTAGGCGAAGGGAGGCACCACGACATGCAGCCCGCCGCCTCGCCCCGCTCGCGCAGCCTGCGCCGCAGCAGCGAGTTGGCCGCCACTCCGCCGGCGACCGCCAGCGTCCGCGCGCCCTCCTGCCGTGCCGCCCGCACCGCCTTGCTCGACCAGCGCCTCGACCATGGCCTCGCGGTACGAGGCGGCCACGTCGGCGGCGCGCCGTACTCCGCTCTCGGCTCGGGCATGTCTCGCAGAAGGTAGTAGAGAGCGGTCTTGACCCCCGAGAAGGAGAAGTCGGGGCGGGCCGACCGCTTCAGTGCCGACCGGGAACGAGAACGCCTCCGGGTCTCCCCTCTCCGCCAGCTCGTCCAGCTCCCGGCCCCCCGGATACCCGAGCCCAAGAAGCCGCGCGCCTTTGTCGAACGCCTCCCCAGCGGCGTCGTCCAGGGTCTGACCCAGCAGCCTGAAAGTAGCTCGATCGTCGACCGCGACCAGCGTAGTGTGCCCGCCGGAGGCCACCAGGGTGACCATGGGAAGGGCGCGGCCGGTCGGCCAGCCACACGGCGGCCAGGTGGCCATGCAGATGATTGACCGGGATACAGCGGCAGCCGCCGGGCCCAAGCGATGGCCTTGGCCGTCTGCACGCCCACCAGCAACGCACCGATGAGCCCCGGCCCGACGGTGACGGCGACCCCACCCAGATCGTCCATGGTGCATCCGCGCCTGGTCGAGCGCCTCGCGCACGACGGCGGTCATCCGCTCCACGTGGGCTCGGCTGGCCACCTCGGGCACCACGCCGCCGTAGCGCTCGTGGATGGAGTCCTGCGAGTGGACCACGGTGGACGAGGACCTCCCCGGCGGGCGCCAACACGGCCGCCGCGGAGTCGTCGCATGACGACTCGATGGCCAGGATGGGGCCCCGGAGAACGTTCCCGTCCCCAGTTGGGGGCTCGACCGCCATTGCGTGTGTAGCTTCGTCCAAAGCGCCGAGTGCCGCGGGCCGCATCATCACCAGCGCATCCTCACCCGTGTCGGAGTAGTACCTCTTGCGCGCGCCGACCGGGGCGAAACCGCACCGCTCGTAGAGGGTCAGCGCCTCGACATTCCGGGCCGCACCTCGAGAAACACGGGGAGGACGGCCGCGTCGGCAGCGCGGAGGAAGTCGTCCAGCAGCCGGGTGGCCACGCCCCTCTGCGGCCCCAGGATGCGACGGCCAGATCCATGAGATGCCAGGCATCCGGGTAGATCCGCCCGATCAAGAAGCCGGCCATTCCCTCGCCCTCGCTCTCCGCGACCCGACGCCAGCTGAGATCCTGACGGAGCTCTTCCTCGAACATCTGCCGGGTCCAAGGCAGCGAGAAGCTCTCTCGCTCTATCGCAAGGACAGCAGGAACATCTCCCGATCTCATCTTCCTGATGGAAAGCTTCTCCATTGAGAGACCTGTCTAGGACGAGCCATCCGTGGGTCGGTCCGCCCACGGGTCTTTCATCTTGGTGATGTGGATGTCGGCGTCCGGTGCGCGAACGTAGATGGGTCTGACCGCCTCCGGAGTCCCCGGCACACCGGCTGCAGGATCCCAACCGCCCCCCGCGCCGCTCGGGAAGGGCCCGTCCTCCAGCTGAGCGGCCCAAGGCCGCGAGGGCGACTCTGTCAGCCGAGCCGTCAGCCAGGGGGCCAGCCGCCTCCCTCTATCCCGCAGCCGGGCTCGTCCAACAGGTCCTGCCCGATCACGAGCGAGGCGGCATGGACCCGGCCGGGCGCGACGGTCACATCGGCGGCTTCCTCACCGCCGACGGACAAGGTGTCGCCGACCACCATGGCGGTCGCGTCCGCCGTCGCCTCGGCCACGAGAGAGACATCTCCCCGCGATCGCAGACCGAGATGGGCTCCGTCCTCGCGAACAGGGTGCCGCGCCGGTGCCCTGTGTCCCTGAGTCGCACCGTACAGCCCGTAGAACCCAAAGAACAGCTGGCCGCGGTGCGCATCCACCACAGGCACGACCAGTCCGGGCGGCCGACGCGCGGGCCGGTGGTGTCCACCCTCGGTAGCCGTCGCACGGCCTCGGCAGCCAGAGCGCTCAACGTGCTCACGCCTACGACCGGGACCTCGAGGGCCAGCGCCAATGCCCGCGCCGTCGCCACGGCGATCCTCACCCCCGTGAACGTCCCCGGCCCGGTCCCCACCACGATCGCCGCGATATCGACTGGGACAGCACCTATCTGAGCGAGCATCTCGTCGATCGAACGGAGGAGGACCCTAGCCTGCCCCCGTCCATCGACCTCGGTCCGCTCCGCGACGACCTGCCACGCTCCCGTACTCAGGCCCTCGGCCTCGTCGCCGCCCCCAGCGGAGTCGCGTGTCAGCAGCGCCGTGGTGCACGCCCGCGTAGACCCGTCCATGGCGAGAACGAGTCGCTCAGACACGATGACCAGCCCTCTCCCAGCGCGTCCTGGCCTCGTCCGTCATCGCCTCGATCTCGACCGATCGCTTGCGAAGGGTCTCGTGAGCGAGACGTACCTTCCACGTTGCAGGCCCCAGGCGATCCAGACCGGCTTGCGGCCATTCCACCAAAGTCACGGCGTCGGCCCTGACGTATTCCTCCAGAGCGAGCACGTCGTCATCGCCCACCTCCTCCAGGCGATACAGGTCGAGATGCTGGACGAGCACTCTGCCCGAGTAGATGTTGGCCAAGGTGAAGGAGGGACTGCGCACCGGGTCGGTCACCTCGAATGCCTCAGCAATCGCCCGCACGAGAGTGGTCTTGCCGGCGCCGAGCGGACCGTAGAGAAGAACGAGATCGCCGCCTCTCAGAGCGCGGGCAAGCCGTCGCCCGATCCTTCGCAACTCGCCCAAGCCCACCCCGACCCGGCTCAGCACCACGTGACCACCGACCAAGGGGCGGTCACCCGCAGCCCGGTCTCCCAGGCCACGATCGTCCCCGGCATGGCCAGCCGCCACCGGATCCTCTACCAAAGAGGCAGTTGCTCCACCCGGGTCGCGGCCGGCCCGCGGCCGCCGCCCTGGGCAGCGCCTGACCTAGGCGCGTCCCCGGACCGGATGGCTGCGACTCGCGCATCGTCTCAGCCGGCCGCGCCTCGAGCGCATCCAGTCCGTTGGCGAGCAGGTGGCGCAACTTGGCGAAGTCCGCCTGCAGCACCTTGCGGTTCGCCGGGGTGTACAGCGCGGCCGCCGGATGGAACACCGGGAAGACGACAAGCCGGACACTCCAGCGATCTCCCGTTCCTTGGCCCTGCCGTGTATGGCGGTCATGCTGAGTTCGGTATCGGCGAGGAGCTTGGCGGCAAAACGGCCCAGAGTGCAGATGACGCGCGGTCTGATGATGGCGATCTGGTCCATCAGGTGTGGGCTGCAGGCCTCGATCTCCTCGGGCGTGGGATCGCGGTTCTCGGGGGGTCGGCACTTGACCACGTTGGCGATGTAGACGTCGGCACGCCCAAGGCCGATCTCTCCGAGCAGTTCGGTCAACAGCTTCCCGGCTGCGCCGACGAACGGCTCGCCCTGCTTGTCCTCGTGAAAGCCCGGGCCCCTCGCCCACGAACATGAGCTCGGCGTCGGGGTTTCCTACGCCGAACACCACCTGGGTACGCCCGTTGCAGAGACCGCAGCCGCGGCACTCGCGCAGCGATTGCTCGAGCGCGCGTAGGGCCTCCGCCGCGCTGTTCGCGGCATCGTTCGTCACTCTGGCCCATGGTGTCAGAGTAGCAGAAGAGCCCTGCCTTGAGACACCGGCGGGTGCTGATACCCGGACCTTCGTTGTTCCCGTCAAAGAGCCTGTTATCCTACCGGCGCATCGAGCGAGGCGCCGGGCCTCGGCTCATCGTCCGGACCGCCTACCATGTGGAGGCGTAACCAGGACGTACGATTCCCGACTCCTCGCTGTCCGAAGGACCAACCGAGCCACGTCTGGTATCTCCGGCAGAACTGGAACAGGCAGGTATCCATCGAAGCCTCAGCGACATCACTGCGCTTCGCCATCATCGGCGCCGGCCGTTTGGGCGCCAGTCTCGCCCTTGCCCTGCGCTCCCGGGAACAGTTGCTCACGGGGTTCACCGCCGGGTCCTCGGCCGGTCTCGCCCGCGCCCATGCCTGGCTCGGGGTACCGGGTGTACCTACACTCGCCGACCTGGTCGAGACGCGCCCCGATCTGTACGTCGATCTGCGTCCCCGACGGCGCCGTCACCGGTGTAGCCGCCGCTCTGGCCACCGAACTTGGTGCCGATCGTGGGCGCGCTGCTGGAACCGTCGTCGCGCACACCAGCGGCGCCACCTCCGATCGCCGCGCTCCAGGCCTGCGCGGAGGCGGGAACGGCGACGCTCGTCTTCCATCCCCTGCAGACCTTCCCGCGAACCCCTCACCGGCGCCACGCGCTTCGCCGGAGCAGGCGTGGCGCTCACTCCCGGCCCCGTCCGTCCGGATGAGGCCGGGGCCACCGGGATGCGGCTGGCGCGACGCTCTGGAGATGCGCCCGTTCTTTCTTGCCGACGACAAGCGCGGCCTGTACCACGCGGCGGCGACCGTCGCCTGCAACTACCTGGTGACTCTCGAACATGCGGCGAACGAGCTGTTCGTCGAGGCCGGGGTGCCGGAGCGAGTCCCCTTTCTCTGTTCCTGCCCTTGGTGACGGCGACGCTCGAGAACCTGGCCGCCCGTGGGCCCGTGGAAGCGCTCACCGGGCCGCTCAGCCGGGGCGACGTCGCGACGGTCGCCAGCCATCTCCAAGCGCTCGCTGCTGACGCTCCCGCACCTCCTACCCATGTATCGCGCGCTGGGCGAAGCCACTCTGACCTGGTGGCAGCCAGGTCCGACGTTTCGCATCACACCCTCGAGCGTCTGGACAAGCTTCGGCCGCCTCAGAGGGGGCGCCCTCCGCACACAAGGCCCGGCCCCCGCTCCGGACGACAAGCGGGACCACGCCGAAACACGCCCACAACAAAGGAAGGATTCCGATGTCAGCAGCGCCTGAAGTCTCAGGCCCGGTGACGGTAGTGACCGCCGCCTCCATTTCGACACGCAGGGCAACGCCGATATGGTCAACCTCACCGAGGACGTCCGCCGCCTCGTCCGCGAGAGCGGCCTGCGGGCCGGAACCGTCACCGTGTTCGTACCCGGCGCCACCGGCGCCGTCACCACCCTGGAGTTCGAGCCCGGCGTGGTTCAGGACTTCCGCGAGCCTCTTCGACCGGATGGCGTCCCCGGCAGAGCACTACGATCACAACGACACGCACCCGGACGTCAACGGCCACGCCCACGTGCGCGCCGGGCTGCTGGGCCCCTCGCTGGTGGTCCCCTTCGACGACGGCAGCCCTGCCTGGGCCGCTGGCAGGAGATCTGCTTCGTCTGCTTCGACAACCGTCCCCGGGAGCGCACCGTCATCGTGCAGATCGCTCGGAGTCCGCTAGGTCAGCTCGAGGAGGACGATGTCCATGAAACCCGTACTGCAGTTGGCCCTGGACTTCGTCGACCTGCCCCGTGCCCTCGCGGTGGCCGAAGAGGCCGTGGCCGGCGGCGCGGACTGGCTGGAGGCCGGCACGCCGCTCATCAAGAGCGAGGGTCTCCAGGCCATCCGCGAGCTCAAGGCGCGCTGGCCCGACCATGTCGATCGTGGCCGACATGAAGACCATGGACGCCGGCCGAGCCGAGGTGGAGTACGCCGCCAAGGCCGGGGCCCAGGTGGTGGGCGTACTGGGCGCCGCGTCCGACGCCACCATCAAGGAGTGCATCGAGGCGGCCCGCAACTACGGCGCCGAGATCATGGTGGACATGATCCAGGTGGACGACGTGGTCACGCGCGCCAAGGCAGGTCGAGGAGATGGGCGCCAGCTACGTCGGCATCCACGTGGCCATCGACGAGCAGATGCAGGGCAAGACTCCCTGGGACACTCTGCGCGAGGTGGCCCAGGCCGTGTCGATCCCCATGGCCGTGGCGGGGGGCATCAACTCCGAGACCGCGCCGCTGGCCATGCGAGGCGGGCGCCTCCATCGTGGTGGTGGGCGGGCGCCATCACCAAGGCCACCGACGCCACCGCGGCCACCCGGGCCATCAAGACAGGCCATCGAGACCTGGTCGCCGGTCAGAGTCGGAGTTCTTCGTCCGCGCCACCGGGCCGGACATCCGCGAGATGCTGCTGCGGGTCTCGGCCGCCAACGTGTCGGACGCGCTGCACCGCACCGGCGATATCCCCGGCATGCGGCCGCTCGCCCCCGGAGTCGAAGCTGGTCGGGCCCGGCGCTCACGGTACGCACCTACCCCGGCGACTGGGCCAAACCGGTCGAGGCCATCGACCAGGCGCAGCCCGGCGACGTCATCGTCATCGACGCCGGCGGCATCGCTCCCGGCCGTCTGGGGCGAGCTGGCCACCAACTCGGCCATCCAGAGCGGGGTGGCCGGCGTGGTCATCTACGGCGCGCGCCCGCGACACCGGCGACATCCGCGCCCTGGGCTTCCCCCTGTTCTCGCCCCTCGTCACGCCCACCGCCGGGGAGCCCAAGGGGTTCGGCGAGATCGGCGTGCCCATCAAGATCGACGGGCGTCAGCGTCTCCCCGGGCGACTGGATCATCGGCGACGACGACGGCGTCTGCGTCATCCCCAAGGACAAGGCCGTCGAGTACACCAACCGGGCCATGGACGTGCTCGAGAACGAGAACCGGCTGCGCACGGAGATCCAGGCCGGAAGCACGCTGAGCCAGGTGGGGTATCTGCTGCGCTGGGAGAAACGCTGACCGGCGGGACGCGCGGGAGAGCGCGAGGCCGCCGATGTCGGTCTTCCGTTGGACGGCTCCCCTTTTCAAATGGTCTCGACGCCGCTGGACCGAAGCGACTTCCGGCGGGTGGCCGGATATTTGCGGCCCTACGTTCCCCCGGGAGGGAGCTCCTGGATCTCGGCGGCGGCACGGGCGACCTCGGTCTGGGGGTGGCGCGGGCCCTCGGCGCCGACGTGGTGGTCGCCGACATCACTCCCGAGATGCTCTACCGAGTCTCGCCTCATCCTTCGATATCGGTCCGGCTGACCTCAGCCGAGACCCTGCCCTTCCCCGCCGGCCACTTCGACGCGCTTCTCTGCTCCGATGCCTTTCATCATTTTCGCGACCAGGACGCGGCCACGCGAGAGATGGCGCGGGTGGTGCGCCCTGGAGGCGGGGTCCTCGTGCTCGAGATCCGGCCCACCGGCTGGGGCCGACTGGTGTCCGCCGGAGAGCGGATGATCGGAGAACCTGCGGCGTTCCATCGGCCCGAGGATCTGCAGAGGCTCCTACGTGCTCACGGAATCAGCGGAGAGATAGTCGAGCGAGGGCGTCTCAGCTATCTTCTTCTTGGCTCGAACATAAGGGGGGACGACAGTGGGTGATCCACAGGGCCTGTTCGGCGGTGGCTCCGCCTTACACGGGCAGACAGCACTTGTCACCGGAGCGGGAAGCGGCGACGGCATCGGTTTTGCCTGCGCCCGACTGCTGGGCCGCGCGGGCGCCTCCGTAGCCATCACATCCACCACCGATCGCATACACGACCGGTGCGCCGAACTGCGCAACGACGGAGTGGATGCGGTCTCCCGCGTTGCCGACCTCACTGATCCGAGCCAGGTGAAGGCGCTGGCCGACGACGTCCACGCGTGGCGGCCCCGGGTGGACATCCTCGTCAACAACGCAGGCATGGTGTCGCTCGTGTCCGGGTGGGACGCCGAGAAACCCCTGGAAGAGCTCACCTTTGAGGAGTGGCAGGCCGCACTCGCCCGCAATCTGAACACGGCCTTCCTTGTGACCCGGGAGTTCCTGCCCGGCATGAAGGCCCGGCGATACGGCCGCATCATCATGGTGGCCTCCACTACGGGGCCGGTGGTAGCCATGCCTCTCCAGACTACGTATGCCACACCCAAGGCGGCCATGGTGGGCTTGACGAGGAGCCTCGCTCTGGAGGTAGTTCGCTCGGGGATAACGGTGAACGCAGTCGCTCCGGGGTGGGTCGCGACCGGTTCCTCTACCCCGGCCGAGACCCAAGCGGCTCTCGGCTCACCGGCCGGCCGCGCCGGCACACCCGATGAGATCGCTGCTCTGATCACGTTTCTCGCGTGTCCGGAGGCCTCTTTTGTGACCGGTCAGCTCATCGTCATCGACGGAGGGACATCGATCCTCGAGGACAAGTCCGGTGCCTGAGGCGGCACCGGAAGGATTCACACCACGACAGTAAGGTTGTCGATAAGCCTCGTATCGCCGAACCACACAGCGACTGCGAGCAGACATGGGCCGGCGAGAACCTCCACCGGGGTGAGGCCTCAGCGTCGACGATCTCCACGTAGTCGATGGTCGCCCGACTCGCGTCTGCCAGGACGGTACGGATCTCGTCCTCAAGCCGGGCTGCCTCCCGCTCGCCGTTCTCCACCAGGGTGCGCGCGGCCGAAAGGGCGCGGAAGATGACCGGGGCTTCCGCCCGTTCCTCGTCAGAAAGGCGGACGTTCCGCGAGCTCAGGGCGAGGCCGTCCGCCTCGCGCACGGTGGGGCAGGACACCACTTCCACAGGGGTGTTCAGGTCCTGCACCATCCTCTTGATCACGGCGAGTTGCTGAGCGTCTTTCTCCCCGAAGTACGCGCGGTCGGGCCCGCAGATGGCGAACAGCTTGGTGACCACCGTGCACACGCCCCGAAAATGGCCCGGTCGCGAAGACCCGCACAGACCTTCGGTAAGGCCCTCCACGTCCACCCAGGTGGAATACCCGCGGGGATACATCTGCGCCGCCGAGGGACTGAACACCACGTCGGCGCCCGCCTCACCGGCCAGCCGCAGGTCGCGCTCCACATCACGGGGATACGATTCGAGGTCCTCGCCCGCTCCGAACTGCGTGGGGTTCACGAAGATGGACACCACGACCAAGTCGTTCTCCGCGCGAGCCTGGCGGATCAGGGAAAGGTGCCCCTCGTGCAGGGCCCCCATGGTGGGAACGAGACCGATGGACCGCCCCTCGCGCCGCGCCGCTTCCAAGACGGCTCTCACGCCTGCGATGCTATCGATACAGGGAATGCCCTGGCTCAATGCTGATCCCCGACGACACCTCGGGACCGCCAGTCACTCGCCGACGGCGCGCCTCCCAGACTCCGGGCCGCGCGCACTCCCCGGCGGATGCTCTCTTCGACGGCCACGGCTGCCGCCACTCCCACCTGGAAGACATTGCCCGACCGGCGGCCCGTCGCGAGCACGAAGACGCAGTCCCCGTCCCGCGGCGTGTGGACAGGGTCGACAGCCCGAGCCATGCCGTCATGAGCCATTCGGGCAGCGATCGACACTGCAGCTTGTCGAGCGAGGCGTCGGTCATCACCACCGAGAGCGTGGTGCTTTCTATGGCGCTGAAGACCGGCGCGGAGGTCATCGCGAGCAGCGAAGCCGTGCTTCCGGCGAACACCTCCCCGCTGCGGGCCCCCGCCAAGATCGCCCCTCGCTCATCGAGTACGTCTCCCAGGGCGTTCACCACGCTCAGCGCGGATACGGTCACTCCTCCGCCGATCTCGACGGAAGCCAGGCCCACCCCGCCCTTCATGAGGCCTGAGAAGTTCAGCAGTTTGCCGACCGTCGCGCCGGTACCGGCCCCCACGGACCCTTCCTCCACGTCCACACCGGCCGCCTCGGCGGCTCGAAAAGCGTCCTCTGCGCGCGGGCAGGCCTGCGCGCTGCCCAATCCCAGGTCGTAGATCACCGCTGCTGCGACCAGGGGGATCTTGGCGTACGGTGTCTGATATCCCGCCCACCCTCCTTGAGGAAGGCCGTCACTCCCGCGGCCGCCGCCAGACCGGGCGCGCTCCCCCCCGTGAGCAAGACGGCGTGCAACTCGCTCACCGAGGCGTAGGGCGAAAGTAGAGCCGTCTCGAGTGTGCCCGGAGCTCCACCGCGTATGTCGACAGAGGCGACGACCCCCTGGGGTGCAAGGACCACGGTACAGCCGGTGAGCCCTTCGTAGTCGGAATAGTGCCCGACGGAGATACCCTCAAGCGGAAGCTTGGCCGTCATTCGCCCTTCCTGCTCCGTAGCCCTTCGCTGTGTCCCGTCTGCCCAGATCGTCCGGAGGCTACTAGCGGGAGTTCTTCCTCATCTGGTCGAGAAACTCCCCGTTGGACTTGGTCTCCTTGAGCTTCTGGATGAGCAACTCGATGGCGGCGTTGGGGTCGAGCGCGTGTAGCACCGAGCGCAGCTTCCAGACCATCTTGGCTTCCGCCGCGTCCATGAGCAACTCTTCTTTCCGCGTTCCGGAGTTCTCGATGTCGATGGCCGGGAAGATCCGCTTGTTGGCCAACTGCCGGGTGAGCCGCACTTCCCAGTTGCCGGTGCCCTTGAACTCCTCGAAGATGACCTCGTCCATGCGCGACCCCGTCTCGACAAGGGCCGTGGCCAGGATGGTGAGCGAGCCCCCCTCTTCGATGTTGCGGGCAGCGCCGAAGAACTTCTTAGGCGGATACAGCGCGGTGGAATCGACCCCGCCTGACAGGATGCGGCCGCTTGCCGGGGCCTGCAGGTTGTAGGCCCGGGCCATGCGCGTGATCGAGTCGAGCAGCACCACCACGTCCTTGCCCACTTCCACCAGGCGCTTCACCCGTTCAAGCACCAGTTCGGTGACCTGCACGTGGTTCTCGCCCGGCTGGTCGAAGGTGGAGCTCACCACCTCGCCCGTGACCGTGCGCTCCATGTCGGTGACTTCTTCCGGCCGCTCGTCCACGAGCAGCACCATCAGATGCACCTCGGGATTGTTGGAGGCGATGGCGTGGGCGATGTCCTTGAGGATGGTGGTCTTCCCCGCCTTGGGCGGAGACACGATCAGACCGCGCTGGCCTTTGCCGAGAGGGCTCATGATGTCCATGACCCGCGCCGAAAGCCGGTCGGGGGTGGTTTCGAGGCGCAACCGCTCGTCTGGGAACAAGGGGGTGAGCGAGTCGAAGGTGGGGCGGTGCCGCGCCTGCTCGGGGTCCATGCCGTTGACGGTCTGGATCTTGAGCAGGGCGTGATACTTCTCGTTGTCTCGCGGAGTCCGCACCTGACCGGTGATCTCGTCGCCCCGGCGGAGCTTGAACCGTCTGATCTGAGACAAAGACACGTAGATATCGGAATCGGACTGGGTATAACCCTGGGTGCGCAGGAAGCCGTAGCCGTCGGGGAGGATGTCCAGCAGGCCCGTGCGGAAATGCAGGCCCCGGTCCTGAGACTGTTCGTTGAGGATCTTCATGATGAGATCCTGCTTGGAATACTTGCGGAAGTTCTTGATACCAAGCTCCCCGGCGATCATGTGCAGGTCGGAGAGGAGCTTGGGTTCGATCTCGGCGAGCGAGGTCGTCTTTGTCGTGGCCCGTACCGGCTGTTCTTCGTTCTCGTTCATCAGTTGCGTTCTCTTCTTTCGTTTGTGTTGTCGTTCGCCATTGTGTTAGTTCTCCGGATGCGCCCGCTCATCTGATCCCGAGCGCTACCAATGGACCCGCGTTCTGGGTCCGGTGTATGGTCTTGATGGTGCGGATGACGTGGCAGTTGGAACACATGACCATGGTCTCTGTCTGCACCCCGTACGGACGCACATCGACGCCCCTGAGGAACCGGCTCCCCGTCAGCGCCGTGGCCGAGAAGAGCACGCCGTCACCGGCCATGTCTGCCGTCGTGAGCACAGCCTCAACATCGCCCAGGCCGGCGGCCCTCACCTGCTCGACCTGATGTCGGGACACGGGCCAGAAGCGCGCGCGCACCTCTCCCCCCAGACAGCGGAGCGCCGCAGCCGCAAGCACCCCCTCGATGGAACCCCCTATTCCGATGGCCATCTCCACGCCGCTTTCTCGCGAGGCGGCCGCGATTCCTGCAGATATGTCACCATCGTCGATGAGTTTGAGGCGCGCGCCGGCGACCCTCACCTGAGCGGCCAGCTCGTCGTGCCGCGGTCTGTCGAGGACGACCACGTTGAGCTCGCTGGGCCGGCGCCCGAGAGCAGCCGCGACGTTTCGGATGTTCTCGCCCACCGACGCATCGATGTCGATGGCCGTAGCCGCCTGCCCGCCTACGATGATCTTCTGCATGTACATCTCGGGGACGGCCATGAGACTGCCCTCGGGTCCGGCGGCAATCATCGCCAGGGCTCCCTCGGCGCCGCGGGCCAGGGCATTTCGGGCTTCCAGCGGCTGGACCACGACATCCCACACTCGGCCCGGCCCCGCCTCTTCGGTCGAAGCCTCGGCGCGGCCCAACCATTCCGCCGGGGCGCCTCCGAGCTCGTCGCCCACCTGCAGCACCGGTGCCCCGAAACCGCTCTTGCGGCTGGCCACCACTTTGACCCTCAGCTGCAGTTCCGCCAAAGCCTCTGCCATCGCCGTGCGGGCGGCCGCCTCACCGGCCATGCCATCATTCCGTCCGATCCATTCGGCGGCCCCCAGCGCTGCCGCCTCAGTGACGATTGCGAAGCGACCGCATATGCACCGACCTTCTGCGTTCACGCCTGAACCTCAGCCTTTTCGATGACTCCGTAAAGCGCGTCCACAACCATGCCCACCGTGTCGTCGATGCTCACGTTGTCGACGACGAGAGTGTGTTCCGCCATGGCGCGGTCCAGGATGAAGCGCTGGATCTTTCTGATATCGCCAAAACTCCGCAGATACCTCTCCAGCGCTCTCTTGCCCGAGGTCTGCTGCTCGCGCACCAGAAAGTGACTTCGGTGCAGCTCGGCATCCTGAACTGAGACGATGAGCGGCAAGAGCAACACCTCCGCACCCAATCCGCCCGGCGTCCCCAGCGCCATCATCCCGGGGACGATGTGCACTCCTTCGACCACCAGGCTCGTATGTTCCTTGACAGCCCGATCGATGATGGCCAAGATGCCCACGTTGACCATCTCCACCTGTTCCATGAACCCCAGCACCCCGGCATCGAGATCAGGCCCCACCGGGATCCGGACCGCCCCCGCAGCCTCATACGACGAATAGTGAATAGACGGCATGAGCGTCGGGGAGAAGAACGCCCGCATCGCTTCGCGGACGGAGTCTGTGGAGATGATCCTGACGATACCCAGACGGTCCGCCACCTGAGCCGCGATGGTGCTCTTTCCCACTCCGGTCGCGCCCCCGATGAGGACGATCACCGCCCTATCCTCGGCCGCCAATCGGTTCCAGATGCGATAGCGCTGCAAATACCGCTGCTCTCCACTCTCGGCCAGGACCGCTTCCACCAGGCGCCGCAGGTCGTCGACACCCACCTCGCGTTCCGTCCCCTGCAGCAGTCTCCACTCCACGTCGAGCGCCACCGCGTACGCCTGCTGGGGCGGAAGACCGGTGGAGGTGAGTGCCGTCGCGAGCAGGCCCTTGGAGAACGGCACCTTATGCCCTTCGTTGACCAACTGGATGGGCGGACCCTCGGGCTTGCCCACGCTCCCGCGGTCCCCATTCTCGCCAGCGCTGCTCACGTCATCCCGTCCGCTGTCCGAACCTCTCTGCCGCCTTGGCGGCAAGTGTATGTGCCAATCCTTCCAGAGCGCCGCCACTGTCCCCCTGGGTCCCGACGGCGACCTCTATCGGTATGTTGTCCATGAACACCACAGGCAGTCCTCTTGCCTCCGCCTCCTCGACCACCACATCGATGGCGGCCGCCTTGATCTCGGTGAGAACGGTGTCGACACCGCTCATCTTTCGGCTGCGAAGATCCTCCCTGAGCGCCTCACGGTCGGCGAGGTGGCTGGAGAAGAGCTCGACCCGACACCCCCATCGCTCCTCCAGATGTCCCCGGAGCACACCTTGCTGCTCTACGGGAGCTGTGGTGAAGCACGCCACCCTCCTGCCCTCCACGTTCTCCGCCGGGTGCGGGCGGAAGACCACCGGGACCACCGGGATGCCCGGGTGCAGCCCCTCGATCGCCTCCTTGACGGCCAGCACCTTGTCCGGGGACGCCAAAGGCTCCTCGGCCATCGTCAGCACCACTGCGTCGCTGATGAGCACCCGATAAGCGCCCAGGTACCCGACGATGTCGTCCACCGGCTGCTGCGCCCCAGCCACGAGCAGCCTCGCATCGGCGGCCACCGGGGGCTGAGCGGCACCGCTGCCCTCAAGGATGATCAGCTCCGGCCCCAGACCGTTCGCCAACCTGACCCCTTCGGCGACATTGGCGGTGAACGGACTGCCCGCCATGCCTCCCCCGCAGCGCCGGCATCCAACGGTCACGACCCCGCTGAGGGCCGCATCCTCGAAGTAGTCCGACGCGGCATGACGCCCCTGCCTGCTGCAGGCCAGAAGGTCCGCGGCCGTCAAGGTCCTTCGGCGTCCATCGACGACTTCGGGCTCCGCCGGCCCTCCCCGCCCCATAGCCACCACGACGATCCCGGGGCGTTCCTCCCGTCCTGGGATGGCCGCGTGGAGGATCCGGGCTACATACCCGCTGATCGCGGTCTTGCCCACCCGCTTGCCCGTACCGATGATGGCGAGAGAAGGAGCGGTGCAAAGACGTTCGGATACCGCGGGGCTGAAGTGGAAATCGGGACCGACGTAACCCACCTCGCGGGCCAAAGCCCTGCTCGCCAAGTGGAAACGTTCTACGTATCCTAGCACCGGTTCGTCGCTCAGGTCAACGACCACCTGCGGCCGATACCGCTCTATCGCCGTATCTAGGGCCCTTGCCCAGTCCTCGTCGAATATCACCGGGAGGCCATAGACGCTCTCTGCATGCCGCTGCAGTCCGCCCTGGACTATCTTCTCCGACCCTCCTAGAAACACAGCGGCTCGGAAGTCGAAGCGGTCTGCGGCCCGTTCCAGCGCCTCGGCGACCACCCCCGGATAGTGCTCGCCATCGATGAGGGCCACTGCGATCGGCTTCATCGCGCGCGGACGTCCATCAGCCGTAGACCCGGTCGAACTCCACGATGGTCTCGCCGCCGTGGAACGGATAGCGGCGGGACACGGTGACGTGATCCCCTCTGATCTCCACGACGTTGTAGCAGGGCTTGGTGTCACCGCGAAGACGCAGCGTGGCGACCGTGCCGGCGTTGACCACGTACATGTTCTCCAAGCGCCACGCGTACGGCACGTGCTTGTGTCCCGAGAGCACAAGGTCCACCCCGCACTCCACAAGCACCTCGAGCACATCACCGGCATCGTTCACGATGTTGCGCTCCCGTCCAGTACCAGGGATCGGCAGCAGATGATGATGCAGCATGAAGATCTTGACGTCCTCCGGTCTCTCCATGAACGCCTCACGGATCCATTGGTACCGGTGCCTGCCAATGCGGCCGTAGTCAAGGTCGGGCTCGGTCGAATCAACGCCCAGGATGGTGACCCCCGGCTTGCGCACCATCGCCTGCCTCGTGGCGAAGAGCCGCTCAAAGTGGGCGTATCCCACGTTCCGGCTGTCGTGGTTGCCGGGCACCACGAGCACGTCCGGGCAGGCAAGACGGTCCAGGTATTCGCGTGCCTCCCTGAATTCTTGGCGATATCCCATGTTGGTCAGGTCGCCGGTCACCACAACGACGTCCGGAGCCAAGTCGTTGACTTCCACGAGGGTGCGGTCGAGCAGGTTGGGCACGAAGTACTGCGAGCCCAGATGCAGGTCCGAAAGGTGAGCGATGACGTACGAGCGGGTCGGGTCTCCCATGGTGGCTGGTCCGCCTCCAGGCGCGTTTCAGTATGCGGCTTCGCCGGCGGGCATGCTGGCTATGATCTCCTCGACCGCGGCCAGGTCCGCCGGGCAGTGGATGATGGGCCGGGATTGGTCGATGGCCGTCTGGGGGTCTTTCAGGCCATGTCCCGTGAGCACACAGACGAGGGTGTCGCCCCTCGGCAGCCCCTTGGCTCCGTACTTGAGCAAGCCTGCGACGCTCGCCGCAGACGCCGGCTCGCAGAAGACGCCTTCCTTCTGAGCCAGGAGGCGTTGCGCGGCGAGGATCTCCTCGTCGGTGACGTCTCGGATAACGCCCCCGGACTCGCACGCAGCAGCCAGAGCCTCGTCGCCTCGCGCGGGATTGCCGATGCGGATGGCGGTGGCGATGGTCTCGGGCTTCTCCACGACGCACCCACGCACAAGCGGGTTGGCTCCTTGGGCCTGGAACCCCCAGACCACGGGCAGTCTCGCGGCAAAGCCCCGGTCACGATACTCTCGGAAGCCCTTCCAGTAGGAAGTGATGTTGCCGGCGTTGCCCACGGGGATCGACAGCATGGCCGGAGCATCGCCCAGAGTGTCAACGATCTCGAAGGCGGCCGTCTTCTGCCCTTCGATCCGGTAGGGATTGAGCGAGTTGACCAAGGTGATCCGCTGCCTCCCGGACACTTCTTTGACATACTCCAGGGCCAGATCGAAGTTGCCCTCGATGGCGATGGCGACCGCGCCGTGCATCAGGGCCTGCGAGAGCTTGCCCATTGCGATCTTGCCCTCGGGGATGAGCACCACGCACCGGAGCCCGGCGCGAGCGGCGTAGGCCGCTGCTGAGGCCGAGGTGTTGCCGGTGGAAGCGCAAATGACGGCGGTGGCCTCCTCTTCCAGGGCCTTGGTGATGGCCACAGTCATCCCTCGGTCCTTGAAGGAGCCGGTGGGATTGGCCGCCTCGTACTTGAGGAAGACCTGGCAGCCCAGTTCCGCGCTCAACCATTGCGCGGGAACGAGCGGGGTGCTGCCCTCGCCAAGTGTGGCCGGCACCGTGTCGGGTTTCAGGGGCAGGAAGTCGCGGTATCTCTCGATGACGCCGAATGGCCGCGCCTGCGTCTGCCCGCCCATCTAGAGCACCCTCAGCGTCATGGCCGAACTGCGGCAGCACGAGAGCGCATTGGCTTCGGCTATGGCCCCGAAGAAGTTCTTCTCCTTGGTTGGGTGGGTGATCAGCACCAGCTCGGCCTCCGCCCCTCGACCCTTCTGGATCATACTGGCTATGGAAACCCCGTGCTCCCCGAACACCGACGCGATCCGGGCCAGCACACCAGATCTGTCTTCGACGTTAATCTTGATGAAGAAGGCCGACTCCACCTCGTCGGCCGGATAGAAACCAAGTTCCCGATAGCAGGAGCAGCTCTGCAGGAAGCCCACGTCCTTGGTGTTGGCGATCGACACGATGTCGCTGACGACCGCCGTGGCGGTGGGCACCCCTCCCGCTCCCGGACCCATGAGCATGATCTCCCCGATCTCGTCCCCCTGAAGGAACACCGCGTTGTTGGAGCCGCTGATGGCAGCGAGCGGATGGGCTTCCGGCACCAGAGCGGGGAAGACACGCACGCTCACCCGGTCGTCGATAAGGCGCGCGGCACCGATGAGCTTGACCGCGAACCCAAGATCCTTCGCGTGGCGCACATCGTCGAGGGTGACATTCTGGATGCCCTCGTAGGCCACATCGGCCAAGGTCACACGGGAATGAAAAGCTATCGAACCCAGGATGGCCATCTTCGCTGCAGCATCCCCGCCGCCCACGTCCGCGGTGGGGTCGGCCTCGGCGTAGCCGAGTTCCTGGGCCTTGGCCAGGATCTCGGCGTAGTCGCCCTCCCCGTTGTACATCCGGGTGAGAATGTAATTGGTGGTGCCGTTGACGATACCGTAGACCGTCCTGAGCCCGGCCGCGATCATGCTCTCGCGCATCACCTTGATGATCGGGATGGCGCCCGCCACCGCCGCCTCGAAGCGGAGGTGACGCCGTTCGTCTCGAGCCAGGGTGAAGAGCGCCTCTCCCCTGGTGGCCAGCAATTGCTTGTTGGCGGTGACCACGTTCTTGCCCATGCGCATCGCCGTGTCGGCGAATTCGAAGGCGGCGCCGGTACCCCCGATGACCTCGACCACGATGTCGATGGCGGGATCGTTCACGATGTCGCCGAAATCGGCCGTGAACAGGCCCTGGGGGGCGTCGACCGGCTTTTTGGCGGGGTCGATCTCCAGCACCCTGGTCACCTGAAGGTCTACACCGGTGCCCTCCAGTATCCGGTCGTGCTCCTTCTGGATGAGCCGATACACGCTCGACCCGATCGTGCCGAAACCCAGCAGACCTATGCGCACGGCCCTGTCGCGGCTCATGCTGTCCCTCGCCTTCCCTAGACTATGTCGTGCAGCGGTCGGTGTTTGGCCACCAGGTCCGAATAGCTCTCGCGCTCGATGATGACCTGGGCGCGCCCCTCGGCTACCAGGACCACCGCCGGCCGCGGGCTGCCGTTGTAGTTGGAGGCCATCCCGAAACAGTAGGCGCCGGTGGCCGGCATGACGAAGATGTCTCCCGGTTCGGGTCTGGCAAGCATCGCGTCGCGTATGAGGATGTCCCCGCTCTCGCAGTGCTTGCCTGCCACCGTCACCCTGGTTTCGGCAGGCATCCGGCCTTGTTGGCAAGCATCCCCTCGTAGCGCGCATCGTAGAGCATGGGCCGAATGTTGTCGCTCATGCCTCCGTCAACGCTCATGTACGTGCGGACTGCGGGGATCTCCTTGATGGTGCCCACCGTGTATACCGTGATACCGGCCTTGCCCACGATCGAGCGCCCGGGCTCTATCAGCACTCGCGGCATCGGGAGACCCCGCGCCGCCATCTCTTCGCGAACGCCTTCGACTTTGACCGCCGCGTAGTCACCGATGGAGGAGGGAACATCCTCCTCCGTATAGCGGATGCCGAGACCCCCGCCCACGTTCAGGTAACGGCAGTCGAACCCCAGATCGGCCTTGGCCTGGGCGATGAGACCCACGAGGATATCGATGGCCTTGCGGAAGGCCTCCAGCTCGAAGATCTGACTGCCTATGTGCGCATGCAGGCCGATCAGGTCCAGATGAGGCGCCGCCATCGCCTGGGCGATGGCATCCATGGCCACACCCTCTCGCAGTCCGAAGCCGAACTTGGAATCGACCTGCCCCGTCTGCACGTACGAATGCGTGTGCGCTTCGATGCCCGGGGTGATGCGGAGCAGCACTTTCTGCCGTGCGTCGCGTTCCCCCACAAGCTCCTCCAGGAGCGTCAGTTCCTGGAGACTGTCGATCACGACGAAGCCGACGCCGCCCGAAAGAGCGTACTCGAGCTCCTGCCGTGTCTTGTTGTTGCCGTGGAAGAAGATCTTCTCGGCAGGGTATCCCGCAACCCTGGCCACGTGATACTCGCCGCCCGAGGAGACGTCGATGGACAAGCCCTCTTCGCGGACCAGTTCAGCGATCGCCACGCAGGAGAAGGCCTTGCTCGCGTAGATGACCTCGAAATCTCCGGTATGTTCACCGAAAGCGCTCGTGTATCGCCGACACTGGTCCCGGATCGACTTCTCCTCGTAGACGAGTAGTGGCGTTCCGTACCTCGCAGCCAGGTCGACGATGTCGCACCCGTCGATCTCGAGGTGCCCGGCAGCGTTGTGAGACGCGGTGATGGGATAGACGAGCGTGTGGGTCAAAACGGCCTCCAGACAGGAAACACCGGTACGTTACCACACAAGAGCAGGCTGGTAGAATGAGTATCCCATGACCGAGCAGTCTCCCATCTTCTCCTACTACCGGGGCACCAAAGATCCGAGTTTCGCCACCCGCACGGAGCTGGAAGCGGCCAAACTGTTCGACTACCACCGCATCGCTTGGGAGTACGAGCCCCGCACCTTCATCCTGGAGCAAGACGAGAGGGGCAACATCCTCGAAGCCTTCTCCCCAGACTTCTACCTGCCGGATCTCGAACTGTTCGTCGAGGTCACCGAGATGAAGCAGTCCTTGGTAACGGTGAAGAATCGCAAGGTCCGCAAGTTGCGTGAGAAGTATCCGGAGGTCCGCATCAAGCTCCTGTACCGGAAGGACTTCGTCCGCATGGCTCAGAAATACGGCTTGTGAGGTCTCGCCGGCCGGCGCGTGCAACCTCAGGCCCGATCGCATGTTCTTGAGTGCCGAGGCCATCGCCGGGCGGGTGCGGGAGCTGGGCACTGAGATCACGCGTGACTACGAGGGTCAGGAGGTGCTCCTCATTTCCGTCCTCAAGGGTGCCGTGTTCTTCCTGGCCGACTTGGCGAGAGCCATCCAAGTGCCTCTCGAGATCGACTTCCTCAGCATCAGCTCGTACACGAAGGAGCACCATCAGACCGGGACGAAAGCCATCCGCTTTCTGAAGGACCTGGACCGGCCGGTCAAGGACAAGAACATCATCCTCGTGGAAGACATGATCGACTCCGGATTGACGCTCCACTACATCGTCCGGTCGCTTGCGCTGCGAAAGCCGCATTCCCTCGATGTGTGCACCCTCTTCGACCGTCCTGATCTCCGCCTCGTCGACATCGACGTGCGCTATCGAGGCTTCGAGGCGCCCGATGATTTCCTTGTCGGTTATGGGTTCGACTTCGCCCAGTCCTTCCGCAACCTCCCGTACGTGGCGTACCTGAGGGCAGACGACTACCAGCAGTCCCTCTTCTGATCGGCTCAGACGTGCTCACCACGGACGTCCGCTTGCTGTCGGCTCGGGCCCCCGGGCTCCCGCCCGATCTCGCGCTCGCCGCCACCCTCTACCTGCCACAAGACCCGTGTGCCCTCGGCCCGCACCGGGACTCGTAGTCGGCCACGGAGCGGGGAGCCACAGACGCAGACATGACGTGTTCTGTCGCGAGGCCTGCCTGCACGGCTTCGCCGTGCTGGCCCTCGACTTCAGAGGTCATGGGGATAGTCGAGGGAGCGGCCGACGGTCCCTTGGAAGAGGACATCCTCGCCGCGGCCGACTTTCTTCGCCGGCACCCGCGGATCGACGACCGCCACATCTGCTATCGCGGGTCGAGCATGGGCGGCTTCTACGGGCTGAAGGCGGCCTCCGCGGCACGCTTCACCGCCATGGTCCTCGTCTGTCCGGCCAGCGAGACGGTGATGCTCGCAGCGATCGACGACGCGGAGACGACGACGCGCGACACCGAATCCCCCAGCGCGGCCGACGAGGCGCAGACCACTACTTCCACCCGATGGGACGTCGCGCCGCTCCGAGCCTACTTCCAGCGGGAGAACAGCATCGGCTGGCAGCTCGCGTCCGCTGCCCGGCGTTGCTCGTGCACGTCCGGGAAGACGCCGGTTGTGCCGTTCGAACACTCACTCATGCTTGCCGCGAGACTCGGCGGAGATGCGACCCTGCTTGCCCTGGCCACGGGGACACACACCACCGCCCAGCACGACCCGGCTATCCACGCGCTGGCCGCGTCGTGGTTGCTCGCTCAGATCAAGACCTCATGCACTGGACGTACTTGAAGAAGACGTCGAAGGCCTTCTCCAGCGCGACCGGGTCGAGTTCAACACCCATCTCGTCTTCGAGACATTCCTTCATGTGATGGCTGATGAGATGAGTCCCCACCCTGTCGAGCGCTGACTTCGCAGCAGCCAACTGCGCAAGGATGTCCTCGCAGTCCTTACCCTCTTCGATCATCCGCTGCAGCCCGCGCACCTGGCCCTCGATCCTTGCGAGCCGATTGAGTATGCGCGCGTCGTCCTCGGTCATGGCTCTCTTGCCGTCCGCTCGCTTCAGCCGACATCCCCAGTCCTCCTTGGCCGCAAGACCGTAAATCCGACGAATCCAGACAGTGCCGATGATACTCACGGGGGTACCCAGGAGGCAAGGGGGCGCAAGAGACAAGGAAGGAAAGATGGAGCGGAGTACGGGGTTCGAACCCGCGACATCCAGCTTGGGAAGCTGGCACTCTACCAACTGAGTTAACTCCGCCCGCGCCGGAGACCCTCAGAAGGATCCCCGCTCAGCGACGCTCAGGAGGGCTAGATTCTAGCACAACCGGGTCGGCGCCCGGCCCGAGAGCTGCCGTACCGACCCCGGGATGACACGTACGCTTCGAGCGGATGCCTTGTCCGCTCCCATCATCCGCTGCGACCGGCATATTTGGCGTCTGCAACAAGGCTCTAGGGGTTGACGAGACCGGCAAGCCGAGTACAATACTGAGCAGAGTCCCGAGAGCCCAGACGCAGCACCTGAGGAGCTTACAAGGGGACCCGCAGAGGAAACGCGAAGGTAAATGGTCGCGGAGTACAGCGAAGCGGGGACGAAGTAAGAGCCGGTGAAAGGTGAAAAGCGAGTCCACTCGGGGCTCGTTTTTTTGTCCCTTGAGGTGGCCGTACAGCTCCTCAGACTGGGTTCTTGCCAACGCGTCACCACTGGCAATCCGGGCAGTAGGCAGTCCCCCTCCCCCCGATCACCGTTCTTACCAGGACCCCGCCGCAGCGTCGACAGGGCTGTCCCTGTCTGCCATAGGCCTGCAGCCAGTCCTGAAAGCTCCCCGCGCGTCCCTCGGTGTCGACGAAGTCCGACAGCGAGCAGCCAAGCAGTCTCACCCCTTCCGATAGCCTGCGCCTGATCTCCTCGGCCAGACAGCAGACCTGCTCCTCGACGAGCGACCCCGCCGGCCGGAGCGGAGAGAGCGCCGTCCACCAGAGGATCTCATCGGCGTAGATGTTGCCGATACCCGCCAGGTGGCGCTGGTCCAGGAGAAAGGCCTTCAGTGGCGCAGTGCGCCGACCCAGCCGCCCGCCGAGGTACTCCTCGTCCCAGGAGCCCTTCCAGGCGTCAGGACCCGAGGAGGTTCAGCCGGGGAGCGGCCGCGCCGGAGGTCAGATGAAACCTGCCGAACTTGCGCGCGTCGCGGAACTCGAGGCGGAGGACGCCGAGGTCACACGAGTGCCCTCCCTCGGCCCTCGATAGCACGAACGCGAAGCGAGTATGGGTCCCGCTATCCTGAGGGTCGATGAGTAGCTGGCCAGTCATCCCCAGGTGGAGGGTGAGGAACAGATCCCCGTCCAGCGCGACGATCAGGAACTTGCCCAGCCTTTCCACCCGGTCTATCCGACGACCGGGAAGCAGCGAGGACACCTCCTCTGGGCCGCAGTCCCGAAGCATGAAAGGCTCGATCTGCTCCACCGACACGAAGGTCGCACCCGTCAGCCCTTCCTCGAGCTGACACCTGACTGTCTCGACTTCGGGCAGCTCCGGCACGCGACCGCTCTACATGCTCTCCGGGGCACTCACACCCAGGAGATGGAGGCACCGAGCGATGACCGTCTTCGTGACGAGACAGAGCGCGAGGCGCGACGACGCCTCGGCGGGGGGAACGCCGATCACCCGGCAGTGTTTGTAGAAGACATGGAAGTCCCCGGCCAGATCTTGGGCGAAGGCCGCGATGCGGTGTGGAGCCCGCCTCTCGGCGGAATCCTGGACCACCCAGGCGAAACTCTCCAGCCGCTTGATCAAGTCGCGCTCGTAGGGCGAGGAGAGCACGCCCGCGTCGGAGGGTACGTGGGCTTCGCAGTCGTCCGAAACGTTGCGCAGGATGCTCGCGATGCGGGCGTGGGCGTACTGGACGTAATACACGGGGTTTTCCTGGGACTGCTGGCGAGCGAGCCCGAGATCGAGATCGAGGGTCTGGTCGTGCGAGCGCATGACCAGGAAGAACCGGGCAGCATCGACCCCGATGGCCTCGATGAGCTCCGCGAGGGTGACCATCTCCCCCCGGCGCGTCGACATCTGCCGCAACTCCCCCTGCTCCAGCAGGTTCACCAGCTGTCCGATAATGACTTCCAGCGCCCCGGGACGGCCGGCGAGGATCTCCACGGCGGCATTCATACGGGGTACGTAGCCATGGTGGTCGGCACCCCAGATATTGATGAGGTGTTCGAACCCTCGCTCGAGCTTGTTCTCGTGGTACGCGATGTCGGCGGCGAAGTAGGTGGGCCTGCCGTTGCCGCGCACGAGGACGCGGTCCTTGTCGTCACCGCGAGACGTGGTCCTCAGCCAGATGGCCCCGCCTTCCCGATAGGCTTCTCCTCGCTCGAGGAGTCCTGCGATGACCCTGTCCAGGTCGCCCCCGGTGTGCAGGGTGGTCTCGCTGAACCAGCAGTCGAACACCACTCCGAACGCGGCCAGTTCCTGTCGCATCTCCTCGAGCATCAGGGCACACCCCCGCTGCCGGAAGAACGACACCGCTTCCTCGACCGCAGGGTCGGACGGCCACTCGGACTGCGCCTCGCTCTCCTCCTCGTCGTCCAGGTCGGTAGCCGCACCCTCCGCCGCGCCAGGCTCGAGCCCGGCGCCGGCCGCGACCAGGCCGCGGCGGCGACGGTCAGCGCGGGTAAGAACCGATCCCCGTACTCTCCCCTGATGGTCGCTGCGATACCTTTGACATACTCGCCTTGATAGCCATCGCTCGGCACCGGAAGATCCACGCCGAACGACTGGGCATACCGGGCTGCGATACTCCGCCCGAACCGGTCCATCTGCCGGCCGTGGTCGTTGATGTAGAACTCGGTGGAGACGTGGGCGCCGCTGAAGGTCAGGAGACGATGCAGGGCGTCTCCGTAGGCCGCGTACCTGCCGTGCCCTACGTGGAGCGGCCCGTTGGGATTGACGCTCACGAACTCAAGGTTCACCCAGGGGTGGACTCTCTCTTCGCCGTGACCCATGTCTTCGCCTTCGGCCAGCATCCCCCGCATGACCTCGGCATAGGCGGTGCCGGCCAGGGTGAAGTTGAGGAAGCCCGGGCCGGCGATCTCGATACGCTCCACCAGGCGCGAGATCTCAGGGTCGGCCAAGAGACGCATGCGCAGCTCTTCGGCGAGAAGTCTCGGGCTCCGCTTGGCCGTCTTCGCCAGTTGCATGCAAAGCGGGGTGGCGTAGTCGCCGTGCGCGAGGTCGGCGGGGCGCTCCAGACGGACCTCAGGGAGTTCCGGCCAGCCGTACGCCGCGGCCCACTGCGTCACTACTCTCTGCACCAGTTCGGTTATCAAGGTGGATGTGGTCCTCTCTACTAGGCTGTCGAGGCAGGAGCGACCATCAGCTCCTCCAACTCTGGTGATCTGTGTAGGTGTGCCGATGGCCACCACCCTGTCGCCGGGGCTGAGGACAGAGTCCGGGGCAGGGTTGGTATCGAAGACTCCGGTGGCTGCTCGACGCACGGCCAGGATGGTGGCACCGGTACGGGTGCGCACCTCGAGCTCCCCGATGGACCGACCGATGGCGCAGCACTCGCCCGCCAGCTCCAGTTCTTCCACCCGGAATTCCAGCTCGCCGCCGCCGGTCACCACCTCCAGGTAGTCACTCACCAATGGCTTGAGCACCAGCGTAGCCATCCTCTTGCCCCCGATGCCGTAGGGGCTCACCACGTGGTCGGCGCCGGCGCGCTCGAGCTTGCTGACGATGTCCTCCGAAGCCGCCCGAGACACAATGAGAAGTCCGGGGTTCAGCACCCGCGCCGAGAGCGTGAGGAAGATGTTGCCGGCGTCCGACCCCAGCGCCGCGACCAGGCCTTTCGCCCTGTCGATCCCGGCGACATGAAGCACCTCGTCGGCGGTGGCGTCGCCCCTCACGGCCAGGAAGCCCTCGGCCTCGGCCAGCTCCACCTGCTGGGGATCGTTGTCGATGATGACGAACGGAGCCTTGTGCGCCGCGAAATGCTGGGCCACGGACCCGCCTACCCGGCCAAAGCCGCATATGATGACGTGCCCTTGCAGTCTATCCACCTGTCGCCTCACCGCCCTTCTCCGGAACACCCCTGTGAGCTGCCCGCCGATCACAAACTCCACCATCCGCCCGATACCGTAGAGGATGGTGCCGACACCGCCGATGATCAGCAGCACCGTGAATACCTGCCCTGCTGGCGAAAGCGGGTGTACCTCGCCGAAACCGACCGTGAAGATGGTGGTCACGGTCATGTAGAAGGAGTCTAACAGCCCCCAGCCTTCGATCAGCAAGTAGCCAACGGTGCCCACGATAACGATCGCCACGATCGCCACGATGACGATCAGGCCCGCTTTCAGTTCCTCGCGCATACCGCCTCGAAGACTAGTGGTGGTAGGGCTCGCCTCTCTCGATGCGAACCGCCCTGTACAACTGCTCCAGAACGATACACCGTGCCATCTGATGAGGGAACGTCATCTCCGATAACGACCAACGAAGATCGGCCGCGGCGAGAACGCGATCGTCCAGCCCGGACGCGCCACCGACGACGAATTGGAAATGGCTCTGCCCGTGGACCTTCCTGGCGGCAAGCAAGGCGCTCCACTCCTCGGAGGAGTACTGGCGCCCGTGCATGTCGAGTGCGACAGTGAACGCTCCCTTCCGCAGGAGACCAACCAGAGCGCCCCCCTCCTTCGTCCGGGCCAGATCCTCGCCGGCCCCCAGGGGAGTCTCGGGTACCTCGAAGACCTCCAGGTCGGCGTAGGGTCGCAGAAGCTCCTGGTAGTGGCGCCACACCGGCTGGTATTCGCGTGAGAGCTTCCCCACGCAGACGAGGGTCAGACGCACGGGCGTGCCCGGAGTCTAGATGAAGGCAAGATCCCCCGGATCGTCGTCCTCGACCGCGTGTTTCTTCCTACGCCCATGAAAACGGGAGTCCTTGAGGATGCTGGGCATGGCCCGCCACAGGCACACGTCGGGCTTCAGGTACCTGGCCTTGATCTTGGGCGTGCACTCCAGACTGCAGCTCATGCACAGCTCTTCCTCCACCGAGACCTTCTCGTGCCGTGGCCTCTCTCCCTCATCCACCCGGCGATAGGCCTCCAACAGGAGGTTCTCCACGTCGATCGACGGCACCACCGGGAAACGCATGACCTCTGTAGGGATGGTAAACCGAAACGTCCCTGCGCTCCAGTACATCAACTGCATCACCTGGTCGGCCGTGTGACGGTCGACGATCTTGACAAGAGCCGCGTGCTCGCTCCTGGCCGTTTCGAGGAGATGGGCGAGCAACGGGAGCCCGGTCTCATTGTTGGACCAGTTCATCCAGCATTCTTTCACCTGGGTCTCGGTCATGGCCCCGGCGACCACAAGTCGTTGCCCCAGTTCCTCGTCGGCCTGCGGCAGACTGATGGCCTCGATACGTCCGCGGGACATGTAGATGGCTCCATACTCCTCGAAGTCTTGGATCTCCAAAACCCCCGTCCTGCGCTGGCTGGCCAGGAACTGAAGCACCGTGAAGAGCGGGAACTCGCCGATGTTTCCCCAGAGGATCAATCCGCTCCAATCCTTACTCGTCTGCCTGCAATGGCCACGACCTCGTACAAGTTATCGGCAGATAGTCGGCCGGGACCATAGCTTCTTTGGTGGTCGAGCGCGGCCGTTCACACGAATCCGCGCCCCACTTGACATGAACAGTGGCGAGCACCCAAAATACCGTGGGGCGTTTCCGCAGCCGCGGAAACGTAAATGAAGTGTGTCCGATAGCGGCCACCGATCCACCTTGGGAGGGGATGCGAATGCTCCATGAGCCCGCACAGACCGTACACGGCGTCGACGAGGCCGCCGCGTACAAGAGGCGCCTCGGGTTGAAGATGCTGGCCGCCTACAGCGTGCTGTACGTCATCTTCATCATCATCAACGTCGGCTGGCCCAAGACCATGGGCACCATCGTTGTCGGCGGCCTGAACCTCGCGATCATCTACGGCTTCGCCTTGATCATCATCGCCTTCCTGCTCGCCATCGTCTACAACTGGCTCTGCACGCGGCACGAGAAGTCCTTCGAGACCGAGGGGACGGTCTGAGATGGGAGAAGTCGAGACCCTCGCTATCGTCATCTTCCTCGTAATCGTCGGGCTCGTCCTCTTCGTATCGTTCTACACCGCGCGCCGAGCGCGCTCGGCCAGCGGGTACTATGCGGCCGGGGGTCGCATCCATTGGGGCGTCAACGGTATAGCCTTCGCCGGCGACTACCTCTCGGCGGCATCGTTCCTCGGTATCTGCGGGATGATCGCCACCGCCGGCTACGACGGGTTCCTCTACTCCATAGGCTACCTGGCAGGCTGGGTGGTCGCTCTCTTCGTCGTCGCCGAGCCGATGCGCCGCCTCGGACGTTACACCTTCACCGACGCGCTGGACGCCAAGTTCAACAAGCGCAGCCTCAAGCTCATGGCGGCCATAGCCACCCTTGTCGTCTCGATCTTCTACCTGATCCCCCAGATGGTGGGCGCCGGCGTGCTCATCGAGCCCTTGCTGGGCTTCCCCTACTGGGTCGGCGTGGTCCTGGTCGGCGCCATCGTGATCACCATCGTCGCTACCGCCGGGATGACCTCCACCACGTACGTGCAGTTCATCAAGGGCTCCCTGTTGATCATCTTCTCCCTCGTGATCGTGATAGCCCTTCTTGTTCGCGGCCTCTCGACCGAGCCGGACCAGGGCGGCAAAGTCCCGTTCTACGAATACAAGACCATCACCGCCACCCAGACGGGCGACAACATCACCCCGGACGACCCCACCTACACCGCCGTAGGGCAGCAAGACGGTCAAGAGCACCATCTTTGTCAAACTCGAGCATGAAGGAACGGCCACCTGGTGGAAGGCCGAAGTCGGCGACACGGGAGCTGCGCTGCACGAGACCCAGGAGGTCGTGATCCAAGAGGACGGCAGCAAGTGGATCAACGGCGCCCCTGCGTCCGACGACAACGCGCTGCGGCAGGTCGGCAACCTCAGCGAGATCGAAGGTGATCCGGAGGCGAAGACCGGAGCGCTCAACCCCTTCGCGTTCCTCGCCAAGATCGGCGACCCGGATAGCACGGTGAACCTCTGGAAGAAGGCTACGTTCGAGGACGGCGCCTCCTCTGTGACCGTCTACTATCAGGCCCCCACTCCCGGCGACACCGTCACCAGACCGGGCCAACTCTTCAAGCTGGAGGGCTCAGCGCTCGACCGCATCGACTTCGTCTCCCTCATGATCGCGCTGTTCCTGGGGACGGCAGCCTTGCCGCACATTCTCATCCGCTACTACACGGTCCCCAGCCAGCGAGCAGCACGTAAGTCGACCGTCGTGGCAATCGCCGCAATCGGTTTCTTCTACATCCTCACGCTCTTCATGGGCCTGGGCGCCATGTCGAGCAGCGTGATCAACGTGCTGGACAACAACATGTCGGCCCCACTGCTGGCCCGGTCTTTCGGGACCTTCCTGTTCGCCATGATCTCGGCCATCGCTTTCGCGACAGTGCTGGGTACGGTCAGCGGCCTCATCATCGCCGCCTCGGGCGCCGTGGCCCACGACCTCATGGACCGCTTCGGCGGCCTCATCAAGATCTGAGCGCCAGAAAGTCGTCGCCGGGCGCGTGGCCGCGTTGGTGGTGGGCGCCATCGCCATCCTCCTGGGACTGGCTTTCCAGGGCGTGAACGTCTCGTTCCTCGTAGGTCTCGCCTTCGCGGTCGCGGCCTCGGCCAACCTCCCCTGCATCATCATGATGCTCTTCTGGAAGCGCACGACGTCCAAGGGGATGGTCGCGTCGATCATTGTGGGCATCGTCGCCTCCGTGGGCATCATCCTCTTCTCGCCCACGGCCTGGGAGCTCTACGGGCTCGACCCCGCGAACGCGCCAATCCCGCTGAAGAACCCGGGTATCATCTCCATCCCCCTGAGCTTCATCGCCATATACCTGGTCTCCAAGCTCACGAAACCTGACATGATGGACGAGCACCGCGCGCCTGCGCCAAAGGTAACGTCGCAGGAGCCGGTGGCCGGGGAGCCTGTCACCGAATAGGGAATCGGCTCTCGCCGCAAACGAGAACGCCGCCGGATGCGATCCCGCATCCGGCGGCGTTCTGTTCTTTGTCACACAGGAGCCGAGGGCTCCGATCCGCTCCGCCCTAGAAGACGTCTTTCGGTTTCAACGGATACCCCGTGTAGCCGGCGCTCGCGTAGTACACCGCCCGGTCGAAGAAGCGGCCCAACTCCCGGTTGAGGTCGACGGCCCGCTGGAGATCCATGGCGGACTCCCACACCCCGTGAGTGCGGGCCGACATCCACACTTCTCTCTTCAGGAGCAGGATGGCGCTGATGAGCTCAGGCAAGGGTAGGCCCTGGGCGGCACGGGTCGCTCCCAATCTGTGGAAGAAGGAGCCGATGTCCGCTTCGGAGGGCTTACCGGTGAAATACTCCTCTACCTGCGTGAGGGCGAACTCGCTTGCCGTGACGAGTTCCTCGTCGCTCACCACTCCGTAGGACGGCGTCTGGGGGCTGATGCGCAGCGCCTGCAGCCACATGTCCGCGATCTCTTCGCCGTAGTCCTGGACGAAGCCCTTGGGCAACTGGCTCACAGGACCCAGCGGGAGCAGCACCCTTCTGTAGGTCTCGTTGAGGATCTGGGCCATAGCCGCGTAGATGGCGGCGAGACCGGTGATGATGCCCTCGTAGCCCGCGATCGTGCCCCACACTGCGCCGCCGCCGAAGTCGCGGATGGCCAGCAGGAAGAACAGGATCGTCAGAAGTCCGAACACGACCTGGAGCGCACGATTGAGCTTCAGCGTGCCCACGAACATGTAGGCGGTGAAGACACCCCAGAACACGAAGTACCAGGCCATGGCGGTCTCGCTCGGCTTGGCGGCCGCTCCCGCACCCTCGAACATGGTCGGGAAGAGCCAGATGCCGGCCAACGTGAGCCAGAAGAGGCCGTACGACGTGAACGCCAGGGTACCGAAGGTGTTGTTCTTCCTCCACTCCATGATGCCGGCGATGATCTGGGCGATGCCGCCATAGAAGATGCCCATGGCAAGGATCATGGAGTTGAGTTCGTAGAAGCCGGCGTTATGGATATTGAGAAGGACTGTGGTGAGCCCGAACCCCATGAGCCCCAGCGGGGCCGGGTTGGCGTTGGTATCGAGCAGCTTCGTGACTGTCTCGTTTGAAGCGATTGATCTTGCCATGTGACTCTCTCCACTCCTTTGCTCACGCGGATCCGCAATACTCGCGTCGGCCGCTTCGGCCCACCCCCCCTCTGGGTGCGCGTCCGAGCAGCGGCACAATATACTTTCACGATGCCGGCTTGTCCACCTCTGGGCCCGATTCCTTGTAGAATGTCGGAGATTCTGGCGAACTACGCCGAGGGTCTGGGGAAGCATGAAGGAAGGGGAATCTCTCTTCACGTGGCAGAGACCGTACGCATCGATTTGCACTGCCATTCGTCGGCCAGCGACGGCGACCATTCCCCTGCCAATGTCGCCAGACGGCTCGCCGATATCGGGGTCGCTTGGGCATCTCTTACCGATCACAACACCGTAGCTGGGCAGGACGAGTTTCGGACCGCCCTTGAACGCTATGGCATCGGCTATATCCCGGGGGTGGAGATCGACGCGCGCTCGACCTTCGGCCCTCTACACGTGCTCGCTTACCAGATCGATCTCCACGACAAGCACCTTCTGGCGATACTGCACACCGTGCGCCGACCCTGGCGGTCTTCGATGCGCGGTCTCCTCTCCCGGGCGCGGCTACTCCGGGAGCCCTCGCCGCTGCCGCCCACCCCATGTGCGTTCGAAGGCGACGCCGGTGCGCTCAAGGCACCACTCTCCACAGCGGACGCCATCTGCCTGATACACCAGGCCGGCGGCCTGGCTTTCCTCGCTCATCCGCTCGAAAGCCTGAGAAGCTTCAAAAGGATCGAGGAGTCTCTCGACCAACTGCAGCCCGAGGGTCTGGACGGCATCGAGGTCTTTCACAGATCCTACCCCGAAGGCGTGCAGTATGCTCTCCTCGCCTTGGCGGTGCGGCGCGGACTGGTACCCACGGGAGGGAGCGACTTCCACGGGCTCCATCACTCCGACGGGGCCAGTTTGGGGGTAGACATACCCCGGGGCGAATGGAACAAGATGCTCAAACATATCGGTGCGACGCCGCGGTCTCTACCGTCTGCGGCATTATAAGACCCAAGAAAACGCGAGCTGAGGAGGGGGTTTGGAAACCACTGACAAATCCAGGAGTGATGCCGCGAGGTCCAGGCGCAGCTTCATCCTGAGGGTTGTTCTGCCCGCGGTCTTCGCGGTCATCCTGTTCATCCTTGCCACCTTCTTGCTCCTCATCCCGGCGGTCGAGAATCAGATGCTCGAAGGGAAGAAGGAGACCACGCAGGAGCTCACCCGGTCGGCCATCAGCATTGTCAATGAGTATCACCAGGAGGAGCTGGCCGGGACCATGACCCGCGACCAAGCGCAGGCCGAGGCCAAGGTCCGCATCGAGCAGCTCAGGTGGGGCGACGAGGGGAAGGACTACTTCTGGATCACCGACACCCACCCCACCATGATCATGCATCCCTATCTTCCCGAGCTGAACGGCCAGGACCTGACCACCTATCAGGATGAAGCCGGCAATTACCTGTTCGTGGATATGGTGAACGTGGTCGAGGAGAGCGGGTCCGGCTACGTCGAATACTACTGGCAGTACAAGGACGACCCCACGCGCATCGTCCCCAAGCTGTCCTACGTCGAGGAGTTTGCTCCTTGGCAGTGGGTCGTGGGCACGGGCATCTACGTGGACGACGTCGACGCCGCTATCGCGGCGGTCCAGCGCAACCTCATCTACGTCTCCATCGCCATCGCCGTCGTCGTGGCCTTGCTCCTGCTTTACAGCGGCCGTCAGAGCCTCAAGATCGAGCGCAGGAGGGCGGCAGCAGAGAAGGGCCTGAAGGAGTCCCACGAGAAGTACCGGGCCCTGGTCGAGGCCGCCACCGAGGGTCTCATCATGGTCTCCGGAGGCAGGACGACGTACTCCAACAAGCCGCTGGCGGACATGTTGGGCTATGCGGAGACCGCGCTGGCCGATATGGAGGTAAGTCGCCTGTTCGTGGCCGAAGGCACCAACGAGAAAGCCTTCGAGTCGCTCCGCTCGGGCTCCTCCCAGGGTATGCCCAGCGACTTCGAGGCTCGTCTACGGACCAAGGACGGCTCCGCCATCGATGCTCTTGTCACCGCCACGGCGATCAACCTGGCCGGCAAAGACGGCTTCATCTTGCTCATCAAGAGCCTGGCCAGCAAACGGACCTTGGACGCGGCACTCGACGAGACGCGGCGTCAGTTCAAGACCATGTCGGACGCGCTCACCCTCGGGGTGTTTCGAAGCACGTGGGGACGCAAGGCTGCGCTCATCGAGGTGAACCCCGCGATGCGGTCCATCCTGGGCCTCCCTGTCGCTACCGACATGGCTGGCTCGGACTGGCTCGATCGGATTCTCGATCACACCCAGCGCGACGCGCTGGTGACCACCTTGACCCGCGACAAAGCCGTGCAGAACTATCACCTGGGTCTCCGCCGGGAGGACGGCGGTCGGGTGGACGTCTCCCTTTTCGCCGTTCTTGTCGAAGGCGAGAGTGGTCAGCCGGTCTATGTCGACGGCGTCATCGAGGACATCTCCAAGCAGAAGCGGAGCGAGGAGGAACGGGAGGCTTTGATCTCCCGGCTGCAGACCTCGCTCTTCTTCCTGCGCGAGCCGATCACTCAGGCGGTCAGCGACGCCCTTTCCGTTGACATGAACGAGATGGTCTCGCGCACGGCCAGCTTGATGAAGAAGCACAGAACGACGGCGGCTTTCGTCACCGGTCCCGACAATGCCCTCATGGGCATCGTTACCGACCACGATTTCCGTGAACGCGTCGTGGGCGAGGGACTCGACCAGCAGAGTCCGATTCGGTCCATCATGAGTGCCCCGGTGGCCTCCATCGAGGTCACCGCACCCATCTACGAGGCCCTGCAGCGCATGCAGGAAAAGGACGTGGATCATCTCGCCGTCGTCGACGACGCAGGCAAGCTGGTGGGGGCCGTCCAACTCCGCGATCTGGCTCGGTCTCAGCAGTCGTCGTCGGTGATAATCACCGACTCCATCCGCCGCGCGCGGAGCGTCGACCAGATACTCGAAGCTCACGACCGCCTGCCCGGGCTGATCAAGGCCGTGGTCGATTCCGGGGCTGAGACCAGGTACGTCAACCGTATCGTGTCCGGCGTCTCCGATGCCGTGGTCCACAGACTCGTCGACATGGCGGTGGAGAAGCTCGGTCCCCCGCCGGTACGCTTCGCGTTTCTCACTTTGGGAAGCGAAGGTCGCGAGGAGCAGACTCTCCTGACCGATCAGGACAACGCCCTCCTTTACGACGACCCCGAACCCGAGCGTTCGAAGGAGACGGCCGACTACTTCCTCAACCTGGGCACACTCGTCTGCGACTGGCTTGACCAGGTCGGCTATGCCTTCTGTGAAGGCGGCATCATGGCCAAGAACCCGCGCTGGAACCTGCCGCGGGCGGTCTGGCGACAGCAGTTCTCCCACTGGATCCACAATGCGGAGGCCCAGGAACTCCTCGAGCTGAACATGCTGTTCGATTTCCGTTCCGTGGTGGGTGACCAGCAGTTCGCCCGCGACCTGCGGTCCTGGGTGTTCGACCAGATGGAGGAGTACCCGTTGTTCTTCCTCCATTTCGCTCAGAACGCCTTGCTCTACAAGCCGCCCCTGACCATGTTCGGCAACCTGCAGACCACGTCTTCTGGTGACGGAGCGAAGACCCTCAGCCTCAAAGAGGCCACGATGCCGATCGTCAACTTCGCGCGTCTCTACGCGCTCCGGCACCGTGTCGACTCCACCAACACGCTCGACCGGCTCGCCGAGCTGTATCAGAAGGGGGTGCTCAGCCGGGATTCATACGAGGAGATGGTGCCCGATTACGAGACACTCATGCGCATCCGCCTGCGCCGGCAGGCCGTCGCCGTCGAGAGTGGGATCGCCCCCAACAATCTGATCACGCCGGAGGAGCTGACCTCGGCTGAAGAAGCGAGGCTCAAGAGGCTGTTCTCGCTCTCGGCCGATCTCCGCAAGAAGATCAGCTACGACTTCCTCGGGGGGATCGCCGGGTTCTAGGGTCCGGTTCATCCACGCTGAGCAAGAAACGGCCGGCGCCGAAGCGCCGGCCGTTTCTTCTTTTCCCTACTTGGTCCGCCCCACATCCAGGGACGCCGCCCAGTTCCGCGTCTTATCCGGCCGGCGCCCGGCGCCGTCTTGAGACTCGAGTGACGACTCCCCCTCGAGGTGCGAACAGGAAGACCACGACGAAGATGAGCGCGGCCACCAGCACGATGGCTCCCCCGGTCGACACGCCCGCGTAGTAACTCACGTAAAGGCCGACCACAGAGGGCACCACCCCCAGCAGCGCCGAAAGTGCCATCATCGCGGGCAGGCGGCGGGTGAGGAGATATGCTGTGGCCGGAGGGATCACCAGCATCGCCGTGACCAGCGCGACACCCACGGTCTGCAGTGCCACCACGATGGTGACAGCCACCATCACGAACAGACCCGTGCGCAGCGTGTGGGTCCTCAGACCCAGGGTCTTGCCCAGCACCGGGTCGAAGGACACGACGAGCAATTGCTTGTAGAGGACGAGCACGGCGACCAGAACCGCGAGGGCAAGCAGGCCGCTGATCCAGAGGTCGGCGGCCGTGACCCCGAGCACGTTACCGAATAGGACGTGGGTCAGGTCCACCGCGTAGGCTTCCATGGTGCTGATCAGCACCACCCCCAGCGCAAGGGCAGCCGCGAAGAAGATGCCGATAGCCGTGTCTTCCTTTATGGTGCCGGCCCTAGACACGAAGCTGATGCCTACCGCCACGATGAGGCCGGCGACCAGCGCCCCAGCCAGTAGGTTCGCGCCCAGCAGGTAGGCGACGGCGACACCCGGCAGTATGGCGTGCGCGAGGGCATCGCCGAGGAACGCCATCGACCGGAGGACGACATAGCACCCGATCACGGCGCAGACGACCCCCACGATCACGGAGGCGAGAAGGGCTTTCTGCATGAAGGCGAATGTGAGCGGCTCGACCAGCCAGTCGATCATGGCCCGTCACCTCCGCTCCGATCGCCCCCGCAGCACTGGTCGACGACGATCACCTTGCCATCCACCACCACCATCTGTCCCCCGAACGCGGCGTGAAGATTCGTCTCGGTGAACACCTCCTGCGGGGAACCCGCCGCGATCAGGCGGCGGCTGAGAAGGACCACCTGATCGAAGCGCTCGGCAGCCAGATCGAGATCGTGGGTCGACACCAGAACCGTCACAGACTCGTCCCGCAGGCCGGCGAGCACGTCGAGCGTCGCCTCTCGGGTCGCCACATCGACGCCTGTGAAGGGCTCATCGAGAAGTAGCACCCGGGGTTGCTGCGAAAGCGCGCGAGCCAGGAAGACACGCTGCTGCTGTCCTCCCGAGAGCTCTCCGATGGAGCGTTGGGCCAGGTCGCTCACCCCCAACAACTCCATGCTCCGAGCGACGATCTCGCGGTCGTCCCGCGTCAGCCGTCTGAACCATCTCCCCCGCCCGTAGCGGCCCATGGAGACGACGTCGAGCACGTTGACGGGGAAGCGCCAGTCGACCTCCTCGCGCTGGGGCACGTATGCGACCTCCCTGTAGTCGTTGAAAGGCCGCCCGTCGACCGACATCTCCCCTGCGGCGAGCGGCAGCAAGCCAACCATCGCCTTGAACAACGTCGACTTTCCCGCCCCATTTGGGCCCACCACTGCCACCTGAGTGCCGCGACCCACAGCGAGGGAGACCGATTCCAAGGCCCGGGCGTGCCCGTACGACACGGTCACCTCGCGCAGTCGGATAAACGGATCCAGTGGGTCACTCACCTGAGCGCCTCCACGATGGCGGTGACGTTCGCGCGCATCATGTCCAGGTACGTGGGAGCGTCCTCGCCCAACGAATGCGTGTAGAGGTCCGACACCACCTTCACCCCCGTCTCACGAGCCAGTTCGTCAGCCAGGTCCGCACTGCTGCCCGTCTCCAGGAAGATGGCCGGCGCTCCGGTGGCGCGTATCTGCTCGATCAGAGCTCCCAGATCCTTGGCCGACGGTACCCCCCCTGCATCGGGTGAGGGGAAGACACTGCCCACCAAGGTGAAACCGTAACGTTCCGCAAAATGACCGAAGCTCTCGTGGTTGGTGACCAGCAAACGCCGCGGAGCGGGGATGGTCTCCACCTGTCCGACGATCCAGGAATCGAGTTCCTGCAGGCTCTGCCGGTATGCGGCCGCGTTCGCTTCGTACTCGTCGGCGCCCGCCGGGTCGATCGCCGTGAGTCCGGCCCGGATATTGTCCACGTAGGCGACCACCTTGCTCGGGTCCAGCCAGAAATGGGGATCGACATCGGCACCCGGCAGTCCCGCGGACGCGTCGATGATCACCAGGTCGTCGCTTCCGGCTCCAGCTATGAGATCGTCCACCGGGGGCTGGAAGCCGGGACTGTTGATGATGACGGCCCGTGCCTTGGCTATCTGGGCTGCGTCTCGCGGAGTGGGATCGAAGCTGTGAGGATCCAGCCCTTGCGGAAGCAACGACGTGACGACAAGCCGATCTCCGGCCACATTCTGAGCGATATCGGCGAGATAACTCGTCTCGGCGACCACGACCGGTGTGTCGCGAACCCCGGACGTGAGCCCGGACGAGGAGCTTGACCGTCCGCCGGAACACCCGGCGGTGACAATCGTCGCGACGAACACGCAGACGACGACGACTACCAGCGACGGTCGAGACCGCGGATGTGTACCCCTAACAGCCCTCACTGCCGTGCTCGCGCCACCCTTTCAAGAAGAGCCTGATCTTTGATCACGACCCGCCGCCCCTTCGTCTCCACTGCCCCAGCTCGGGTGAGCTGCTGAAAGGCGCGAGAGAGGGTCTCGGGGACGGTCCCCACCGCAGCCGCGAGTTCGCTTTTGGAGACCTCCAGCTCGAGAGCTCCCTCCTGATCGGTCTTGGCGGCCAGGGCGAGAAGGTACGCCGCGAGCCTCTCGGCGACGCCCTTGAGCGATAGATCCTCGATAAGCGAGGCGAAGGTCTTCAGCCGGGCGGACAGAGCCGCAAGAAGCCGCAGCGCGACCTCCGGTTGGCTGCGGATGAGATCCATGAAGGCCTGCCGGGGGATGTAGAAGGTCTCAGTGGTCTCGAGGGTCTCTGCCGTGGCCGGATAGTTCTCGCCCGAAAGCGCAGCTGCTTCCCCAACCGGCTCGCCCGGTCCCATGATCATGAGCGTCTGCGCGCGGCCGCGGGTGGACGTCCTGAACACCTTGATGCGTCCGTGGACCACCACATGCAGCCCCTGGGCCAGATCTCCCTGATGGAAGACGCTCTGGCCTCCCGCGAATAGGCGCAGTCTGCCTCGGCGTACCAGTTCGAGAAGGGTGGGATCGTCCAGGCCCGAGAAGAGGGCTCCCCTACGCAGGACCCCGATCAGTTCCTGCTGCAACGGTGTGGCCTGGCTTGTGTCGCGCTTTTCCGTCTCTCCACTCCCCACATCGGCCTCAAGACGCGCCGTGCGCCCCCTTGACTTAGGTCAAAGGAAGGCACGGGGGAATATGTTAGCTTTTTCCCCGCGCAGAGGGGACGCTGCCGATCATCAACAGGGTGGCAGGGCGTTCCAGAACCAACAAGGAGGACCAGAATGTTCTGTTATCAGTGCGAGCAGACCGCGAAGTCGGTAGCCTGCACAAGGAGGGGAGTCTGTGGCAAGACCGCGGAGGTCGCGGCCATCCAGGACGCCCTCGTTTACGCGCTCAAAGGGCTCGCCCTGGTGGCTGAGAAGGGTGCCGATGCCGGCGTGGTGCCGGACGACACGTATGCGTTCATTGAGCAGGGTCTGTTCGCGACTCTCACCAACGTCAATTTCGATGCCGAAGCGTTGACCGCTTGGGTACACGCCGCTGTCGAGCGCCGCGAGACGATCAAATCGGCGCTCGTTGCTCGGGACCCACAGATCACCTTCCCGAAAGGACCGGCTACGTACACGCCGGGCCTCACCTCCGCGGAGGTCGCCGAGCAGGGACGGGCGCATGGCATCAACGCCGAGGCCGCCACCGACGAGAACGTGCGGTCCCTCCAACATACCGTCCTCTATGGACTCAAAGGCGTAGCGGCGTACGCCCACCACGCTCACGTGCTCGGCTACAGCGACGAGGCCATCGACGCGTACCATGTGGAAGCCCTGACCGACCTCGCCCGTTTCGATGTGGGTGACCTGAACGACTGGTTGGGCAAGGCCATGCGCTGCGGAGAGATGAACTACAGGGTCATGGAGTTGCTCGATCGTGCGAACACGGAGACTTTCGGTACACCGGTGCCCACCGAGGTGCCTCTGGGTGTCAAGGCAGGCAAAGCCATCCTCGTCTCCGGTCACGACCTGCTCGACCTCGCGGATCTGCTCGAGCAGACCGAGGGGAAAGGCATCACCATCTACACCCATGGTGAGATGCTGCCGGCGCATGCCTATCCGGAACTCAAGAAGTATGAGCATCTCCACGGGAACTACGGCACCGCATGGCAGAACCAGAAGACGGAGTTCGCACAGTTCCCAGGGGCCATCCTGATGACCACCAACTGCATCCGCGAACCCGAAGACACCTACTTCGACAACATCTTCACCTCCGCGGCGGTCGGCTGGCCGGGAGTGGCCCATGTCGAGGGACGCGACTTCAGTGCGGTCATCGAGCGCGCCCTCGCGCTTCCCGGCTTCGCGGCCGATGTCCCCGGGAAGTCCGTGCGCGTAGGCTTCATGCGCAACGCGGTGCTTGCTCACGCGGAGACCATCATCGAGTTGGTGAAGGCCGGCAAGCTCCGCCATTTCTTCCTCGTGGGTGGCTGCGACGGAGCCAAACCGGGCCGTGACTACTACACCAAGTTCGTGGAGCAGGCTCCCGACGATACCGTCATCCTGACGCTCGCCTGCGGCAAGTTCCGCTTCTTCGACAAGGACCTGGGCTCCATCGACGGGATCCCGCGGTTGCTGGACATGGGCCAGTGCAACGACGCCTACTCGGCGATCCAGGTGGCGCTCGCCCTTTCTGAGGCCTTCCAGGTGGGGGTCAACGACCTACCACTGACCTTGGTGCTGTCCTGGTACGAGCAGAAGGCCGCGTCCATCCTGCTGACGCTCCTGTATCTCGGTCTCAAGGACATCCGGCTGGGCCCGACACTGCCGGCTTTCCTGACCCCCGACGTCGCCAAGTACCTCGTCGACACCTACAACCTGCAGCCCATCACCACCCCCGAGGCCGACCTGGCGGCGATGCTGGCCTGAGGCGGCAACTCGGTGTGATCACGTCGCCGGGGGGCGGAACGCCCCCCGGCGACAGTCTCGGTACCACGGTTGCGCGCCCGCGCGGGCGCGGCGCCAGGGCGGCGCGAGCCTACATGACGATCTTGTTGAGCGGATACTCGACGATTCCCTGAGCCCCGGCCTCCTTGAGGCGCGGGATGATGACGCGGACGGTAGACTCGTCGATGATCGTGTTGACGGCCAGCCACTCGTCGTCGCTGAGAGCGGATATCGTCGGCTTGAGCAGGGCGGGCAGTACTTCCAAGACGGTCCGCAGATCGTCCCTGCGGACGTTGAGCATGAGCCCCACCTTGCCCAGCGCCGCGATGGCGCCCTGGAGGAGCATGGCGATGTCCTCCAGCTTGCGTCGCTTCTCAGGATCGCCCCAGGAGTCGATGTTGGCGATGAGCTGCGTGTTCGATTCGAGCACGGTCTCGATGATCCGCAGCTTGTTGGCACGCAGCGAGCTGCCCGTCTCGGTGACTTCGACGATGGCGTCGGCCAGTTCCGGCGGCTTCACCTCGGTGGCTCCCCAGCTGAACTCCACTTTGGCCGTGACCCCGCTCTCGGCGAGATAGCGCTTGGTGGTGGCCACCAGTTCGGTGGCGATGATCTTGCCTTCGAGGTCGTGCACCGAACGGAAGGGCGATGCTTCCGGCACAGCCAGCACCCACCGCACTTTGCCGAAGCTCTGTCTTGCGTAGACCAGGTCGCACACCGGCTGGATGACAGCCTCGTTCTCCTGGACCCAATCGAGCCCGGTGATCCCAGCATCAAGAAGCCCGTTCTGGACGTAGCGCGCCATCTCCTGGGCTCGGATGAGCACGCACTCCAGCTCGGGATCGTCGACCACAGGGAAGTACGAACGCGCGGAGGTGGTCACGTTGAACCCCGCCCTCCGGAACAGGTCGATGGTGGTGCTCTCCAGGCTGCCCTTGGGTATTCCAAGCTTGAGGATCATCTGTCGGTCTCCGAGGCTGATAGGTAGGGCGCTATGCGCCTCCACAGGTGGCTATGCGCCAGCGCATTATAGCGCCGCCGTCAGGCCAGACCCGCCTCAGCGTGCTTCGCAGCGATCATATCCGCCAGAGAATCGACCTTCGCCAGGTCCTGCTCGGTGGCAAGCCCCTTGACCACCACGGGCTCGATGAGTTCGGCCTTGAGGTTGCCGGTGAGGCTCCCGATGCGCTCGACGGCGTTGGTCGCCCACCCGTAGGTTACGAGAGCGGAGAGGAACCGCACTTTCGGCTTGAGAGCGTTGGCGAGATGCAGGGCGAACACCATGAGCGGATGCGGGTCGGTGATCACGGTCGGAGTGGCCGCCACGATGGTGGCCGCATCCACCAGCATCGTCGCCAGCCGGCCCAGGTCGACGCCCTGGAGGTCGATGCATTCCACCTTGATCCCGCGATCGATGAGCGCCCCGGTCAGCCGGTCCACCAACACGGTGGTACTCCCGTGCATGGTGATGTGAGGTATGACCACCAGATTGTGCGGCGGCCCCCCCACCCACTCCTTGTACGCCTCGATGATGAACCGCGGGCGGGGATAGACCGGCCCATGACTCGGCGCGATCAGCCGAGCATCGAGCGGCTCTACCTTGTCCACGTCCTTCGCGATCATCGATCGGAACGGCATCATGATCTCGGCGAAATAACGTTTGGCGGCCGGATAGACCTCTTCCTCTCTGCCCAGGAGCTCGCTGCTGGCCAGATGCGAACCAAAGAGGTCGCAGCTGAAGAGGATCGCCTCCTCTTCCAGGAAGGTCGACATCGTCTCGGGCCAGTGTGCCCAGGGCGTCGCAAGGAAACGGAGCGTCTTGCCGCCCAGTTCCAGCCTCTCCCCGTCCGCGACCACCCGGATGACATCGCCCGCGATATGTAGATGAGTGGCCAGCAGATCGACGGCGCGCGCGCTGCACAGTACCGAGGCCTCGGGGAAGCGCTCGAGGACCGCGGCGAGCGACCCGGAGTGATCCTGCTCCACATGCTGGACGATCACGTGGTCGAGTCGCTTCACGCCGCGCAGGAATTCCATCAGCACCGGGGTCATGCTGGGATCAACGGTGTCGATGAGCGCGGTCTTCTCCGTGCCCTCGACAAGGTACGCGTTGTAGCTCGTCCCCTCCGGCAGCGGGATCAAGGCATCGAAGAGCCGTCGGTCCCAGTCGACCGCACCCACGAAATACACGCCTGGGCTCAACTCACGTGGTTTCATCAGCGCGCGTCCTCCTTGACCTAGCCGTATGCGCACTTTTTTCAGTATATGTACCCCCCGGCCAAACGCCTGCCCTCCTCTCTCGTACTCCCGGCTCCGCTCGCCGTTGCCACCGGAGCCGTACTGCGCCAATATGGCTCGTTGGCATGTCTGACTCCCGACGCCCACTTCCCATGCTCCAGATATTTCGCACCTGGTGGCCTCTCGCCGCCAGCTGGGTGCTCATGGGTTTCGAAGGGCCGGCTGTAGCGGCGGTGGTGTCCCGCATGGCCGAGCCCAAGATCAACCTGGCCGCATGGGGTGGCGTCGTCTTCCCCCTCTCGCTGATGGTGGAGGCTCCTATCATCATGATGTTGGCGGCTTCCACGGCTCTCTGCCGGGACTGGACCTCGTATCTGAAGCTGCGACGCTTCATGATGGGTCTGGGCGCCGCCATGACCGCCGTCCACATCATCATGGTCGCCACGCCGCTCTACTACGTGATAGTCCGCGACATCATGCATGCCCCTGAGGAGGTCGTGGAGCCCGCCCGGCTGGGTCTGTTCATCATGATCCCGTGGACATGGTCGATCGCCTACCGCCGCTTCCACCAGGGGATCCTCATCCGCTTCGGACACTCGCTGAAGATCGGCCTGGGAACCGCCGTGCGGTTATTCGCAGACGCCACCGTGCTCGCGATCGGCTACTTCACGGCCGAACTCCCCGGAGTCGCCGTCGCCGGCTGCGGCATGATCGCGGGAGTGGTGACCGAAGCCCTGTACGTGCACATCGCCGTGCGTCCCACTCTGCGCGACCAGCTCAGACCTGCTCCACCGGTCGCAGTCCCTCTGTCGACCCGGGCCATGCTCGACTTCTACATCCCCCTGTCGCTCACCCAAGTGCTCATGCTCATAGCCAACCCGATCGGCTCGGCCGCCATGGGTCGCATGCCCCTGCCTCTGGAGTCGCTGGCCGCGTGGCAGGTGGTGGGAGCGGTCCGCTATATCACGGGCAGCTTCGGCGGCTCGTACAACGAGGTGATGGTGGCCCTCGTGGAGCGCGAGCGGTCACTGCGGCCGCTGCGCCGTTTCGCGGTGGGCATCGGGTTCTTTGCCACCGCTCTACTGGCGCTACTCATGATCCCCGCGGTCTCCGAGGCCATATTCGCCGGTCTTATGGACCTCGCTGCGCCTCTTCCCGCGATGGTCTACAAGAGCCTCTTCCTCTTACTGCCCATGCCGGCCGTGGCGGTCTTTCAGAGCTACTTCCAGGGGGTCATCCTCCACAGTCGCCGTACCCGCAGCATCACCGAATCGGTGGCGATCTTCCTGGGTGTCGCAGCCGTGGCGCTCATCGCGGGAGTCATGTGGGGCGGCGCAGCGGGCCTCTACGTTGCATTGGGCGCCTTCGTAATCGGCGAGTTGGTGCGGACCATGTGGCTGTGGCTGCGCAGCCGCCCGGCACGACTGGAACTGCGCGCCAGGGACGCCGCCGGCTAGGCCGTCGGCTATCGCGCCCCTCCCGCGAAGAGAGCGGCGCCGGCCCCGCTCGGCCCCCGCTAGGCGGTCCGCTCCTCGACCACCCGCTTGCGGATGTACGGGATGAAGCCACCGGCATCGACGATGGCCTGCCTGGCAGGGGGCAGCGCCTCGACCGGATAGCTCTTGCCCGTGGTCGCGTTGAACACCGTCCCCTCCCTGATGTCCAACTCGTCTCCCTCGGACGCCTCGATGGTGGGACAGATGACCAGACGCAGACCGAGATTCACGGCATTCTGCAGGAAGATGCGAGAGTAGTTGTTGGCGACGACCACCAGGTCCCAGCCTTTCAGACACGATGCGGCCTGTTCCCGGGACGAGCCCGTTCCGAAGTTGCGGTCGGCGACCACCACGCTACCCGGCGCGACCGCTCCCTCCTTGAGCTTCTTGTTGAACTCGGTGACATCGGCGAAGCAATACTGCGGGGTCTCGGTGGGGAGCACCGTGGCCATGAATCTGCCGGGATAGATGGCGTCGGTCGAGACGTCGTCGCCGAGCCGGAGGACCACCTTCGCCATCTCAGGCTCCTTTCCGCGGGTCGGTTATCACGCCCCGCAACGCGCTCACCGCGGCCGTGACCGGCGAGGCCAGGTACACCGACGAGTTCGGGTTGCCCATCCGGCCCTTGAAATTGCGGTTCGTCGTGGCCAAGGCTACCTCTCCGTCCCCCAGAGCCCCTTGATGCACCCCCAGGCAGCAGCCGCATCCCGGGTTCATGATCACCGCACCGGCGTCGACCAGATCGCTCAGATACCCCCTGCGCATCGCTTCGGCCCATATCCGCCATGAGGCCGGAAAGACGAGCATACGCGTGCCCCTGGCCAGCGTCTTGCCCTTGAGGATGGCCGCGGCGACCTCGAGATCGTCCAGACGTCCGTTGGTGCAGGAGCCGATGACCACCTGGTCGACCTTCACTCCCTCGACCTCACCCACGGGTACGACGTTGTCGACCGTATGCGGCCGGGCCACCTGCGGTTCCAGCCGGGCCACGTCGATCTCCACCACCTTCTCGTAGACGGCGTCCGTGATCGGGGAGGACCGCGTTGAAATGACCCGCTGCGCAGGCTTCCTCGCGCAGATAGCGGAATGTCTCCTCATCGGCCGGGACGATGCCGCATGTGGCGCCGGCCTCCACCGACATGTTGCAGAGCACGAGACGCCCAGATACCGACATGTTCCGGATGGCCCGACCGTGGAACTCGATCACCCGGAAGTTCGCCCCTTCCGCAGAGATCATCCCGATCAGGTAGAGGATCAGGTCCTTGGGCCCCACGTATGGCCGGAACTCCCCGTCGGCCACCACCTTGATGGTCGGCGGCACCTCGACGTTGACCAGGCGGCCGAGCGCCCACACGCCGGCCATGTCGGTAGCCCCCAGACCGATGGCCATGGCTCCCATGGCCCCGTGACTGCTCGTGTGGCTGTCGGTACCGACCACCACCGTGCCCGGAAGGACGTAGCCGCTCTCGGCGAGGATCTGGTGGCAGATGCCGCCCTCGTCGCCGCGGACGTCGTGGAACTTCGTGATCCCCTGAGCGGCCACGAACTCACGGATCTTCTTCTGGTTGGTGGCGGTCTTTGCAGTCTCCGCCGGTACGCGATGGTCGAAGATGATGGCGATCTTTGCCGGATCCCAGACGGTCGGCTCAAGGCCCGGTGCCCTCGAAGATCTCGAAGAACTGGTTCATGACCAGAGCCGCATTCTCGTGCGACATGGCCAGATCCACCGCCGGCTCCACCACCATGCCGGCTGACACCTCCGCCAACCCGGCCGCCCGGGCCAGTATCTTCTCCGCGACTGTCATACCCACGCGCTTCACTCCCACGATCTTCTTCGCATCGCCGTACTTGGTCTCCATACGCTGCCGGGGCAGGTACTCGTCCTCCATGCCTTGTACTCCTTGAGGCCCACGAAATCGGTGTATTCCTCGAACGAGCTGGCCCACTGGGTCTGGCCGGGGAGAGTGCCGGTGGGAGACTCCTTGAGCGCGGTGAAGAACTCCATCAGCGCCTTGTGCGCCACCATGATCGAGGCCACGGGATGGAGACGCGCCCAACCCCCATAGCCGCCAGTTCCGGGATGGGGATGAGTTCGGTCTTCATGCCGCTGATGGCGTCCATGAGATTCACGGAGAGCGGGCCCTTCGACCTCCTTGACCGCCCGTTCCACGTCGGCCCGGGTCCTGATGCCGTCGATGAAGCCCAAGTCGGCCCCGGCCTCCAGATACAGGTTGCAGCGGCGGATGGCCTCGTCCAGGCCCAGCACCCCGGCGGCATCCGTGCGGGCGTTGATGATGAAGTCAGGGTCGAGTCGGTCGCGCACATCGGCGCAGGCCCTCACTTTGCCCGCCATCTCGTCGGCGTCGATGACCTCCTTGCCGGCCATATGCCCGCAGCGCTTGGGGAAGACCTGGTCCTCGATGTTCATCCCTGCCACGCCCATGGCGATGAGGCGCTCGGTGATCCAGGCCGCGTTCACGGCGTTCCCTCCGCCTGTATCGACGTCGGCCATCACCGGGATGTCGACCGCCTGGGCGATGTTCCAGGTGATGTCCAGCACATCCTTCATCTGCACCAGGCCCACGTCCGGCTTGCCCAGCACCGAGCCGGCCACGCCGTAGCCGGAGACCTGGATGGCTTCGAAGCCGCACTTCTCGATCACCTTGGCGCTGAAGGCGTCATGGCACCCGGGACCACCACCGCGCGCCGCTCCATGATGGCCTTGCGCAGTACCGTGGACTTCTTCACTTCGTGTCACCCTCCTCCCCGCGATGCGGGCGTCCGTCGTTCACCCGGCAGCTACAGCTTTGCCGCCATCGCCTCGGCCATCTCCATGGTGGTGTCCGTGCCCGCCCATGTCGTACGTGCGCACCTTGCCCTCGGCGATGACTGCGGCAACCGCCGCTTCCAGCGCGCTCCGCCTTCTCGCTCTCGCCCAGCCAGTCGAGCATCATCTTGGCCGGCCAGGATGGTGGCGATGGGGTTGACCTTGTTCTGCCCCGCATACTTGGGCGCCGAGCCGTGCGTGGGCTCGAACACCGCCATGCTCCGTCCCGATGTTGCCCGAGCAGCCGAAGCCAAGCCCGCCCACCATCTGCGCGCAGAGATCGGAGATGATGTCGCCGTAGAGGTTGGGGGCCACCAGCACGTCGTAGTCGAACGGGTTCTTGAGCAGCCACATGCACATGGCGTCGATGTTGGCGTCGTCCGTCTGGATGTCGGGGAACTCCTTGGCCACCGCCCGCGCCGCCTCCAGGAACAGGCCGTCCGTGGCCCGCACCACGTTGGCCTTGTGGACGATGGTCACCTTCTTGCGGCCGTGGGCCCGGGCGAACTCGAAGGCGGCCCGGGCGATGCGCTCGGAGCCGGCCGGGTGTTGATCTTGCAGGAGATCGCGTACTCGTCCCCGGGAAGGGACCTTGAAAGGAGCGAAGTTCTTGGAGAGCCGGCCCAGCGTGTCCGCCAGTTCCTCGGGCACCGGGCTGAACTCCACCCCGGCGTAGAGGTCCTCGGTGTTCTCCCGGAACACCACCAGATCGATCCCCTCCTTGAAGTTGATCGGGTTGCCCGGATAGGCCTTGCAGGGTCGCAGGCACACGTACAGGTCGAAGAGCTGCCGCATCCGGACGATGGGCGACCGGTAGACCAGATCCTTGCCCCTGGAGCTCGGGACACCAACTCCGCCTCCGCGGCTTTGGCCGGCTTGGAGGTGATGGCCCCGAACAGAGCGGCATCCACGCTCTTGAGCAGGTCGACGGTGCGCTGCGGAAACGCGTCGCCCTCTCGTGCGCCAGCACTCCCAGCCGATGTCGCCCTCGACATAGTCGGCCTCAAGGCCCAGCCGATCGAGCACCACCCTCGCAGCCGCGCATACCTCGATCCCTATACCGTCTCCCGGCAGCCATCCGATCTTGTGCTTCGCCACCGGCTAGTCCTCCTTGAGCGATAGGGGCTCACCGCAGCACATGAATTCTTCTATCCGGCAGGTCTCCTCGGATTCCTCGCCCTCCTCGTGGCTGCACTCCTCGACGACCTCGATCTCCAGCCCGCACTTCTCGCACACAAATAGGTCGCCTTCTCGCATCTCGTCGCAGCGCGTCATGTCAGTCCCCCTTTATGCAGACCTTGAATCAACCATACCACCAGGGTGCGCCAGGAGTTCCTTCCAGTGGTCGATGTGACCGTACTCGTCGGCCCAGTCCTTCTCGATGAATACGCGGGTCTCCGCGTCCCACTCGGCTCCGTTCAGCAGCTCCCCGTAGTGGTGGACGGCCTTGGTCTCCACCCAGATGCCGGTCTTGAGCATGCGCTCCCTTCCCAACATGCGCGAGCCCAGTCCGAACACGTACCCGGCCACCCAGTACCTCACCCGGAACTTGTCAGGCTTGAATCCGTATTCGTAGAGCTTTGTCTGAAAGTCCTGCATATGTGTCATCTCGTTGCACATGGCGGCTGTGAGAGCCGTGTTGAGTTCCGACGGTTCCGATGTGATCTGGCACTTGTAGATCTTCGTGGCCATGATCTCGAGAGAGTGCAGGGCGCGCAGACCCTTCCTAAGGGCCTTCCTCTGGTCTCGTCGAGGTCGCGACCCCTGGGCCTGACGGCGTCCGCTTTCATCTCAGGCCGGATGATGGTTATGTCGTACGTCATCTGTGAGCCTCCTGTCCGCCCGGTGCCTTCCGCTACCGCCAAGCCTCCCTCGCCGACTCATTCTCGTCAAGCCATCGCGTACTCTCTTCTCTATGGTTCCCGCGACTACCCGCCCTGCGGGTTGCCGTACGGCCAGTGTCGCGAGTATCCTCAACAGCTGACCCATCGCACATGCTCTCTCAGCATCAAGGAGGATCGCTCAGGCATGGAATGCCCACATTGCCGCGCGGAAGTGAGCGCGACACCCCATACTTTCGCACTCGGGATCGACCAGGACGGCACCTGGCAGATCTCCAACGTCGGTGCTCCATGTGCGACCGGCTGATCGTATCCGTCGGCACCAAGGAGGGCAAGAACTTGCCCGCCTGGCCGCCGGTTTCGGGATGGACAGGCTCAGTGCCGACGTCCCCGAGGAGCTCGCCGGCCAGTACCTGACCGCCGTACAGATACTTCCTTACAGCGAGGAGGCATCCGCGGCGATCTCACGACGTCTTCTGCATCGCGTGCTCTCCTCCCAGGCGGATGTCGGCTACGGGGGTCTTGCTGACCAGGTCCGCCGCGCGCTCGCGTCGCCCGCCATGCCCGGCTATCTCAAGGAAGCCCTGGAAGCGTTGGTGCGCATCGCCGGTCTGCATCCGACTCCGTCAAGAGCTACCGGCCGGATGCGCTGGTTCCCACTGCCGACGGTGAGGCCGAATGGCTTCTGGACGTCGTCCAGCATCTGGTGGACTTCTACTACGTGCAGCCTGCCCGCCTGCGACGCAAACGCCACGCCTTCGAGGAACGGTTCACCCCAGAGGCGCCGCCGTTGGAGCAGGGGCCGGATGAAGACGGCACTGCGGGCTGGGCCGTCGTGGAAGAGGGAGCCCCGAACGAGGGAGGCGCAGATGAGTGCTGATGTGGATCGTGCCGAGATGAACCGGGTCAGAGCCGAAGCGCTGCCCCGCGGGGTGGTCACGGCCACCACTTCGCTGGTGGGGACGGCCAAGAACGCCATCATCACCGACACGGAAGGCCGGGAGTTCATCGACTTCGCCGGCGGCATCGGGGTGATGAACGTGGGCCACTCGCCACCCCAAGGTGGTCGCCGGCCGCACGGGATCAGGTGGAGCAGCTTCGCGCACACCTCCATCAGCGTGTTCGGCTGGGAGTCGTACATCGAGCTGGCCGCGCAGACTGAACGCGAAGCCGCCCCCGGCACGTCGCCGAAACGCAGCTTCTTCGTCAACTCGGGCGCCGAGGCCGTGGAGAACGCCGTCAAGATCGCCCGCTGCGTCACCGGCCGACCTGGGATCGTGGCTTTCGACGAACGCGCTTCCACGGACGCACGAACCTGACCATGGGCCTCACCTCCAAGATCATGCCCTACAAGAAGGACTTCGGTCCCTTCCCCGCCGAATCTACCGCATCCCCTACGCGTACTGCTACCGATGCCCCCTCGATCTCGACTATCCGGCCTGCGGGGTCGCGTGCGCCGAGTTGCTCGCGGAGGCGTTCGAGAACCAGTTCCAAGCCGACGGATCGCCGCGCTCATCGCCGAGCCGGTGCAGGGCGAGGGCGGCTTCGTCGTGCCGCCGCCGGAGTACCACGCCAAGCTCAAGGCCATCTGCGAGGAGCACGGCATCCTCTTCATCGCCGACGAGGTGCAGACCGGCTTCGGCCGCACGGGCAAGCTCTTCGCCATGGAGCAGTACGGGGTCGAAGCCGACATCATGACCACCGCCAAGTCCATCGGCGCCGGCTATCCGCTCGCCGGCATCACCGGCAAGGCCGGAGGTCATGGACGCGCCCGGTCCGGGGAGCATCGGCGGTACGTACGGCGGTAACCCGCTGGCCTGCCAGGTCGCTCTGGCGGTGTTCGACATCATGGAGGAGGAACCTTCCCGAACGGGCCGTGGAGATCGGGCGAGCCGCGTCACGCGAGCGCTTCGACTGCGATGCAGCAGCGGTTCCCGCAGATCGGCGACGTCCGCGGCCTGGGGGCCATGGTGGCCATGGAGCTGGTCGAAGACCGCGCCACCAAGAAGCCGGCCACCGCCCTCACCAAGGCATACCGCGTCAAGCTCTACGAGAACGGTCTGGTCAACGTCATCGCCGGCACCTACGACAACGTGGTCCGCACCCTCATGCCCCTCACCATCGAGTGGGAGACCCTCGACCGGGGTCTCGACATCATGGAGGAGACCCTCGCCCAGGTCGTCGCCTCGTAGTGAGGCGAGGCCACAGCGAGTCGCAGCCGGCGGGCCGCCCGAGCGGCGCGGGCGCGCTGCGCCGGCGCTCGAGCGATCGCGCAGGACCTCGAGCGCAAGTCCGTCGGCGGTCACGCTCTCCGACATGGAGGTCTTCATCTTCCCGGAGCTGATGTACAGCCTGGTGCTGGCCAACATCATGTCGCCCCGCATCTGGAAGTGGCGCGACGACCCCTGGTTCGACGGCATCGAGAAGATGACGCCCTACCGGCGCATCACGCGGCTCAAGCAGTACATCATGGACCACTACGCCTTCAACCTCGACCTCGACACCTGGGGCCTGACCACCAAGCAGCGCGAGATGGCGCGCTTCCAGGACTTCGTCAGCCGAGGAGGCGCTCGCGCAGTCCAACGCCCTCTTCGGCTACGAGGGCGACAAGTACTACTTCGACATCGACATCCGCACGCACTTCGGCCTCGACAAGTACGAGGGCGACGTCATCCCCTACTGGAAGACCGAGACCGTCGAGGCCATGGACGCCTTCCGCTACAAGCCGGACTACCCGACCGGCGCCGGCGAGTGCGTCTCGCTGGCCACGCTCTACGCGGCGGCGCTGTTCGTCGTGGGCCGGATCCCGCTGCGCGACATCTTCCTCATGGCCACGCCGCTGCACTCGCAGAACTTCGTCGACATCGGCCGACGGCATCCTCACCAACAACCGCCGGCTGGTGACCAAGAACATGTGGTTCAACGGCACGGCGCTCTCCGCCCAGGCCCGGCGCGCGCTGGAGAACGAGCGGGTCACCGTCGTCGCCCACGAGACCGGCTGCATCCACATCCTCTACCCCGAGGCCACCATCGACCCCGAGGCCTACGGCCGCTTCTCCGGCAAGCTGCGCCGCTTCCTGCAGACCCCCCTCACCCCGGAGCTGCTCGGCAATTTCGTGCGCCACAGCGCCGACACTGCAGAGGTGCTTCCAGGTCGCGCTGGCGCAACTTCGGCGTCGACCGCTACATCGCCATGGAGAAGCTGCTCGCGTACGAGCGCGACTGCCCCTACCGCTTCAACGACGACACCCGCGAGCGCCTGCTGATGGAGGTCGCCGGCGAGGATTTCGACTCCCGCCCGCTGCCCGATCGCATCGTCATCGAAGATCTCGAGCAGTTCGTGCGCGAGCACCGGGTGGACATCCGCACGCCCCAGGGCTTCGCCCTCTCGTCGACCAGGTGGGGCGCTCATGCCCCAGCGCCCAGGACGCCATCGAGCGGCTGCGCGCGTTCTGCTGGACCGAGCCGCGGCTCCCGGACGCCGCGCACAAGACGTTCGTGCGCCATCAGACCCCGCTCGATCTGCAGGCCGGGATGGACCGGTCGCAGGTGATCTCGCGCGCCTCGAGGGCCTCAGGGAGGCCAACGAGTTCGCCGAGCCTGGCGTTCTATGCCTACCGTGATCTGAACCGCACCGAAGTGGAGCCTTTCCTCAAGGCGGCCATGGAGCGCTGCCCCGTCTCCATAGCCGGCGCGGCGGATCTTGACGAGGACGCCTTGATCCAGAAGGTCCAGAGCTTCGTCCGCGGAGTCCATCTACGACGAGACCGGCCGGCTGGCGCAACCTGACGAGGTATGGAACTACGGCCGCGGCGACGGGGTCGAGAAGGCCCTCCTGCTGGCCAACATCTTCCGCGCTCGCGACCCAGCCCCGGCTGTTCGCATCGAGGTGACGCCGGACGGAGCTGTCGCTCACCTGGGCACGCGCACAGTGAGATTCGAGAGTTCGAAAGCACTACGGTCCCAGACCTGGGACTGGGGATCTTAGAGGCCGAGTAGAAAGCCGCAGGGCCTCGTCCACCTGGGCCATCAACCCGCCCGAGCACTCGGCCAGTGCAACCACGTCCACCCTGTCCAGGCTGATGGTGCGCATCTGCTCACACAGGATGACGCCCGGCCTGCCCAACACCTCGGGCGGCAGAGGAACGTGGAACGGGAACAGCTGGGAGGGATTGATGGAAGTGAGCGCCACGACGATGGTCGTCGCGCCGGCACGGTTGCCCAGATCGTTCTGCACCACGAGTACGGGCCGCTTCTTGGGCTGGCCGGCCGAGTCGGACCCGAAGTCGGCGAGATAGATCCGTCCCCGTTTGATGACCTCAGCCATTACAGCCCTTCCTCGGCCAGGATCCGGTCGATCTCCCGCATCTCCTCGTAACCCTTGCGCATCAGCGCCTCCCGGTCCTGCGCCCTGAGCGACCTCAGCGCCTCGAGCAGCACATCAGTCTTGGTGGTACCGCTGGCAACAGCCCGGTCGTTGATGTACTGAAGCGCCCATTGCGGCAGACGAACGTTGAAGGGTTTGGTGCTCATCACAGAGGTATTGTAGGAGGCAGGCGATGCATTGTAAAGAGAGCGCGTATGTACGGTCGGATCCCTAGCTGAGAGCGGCGCGTACCACCTGAGCAAGATCCTCGGCCCACTTGTCCGTGGCCTGGACCGTGGGACCCTCCACCATGACGCGGCACAAGGATTCGGTCCCCGAATACCGCACGAGGATCCGGCCCTGCGTCCCCAGATCCGCCTCAGCCGCCGCGATGGCGTCCTGGATCTCGGGCACCGCCTCGAGGTCTGGCTTGCGGGCCACGCGGATGTTGATCAGCCGCTGCGGAAAGACCTCCATCATCGCGCCCAGCTCTGAGAGCGCCTTGCCCTCCTTCAACATCGCTGCGACCAGCTGCAGCGCGGTGAGGATGCCATCTCCCGTGGTGTGGTGCTCCAGGAAGATGACGTGCCCCGAATCCTCGCCGCCGAGCACTGCGCCGAGAGCGATCATGTCTTCGAGGACGTTGCGGTCACCCACCTTCGCGGCATGATGCCTGAGGCCGTAACGTTCGCAGGCCACTCGCAGGCCAAGATTGCTCATCACCGTTGTGACCAGTAGGTCCTGGCTCAGGCGGCCCTCGGCCTGCAGCATCCGCGCGCAGATCAACAGGATCTGGTCGCCGGTTATCTCGGTGCCCTTCTCGTCGACCGCGATCAGCCGGTCGCCGTCACCATCGAAAGCCAGTCCGATGGCCGAACCGGTCGCCCTGACAGTCCGCTGCAGATCCTGGGTGTGCTGGGAGCCACACCCGTCATTGATGTTCAATCCGTTGGGCGTGTTGTGGATCACGGTTACATCGGCGCCCAACTCCACGAACGCAGCCGGCGCGACCTTGTAGGTCGCTCCGTTGGCTACATCCATAGCCACCTTGAGGCCCTCCATCGAGAGCCCGCGAGGGAAGGTGTTCTTGAGAAACACCACATAGCGCCCCAGGGCATCGTCGAGCCGCTTGGCCCGCCCCATGCCCCGCGGCGGCGGCACCATCTGCGGCAGACCTCCCCCGAGGACCAGGGCCTCTATCTCGGCCTCCTGCTCGTCGGAGAGCTTGTATCCGGTGCCGGAGAAGACCTTGAGCCCGTTGTCGTGATACGGGTTGTGCGAGGCGGAGATGGCCACCCCCGCATCGGCACGCATGCTCTCGGTGAGATAGGCCATGGCGGGCGTAGGCATGACTCCCACCAGGTAGGCCATGCCTCCCATGGAAGTGACCCCCGACTCGAGCGCGCTTTCCAACATATAGCCGGAGATCCGGGTGTCCTTGCCGATGATGATTACCGGAGCATGCCCATTGCGCTTGAGGACCTGCGTTATCGCCTGCCCGACGGCGAATGCGGTGCCGGCATCCATGGGGAAGCGGTTCGCCTCGCCCCGGATGCCGTCCGTCCCGAACAGTCTGCCCATATGAACGATCTCCTAACGCTTGCCCGGGGAGAAGAGCCCCAGGGCGGGGAACAACGCGCCGGCACGCGAACAGAGCGCATCTACGGCCTGCCCCAGCCAGTCTACCCCCTGCGCGGACAAGGCAGGCGTCAGGGCTTTGATGTTGGCGACGTATCCCTCGCGCATGTCGACTGCCTGCCAAAGTGCCTCGAGAAACGCGTCACCCGACGCGATCCTGATATCGTCGCCGAATACCTCGGCAAGCGCCTCCACATTGCCTTGGAACTCCCCAGAGGCCCGGTTCGCGGCGGGGACCTTAGCGGCCATTGTCGTGAGCCGTCTGAGCCGCTCGTCGATAGCCCCGGCAAGAACCTCCAAGGCGCCGGCGTAGACAAGGCCCCCGAACTCCTGGGCGGCGAAGAAGGGTTCCCTGACGTTGGTGTACCACAACCTCAGTGCCGCGAGGTTGGCCAGGTATACGACGTTGTTGCGGACCACTCGCGCCAGGTTGCCGTAAGTACGAGGGATATACCTCCGTTTGGCCTCTCGGTGAGCTCCGACCACGACCAGACGCCCCTCTTCGAGGATATCCTCGCGCAGGATGCAGCCGGCCACCACCACCGTGCCGAAGCCTACCCGTACCGGGCCGGCAGCTCCTCCCTGGCCCCCCAAGAAGATAGGGCGCTGGTCGAGCATGACCCCATGGGGGACGTCGCCGAAGAGCGACGGCGTGCACTTGTCTCCGTCGGGGGTGTAGTTGAAGTGGATGTAGGAACTCCCCACCTCGCTGTGATCCTCGCGACTGGTGCCGCCTGCCATGAGGCAGTCGCAGAAGTTGATGAGGCTGCCGAGCGTCACGAAAGGCAGGAGGATGGTCTGCTTGAGGCCCACGCAGTGCGCCCCGCTCGCCTCCTCCTCCAGCAGGCAGCCCTCCCTCACGTGGGCTCCCAGTCCCATGCTCGCCTTCTCGAGGAACACCGACTGCCGGACGTAGCCTCCCCTAAGGTGCACCCGAGACCCCAGATAGCAGTCCTCCAAGGTCAACGGGCCCTCGGCTCCCAGCCTGGCACCGGCCGAGACCACGGTCTTGGAGCCGTAGATCCGGCAGCCCGGATAGATGACCACGTCAGAGCCCGAGATGCGGTCGAGATCGACCTCGTCACCGATGTCGACGGTGGAGGGAGCGGGGATCTGGACCCCCTTCTCGATCAGCCGAACTACCTTGTCGTGTCCTCTCCCGTTCAAGTCCATGCCGCCAAGGGTCGCCCAGGGCGACGTCGTTGTCAAGCTGCCGCCCCTGCCACTTCGAAGATTCTGTATAATCTCGGCGCAATACCCCACCCCGTACTTCGTGACAATGGAGGATCAGTACATGAAATGGACATGCTCTGTCTGCGGTTACGTCTTCGAGGGTGACTCGCCGCCGGACAACTGCCCGGGCTGCAAGGCTCCTGCGTCGATGTTCAAGGCTGCGACCGCGACCTCGGTCAACTGGGCAGCCGAGCATGTGATCGGCATAGCCAAGGACGTGGACCCCAGGGTCATCGAAGGCCTGCGCATGAACTTCAACGGGGAATGCAGCGAAGTGGGCATGTATCTCGCAATGTCGCGCGCCGCGGACCGCCAAGGCTATCCCGAAGTCGCTGAAGCCTACAAGCGCATCGCGTTCGAAGAAGCCGATCATGCGTCCCGCTTCGCCGAACTCCTCGGCGAGGTCGTCTCCGCTGAGTCCAAGCAGAACCTGATGGCCCGCGTAGACGCCGAGTACGGGGCTACCGAGGGCAAGGTCGAACTGGCCAAGCTGGCCAAGGAACTGGGCTACGACGCCATCCATGACACCGTCCACGAGATGGCCAAGGACGAGGCCCGGCACGGCAAGGCTTTCAAGGGACTGCTGGACCGCTACTTCGCCTGATCCCCGATTTCGCTGAACAGCGAAGCCCCGGCAGGCCGATCGGCCTGCCGGGGCTTCTTGTCTTGCGAGGGTCGGGCGGACCTGCCGCGGTGCGCCCGGGCGATCGCTACGAAGCTTCGGCGAGAGCCTCCTCGAACTGGCTGTTGTAGAGATCGTGGTAGAAGCCGCGCGCGGCCAGCAGTTCCCGATGCGTGCCTTGCTCGACGATGGCGCCCTTGTCCATCACGAGGATCAGGTCGGCCTCGCGGATGGTCGAGAGCCGGTGCGCGATCACGAAGCTGGTCCGGTCGTGCAACAGACGAGCCATGGCTCTCTGGATCAGGACCTCGGTTCGCGTGTCGACCGAGCTGGTCGCCTCGTCGAGGATCAGGATCTCGGGATCGGCAAGGAAGGCCCGGGCGATGGTCAGTAGCTGCCTCTCCCCCTGGGAGATGTTGGCCGAGTCGTCGTCGAGCTTGGTGTCGTATCCCTCGGGCAGCGTGCGCACGAAATGATCCACATGCGCGGCCTCCGCGGCGGCGCGTATCTGCTCTTCCGTAGCGTTCTCCCGCCCGTATGCGATGTTGTCGCGGATGGTCCCGCTGAAGAGCCAGGCATCCTGCAGCACCATCCCGAAGAGGCGGCGGAGGTCGTCACGATTCATCGTGCGGGTGTCGACGCCGTCCACCTCGATGGTTCCCTCGTCGATCTCATAGAAGCGCATGAGCAGATTGACAAGAGTGGTCTTTCCTGCCCCGGTCGGTCCGACGATGGCGACCGTCTGACCCGGTTTCACCTCGAAGCTTTGATGTTCGATGAGCGGGATGTCGGGCAGGTACCGGAAGGAGACATCGTCAAATCTGACTCGCCCTTCCGCGTGTTTCAGCACCACGGGTGCCGCAGGTTCGGCCGACTGCTCGGTCTCGTCCAGCAGCTCGAACACCCGCTCCGATGAAGCCACGGCGGATTGGAGAACGTTCGCCACGCTGGCGGTCTGGGTGATGGGCTGCATGAACATCTGCGAGTATTGGATGAAGGCCTGGACATCTCCCAGGGACAGGGCCCCCGTGGCCACCCGAAGCGAGCCGACCACGGCGATGGCCACGTACTGCAGGTTGCCCACGAACATCATCATGGGCATGATGATGCCCGAGATGAACTGGGCCTTGAAACTGGCCTGGTAGAGTTCCTCGTTGTCCTCGTCGAAGCGGGCGACGGCCTCCTTCTGGCGACCGAAGATCTTGACGATCGTATGCCCGGTGAAGGTCTCTTCCACGTGGCCGGTGAGACTGCCCGTGTGCTCCCACTGGAGCGCGAACTGTTTCTGCGATCGTTTGGCGATGACCATGGTGATCGCCACCGAGATCGGCACCGTGACAAGGGCGATTACCGCCAGCAGCGGGCTGATCCAGAACATCATGGCCAGCACCCCGACAAGCGTCAAGAGCGACGTGATGATCTGGGTGAGGGTCTGCTGCATGGTCTGTTGGATGTTGTCGATATCGTTGGTGACCCGGCTGAGGATGTCCCCGCGAGGATGACTATCGAAGTACTTGAGTGGCAGCCGCGCCAGTTTGAGATCCACCTCTTCGCGCAGCCGGAAGATGACCCGAGCCACCACTCCAGCCATGATGTATCCCTGAAGCCAGCCGAACAGCGCGCTCAGGAGGTAGATGGCCGTCACGATGAGCAGAACCCTGCCCACAGCCGCGAAATCGATCCCCTGGCCTGGGACGATATCGGTCATACCCTCGAGCATGTCGGCGAGATTGTCCTCACCGGCGGCCCGCAATCCGGCCACGGCCTGCTCCTGGGTGACCCCGGCGGGCAGCTGCTTGCTCACAGCGCCCGAGAAGATGAGGTTGGTCGCGCGCGCCAGCACCTTCGGCGCCGCGACCGTGCAGGTGACGCTGATCACGGCCAGCAGCACGATCAGCACGATCAGTCGCCGTTCCGGTCGCAGTCGGCCGACGAGTCGCTTGAAGGACCCCTTGAAGTCTTTCGCTTTCTCCCCCGTCCCGATGAGCCCGGGTGGTCCGAAACCGGGGCCGTGCTGCGGCTGGCGGCGGCCACGTCCCTTCGCTTCTGCAGGCTGCGCCGGGACCTTGCCGTCGCCTGCGCCGGGATCGCCCATCTGGTCCTTGCGGTCCTCGGCGCTCACGCGACCTCCTCCGCCGTCAGCTGCGAGTAGACGATCTCGCGGTAGGTCTCGCATCTGTCGATCAGATCTTCGTGGTGACCGATGCCGCAGATGCCGCCCTCCTCGAGCACTACGATGCGGTCGGCATGCAGGATCGTGCTGACCCTCTGCGCCACCACGATGACCGTCGCACCGCCGGTCTCGCGCTTGAGAGCGGCCCGCAACATCGAATCGGTCTTGAGGTCCAGAGCAGAGAAGCTGTCGTCGAAGACGTAGATATCGGGCCTCTTGACCAACGCCCGAGCGATGGCCAGACGTTGTCGCTGACCACCGGACACGTTCGTCCCGCCCTGGGTGATGGGCTCATCGAGCTTCTCGGCCATCGCGGAGACGAATTCCTCGGCCTGGGCGATGCGGAGGGCGCGCCAGAGCTCCTCGTCCGTGGCGTCCGGACCCCCGTAGCGCAGGTTGCTGGCCACGGTCCCCGAGAAGAGGAACGCTTTCTGGGGAACGAAACCGATATGGCTCCACAGATCGGCTCGATCCATTTCGCGGATGTCGACGCCATCTATGAGTATGCTTCCGCCGGTGACATCGTTGAGACGCGGGATGAGGCCGATGAGGGTGGACTTCCCGCTACCGGTACTCCCCACGATCGCCGTGGTCTCGCCCGGTCTGGCAACGAAGGAGATGTTGGAGAGGATCGCGTCCTGGGCCCCCGGATAACGGAACTCCACATCGCGGAACTCGACCAGGCCACGCTTCCCCTCCTCCGACCGCAGCACCACAGGCTCGCTGGGGTCGTGAATGGCCGGTTCGACATCGAGGACATCCTGTATCCGGCTTCCCGAAGCCACCGCGCGTGGGACCATGGCCGCAAGCATGACGGACATGAGGACTGCGAACAGGATCTGCATGACATATGCGATGAAGGCGAAGAGGTTGCCGATCGGCATTTCCCCGCTGTCCACTCGCTGGCCGCCGAACCACATGATGGCGACGGTAGAGAGGTTCATGATGAGGAACAAGATCGGGAAAACGAGCGAGAAGAGCTTGAACACACGGATCGTGGTGTCGGTGAGATCCTGGTTGGCCTCCCCGAAACGCCGCTCCTCATAGTCCATCCGAGCGAAAGCTCTGATCACCCGCACCCCGCTGAGGGTCTCGCGCATGATCTGATTGATCCGGTCTATGCGTGCCTGGATGGTCCGGAACAGCGGGATGGCCCGGCGAAGTACCACGAACATGAACACACCCATGAGCGGCAGGATGACCGCTAGGGCCGCCGAAAGAGAGACGTCCTGACGGAGGGCCATGATGATCCCGCCGATAGCCATCATGGGAGCCATGACCATGAGCGTCAGGCCGATGGCGGCCAACATCTGCACCTGCTGCACGTCGTTGGTGTTGCGGGTGATCAGCGACGGCGTCCCGAAGCGGCCCATCTCGCTTTGCGAAAGGCTCTCCACCTTCCGATAGAGGGCGCCGCGAACGTCCCGCCCCATGCCCATGGCCGCCTTGGAGGCGTGGTAGACAGAGGTGACCGAACAGATCGTGATGAGTAGCGCGACCCCCAGCATGATCAGGCCGGTGCGCAAGATGTAGTCGGTGTCCCCTTTCACCACGCCTTCATTGATGATGTCGGCGTTCAAGGTGGGCAGATAGAGGTTGCCGATGGACTGCAGCAGCACCAGGAAGAAGATCAGGACGATCCGCCCGCGATAGGGCCTCAAGTAGGTCAGCAGCAGCTTCTTCACGAGACCCCGTGCGCCTTGTCCTCGTGGCCACCCACGCACAGCAGCGCCGCGATTCGCCCGGAGACCTCGTTGAGCAGCCGCTCCAACTCCAGCTTGTCGGCATCGCTCAAAGCACCGATGGTCTCTCCCACGTATTCTTCGAACGCCGCGCGATTCTCGAGCTCTCGTTCGCGCCCCTCCGGAGTGAGGAACACCCGGGTGACGCGCTGGTCGCCGGCATCCGACTCGCGGGTCACGGAACCAGCCCTCTCGAGTCCCTGGAGGATGCCGGTGATCCGGGGGCGGGATAGGTGCAGTGTCTCGGCGAGTTCGCGCTGACTCATCCCATCGTTCTGGGAAAGAAGACGCAGGATGATGAGCTCCCCGTGATGCGCACCCGAGGTCGTGAGCCTGCGCTGCATGGCCTGGCGGTGAAGATGGAACACCCTCCCCAAAGCCTGAAACGCCTGTAGAGTCGCCTCATCGACGTTCTCTGACGGCGCTACGGGGGGCAGATCCCCGGGATGGGCGCAATTCCTGATCAAGGGCTTCCAGCTTTCTTCGTGGGCGTGAAACAACCCACGACATTAGTTCGGTGCGAAACAGTTTTGCATAGAACCATATGGGAAGTCAAGGAGACCGCCTCTCCCGCCTGAGAGCCCCCGAAGCGCCGTCGGAGGTTGACGCCGCATCCGACAGCCTATACAGTCCCTTGTCATGAGCGGCAGACTCCCCGCAGCAGAGTGGAAGACCTTGGCCATCGAGTCGTCGTCATTGGCGGCCGGCGGAAACCTGGGACCCGCCATCGAGGCAGGTGAGCGGGCGCTTGCCGCCGCGGAGAGCGAGCTAGGAACCGATCATGCGGGCGCGGCCGCGCTTGTCGCCGACCTCGCAGTCCTTCACGAAGCGGCCGGCGCGTACCTGCAGGCCGCCGCCTTCTACGAGCGGGTACTGACTCTGCGGCAGAAGGCCTTCAGCGCGAATGATCCGGCCGTCGCTCTTGCGCAGGACAATCTCGCCCGTGTCTATCACCTCCTTGGACGCGACCAGGAAGCCGTCCCCCTGCTCGAAGCCACCCTCGCCGCCCGGGAGCACACTCTCGGCCGCGACCATCCTCAGGTCGCAGTCACTCTCGACGATCTGGCTGACGTGTTGCTCGCCCAGGGCCTTGCTGCGGAGGCCCTCGAATTGTACGAGCGGGCCAAGCTTATCCGCCAAGAAGTCTTCGGCGAGGCCCACGTCCGCATCGCGACCAGCCTCGACCGCATCGGGTCGCTTCATCAGACGAGGCAGGAGTTGGATGAGGCTGAGAAGGCCTACGCGGAGTCGCTCGAGCTGAGGACCAGGACCACAGGCGACAAGGACCCCGGGGTGGCTGTAAGTCTGCAGCATCTCGCCGATGTGCATGCGCTGCTGGGCCGAGAGGACCAGGCGCGAGCCGAACACCAGCGAGCTGTGAGCCTGCTCGAAGAGACCATGGGGCCCGACGATCTGCGGATCGCCACGAGTCTCAGCGCTCTCGCGGGCTACTTGATGGACGAAGGCAAGCCGGCCGAGGCTCAACCTCTCCTGGAGCGCGCCCTGGCCATACGAGAGAACACATTCGGTCCGGTGCATCCCGAGGTCGCCCGCACCCTTGCGGCCTTGGGACCCTTGCTCGACTCGCTGGGACGTACGACCGACGCGCTGTGGAACTGCGAGCGTGCCCTGCATATCCGCGACGACGCTCTGGGCCATGAGCACCCGTCGGTGGCGGCCAGTCTGGCTCAGGTGGCCGAACTCTACCGGGCGCGCGGACAGTACGCCCTCGCCGAGCCTCTATTCGAGCGGGCGTTGGCCATTCGCGACAAGATCCTGGACCCGGACGACCCGGAGTTGGCCAAGAGCCTGGCCGATCTGGCAGAGCTCTACTACGTCCAAGGCCGCTATGCCGACGCGAAGCCGCTCTACGAGCGCGCGATCGCCATCAAGGAGAGGGCACTGGGACCCGACGACTCGAGCTTGGCTCTCTGTCTGAACGGATTGGCGGTGCTCTACTCGGTACAGGGACGCTATGCCGAGGCCGAACCTCTGTACAAGCGCTCGCTGGATATCTGGGAAAAGAACCTCGGGCCCCAGCATCCGGATGTGACCACCGGCATGGGCAACCTCGCCGTGCTCTATTTCACCCAGGGACGCTACGCGGAAGCCGAGCCCCTACACAAGAGGGTGCTCGCTCTGCGTGAGGAAGCCCTGGGACCGGAGCATCCGCACGTGGCCACCGGTCTCGAGAACTTGGCCGAGCTCTACCGGGCGCAGGGCCGCTACGACGAAGCCGAACCTCTGTACCTGCGGGCGCTGGAGATCGGCGAGAAGACCCTGGGTCCCGAGCATCCCGAGGTAGGAGTGAGCCTCACCAACCTCGCCGAACTGTACAGACTACAGGGCCGCTTCGACGAAGCCGCCCCCTTGTACGAACGCGCGCTGGCCGTCGCGGAGGCGGCCTTGGGGCCGGACCATCCCGATGTCGCCCTTGTCCTGAGCGGTCTGGCGGAACTGCATCGAGCTCACGGCGATCTTGCCGTGGCCGAACCGGAGTATGCGCGTGCTCTCGCCATTCGCGAGAAAGCGCTGGGTAAGGACCATCCCGACGTTGCGCTGACTCTGGAGAGTCTGGCCACCCTCTACGAGGATACCGGCCGGGATGCCGACGCTCGACGTCTCAGGAAAAGGGCTGCATCCATAAGAGCCATCAAGCGCTAGCAGGGCCCGGCTGTCGAACGCTCGGGTACGGGCACGATCGCAGGAGTGATTCACCTGCCCGAGAGGTACGCCTAGTCGAGACCTACCAACAGCTGCCCGCGCTCGGCCGTGTCGCCTTTCTTGACGAGGACCGCAGTCACCTTGCCCTTCTTAGGGGCCCGCAGCTCGTTCTCCATCTTCATGGCTTCGAGTACGACCAGCGGGGTGCCCTCATCGACAGAGTCCCCGGGCTTGACGAAGACCTGGACTATCTTGCCGGGCACCGGCGCGAACAGGCCGTCTTGCGGAGCCACCTGCGCGGAGGCCTCCCCGCCCCCTTCGCCGGCCTTCTCGCCACCGGCCTGAGAACCTGTGGCGCTCGACGTCCCGGATGCTGCGACAGATGCCGTCGCCGATCCCGCTCCCTGTGCCGTCGCTGCTCCCGGCATCTCCCGCACCAGATCGGATACGGTCAGCGGCACCCGCTCCCCAGCAACCTCGAGCGTGAAGCAGCCCACTTCCTCCGTGCTCTCCACGATCCGGATCTCGTAGTTCTTGTCTCCCACCTGGATCATCCGACGATCGGCGGTGACCGACCCCGTCTTGCTTGCGAAGGCCTCGCCGTCGATCGTCACCGCGCCGTCGGGCGCAGCGGATATCAGATATTCCTTTCCGTCGACCTGCAGTCTGAACCTCACTCTCAGTACCTCCAGGCCACGGCGCGACCGCCGATCTGTTCGGCCCTTCCGGCTGCGGCCCAGGCCGATCCTGCGGCGGGCCAACCCGGCTCCGGCAGCGCGGTGACCCCGTGTCCGTCCACCGGTCCCCAGGTCCATCGCCGTCACCGTTTGCGGCGTCTGCGGCCTTTTCCGCCAAAGGAGCGCACACCTCTTCCCGGTCCACGCCCAGCAGGCCGGCCACCGCCGCGACCAGGGCCGCCAGCTCCTCGTGAGGCCGCTCCGCCCGGTCGCGCCGCGCGAAGAACTCCAGCGCCACCTGCGGGAACAACGCGTACGACATCAGGTCTTCATCGCTGTACTTGATGCCCAGCTCATCGAGTTCGGCCCTGCGTTTGGGCAGCTCCGGCTCCAGCATGTCGGCAGGCCTGACGGTGATGGGCTCCTCGTCCCCGATGATGAGCTTCTGCACCTCGGGGTCGACCGACGCCGGGAGGCCGTCCGTAGTAGCCCTGGACGTAGGCCTTGGTCTCCTTGGTGACCATCTTGTAGCGCCCCATGAGCACGTTGAGCGTCGCCTGGGTGCCCACGATCTGCGAGGTGGGCGTGACCAGCGGCGGATAGCCCAGCTCCTTGCCGCACCCGCGGCACCTCGGCCAGTACCTCGGCCATGCGGTCGAGGGCTCCCTGGTCCTTGAGTTGCGAGGAGAGGTTGGAGATCATCCCTCCGGGGATCTGCCACAGAAGCACGGCGGGATCCACCGCGGTGAAGGCGCTCTCGTACGCTGCGATACTTCTTGCGCACGTCCCGGAAGTACTCCGAGATCTCCTCGAGCAGGCCGATGTCCATCCCCGTGGCGCGATCGGTGCCCGGCGAACGCGGCCACCATCGATTCCGTCGGCGGGTGCGAGGTCCCCATGGACATGGACGAGATGGCGCAGTCGAGGATGTCGGCCCCCGCCTCCACCGCTTTGAGATAGGCCATGGAAGCCATCCCCGAGGTGTAGTGGCAGTGCATGTGCACCAGGATGTCGGGGTGCGCCGCCTTGAGCGCGGCGACCAGTTCGTAGGCATCCTGGGGGTCCAGCAGTCCGGCCATGTCCTTGATGCAGAAGCTCTGCGCGCCCAGCTCCGCCAGGCGCGCCGCGTAGTCCAGGAACGACCCCACGCTGTGCACCGGGCTCTTGGTGTAGCTGATCGTCCCCTCGACCCACTTGCCGCTCTCCCTGACGGCGGCGATGGCGGTCTCCAGGTTGCGCGGGTCGTTGAGCGCGTCGAAGACCCGGAACACGTCGATGCCGGCCGCGGCAGCCAGGCGCACGAACTCCTGCACCACGTCGTCGGCGTAGTTGCGGTAGCCCGACGACGTTCTGACCGCGAAGGAGCATCTGCAGCCTGGTGTCGGGCATGGTGGCCTTGAGGGCCCGGACCCTCTCCCAGGGATCCTCGTTCAGGAACCGCATCATGGAGTCGAAGGTCGCCCCGCCCCACATCTCCATCGACCAGTAGCCGGCCTGGTTCATCTTGGCGGCGATGGGCAGCATGTCCTCGGTGCGCATGCGCGTCGCGAGCAGCGACTGGTGGGCGTCGCGCAGGACCAGGTATGTACAGGGTCGAGGTCGGACAGCGGCCCCTTCAGGTTGCTCACAGCGGGATGTTGCCGTGCTTCTTGGGCGGCCGGCCTTCGCGCTTGGAGGCGCAGGCTTCGAGCGCCGCGACGAGCCGAGGCCGGGTATCCCGGGGCTCGATGACGTCGTCGAGGTAGCCGCGCTTGGCGGCCGTGAAGGGCGAATGTAGCCTCCCAGCGCCTGACGGGACTCCCGCCGGAGCCGATGCCGCGATCTCGGCCGACGGCCAGGCCAGGTTGAAGTCGGCTCGGATGTGCTTGGAGCACATCACCTCGTAGGCCTCACCGTATGCCCTTCCGGTCGACGACCGTCAGCTTGGGAACGGTGGCCTCGCAGTAGGCGTACAGCAGCTTGGCCGCATGCCGCAGCAGGCCCGCCCTCGCCTGCGCCTTGCCGGGAACGAACCCGGGCGTATCGACGAAGGTGAGCAGCGGCATGTTGAAGGCGTCACAGGTGCGCACGAACCGGGCGGCCTTGGCGGCCGCATCGATGTCGAGCCTGCCTTCGAGCTGGGCGGGCTGGTTCGCCACCACCCCGACCGCCCTGCCGTTCAGCCGGGCGAAACCCGACCACCAGGTTGCGCGCCCACCGCCGGCTGCAATTCCAGGAACACGCCGTCGTCGACGACCCGGTTGACGACATCGCGCATGTCGTAGGCCCCGTCGGCGCCGCCTCCCGGCATCAGGCCCTGCAGCGCTCGTCTCTCCGTCTGCCGGGTCGGTGCCTGCCACCCGGGGAACGTCCTCCAGGTTGTTCTGCGGCAGATAGGAGAGCAGGCGACGGATCGTCTCCAGGCACCCGGTTTCATCATCCAGGGCGAGATGGGCCATGCCGCTCTTCTCGCTGTGGGTCCGACCTCCGCCCAGCTCCTCGATGGTGGTCTCCTCACCCAGCACCGCCCGAGCCGCGTCGGGACCGGCCAGAAACAGCTGCGCCGGAGCCCTTCACCATCAGCGTGAAGTCGGCCAGGACCGGGGAATACGACGGCGGCGCCCCCGCACTGCCCCATGATCGCGGAGATCTGCGGGACCACTCCCGATGCCATGACGTTCCTGAAGAAGATGTCGGCATAGGCCCCCAGCGCCCCCATGCCTTCATGCGCGCAAGCGCTCGCCCGCGTCGTGGATCCCGATGAGAGGAGCCCCGTTCTTCATGGCCAGATCGACGACCTTGACCGTCTTCTGCGCGAACCGCTCGCGAGAGTACCCGTCGGCCGTCCCGTCCTGCGAGAACAGGTACACGTCTCTGCCGCTTCACCTTGCCGTGGCCGCGTCACTACTCCGTCAACGAGGGCGTCCAGTTCCACGAAGGTGCCGGGGTCCAGAAGCCCAGCACCCGCTCTCGCGCACTGAGGAGCTTCGTTCCTGCTTCTGCCGCCGCTTCCTCGGACCCCCCGTGGAGCAGGGCTTCCTTCCTGAGCAGGCGTAGCCTCTCGAGTCTCTCTTCGCCGCTCACTGACGTGCCGTACTCCTCTGCACCGGTCGCGTCACCATGGTTCCCCCGATCTCGGTCCGCTTTTGTGGCCCTGCCATGCTACACGGAAACAAGCCGGAGGAAACCTGACGTGAGACCGCACTCGGACCGCGCCGATCTACGTGGAGCTTCGCCCCGTGTCCTCATGCGGCGTCGACGGCACGCGGCTCCTGGCCGTCCTGAAATGGCGCATCTGGCTGAAGGCCGGCACGCGCGGCTCGCGGACCACTCGCGGCCCCATGGCGTCGCGTCCGCGTAGGCCTCGACGACCTGGCCCACCAGGCGGTCCCAGATAGCGCTCGGCCCGAGCGACGCCCGCGAGGACAGATCCTGCCGCAAGGCAGTGTTCGTAAGCACGTTGGCTAAGGCCGTCTCCAGAGCTCCAGGGTCGTCAGGCGGGACCAGGACGCCGGCCGAACCTTCAGCGAGGACAGCGCGATAGCCGGGGATATCGGAGGCGATCACCGGCACTCCCGCGGCCATAGCCTCGATCAGCACGATACCGAAGCTCTCCCCCCATTCGAGGGGGCGCACAGGACCTCGGCGGAGGCCAACTCCCTCAGTTTCACGTCGTGCGAAACCCGGCCCAGGGCCGTCACGCCTTCGAGGCTCCGGTCGGGCATGCGACGCCCCCGGCATGCGAGTGCCTGCAGTTCCTCTCCAGCAGGCCCCGCCACGACCAGCGAGGCGTACGGAAGCCGGCGCCGCAACCCCTCAAACGCCTCCAAGAGGGCGGGCAGCCCCTTGCGCGGCTCTGGCCGGCCGCGGAACAAGATCCGCCCGCGGACCTTCTTTCCTTCCCTCGCAGTCGTGTAGTGCTCCAGATCGATGCCGTTCGGGATCGCCCGATACTCGTCGGGAACTCGCCGATGACGGTCTGCCGGGCAGTCTCCGACACGACGATCCTCACGGTGAGGCTGGAAAGGATCCTTCTGCGAGCGGCCGCCAGCGCATGTAGAAGGCCGAGGCCGCGCCCGCGCGTGAAAGGTGCCGACCACGGGAGCCTTGGACATCATGGTGGCCGCCGCGCCCACCGAAGGGATGGTGGGCTCGTGAACGTGGACCACGTCGAGATCAAGGGGAGCCAAGATGCGGCTCATCTTCCCGAGCATGAAGAACGACCCGTTGACGTACGCCACCGAACCGTTTGCGCGAACCGGGAAGGCACGACCCGCGAGATGAACCGCTCCGGGAGTAGGGTTTGGGAGCTTCGAGGTCGCCGGCCGGAGCGATCACGTAGACTTCGTGACCCGCGTGCTCCAGGTGCGGACCAGACTCATGACATGGTTGTTCACGCCACGCGGCACGGTCCACGCATAGGGCGAAAAGACCTATCCGCATGAAGCCTCTCTGTCTTTCTCGTGAGACGCAGCGCGAACAACCGGTGCGCTACCCCCATGGTATCGCTTCGCAGCCGGCGCATGCACAACGCGTACAGGAGGTATGGCGTATGCGGCGAAAATGACAGATACGGCGCCTGCCTGTATAATCCGGCCGCATGTGACACGGCTGGCGTCGCCGGACCCATGTTGCGGGACCAGGCGCACCAGGAGGGACATGGTGCCTCGCACGAGACGCATCGCACGGACTTCCCAAGCGCTTCGTCGCGCTCATCCTGTCACCGCTCTCCTTCTCTCTCGGGCTCTACCGTTGCCCAGGCCACCCCGGCCATCGACCGGGCCAAGGCCCAGGCCCAGTCGCTCCTCGCCCTCATCGCGGAACTCGACGACGAACTCAGCGCGGCCACGGAGGAATACAACTACGCCAATCAGAAGCTCGAGGACACCCAGGCGGCCATCAAGAGGACAACGCCGAGATCAAGAAGGCCGAGAAGGACCTGAGAGATCCAGTACCAGCTCAACGAGCGGCTGGTGAACATCTACAAGGCCGGCGACCTGAGCATGCTGGGAGTCATCCTCAGCACCGACAGTTTCGCCGACCTCGTATCCCGCCTCGACCAGCTCAAGCGCCTCGGCCGGCAGGACGCCGACCTGATCGACCAGGTGGAGGCCTACAAGCAGAAGGTCCGAGCGCAAGGCCGAGTTGACGCGAGCTCAAGGAGCAGCAGGAGTACACCGAACAGGCGGAGGCCGCCAAGCAGAAGGTCCTCGCCCAGCTTCAGAAGCAGAAGAAGGCCCTCGCGGGCAAGAGAAGTCGATCGCCCAACTGAAGAAGGAAGAGGCCGCCCGCCAGGCCAAACTCGCCGCCGAGGCTCGGGCGCGCAGAGCTTTCCTCGCCTCTCGGCCGGGCCGGGTCATCAGCCTCGGCCATGAGCTATATGGGCGTTCCGTACGTATGGGGCGGCGCCAGCCCCCGCGGCTTCGACTGCTCCGGGCTGGTGCAGTACTGCTTCGGCAAGGTGGGCATATACCTGCCCCACTCCAGCCGCGATGCAGTACAGCTACGGCACCTACGTCCCCCGAGGCCAGCTCAGGGCCGGGGATGTGGTGTTCTTCTACAACCCCATCCACCACGTGGGCATCTACATCGGGAACGGAAAGATGGTCGATGCCACCGGGAACCACGTGCAGATAGGAACGTGTTCCGCAGCAGCTACTACGGCGCAACACGCATGTTCTAGCGGCCGCCAGCAGCGAGCACATCGATGGAATTCCTGGAACTCGGCAAGTCCCGCTACGCCTGCCGCTCATACCTGGCCCGTCCCGTCGAGGAGGAGAAGCTGCTCCGCGTCCTCGAGGCAGTGCGGCTCGCCCCCTCAGGCTCCAATCGCCAGCCCTGGAAGTTCATCGTGGTGCGCGACCCCGAGTGGAGCGCCGTCTGGCCCTGGCCTGCGCCCATCAGCGCTTCATCGCGGCGGCGCCGGTGGTGGTCGCGGGAGTCGGTCTCATGCCGGACCGCATCATGAGTTGCGGGGTCCCGGGAGACCCCGTCGACCTGGCCATCGCCCTGGAGCATCTGTCCCTTGCCGCCACCGCCGAAGGCCTGGCCACCTGTTGGATCGGGGCTTTCTCCCAAGAAGAGGTCCGAGAGATCCTGGGCATACCCGACACGGCCTGGGTCATCGAGATCATGACGCTGGGCTACCCGGCCGACAGTCCGCCGGCTCAAGAACCGCAAATCCCTGAGCGAGATCATCTGTCTCGGACCGCTGGGAGTGACGCGCGAGCCTCCGCGCGGCCTCGCGGCGCTGCGCCGTGAGGCGCGCACCGTCGAGGTGATGATCCGCATGAACTGCCGTGACAATCACTCCCCCGCTCAGTCTCGGGCAGCGGTTGTGTCCGGGTCTTGCCCCGACTGCCGATTCTCCTTGACTACGCTCTCCTGCACCTTCCACCTGCCGGTTCGGCGAAGCCAAGCCCACCTGCGTGCGGTGCACGGTCCACTGCTTCGGACCGGACATGCGCGACGATCCGCGCGGCCATGCGCCATTCGGGGCCCCGGATGACCTACCGCCATCCCTACCTGGCCGTCAGGCACCTCGTCGACCGTCGTCGCCGGCCAGCAACTCCTGGTACAACCTGACCATGGCCAGCGTTCGGTCGCGCAGTAGGCGCGCAGGTCGTCGAAGATAGCCTCGCGGACGCGCCGGCGCGTCGCAGTACACGGCCTCGGCCCAGCGGAGCGTGGCCACCTCGCCGTTCGGCACGGCCAGCCCCTCGTAAGACAGGTCGTCGACGAGCGCCGGAAGCACGTACTTGAGCGACGTACGACCGTGGAAATCGGGGTGTTGCACGTGATTCCTGATCACTTCTCCAGGTCGAACAGACGCGCCTGGATCGCATGGAGCCGGCGCAACTCGGGCAGGTCATGGGCCAGTGAGGTGAGGATGCCGTTCTCGTAGCTCGTGTAGACGACGATCGACCGTCGGCCGACCCCCGCGCGTCGTCGGTCCCGGAGGAGACTCTGGCGAAGCCGCGGCGGGGGTCGCTGGTTCTGTGTGGATGTACTCCGTGTGCTCGAGGGTCCCGTCGGATGTGCTGAGTGTGGCAGGACCACTGGACCGGCAGCACCTGATACGGCCGTGTGCCTGCGTGGACGGGCAGCGCCGAACGGAAGGTCTCGAAGTCGAGGAAGTGGACCGGCTCGGATCAAGCCGCGGAGCGCATCTCGCCGGGCCGGATCGAAATGTGGCTCCCCGCTCTGGATCACATCGGCACACCGCGCGCTGGTTCGCGCTCAGACCAGCGTAGCTCGAGCGGCACCTCCGGATGGAGCGGTACCCTTCGGCGAGCAGCGAGCACAGCATTTCGTCGCGTGCCCGCGGGATCTCGGTCACCGGGAAATCGGGCAGCTCGCTGTGGCAGTAGCCGTAGAAGGGGCACGTGTAAGGCTGGTGCAGCGCCGGCCGATCTGGATCTCGGGCATGGGCCCGGCGATCATCTGCCTCATCTGGCTGAGCAGACCCGGGGATGGAAGGGAGAAAAGCCTCCACCTCGGCGGTAACATCGACCAGTGGTGAACAGCCTACCCAGGTCGTAGGGGCCCCCGGGATACACGTAGCTAGCTGTCCATGTGGAGCACGCGGCTGCTCGCCACCGGAACACCGGCCCCCCGCAGGACGTACGTCTGTATGGCGAGATCAGTGATGTACTCCGGCTTGACCTCGGTGGATGACTTGACCTCCACCAGGGACCAGTTGCTGCCGTCTTCCCTGAACAGGGCATCGCTGCGCACAAGCACCCCGTCGTGGCGGAACGCGCCCTCGTACAGGCAGGACGCTCCTTCGGTGAGCACCGCTGCGTGGTCTCGAGGGCCTGCGCGGCCTGGGTGTGATCTTCCTCGACGAGCACCCCGCCCGGGAACAGCCGACGGGCGAGGGCTCCCACGGTGTGGCCTTGGTCGAAGACTGCCTGCTGCGTTTCGCCGACCGGGTCGGCAAGGTCCGGCGCATTGCACAGCAGCCACAGATTCTTGGGACACTGGAGGCCCGCCTGGAATCGGGACTTGGAGAGTCTGGGAGCCCATCTCGCCACTTCGCACCTCGTCGCGCCATACATGGCCGCGCCTTCCTGCAGCGCGGCCCACTGAGGTCAGATTACCAGTGGGTCCGGACAGGACAGAGTCGCATCCCTCAGGCGGGAGGACGCCCGGGGGTCGGCTCCTCGGGGCCTCCGGAAAAGTCCGGGGCAGGCGGTGACGGAACTGGGCGAGGAGGAAGACTCGCCCGCTTCAACGCGACCTCCAGAGCCCCGAAAAGTGCCCTTGCTTGGCCGACGGCCTTGTCCGCCGCCAGACTGTGCGCATCCACAGGCTTACCCTGATAGAAGCGCAGGAGCACGGTGTCATGCCCCGGAAGGTCGAAGACCAGACGCACGCCCAGCAGGGATACGGTGCCCTCCATCGTCGCGATGCTCGGCGCTCCGCCGGGGGCCCTGGTGGACCCGAACAGCGAGCCTCCAGGGATCGGGGCCTGTGTCAGGCTGTCTCTCGATGTCTGGGCCAGCACCCGGTCGTCTCGGACGATCTCGGCCGAGGCCAGTTGGTTGAAGGCATAGGTGCGAACCCGGGGTTCCCCGCGCTTTCGAGAGACCCCTATCCGGCGGCCGCGGTCATCGATACCGACCGCAGCATCGCCGCCAGAGTCGATGAACACCTGATTCGCATGGAAGCCCTGGATCTTGGCGAAGCCGCCACCGATGCTATCCCGCCGCTTCTGTCTCGCGTAGGCGGTGGAGCTGTAATACGCGACGACCAGGACCACCACGACTATGATCACGGCCCAATACGGCATGCTCCCAGTACCTCTTGCTCACTCGACGCCCCAAAGACACTCTACTACGAGCAGGCTCACGCTTGCGCGATCCTGAGCGCCCGCGCTACAGTCCGGCGGTCCATGCGTCGATGAGGTTATCCGGTGACCGCATCATAGAGAGAGGGAGAAGACCGTGGACGTAGCCGAGCAGATCAGATCCCATCTTGCCAGTCTCCCCGGAGCAAAAATGGGCGGAAAGGGACAGAGCGGCGAGATGAAGATCACAATCGCGGAGCAGAAGTCCTTCCTTTCGAAGAAGAGCGTCGAGTACTCGGCCAGGTTCAAGGTGCTGGACGAGGAGCGGACGGTAGCCTTCTTCGAGATGCTCAAGGAGTCCGGCTCAGGGATGTCCGGCAGCGACAGCGGCGACTTTGGAGGAGGCTGGGGGTTCTCCAAGGAGACCTACAAGACCGGCACGGGCGGGCGAGAGGGCGCCATCGAGGCCCAGGGCAACCTCCTCGGGAAGAAGTACTCCTTCACCTTCGACTACGGCAGATTGCGCTCCCAGGTGCAGGCGTTAGCAGAGCAGAACGGATACCGTTTCGACTACCGGCTGACTCCGAAGGGTCTATAGCCCCCGCAGCACCGAGCCGGCTATTGCCGCTCGTGGCGGAAGATGCTAGCGTCCGCCTCATCACTTGGCCTGCCCTACCACTCGTTCGGTAAGGAGCGCTCATGAAGATCGTTGTTGGTTACGTGATGACTGACGAGAGCAAGGCGGCCCTCGACTGGGCCGTCGAGCAGACTAAGCGGGGCGATACCGAGGTAATCGTCGTGCACTCCATCCGCGGCGGCGGCAGCTTCGAGGCAGAGCAGGCGGAAGTCCTTGCCTACCGGGAAGAGTTGAACGTCATCGAGAAGCGGCTTACCGAAGAGGGCATCCCCCACGTCGTCCGCCGTCTCATACGCGGATTGACTCCGGCCGAGGACCTGGTCCAGGTGGTGAAAGAGGAACAGGCGGACATGATCGCCATCGGGCTGCGCCAGCGGTCGCGGACCGGCAAGCTGCTCATGGGCAGCGACGCTATGGAGATCCTTCTGCTGGCCGAATGCCCGGTCGTCGGGGTGAAAGCTGCTCGCTAGCACCGGCGCCCGCTACGGCCGCGTGACCCGACACCGTCCTCAGTTGAGTATCCGTCGCGCCCCGTAGTAGCTCTTCTTGATAGCGATCCCGATCTGCACCCCGCCGCCGGAGGCGTGGATCATCTTCCCGTCGCCGATGTAGATGCCCACGTGATGGATCGGGTTGTAGAAGAAGACGAGATCGCCGGCCCTGAGCTCACTCTGGGAAACGTAACACCGTAGCCATACTGCATGCGGCTGGAATGGGGCAGATAGATCCCCACCTTGCCGTAGACGTACTTGACCAGGCCTGAGCAATCCAGGCCGCTCGCACTCTGTCCGCCCCACACGTACGGCACGCCCAGGTATTTCATGGCGATGGCCACGACCTCGGCTCCGCTCACCCCGTCCGGGTTGGCGGTGACCTTACCGCTGGAGGGCTCGGTGGTCGCGGTGGTCTTGGCCTTGGCCTTGGCCGCCGCGCGCCTTGGCCGCGGCCCTCGCAGCAGCGGCCTTGCGGGCAGCCTCCTCAGCGGCCTTCTTGGCGGCAGCGGCCAGAGCGGCCTGCCTCGCCGCTTCCTCCTTCTTGAGCTGGGCGATCTGCGCCTCTTTGCCCTTGAGCGCCTTCTTCTGCTTCTCGAGCTGAGCGAGCACCTTCTGCTTGGCCGCCTCCGTCTGGGCAAGACCGGCCTTCTCCAGTTTGAGTTCCGCCTCCAGCTCCCTCTTCGATCGGCGACGTCGGTCTTGTAGTCCTGGACCTGCTGAAGGAGTTCCGCGTCTTGCCGGCTCAATCGCCGGAGTTGGTCGAAGCGGTCGATCAGTTCGGAGAAGCTGTTGGCGCCCAGGACCACCGCGAGCAGGGTGAGATCCCCGGTCTTATAGATCTCTACGACCCGCTCGTTGAGCCTCGCCTGGACGGTCCCCAAGTCGGCCTCGGACTTCGCCAGTTGCTTGGACGTCTTCTTGATGGCAGCCTGGGTGTCGTCGAGTTGCTGCTTGGCGTAGTTGTAATCCTCTGCGGCAGCGCCCAGCTCTTCGTCGAGTTGCTCGATGAGCTCGCGAAGCGCCTCGGCCTGCCGAGTGGCTTTGTCGATGGCGGGTGTCGAGGCGCGCGCAATCCCCGAAATGGAAAGAAGAAGGAGCGAGGCAATCATGATGAGCGCTATTGCGCGCTCGAGACATATCGATCCGGCCGCCCTGTGACCTGGCACGTTACCTCCCGACCCGTGGCGCCTCGGCGTCCGCCGAAGCTGGGTCCCGCTGCCGGTTGACCGAGGCGCCATTATACAGGTCCGCGCCGCGCAAAGCGCGGCGCCGGCTGTACGGCGACCCCGCAATGAGGAAGCCCCCGCCCGGTGAACCGGGCGGGGGCTCGAGGACACGGCTGATTCAGCCTGCTCTAGTCGACCAGGGGTTCCAGGCCGCCGGAGATCGCCTGCAGCGTTCTCGCCTGGACGTGAGCGTTCCAGTAGTTGAAGAGCGCATTGATCTTATCCGCGGCCGTACCTTCCCGGTCCACGTTCGCGAACTCATACCACACCCAGGGCACCACCGTGGCACCGGAGGAGCTATCTATCTGCAACAGGCTGCCCTCCGCGTTCGTGCGGGCCAGGTCGAGGGCTCTCGATAAGGGCTTGTCGTAGACGAAGCCGGTCACGTTGCCGTCCGCATCGTACTGCGCACCGTAGTTGTAGTTGGTGGCCATGGAAGCGGCGCTGCTGGTGAAAGCCATGAACGAGGCTCCCAGGACTGCGTAGTCGCGCGCCGTTCCCTCCGGGAGTTCATCCAGCAACGTCTGCACCTGGTTGGAGGCCGCCGTTCCCTGGAAGTAGTAGCTGTCCTGCATGAGCATGTAGAGCTTCGCATCCTGCTCGGACACGCCCCATTCCTCAGCCTTCTGAGGAATGACGGTGCTGTCCAGCATCGCCAGATTGGCCTCGGCCGCCCGGCGATAGGCTTCGGACATCTGCTTGACCCGTTCGGGCGACGTGACCGCGGGGCCCTTGGCTACCTCAGAGAGCTTGAGATCGTCCTCAGCCGCCCACAAGCTGATCTGAGCGTATACGTACTTGTTTATGGCCTCGCCCATGTACGACCCTAATTCGTCCTGGGTCAGGTCGCTGAAGTTGTTGCTGATCTGATCGAGAGCCCAGGTACCGTCTTCAGCGGCCACACGGGCTGAGGTGAGCATCGCCCACGCGTCCATGATGCAGCTGGCCTCGCCTATGGTGGTGGGAGATGTGGCAACCAGCTTCGTGGCGAAGTTGCTGATATCGGTCTCTGGAGAGATCCCCTTGAGCCGGAGGGCCAGATCCTGCCAATCCTCGTAGCCGTAGGCCAGAGCCCGGAGCTGAGCCTGGAAGGCATACGTCATCGCCAACTGCGACTGACCATAGGACGCCCCCATGCTCCCCTGAAGAAGGTAGTTGTCCGCCTTGGAAAGCGCGTCCTGGGAGGCGCTGGCGTAATCGTAGTTCGCATCCTGCGCTTCCTGAGATTCTTGGCCGAAAGCGTCCAGGGCTCCTAGAGCCTCGCTGGCGTTGTTCTCGATGCACTCCTTGAGTTTCTGCTCGGCCGCGGCACTGATCGCGGGCGTCCCCGTACCGGTCGTACCGCTCCTGGGGATCTCCTTGCCCGTGAAGTAGGGGTACGCTTCGAAAACGTCAGCCACTTCCTTGACCGTCAGGCCTAGCTCCGCTCCGCGTTCGACCAGATCGACCATCTCGTTGTTCTTGATGTCGTAGTCGTAGCGCTCGCCAAGGGGCACCAAGACGGTCTTCTTGCCCGCCGCCGCGGCTCCCTCAAGCTTCTGCGGGATACCGCCCACCGGCCCGATGGTGTAGTCGGGGTTGATGGTGCCGGTCATGGTGACTTCGCTGTTCAGTTGGTCCCCCATGAGGGCGGCGATGGTGGCTATGGTCATGAGAGCGCCGGCGCTGGGGCCGTCGATGCGGCCGCTGACCTCGTAGTCGATGGCGTAGTCGGCCAGATCGAGGTTGAGGATATCGGTGGCGACCAGGGGCGCCGTCCAAGCCGCGGCCCGCCACATATCACCGGTGCCCGATACTTCGCCTTCGCGCACGCCGACGGCCACTTTCTTCTCGGGTTGCCTATCGATCTCCACTGTGAAGTCGGTGACGCTGCCGCTCACCTCACCGCTCGCGCTCGTTCGGTAGGCCAACCCCTGGGCGGCCACCTTGGCGGGGAACCGATCCGTGGTGGTCGTCTGCCCCACAGTCGTGGACGAGGCCGGGGGCGCCGTCGTGGTCGATACCGCCGCGGTGGACGTCGTGGTCGACTCGTCATCCCGGAAGAACGAACACCCGGGGATCAGCACGGCCACGGTGATCAGAGCGACTATCAGGCATGCCAATACCATGCCGCGGCGAGGCCCGCCGGATATCCGCGGCGTCGCCACCGGCGTGCCACCTTTCTTGACATCGACCCGGCCTTTTCGTAAAGCCCTGACGCCTTTCATCCCGCCCCTCACTTCCTGTTTGGACTCTTCAGTCTGCAGTATTCCGCTCGCGTCGCTCTCTTCCTTTGTCGGCAACCCAGCGGTGAACCTCCATCGAGGCTGAGCCGCAGTCCCTCTGCGCACCGATCGCGGCCTCGACAGCTCCGTCCAAGGCACGACTTTCGTCCAGGACCCGCTCACCTCACACTGGACTTCGGACGAACGCAGACCCGACCTCCGACGCGTGGCAAACGCGCCGATTTCTTCTACTCTAAGTGCAATAGACGCAAGCAGTGCGGCCGCGAGGAGGTGAAGCAATGATCGGCATGTTCCGCACGCGCCTTCGTGCCCTGTTCGAAAGCGAGAGAGCGGCGACGGCGGTGGAATACGCCATCATGGCGGGGTTCATCGCGGCTGTGATAGTCGCGGCGGTCGCGGGTTTGGGCCAAGCCGTCGTCGGACTGTTCACTCCACCCGGGGGGAGCTGGCCCTTCTAGGCGGCGTCGCTGCTCGCGGCTCCGACCGGCGTCGCTCCCGCTGGCTTTGTTTCCCACGTCGTCTTCGGTGGGCCGCGCCATCCTCGGCGCCACGAAGTCGATGAGCAGATAGCTGCCCGCCAGTTCCACCACCCACGCGACCAGGCCTATCGCCGCCTCCCCATGGCCGGTGAAGGCACAGATGAGAGCGGCTACGAACGAGGCAGGCGCCGCCACCCAGCAGAAGCCTTGGCCGAGGCTCGGGAAGAACGGCGACACGTAGGCCGCCACCGCCAGAACCAACGCGATACCAAGGAAGATCACCCCTACCAGGATTATGGTGGCGGCCGTGGCTTCCGGCTGTTCAAACCCCGTCGTAGCTGCCGCGAGGATGACGCCGAGCGCGAAGACCATGCCCAGTCCCGCACCCAGCGCTGTGCCCAGTCTGGTGCTCACGTCCTCTCCATCACACCACGATGCTGTCGAACGCCGCTCGGACGGGCTGTGCCCCGTACTCGTTCTCCAGACGCTTGATCACGAAATGGGCCCGCGCCAGATCCTGAAAGTGGTCCATGAAGAGATAGTTCACCGCTCCGCCCGACACCGCTCCCACCACCGGGATGGCCAAGGCCGCGGCCTGGGAGGTCACCACTACACCGAAGCGCGATGCCACCGAGGCGACGAGCCGTACGAGCACCGGAGCTCCCTTCTGGGTAAGACCCTTCTCCGCGATGTGCGTAGCCGCCTCCCTGATCGTGGCCGCCAGCGCCGCTCGGACTGCCCAATAGCCGGTCTCGGCCGCCTCCTCCCCTATGCCCCCGCCTCCAAGCGCGAACACCTCCAGGCAGGCGAGCCTGGTGTCGACGGAAGTGATGTCGTGGCCTTCGCTGCGGGCGATCTCGGCGATGGAACGAAGCATCACGCCCGTGGCGAACGGCAACTCCACCAGCACTGAGTAAAAGCCGATAGCCCCGGCCACAGCACCCGACCCGATGACGATCGCCTTATGCATGCGATCCCTCGAGCGCTGGTACGATCCCCCAGGCTCTGCTGCTCCCAACGTGGATATGGAGACCTCGAGGGCCCGGTAGAGAGCGGTCTCCGTGGTCTGGAGGACCCGACCGTTCCATCCCCTTGGGAGGAGTCTCAGTCCACTCTCGATCGGCTTTCCTATCAGCTGGCCCAGCCGGGCGGTGATGTTGGGCGAAACGAGGATCAGTTTGGCCTGCCGGAGAGCCTCGAGGTCTTCGGGGCTCAAGAGACTCGACGACATGGAGCGCCTCCCAGGACGTAGCTGCAGTCGATGTGCGGAGAGCCGACCGCCTCAATACATACGATGTACGATGCGAGCCCGGCCGAATCCTTCCCTTGAGGCGCGTCCCGCGCTCGCTGCACACGAGGAGCTGAAGTTCCGTCGGCTGCCGCAGTCGCAGCCCAGAGAGCATTACAGGCTACAATGTGTGCTCACAGCGCAAAGCGGAAGCGCACCGTTCAACTCGCGGTGCAGGCCACCCGGAGGTACTTGTGAAACGTGGGCTGAGTGCGTTGATCGTCGTGGATGCTCTGGTGGGACTCGCCGCGCTCATGGCGATCCTGGTCTACTTCCTCGCCAGACGCGAAGAGGAGGCTGAATTCGTCCTTCTGGTGGTCCTGCTGGTGGTGTGCTGCGCGAACGCCGTGGTCATCGCCATCTTCCGTAGGGAGACCGGCGATCACCTTCAGTCGCAGGGTGAGATCCGCGAAGAGCTGGCGGCCATTAGGGGGATGCTGGAACGGGAGACCGGTGCATCATCCTCGATCGCGTCGCCGGACAGCCCGGTCGTGGGCAGGTCGGGAGCCTCTTCCTCAGCGGTCGGAGCCAGGGCAGCCGCCGGCTCCTCAAGCTCGAGCCTCACATCCTCCCAGTACTGTTCGGACCAACCCACTTCTGCGGCTCCCACGTTGGCTACAGGCCGATACCCGCTGGTGGACAGCATACCGGAATAGTCTGAGCCACCTGAGCCCGCTTCAGAGCCGGATCGTCGAACGAGGAGCGAGAGGATCCGGCGATAATACAGCCGATGCCGATCCCGGCCAGACTCCAGAAGAGGAAGATCCTCTGCGCGAGAGCCAGAGCTGGGACGAAGATCCACAGCGCAAGCAGTACGAACAGGACATCCAGCACGAGCATGCCAAGCCAGAAGAGGACGGTGCCCAGCAGGCCGGCCTTCGATTCGTAATCCTCAGCCGGCCATTCACCTTCTGCCTGCTCTTCACCGACGGGACGAGGCGCGACCTCGTAGATCGGCGGGGGCAGAGGGGCGCCGCACTCAGGACACAGATTCCAGTCCTCGTCGGCCCGCCTCTCGCAGGCGGGGCAGACCCTCTCGTCGTTCTGGGCATTCCGAGGGCTTGCCAGCACAGCCAGACCGACGATGACGATGGCGAGGATACCCGTGACGAGAAGCCATACAGAGCCGAGAGCCGCGTCGGACCCGCCCTTGTCTCTGACCACCATCGCGTAACCCAGCACCGCGTAGACTCCGCCAAGGATGGCCAGCACGACAGCCCCTATCCTTACGATCCGCATCGCACCCCCCCATCGTCCGGGGCACGTTCCCGAGGTCTCCAGCCTACTCCGGTGGCGGGATGAGCCGGGAGAGTCACTTGCTCTCCCGACAGCTCAACTATAGGCCGGTTCCGGTACGCGTCAATAGGCTCAACGAGCCAGGACCCGCCGGACCACCGGCGTTTGTTTCGCGAGGTAGAGCCCCAGCTGGCAGCGCTCGAAGGCAGCAGATGGACGCCGTTTACCGCTCCACATGCGGCTCCATTCGGCGGGCGGGACCCTGCGGCCGACTGACTGAACAGCCAGCCTGCCGCAGGGTCCGTTGGTTACCTCTGATGAATCACTTCTCTAGGAACAAGACGCCCAGATTCACACTCTCTTTGACGTCCACGACCCGAGATGCGGTCAGGTAGCCGGGGGCGTTGACGCTCACCTCGTACTTCCCTGGCACCAGATTGTCGAAAATGAAATCTCCGTAGTTGTTCGTGACGGCCTCCGCCACCTTGACCCCGGCGGACCAGAGGATCACGATGGCCGCCTCAGCGCACTCGTCGGTATCTTTGTAGGCAACGGTTCCCCCCAGGAAGGCATTCGTCCACCGATGGAAGTTCTTGTACCAGACCCGGGGGTTCGTCCCCAACTCCGCCCGGTACGCCTCCAGACCCTCAGCGCTCGCCCGGACCGCCATCTCCTCGTCCTCGGCAAGCACAAGCTTTGAGCGCACCGGTGGGACACACCTGGGTACACCGGGTCTCGGTCCAGCCGTCGTCGATGAGATGGGCACATCCTGTGCATTTCTGAGGAAGACGCGTCATCCTCGTTCCAGTAGATGACGCCGTAGGGACAGCTTCCTACGATCTCCTTCTGCCCCTTGGCCTTCTTGGGATCGATGATGACGAGCCGTCCTTGCGCTTCTCCACGGCCCCATCCTTGGTCAAGCAGGGGGCGTCGTCACAGTGCATGCACGGATTGGGCAGAAACGCCACCTGCACCATGGGATACTGGCCCCGCTCTTTGCGCAGTATGTTCATCCAGCGCTGCCCGAACCAGGGTTGGGCCACCGAGTAGCCCTTGAAGTCGTTGCCCACGTATTCGTCTTTGCAGGCGAGAAAGCAGTTGTTGCAGTCGTGGCAGAGAGCGACATCGATCACCATGTTCCACTTCTTCATCTCGTCGCCCTCCCACTTCTCGACCTGGATCAAGACAGGAGTTGTTCGACATGCCTCCGGAGTACGGGGTTATCAGCCGGATGCTCGTCAGGATGTTGACGCAGCCGCCGCGATCCGACGACTCACCCGGCGTTCCAAGCGGGTCGTACTCCGCGCACGACTCGTATGAATGCACGGTGCCCGGGGGCACCCGCTCCGCTCACCTGCGCCGCGAGGACCACCGAGCCCCGGTCGTTGTACGCCCGGATCAGATCACCGCTCCTGATGCCGCGGGCAGCGGCATCCTGGGTATTGATGCGCATGTTCCAGTAATAGTACCCGTCGATGCAGCGTCCGGTGGTCCTTGACCTCGTTCATCCAGCTGTCCTTGCCATCACCCATGGTGTGGAAGCTGAAGCGCGGATGCGGAGACACCAACTGCAGCGGATATTTACCGTAGAGCTCGGTGGTGTGGTGTCCCTCCCAGCTGGGGATGAACTGCGGCCCCATGACCGGCCGCTCGGGATCGATGTTGCCCCCTGCTTCGAAGCGGGTGAGACTCGAGGAGACGAACTCGATCTTGCCCGACGCGGTCTGCAGTCCCTTGAGCCCCACAGTGTCGCCCGGGATAGCCCAGTCCGGCGTGTCGCGCACCCGGTCCTCGGCGAACCAGCGCAGGGCGGGAGTGGACTTATGGTCCTTGGGGAAGGGAACGACGAAGTAGCCCCTCTTCACAAAGTCTTTCCAGGTGATGAGCTTGGGCAGATCGGTGGCATGGAAGTAGTCCTTGACCCACTCGTATTCGTCCTTCCCGCCCATCGTGAACAGATGCCCGACCCCCAGCCGCTCGCAGACGGAGGCAAAGATATCGTAGTCCGACTTCGACTCGCCCAGCGGCTCGATGCACTTCATCTGCAGGCTGATCACCCGGTTGTTGGTCTGCGTGTATACGTCGGGGATGTACCCGGAGCAACTGGCGAACTCGCTGATGTCCCAGCGCTCGAAGTTGGTGCAGGCCGGCAGGACGATATCGGCGAACTTGGCCTCGCCTTCCCACCAGATGGGCTGGCTCACCGCGAACTCCAGATTGGGGTTGCGGTAAGCCTTCACGTAGCGGTTGGTCTGAGTCATGGTCCCGAAGAAGGAACCGCCGTAGCGCCAGTACATATGGATATAGGGATAGCCCGGCGCCGGATACTCGTACTTCTGTAGCTGGCTCTCGATGGAGGAGCCGCAGAACCCCTTGCCCCTGAACTCCATCTTCTCGTTCTGGAGCGCTTCCGGGATGCGCAGGCGCGAGATGATCTGGCCCTCGGTGGAGTCGTGCGTGCAGTCGGGTGGCTCCCTGCCTGCCCGCGAACATATGGTATGCCCAGCGGAACCCGGCGGCCGATTTGTCCACGTCGCCAGAGATGCCGCCTTCGGCGTAGCCGGGAAAGAGGAAGGACTCGTCGGCCGGGCAGCCCTGCGAGGTCCCCCAGATGTTGCTGCCCGGTTTGCCCATGCCCTGCATGGCGGCGAGGGCGATCATGGTGCGGGCCCATTCGTTGCCGGTGGCGGAACGGCAGGCGCCGCCCCAGCCGCCTAGGCTGCCGGCCGCCAGCATCGTCTTCTTGGCGCCCCATTCCCGGGCGAGCGCTCGGATGTCGCGCGCCGGGATCCTCGACTCTCCCTTCAGCCCACTCCGGCGTTTTGGGCACGCCGTCGGTCTTGCCGAGGACGTAATCCTTCCACTCGTCGAAGCCCACAGTGCGATGGCCATGTACTCCTGTGTCGTAGGTGCCCTCGGTCAACCACGTGTAGGCGATGCCGAGACCGAGAGCCACGTCGGTGCCCAGCCGAGGCGAGAACCACTTGTCGGCGATAAGGCCGGCCGTGTGGTTGTAGTACGGGTCGATGAAGATCATCTTGACGCCCAGCTCTTTGAGCCAGAACCGGCGGACCGTGCTCTCGAAAGCGGAGTAGATCCCACCCCCCGTGCTCTCGGGGTCGGCCGACCAGAAGACGATCATCTCCGTGTGCTTGAGCGCGTCCTCCAGCAGGTCGTACTGCTCGGGGATGCCCAGGCGGTGGCTGAATCCCCACATGTGCATGCCACCCCAGTGCCACCCTTCCCAGCTATCCGGGTTGTGAGCGGCCTGGACCATCCCCACCAGGTTCGGAGAAGCGCAGATAGGCGCTGTGACGGTAGCCCGACGTTGCCCCACAGGTGGTGGGAGCCGCAGGTGGTGAGGATGGCACCTGGGCCATAGGTCCGCTTGTCCGATTGATCTCGTTGCAGACGATGTCGAGCGCTTCGTCCCAGGTGATCGGCTCGTATCCCGACTCGCCGCGTTTCTCGCAGTTGCGCTCGCCGTTGGGGTCGAAATCCACCCTCTTGAGCGGGGTGAGCACCCGCTTCGGCGAGTAGATCATCGACTTGTGCCCGGCGGTGTAGGGCATCACGGTCGTGCGCCGGGGCGGCGCAAAGGTACGGCCCCTAGCTTCGATCGACCAGGTGGGGTTGTCGGACTCGTCGAGGTCCATGGGCGTGATCCGCAGGATCTTCCCATCCTTCACATCGACGAACACCGGCCCCCCGGTGGTACTGTTTGTCATTCTCTGCACTTTGCCCATGCTTCGACCTCCGCTCGCGCTTTGATCCCTGGGCGACAGCGTCTGTCGCCTCACGTGCCAACTATGAGTGAACAGGCCTCAGACTGCAACCCTTTGCGTGGGGCGAGATGAGGGGGCGGAGCCGGTGCTGCCGGCTCCGCCACCCGGACTGCCTCGATTCGTGCCCAGAGGGCTCGGCGCCCCGTGGGTACTCTACGAGTACTTCATGGGCACCATCCCTGCTTCCTTCGCGATGGCTCGGACCCATCTTGTTGTCGACGATGACCAGGTCGAAGTCCCACTCTCCGGTCCCCGTGACCCACTGCCCTCCGACCAGCGGCGTCCGGTACACGTTCGGGACCGGATGCAGGGAGCTTCGGACCGACCGGCGCCGTGAAGTCGATCGGACCGGCCGATGGTCTCCATCTTGGTCGTCGCGATGGCGTCGACGATGGCTTCTTTGTCGTCCATGTTCGGGCACCGCTTGAGTGCATCGGCCACCACCTCGAACACACCGTAGTGCAGCAGAGGCTGCGTCCACTGCAGACCGGTGCGCTGCTCGAAGTCGTCCGCGATCTGCTGGCAGGTCTCACCGGTGAGCGACGATATGAACGGGTGCCTGCGGCGTCCACCAGACCTCGGTGGAACCAGATTGCCTGAGTTCCCCGATGGCTTCCAGAGCGCCTGCGGAACAACAGAGCCTTGCCCACGGTGGCGATCTTCGGCTTGAAGCCCTGCTGGGGCACTGCTTCCACATGTTGGCGAAGTCGGGCGGTATGGGCACTCCCGTGAGGATCTCGCAGCCGCCGTTCTTGTACTGGGTGATATGGGAAGTGTAGTCCTCGGTGCCGTTCTTGTAGCCGCCGGGTCGACCACCGTCATATCCGGCGGCCGGCAGCACTGCCGGGAAACCATCGGTCGGAGTCCCGACCAGGAGTTGCCGTCGGCATCGTTGGGCCACATGCCGGCGACCGCCTTGTTCGTCTGCATGCCGTTCCACATGCTCACGAAGGTCCCGTGATGTCTTCGAGACCCCAGAACGTAGTGGTACGTCCACTTGAAGCCCACGGCCGGGTCTCCCCCGCGGCCGAAGAAGTAGTCCTGCCAGGGAGCATCATTGGAAATAGGGCATCCCCGTGGCCTCCGCCTGGTCGGCCACCGGGTTACAGGTATCCGGCGTGGAGGCCGCCATGATCACGTCCACCTTGGCGTTGTTGATCAGGTCGCCCGCCACCGTCGCCGCCCGGTTGGTGTCGGACTGGCTGTCCTGACGATGATCTTGACGGGTGGTTCTTGCCGTCTCCGCATACCAAGCCGTCGCAGACCGCCTTCGGTCCAGCGCGAGACGCAGTACTGGTCGGGCACTCCGAACAGGGCGATCGGCCCGGTGATCGGCGTCACGAACCCCACTTTGATCTCGCGGCCCGCTTCGGCGCCCGCAGAACGGGGTGGTGGTGGGAGTGCGGCGGTGGAGCTCGTGACTGGGCGTCGGTCCTGCTGTGTCGCGGCCCGGTGGTCGTGGTTGTCTTCTTCCTCACCGCAAGCTGCGAAAATCCCGCCGAGGCCGCCGGTTATTCCGATCGCGGCCCCTGATAATCCCGCGATCCTAAGAAACTCGCGACGGCTGAACGCCTTCGCATCCGGAACGGCTGGCACTCCCGTCCCCCCGGGAGTAGTCTCGTCCGAGACCGGCATGGTCCCCCCTTATGGCCGATGAGGCTGAGATCTCGAAGGTGTAGTTCCGGTAGTTGGTCCTGGACTGCTTGGATCCTCTGCTATAGGCCTCCCTTCCCGGATGACGCGAGTTCCCCCTCTCGCGTGAAACGTAAAAATACTATGGTTCGGGTACGGCTGGCAAGGAGAACCGCCGTTGACCAACACGTCCGCTGTTGGTGGTTGGACGCGCTCTGTACGACTACCTTCCCATGTCGCCCCGCCTTTATTCCGGGGTGGCCACGCCAGGCGAAGGCCTCCCCCGTGCTTGGATCAGGCGGGAGGGAGAGCCGGCTTCGTACGGGGGCCTTCCACATGCAGCCGCGGCAGGATCCGGTGCAGAGCCACCGGCAGATACCAGTTCACCCTGCCGAGCAAGGCCATGCTCGCGGGAACGAGGATCGAACGGATGAGGGTCGCATCCAGCAGGACCGCCACCGCTAGTCCGAAACCCAGCTGCTGTAGCATCACGAGATTGCCGGCGGCGAAGGTGGCGAACACGACCACCATGATGGCGGCGGCACCCGTGATGACCCGACTCGTTGCCCTGAGGCCCACCGCTACCGCTTCCTTGTTCTTGCCTGTCTCCTCGTAATGCTCGCGTATGCGGCTGAGCAGGAACACGTGATAGTCCATGCTCAGACCGAAAAGGATGCAGAAGAGGAAGATGGGCACCCAGGATTGGATGGTCGTCGTCTGCTGGAATCCGAACAGCTCGTGCCCGACGCCCTTCTGGAAGACGATGACCAGCAGACCATACGCGGCACCGACGGAGAGCAGATTCATGATGATGGCCTTGAGCGGGACTATGAGTGAGCGAAACACCACCATCAGCAGTATGAACGTCAGCCCGAGCACGAACGCCAGCACGAAGGGGGTCATCCGACCCACCAACTGTGTCGAGTCAGCATCCGAGGCGGTCTGGCCGGTCACGTAGACCAGAGCGTCAGAGTCGGCGAACGAATCGGGAACCACGGTGGCCCGGAGAGTCGAGATCACCTCGTATGCCTCTTGCGAATTCGGGTCAACCGTCAGCGGGGCCGTGACCACCGCCACATCCTTGGTCTGATTCCATGCCACCGTAGCCCCGGACGCGAAGTCACCGGAGGCGTCCATCTTCGCGACCATCGCCGCGATGTCTGCCTCGAGCGCAGCGGTCTCCTTGCCGTCCACCACGATCTGGACCGGTGCCAGCATCCCGGCCGGGAAGTTGTTGACCAGGAGCTCGTACGCCGCCCGACGCTCCCCCTCTGGCAGCGAATCCGCGCCTCCTGCGGCCCCGGTCTTGAGGGAGAAGGCGGGAACCGTAGCCGCCAAGAGAATGATCACGGTGACGATCACCGCCACGAGGGGGCGCTTCATGACCTGCCTGGTCAGACCGCCCCAGAACCCTCTGTACATGGTGACGCCGCTATGGACCCGCTCGCCGGCCTTCATCTTTCGCGGCCGACGCAGCACGGGCCAATCCAGCCGATCGCCAAGCAGGCTGATGAGAGCCGGGACCAGCGTCAGCATCGCCAGGACAGCGATCCCGACCACGAGGACCGCTCCCAGCCCCAAGCTGCGGAACGTGGTGATGGGAACGATGAACAGTCCCAGCAAGGCAAGCATCACCGTGCCACCCGAGAACAACACCGCCCGGCTGGCGGTGCGGCCGGTCATCACGATGGCGTCGTGCTTCTCGAGACCCTGGCGCCGCTCTTCGCGATACCGTTGGATGATGAGAAGGGCGTAGTCGATCCCCACCGCAAGGCCGATCATCATCACGATGTTCACAATGAAGAACGACTGCGGAACGAGGGTCCCGATCCCGATGACCGCACCGATGGTCACACCGATAGTAGCGAGGGCAAGTACAAGAGAGACTCCGGCCGCCACGAACGCGCCGAACACCAGCACCAAGACACCCAGCGTGATCGGGAGACCCACCGTCTCCGCGCTTCGTAGATCACGCGTGGCTGCAGACGAGAGTTCATCCCCGATGCTCGCCTCGCCTACGGTGGCCACGGTGAAGCCATCTGAACCGAGGCCGTCCACAGTGCTCAAGTAGGTGTCGAGGTCCCTCTCTCCTTGGACCAGAGTGACGTAGATAAAGGTGGTGTGCCTGTCGGCCGAGACCATGGCCTCGGCCGAGGACGGATCGAGCCCGGCGACCTGGTAGTAGTCGAAAGCGCTCTGCACGGCCCCGGTGTTCGCTGCGACTGCCGCACTCGATTGCTGGACCACCTGGCGGAAGGCACTATCGTCCACCGTGTACGTGTCGGAGTGGATCAAGAGCGTCTCAACGTCGGCTGAGTCCCCCGAGACCTTCTGCTCGAGCAGTTCCTGTCCCTTCGCCGATTCCGGGGAGTTGAGAAACTGCATCTCGCTGGCGGTCAGAGCACGGCTCAAACCGGGGAAGCCGGCGATCGCGACGGCGAGCAGGACCAGCCACAACCCGATCACCCACCAGGGATGACGCGCGCTGAAGTCGGCAAGCCTGCCGGTACCAAGGGTCAACTTCATGGATTTCTCCCGGCCGACGTCAAAGCGGAGCGAGGATCATGGGGTCGTCTCCCCCCTCGCGCCGCCAGCGCGGCAGCATCTGGTCAAATATCAACGATGGGAGGACTCGAATGCCAGGGGTGCGGAGAACTCGAGCGTGCACCACTGGGGTGAGGATCTGGGCTCAAACATCGGCCGGCATAAGAAAGGACACCCGCTCATTCACTAATCTGACTTGCGCTTCCCAATCCAGCCTCATGAGGTGGACCGAGGGGAGAGTTTAGCCCATGGAGCATAAGTCGTGTGTTAGGAACTCTCGGCCGCCACCCGCACTCTACTGCCTCATTCTGCGATACTCGACGGCGTCGGCATGGCACGGGGTCTCACTGGATCCCAAGAACGGCATCAAAGAGGCGCTGCCATGCGGTCCGCATCGAGCGACCCGTGCTCATAGTGGAGGACCTGGGTTGAGAGTCGGGATCTCGGCCTTCGCCGCCGATGGCGGCAAGTCCGGAATTGGCCAATACATGATCAACATCCTGCGCCGGCTCCCAGACCTGGCCCCGGACGACCGCTTCGTGATCTTCGTCAACCGTGCGGATCGGAGTCTGTTCGACTTCGGCCAACCCAGGGTGGAGATCCGCACCAGCCCGGACTGGACGGCCCACCCTCTGGTGAACATCTTCTGGCATTTGCTTCGGCTGCCGCTCTTGCTGAGAAGCCACAACTGCGATCTGGTCTTCCTGCCCGCCGGCAACCGACGGCTCGCTTGGTGGTACGGGGTCCCCAGCCTGGCCACCGTGCACGATCTCTCCCAGTTCCATGTTCCCCAGAAGTACGATCCCTTGCGCATGCTCTATGTCATGAGGGTGCTGCCCCGATTGATGCGCCGTCTCTCCCGGGTGATTGCCGTGAGCGACTCCACGCGGCGCGATCTCGAGGCTCATGCCCGCGTGCCGACGGCAAGAATCGCGGTCATCCCCAACGGCGCCGACCTGAGCCGCTTCTTTCCTCGTGATCGGCAGGCGGCGAGGGCCGAACTTGGTGCCAGCCTCGCCGTGCCCGGGGACCTTCTGCTCTATGTCGCCCGCCTCGAACATCCCGGCAAGAACCACATCCGGCTTCTCGAGGCCTTCGAGCGACTGACGAACCGGACCGACCGCCCCCTTACGCTGGCTCTGGCGGGCGGCCGCTGGAACGGGGCCGAAGTTATCGAGGCCAAGGTGCACCAGTTGGGCCTGGAGAAACAGGTGGTCTTCCTCGGCTTCGTCCCCGACGAGACCCTGCCGCTTCTATACGCAGCGGCGGACCTTTTGGTCTTTCCCTCCCTCTTCGAGGGCTTCGGAATCCCCCTCCTGGAAGCCATGGCCTCGGGGACGCCGGTGTGTACCTCGAACGTCTCCAGCATGCCTGAGGTGGTCGGCGACGCCGGGCTGCTCTTCGATCCCCTGGATACCGAAGACATGGCGGCGACGATGCTCCGCCTGCTGGACGACCGAGAGTTGCGCGATCGTCTTGTCGCCCGCGGCCTGATCCGCGCCCGGGACTTCACCTGGGAAGGCTCGGCCGCCATGGTCGTGCAGGCGATGCGGCGCACAGCCGACCGGATCTGACCGTGGGCGGCTATCGGTACATGCTTTCTGTCAGGGTGCGCGTTTCACGTTCTTCAGACCGGGGGACGACCGTTGGGAAGGATGCGACTTCACACTGGTGCGCTCGGAATGAACACGACCGCTAGGGAGGGAGAAGAGTGGCAGATAAGAGGACAACCAAGGAAGATGAACTGAAGAAGGTGCCCCTATTCAGCAAGTTGAGTAAGAAGAACCTGGCAGAGATCGCCCGAATAGCGGACGTGGTTGACCGGCCCGCGGGCGAGATCTTGGTCAAAGAAGATGCGCTGAGCTTCGAATTCCTGATGATCCTGGAGGGTGAGGCGAAGGCTGAGCAATGCGGGAAACTCCTCGGCCGACTCTCCCAGAACGATTTCTTTGGAGAAATAAGTCTCATCGCACACAGGCCAGGCCCGGCAACCGTCACGGCCGAGACTGCCGTGAAGCTCCTGGTGGTAGGGCCGCAGTATTTCGAGGGTCTGCTCGACAAGGCGCCTGATCTATGGAAAGAAATTGCGATCGCTCTGTGCGACTACATTCCGAGTACATGTGATTTTCCACTGGAGATGGAGACGCCAGGCGTCACAGGCTGAGTCGGGTACGGACACTAGGAGTCCGTGATGCCGCGCTGTGCTATACTACCGACAAGCATTCGTTAGGAATCTTCTTTAGGCGCTGCGCCGAGCCTCGCAACCTCCCCGCCCTGTCTCCAGTTTTGCCCTCTCGCGTGTCGCAATATAACTCCGTTCATGGAGGATCTAGTGAATTCAGCAAAACTGTACGTGGGCAACCTGAGCTATGAGACGTCCGAGGCGAGTATCAGAACTGCCTTCGAAGCTCACGGCGAGGTAGCCTCGGTCAACCTCATCACCGACCGTGATTCCGGACGCCCCAAAGGCTTCGGTTTCGTGGAGATGGGATCGGCCGACGAAGCTCAGAAGGCCAAAGGCGCCCTCGACGGCACTCAGATGGACGGCCGTGCCCTCAAGGTAGACGTGGCCAAAGAACAGGCGCCCCGTGCGCCTCGCTCAGGCGGCTACAGCGGCGGTGGCAACGGCGGGAACCACTGGTAAGAGTCGTCCACAACTGACACTTCGGAAACGCCGGCCACTCGGCCGGCGTTTCTGTGTCCCCGCGCCTACGCGCGGCAGGTGGCCACGGTGTGTGGCAGCAACAAAGGAAAGGCGAGATGAGCATAGTCGATCTCCAACAGGACGTTCGCTCCGCTGTGGACGTCCAAGAGCTTCTGCAACTCGGCCAGGAGCGGGGCTACGTCACCAGTGAGGAGATCATGGCGCTGGTGGAGGAGCACGACATGGTCGTGGGAGAGATCGAAGACCTCTACTCGCAGCTCTTCGACCAGTCGATCGAGATCTACGAGCAGAGCCCGGTCAGCCAGAGTGACTTCGACGACATCGAGCCCACCCTCGATCTGTCGATACAGACGGTCACTCAGGACCCTCTGCGGCTGTACCTGCACGAAGCCGGGACCATCCCTCTGCTTACCAGGAACGAAGAGATCCAACTCGCCAAACGCATCGAGATGGGTGACAAGCGGGCCAAGGATCGCTTGATCCGGTCCAACTTGCGACTGGTCATCTCCATCGCCAAGAACTACTACACCCAGGAGATGGACTTTCTCGACCTCATCCAGGAGGGCAACACCGGCCTCATTCGCGCCGTGGAGAAGTTCGACTACCACAAGGGCTTCAAGTTCTCCACGTACGCCACCTGGTGGATCCGGCAGGCCATCACCCGCGCCATCGCCAACCAGGACCGCAACATCCGCATCCCCGTCCACATGATCGAGAAGATCAACAAGATGGTCCGCACCGAGCGGAAGCTGCTCCAGGAGACGGGCAAAGAGCCCAACGACGACGATCTGGCCGCCGAGCTCGGCATCGAGCCTCACGAAGTGCAGCAGCTACGAAAGATCGCCCGGCGCACCACCTCGCTTGAGACTCCCGTCGGTGAGGAGGGGGACGCCGAACTGGGCGACTTCATCCAGAACCAGAACACGCCCGATCCGGCCGATGTGGTCTCCGGCATCATCGCCAGGGAGAGCATAGCCAGGATCCTCCAGGGCATGGACGAGCGGGAGCGCAAGGTGGTGGAACTCCGCTTTGGCTTCAAGGGCGAACATCCGCGGACACTGGCGGAGGTCAGCTCCCGCTTCAACGTGAGCCGCGAGCGCATCCGCCAGATCGAAGCCACGGCCCTCGAGAAGATCAAGGCCGAGCTGGAGATCCAGGCCATGCGGGAGTCGGCCTGAGGGCTGGCACTGCGGCTAGGCCGCTGACCAGAGGCTCGTGTCCGGCGACGTGCCTTCCGCGGGACTCGCCCCACGGCCTCCACGCCGACTACAATGCACATCAGGAGATACCCGCTCACGGGCGAATTGCGTGGCGACTGCTGCGTACTCGTCGACGACAGCGAGGAGAACCACTGCCTTACGAAGGACCTGCGGCTCGATGAACGCGATGTTCGGAAATACGCGTGTCACCCTCGTCCCGGGCAACATCATCACCCAGAAGGTGGACGCTGTGGTCAACGCGGCCAACTCCAGCCTCATGGGCGGCGGCGGCGTGGACGGGGCTATCCATAATGCCGGCGGCCCCGAGATCAAAGCGGCGTGCCGAGAGATCATACGAGCCCGCGGGCCGCTCCCCCCGGGCCGGGCAGTAGCCACCACCGCAGGCCGACTGCCCGCCCGCCTGGTGATCCATACGGTCGGCCCTGTGTGGGAGGGGGGCACATCCGGCGAGGACCAGACGCTGGCGGACGCCTACAGATCCAGCCTCGCGGTCGCCCGCGAAGAGGACGCACGGACGGTGGCCTTCCCCTCTATCTCCACAGGCGCCTACGGGTATCCGATCGACCGGGCCGCCGCGGTGGCGCTGAGGACCGTGCGGGCGGAACTGGTGACGCATCCGGGAAGTTTCGACGAGGTCCGTTTCGTCCTGTGGGGGCAGCGCGCCCTACTCGCCTACGAGTCCGCGCTGACGGCACTGCTCGACGAGCACAACGGATAGCGGGCCCCGTCGGCCGGGCGATCGCGGCCTGTACTGGCGACCGCTTCCGCGGTGAACCCTCAGTCGATCCCGAACCTGGCGTAGACCTCTACCGCGTCCAAGGCGTGCCCGGAGAACCGCACAAGCGGAGCGAAGCTCCCGATGCGCGTCCAGCGCGCTCTCCTCGCGCCCGCGGGTCAGCGCAGGAGCCCCCTCAGGCCTGTCGGGCCCCGGGCGCTATCAGGAGGCCGAGGCCGGCCTCGGGAGGAGCGTCACTTGAAAAATCAGGCTCCGGCCGTTGCGATCGACGGTGACCGAGACGGAGTCCCACGGAGAGCTGTTCGCGACGGCAGCGACGACGTCTTCTCGCTGGGTCACAGGCGCCCCGTCGATGCTCGTGATGACGTCGCCCTGGCGGATGCCGGCTGCAAACGCCGGTCCGCTTCTGTCCAGGGAAGTCACCACGACGCCGCTCGATTGTGAGAGACCGTATTGTTGCTGCAGCGACGGAGTGACCGTCTCCACTCCCACCCCGAGGTAGCTCTGCGGGCTAAACTGGCCCTCGGGTTGAGGTTGCGGGCCGGGAACGACCTGACCCCACCCCTGTCCCTGCTGCGGGACCATCATCCCCCGACCGTCGCTGGGACAGCCCGGGCACTCGCCCAAACCCCGCTCATCGGTTCCGCCCCGGAGGTCGCCCCGCTCGCGCATGTCCATCCTCTGATCGATGCGGTCCATCAGCCTGGGGCGGTCATCGTCTCCGCCGGTGGACGTGAACCACCCGATCGTGAAGAACGCGCCGGCCACCAGGACCACGACGCCTGCCACTATGGCGGCGCGCACACCCCCGCTGAACCAGCCGGCGCCGCGCCGACTGCGTTCGCTTTGGGGCGCGTCAATTACCTGAGGCGCTTGCTCGGGTGCTTGGGGTGCCTGCTCGGGCACTGGAGGTGCCTGCTCGGGAGGCTCCGCCCCGGCAACTGTGCTTGTGTCATCCGTATCGCTCAACCGAATCTCCTACTCTTGCCCGATTCCTGCTACCGATGCGAATGCCTCGCGCCGAGACCTCGCGTGTCGGACAAAAGATAGCTCGGCGCGGATAAGGACGCCGTAAGCTGCGATCAAGACCAAGAGCAGAACTGGCCCCAGAACCGCCCGAAACCCCTCGTGGAGGACGAGGAGCACCTCATAGCGATTCGCCACGGCCGAGGAGGCACCCGTGTAGGCCGCAAACCAGACCCGCGTGAAGGCTGAGGAGCCGGCGAATGGGCTTGGACAGAATGCCAACTTTGGCTAGCTGAAGGGCAATCGCTCAGCAGGACGGAAGTAAGCAGAATCGTGAGCCGCCGAAGGAAATCAAACGCTCCACCGGAGTCTTGTGGCTGTCGGCTGAGCGGCGGATCGCTGGTTCGAAATAGCTCCCCGCCCAGTCCATATCTCGGCTGGGTCTGCTTCATCGTTCTCCCCTGACCGTTCGCGAGGTCGGCAGGTTCAGCGGTAGGGCGGTTGGGCGCTTCTGGGCGAGTTGACGCAAACATAAATCGACCTATACCATCAGTCGGAGGTGGCTCTCTTCACGCGGTTCCCTGGCCGAGGAACACACCAGGGCGCGGGTCAGAAGACCGCTCCTTGTCCCTCCCGCGCGACGAATGGGGGTGTCCGGGTGCGAGAGTCAGAGAAGGCCTGTTGCATCCGCTGATTCTTTCCCTGTTTCTCGTGGCTTTGGTACCGCATCCGGATGCGCGAGCGAGGAGGGAACCACCAGTACCCGTGGCGTGACCACGACGGCGGCGACGCCCGCTACTTACCAGGTTCCAGCCACGACGACACCGACGACCGAAGCTGCCGTTGCTACCACCGGCGCCAAGGCGCCGTACGCACGGATGGGCGCTATGGTGTGGGAGCCAGCAGGCCAGCGGGCGATCCTCTACGGCGGAGAATCAAGCGGCCGAGCCTTTGTGGACACCTGGGCCTACGATCCCAAGGCGAACTCATGGACCGAACTGCAGCCCGGCGGCAGCCTGCCGGCCTTGACCGCCGACGCGCTGGTGTATGACCCGGCCAGGGCGAAGACCATACTCTTCGGAAGGGGTATTGGTAGCGATTCCCTCAGCAGCTACGCGTCGGTTACGATCCCGTCGCCCAACGTCTGGACCAAAGCCGACACTGCCGGTGGCGCCCCGCCGAGCGCTGGCTGGATTCCAAGGTCTACATCCCCACCCGCGACAAGATCATCATGTTCGGCGGTGCAGACCGGGCTATCGGCACCATAGACGACCAGGGCGTTGCCCGCGGTCTGTTCTTCAACGACACGTGGCATACGCCCTGCGGCCCACACCTGGACCGAGCTCAAGCCCGAGGGAGTGTACCATCGGGCGGCGGGCTCTGCGGGTGCGTACGACCCGGTAGGTGGCAAGGTCATTCTGTTTGGCGGAGTGGCCGGCCCCCCCGCAGACCTCTCTGAGTTCTGCGATCTGGAAATGACCACGAAGCTCAACGACACGTGGGCCTATGACCCCGAAGCTAACACCTGGACCGAGCTCAAGCCCGAGGGGAGCCTGCCGTCCGGGCGGGGCAGCGCCGGAATGGTCTACGACCCCGCCGGGGCCAGGATGCTTCTCTTTGGAGGACGGACCGTCCAGAACGGGCTGTTCAACGACGTCTGGGCCTACGACCCGGCCGCGAATACCTGGAAGGAACTCAGTCCCGATGCAGGTGCGCCGTCCGGAACTGGCGCGGCTCCCGCGGTGGTTTATGACCCTGGGAGCCGCAGAATGCTCCTCTTTGGAGGCTGCACCGACTGGCAGGGCTATCAGTGGAACGGCTCCCCCAGTCACTTCGTCAACGACACCTGGGCCTACGACCCGGCCACAAACACCTGGGCTGAGCTGATCCCTGCCCAGGTGCCCGCCAAGCT
>CAWGGI010000010.1:0-641997 GCA_963822135.1 uncultured Actinomycetota bacterium | reverse complement strand
TGTTGGCGCCGCCTCGGTCGATGTACTCGTCGGGGCCGGCCACGATCATGTCGAGCCTCGCTCCGTGATCCTGGGAAACCACGCCCGGCATGATCCTCTCCCACACCATGGCGCCTCCAAGAACGCTCCCTCGTTCGTTGAAGAGCCTGACGATGTCACCCTCTTTGATGCCTCGAGCCTCGGCGTCCTCCGGGTTGATCCAGATGGGCTCGTACATGTAACCGTCCCATCCCTTGACTTTGCAGGTCCTGATCTCCCGCTGCCAGCTGATGTCGTCGTTCTGGGCGTGCGTCCGCCATTTCGGGTGGTTGCTCACCATGAGCAGGGGGTACTTCTTGGCTCTCTCGCTCGAGAGACGCTCGTCGTGGCTGGGACCGCGCTCTATCCACTTGGGTAGTGGGGGCCGTTCCAAGTCGTCCGGGAAGTGGTCGGCCAGACGCTGCGAGTAAAACTCCAGCTTTCCGGTCGGTGTGCCCAGCGGATTCTTCTCAGGGTCGTCGTGGAACAGGCGCAAGCCGGCCGGAATCTTTTCCCAGTCCGGATCGGTCGGTGTGAGGTAGTACTTCTTCTCCTTGAGCTGCTCCCAGCTGACGAGGTCGCTCAACCCGGTGGCTTCGTAGCCGGCCTTCATCCTGTCCTGGATCGACATCCCTTCGGTGTACTGCTCGTACACCCCCATCTTCTTGGCTACCTCACCGACGACTTCGTAGTCGCTCAGCGACTCCCCGATAGGTGCTATCGCCTGGTCTTCGATGATCAGACCCCTCATCGGGCAGCCGATAGCCAGTTGCCCGAAATCCTCTTCCTCCAACTTGGTGTTGACGGGAAGGATGATGTCGGCGAGCGTCGTGTCGTTCTCCAGCCAAGGATGCTGGACGACGATGGTCTCGATCTTGGGGCTTCTGAAGGCGTCGTGCGTGCTGAAGGCGTTGTTCCAGCACGTGCTCCGGCAGGGGTTGTCCATCCAGATCATGTGGACCTCGGAACCCCCCTCCTCCTTGGGAAGCGGATAGGTGTACTTCTTGAACTGGTCCTCGAGCGCCCCGAAGAAGACCGTGCTTCCCCACGAGCTCACCGGGGGGTTCAGGATGGCCTGGTGAACGAGGGTCTTGGGGATGGCCTGCTTCCCGGAGACGTACAACTGCCCCCCACTGGGCGAGGCCGCCTTCATGATTGCCGTGTTGTCCTGCCTGCGTATCGGCGCGGGCGTGTCGATCATCCACCGCGTGTCGCCGCCCATCTTGTAGTACTGGTGCACGCCGGGCTTGCCCAGGCCCTGCATGCCCAGGAGGCAGCACTCGAGCCGAGCCGGCTCGTGTGAGTATGGTCCCCGGACGTAGCTGCCACCGTAGTAGTGCATGGTCGATGTGGTCATGCGAGCCCACTCCCGGGCGAGCGCCTTTATCGTCCATTCGGGCACGCCGCACTTCCCGGCCGCCCACTCGGGAGTCTTGGGCATTCCATCTTCGCCGCCCAGGACGTAGTTCTCGAACTTGTCGAAGCCCACCACGTGGGTCGACACGTACTCTTTGTCGTACGTGCCCTCATCCATCCACGTGTAGGCGATGGCGAGGAGCAAGAGCCGCGTCGGTGTTGGGGAGGATCGGTATCCACTTGTCGGCGTGCACGGCCCCAGAGTAGTTGAGGTCGGGCGAGACGAAGACCTGCTTCTTGCCCAACTGTGACCAATAGAACAGTACGCCGCTGGGAAACTGGCCTGCGAAACCCCAGGGCGTGGTTTCGAGGTCGGCACCGATATGGACGAGCAGGTCGGTGTTCTGAGTCACGTCGTTCAGGATGTTGTCGGCCGGGAGCATGAGGCCGTTCTCACCCTGCCCCCACACATGCTTGGCTCCCCAGTACCACCCCTCCCAGCTGTCGGCGTTGCGGACCGCCTGCGTGTAGCCGCCCAGAATGCCGAGGAGACGCATCTGCACGGCGTGGGGACCGTGCACGATCTTGGTCTCCCCGTGGCCGTCGCCGTGAGCCAGGATTCCGCAAGGCCCGTACTCCTCGTGGATCCGCCGGATCTCTTCGGCGATGATGTCGGTAGCCTCGTCCCAGCTGATGCGCACGTACTTGCTCTTGCCCCTATTCTGCGGATTCCGATCCCCCTTTGGGATCCCAGTCCACTCTCTTCAGGGGGTACTTGATGCGGTTCGGAGAGTAGACCCGCTTCTTGTAGGCGAGCTGGTACGGGGCTATCAGGCCTTTGAGCGGTGGTTCGTAGACCTTGCCGTCCTTACTCACGCTCCACGGTCGGATCTCTTCTCTGCTGTATCGCTCCTCGTAGTGCTGCGGCCTGATGCGAAGAATCTTGCCGTTCTTCACATCGACCGCAGCCATCTCCGAGTGCTGCCCAAAGGAACACTGAGCCAGGGACTTCATCACGGTCTTCTCCGTGGGTGGAGTAGCCCGGTCTGCTTCCATGTCTGGCAACTGTCTGACCCTCCTTGGTCGGCCAGATGTCCGCGTCGGTCTTCGATACTGATCACCTGCCCGAGGAGCTTAGCGGCGATCCCTCTGAAAACGTCAGCACCGGTGAGGGTCCCGGGCGCCACTCGCTGGGGGAAGAAGACGAAGCTCTTGATCTTGATGCTGCCGTTCTCATCCAGGACCAGCTGATATTGGGTAGCGCCCCGCTCCACCACGAGGACTTCGCCCGTCTTTCGATCGATGAACTCGAACTTGATGATGGCGAAGACGGTCTTTCGCCTCTCGTCGATCGTCATGCTCCTCCGGGGTCAGTCTCTCGTAGCTGGAGGGATGCGGGCATCCTGGCCAAGAAGGTGTCTCGGCCTCGGATAGACGACCGGCTCGGGAAGCCCCAGGTAGCCGGTGAACACGAAATCCGGGCGTGTAGTAGTCCGTCATTCGATGGGCCGTGCACGGTCCTGGCCAGATTCGCTGTAGACCGGGAAGTATTCCTGCATGAACTCGAGGATGCTGTCGTAGGTCATTTCCATAGCTGAGCCTTTCGGTGAGTCACGCCCCGCTGCCGATCGCGAGCGTCCGACAGCGGGTGCGTCGGGGATCAAGCGCGAAGGCCGATCCGCAGCGTCACTTCGCCAAGTACTCGACGACACTCTCTCCTGCGATGCGCCCCGAGTTGATGGCGAAGCCGACCAGGTGCCCGGTCAGGTTGTAGTCGTAGGTCTCCCCTTCCCAGCCGCCTGTCGTCACCCCGGCGGCGTACAGCCCCGGAATGGGCTTGTCCTCTGTGTCGATGACCTGCATCTTCTCGTCGATCTTGATGCCGCCGATGGTGTCGCAGATATGCGCATGGCCGAGGATGGCGTAGTAGGGAGGTGTGCGCAGAGGCCTCAGATACTTGCGGTCTTTGCCGAAGACCGGGTCGTGGGCCTGATCGCAGGCGGCGTTGTACTCGTCGATGGTGGCCCTGAGCGCAGCGCGATCGACCTCCATCCAGTCGGCCAGCTCATCCCAGGTGTCCGCGATCTTGATTATGTCGTGGGGTTTGCTTCAGCTCACGTTCCAGCCCAGGGAGCGGGATGTGACAGATGTAGGTCTCGGCGGGAACCAGCCAGGAGCCATCTGGTCGTAGATGCCCTCTTCTCTCCTTATGCCGTACGAGCGCGCTGTCATAGATGGTGTAGGAGATGCCCCTCCGGTTGACGGGCCACGATGTGTCCGTAGGCGAAGAACTGGAGGATGTAGCATTCGTTCACGTAGCGCTTGCCCCTCTTGTTCACCCAGATGGTGTCGGGCTCCAGGCACATGGGCATGATCGGACCTTCAGAGGATTGCCGCGGGCATCGACGGCGTCGTCGATCGCCAGTAGATCGGCCCCCGAGCGAGGCATGGCGCTGGGGCCGTGTAGGTTCATGGAGCCGAGCCCGGCGGTGGCCGCTCCCACTTCAGTAGCCAGGGGTATGCCGTCTCCGGTGTTGGAGCGGGGTCCATCGTAGGTCATCGTCTCTTTGTAATAGGGGTAGTACTTCTGGAGCATCTCCCGGTTGTTGCCATAGCCGCCGGTGGTGATGATGACGGTCTTGGCCGCGATCACGATCTCCCCGTCCTTGGTTTCGGCGACGACGCCGGTGACCTGGCCGCTCTCGGCACGCAGTATCTTCGTGGCGCGAGTACGAGTGAGCAGTCTTGCCCCTCGGTCCTCGGCGTTCTTGCGCAGGATTCTGCACAGCTCCACGCCGCGCCCCTTGAGGGCATGCCGGATGAGAGGCGACTGGTTCGGATACATCGGCATGAGCTCGAAGCCTTGCCCCATCTCTTCCAGCCAGCGAATGGTGTCTCCAGACTTGTCGATGAAGGCGCGCACGATCTTGGGATCGACGGTCCAGTGCGTCCAGTCCATGTGCACGTTGAAGATGTCGTCCTTGGAGGTATCGAACCAGGCTCGTTTCTGAGCGGGCTCTCGATGCCGAAGATGTCGTGGGCCATCGCCGTGCTCCGCCGGGCGAGCCGGCCTTTTCCAGAAGGATCACATCTTTGCAGCCCTTTTCCATGGCAGTGATCGCCGCAGCCATGCCCGCGCCGCCCGCGCCGATGATGACCACGTCGGCTTGAAGATCTCCGGTGTTTCCTGTTCGAGAGAAGTCACGGCCACCTCCTACGACGAATAGACCATCGGCTGGACCTTGCCTCCAACCGGGACATCGGGAGCCGCGGCCAAACTGCAGATTTCATCGAGGTCATTGGTCTACTGCTTTACCCTTATGATAGTAGCCGCTACCAGTAGTGACCACTAACACCTTATTATCATGATGGACGTCGGAAGTCAACAGGAATACCGATCCTTCGCGGCGGTTTGGGCTTCCCCCTGCGTCGACGGAGATTGCCCGGTCTCCCGGCTGCACGTATCATGAGAACATAGTCGTGTTCCGTAGACATATCCGGCCCAACTCCTGTCCGGCTACGGCCTTGTCGAATAGGGCTTGAAGTCGGTTACTACTAGTAGTAAACACTAATGTGTTATTGTCATGATGGACGTTGGAAGTCAACAGGAATACCGACCCTTCGCGGCGGTTTGGGTTTCCCTCCGCGTCGACGGAGATTGCCCGGTGCTTCCGGCTGCACGTATCATGAGAACATGGTCGTGTTCCGTGGACATCCGGCCCAACTCCTGTCCGGCTACGGCTTGTCGAATATCACCTGACGGTCGGAGGATATGACCATGAAGACCAGTGCGGTCACGAGGAGTTCCCCTGAGTTGTCTCTCGTTCACTGGAGACGCACGACTGAGGCGGACAAGAAGAGCAGGATCATCAGTGCTGTTCTCCGCCTCGTTGTCAAGTATGGGGTCTACGGAACCACGACTGCGCGGATTGCGGCGGCGGCCGGGATGTCTGAGCCAACCCTTTACCGTACCTATCGGAACAAGAAGGAGATTCTTCTTGCCACTGCCGACGCGGCGTGGCAAATGAGGCAAGCTGACCTCGAAGGCGCTGAAGACCTGGACGCGCTCGAACATCTGAGGAAGCGGGGCAAGCACCATACTAGGGGCGTTCAGACAGCACGAACCGTTGAGGTCGTCTATCACTTTGCCGTCGCTCCGCCCAAGTTTGGACTACTCGAACGCATACGAGAACAGATCGTCTCGGACGTGCAGCGCATGGCAGAAATAGTCGAGGAGGGCAAGGCCCAAGGGACCATTCGCCCAGAGGTCGATTCTCAGGAGACCGCATGGCGCCTGATGGCCGCCTTCTGGTCCGAATCGACCGCGCGCGTGTTCCACTTTGAGGATGCGGTACTGGCGTCAGGCATTTCCGCGCAGAACCTCGACTCGATCCTCAGGGAGATAGCGATGGAGCCTCGCGGGTAGGGAGCCGCGGAGCCCCTGGTATGACGAGCAGTGCCGGCTCCTTGCGCCCGAGCAGGTGGCCCGGGAGCTCGACATCAGCTACGAGCGGTCGATTGCCGGGCGGGGTGTTCGTGGTCAGCATCGACCCGGGAGTGACCACAGCCGCCGTCGTTCTTCTTCAGTTCGTAGACCTACCAGGGGTGCGGGAATGCCGGGTGATGGAGTCCTGGAAAGGACGCGATGCCACCGCCCAGACCTATGCCCGGGTCATTTCGCCCTGGCAGGGTCAGTACGGGAAGCTCCTCATCACCGGCGATCCTTCCGGCCAGAACCGGGATCTCGTCCGTGCCCAATCCGGGCTGCAGACGTCTCTTCCTAGACTCTGAGACCCGCTTCGTACCCTTCTTCCAGAGCTTCGAGGACCGTCCTCACGCCGGTGGCATCGCCGACGGACTGCAGGTTGGCGACAAGGCCTTGCAGTTCGGTCACTAGGCCGTTCACCGGCCGCATGCCGCCGGCCAGGACAACGTTGTCAAAGGGCCCCAAGATCTTCTGCGCGCCACCCTGGACAACCTCGATCGAGCCGTCTTCCCGGACGGCGGTAACCGTGGTGTCGCAGTAGATGTCCACTTTCCTTGCTTCAAGCGATTCGAAGAGGATGCGCTTGATGGCCAGGGGTTCTTCGCGGGCCAACTCGCACAGCATCTCGAGGATGGTCGGCTGCGCACCGTGGTGAGCCAGGTGGTTCGCGGTCTCGCAGCCGATCATGCCGCCACCGATGACCGCCACTTTCCCGCCTACCGAGACCTGGCCTTCGAGAACATCCTGGGCGGTGACCACGAAGGGACGATCAAGCCCAGAGATCGGCATATCCGCCGGTATGCTGCCCGTGGCCACGATCACGGCATCGGGCTCCTCCGCTTTGACCGCCTCGGCAGTCAGGGCCGTCTTCATGATGACCTTCACGCCAAGCTTCTCCATCGTGTGGCGTTGCCAGGCGAGGAAGGACGAGATCTCGCCTTTGAAGGGCGGAACGGACGCGAGGTAGAACTGGCCTCCGAGCCGATCGGCTCTCTCGAACAAGGTCACGTCATGGCCGCGCTCCGCCGCGATGATGGCTGCTTCCATCCCGGCTGGGCCGCCGCCGGCGACAAACACCTTCTTTTTCTCGGCCGCCGGCGTGACGGCGAACTCGTTCTCTCGACCCGTGCGGGGGTTCACGGTGCAGCGCACCGGTAGCTGGGCGATCACCCGGCTCTCGCACCCCTGCATGCAGCCCGTGCACAGGATGATGTCCTCGAAGCGGCCTTCTCGCGCCTTGTTAGGCATCTCCGGATCGGCAAGCGAGCCTCGTCCCATGGCGACCCCGTCGGCCTTACCGCTGGCGACCACTGATTCGGCGATAAGGGGGTCGTTTATCCGCCCCACGGTGAACACCGGTTTGTCGACGACCTTCTTGACGGCCGCCGCGTGGTCGGTCATCCAGCCGTGGCCGGCCGCCGGAGCGGCGACCATGACATGGTGACTACCATCGGTACCAATGGACACGTCGAAACTGTCTACTCCTGCTTGCTCCAGCATCCACAACTGAGCCTTGGTGTCCTCGATCGTTCGGCCGCCGGGCACATATTCGTCCGCGGAGATGCGGAACTGGATCGGAAAGTCCTGCCCGCATTTCTCACGGATGGTTGCGACGATCGCCAGAGGCAGGCGCATGCGGTTGTGCAGGTTGCCGCCATACTTGTCGAACCGTTTGTTCGAGTACGAGGACATGAACTGCGCGATCAGGTATCCGTGCCCGCCGTGTATCTCCACTCCGTCGAAGCCGGCTGCTTTTGCCCGCGCGGCGCAGTCGCCGAACTCGTCGACGATCTGTTCGATCTCCTCGATGGACAGCGCGTGCGGCATCTGGCCGGTGAAGGGGCAGCAGATCGCGGTGGGGGCGACAGAGTCGGTGCCGGTGATGCCTCGCGTGGCCTGTCGCCCGGCGTGATAGATCTGAGCGAAGATGGTCGCTCCGTGATCATGCACTCGCTTCGTGAGTTCTGCGTGCCCCGGTACCTGGGCATCCTCCCAGAGGCCGCCGATACCGACAAAAGCCTTCCCACCAGGGTTGACGGCATAGTCTTCGGTGATAATGAGGCCCCATCCGCCCTTCGCCCGGGCCTCGTGATAGGCGATGTACGTTTCGGTCGCCCGGCCGTCGGCTGTGCAGTAGTTCATGACCATCGGCGAGACTATGAACCTGTTCTTGATCGTCACTGTGCCTATCGCCAGTGGCTCGAACATATGCTTGAGCTCTATCATCTCCTCCACTCCTGTCGATTCCAGGCGACCGCCCAGCCATGCCTCAGAGATGGGCCACAACGTCTTCCGTCGTGGTGACCAGCCCGATAGCGGGAAGGATGGACCCGCAGACCACCTTGTGGACTTCGCTGTTGCCGTCGGTCGTGGCGTCGACCGGGATGACCAGGCTGTAGAAGCGCTCCGCCAGCGCCCACGCGGCCGTCCCCACCGACATGCCCGTTGCGACCCCGGTGAGTATCACGGTCTCGACTCCCTGACCCTTCAGGTATTCGTCCAGGCCTGTCCCCTCAAACACGTTGAAAGGCCAGTTGTAGAAGATAGGCTCGCCGGAGGCCGGCTTGAGCTCGTCGATGATCTCGACGTCCCAGGTACCCATGCGGTTGACCTCGATCTGCCGGCAACCCTGCCAGAACCCGCCGTAGGCCGGCCACTTGCTGTCCTCCGGCGTGTAGGCGACACAGTAGGCCACCGGAAGGCCCTTGGCGCGGAAGGCCGCCGCCAGACGCTCGATGTTACCGATGACCCCCTCTTCATGGGCGGCCTTGCCGTGGCCCATCGCTTCAAGCGGACTCGGCGTCTTGATGACCGCGTTCTGCATGTGTACGACGAGCAGCGCCGGCTTGCCAGCCATAGTCCAGTCGCTCACGATCTCACATCCTCCATGTCGTGTGCCCGTTCCTCAGATGTCCGCGTCCAGCAACTTGGCTGCCAGATGGCCGTCGTGGATGGCGTCGTATATCTTCCGTGGCCGCACGCAGTCGCCTGCTTCGGCAACCCGGATCCCGGGATGGGCCTTGAGACCCGCGATCAGTTCCCGGTTGGGCCGGAAGCCGGCGGCCAGCACCACGGAGTCGACGGGGAACTCGGTGACCGCGCCCAGCTTATCCACCGTCTTGATGCCCGTGCTGGTGACTTCCACCAGCCGCTGGCCGGTGTTGATGCTCACGTCCAGGTCGCCGAAGCGCAGTTCGTAGACCTGGCGCTCGTCGAAGGTGATGTTGCACATGAACTCGTCGAGCATCTCCACGAAGATCACCTGCCTGCCGCCCTCCGCCACCACCAAGCCGACCTCGGTGCCGACGATGCCGCCTCCGATGACCGCCACCCGGCCGCCGAGGAGTGCCCGGCCGTGCAGGACGTCGGCAGCCGTGACCACTTTGGGGTCGTCGATGCCCGGGATGTCCTCCAAGCCGAGTGCCGTCGCACCGGTCGCCACGATCACGGCCCCGTAGCCGCCGCCGGTGAGGTCGTCGAGTGTGGCTTCTTTCGCGATCACTCTGACCCCGGCCTTGTGCACCTGGGTCTCGAGGTATTCCTTCAGAGGCCCGAGGTCCGGGGCCTTGAACTCGGGAAGCGCGGCCTCGACGAGGGCGCCGCCCAGTTCGCGCTTCTCGTAGAGGGTGACGTTGTGGCCCTTGAGGGCCGCCACCCGGGCCGCTTCCATGCCGGCGGGCCCGCCGCCGACCACAGCCACCTTCATGGGATGCTTGGCGGGCGTGATCTCGAACTCGGCCTCCCGGCACAGGGCCACGTTGACGGTGCACCGGACCGTGTTGGCGATATGGTCCCCGCGGGCCAGGCAGCCGTCGTTGCAGCGGATGCAGGGCCGGATGTCCTCGGGGCGGCCCTCCTTGGCCTTGAGCGGCCACTGTGGGTCGGCCCAAAGCGGGCGCCCGAGGCCGATGAAGTCGCCTTTGCCCTCCACCAGGATGCTCTCTGCCAAGTCCGGCAGGTTGATGGAACCCGACGCGATCATGGGGATGGTAGTGACCTTCTTGACCGCCTCCGCCGCCCACACGTTGTGGGCGAGCGACATCCCCATGGGGCTGACCTCGTGGATGGTGGTGTGATGGTTACCCCCCGACATGTGGATCGCCGCCACCCCCCGAGTCTCCAGTCGCTTGGACAGCTCGATCGTGTCCTCGATGGTGTGGCCTCCAGGCTCGTAGTCGGTGCCGCTCAGGCGAACACAGATGGGATAGTCGGGACCCACCTGGGTCTTGATCTCTTTCACGATCTCCAGCAGGAGCCTCATCCGGTTCTCCAGCGGGCCCCCGTACCAGTCGGTGCGCTTGTTGCTGTAGGGAGAGAAGAAGTTGGAGATGAGGTAGCCGTGGCAGGCATGGATCTCGACCATGTCGAAACCAGCCGTCTGAGCCCGCTTGGCCGCCTGGCCGAAGGCCTTCACGACCTCTTTGATCTCATCGATGGTCATGGGGATGGGGATGGGACATCCGGCCGCGGTGATCTCCGGCCACGGCACGTCAGACGCTGCCTTGGGCTGCTCGAGGATGAAACGCTGACGCCCGGCATGCGAGATCTGAATGCCGACCTTGGCCCCGTTGGCCTTGATGGTGTCGGCGAGCAGCGACAGACCGGGGATGTGCTCCATGCGGGCGATGCCGAGCTGGCAGGGCGACGCCTGGCTGGCATCGTTGTCTACCCAGGCATACTCGACGATGACCATCGCGGCTCCGCCCTGGGCGACATCCTTGTAGTAGCGGAGCATCCGGTCGGTGATCGACCCGTCGGGATTGGCAAGACCCGTGTGCTGGGGGGCCTTGACCACCCGGTTCTTGAGTTCGATGTTCCCGATCCGTCCGGGCTCGAACAAGCGGGGGAAAGCGTTTCCCATCAACATGTCCCTTCTATCGGTACCGGCGGTCAGCTGTGACGTCCGTACGGTATGCCGCCGCATTCTCTCTTATCCGCGAGGGGTACACCAGACGATGCAGAGGCGGCCGCGGCGCAAAGCGCGCCGCGGCCGCAAGGGTTTGCGCGCTATCCGACCCAGGGCACCGGCTGCAGTTTGTCCTGCACTTTGACGACCGGGCTGGTGACATTGCTCACGACCACCAGATCGAACATGTACTTGCCACCGTTCGTGAGCCGCCACTGGCCCCCGTAGGTGGGTGTGGTCACGCAGTTCAGCGTGGGATGCGAGGTCCCCCACTGCACGGGCACGGTGTAGTCGATGGGGCCGGCCAGCGAGTCGGCCATCTTGGTCTCCTGCACCCGCTTGATGAATTCCTCTTTGTCTTCGATGTTGGTGGTCCGTTTGAAGACGTCGACCGCCCACTCAAAGACCGCGTAGTGCATGATGCACTGCTGCCACTGCATGCCCTTGACCTTCTCGAAGTCGTCGCACATCTCCTGGCAGGTCGCGCCGGTCAGCGACGACTTGAACGGGAAGGTGGGATGGAACCACTGCACGCCGCAGTGCCCGTCGGCCAGTTTGCCGTACGATTCCATGCTGGTCGGGAACAGCGTGGGGATGATCCCCTCCATGATCTTGGGCTTGAAGCCCTGCTGCGCCGCCTGGTTGGTGAAGGTGTTCCAGTCGGGATCGATCATGACTCCCTGGGCTATCTCGCAGCCCTGCTTCTTGAACTCGCTGATCTGCGCGGTGAAGTCCTCGCTCGGCTGCACATAGGCGCCGCCGTCCACGAAGGTGTAGCCCTTGGCCGGCCACTCCGTGCTCTGTCCATAGGCCTGTCGGTAGGCGTTGCCCGGCCCACTGTTGGGCCATATCGCGGCGATCTTCTTGTTGGTCTCAACCTGGCTGAACATGTCCCACTCGACCTGCTGCTGCTCGGTCAGGCCCCAGAAGAGGTTGTAGGTCCATTTGAACGGCTTGTCCGGGGCGCCCCCGCGCTGGAACACGAACACCTCCATCGGAACGTCGATGGAGAGGCAGGGCATGTCGCTGCCTTCGCACATATCCGCGACCGGCGCCACCGTGTCGCCGGTCGCCGCGGCCATGACCAGGTCGACCTTAGCGTTGTTGATCAGGTCGGCCGTGACTTGCGAAGCACGGTTGGTGTCGGACTGGCTGTCGACCACCTGGATTTCGAACATGTGGTTCTTGCCGTCGCCGAGCACGACCCCGTCGGCGGTGTCGGCCTTCCACTTGTCGACGCAGTAGCTGCCGGCAACACCGAAGGCCGCCAACGGCCCGGTGATGGGATCGACGAAGCCCACCTTGATCGGGCGGCCCGTCTCCACCCCGGCGCTCGTGGTAGTGGTCTCGGCCGCCGCGGTGGTGGTCGTAGCCGCCGCTGCACTGGTGGTGGTTGCCGGTGCCGCTGTGGTCGTGGTGGTCTCTTCGCCGCCGCAGGCCGCCACGAGCGCGCCAAGGCCGGCGCCGGCCCCTATGGTCGCTCCCGCGATGCCCGCGACCTTCAGGAATTCACGCCGGCTGACACTCTTGCTCTCTTCGAACATCAGAACCCCCTCCTCCTCGAGAAACAGATTGCTGCCCTTGCCCCGCTCTACAGATGGTTCATTTTTTGACTCAGTTATGTTACTATTTGAACCTCATCCACACGCTAGCACGGCGTCGATTGTCTGTCAACGGGTGGGAATAACAACCGAAACGGGGGGTTCAATATATGAACCGGATGCCCACCAAAATGCTAGTATCGCCGCGATGAGCGAGATGCCGGAGAACGAGACCGAGACCTCCGTGGACCCCACCCCGGGAGCGCCCACCAAGACGCTCGAGAAGGGCCTCTTCCTGCTCGGTCTCTTCGATCACGACCACCCGGAGTGGACTCTGCGCGAACTCCGGGAGCGGGCCGGGCTGACCAAGGCCACCACGCGCCGCCTCATGAAGACGCTCGAAGCTTCCAACTGGGTGGCCTACGACGCCGAGGCCGGGAGCTATCACCTCGGATCGGCTATGCTCAGGGCCCTCTACCTGGCGACGTCTCACAGCGAGCTCGTCCGAATGATCCATCCATATCTCGTCAGCCTCATGGAAGAGACCACCGAGACTTCCATCCTCTCGGTCTGGACCGACCAGGGCCCGCTGATCCTCGACACGGTGCCGACCATGCGCTCGTTCAAGTCGCTCACCTTCAAGGGCATGCTGCTCGAGGGAGTGGCCAGCGCCGACGCCATGGTGCTCATCGCCTTCGGCCCCGAGGAGAACTGGCAGCGCATCCTGGCAAAGCCCATCCCGGCCCGGACCGCCCACACGGTCACCCAGCCTCGGGCGCTTCGAGAGAAATGGAGCGCCATCAGGCGTGAAGGGGTTGCGTTCGACTGGCTGGAGTGGAACGTCGACGCGCCGGCGGTGGCCGTGCCGCTCCACGCCCGGGACGGGCACCTGCTGGGGGCGCTCAGCATCGTCGTCCCCATCGAGCGGGCTTCCGAGGAGGCCATGCAGAGTCATGCCCGATTGCTGAAGGCAGCGGCCGCGGATATATCGCCGAAGCTGGGATAGCCGGCCGCTGTTGATCCCAAGGCTATTCCGAGGAGCATGGCCGCAGGTAGGCGCCTCAGCAGATCGTGTCGCAAAAGGGCCGCCCTTCGGGGCGGCCCTTTTGCTATCTGCCGGGCCACCAGGCCTGGAGCCAATGCTTCGCGGCGGTTGGACCTGCTAAGAGGTCCGCCGCAGGCTGGAGCCTCCAATGGGTCTCACCCGGCCATCCACTCCCCTACGAGCCCGACGTATTCCGAATCAAGGATTGGAGTCCCCTGGCCGAGACCAGCGGCGAGGCCGCCGAGAACGTTGACGAGGGCAGCGATCAGACGGGAGAGCCCGCAACGGGGCTTCAATGAGCCGTGATGGACTCGAACCATCGACCCTCGGATTGAAGAGTTTCGCCAGAGGCCGCCTTCGGGTTATGAGTGGGAAAAGCGCGTTCCAGCGGGCCTTATGAAACGTGCTAGCTGATGTCATTCCGGCGCATATGGGGGGCCTGCCGAGAGCGGCCTAGTGCCCTGTGACGGCTGGTTTCGGATGGTTCGCTGGAAGAATGTTGGCGGAATCCCGACCGTGCATCGTGTGTGGCTCCGACGCATACTCGACTGTGATACGCCCGAGGCGTGGATGCCCATCCTCAGCGGGCTCGTTGGCAAATGTTCGTTTGCCCAGTTCGATGGCCATACCGCGGGTGGCTACCTCGTGAGCCGCCACAATCCGAGGGCTTTGCCAAGCGAGTGCAGGAAGCTAGCGAGGGGTGCTTCGTTGCAGTTCCGTGGCAACCGCTTCTGCCAATACCCGATCAACTGCGATGCCTGCCGTAGTCCGCTCAGCGTCAGTCGCCTGTAGGCGACGGACCGTCTCGACCAGGAACTGTACCGCTCGATCCGGAGAGACCTTCCCAGTGTCTATGACCAGATCAAACTCGTTCGCGTCGTCAGCGGACACGCCGTAGAAGTTCACGAAGCCATCGACGAGTCTGTCCTTCTCACTTACGAACTCCGCGGCCTCTTCATATGACAGCCGATGCCTCTTCATGATGCGGCTGATACGTACCGAGAGGGCGGCCTGCACGCGAACGTTGATGACATCGCCGAGCCCCTGTAGAGGATCGAAACACGCCCGTCCCAGCATCACCACATCACCGTGTTTAGCCTCCGCAAGAGTCACTGCCCTCAGCATCCGACCTAGAGAATCCCGTTCGGCTCCTCGCCCGGTGAAGCGGTCCCAGAAGTCCGGTACGGAACCATAGACCTGCTTGAACTCCACGACGCCATACCCAACCAGGATGTTCTCGACCGTCTTGTAGTCTGAGAGGTGGTAGCCGAGGGCTCTAGCCACGTTTTCGGAGAGATAGCGTCCCTCGCATCCAGCCTTTCTGAACACCGTTACAACTGCCATCGACTCTCCTCCTTACTGGCCCGACCACATTCATGAGGCGGTTCTCAATGATAGGCGAAAGTCCGCGTTCGGGCCGCGTCGAAGGGCGTACGGCTACGCCGGCCCGCTCTGTGAGAATGGCCTCCTATCTGTCCTCGTGCAGGACCATCGGACTAGACAAGCGGCCGCGCCACGCTTGGTAGCCATTCTGATGCCACTCGGTGGTGTTTCGAGTCCGTCAGCCTGCATGACCGAGCCGGTTGAAAACCACCCCGCAAACCGCAGTATTCCTGTGTGCCTCGTCTCCTATCGGATCGGAGGTCTCGCGCTAGTGAAGTGCAGCTTGATTGCATTGATCACTGGCCTGTTTCCTGGTAGCAGCTCTGTCCATCACCACCGCCTGCGCGCCTTCCGGAAGTCTCCCGAACGGTGCTTTGGCGAAGGTCGGAAAGACGCAGATCACGCAGGACCGGCTAGATTCAGAGGTGGCCTCTTCGAGGGCATGTACCGTGGGCGGACTCCGGACAAGAAGGCAGATCCCTGCGGCTATCGAAGACTTGAGAACGCGGTCCTAGAACACACGGTCGTATACGAGGTCGCGAGATCGGCAGCCGACGAATCCGGGTTCAACGTCACCGACGGAGAGATCAGGCTGCAGATCGACCTCATGCAGAGACAATCGATGGTCCCCGGCCCGACGGACCTCGGCGCCGCATTGCAGGCCGCCGGCCCGTCACTCGAACAGCTCGAGCGGTTCTACGAGGAGCTGCTGCTCATCCAGAAGGTCCACAGTCAAGTGACCATCGCGGCCGCGGGCCCATCGGAGGCAGAGATTGTGTCCTTTTGCGAGGCTCACAAAGGCGGCGGCGTACTCTCAGCCCGAGCTTCGTAGGGCAACGGATATCTTCATCTCGGCGGAGAAGCCGACTGTATCGACCGTGGGGCCGGCGGCCTCCGGGAGCAGCGGCGAACTGAATACCACACTACGGGCCGATGCATACGCGCGGGCCGAGAAGGTCAGAGGTGATCTCGAGGCGGGTGCGGACTGGACCGCCGAAGCGGCAGCATACTCAGATGATCCTGACACTAAGCACGTAGGGGGCGACTTGGGAATCGTCCTAGAGGGACCCTTGGAAGCCGACCTCTACCGAGCGGTGGCGACCTTGGCCCAGGGCGAGATCTCGCAACCTATAGGGACGGACCGCGGTTATCACATCACCCAAGTGACCCAAATAACCCCCAGTCAACAGGCTGGACTGGCAGCGGTCCGGTCGACTATTCAAGCCACCCTGCTGCCCAGGAGCAGGATCGGGTGTGGGCCGCATGGCTCAAGAAGACCAGGGCGGACCTCAAAGTGGTAGTCGCTAGTGGGCACGAAGTCACGGCTGCCACAGGCGCCCGGTAGGCTGGCCTTCGCGCGGATCGCGTGGATCATGGGCTCTTTCGTGTCGGCTGCACGCCCGCCGTGTTGACTAGCCTTCGCGGTCGAGTGACCACATGGAGCCGATTGTTCAATGAACAGCGGGAAAGGATTCCCACGTGTGGCGGGCACACAGAGTACCGTCACCTGGCACCTACCCGTCTCCTGCGCAGGGTCTTGGGGCCAGCGCTCCGTGGCGCTGACTTCACTCGATCGCTGCGACCGCCCGTACCGGCGATCCGCTTCCCCCGCGGATCTTGAGAGGAAGGGCGATGAATGTGAACCGCATACCAGTGACCGCGGAAAGATCTGCCAAGTTCTCCGTGTTCAACCGCTGCATCTCCCGACAGACTTGATGTGCGGGAAAGCTCGTTGTGGCCGCGCAATCGATACTTGGAGCGTCCTGTCCGATATTGACCGCCCCAGCGGTATAGATGAAGATGGCAGCTTCGCGACTCAATCCGGGATAGTCGCTCAGCCAGCCTGGTCCGCCCCAATTACGGGTGTAGTGACCTGAGTTAAGAAGGACAGTATCCCCATCCCTGATGTCCAGGTCATCTTTCTGCATTGCGCCCTTGATCATCTCGACGGTGTAGTACGTCCGAGGCGAGACGTCCCTGAGATCAAGGCATATCGCGCTTGTATAGAACCAGTCCAGGGGAATCCGATCGATCGTCGGCGCCCCTGGGCTGGGGTCGATATGACTGATCGAATCGACATGCGTCGTTCCGTGTGTGCTCATGCTGAGTATCTCGGTGGTATACCCATAGTCTTCAGTGAACCGAGGGCGCGTCGATTCAAAGGTGTCGACAACCGTTATTGCGGTGTCAGGGTGACCAGGAAAGACGGGGGCCCCCCCAAAAATCTCCTGGCTCAAGTCGATCAGGACAAGGCCTTCCATGGCGACGCCCCTTTCTGTTGAAGAAACCGTAGCCAGACTGCTATATCCCAGCACGCCTGTCAACACACTCACCGACCAGGGCCCAGTCACGCGGAGCGTGCGAAGAGCCGCCCCGATTGCCGAGCTGCCTTGAACGTGATGCAATTGCGCCGCGGAGGTTTCCCTATCAGAAGGAGCGGTTCATGTACCGCAGACTCGACCACCGGGTGACGCAGGTGATGAGCAGCAAGGGAAGATGTTCTGTTGCAGACCGCAAATGAGGACTATCTGAGGCTTCCGTATTCTTCTCGCGAGGCCGCTTGGCACCCCGAAGACCGAGACGAGTTCTTTGTCGTTTTGAGTGGCGAGGTCTCTTTCGACGTCGAGGATACGACCTATGACCTGAAGCAAGGTGACTTACTCGTCGTCGAAGCCGGAGGGAAACATCGCGCCTCTTCTGCGAGCTGCGTTCTCCTGTCACTCGAACCGCATTCGTAGACCGCCCGCAGATCACTGTGCGGGAAACCCCCGAACCCCGAGGCCGGAACCTGTAGGGCTCTCTGAAGTGGCATTTGAAGACGCGACATTTGTTACTTGCGGGCCCAGTCACGGGTGGTAAGCTCGAACGAGGCACCGCCGGGACGAACCTCTCGACAAGACTATGAGGTGAGACATGGACGTATTCGACATCAGAGGCCAGAACGCAGTAGTCATCGGCGTCGGGGGCCTCGGCCGGCCCATCGCTGTCGCACTTGCCCAGCGCGGAGCTAACGTGGCGGTCGCCGACTTCGACCTCGAACGGGCTGAGTCGACCGCGGCCGAGATACGCGAGGTCGGCGTGGCCACGTACTTCTCGCAGGTCGACGTGACGAGCGAGGATTCATTGAGACGTCTGGCGGCAGGCGTAGTTGGCGCCTTTGCTCATATCGACACGCTCGTCAACCTGACCGGCACCACCGTACGCAAACGAGCCGAGGTCATGACCATAGAGGAGTGGCGCCGAGTGATCGACGTCAACCTCACGGGGAGCTTCATTGCATGTCAGGTGTTCGGCGCCGAGATGGCTCGCAGTGGGGGCGGCTCGATCATCAACACCTCGTCGGTTCGCGGCCGCTATGGCTCGAAGCTGGGTCAGACCGAGTATTCCGCGAGTAAGGGCGGTGTCGACTCGATGACGCGCTCGCTCGCAGTCCAGTGGGCGGAGTTCGGCATCCGCGTCAACGCGATCGCGCCTACCTTCGTGGAGACGGAACTCACTCGGTCGGTGTTTGCCGACGAGAAGTTTGCCTCAGCCCTCCGCGAGAGCATCCCCATGGGGCGTTGGGGGGAGGCTTCTGACCTGGTGGGGCCCGTCCTCTTCTTCGCCTCCCCTGCGTCGAAATTCGTCACTGGCCAGATACTGTTTGTCGACGGAGGGCTGACCGCCACGAGATAGGCTGCGAGGGGTCCGGGGGCGCAGCGCTCAGCGCTGCGCCCCACGGACTCGGTCCTGCGCACAATAGGCGATCACGGATGGACGACGACCTTCATGGCGCCGCCCTTCTTGTCCCTAAAGGCGGCTAGAGCGTCGCCGAACCGTTCAAGCGGGAATGAATGGGTGTGAAGCAGCTTCGCGTCTACCTTACCCGCCGCCAGTAGCGCGAGCGCTGCCTCAGTAGTGTTGGGGTTTGCCCTCACCCCTATCAGGTCCACCTGGCTCAACGTGAGCCGAGTCCATTCGATAGGGACGGGTTCTTTCGCCAGCGCGACCAGCACGACCTTGCCCCCCTTGCGCGCCATCAGCGGCGATTTCGCGCACGAGTGCTTCACCCCTGCACACTCGAAGACAACATCTGCTCCTCGATTCCCCGTCAGCTTCAATACCTCAGCCAGCACCTCGTCGGTCTTCTCGAGGTCCACTGGGACTGCCCCCAGCCGAACCGCCATCTGCAGTCGAGGACCGAAGCCGACGACGATTACCGAAGCGGCTCCAGCAGCTTGGCACATCTGCAGTGTCATTATCCCGACTGGCCCTTCTCCGACGACGCAGCAGGTATCGCCGGGGCAGACTCCGCCCCGACGGACGGCGTGAAGGGCCACTCCCGCCATGTCGATCATTGCCGCCTCGTCATACGATAGGTTCGGCGGCAGGCGATGGATGGACTTGAGTGAAACGCGGATATACTGCGCGTACGCTCCCTGAGTAGTGAAGCCGTAGTGACGGTGACCAACGGCATTGTCCCCGTAGTTAAGACAGATGGTGTAGTCGCCTTTCAGGCAGTTCGGGCAGATCCCGCATCCGCAGTGTGCCTCGCCAGCCACACGAGTGCCCGGAGCTAGACTTCTTGCGAGTCTTTGAGATCCGCGTGCTTCCCGCCCGACAGAAACCACCTCACCTGCCCATTCGTGGCCGATGATGAACGGATACTGCGGGGGCCATGTTCCTGAGTAGGCTCCGTCGATGATACCCGGGTCCGTTCCGCATATCGCGACCGAACGGACGCAGCAAAGGACATCGGTCCCATCAGACCTCGGAGTCGGCACTTCCCGAATCGCCCACGTTCCCGGGCCGGTAAGCACTACCGCTTCCATCGCTTTCGGTATCTCTGCCATGACAAGCGACCTCCCTGTTGACTGCGGGCTCTCTCATCGCCATGAGCGACAGACGAACTGGACTGCACGTCTCGCTAGAGCCCTGCCTGGCTCCCTTAGTCCCGTCATCTACTGCAACCACTGGGCGTCTCACGCAGCGGTCGTTTCCCGCTCAGAATACGGTCCGGATTCACCTTCGTCAGCACTTCTAGGTCGCGTCGTGATACGCAGCCCCTGACTTCGTCGAACAAGGGAGCAAGACTCCAGGTATAGGCAAGCTCCCAGTGGGCATCGGATGCAAGTAGAGCGAAGTAGCCTGCAGAGAGCAAGTAGTGAAACGTCTCGAGACTGCCCGTTCGATGTAGCGCAGTAAGACTACCGGCTGTGCCTTGGGCGATGGCCCCAGCGGCCAGGAGAGCCGACAGCTTCTCGGGACAAGCGCGGATGACGTCATTGCGTTCGGGGTGGGCGAGGATGGGCAAGTAGCCCAAGGCGACGAGCCGAGCGACGGTGTGCTCTACGAGCGCGGGCAACCCATGGGACGGCATCTCTAGGAGAATGGCGCTACCGGACCCGTCTATGCGCAGAGACCGAAGCTCGCCTTCTTCGCACTCGACGGCTATAGCCAGATCTACCTCGAAGCCGAGGCGCAAGCCAAGATCGATGCCCTCCTCGGCAAGCGACATGGTGAGTTGCTCCAGCGCCTCGCGAGCTTTCTGCACGAAGCAGGCGTCCGTGTCGTACAGATGCGGGGTGGATACGATCATCTGGATGCCCCGTCGCCTTGCTTCGCGGGCCATTTCGAGGCTAGCCGCCAGGCTCGGGGAACCGTGGTCCACCCCCGGAAGCAGGTGCGAATGAGTGTCGATCACTGGCCGCGCCCTTCAGGCAGTAGACTGCTTTTCGTCATAGACATCACCGACAGATTAGCCTACCAGGAAGACCAAGCAAGGAGGCGAGTCCGAACACGACGCCGGAGCACGGATGATCGCGGCAGGCTGAAGCGAAGTCGCGTAGAATGTCTGGGGGTCGCGACCTTGCCTTACCCGCATTCTCCCGCTGGTCGTACTCTACTCGACTCGAAAGAAGGGGCCATGGAAGGGCTCTACCACACCGGCATCACGGTCTCTGATCTCGAACGCTCGGTGCAGTTCTATCGCGACACCTTAGGACTGCAACTTGTCGTCGAGCCAACGCTGCCTTCCGGCGGCGACGAACTCTCGCGTGCCCTCGATGTGCCTGAGGCAAACCTCCGGCTCGCGGTGTTCAGAATCGGCCAAGCTTCGCTCGAACTATTGCAGTACCTCAATCCAGTATCGCCTCTGGATGCTCCGGCCCCGCTGCATGCCCTGGGAGCAATGCACGTCGCCTTCAGAGTCAGCGACATCGAGGCTGAGGTGACCCGTCTGGCGTCGCAAGGCGTTCGTTTCAACGGACCCATCCAAGAGAACACTGAAGGTCCTTTGGCAGGCTGGAGATGGGTGTACTTCAGAGATCCAGACGGAATAAGCCTTGAACTCATAGAGGTCGCAGATATCTAGCTACTCCTCCTTTCTTGTCGGGTGCGACTCTCGGTTCCCTGCTCGCTTAGGCGCGCGACCAAGTGTGTAGTAAGAATTGACACGAGGTTAAGCCAGGGTAAAATCGGCTAATGTGATGAGCAGGAAAGCACTCGCCTCCGCCGCAAACCGAAGGCATGGGCTGCCTCCTTCCGTAGATTGACTTTCTCCCGAACTGGGCCAGAGCGCCCGAAAGATGCCCTTTGCCGGCTTAAAGCCGTGCGAAGCAGCCAGTCAGAAGTGCGCAACTCTGCGGCCCGTCGCAGTCGCGTCTTTCTACCTGTCTCTGGTTCCTCAGGAGGCGAAGAAACATATTGAAACACGGTCGATTTACATTGGCACTTGAATTACCGCACTATAGGTTTTAGTGTGGTACCAAGTCTGGGGCCGTGCCCCGGTAGTTCTCGTCCGACCACTGTTCGCAAGAAGGAGGAACCCGAGGTGGCTGGAAAGGTGCTAAGAGTCACGAGCGACAGCACATGGATCAAGGACAACATCCCCAATCATGAGAACTATCGACTCACGCCTTTAGTGAGTCCCAAGACATGCCCTGGCGCTCAGATCGAGTTCTACATCGGTGAATTCGCTCCCGGGGTAGGACGCGCCATTGATCACGCGCACGAAAAGGAGGACGACGTTTTCTACATATTGTCCGGCGACGGAAGGTCACGGGTCGGGGACGAAGTCGTCACCTATGGCCCGGGAGACATCCGGTGGGTGCCCAAGGGTGAGGTGCACAACACTGAGGTCATCGGCGACGATGGGCTAAGGGTTATAGCGATCTTCTCGCCGGCGCGTTCCCTCTAATTGCCAATAACGCCAGGCAACACACCGACCTAGGAAGGTAGACCATGGGAGACGTTGGCTTCGTGGGTGTCGGCGATGGGCTCGCGAATGGCGAAACGCCTACTATCCGCCGGGCACAATATGACGATCTGGAACCGCCAGGACGCGTTTTACGAGGCGGGCGTGAGTCCGTTGAAGGCCATCGGCGCCGCCGTGGCACTCACACCGGCAGAAGCCGGGCGCGCAGGGGACATCTGTTTCACGAGCGTCGCTGACGGGCCCAGCCTTAAGGAGGTGTGCCTCGGCGAGCAGGGCATTCTCAGATCAGCCGATCCTCCCAGGGTGCTTGTTGACATGGGAACGGTCGGACCGTGGGAGTCCGAGGAAATTGCAGCAGTGGCCGAAACAGCGGGAGTCGGTTTTCTTCGCTCACCAGTCAGCGGAAGCACTGTCCTTGCTGAAGCGGGCAAGCTAACGATCATCGCGTCTGGCGATCGAGCCGTATTCGAGGCCGCGGATCCGTACCTGGCGGTCCTCGGCGAGATCCGCCACCACGTAGGTCCAGGTGAGAACGCCCGTTATCTCAAACTCATCTTCAACCTGAACATCTTCGCCCAGATGCAGATCCTGCGGAGAGCGCGGTATTCGGCGAGAAGGGCGGGCTCGATTGGAGCAGATGCTGGAGATCATCACCACGAGCGTCCTGCGGCCTCCCCGTTCGTGAAGTATAAGGTCCCGCCTCTTCAGAAGCGCGGACGACAGCCCCACCTTCACCTTGGACATGGTGCTCAAGGACGTCCGACTCGCCCTCGAGGCAGCGCGACGGGCGGGGGTCGAGACGCCTTTCAGCACGCGTCTGCTCGAACTCGAGCAGCAAGCGGTGGAGCAGGGACTGAGCAACAGCGACGTTTCTGCAGTCACACTCTGGTACGAGCAGAGGGCGGGGCTCTGAAATACAGCCGCTGGTCGTTCACCGGGCGCAGCGTAGGAAACTGGACGAACGCAGCGGACAAACACTCGTACCGCCCGCTGCCGAACGGGGGGGTGTCACTACCGCTAGTGGGGAGGTCCATGTCAAACTTCAGGAACGTTACGGGAAAAGTAGCAGTGGTGACCGGTGCCGCGAGAGGGATCGGCCAGGGATCGCGGAAACACTGGCCGCAGAGGGCGTCCATGTCGTCATGGCGGATCGGCTGCCTCTGGTGAAGGATTCGTTTGATGCTATCCAGAAGGCGAACCCCAGAACGAGGGGTACGCAGTTGAGCTTGACGTATCGGACGAGTCCGCGATGCAGCAGCTGGTCGAGGGAGCGGCAAAGAAGTTCGGCAAGCTCGATATCATGGTGAACAACGCCGGCATGCACATGCATACCGGCAATGTGTGGGAAACAGAAACGGAGAAGCTTGACCGGATCATGGCGGTCAACTTCAAAGGCATCTTCTTCGGCTGCAAGTTTGCCTCAAGAATCATGATCGAGCAAAGAAGTGGCACGATTGTCAACATCGGCTCCTTTTTCGGCAAGGTCGGCCACGCCGGATCCGCCTCCTATGGGGCGTCTAAGGGGGCGGTGCACACGATGACGCAGGCGCTGGCGCTGGAGCTGGCACCGTATGGAGTAACGGCCAATGCCCTCTGTCCGGGACTCGCCGCGTCCGAGATGCACTGGGGATTTGTGAAGGCCGATGCCGAGGCGCGCAACATCAGTTTCGAAGAGATGAAGGAACTCGAGCTCGAACAGATCCCACTCCACCGATACGGCTATGGTAGTGATATGGCCGGCGCGATCATCTGGCTGGCCACGCCCTCTGGTTCCTACGTGACCGGGCAACTCATCAACGTGAACGGCGGCCTTGACTTCACCTAGGAGACTTGACGTGGAAAAAGACATGCTGGCAGCCATCTTCAAGGGCGAAGGTCGGCTCGAACTCGAGAGGCGTCCCGTCCCGCAAGTCTCCTTCCCGGACGACGTCATCCTTGAGGTCGGCGCCACGGGAATCTGCGGCACTGACCTCCACATCCTTAACGTTCCGCCGCAGCATCCGGGCAGGCCGGGCATCATCATGGGCCATGAGTTCTCCGGCCGGGTCGCTGCCGCAGGCGAGGCGGTGAAGTCGGTCGCCATCGGTGATCATGTCATCGTTGACCAGAATGCGCCCTGCGGGGCCTGCGAGACGTGTAGAAGCGGTCTCCCGAACGCATGCATCCCCCTCAGCCAGACCCCCGATTTCCCAGGGATGATGAACACCTACGGCATCTTCCAGGATGGGGCGCTTGCGAAGTATGTTCGGGTCAAAGAGCGGAATGTCATCCCGATCAGCGAGTCAGTACCTATGTGGCAGACCGCGCTCGCGGAACCTCTTGCCTGCTGCCTCAACGGGACAAACAAGGCCAAATTGCAGCCAGGCGAGTCGGCAGTCGTACTCGGTGCCGGACCTATCGGCCTTCTGTATATCAGCCTTCTGAAGGCTGCGGGGGCAGGACGCCTTATCGCCGTCGAACCGTCGTCCTACAGACGGCAAGCGGCATTGGACTGTGGGGCGACGACGGTGATCGACCCAGGGAGCGAGGACATCAAGCAGCGGGTGTTGGACGCGACACGCGGACGAGGTGCCGACGTAGTCGTCGAGGCGGTAGGACCAATGATCGACACGTGTATTCAGATCGCTGGTTCAGGGGCTCGCGTCATCCAGTTCGGCCACGACGAGTCCGCTTGGGTGAGCATCCCGCCCGCCAGGATCGTCTACAAGGAACTGCAGATCTACGGAGTATTCCTGGCCAAGTTCACATTCGAACCGGCAAAGCAACTACTCGAGCAAGGTACGCTGCCGCTCGAGACGATAGTGAGCCACCGCCTCCCCCTCGAACGCGTCCATGAGGGCATAAACATGCTCCGGGCGGGGACGGCCATAAAGGTTATCGTCCATCCGGGTGAGCCCTAGAAGGATCTCGAGCCGTACGAGTTACTGGGCCGATGGGGACTCATCCGGAACTCGGGCTCGTAGGAGGCGACCATGTTTGTTCGCTTGTCATATGACATCACGGCTCAATCGCCCGGCTGGCCCGGTAACCCGACGATGCAGCACCGGTACTATTCACATGTGGCGGAAGGCGATGTCGCCACACACAGCATCCTCACTATCTTCAGCCACTTCGGGAGCCACATCGACGCCCCAAGCCATGTCGATCCCCTGGGGGCCGGGATCTGCGACCTGGACCTCGGCTACTTTGTATTCGAAGCGCCGCTGCTGATCGACATACCGAAGGGCGAGCGCGAGTTCGTACGGACCGAAGACCTAGTGTCTCTCGCGGCGGACGCCCGAGAGCACGACTTGCTGCTTATCAGAACCGGGTGGTCCCGGGTCCGCCAAGAAGACGCCTCACACTACGCTGCGAACGGGCCTGCGCTCGACAGCGATGCGGCGAAGCATATCGTCGAGAAGTTCCCTGGTCTGAGGGCTATCGGGATAGACTCGATCTCGTTCGGTTCGCCGCACGATATCGAGGAGGCGATTGCCACGCATGAGATCCTTTCGGGCAAACGAACTCGAGGCCGTCCTCTCGTCAACATCGAGGACATACGGCTCAACATAGACCAACGTCAGCTACGCCGCGTCTTCGCCCTGCCCCTTTTTGCGGAGAACCTCGAGGGCAGCCCCTGCACTGTGATTGCGGAGCTGGACCAGGCAGACGATCCGACCCGGTCCTCGTGACGCCATGGTGAATGTCTTCTACGACGCAGACGCAGACCTTGACGCGCTCAAGCAGGCAACCATCGCTGTCATCGGCTATGGAAATCAGGGACGTGCACAAGCGCTGAACCTGCGCGACAGTGGACTTAATGTCCTGGTCGGTGGCATCGAGGACGAAGCGCTGTCCCGAGCAGCAGGCGACGGGTTCATGACACTGAGCATCGGTGAAGCGGCGCGGCAGGCTGAGGTTGTGATGCTTCTGCTGCCGGACGAAGTCGCCCCTCAGATCTACCATGAGTCGATTGTGTCAGCCATGTCTCCGGGCAAGGTTCTGGAGTTCGCGAGTGGCTACAACGTCACCTATCGTTATATCGCCCCGCCGGCAGGAGTGGATGTCGTTCTTGTAGCCCCCCGGATGATAGGGCGTGCCGTTCGCGAGCTGTTCGATCGGGGAAGCGGCGCCCCCGCCCTCATCGGTGTTCACCAAGACGCTACTGGACGGGCTACGGCGCGTGCTCTGGCGCTGGCGAAGGGCCTTGGTTTTACTCGAGCGGGCGCGGTATGGTCAAGCTTCGAAGAAGAGACGCTCGCCGATCTGTTCGGGGAGCAGTTCGTCGGCGGGCTCCTTCATCAGATCAGACTTGCTTTCGCCGTGATGCGGGACGCGGGTATAAGCGAGGAGGCGGCCCTTCTTAGCTTACCCTTTCGGGCGAGATGGCCGAGGTCTACACGGCGATAGCTGAGATGGGGCTATGGGGACAGCTCACGCTGCATTCTCGTACCAGTCAGTACGGGCAGCAGACTAGGGGACCGCGTCTAGCCGGCTCGGAAACGCGAGAGACGCTAACGGGAATCATGGCGGAAATCAAGGACGGGACGTTCGCACGCGAATGGAGTGACGAGCAGCAGAACGGGTTGCCGTACTTCAGCCAACTGTGGAATGACAATCTTGCCGACGCCTTTGTTCGAAGCGAAAGCGACGTCAAGAGGCGTCTTAACCGGACAGCCGACTCGGCTCTGACCGAACGTACTGACTGCAACCATTCGACCGAGGAGGGAGCATGACTGGCGATCCTTCGTTTCGCATCGTCGCTTGCCTCGACATCCGTGAAGGACGACAGCAGGACTTCAAAGAAATGGCCCAGACTCTGGCTGCAAAGGTCGAGGCGGCAGAACCCAAGACACTTGACTACGAATGGTACCTGAATCCAGATGAGACCCGCTGCTACGTAAGCGAGTGGTACACGGACTCCGACGCGTATCTGCTGCATTACGAGCATCTCAAGCACGATCTCGCCCAGTTGTTCGGCATCGCTGAGCTTACCGCGCATCTCGTCTTTGGGGATCCGGATGCTCGCGTCCGAAAGATCCACGCGGGGATGGGCGCCGAGGTTTTTCCCGGCTTTGCCGGCTTTACGAGGCGCAAGTGAAGGACCCCGACAGTCCCGGCCTGAGATCACAGCTGGACAGGCACTGGATGTTTTGCCCTGATCAAGTCGCCACATCCCCGGAAGGGAGGCTGCATGCTGTCTGGTCGCATACTGGTATGCGTTGACGGGTCCGAGCATGCCCGCAACGCCGAGAGTTTTGCAGCGACGTTAGCGAGGGACACATGCGCGGAGGCGGGCCCCTCCGAACTCGTCATCCTCACAGTGGTCCACCCACACCGCTGGGCGCTGGCTGGCGGGGTAGTCCCTCCCTCAAGACAAGACCTGGAAGAAGCGAAAGCGCTTGTACAGGAGGCGGCAGGCAGGTGCCGGCGTTACCTAGGAATGGCCGCTATCACCATCACGCCGAAGATAGTCGAGGCGACCTCCCCGGCGAACGGCATCGTCGAGGAAAGCCTCGTAGGTGGAACCTGCAGCCTTATCGTTCTCGGTCACCGAGGTCTCGGAGGGTTCACCGGTCTCTTATTGGGGTCGGTCGCAAGCCAGGTCCTACAGAGAGCTGAGTGCCCGGTCACCGTGGTCAAATAGGGGAAGACGCGTCCGCCCGAGCTCGACGAGCAAGCCGTCTTGCCCTCATGCTCCTTGGTAGCATTCCGCCTAGATTCGTTCAGGATCATGGTCAGGGCCCTACCTCAGGGAATGAGCACCGCACGGCCGACGATCGCATCGCGGGAGAGTTGATCCAGAGCTTCGTTCGCTTCCGATAGAGCGAAACTCTTAGTCACCCATGGTTGGATCAGCTGCCTGTTCAGAAGTGCGATGACGTCGGCAAGGTCCTGCTTTGTCGAAAGGCGAGAACCGATTATCTCCCATTCGTGGTAATGCATGGCCATCGAATCGCAGGGGAACGGCTCACCCGGCGCGTACCCAACGAGGACGAGCTTGCCGCCGTTCTTCGTCGCGGGGAGCGTCCAGGCGAGGGTGTCGGCCGACCCGACGTTTTCGATGACCGCGTCAACGCCTACTCCATCGGTCAGCTCCAGTATCCTTTGCAGAGGGTCTGCGGTGGTCGGATTCACGACGTGATCGGCACCCAACTCGCGCGCGAGCTCCAGCATCTCCTCCCGAATATCAGCAGCAACGACCCTCGCTCCCGCGAGTTTCGCGATCTGCACGGCGTGGATGCCGAGGCCTCCGATCCCCACTATCAACAGGACGTCGCCGATTTGGGTCTTCGCCTGATGCCGGATCGCGTGATACGGAACGACGACTGCGTCCGTCAGCACGGCCGCCTTGTCGAACGGCACTCCAGGCGCGAGCCGCAAGAGCTGCCTGTCCGGAACGACGAGGTACTCGGCGAACCCGCCACGGACCTCGAACCCAACACGCTTGAGCCGCAGACATAGGTTCTCTCGCCCGGTCCGGCAGTGGATGCATTCGCCACAGGTCAGGTAGAGGTACACGACGACGTTGTCACCGAGAGCGAAATCCATCACCCCCGTTCCTACCTCGACCACCTCTCCGGCAACCTCGTGTCCGGGGACGTGCGGCAGTGTAACAATCGGTGCAGCGACGAGCCCATCACGGATCTTCACGTCCGTCCGACAGACGCCGCATGCCCTGACCTTGACTAGCACATCCCGAGGTCCAAGCGGCGGTAGGTCCAAGTCGACCATTCGTAATGGCCGGTGGTATTCCTCAAGCATCATGGCTCTCATACGTCAGTCCTCAAGCTGGTGGGTTTGATAACTCACAGGGCACCATCGGCCGCCGCGTCAAATGGTCTCGGGAGTGGGTTCTTCAAGCGGGGTCGCCCCTCTCGCAATACGCGCGACTTCTTGCGCTTCGTTCTGTGTCAGTCGAAACTCGGCAGCCCCAACTGTCTCCTCGATCTGGCCAGGTCGGCGCGCTCCGACTATCGCCGCATCCACGTCCGGGTTCGCTAGGGTCCAGGCGACAGCAAGTTGTGCGACTGTACGGTCGCGGGCTGAGGCATACTGTCTCAGTCTCTCTGCGGTATCCAGGTTGAGTCGGAGGTTCCTTCCGAGGAAGGCATGGTTTCGGCTCCTCCAGTCATCCGCACCGAACTTCTCACTCGGCCCGATTCTGCCGGCCAGAAGGCCATGGGCCATCGTGCCATACACGATGACGCCGATTCGGTTCGCCCGACAGTAGGGCAACACCCCATCTTCGATATCGCGAACGAACAGGCTGTATGGCGGCTGCAAGACATCGACCTTCCGTCCGGCCCGAAAAGCTTCCATCTGTGCCACGTCGTAATTCGATACCCCGACATAGCGCACCTTACCCTCGCGAACAAACTCTTCCATGGCCGCGGCAGTCTCTTCAAAGGGAGCAGCGGGATCCGGCCAGTGCACTTGGTACAGATCCAGGTAGTCAGTACAAAGGCGCCTAAGACTCTCTTCAAGATCCCGCCTGAGAGACTTAGGGCTGGCATCCCTGTATCTTCTGCCGCCCTCTGTTCCGAGTCCCCCCTTTGTGGCCAAAACAAGACTGTCTCTTCGACTCTTGATCTCGCTGGCCAGAGCTGCGGCGATCAGACCCTCGGCTAGTCCGAAACCGTATGCCCGGGCAGAATCGAAGAAGTTAACACCAAGAACGAATGCCTTCTTTATTGCAGCTACGGCCTCATCAGTGTCCACAGCGCCCCACGCACCCCCGAAGGGAAAGGTCCCGAAACAGATGCGGGACACCCTCAAGTCAGTGGCACCTAACCGTCGGTACTCCATCTCATACCCCCAAGGCCCACTTCAGGCCCGCGATGCGCAGTGTGGCCCTCTGCGCGACATGGACTTCATCAATAATGACGGCCGCGGTGCCGAGCGCTCCACGCCGGAGTCGGCCCCGCTCGAAGATCGAGGTTATCCTGTCGGCTCCCCCCTACGGGTCGCGTCCGACCACGCGTCCAGCGTGGCGATCGACATTCGAGCCATAGTGGTCTCAGCCGTCGTCCACTCCCACCGAGGACCATCGTCCTCTTCGTCCAAGAGTCCTGGGGGGAGATCGATATAGAAGCTAGGAGGTGTAGGCACGTCCTCGATCCACCACTTCGAGACCGAGCCCTCCGGATGACCGATTTGCGCAGTGAGACCTAATGCGATGCTAGTCGTCGCGGGTACTTCTTTCCATCGCAGTCGATCGGCCTCGATCCTCGCTCTGGCCAAGCGGCGAGTCGTGAGCGCGACCAGGTCAACGGCGTCCCGCTCGAGCCCTTCACCAGAACCTGATGCATACGTCTTGTCCGCGTAGCAGAGAAGTCTCTCGTTCGGCCTGAGAAACAGCTGGAACATCGTCACAATGGTCTCCACCGTGATGGACGTTCGCTCGCTGTCGACAGGGAGTGAACTGCGCTCGCGAACCAACGCGCGCACCGCGTCGAGTGACCTGCTAAGACTGCTATCTACCACGGCATGAATGGCAGCTCTATGACTCCGGTGCCTCGGGATAGACAAGTATTTTGGTCGCGTCGCCCTTCGGATTCGTCAGCACCTTGAAGCCCTTCTCGTCGACATCCTCGAGCGGTATCTTCGCGCTGATCACCTTCTCGACTGGGAAGCGGCCGGTCCCGATCAGTGCGGCGTATCGCGGAAAGTCGTACACGTTGTAGCACCAGGTCGATGCGAGATCCAAGTCTTTCAGCGCGAGGGCGTACGCGTCCACCCTCGGAGGGCTGACGTGCAGGGCAGCCTCCACGACCGTCCCCCGGGCTCGGGTGGCGTTGATGCAGGTGTTGAGTCCCGCCTCGTTCCCGGTGCAGTCGACTGCCACGTCTACCCCGACGCCGTTAGTGCGTGCCCTCAGAGCCTCTACGACCCAACTCTTGGCCGCATCGAAGAGACCTGTTCCTTCCTCGCGCTGCACGCTCCTCGGAGTCTCGGGAGCAGCATCCAGTGGGTTGAAGACTTCGCTGACACCGAGGGTGCCAGCGAGCTTGAGCCGCTGGGGGTTGGTCTCAGTGACGTAGACCGCTCCCGCACCGATAGCCATGGCGTACATAGCGGCAAGCGCGCCGATCGGGCCTGCGCCTGCAATCAGCACGCTCTCCCCGCCCTTCACCTTCCCTCGTTCCACCGCATAGGCGGCGACAGCGGCCGGCTCCAGAAGTGCCGCTTGCTCGTAAGACACCTCGTCAGGAAGAACGACTATCTGGTGGTCGGGAACAACCGCGTATTCGGCGAACCCGCCCCACGGCCAACTGAGGCCTACCGCCGCATGTAAGACACATAGTTGGTTCTCGCCACGCTGGCAGAAATGGCAGCGGCCGCATGACACCAGTGGCATCAGTGACACTCTGTCCCCGACCTTGGTGCCAATCACGTCCGAACCGACACCGACGACGTCGGCACTCAGCTCATGACCCATGATCTGCGGTGCCATGGCCCCCGTGAAAGGATGGGGCTTCGTCGGAACGACTCTTGCCCCTTCGACATACTCGTGAAGGTCCGTTCCGCAAATGCCGCAGTAGCGAGGTTTGATCAGTACGTCACGAGGCCCCAATTCGCCGGGAGCAGGGACGTCCTCCAGACGAACGTCTCCCTTGCCGTAGAAAAGAACCGCTCTCATTAGACCTCCTTACGGTCGCGTAGCGCCCGCCTCTGCTCGGGCGCCGTATTCCAGATGGCGATCCAAAGGCTAGTACTCAGCCGATTGACCCCCCGTCGCGATGGCAGTCCCGTCAGTGCAGCTCTTTTCCCCCGATATGACCACCGCCGTACCCGTAATGTAGTCAGCCTTGTCACTGACAGAAAGGCCACTAGTTCCCCTATCTCGGTAGGCTTGGCCATCCGGCCGAGCGGCACATTGGAGAGTAGCGCGTGCCTGTACTGCTCGGGAGTCATGCCCTCGAGCGGCCCTCTTGAATCGAAGCAGAACCGCATCATCTCCGTGTCCGTATAGCCGGGGCACACGGCGTTCACGTTGATGTTGTGTTCAGCTAGTTCCAATGCCCACACCTGGGTCATCATGGCAACAGCGGCCTTTGAGACACAGTAGGCCCCGTTCGCGTACTCACCGGTCTTGGCGGCGATCGACGCGATGTTGACGACCCTCCCCCACCCCGCGTTCTTCATGTAGGGCACGACCGCCTTGGTACACAGCCACACGCCCTTCGTGTTCACACCGATCAGAGAGTCCCATTCGCTTTCGTCGAGGTTCTCCAGCAAAGAGGACCCGAGTATGCCGGCATTGTTCACCAAGATGTGGATCCTACCCAATTCGGCGGCAACACCGGATACGGCGGCCTCCACACTCTTCGAACGAGTCACGTCCATTTCGACTTCCATGCATTTGCGGCCCATGGCGCGCACTTCTGACGAGAGCTGACCGAGTGAGGCTGGGACGATGTCAGCTGCGGCTATGTCTGCTCCATAGCCAGCCAGGGTCAAGGAGATTGCCCGGCCGATACCTCGCCCGGCTCCTGTCACCAACGCGGTCTTGCCTGAGAGATCCATGGTTGCTCCTTCGCTTCCCACGCGATTGCCTTGGCGGAAGTCTTAACAAAGTCGAGGACGAGGAACAGGGGCCGCGCGGGGGGGAAACGGCCCCTGTTCGAAACGACCCGTCATACGTAGGTACTGCCGCCATCCTCCCGCTCGAGCGCATGCCGATGGCCCGGCACCTTACGCACTGCTGACTACTTCGCGCCAGCCATCACCTGAAGCACTGTCTTCTTGATAGTGGTCAAATCGATTGCTGCCGAAAGCGGTCCGCCGGTGAATTGCTTGTTGTAGTACGCAGTGTATTTCTGGAGATCGCCCGCGGCGACCGCATCCTGGTAGGCTTGTGGCAGCCCCTGATAGTTGTTCGGTTGTTCCAATCCTTCCCAGTACTTCTCGCAATCCACCGGTGCCAAGCCGTTTTGCGGGTTCCACGTTTCCGGATTGAGGAACTTCGACGCAGCTGGCCAGTCAAAGGCCGGGGTCTTCATGATCTCTTCGTATTTCGCGGCCGCCGCCTTGGTGTCGATGACCAAGGTGTCCTGATAGATGAAACGCTCGACTGGCGTGAGCACGACGCCGTTCAGTGCGTCGAAGAGTCGGACCGCAGCGTAAGCCCCGAGCCAATACCCGTGGATGGCTATGGTCGAGTAGGCGTTCGGCCCGGTTTGCATCGCTTGGGTGAACTCGGTGATTGCATCACATCCACAGACTTTGACCTTGTCGAGTCCGCGGTCGCGGAGAGCGTTGAGAGCTGCGATGGCCGAGTCGTCGTTGTGGCACACTATGGCGTCGGCGTCTGGGTGGGCCGTGAGCAGGTTCTCTATTACCGGCTGCGCCGCCGTCCTGTTCTCGCCGCCGTTCTCCCGGGCTACCACTTCTACCCCAGGGTATTTTGCGACCGCCATATCGAAGCCCGCGGACCTGTCGTCGTTGGACTTGTTCCCGGGAATCCCGTGCAGCTGGATGACCTTGCACTTACCGCCGTAGGATTCGAACAGCGCCGAGCTCATCACGTCATAACCGGCGACGTTGTCAGGCATCATGAAAGTGACGTAATAGTCGCCAAAGCCCTCGTCAAGAGGATGGGACCAGAACGCGTTCGAGTGAGCGTTGACGGCTAGTACTTTGTTCGTAGCGCAGGTCTGCATAATCTGGATGGACGACGCGGCGTTCTGAGCCATCATCATCACCATGTTGAGACCCTGAGCTGGCGCACTCTCGATGATGGCTATCTGCTTTTCAATCGAATCTTCAAAGGCTTGCTTGGAGAACTTGTTCCCCAAGGCCTCGGCGCCCGCCTGGACACCGTTGCTGAAATCGGTCCAGTACTGGTTCTGGAACGTCGGTACCAGGCTGAGCGTGCCGCCGACAGTCCCCTGGCCGCCTCCGGTGCTGACCGTAGTCGCCGACCCGGCAGTGGTCGCAGCGCCGCCGGTTGTGGTTGTCGCCTCATCTTCGCCGCAGGCCGCGGCCAGACCGCCAAGTCCGCCCATTAAGCCGATGGACGCGCCGGTGATACCCGCAATCTTCAGAAACTCCCTACGACTGACTGAGTTGTCATCACGCATTATGGCCCTCCATTCTCAAGTCTCGCCCGCTGCCCCTTCAAGAGGCTCCTGGAAATGAGTCACGCCTCCGTCCGCAACCTCCACAAGACGACCGCTCGCCACCCCCTTATGCCGTTTAACAGCCCTCGTCCCCGTATTCCTACCGCATCGCTCTGTCTCGTGCGCCGCGGCGTGCTCCTATTTAACGATCTGCCCTTTGGTCGCGCCCCCGGCTGTGCTGATGGCGACTGCGCCAATAACCACGATTCCGCGAATCACGATCTGCCAGAACGGGTCCACGCCCGTGATCACCATCCCGTTGCTCAACGTGATGATGACCAGCACCCCAAAGATGGTCCTCTGCGGTCCTCCGACTCCTCCTGACAGAGCGGTACCCCCGAGGACGATGGCCGCTATCGAGTCAAGCAGGAAGGGCTCGCCCATCCCCACAGACCCCGAACTCGCCCTTACGGCCATGAGAGCGCCCGCCAGCCCGGCGAGGAATCCGGACACCGCGAAGGCAACGATCTTCATACGGTCGACCGGCACGCCGGACATCCTAGCCACACGCTCACTGTCGCCTATCGCGAGGACGTACCGCCCGAATCGCATTCGTCGCGCCGCGAACACGCAGACTAGAAAGGCGATAATCGCCCAGATGCCGATGATGGGGATACCGCCCAAGGTACTGCCCATGACGTTCATGACGACATCGTCTTCAAAAGGTCGTGGTCGTCCGCCTGAGATCAGGTAGCCTGCCCCCTGCCAGACAAAAAGCAGACCGAGCGTGGCCAAGAAGCTGGGGAGTTTAAGGTAAGCGTTCAGTGAACCAGCGACAGCACCGCAGCACAAACAGATGGCTAGGGCAAACAAAACGCCGACGGGTCCCCAGGCCTTCACGCTCATAGCAGTGATGATGGTGCCGAGAGTCAGAACTGCCCCGACTGAGAGGTCGATCATACCCATCATGATCACCCAGGTCCCCGCAAGGGCCACGACCATGAGGACGCCAGACTGCCGGATGATGTTCAGCCAATTGGTGGCCGTGAAGAACTTGTCGCTCAGGATCGAGAACACGATCAGCAGCAGGACCCAGGCCGCCAGCGGCAGGAAGACCCCTAATCGTTCGACCAGTCCGACCTTTCGCCCCGGCGAAGTATCTAGCTGGAGCGCCGTCGCGTCGTTGTTGCTGTCAACAGCTGCGACCGCGTCCTTCTTCATTATCGAACGTAAGTTGCGCATGGGCCCCTCACACCATTAGGCTGACGACTGTATGCTCAGCAGGTTTCTCCCCGTGGGGCGAAGCGATCTCGCCAGTAATCTTTCCATCCTTCATGATGACGATACGATTTGACAAGCCGATCAGTTCGACCAAATCGTCTGTGATCATCAAGACCGCGACCTTTTCCCGAACCAATTCCCGAAGGAATCTGTAGATTTCCTCCTTGGCCCCAGCGTCGACGCCTCGCGTCGGGTTATCGGCGATGAGAACGTTGAGCCCCGAGGCGAGCCACTTCGCAATCACGACCTTTTGCTGGTTGCCCCCGCTCAGGGAACTACATTGCTGGTCTAGGTTGCGCATCTTGACCTTCAGCTTCTCGGCCCACAGGCTCGCGACCTTCCGCTCGGCCCTCGGGCGAAGGATCCCCTTGGGAGAAAGCCGAGGCAGCACTGCCAAACTCACGTTAGCTGCGACCGACATTCCGAGCATGATTCCCTCCCGGTGACGGTCAATCGGAATGTAGCCGACATGTTCCGCGATGCTTTGAGGGATACTGCCGAGAAGCGACTTGCCCGAGACCTTGACGCTTCCTTTCGCCGGTACCGCTCCGAAACGGCCTTGCCCACCTCCGTCTTTCCGGAAGCGAGCAGGCCACCAATACCAAGAATCTCACCTTCCCTTAGCACGAAGCTGACGTCCTCAAATCCCTCGCCAGAAATGCCTTCTACTTCCAGCGCTACTGCTCCTAATCTTGCTCCGCGATCTGCTCGTGCTCGCTGTAGAAGTCGGCTGACCGATCGCGACCTACCATCAAACGGTGCAGCTCCCGTTCGTCTACGCCTGGCGTGACCTGACCGACCACCTCGCCGTCTTTCATGACGTAGATGCGGTTCGAAAGGCGCAGCACCTCCTCGAGCCGGTGAGAAACGAAGATCACCGACGCCTCGAAGTCCTGCTCGAGCCTCCGCACCAACTCGAAGAAGAGCTCCAGGTCCTTACCCGAAAGAGCGGCAGTTGGCTCATCGAGAAGAGCCACAGGGTACTTGATGTCCAACAGCCGAGACATCGCGACAACTCGCGTCACCTCAATGAGTTGTCTCGTGCTGAACGAAATCCGGTTCGTGATCTGGTCGACATCGAAATGAAGACCCAGCACGGCCAGAGCTTCCCGGGCGTGTTTTCGCATCGCGCTTCTGTTGAGCACGTTGCCGGTCGCGAACTTCTCTTCCATGCCGAGGCACAGGTTCTCATATACGGACAAGGCGCCTATCAAGCCTTGCTCCTGAAACACGCGGAAGATCCCGTGCCTCATGGCGTCGTGCGGACTGTGGAGGCGTATCGGCTCACCGTCGAGTCGAATCTCCCCCTCGTCGGGTTGCTGTAGGCCGGACATCACGTTGAAGAGAGTCGTCTTTCCCGCACCGTTCTCCCCGACGAGGCCCACGACTTCCGCTGGGTAGACCTGCACGGTCGCCCGGTACAGAGCGCGCGCGCCCGGGTAGAACTTGCTTGCCTCCGCCGCTTCAAAGCGTGGTGTTCGCACGCTCACGGGCCCCGCGTCCGTGAGCGCTTCAGGTTCCGTCAGCGAACCGTTGGTCCTATCGAGGTCTGTACCCTCCAAACGTTGCTCACCCCCCTAGGTCAATCCGTTCGAACGGCAAACACGGCTGGTTATACAGTCATGATCCCGCCGTCGATTGGGATAGCAGCTCCGGTGAGATAAGCGACCTTCGGCAGCAACAGATAGGACACGAGGTCAGCGATTTCGTCTGTCCGTCCATAGCGGCCCATAGGCGTGCCCTGTTCGAACCGTCGTCTCTCGAAACCAGGGTCATCCGGATTGCACAGCCTCTCCGATTCCGCCATCATCGGACCCTCTATGGGACCAGGGCATATGCAATTCACCTTGATCCCGTCTTTGGCGACCTCCGCGGCGGCAGTCTTGGACAGCGCCATAACCCCATGCTTCGCTACGACGTAGTCGGATCTGTTGGGAGCGGCTTTCAGGGAAAGTAGTGAGCCGGTGTTCACGACAGCACCCTTGCCAGCCGCCTTCATCACGGGGAGCACATGGTGAAGTCCTAGGAAGAACGACCTGAGCATGATCGACATACCCCGATCCCACTCTTCCTCCGTCGTATCGATGATGCTTTTGTGAACGCCGACAATGCCGGCGTTGTTGTGGAAGAAGTCGATGGCCCCAAACTTGGCCAGGCATGCGTCGACGTACCCTTTTACCTCGACACCCGATGTGCAGTCCGCCTTGTGTGGCAACACCGTGCCCCGCATCTCCGAGGCGAGCTCAGCAGTCTCCTGAGCCGTCGACTCATTGAGATCGACGGCGAGCACGTTTCCCCCTAGTTCGGCCAGCCGCAGAGTGACCGCTCGCCCAATGTTGCTGCCGGCCCCAGTGACTATCCCGCTCAGTCCATCGAAATCGTCCACGTTCCTAACCTCCGATGGTTGACCAGTTCTGTCGACTCTGCATTATAAGTCCGACTTCAATTGTGACGATAGCGAAGTTGCTCGACGATGTCAAACCGCCGCTGTGAGATGCCTGAGGCGGACATACAGGAGCGATCTCAGCAAAGGAAGTATCGTTTTGCAGCAGCAATTTACGGAAGAGGTGAGCGCGGCGGAAACGAGCGGCCTATGCCGAACAGTCATTTCTCCTCGACGATCAACAGTTTGCTACTTGAACTCTCAAAGAAAAACCTCGCGGTCGCTTTCACACCCTCGCTTGAATATGCTAGTTTTGCGGCGGTACTGTAAGACTATCCGAAAGGGTCCTTGACAGTGAACGGGTGTCATGCCACCGAGGAGCGTTAAAAGAGGTACGGACATGAGCGAGCCAATCAGTTCAAGTCCGCCTTCGATGTCCGGAGGCGACGGAGCCTCGGCGCGGCCCGGCGGGGTGCAAGGTACGAATCTCGGTCGTAGAATGCGCGAGGGAAGACGGCAACGCAAGCTGACACTGCAGCAACTGGCGGAGCAGGTGAACGTCAGTGCGAGTCACATCAGCCAAATTGAGCGAGGAATAGCGAACCCTTCCGTGAGCTCTCTGCTGGGAATCGCTGGTGTTCTCGAACTCCCCATGGAGTTCTTCTTCCAGTCCCATGCGGAGGCGCTGTCAGAAGACGGGGCGCACGGGACCGAAGCACCTGGACAGCCGGGCTCAACGGAGCAGGGGGTCACACTCCATCTCTCCCCCGTGGGGAAGGGCGAACCCGGCGACGTGGCGAGGGAGCTGGAGAGCTTCACGACTTTCATACCAGTCGTACACCCCGAGAATCGGGAGACCATCCGAGTAGAGGGTGGAATCGAGTGGCGCAGGCTGACCCCTGCTCACGATGACACGATCGTATTCCTGGAGTTGCTCTATGAGGTGGGTGCCTCTGACGGCGAATTCGCCTACCGTCACCGCGGTCGAGAATACGGCGTCGTCACTCAAGGTACGCTGAGGGTTGAGTTGGGATTCACGACGTACGTCCTGGGACCTGGCGACTCAATCTCGTTCGACTGTGGTGTCCCGCACAAGCTCACGAACATCGGGCAGATTCCTGTGACTGCAATCTGGGTCGTCGTGGATCGGTACTGATTCGCCTGCAGCCTTGGTGTTCACCGCGCTCAGTGGCCGAGCACCGTTGTCGTCCGATCACCTAACCGGGGAGTATTCGCCGGGTCAGAGGCCCAGTAGTCAGTCGAAGGCCGCGTCCATCCCGATCAAAGGAGGCGAAGCGATGACCAAGGGAAGAATCGCGTTCCTACACGGTCCGCGCGAACTGCGGATCGACGAGGTGAACGTGCCCGATCCGAAACTAAACGAAGTCCTGGTTCGGATGAAGGCCGAGGGATCTGCGGTTCAGATGTGGAGTGCTACGAGGGAAAATCGCGAGAAGGAAGGTACGACATCGCCCCCTACACGCCCGGTCACGAATGGGCGGGCCAGGTCGCGGCGACCGGCGATGGCGTAACTGGCTTTGCCGTAGGCGACATGGTGACCGGCGATTGCGTACTTCCTTGTTTTCGGTGCGAAAACTGCAAGCGGGGGCTTATGCCTGCAGCCTGCCTAAACATGCGGGAAGTGGGCTTCCGTCCCGATTCGCCCGGAGGCTTCGGGGAATACCTCATCCTCGAGGAAAACTACCTCCACAAGCTCCCGCCGGACTGGACATATGAGGAGGGCGCGCTGGTAGAGCCGTTCTCCGTCGGTTACTACGGCTTGTGGGGCCCGGGAGGCTGGGTGGACGCCAGCGACGACGTCATTATCCTCGGGAGCGGAACGATAGGCTTGAGTGCGCTGATCGTGTGCAAGACGGCCGGCGCCCGGGTCGTCATGATCGAGCCTTTGGCCATTCGCCGCGAGTACGCACGGCGTTTTGACGCGGATGTTGTACTGGATCCTGCTGAATTCAGCGACCTGCCCAGTGAGGTATTTAAGCGAGTCGGGACTACTCGGGGGCCGAGCGTACTCGTCGAGGCGTCGGGTAACGACGCGGCCATAGCATCTTTGTTCGAACTTGCGGGGCTCCAACCACGTGTACGGCTGATCGGGCACTCTATCGGCCGCAGAGTCCCGCTGGAAATTGGAAGAGTGCTGTGGCGGGGCATCTCGATATACGGCGAGGGGGGCACCACCAATTTCCTCGCGCGAACCATACGCTTCATGAGCCAGGCCCGAAAGTGCGTCGACCTCCAGGGCTTAATCTCCCACAAGGTTCCTTTCGACCAACTTGACAAGGCCATGGAAATCGCTGTCACCAGAAAAGACGAAGCCCTAAAGGTGATGGTCACCTTCTAGTCGTCGGCTGGCCCCTGACCTATGAATGTGCAGCCCCGGGGCGCGGCCCCGTGCAGGTTTGGCCACATGAGTGAAAGGCGGGTGTCGATGTCATGACCGGAGAACCAGTTGCGGGTAAGCGTTTTGCCAATCGAGTGGCGCTGGTGACCGGTGGAGGAAACGGTATCGGCCGCGAGGTGGTGAAGCGGCTGCTCGAAGAAGGTGCGCGAGTAGGGATTGCTGACCGCGAGGACGTCTCCACACTCGAAGCTTCTCTGAGAAAGCAGGGGTTTGATGTGGTGTGTGTTCGTGGCGATTTGATTGAGGAGCGTTTTTGCCAGGAGGCGGTGGACTCCGTCGTGGCCAAGTTTGGCCGCCTGGACTATCTCGTCAACAATGCCTTCTCTTTCGTAAGTCGCGGCATCGATGCTGGCAGCGATGACTGGCACCAGGCCTTGTTTGTGGGGCCGGTAGCCTACGCTCGCACCGTGCAAGCGGCGAGACCACATTTGGCAGAATCGCGCGGTTCCGTAGTCAATGTCGCTAGCATCTCCGCTCACGTGGCCCAGGCAGGCCGATGGACCTACAACTCGGCGAAAGCCGCAGTCGTCCAACTGACCCGCTGCCAGGCTCTCGACCTGGCCAGGTTTGGTATACGGGTCAACAGTGTTAGCCCGGGCTGGATCTGGACACGAGAAGTTGAAAAGTCCGCGATGCTGGACGGTGGGGGTAGGATCAAGTGGGAGCCGGTATGGGGGCAATACCATATGCTGGAGCGATGTGGAGAGCCGTCCGAGATTGCCGGACCTGTGGCTTTCCTCCTGAGCGACGAAGCCTCGTTCATCACCGCCACTGACCTCGCTGTGGACGGCGGCTACCTAGGGATGGGTCCCGAGGGGTTGGGCAAGACGACGCTTACGGCCGGTTCCATGTAGTCGCCATTGGCCTCGGACACGTTGGTCGGATTGGAGGGAGAGCAACATGCGGAACATCCTCAAGCAAGCCTTGAAGGACGGGCAGCAGACTTTCGGAATATGGGTCACGATCCCGCACGGTGACGTAGTTGAATGTCTTTCTCGACTAGGTTTCGATTGGTTCGTATTCGACCAGGAGCATTCCCCTCTGGACGACCAACTCACCCAGCAACTAATGCAGGCGATGGGAGACACCAAGATCACCCCGCTCGTGCGAGTTGCCTGGAACGATCCAGTCCTGATCAAGAAAGCATTGGACACCGGTGCTCACGGCGTCGTCATTCCCTACGTCAACTCGCGCGACGACGCTGAGGCCGCGGTTCGGGCCTGCATGTATCCTCCGCGAGGCATCAGGGGCTGCGGACCACGTCGAGGCGCGGTTCTGTACCCCGACTACCTCCTCACGGCCAACGACGAGACGCTCGTGATAGTCCAGATTGAAACCGAGGAAGCGGTGAAAAAGGCTGACGAGATACTATCGGCGGAGGGAGTAGACGCGTATTTCGTCGGTCCCTATGACCTCTCCGCTTCCATGGGGCTGTTGGGCGATTTATCGAACAGTAGAGTCCAGACTGCAATCAGTGAGGTCTTGGCTGCCGGTAGGCGCCACGGGGTACCAGGCGGGCTCTGGATGGGGGCAGGCGCGACCGTAGAGCAAAGGATTGACGAGGGTTGGCAGTTCATATCCTTGGGCATGGACATCAACCTCTTGATGGACGGGGCAGAATGGCTCTTTCCGTAACGACGTCCAGGGAGCTCTAGCTATATGCCCTGCGATCCCTCAAATGCCGCGAAGCCCAGGGTGGCCGTCATAGACTATGTCTTCCCTGACCTCGATATCGAGCGAAATACGCTTGAACCGCTCGGTATCCAACTAGTGTCAGGACAATGCGAAAAAGTGGAAGACGTCGCTGCGTTGGCCGCAGACGCGTTTGCAATCATGACGTGTTATTACCGGCCGATAGACGAGGCTGTCTTTCAAGTGTGCCCGCGTCTGCGTGCCGTCGTCCGCTACGGCATCGGGGTAGATACCATCGACGTGGCTGCCGCTTCTCGTCATGGCGTTCTCGTCATTAACGTCCCCGATTACTGCCTAGAGGACGTCGCCGACCACACGTGTGCTCTTTTTCTTTCTGTTGTCAGGAAGATCACGACCGCCGACAGTCGGATCAGAGAGGGCGAATGGAACCTCGACTACCTTCGACCGCTCATCCGCCTGCGGGGCCGGCAAGCCGGGTTCATCGGTTTTGGTCGGATAGCTCGGCTGGTAGCTGATCGGCTCAGCGCCTTTGGAGTCGATTCTTTCGGCTTCTACGACCCCTATGTCGAACAGCGGAGCAGTTCAGGGTTCCGGAAGATGGATCTGATGCGGCTTCTGCATACAAGCGACTTCATTTTCCTCCACGCGCCTGAGAACGAGGAGACGAGGCACATTATCAACGCCCGGACCCTGGCCGAAGTTAAGACCGGCGCCGTGATCATCAATACCGCGCGAGGAGGGCTTGTCGACTCGGCCGCTCTCGCCCAGGCACTTGCCTCAGGTCGCCTGGCAGGCGCTGGCTTGGACGTATTGGAGGGAATGCCGCCAGTACCGCCCGACTTCGAGCTGTTCAGCATGCCGAATACCGTTTGTACTCCTCATGCCGCCTTCTATACTGAGGAGTCTTTGCGTGATCTTCAGCAGATAGCCGCGGAAGAGGTGGCGAGGGTGTTCAGACGAGAGCGTCCCCTGTCGGTCGTGAACCCGGAGGTCCTCGCCGTGAGCCACGCCACCTCCAGTTGAACGACGGACCTTGCTCTCCCGTATCAGGAAAGCGAGCGAGAGATGATGGATCAGACGATCGTCGGCCACCTCTTCTGCGAAGCTCGGCTGACAGACTATCGCTGGATTAGCCCAGCCAGGATCGTCATCGAGCAGTGGGTCAGATTCAAGTGCACCTGGGGATGCAAGCACTACGGCCGGCGGGCGAACTGCCCTCCAAATCAGCCTTCTATCGCCGAATGTGAGAGGTTCGTGCGAGGCTACACTGTTGCCGCAGTCTTCCATTTCTCTAGGGCGATTCGCACCGACGACGAGGAGTTGGAGTGGTTGCGGCAACTGAACGACATGCTTTATGAGGCGGAACGGAAGGTGTTTCTGTCCGGATTCTACAAAGCTTTTGCGCTCTATCCCGGGAACTGCTCTTTGTGCCAGGTGTGCGCCACTACCAAGGCTGAGTGCAGCAACCGTATCAAGTCCCGTCCGGGTGCGGATTCGCTGGGAATCGACGTCTTCCAGACAGTGCGGAGTGTCGGCTTTCCGATTGAGTCGTGGCCGAGCGCGGAGAGATTGTCAACAGATACGGCTTTATCTTGATCGAATGACCGGAGGGGGGTCACCGACCAAAGCGCAGCCGCGAGCGGTTCCCTGCGCGGGAACGCGAGGAAGCCCTTGGTGCCTTTCGCCGTCCCCGCCGACCGCCGAACGGCTGGGGAGGACTAGTACTTTCACGTCATGAAGCAGAGACGAGATGCGAGACAAGAGTCCTGATATCGAAGCGTGGACGCCTCAAGATCGGGCCAGCCTCTCGATGCGGATACTCAAAGGTGATATCTCGCGGCATGGGGCGGCAATGGAGTATGGGGTCAACCCGACGACGCTGGAGGCATGGATCGAGGAATTCCTCGAGACCGCTCGGAAGGCCGCCGCTTTGGGCGCTTCTGACAATCAGGCCGATAGATTGCAGCGAACACCCTCCCCGAATGGGGTTTGGGTCTGCGCGACCGGCCCCGATTCTTCGGCGCCTTGCCTCTTTCTTGAGGCGGTCTGCAGCGGCCAGTTCCCACTTCCGGCAAACGCCCACTGGACCGGTCCGGGCCTACCTCCCCGGCGAGTGAGGAGACAAGGTCGGCTTCCGCTTCTTCACGGCATCTACAATGAGGACTCGCGCCTGAAGCAGCCGCTCCACCTGTTCGCCAATACGTTCGCCACGAGCGACATGTTTGAGCGACATACCGACCTAGCTCAGTGGGGATTGCCAGTTCCCGGTCGCCGCGATAGTCGTGTTGCTGGACGGGCGCGGCCGGGGCGGCTCGCTGGCCGCGCGCCTGGCCGAGTTCGGAGGTGAGGACCGCACTCTTGCTTGGACGAAGCGGCAGCAATTGCCATTCCTGATCGCCGCAATGAGTTGGCCTTCGATGGGATATGCAAGCGACGTGCTTGAAAGACGCTACGGCCTGAGCAACGACGTGCCTATTGTCATCGGCAACGCTCCAGCCCGGAGCCGGCTGGCGCGGACCGATCGATTCAACGCTGCAAGCAGCTCCTGCAGGGCCCGCTTGCTGCCCTCCTCGGGATAGGCGACCCCAAATTCGAGCCACACTACGCGGAACAAATCATGAACGCGTTGTCTCGAAGACTATTGGCGAACGAGAGTCTCGACCGACTGGTCTAGGTCAGCGCTGCTTTCTTTCCCCACCGTCCGGGGATAGTCGACTGTTTTCGGCAGGCCCGACCCCGGTTCTCGTGGCACACGAAGTATGTACACCGTGAGTAGGACCACTAGGAGCGCGGGGACAGCCATGACTGCAATCGCAGCGCGGAACCCCCAGAGATGCCGCGACAGGACCGATGAGATACGGTAAGCTGGCGGACCCAAAGGCTGCTGTCAAGCCCATCATTGCATATACCGTGCCGGCATGCCACGCGGGGAAACGGCCGCTATGGCTGCTCAGGAGTGGCCATAACCCCGAAAAGGCCAGACCGATAAGGAATACGCCGGCGATTGAGGCCTCGACTTCTGGCGCCATTGCTTGTCAGGGGTAACAAAATCATCGAAGATAAGGCAAAGCCAATCGCGAACCAGGAAGGGCGCATTCTATGCGCGAGGCGAGCCACCGTGAGCCGGCCGATCAACTGTCCCATCCAGAACACGGTGACCGTAAGTCCCGCAACTGCAGGGCCGACGCCAAAGACCGATTGGTGAAACTTCGGAAGCCAGACATTCAGCATCGACTCCATCCCGACATAAACGAAACCCGCTGCGATATCCCGGCCAGCAGGCCCGGGTCGAACCTCGCTAGGCCCCTGACGTCACCGAGACACAGATTCCGACGGCCTTCAATCTCCCGAAGCGGGAAGCTGGCGGTGACTAGCAGCCACCACCGAAAGAGCGGCCTCCCCGAGCAGCACGGAATTCCAGCCGACCCCCCGGGCAAGCAACCAGCCGATCATCCATGGCGTAATCACCGTGCTCAACGCGTAGAAGGCCACGACTAAAGACATGATGCGCGCGGTGTCGCGCCTGACGTACGCGCTCACCCACATTCCGGCACTGTCAGGCCCACCGCTAACGCAAGCCCGGCGACTGCGTAGAAGGCGAAGAAACCGGCGACATTGGTAGCAAGAGTTGCGGTTGCCGTCAGGGCGCCAGCTTGGAGCAGGTAGCCGGCAACCAGGGACAGCCTGAGTGAGATGCGGGCGAACAGGAACATCAGCGCGAGAACACCGATCGCCCGTCCAACAAATAGCCCCATCGGTATGAGTCCCGCTTCGGCAAGGGGCACGCCGAAATCCAGCATCACCGGAGACAGAAGAGGCCCCAGTGTGACGATGACGACGCCGCCGATGAACTGACCCAGACAAAGCGGAACTAGCTGCGACGAGAGGTTCCCAATCGTGCCGGCTCGGGTCGTATCGCTCATCAGGGAACACGCCGAAGTTTGGCCAGACCTCGCGAAGAACATGAGCGCATGTTCGTCCATCGTGGGCGTCGCCGACACTTGTCTCTTGCCGACAAGACCAGGGATGAGGGCAGGGAGGAGCGAATCCTGCATTCGCGCGCTATGCGCCCCACGAGCCTATCCAGTGACAGTCCATTTCGTCTCACGCTTGTCGGAGGGACGTCTTGAATAGCATGTAGCCACCTGTAATTCCCCACCTCAACGTTGAGCGCGAGGTCATACCGGTTCTTACCGGGAACTACTCACTCGACGGAGAGAGCCGACAAGCCTGCTTCGATGGCCAGCACTTCGTCATGGGCCAACTCGATCTCGGCCGCCAGAGCGTTTTCTTCTGCCTGTCTTGCGTTGCGGGCCCCTACAAGTGCGTGGGTAAGTCCCGGTCGCGCCAGGGTCCATGCGATAGCAACCTGAGCAAGAGTCGCCTCGTGTGCTCCTCCAATTGGCACAATGTTGCAGAGGAAGTTAAGGATCTTCTTGCGGTTCTCGGGAGAGAACCTCGTCCTCCGAGCGCAAATCGTCTTGAGGGATGTCGCGGTGTGAATCGATCGCCCCAGTGAGAAGGCCCTGAGCTAGCGGCGAGTAGGCGAGAAAGGCGACGTTCTCCAGTTGGCAATACTGCAGCTGTTCCGCATCATCCCTCGATCGAGCATGCTGTACTTCTCTTGGTCGGCGTCAACCGGGCCGACAGCACGGTATTCCTCAATCTGTTGGCAGTCGGCGTTGCTAACTCCGATGGCCCTGATCTTGCCTTCGGCCTTGAGATCCAGAAGTACCGCCATTGTCTCCTCGATGCGAGTCGTACTGTCCTGCCAATGTGTCTGATACAGGTCGATCACATCAGTCTTTAGCCGCCTCAAGCTCTGTTCGATTTCGTACCGGATTGAATCGGGTCCCAGGTACTTATGTACTGGCTTTCCAAATTCGCTGAAGAAAGGAGTCCCGGCATTCGTGTGCCAAACTAGGCCACACTTTGTCGCCAGGACCACCCGGTCGCGCCGGCCCTCTAATGCCTTTCCGACGATCTCCTCGGATCGGCCCAACCCATAGGCCGGCGCGGTGTCGATCAGGGTCACACCGGCGTCGATAGCAGCCTGGATAGCTCTGACCGACTCCCGCTCGTCGTTCCCACCCCACCACCATCCGCCAATGGCCCAGGTACCCAGCCCGACGACCGACGCCTCAATGCCCGACTGTCCGAGAGACTTGTATCTCATGTCGCCCCCATGTCTATCAGTTGTCTGGCTTCAGGTCCGGTAGAACACCAGAGAACCCTGGTTTCTGTGGAGCAATCGCCTCTTCCTTATGACCCTTCTCACAGTGCAATTCCTAGCGTGGAGACAGGAAACCATTCCACTCTAGCAGGCGATAGGAAAAACCACGGCGCCCAGAGCAAGCCCTGCCGTCGGACGGGTTGCGGCGGACGCGAGGGGAGCGGCGCGAATTCGCTGTAACAAGAGATCTCCTATGTGTGGCCGTACGAGAAGTCTCGTCGGGATTGACCTGCTCGACCGGCGCCACATACTCGCCCAAAACAGGGGCCGCCGCCGGTAGTGTGCTGACTTGTGTGCAGAAGCTCTCTGAAGAAGGAGCAGAGAGAAGGTCATGGTATGCACGTGATGACCAATCACCCCTACGAGAGGGACCACACCATGACCCGAGCAGAGAGTATGGCAGCACGAGCTAACCTTAAAGCCCTGATGGCTCCCGGAGGCGGCCTGGCAGCGCTGCTACGTGCACTTCCTGAGGAATGCTCTTGACCACATGCCGCGGAAAGCCAAGGACGACTGTCTGCAGGAGCTCCGGTGGCTCTATGACCGGCGGAATCTCGCAGAAGCCCAGAAGGACCTCTCCAGTTGGCTTTCGCGCTGGCAGAAGACCTATCCCAAGCTCTGCGACTGGGTGGAGGAGAACATTGTCGAGACCCTCACCTTCTATCGCCTTCCCCTCGGCCAGCACAAGCATCTGAAGAGCACCAACATGCTCGAGCGGTTAAACGAGGAGATCAAGCGCCGGACCCGGGTGGTGAGGATCTTCCCCAACCGAGAGAGCTGTCTAAGACTGATCCGAGCTCTCGCCGTGGAGACCCACGAGGGCTGGCTCGAGGAGCACCGCCACCTCAACATGGATGTCCTTGCCGAGCACAAACGCGGACTACTGCGGCAACTGGAGGAGGCGGCCTAACAAGAAGACGTCACGGAAGGACCAGCGCCATACCGTGATCGCTTTTGCACAACTTGACAGACACAACCTGCATTCCGCCCGATTCAGCGCTCGCACCGCTCGCAACGCGCCCCTTCAAAAAAAAAAGGCCCCGCAAAAGCGAGGCTTCTCTAATGAGCCGTGATGGACTCGAACCATCGACCCTCGGATTAAAAGTCCGGTGCTCTACCAACTGAGCTAACGGCCCACATGGGAGCCTGGATTGTAGCCCCAGCCCCTCCCTTTTTCAACGCGCCCCCCGGCATCCGCGCGGCTCTGGCAGGGTCAGACCTCCGTCTTACGCGAGCCTTATCTCCGTCTGGGTACGATTCGGGTCAGTTCAAACAGGGCGATACCCCAGGCGCGATGTTGCAGGCTGTCGGACGCTTGAGGCGCCCCCGAGCCAAAGGTTCTCGTGCATGAGCAGATACAAGAGGAAGATCGCAGTCCTGGCCACGATCGCCAGCATGGCGCTTTTCACCCTTGTCTACGGCTTCGCGTTCCCGACGGAAGCGCTCGCCTGGGACAACTGCCCCAAGGGCCTGGTGAACGACCCGTACCCGGGGGCCTGTCGGCGCTACGTGGACACCAACGGCGACAACATCTGCGACCTCTCCCAGTCGAAGCCGGAGGACACCACCACCACGACCGCAGCCGCCGTCACTACAACCACGTCTGGTGAGCCGCCCACCGGCGACTGTCCCCTGGGTCCGTGCGCCGGGTGCGGTGCCTGTTTCAGCATCGGCGTGACGGTCGACGCAAACTCCAGCGACGCCTCCCCGGCCACATTGGCCGCGGTCGGCGGAGGCGCCGCTGTTGTCGACAGCAGCGCGACGACACCACTTCCACCACGACCCCCTCGTCCGGCGACACCACGGCTGCTCCGGCCGCGGTGGCCGCGGCTGCCTTGGTGGCCCAGGATACCGGCGGAAGCAGCTTCATCACTCACTACCTGGTGAGTCCCATCGCCCTCGGCTTCTTCATCATCTACGGGGTGAGCTTCTTCCTCTACAGGACCAAGCGCATCCGCATCGCCACGCATCGCAAGATCTGGAACGTCCTCCTCCTGGGCACCTTCTTGGTCACGGGCATCTTCGGTCTGATCCTGGCCATCCAGCTGGATTACCCGCTGCCGTTCACCATCCCCATCGACCTGCTCTTCTGGCATGTGGAGGCGGGGATCGCCATGACGCTCATCTCGCTCTTCCACATGGCCTGGCACTTCAACTACTACAAGAACCTCGTGCGCAACACCCGAGCCAAGGCGCGCGCCATGCGGGCCGCCGAGCGCGCGTTCGAGGCCGATGACCGAGCAGTTGGTCCTGGAGGCCAGGGAACAGCGCCGCGTAGAGCGCGAAGCTCGCAGGACCCAGGGAAGTGGTGACCCATCGCGCGGGACAGGCCGGCCGCCGGCAGCGGAGGCTCCGGGGGTGCCCGCCTGGGTGGAGTAGAATCGCGCCGTGAGAGTGCATTACCTGCAACACGTTTTCTACGAGGGCGTCGGCTCGATCCTAGATTGGGCCGGCGCCCGTCGTCATGAGCTCTTAGGCACGTTGCTGTCTGCCGGACCTCATGAGTCGCTCGGCCTGCCGACCCTGGACGCCGTGGACTTCCTGGTGGTCATGGGCGGGCCGATGAACATCTACGAGCACGACGCGTACCCCTGGCTCGTGGCCGAGAAGGACCTCATCCGCGCCTGTATCGACGCGGGAAGACCGGTACTGGGCATATGTCTGGGAGCCCAACTCATCGCCGACGTGCTGGGGGGCGAAGTGACGCGCGCGCCGTACGAGGAGATCGGCTGGTATCCGGTGGAACTGACCGAGCAGGGACGGGGCTGCCGGTCTTCTCCGGCTTCCCCGACCGCTTCACGGCGCTCCACTGGCACGGCGACATGTTCTCCATCCCCGCCGGCGCAGTCCACGTTGCCTCGTCGGCCGCCTGTCCGAACCAGGCCTTCTCGTTCGACGGCGGCCGGGTGGTGGGACTGCAGTTCCATCTCGAGGAGACGCGGGAGTCGCTGGCAGAGTTGGTCGAAGCTGCCGGGCAAGACCTGCCCGAGGACGCAGCTGCCGAGCCGATCGCGACAGGGCCCGGGGAGACCGCGACTGCGACCGCGGCTGGGACCGTGGCCACCGCGCCGGTCGCCCGCACGGTAGCGCGCGGGCCGTGGGTATCGGCAGCAGACGATCTGTTCGCCCCGGACGCCCCCATCGAAGCTTGCCGCGAGATGCTCTTCGGCTTGCTCGACCGTATGGTCGTGGGTTAGTCTCGGCCCATCTGCTCCTTACGTCCAAAGGGGAAAGCCGTGATCAAGAGGATCGATACCGAGAACCATTTCGCGTCCGAGGCGTGGGTGGACGCGCTTCAGCAACAACGGCGGGTATCCCCGGCTGACCGACGATCCGGCCACGAAATACCGGCTGCATCCCGCGCCCGGCTCTCACCTGGGCTACCGGCTGCTCGATCAGCTCCTAGATCTCGATGATGGCCGCATCGCCCTCCTGGACGAAGCAGGAATCGACGTCGCCGTCCTCTCGCTGGCCGCCCCGGGGACCGAGCCCTTCGAGCCGTCGCTGGGCACCAAGATCGCCAGGGCGACAAATGATGCTCTCGCCGAGGCCATCGCCCGCCACCCCGATCGCTATCTGGGCTATGCCACCCTGGCCCCCAAAGACGCCGACGCAGCGGCCAAGGAGCTGGAGCGATGCGTGAAGGAACTGGGGTTTCGAGGCTGGAACACGCACTCGAATTTCGGGGACTCGTACATCGATGAGAAGCGCTACTGGCCGGTTCTGGCGAAGGCCGAGGAACTGGGCGTGCCCGTCTATCTCCATCCCGCCTGGCCGATCATCAAGGAGTTCCAGACCTATGGTATGGCCCTAGCCGGGCCCAGCTTCGGTTTCGGGGCCGAGACTGCCCTCGTGGCCATGCGGTTGATCATCGGCGGGGTCTTCGATGCGTTCCCCAAGCTGCAGATCATCCTCGGCCACTACGCCGAAGGCCTCCCGTTCATGTTCGACCGAGTCGACCGCCCCTACATCCAGGGGCATGTCCGTCCCGACCCGGAGGTGGCCCCGCAGCTCAAGCGAATGCCCAGCGACTATCTGCGCGACAACTTCCTCGCCTCCACCAGCGGCAACTACTCTCCCGCAGCCTTCACCTGCACCAAGACGCCCATGGGCACGGAGCGGATGGTCATCGGCAGCGACTACCCGTTCGAGAACATGAGGGCATGCACCTCGTTCCTTGACGAGCAGCCGATGAGCGAACCGGAGAAAGAACAGCTCTACTGGCGAACGGCGGCTTGCATCGGCATGGACCTGTAGGCAGGAGGCAGCGAAGGCGAGGGCCAGGTAGCGCGCAGACCGCGCAGCTGGAGGGGACCCTTGCGTCCTCGTGCACTCCTAGTGTCTGAAGTGCCTCCGCCCCGTCACCACCATGGCCATCCCCCGCGCCTCGGCCAGCGCCAGCGACTCGTCGTCCCGCTTGGACCCGCCCGGATGGATCACGCAGGTAGCGCCGGCGTTGGCCGCCACCTCCAGCGCGTCCGGGAACGGGAAGAAGGCATCGGAGGCCACGGCGCAGCCGGCCAGCGGGAAGCGGGCCCGCGCCACCGCCAGGTTGGCCGAGTCGACCCGGCTCATCTGCCCCGCGCCCACGCCCACGGTCATCAGGTCCTTCACCAGGATGATGGCGTTGGACTTCGTGTGCTTCGCCACCCGCCAGGCGAACAGCAGGTCGCCCCACTCCGCCTCGGTGGGGTGCCGGGTGCTGACCACGTGCATGTTCTCGCGCTGGTCGACCTCGCAGTCCCAGTCCTGGACCAGCATGCCGCCGTAGACGCGCTTCATGTCGAAGGTGCCGCAGGTGTCGCGGTTGTGCTGGCCGGTGAGGATGCGGATGTCCTTCTTGACGGTGAGGATCTCCATGGCCTCATCGGCGTAGCCGGGCGCCCACAGCACCTCGACGAAGTTGGTGGAGAGCAGCCGGGCCGAGCCTCGTCGACCACCCGGTTGACGGCGATCACGCCGCCGAACGCCGAGACCGGGTCGCAGGAGAAGGCCTTCTCGTAGGCGGCGGCCACCGTTCTCCGCCACCGCCACCCCGCAGGGGTTGTTGTGCTTGACGATCACGCAGCAGGGCAGGGTGAACTCATCGAGCACCCGGCGGGCGGAGTCCAGATCGAGCAGGTTGTTGAACGAGAGCTGCTGCCCGTGCAGCTGCTCGAGCGCGGCGGCCGGTTCCCCGGCGCGCCCACCTCGGAGTACCAGGCGGCCCGCTGATGCGGGTTCTCGCCGTAGCGCAGGTCCTTGACCTTGGCCAGGTCGAGCATGAGGTACTCGGGGAAATCCGCTTCCTGCTCGCCGAACCAGGTGGCGATGGCCGAGTCGTAGTGGGCGGTGTGATGGAAGGCCTTGGCGGCCAGCCCGCGCCGCGTCTCCCGCGACAGCTCGCCCCCGTTCTCCTTGAGCTCCGCCAGCACGTGCGTCGTAGTCGGCGGGATCGGTGACGATCCCCACCCCGGCGAAGTTCTTGGCCGCGGCGCGCACCATGCAGGGTCCGCCGATGTCGATGTTCTCGATGGCGTCGGCTTCGCTCACCCCGCGCTGGGCGACGGTCGCCTCGAAGGGATAGAGGTTGACCACCACCAGGTCGATGGGCTTGATGCCCAGTTCGGCGATGGCCTTCAGGTGACTGGGCCGATCCCGGTCGGCCAGGATGCCGCCGTGGATGGCCGGGATGCAGCGTCTTGACCCGTCCGTCCATGATCTCGGGGAAGCCGGTGACCTCGGAGATCCCGGTGATGGGCAGCCCGGCCTCCCGCAGATGACGGGCCGTCCCGCCCGTGGAGATGACCTCGACGCCCAACTCGACCAGCCCACGCACGAAGGGCTCGAGATCCTTCTTGTCCGATACCGACACCAGCGCCCGCTTGACCTTCACTTCTCCTCCCTCGTTCACCTGCCGGTCCCGGCGCCGGCCATCGTCGATCATGTCTAGCCCATTCCTAGCTGATCCGCCTCCCAGTCTACCTGGACCACCCGGGATCCCGGAAGCGGCGGTCTGACCTTGCCGGCCGCGATGAGCCGGATGGTCGCCGGCAGCAGCCGATGCTCCACGGCGTGGATGCGGGCCGCCAGCTCTCCGCCGTGTCGCCGTCCTTCACCCGCACCGCTTCCTGGGCGATGACCGGGCCCGTGTCCACGCCCTCGTCCACGAAATGGACCGTCACCCCGGTGACCTTGACCCCGTAGCGGACCGCGTCGCTGATGGAGGTGGTCCCGGGAAAAGCCGGGAGCAGCGCCGGATGCAGGTTGATGACCCGCCACGGAAACGCCCGTGACGAAGGCGGCGCCACCAGGCGCATGTAGCCGGCAAGAACCACCAGGTCGGCCTCCGCCTCACGGATGGCCTGGCGGCCATGGCCAGGTCGTGCTCCTCGCGGGTCATGGCAGTCGCGCACGGGAGGACGCGGTGGGGATGCCGGCGCCGCTCGGCCGTTCCAGGGCGCGCGCCCCGGGCACGTCGCTGACCACCAGCGCGACTTCGATGCGGGGCGCGGAGCGCCGCGGCGCCGGCCGCCGCGGACGGCGGCGGCGCCTTCGAGGCTGACCGTGCGGCGCCGCGACCGCCTGGTCGCGAGGCGCCGGTCGGCTTCGGCGTCCACGATCGTGGGGCGGCTGTGCAGCCGGTCGATGATGGCCTGGAGGTTCGTGCCGCTGCCCGATGCCAGCACGGCGACCCGGAAGATCCGGTCGTCGCCGGATGGGGCCGGAGAGCCCGGCGCACCCTCGTCGCGGCGTCGCGATCACAGCAGTCCTCCCAGAGTCGACCCTCGTCCGAGCCGGGGACCATCTCCGCCCAGACTCGCATCGACCTCTTCCCCTGCCTCGGCCAGCAGACTCAGCGGCCTGAGCGCACGGCCGCCGGGGACCACCAGCACGTAGCCGATGCCCATGTTGAAGGTGCCGAACATCTCCTGGTCGGCGATGTCGCCCAGATGCTGGATGGCCCGGAACAGAGGCGGGATCTTCCAGTGCGAGAAGTGCAAGCGCGCCGACAGCCCGTCGGGGATCACCCGGGAGCAGGTTGCCGATCATGCCGCCTCCGGTGATGTGGGCCATGGCCCTCGACGGGCACGCCCTTCTCGAGCAGCCGCAGCACGCTCCGCACGTAGATGCGGGTGGGCCGGAGCAGCGCGCTCGGCGATGGTCTCGTCAGGTCCGGGAAGCGTGTCGCCCAGCCCGACGTCGTTGACTCTCGAGCACCTTGCGGACCAGCGAGTAGCCGTTGGAGTGGAAGCCGCTCGAGGCCAGACCGAGGACCACGTCGCCCTCCTGCACGGCCGACCCGTCGATGAGCTTGTCCCGCTCGCCGAGGCCCACGCAGAAGCCGGCCAGGTCGAACTCCCCCGGGTCGTACAGCCCCGGCATCTCGGCCATCTCGCCGCCCACCAGGGCGCACCCGGCCTGGCGGCAGCCCTCGGCCACCCCGGCCACGATCTGCGGCCATCTCCCCCGGCACCAGCCTCCCCACGGCCACGTAGTCGAGGAAGAGGATAGGACGGGCGCCCACGGTGAGGACGTCGTTGACCGACATGGCCACCAGGTCGATGCCCACCGTGTCGAGCCTGCCGGTCTCCTGAGCCAGGAGCAGCTTGGTGCCCACGCCGTCGGTGGCGGTGACCAGCACCGGGTCCCCCAGGCCCTTGGGCAGCTGGAACAGGCCGGCGAAGCCCCCCAGCGAGCCCAGCACTCCGGGGATGTAGGTGCTCTCGGCGTCCGCCTTGATCAGCCGGACGGCCTCCTCTCCCGCCTCGATGTCCACGCCGGCGGAACGGTAGGTGAGATCCGCGGACTGTTCTGCGTGGAGGGGAAAGACGTCGTCGGGTCTGCCGATCATCTACCGCCTCCAGCGTCGACCGGCACCGTCGCCGACGGTGCCGCCGAAGCCGGCCCGGAGATCCGCCTTCGGGCTGCATCACGGTGGTACGAGTCGTGGCGGCGGTCGGAAGTGTCACCGGGGTCGCTGACGCGGTACCCGCCGTCGTCGGTGTGCCGGTGGTGATGGACGTGGTCGGGTTCGTGACCGGCGCCGCGGTGGTGGTCGTCACGGAGCTCGGGGTCATGGTAGAACTCGGGGTCGTCGTGGTCGGAACCACCGCGGTCGTGGCCGTCGTGGACGAGGTCACCGGTGTCGCCGTGCCGGGCGACGCCAGCGCCGGCGAACGGATCATGGTCGTCGTCGTGCAGCCATACCGCAACGTTCGAAGCGACGGTAACTGGATGGGCTTCACGAACACGATGATGCAGGCCAGCGCCACCAGACAGCCCCTGCGATGCCGAGCAGCCTGCGGCTGCGCTCGAGCGCCCCCAGCAGAGCGGACAGGAAGAAACCGCTCAGCAGGAAGAACAGGACGATGCTGACGGAGCTTCTCACGCCACCAGCGTATCACTTGGACCCGCGAGGCACCCGAGGTGCTACAGTCTCCTCAGCAAGCATGGTGCCTCCGCAGTCAGGCCCCGGGTCGCCGGGGCCGAGAGGGAAGCCGGTGAGAAGCCGGCACGGTCCCGCCACTGTGACCGGGGCCCCGCCGCGCGAGTGACGGCCCGCCTGAACGGCGGCCGGATCGAGCGCGCGGAGGGACTTCGGGAGTCAGATACCTGCTGCAGAGGAGGAGCAGACGCTTTCCGCGGAGAGAGCGCACTCCGCCCCGATGTCTGCGGGGCGCCGACTCGGTTCGACCATGTCATGGTCCGGCCGGGGAGTAGCCAACCTGCTCTCCACCATCTTGCGGGTCGTGACCATATGTCGAACCGAAAGGAGTCCGCATGAACGGACATCCGAAGCCGCGCCGTACCCCGGCGCGGCCAACCTGCTGCCATCGCAGGCAGCGCCCGCATCTACTCCTCTCCTCTTCGTGCTCGTTGCGGGCCTGGTGCTGCTCGCCGGCGGCAGCCTGCTGCGTCGCCGGCTGCGGCTCGGAGACCGCCGAGACCTCGACCACGCAGCCCCACCTGACCACGGCGGCGCCGGCCGAGACGACCACCTCGACGGTGGCCCAGCCTGCGAGGCCTCGTTTCCCGTCCAGGTGACCGACGACAACGGCACCAGGTGGACATTCACGGCTAAGCCGATGCGCATCGTCTCCACCGCCCCGGCCAACACCTGAGACGCTCTTCGCGCTCGGGGTGGGCGACCGGGTGGTGGGCGTCACTTCTCTGGACGACTACCCGCCGGAGGCGGCGAACATCACCAAGATCGGCGACTTCCAGGCCAACACCGAGGCCATCATGGCGCTCAGCCCCGACCTGGTGGTCGGGCTACTCGGGCAACGAGGAAGCCCTCGCCCCGGTCCAGGCCGCAGGCGCACCGGTGCTGATCCTCAACCCCATGACCCTGGAGCAGATCTACCCCGACATCAAGATCGTCGGCTCGGCGACCGGCACCGCGCAGAAGGCCCAGGAAGTGATCGATTCGATCATGGCCCAGATGAGGCAGGTCACGGACGCGACCGACAAGATCGGCGACATCCCCGAAGGTCTTCTATGCGCTCGACAACACCCTGTGGACCGCCGGGTCCGGGCTCGTTCGTGGACGAGCTTTGACGCTTGGTCGGAGCGACGAACATCGGCTCGCATGGAGGGATCGCCGGCCGCGGGCCAGCCCTACTTCCAGTTCACGCCGGAGCAGCTGGTGGCAGCCGACCCCGACGTAGTCCTGCTCCCCGTGAGCACTCTACAAGAGCGTGGAGGAGTTCACCTCCGATCCCCGCTTCGCCGGGCTCACGGGCTGTGAAGGAAGGTCGTGTCTCCCTGGTGGACGACGTGGTCATCACCCAGCCGGGACCCCGCATCGGTGAGGGCGTGAAGACCCTGGCCGAAGCCATCTACCCGGAGGCTTTCTAGCCGCCTGGCGTCGCGACCGCTCTTCGCGCCGGCTCCCCGCGCTCGGGGAGCCGGCGCCGGGCGGCGGCGCGGGCCGCGGAGCGCCCGCCGCGCCCCGGTCCAGACAGGAGTAGCGCCTTGGTAGCGAAGGACAGCCAATCGGTCGCCGCAGAGGACTACCGCCTGGTGATGGCGGCGCTCGTGGCCGCGCTGGCGGCGGTCGTCCTTGATCGCCGGTGGTGGTCGGCGCCGCGGGCCTGTCGGCCGGCGAGGCCTTCCGCGCCTTCGGTGGCCTCGTCGCCCACGGCACCGACGCCACGGGCGACTATCCCGCCTGGGCGCCCCGCCTGCTCCTCGACCTGCGATTGCCCCGCATCGTCCTCGCCCTGATCGTCGGCGTCGCCCTGTCCACCGCCGGCGCCTCGTTCCAGGGCGTGTTCCGCAACCCGCTGGCCGAGCCCTACCTGCTGGGAGTCTCGGCCGGAGCCGGCCTTGGGGCCACCATCGCGATCGTCTGGAGGCCCCTGGTCCCCTCGGCATCTACGCCCTCCCGCTGCTGGCCTTCGTGGGAGCCACCCTGGCCGCCTTCCTGGTCTACCGGCTGGCCACCTTCTCCGGGCGGACCGCCGGGGCCTCCCTGCTGCTGTCGGGGGTGGCGGTCGGCTCCACCCTCACGGCCATCATGTCGTTTCTCATGGTGGCGACCGAGAGCGACCTGCACACGGTGGTCGTCTGGCTGATGGGCGGCCTCACCACCGCCACTTGGACCAAGGTGTTCATCGTCCTGCCCGTGGTGGGAGCCGGCTTCGCCTACATGCTGCTCATGTCGCGCCGGATGAACCTGCTCCTCATGGGCGAGGAACGGGCCCGGGAACTGGGCGTCGACGGCCAGCGCACCCGCCGCAACCTGATGATCGCCGCCTCGCTCACCACCGCCGCGGCCGTCGCGTTCGCGGGGCTCATCGGCTTCATCGGGCTGATGGTGCCGCACATCATGCGCATCCTCGTGGGTCCCGACCACCGGCGCCTGCTGCCTGCAGCCGCCCTGTTCGGAGCGCTCCTGCTCCTCGCCGCCGACACGGTGGCCCGAACCGCCATCGCCCCGGCAGAGATCCCCGTGGGCATCATCACCGCGGCGACCGGCGGCCCGTTCTTCCTCTACCTGCTGCGCTCGCGAAGGGGAGTATAGGCATGACTGCATCACCGCCTCAGCCGGGCTCGAGGTCCGGTTGCGGCCCCCGGCCGGGTGCTGGTGCCACTCGACCTCGAAGTGCCCGAGGATCCTTCCTCGGCATTCTTGGGCCCCAACGGGTCGGGCAAGACCACCCTCCTGCGCGCCCTCACCGGCGCCATCCAGCCGAGCGCGGCAGCGTCTGCTGCGCGACCGCCCTCTGGCACGCTACCGGGCGCCGGAGGTGGCCCGGTTGGTGGGCGTCGTCCCCCAGCAGTTCACCCTCGACTTCAGCTTCACTGTTGAGGAGATGGTGGCCATGGGCCGCTACGCCCACCCCGCCGGTGCCCCGCCGCGGCTCTTTGGGCGGCGACACCGACCAGGTCGCCGTTGCGGCGGCCCTCGAGGCGACCGGAATGACCGAGCTGGCCGGCCGCCTGGTCACCGAGCTCTCCGGCGGCGAGCGGCAGCGCGCCCTCATCGCCCAGACCCTCGCCCAGGAGACGCCCGTCCTCCTGCTTGACGAGCCGCTCAACAACCTCGACCTCAACCATCAGCTGGAGATCATGCAGTTGCTGGCTCGCCTGCACGCCGAGGGCAGGACCATCGCGGTCGTGCTCCACGACCTGAACATGGCCGCGCAGTATTGCGACGACCTGGTGCTGCTCGAGGCGGGTCGCATCGCCGCCCGGGGAGCACCGGCGGACATTCTCGACCCTCGGCTGATCATGGAGGTGTTCCGGGTGAGGGTCGCCGTCCATCGCCAGGGCCAGAGACCCTACCTCACCCCCCTCTGGTCCGCGCTGCGGGGGGCACTGCGGGCGCCCGCACAGACGGCGCCGGCGCGAAGCGGTGCACGTGATCGCGGGAGGCGGCGCAGCCTCGGAGCTGATCGAGGAGCTCGTCCTTCATGGTCACTCGCCCAGCGTGGGCATCGTGAGCGTGTTCGACACCGACTTCGCCACGGCGCAGCGCTACGAGCTCGAGGTAGTCTCGGCTCCTCCGTTCCAAGCGTTCCCCGAGGAGGCGGTGCAGCAGCTGGCGGACGTTCCTGAGCCGACGCCGACGTGATCCTCGTGGCCCCCGTCTTCTTCGGCCCCGGCAACCTCGAGCCGCTTGCAGCGGCGCTCGAGGCGGCACGGGCGGGCAAGACGGTACTTGTCGCTGATTCTCCGCCCGTCGAGGACCGCGACATGAGCGACGGCCGCGCCGCAGAACTGGTGAAGCTCCTGGACGCAGCGGGGGCCACCAGGTACTCGGATGTGCAGGAGGCCGTGGGGTCGCTCGCCCTTGCGCCGGCTGCTGGGGCTGCTCCGGCCACTCCGGCCTGAGTCAGCCCGCCCGGACTCAGCCCGGGTCGGATTTGCGTTTCCTCTGTGATATCCGTAGCATTTCGTCTTGGCAAACATGGAGACAGGACGGCCGGTGGACGAAGTCGGGCGAGAAGGCGGAAGGGAACTGACCGATCCGGGTACGGCGGGCGACCCGTCTGCGGAACCAGAACCCGCGACGCCTGCAGGTGATTCGCCGCTCCCCGCGGGGAAGCCTCACCGTAGACGCCGCCGATGGATACTGGGGCTTTCGATCTTCGGCGCGGTAATAGTCCTTCTCGTCATCGCCTCTTTTGTCACGGCTCACTACACGAGCGCCAGTCCCTTCTGTGTCTCCTGCCACGAGATGGATCCGTACAACGCCAGCTGGCAGGATTCGACCCACGCTTCGCCCGCTGCGGAATGCCGCGACTGCCACATACCTCCGGGCGCCTTATCCTACGTCGAGACCAAGCTCTTTTCGTTTCGCGAGATATGGGTACACCTGACGGAGCACTCTGGAGAGGGGCATTCCGAGCCACCGCTCGCGGTCACGAGGGAGATACCGAACTCCAGTTGCTACCGATGTCACGAGACCCCCGTCGACACGACCCTCGGCAACGTCCCGTTCTCGCACGAGGCTCACGCCGACGAGTCGTGCATAGACTGCCACGTCCGCCTCGTCCACCGCGGCGTCCCGCCCCTCGCCTACCGGGACCCCGCCGCAATGTCATCATGCCTCACTTGCCACGACGGCAGCACGGCCCCCGGACAGTGCTCGTATTGCCATACTCCCCCGCATCAGCCCAGGGGCGAGTGCAGTTCCTGCCACAGTCTGACCAGTTGGGGCTCAGCGGGCAGCGGACACCCCTTCCCCCGTGAAGGCGCCCATGCCGGCCTGGACTGCACCGACTGCCACGTGAGCAAACCGGGGGTGGAGAACATTCCGGGGACGACTTTGGCAAGAGCCGACCCGGCGTGTAACTCCTGCCACGACGACCAGCACGGGGGGCTGACCGATTGCGCGTCCTGCCACACCCCGACATCCTGGAGCGATGTGACCTTCGAGCACCCGTTCCCGATCGATGGCGGCCACGCGGACCTCACGTGCGCCGACTGCCACCAGAGCAAGCCGGGAGTGAGCAACATTCCCGGCACCCAGTTCCCGTCGGCCAACCCGGCGTGCATCTCCTGCCACAGCGACCAGCACAAAGGGTTGACCAACTGCGCCTCCTGCCACACCCCTACATCCTGGAGCGATGTCAATTTCACGCATCCGTTCAAACTGACCGGAGCCCATGCGAGTCTCTCGTGCGCCAGCTGCCATGGGACTCCGTTCAAGAAGGTCGGCTCCACCTGCGTATCCTGTCACGGGACGCAGCACGGAGGGCTCACCGATTGCGCCCGCTGCCACACGACCAAGGCGTGGGAGCCGTCGACCTTCCGCCATCCGTCGGTGAGGGAGCACGGCGCAAGTAGCTTCGCTTGCGTCCGCTGCCACCCGAACGGCTATGCGACCGCTTCGTGCACCTGTCACGGGGGCAATCCTCCGACAGACGACTAACGCCGCGCGCCGATCAGTAGGTGAGGAGCCGGCTCGCGCGCTAACGCTCGATGCTGCCGCAGGCGCTCTCTTCGTAGCGGAACTTGGACAGGCGCAGGTGCTCCGGGACCTCGCACGGATAGTCTCCGGTGAAGCAGGCCGCGCAGAAGCAGTCGTCCGCCTCGCCCACCCGGGTGGCTCTCATCAGTCCCTCCAGCGAGAGATAGGCCACCGAAGTGGCGCCCAACTCCGCGCTGATCTCGTCCACCGTCTTCCCGAAGGCGATGAACTCGTCCTGGTCGGCCATGTCGATGCCGTAGAAGCAGGGGAAGACGATCGGCGGCGAGCTGATGCGCAGGTGCACCTCCTTGGCCCCCGCCTCGAACAGCACCCGCACCAGGGCCCGGGTGGTGTTGCCGCGCACGATGGAATCGTCCACCACCACCAGGCGCTTGCCCCTGATGGCGGAACTCAGCGGGTTGAACTTCATGCGGATGCCGAGCTTGCGCACCCGGTCTTCGGGGTTGATGAAGGTCCGCCCGATGTAGCGGTTCTTGATGAGGGCCTCGCCGTAGGTGATGCCGCTCCGGGCCGCGTAGCCGATGGCCGCCGAGTTGCCCGTGTCGGGCACCGGGATCACCAGGTCGGCCTCCACCGGCGATTCCGCGGCCAGTTCCTCCCCCATCCGGCTGCGGGCCGCGTAGAGGGTCTGGCCCTTCATCACCGAGTCGGGCCGGGCGAAGTAGATGAACTCGAACACGCACAGCGCCTCCCGCTTGCGGTCGACCACCTGCTCGATGTGGTAGCCATCCTCGTCGATCCAGCAGATCTCGCCCGGTTCGATCTCGCGGACCAGCTGCGCGCCGATGATGTCCAGCCCGGACGTCTCGCTGGCCAGGCAGTAGCGGTCCTCCAGCTTGCCCAGCACCAGGGGCCGCACGCCGTAAGGATCGCGGAAGCCGATGACCTCGTCGTTGGTCAGCAGCACCGCGCTGAAGGCGCCCCGCAGCCGGGGGATGATGTCCGCGGAGCGCCCCGCGTATGTCGTGCGAGGGGTGCTCGGCCAGCAGGGCCGCGATGACCTCGGTGTCGGAGGTGCTCTCGAAGATGTGCCCGTTCTCGACCAGACCCGCCCGCAGTTCGTCGGTGTTCACCAGGTTGCCGTTGTGGGCCAGGGCGATGAACGAGCCGTCGCGGGTGCGGGCGAAGGGCTGGGCGTTGCGCATCTCGCTGGAGCCGGTGGTGGAGTAGCGCACGTGGCCTATGGCCAGCTGCCCGGGCAGCGTCTGCAGGATCGCCTCCTCGAACACCTGGGAGACGAGCCCCATGTCCTTGTGGACGATGAGCCGGGCGCCGTCGGTGACGGCGATGCCGGCGGACTCCTGCCCGCGATGCTGCAGGGCGAAGAGAGCGAAGAAGGTGAGACGGGCGACATCCATCTCGGGAGCGTAGATGGCGAACACCCCGCACTCGTCGTGGGGTGAATCGTCCGACCAGAGAGTCCCGCATCAGTCCCCCATGGCTCTCGGAAGGCCGATTCGTATACATCCTCCAACCGGGCGACCGGGACGCGCAGGCCGTCGTGACGCCACCGTGGCACCGTCGGCGGCGTTCGCCGCGGCGCCGCCAGACCCGACGGTCATCGCCAGGTCCCCGCCACCCACGTGACCCAGGACGAGCAGGGCACCCCTGCGCGTTCGCACAGGTCCTCGAACGCCTCGGCGTCGGCAGCGGCCACCGAGACCAGGACCAGCGTGGGCGCCTCGCCGAAGAAGGCCAGGTCGGGCCGCTTCGCCAGCGGCCCCGCCACCGCCGGTGAGTCTCGGCTGCCGCGGCCCCCGCCGCGCAGCCGGGTCTGCCGGCCACACAGGGCACGTCGTCCAATGCCAGGGTCGCGCCCATTCCTCCGGCCATGCAGCACTCCGCCACCGCCACCGCCAGGCCGCCGTCGGAGACAGTCGTGGGCCGACCGCAGCAGCCGCGCCGCGATGGCCTCCTGGAGCAACTGCTGCAGCGCCACCTCGGCCTCCAGATCCACGTCGGGTATCCGGCCGGCCGGCCGGCCCTTCGGGCCGCCGAACCACCGCTTCTGGTACTCGGACCCGTCCAGGGCCGGGCGCAGCGTCGCCCAGCAGATACACCAGGTCGCCCTCGGCCTTGAATCCGATGGTGCAGTTCGCCGTGACGTCGTCCATGAGACCCAGCATCCCCACGACCGCGGTCGGGTAGATGGGCTGGTCGAAGCTCTCGTTGTAGAGCGAGACGTTGCCCGAGATCACCGGCGTGCCCAGCGCCTCGCAGGCCTCGGCCATCCCCTCGATGGCGTGCGCCAGCTGGTAGGCGATGGGCCCGTTGTCGGGATTGCCGAAGTTGAGACAGTTGGTGATGGCGATGGGCTTGGCTCCCACGCAGGAGACGTTGCGCGCCGCCTCGGCCACCGCGGCCTTGCCGCCCCGATAGGGGTCGAGATAGGTCTGGCGGCCGTTGCCGTCGGTACAGACGGCGATGCCGGCGCCGGTCTTCTTGATCCGGAGCAGCGCGGCGTCGCCACCGGGCACGATCACCGTGTTGAGCTGCACCTGATGGTCGTACTGCTGCCACACCCAGCGCCGGCTGGCGATGTTGGGCGAGCCGACCAGGTCGAGGAGGATCTCGTCGAGCGCCGCCTCGCGGCGCGGGTAGTCCGCCGGATCGAGAGGCTCGTCCACCTGGTGGGCCGGGCGCTCCTGGGGGATGTCGTAGGTGGGCGGCTCGGCCAGAGCGTTGGCGTCCATGTCGCCCACCATCTCGCCGTGCCAGAAGACCCGCAGCTGCTTGGTGTCGGTGACCTCGCCGACGATGGTGGCGTCGAGGTCCCAGCGTTCGCAGACCGCCTTGACGCCGTCCCAGCTTCTCGGGCGCCACGATGGCCAGCATCCGCTCCTGGCTCTCGCTGATCATGATCTCCCAGGGCTCCATGTCGGCTTCGCGCAGAGGCACGCGGTCGGCGTGGAGGTCGATGCCCACCTCGCCTTTGGCCGCCATCTCGCTGGACGAGGAGGTGATGCCGGCCGCGCCCAGGTCCTGCAGCGCCACCAGCAGGTCGGCGCGCAGCAGCTCCAGACAGGCTTCCAGCAGCTTCTTCTCCGTGAACGGGTCGCCCACCTGCACCGACGGCCGCTTCTCCTCCAGGGTCTCGTCGAACACCTGGCTGGCCAGGACGCTGGCCCCGCCGATGCCGTCGCGGCCCGTCTTGGACCCGATCAGCACGACGTAGTTGCCCACCCCGGCCGCCTTGCTGCGGATGATCTCGTCGTGCCCCACCAGCCCCACGGTCATGGCGTTGACCAGGCAGTTGCCGGCGTAAGGGTCTTCGAAGTAGACCTCGCCGGCCACGGTGGGGATGCCCATGCAGTTGCCGTAGCCGCCGATGCCGGCGACCACATGCTCGAACAGGTAGCGCTGGCGGTTGAGGGTGGCCTCGCTGACAGGCGAGTCCTGAGCCGCGGCGGCCGAGGCGGCTCCGCCCGCCGGGCCGGCGGCGCCAGTGGCCGCGGCGTCCCTGCCGACGCAGCCGCGGCGTCTGCAGCGGCCGCCCCGTCGCGCCGGCAGCGGCTCGATCTCGCCGAACCGCAGGGAGTCCAGTCCGCAGATGGGCCGCGCCCCCATGGCGAAGATGTCGCGGATGATGCCGCCCACGCCCGGTGGCCGCTCCCTGGTAGGGCTCCACCGCCGAGGGATGGTTGTGGCTCTCGATCTTCATCGCCACCGCCACTCCCCCGCCGATGTCCACGATCCCGGCGTTCTCGCCCGGACCCTGCAGCACCCGCTCCCCCTTCGTGGGGAAGCGTTTGAGCAGAGGCTTGGAGTGCTTGTACCCGCAGTGTTCGCTCCACATGAGCGAGAACACGGCCAGCTCCACGTGCGTGGGCTCCCGGCCCTGCAGGTCGCAGATGTGCTCGTATTCCCAGCGGGTGAGACCCAGTTGCTCGTAGAGTTCGGCCATCTCCTCCGCCCTACGCGCCGGGTTTCGGGGCCTGCGGATCGCAGGCCGCGCTGTCGCCCGAGTCGCCTCCGTGCCGCCGGCGCCGCGCCGTCATGGGCGGCCCCATCGGCGGGTGGGGCGCCTGCCGCCCTCATCGCCTGGCAGTCCGGCCCGCAGCCGGGGATCTCGCGCCAGTCGAGCTGACTCTGGCACACTCGGCACACGCAGGTCTCGGGAAGATATCCCTTGATGAACGAGTCACGCGCTCCGCAGCGCGGGCAGACACTCTTCGTAGCCATCCCTATCCTCCCAGGACGTGATCGATCATCGACTGGAAGATCGCCCGCCCGTCGGTGCCACCCACTATCTCTTCACATACCCGCTCGGGGTGGGGCATCATGCCCAGCACGTTGCAGCCTTCGCTGAAGATCCCCGCAACGTTGTCGATGGCCCCGTTGGGATTGGCCGCGTCGGTTACCTTGCCGTCGGCGTCGCAGTACCGGAAGGCCACCAGCCCGCCGTCCTCGATCTCCTGCAGTCGCTCGGCGCCCGCCGTCCAGTTGCCCTCGTTGTGGTTGACGGGGATCTGTATCACCTGCCCCACCTCGAGTCGCGAGGTGAACGGCGTGTCGGCGCGCTCCACCCGCAGGTACTGCGGATGGCAGATGAACCGCAGCCCCCGGTTGCGGCGCAGGGCCCCGTGCAGCAGATGAGCTTCGGTCAGCGTCTGAAAGCCGTTGCAGATGCCCAGGACCAGTCCTCCCGCCTGCGCGAAGGCCGCCACTTCCTGCATGATGGGGCTGAAGCGGGCGATGGCGCCGGTGCGCAGGTAATCCCCGTAGGAGAACCCTCCCGGGAGGATGATGCACTGCGCTCCTTTGAGGTCGCGGTCCTTGTGCCACAGATAGTAGGGATCGGCCTCGGGGAAGGTGGACAGCGCGTGTACGGCATCGTAGTCGCAGTTGGAACCTGGGAAACACCACGATGCCGAAACGGACCGGGCCCTGCCGTCACCTCAGGCATCCTCCCCCGCGGCGACGTTCCAGCTCGAAACGGTAGTCCTCGATGATGGGGTTGGCCAGAAGCCTGCGGCACATGTCGTCCACGTCGGCCCGCACCCGCTCGGGATCGGTCCCCTGGACCTCCAGGGTGATGTAGCGCCCCACCCGGATGTTCGCGGCTCCGGAGTGTCCCAGCGCCGGCAGAGCCCGCTCGACGACCGCGCCTTGCGGGTCGACGACTCCGGCTTTGGGGGTGACGTAGACGGACACCTTGTACACTCCGGTTCTCCTCCTCGAGTAGCTGCAGTGTCCGCGCCCAGACGCGCCACCGGCAGGGAACCAACCTAGGTCTGATTCTAGCAGGTGCGAAAAGAGCCGGTCACGAGAGAGACTTGCGGTATACCCTCTGGTCCTTTGAGACCTCGAATCCCAGGGCCGGGTAGAACGCGTGGGATTCGGAGCGCCTTGTGTCGCTCCTTACGACCAGTTCTTCGTATCCGCTCTGGAGGGCCCACTCCTCGGCGTAGGCCACGAGAGCCGCGCCGACACCCTTGCGTCGCCCTCGTTCGTCGACCACGAGTCCGCCCAACTCTCCGACCATCGACGAAAGTAGCGTCTGCCGAGGCATCACGTGTATCCAGCCCACGACCGACCCGTCGTCGTCTTCAGCGACGAAGACTGCATGATGCGGGTCTTCATCGATCGCGCGGAATCTCTCGTTCACGGAGGCTTCCTCGGCCGGATAGCCCAGCTGACCGCACAACCGGGCGACCGCCGCCGCGTCGGAACTTGCTCGCCTGTCTGATGGTGAACACGCCGCACCCCTACCGGCGGTGGGGCCGTAGACGACCCCTGACCCCGCCTACCACTCCAGCGCGGCCACCCTGTCGAAGATGACCCCCATGTGACGCAGAGCGTAGCCCGGGTCGAACAGGGCCTCGATCTCGGCGGCCGAGAGCCGCTCGGTGACCTCGGGGTCGGCCTTGAGCAGGTCGAGGAACTGGATCTTCTCCTCCCAGGCCTTCATGGCGCTGCGCTGCACGATCTTGTAGGCGTCGTCCCGGAGCATCCCGGCCTCGGTCAGAGCCAGCAGCACCCGCTGGCTGTAGACCAGACCGTAGCTCTTCTCCAGGTTGGCGGCCATGTTCCCGGGGTAGACATTGAGCTTGTCCACCAGCCAGCAGGCCTTCTTGAGCATATAGTGAAGAAGGATCGTGCTATCCGGGAAGATGACCCGCTCGGCGCTCGAATGGCTGATGTCGCGCTCGTGCCACAGGGCGACGTTCTCGAGAGCGGCGACGAGGTTGCCCCGGATGATCCGGGCCTGGCCGCAGAGGCGCTCGGAGACGATGGGATTCCGCTTGTGCGGCATGGCCGACGAGCCCTTCTGCCCGGGCGCGAAGTACTCCTCGGCTTCGAGGACCTCGGTGCGCTGGTAGTGACGCACCTGCAGGGCGATCTTCTCGATGGTGCCCGCCAGCAGAGCCAGCGCCGCCATGAACTCGGCGTGCCGGTCGCGCTGCACGATCTGCGTGGAGATGGGGGCAACGCCCAAGTCGAGGATCGACATGGCGATCTGCTCCACCTGGGGGTCCACGTTGGCGTAGCTGCCCACCGCCCCCGAGATCTTGCCCACGGAGACCTGCTGCACCGCCCGTTCGAGACGTTCCAGCCCCCGTTTGACCTCGAAGGCCCAGAGCCCGAGCACCATCCCGAAGGTGATGGGTTCCGCGTGCACCCCGTGCGTGCGGCCGATCATCACCGTGTCGCGATGCTCGAGGGCCCGGCGCTGGAGGATCTTGCCCAGCCTGCGGGTCTCTTCCTCGAGCAGCGCCCCCGCCGACCGCAATTGCAGGGCCAGTCCGGTGTCGAGCACGTCGGAGGAGGTGAGCCCGTAGTGGATGTACTTGGAGGCGTCGCCCACGTTCTCGGCCACGCAGCTGACGAAAGCGATGACGTCGTGCTGGGTGGTCTGCTTCGATCTCGTTCACGCGCTCCACGTCGAAGGTCGCCCTGTCCCTGATCTCTACCATCGCGCCTTCGGGGATGCGGCCGAGCCGGGTCCAGGCCTCGCAGACCGCCATCTCCACCTGCAGCCAGGCCGCCATGCGGGCCTCGTCGGTCCAGATGGCGGCCATCTCCGGCGTGGAGTAGCGCGGGATCATTGGCCGCCTTCGCGGCCGCCTCGCGGGCTCGAGCGAGCCCGGCCACCCGCAGGATCTTGGCAGCCAGGATGGCCGCGTTGCGGGCCCCGTTGATGGCCACGGTGGCCACCGGCACGCCGGGAGGCATCTGCACCATGGAGAGGAGCGAGTCCAGCCCGCCCAGGTCGGAGGTGCGGATGGGCACCCCTATCACGGGCAGATCGGTCATCGAGGCCACCACCCCCGGGAGCGCGGCCGCCTTGCCCGCGCCGGCGATGATGACCTTGAGCCCCCGGGATGCCGCGGTCAGCGAGTACTCCCGGACCCCTTCGGGGTCACGGTGAGCCGAGATGACGTTCATCTCGTAAGCGATGCCCAGCGTCTCCAGCTCCTTGGCCGCCACCTCCATCACTTCGGAGTCGGACTGGGATCCCATGACGATCCCCTACCAGCGGTGCCCGTCATCTCTCCCTCCCCTCACGTCGCCTGTGCCCTTTCCCACTTCTCCGCGCGCAGAGCGATGTCGGAACGATGCTGCTCGCCCTCGAAGCTGATCTGCCCCACCCCCGCGTACGCCCGGGCGCGAGCCTCGGCGAAGGTATCTCCCAGCCCGGTGACCGTGAGCACCCGGCCGCCGGCGGTGACGACGCCCGCGTCGGTGGCTATGGTGGCGGCGTGGAACACCTCGACCTCCGCCAGCGCTCGCACCCGGTCAAGTCCCCGGATCACATCGCCCTTGGACGCCGAGGCAGGATATCCGCGCGAGGCCATGACCACTCCCACCGCCGCCCCCGGCCGCCATTCGGCGGCGGGCGGCAGCTGCTCCCCGTTAGCGGCAGCCCAGAGCAGTTCGAGCAGGTCGCTCTGCAGTCGAGGCAGCAGCGCTTGGGTCTCGGGATCCCCGAACCGGCAGTTGAACTCGAGCACCTTGGGGCCGTCGGCGGTCAGCATCAGCCCCGCGTAGAGCACGCCGCGGAAATCGATCCCCCGCTGAGCCAGTTCCGCCACCGTCGGCCGCACCACCAGATCGACCAGCTCTTCGTAGAGGGCCGCGTCGACGGCGGGCACCGGGGAGTACGACCCCATGCCGCCGGTGTTGGGGCCCGCGTCGCCGTCGAGGGCCCGCTTGTAGTCCTGGGCCGGGGCGAGAGGCAGGATCTGCTCTCCACTCACGAGGGAAAGGAGCGACACCTCCTCGCCCTCCAGGAACTCCTCGATGAGGACGGTGTTCGCCGCGTCGCCAAAGCGCCGCTCGACGAAGCACTCGGCCAGCGCGGCTTCGGCCTGGTCCAGGTCGGTGGCCACGATCACGCCCTTGCCGGCAGCCAGGCCGTCGGCCTTGACCACCACCGGCGCTCCCTGCTCGCGCAGATAGGCCAGCGCCGGCTCGTGGTCGGTGAAGGTGGCCGCCCTACCCGTCGGGACGCCGGCCGCCTCCATCACCTGCTTGGCGAAGGCCTTGGAGCCCTCCAGGCGCGCGCCGGCCGCTCCCGGTCCGAACACCACGAAGCCCCGGCCGCGGAGTTGATCGGCCAGACCGGCGACCAGCGGGGCCTCGGGCCCCACCACGGTGAGGTCGAACTTCTCCCGTTCCACGAACGCCACCAGAGCGGGGATGTCTTCAGAAGAGATGGTCACCGTCTGTGCGTCTATCTGATGCCGGCGTTCCCCGGGGCGCAGATCAGCCTGCCGATCCTCGGGCTCTTACGCAGACTGCGGACGAGGGCGTGCTCCCTGGCCCCTCCGCCGACTACCAGAACGTCCAGCCGCCGGTCAGAAGCCATGGAGTCCCCCTCTATCCCTGTGGTCCGGACTGCTGATACCCAGACGACGCGCGCTGGGCGTAGTCCGGATGTGGCACCTTGATGTGCTGCTCACGCTTGGGTCCCACCGAGATGAGGGAGATGGGCACCCGGACGTTCCTCACGATGAAGTTGAGGTAGTCGATGGTCTCCTGAGGCAGATCCTGAACGGTCCTGACCTCGGTAATATCGTTCTTCCAGCCCGGAAGCTCCTCGTAGACGGGCTCCACCTCGGCAAAGATGGCCTGAGCGGGCGGGAGTTCCTCGAGGATCTCGCCCCGATACCTGTACATCGTGCAGACCTTGATGGTCTCCACGTCGTCGAGCACGTCCAGCTTGGTGATGCAGAGGCCGGTTAGCCCATTGACCCTCGCGGCGTAGCGGAGCGCCACCAGGTCGAGCCACCCGCAGCGCCGCGGCCGTCCCGTGGTGGTGCCGAACTCGTTGCCGACCTTCCGCAGGGCTTCGCCGGTGCCGTCCGCGAGCTCCGTGGGGAAGGGCCCCTCACCCACCCGAGTGGTGTACGCCTTGGTGACCCCCCAGACCTCACTGAACTCGATAGGGCCGATGCCACTGCCCACGCTGGCGTAGCCGGCGACCGGATTGGAAGAGGTGACGAAGGGATAGGTGCCGTGGTCGAGATCCAGCATCGTCCCCTGGGCGCCTTCGAGCAGGACTCGCTTGTCCTCGCGCAGAGCATTCCAGAGCAGGAGACCGGTGTCTTCCACGTGATCGCGCAGCGACTCGGCCGCTTCGATGTAACGCTCGCACTCCTCCTCCAGGTGGCTGACGTCCTGATCGTAGGCCTTGGCCATGACCTCGGCCTTGGCCCTCATGGTGGTCATCACCCGCTCGCGGAGACCGGCCGGATCGAGGATGTCCTGCATGCGCACGCCCTGCCGGGCGGCTTTGTCGGAGTAGGCCGGACCGATGCCCCGTCCGGTGGTGCCGATCTTGCCCTTGCCCAACCGAGCTTCCTGCACGTGATCGAGCATGATGTGATAGGGCATGATGAGGTGGGCCTTGCCCGAGACCTTGAGGTTCCTGGTGGAGACGTTGCGACTCTCGAGGTCGTCGATCTCGGCCCGCAGAACGGTGGGGTCGATGACCACCCCGTTACCGATGACCGACAGGATGTTGGGGTTGAAGATGCCTGAGGGTACGAGATGGAGGGCGAACTTGCCGCGCAGGTTCTCCACGGTGTGGCCGGCGTTGTTGCCACCCTGGTAGCGGACGACGACGTCGGCCTGCTCGCACAGCAGGTCCGTGACCTTCCCCTTGCCTTCATCGCCCCACTGGGCACCCACCACGACGAGAACCGGCACGTCGCCTCCCGACCTCTCTGGACTGTGAACCGCTTGACCGCGCCTGAAGTTTACACTAGGCGGATGTGGCGCCGCGCGCTGCCGGCGGAGGCTAGCTGTCCCGGGCCGCCAGGACCGCTCTCGCCGCCACCAGCCCCGAGGCCGACGCCTGCACGAGCCCTCGCGTGACCCCGGCTCCGTCGCCGACGGCGTAGAGCCCCGCGACCGGTGTCTGCAGATCGGAACCGAGCGTCAAGCGGGAGGAGTAGAACTTCACCTCCACGCCGTAGAGCAGCGTATCCCGTCCGCCCACTCCGGGCAGGAGCGCGTCCATGGCATCCAGCATGTCCACCAGGTCGCGCAGATGCCGGTAGGGCAAGGCGAAGCTGAGGTCGCCGGGGGTGGCGGCGCGCAGCGTCGGTTCCACCACGCTGCGCCGCAGTCTCTCCGGCGTGGTGCGATGCCCGGCCCGCAGATCGCCCAAGCGCTGCACCAGGATGTCCCTGCCCAGCATGTTGGCCAGCCGGGCGATCGACTTGCCGTAGGCGATGGGCTCCTTGAACGGCACCGTGAACCGCGTAGACACCAGCAGCGCGAAGTTCGTGTTCGCGGTCTTGTGCTCGGAGTTGGCATAGCTGTGGCCGTTGACGGTGACCGTGTCGCCCCAGCATTCGGTGCAGACCACCCCTCGAGGATTCATGCAGAACGTCCGCACCTGGTCCTCGAAATGGCGCGAGGTGTATAGCAGCTTGGGCTCGTACAGTTCGTCGGTGATGACGTCGGTGACCACCGCGGGTACCTCGACCCGCACCCCGATGTCCACCGCGTTGCTCACCAAGCCGATACCCAGCCGCCCGGCCTCGGCGGTCAACCATTCGGAACCCTCTCGCCCGGGGGCCAGGATCACCACGGGACTCTCATAGGTCTTACCGTCGACGGTCTTGACCCCGACGACCCGCCCCAGGTCTTCGGGCGCACCGCCCGAGTGGACGTGATGGCGGGTGGCGGTATAGGGTTTGCCCGCGACGTAGCCGGGCGATTCCGCCCGAGCAGGTGACGCCCCGCGGGCTTTTCTCCGCCGCGTTCCGCCCTGCGTAAGCACCTCGGCTACCGCGTGATGCGTCGCGGATGTCGACCTTGTCTTCCAACTCCGCCCGCATGGCCGCGAGCACCTCCGCGGCCCTCTCCGTCCCCAGGTGCCGCACCGGAGAGCGCACGAGACGCAGCCCCTGCCGGGCGGCCAGGTCGGCCCAGTGATCGTAGCGATCGCCTTCGTTCCCGTACAGCCGGTCGGGCGCCCCGAACCGCCGGTAGACGCCATCCACGTCGGCTATCAGTCGACCCATCGCTACCGCGTCGACGTACTCGCCCAACCAGCCTCCCACTTCGGGACCCAGGGTGAGCTTGCCGTCGGAGAAGGCACCCGCTCCCCCCCAGCCGGTGGTGATATCGCAGGTGGGACAGTGCGCGCAGGATCCGGTGTCGCGCGCGGGACAGCGCCGCTCGGAGATGTCGGCACCCTTCTCGAGCAGCAGTACCCGCACCCCGGGCTTGGCCGCCAGCTCGAGGGCAGCGAAGATGCCGGCCGGCCCCCCACCCACGATGATGATGTCGTATCGCGTTGGCGCCATGCGCACAGCCTACGGGGTGAGCCGCTTGTCGGCCAGGTCGGCGAACCGCGTGTAGGTCTGGATGAAGGCCATCTTGCATTCGCCGATGGGCCCGTTCCGCTGCTTGCCGACGATGATCTCGGCCGTGCCCTTGTCGGGGCTGTCACGGTTGTAGACCTCGTCGCGATAGATGAACATCACCACGTCCGCGTCCTGTTCTATCGCGCCCGGAGTTGTGAGAGACGATACCGTCGGCCAGCCAGCAGGACGGCCCGGGGACCGTGAGATCGAAGACCTCCTCTTCAACCGACCGGGGTCACCTCCGACCACTGTCCCAGAAGAGATCACTTGTAGCCTCGGCGCGCAGGGCCGGGTCTTCCAAGAGCTCGGCATACTCGAGGGCGACGGCTCTTGACGGCGCGAAACTGAAGTGGGCCGCCCCCCCGTATGACGTCCCGCGAAGCGCGGCCATGGCTCTCTGCGAGACGCCACGTTCTGACATCGTCTTCCTGACTTGGGTGAAGACTCTCACGGGGGAGGGTGTCGACGTTGGTGTTCGCGCGCGTCTCCTGAAGCTCGGCCTGCAGCCTTCGAGCTCCTTCGGCTCTCGGGCCGAAGCCTCCCACCTGCTCGACGAAGCGGAGCTGAGACTCCCGCCCCGAAACATCCACGGTGAACCACCCGCGTGATCCCGGCTGCCGGACTTCCCTAGTCGTGCAACGATGCCCAACCGCAGCAGCAGCGCAGACACATCCTCGGCCAGGGCTCGACTTGCGGTCGCAAAGGCTATCCGCACCGCGCCGCCGACGCCGTTCTTGCGGTGACTGATCATGCCGTCGGTCGCCCAGAGATGGCGAAGGAGAATGGCCACTTGGCGATCATCCAGGCGGAAGGCTTCCGCGGGTATGCGCTTCTCGTGGGAGCGCTGGTCGAACACGCCAAGCTCGACGCAGCCAGTGGTTGATACCGGCCGGATGCCAGCGATTCCCGTTGCCGGAGAGGACCAGCTGAAACCAGTTTCCCCGTCCCCGGTACCATTTCACGATCGCTCCGAATTCGTCCTCAGCAACCTGAGCGACGAGTTCCGCGTTTTCGAGCGATCCGCTCGTGTAGCGCATGGGCTGTCCGGAGAGATAGCTCCCGTCCCCGATCAATGTCCCAGTAGCGCGACCCGTCCCGTCGGACCACTTCTCGGTGATGGCCGGCTCGGGGAGACGTCGGGCCAGCGCGACGCGGTCGCCTGCGGCGCAACTCCCCGATCGTGGTCCAGCCCTCCCCTCCCAGAACCCGTGGTCGGCGGTGGCCCTAAGACGCCGCCCGCTGGCCGTGCGCAGTTCGGAGACCGGCCTGACCCCGACCGACCACACGCAGTCACTCCGCGCCTCGGTCAGACGCCTGTCGGCGCCGACGGCGACCACATCCGGCTCCTGCCCCACCAGTTCCCGGACCGGTACACGAGTGCCATCCGCCAGGCAAACGAGGGTGTCGCCGGTGACGCACTCCCTCAAATCCGACAGCACGGGCTTGTTGCCCGCCCGCTGTTCCACCTGCCGCGAAAGCTGCGAAAGGGCCAGCACCGGCACCTCCAGCTCTCGGGCCAGGATCTTGAGGCCCCGGGATATGCGCGATATCTCTTGCTGCCGGTTCTCGACACCGGTGTCGCCCATCATCAGCTGGAGGTAGTCGACGATGATCAGACCAAGGTTCTTCTCCTTGGCACGGAGTCGCCGCGCTTTGGCCCGGATCTCCATGAGATTGAGCGACGCGCTGTCGTCGATGAAGATGGGGGCGGTGTGGAGCGGAGTGCAGGCGGCCGCCAGCTCGGCTCCATTCCGCGGGCTGCAACATACCCCGCCGCACCCGCCAGCTATCCACCCGGGCTTCCGAGCACATCATGCGGTTGACCACTTCCATCTTGGACATCTCCAGGCTGAAGATGGCCACGCCCTTGTCCTGGTCGACCGCCACGTTGCGGGCGATGTTGAGCGCGAACGCGGTCTTGCCCATCGACGGCCGAGCCGCCAGGATGACCAGATTGGAGGGCTGGAACCCGCTGATGATGGCGTCCACGTCGCGGAAGCCCGTCTGGCAACCCACGGTATGGTGCCCCTCCGACATGGTCCGCTCCAGCTCGGCGAAGCTCTCGCTGATGAGTTCTCCGATGGGCTCGAACTCGCCGCACACCCGGGTCTGCGAGATCTCGAAGACCATCTGCTCGGCCCGGTCGATGAGATCCATAGGCGGTTGCTCCCGCCGATACCCCATCTCGGTGATCTCGCCCCCCACCTTGATGAGCGAGCGAAGGAAATAGTTCTCGCGGACGATCTCCGCGTAGTGCCGGGCGTTGGTCGCCGCGGGAACGGCGGTGATCAGGCTGTGGATATAGGCCCTCCCGCCGACCGTCTCAAGCTGGCCCGATTGGCCAGTTCTTCGCTACGGTGATGGGGTCGACCGGCTCGCCTCGAGAGAACAGTTCTTCTATCGCCTCGAAGATGCGCTGGTGCGCCTGGCGGTAGAAGTGGTGCGGCCGGCATGATCTCGCTGACCGCGGGGATGACGTTGGGAGTGAGCATGCTCGCACCCAACACCGACATCTCGGCATCGACGTTCTGTGGGAGGGAATATTCGTCCCCGGGACCGCTCACCGGGACCACCGTTCCCCGCAGCCATCTCCACCCGCGCCCCTCTCTCCCAGGGAGTCGAGTCCGTCAACCTCGTTCGCCGTCGTGCCGCTCCCGGCTAGCCCTTGTGCTCCTCCGGGACCACTATGACCTTGACCTCGGCCGGCTCCACGCTGTTGTGGACATCCACCTTGACCATGTACGTCCCGACCATCTTGATGGGCTCCTCCAGGTCGACGTTGCGCTTCTCCACCCGGATCTTGCGGGCGGCGAATATCGCATTGGCGATGTCCTGATTGGTGATCGATCCGAACAGCCGGTCGCCGGAGCCGACAGGCGCCGGGATGGTGAGCACGGTCTTCGACAGGAGGTCCCTCGTCTCTTCGGCCCTCTCCGCCTCGCGCCGGGCGTGAGCCGCCTTCTCTTCCATGATCTTGCCGCACCTCGGCGACCCGGCCCGGGGTGGCCATCTCCGCCATCTTGCGGGGGAACAAGATAGTTGCGGGCGTAGCCCTCCGACACGTTCGCCACTTCGCCCTTCTTGCCCAGGTTATCCACGTCCTGCAACAGGATTATCTCCATGCGTCACTCCTTCTCGATCTCACCCCGCCGGCCCGCACCTGGGCTCTTGAGGGCAAAACGTTTGCGATAGTCGATCCATGTGTCCATACAGCCCGACCAGAGCCGTCAGCTGGACCAGCCCCTGGGCCGACCATGCCGCTACGAACAGCGCCGCCCGTGACCCCGGACGCATGTGCGGCTGCACCCGAACCACCTAAGCACCGCCATCCCCTGCAGAAGAACAGCGTCTGCGACACCAGGCAGAATGTCGATGCCAGCATACAGAAGACCGCAGCTGCCAGCACCGTCACCCCGCGCGAAAAGAAGCATGGCCAGTCCCGCGATGGACGCGTAAGCCACCGCCCAGTGCATCCTGAACCGCGATAGCGAGAGAGCCACCGCCACCTTCTCCTTGCAACCGCGGGAACATAGATATGCCAGGCCACATGGAGCGCGGCCAGCAGTATCACCCCCATGCCCAGGAGCCCCGGGGCCAGATAAGGAAAGATGTCGACGAACCGTCGCATCAGGTCGGACACCGAATCCGCAGTGGCCGCCCGACACCCATCTGGCATAGAGACGCCGCCGGCTCCTCGATGGACGCGTATGCGGCCTGTTTAGCTCGGTCAGCGTTGAGGCCGAGGACCAGCCACAGCGCCATCCCCAACACCACCAACGCGAACAGCGACGCGCCGGCCGTACGTGGCAGGCTGCGCGGAAATCCCATCCCCTTCTCACCGCCCAGCCCACCACCATGCCGGCTGCAAGCACGAGCAAGAAGGCCAGCAACGCGATCCCACGCCACCGACGAAATACAGAAGATCCCCCGCTCACCACCGCCACGATCGCGCCGCCCACTGTGCCACCCGTGTCGGCTACGACATAGGACGCGGGCAGAACGAGGAAAGGGGTCACGATACCGGTGACAGAGGCACGATGAGCATGAACAGCCCCGATGATGACCGTCGCCGCAGCCGCCTTGGCCACCGGGACAAGCGCTACCCGGCGAGCCTTCACGGCCCGACCTTCACGGCCCAACTTCACAGTCCGGCGATCCCTCTACCGGCTGCTGTAGGGAAGGCAGCGCCACTTCACGGGCCCGCTTGATCGCCATGGCCACCTGGCGCTGATGACGCCGGCACGCGCCCGTCGTGCGGCGGGACCGGATCTTGCCTCGCTCGGACATGAACCGGCGTAGGGTACCGAAGTCTTTGTAGTCGACCTCTTCCACGTTTTCTTTGCAGAAAAAGCAATACTTGCGCCGCCGTCGAGCCGGTCGTGGGCCGGGCGCGCCGCGGCTGCTTCTTGGGATTCGCCACCTTCTCTACCTCCTTGGAGACGACTAGAACGGTATGTCGTCGCCCCCGAAATCGATGTCACGAAAATCGTCCTGCGCCGCGGCGTCGGACGCCGAAGGTGCGCCGCCCCGGAGACGACGGCTCGCGCGTCGCTCGCCCGGCGCCCCGACGAACACGACGTTCTCGCCGATGATCTCCACCTTGCTGCGCTTGGTACCGTCCTGGGCGTCCCAGGAGCGCTGTTCCAGACGACCGTCCACGGCTACCTGGCGCCCTTTGGCGAGATAGCGGGCACAGTTCTCACCCTGCTGACCCCAGACCACCACGTCGAAGAAACTCGCTTTGTCCATCCACTCTCCCGACGCATCCTTGTACCTCCGCCCCACAGCCACGCCGAACTGACACACGGAGGTGCCATCCGGGCGTCTGACGGAGCTCGGGGTCGCGGGTCAGATTGCCCACGAGAGTCACGTGTGCGATGCCGCGGGCCACATCTTCGCTCCTTCGGCTAGGCTTCTTCAGCGGCCGCCGGGGCTGCCGCCGCCGAGGCAGCCGCAGCAGGGGCAGCGGCTGCGGGGGCTGCCGCGGGTTGCTGGACGCTGAACGGCTTTTCGTGGCTGATGGGCATGAAGCGCAGCACGCTGTCGGTGATGCCGAGTACCCGGGTCACCTCGTCGAGCGTCTTCGAGTCGCCTGGAAGTACAGGATGTAGTAGACGCCGTCGAAGAGTCCTTGATCTCGTAAGCCAGACGCCTCTTGCCCCACTCGTCGATCTTCACGATGGCGCCACCGTCACCCGTGATGATCTCTTTGATGCGGTCGAGGACCGCGGTGCGCCCTTGCTCCGCCACATCGGTGCGCAGGATCAGGGCCAGCTCATAGCTGTTCAGTTTGGGTCACCTCCTACGGTCTATGCGGCCCCGGCCTCACTGCCGGAGCAGGGGTGGTATGGATATTACACACGCCGCCGGACAGGACCGTGCGATCCTGCCGCCTCTTGCGGACGGCGCGAGCGCAGTAGTATACACCTGCCGCGCAGCAGCGCCCACCTGCCCGTGACCAGCCCCGCGCCGGTGCCCGCCCTGGCACCGGACGGGCGCTTCCTACCAGATGATCCAGCCCGACAGGCGGTCCCCCAACCAGCCGAACTGGCCGCCTACGAGCAGCACTCCATAGACGATGAGCAGGACTCCACATACGATCTGGATGGTCCGCAGGTGACGCCGTATGCGCGCGAAGGCCCGCAGGGCCTTGCCCACGGCGAATCCTGCAACGAGGAAGGGGATACCCAGGCCAAGGGAGTACACGAAGAGGAGGGCGGCCCCGGCCGCTGGGTCGCTGCCTGAGGCCGCCATAGTCAGGATCGAGGCCAGGACCGGGCCCACGCAGGGTGTCCAGCCCAGAGCGAACGCGATGCCCACTATCACCGCGCCGGCCGGTCCCCGGGGGGCCTTTGCCAAGAACGGTCTCATGTCTCGCTGCATGAAGGAGGGCGCGGTCGCCCCAGCGATGACCGCACCCAGGACTATGAGGAGCGCCCCTGCGACGATCTCGAGGATCCGCTGGTTCGTTATCAGCCCACCGACGAACGAGAAGCCAGCGCCAAGGATCGTGAAGACGATGGAGAACCCGAGAACGAACCCCAACGTGCTCAGAAGGACGCGACGGTCACCCTTCTCCACCTCCTCGACGCTCAGCCCCGAGACGAACGAGAGGTAGGCGGGAAGGAGAGGGAGGACACACGGACTGAGAAAGCTGGCCGCCCCAGCGGCGAGAGCCACCAGGAACGCGGTGAGACCGAGTTCAGCCGGAAAGGTCATCGACCAACTGGGAGAGCCGGTTGGCGTCGACGCCGCCCACGATCTTCTGGGCGAGCTTGCCCTCCGCATCGATGACGAAGAGAGTGGGCACGTACCGGACCCCATACTGAGAGCCGACGTCTCCACTGTCGATCATGACCGGGAACGAGTATCCTCCGTCGGCCATGAGGTCGCGCATGCCGCCTTCGCTCGAAGCCGGGGCAACTGCCAGAACCGCCGCTTTGTCAGGACTCTCTCGATAGAACCTATCGAGTTCGGGCATCTCCTCCCGGCAGGCCGGTCAGCCGCTGGTCATGTAGACAAGCAGAAGCGGCTTCCCTCGAAACTGGTCCAGCGTGACGATCTCGCCGTCGAGGGTGACTCCGGAGAACTGAGGAGCTCCGGCGCCCCCGGTGTCGGACCCAGGGCTTGCGCCTCCAGATGAAGTCCCGGTCGCCGGCTGCGATCCGCACGAAGCGAAGATGGATCCCACCCCGGCGAGCAACACCGCGACAAGTAGAACGGCGACCACCGCTCTGACCAAAGACATCTTCTTCAACGCCCTGCCTTCCGCTTTTCTGCGATGACTACTTCTTGGCCCCGCCCGAGGCGGCGCCGGAAGTCGCCGGCTTGGCCGGCTTGGACTTGGGTTCGATGACCGGGCGTAGCCGGCCTCGCGTACCGAAGTACCAGGCCCCGATCAGTCCCACCACGATCATGGCGACGGCGATCCACTGCTGCGAGGTGAGGCCCAGGGCCACCGGTTCGTTGGTGCGGATGAACTCCACCAGGAGTCGGGCTATGCCGGCCAGCACCGCGTACACGAAGATCAAGGGGCCTTCGCGCTTGAAGCGCGGCGAGAACACCCAGGCGAGCAGCGCGAAGATGACCAGAGAGCCGGCGATCTCGTAGAGCTGGGTGGGATGCACGCGCTCTCGTGGTCGGGGGAAGGCCGTTGGGAAAGGCGATGCCCCAGGGCAGATCTGTGGGGACCCCGTAGTCGTCGCCGCGGAGAAAGCAGCCCATCCGCCCCACCGCATAGCCCACCGACACAGCGATGGCCCCGGCGTCCATGACCGCTGCCAGTCGCTCCTTGGAGAGCCGCGTGACGATGACCACTCCCAGGATGGCGCCGAAAAGACCACCGAACCATACCAGCCCGCCCCCGCTCAGCAGGTTGCCCGGCCATTCGTCCGGATGGAGGATGAGATAGTGGATCTTGGCGCCTAGAAGACCGCCGACGACCGCGGCGATGAGCAGTCCGTAGATGAAGTCAGGCCTGACACCGCGCTTCTTGAACTGCCAATGCGCTACGAACCCGGCGGAGATGAAGGCCAGAGCCATCATGAGCCCGAAGGAGTTCATGGTGAATCCGCCTATATGGAACAGCTCCGGGTACATCCCACCTCCGGGTCGCCCGCCCCGCCCCAACGCGAGGGGCGGCAGCGCGGCGTATTATCGCACGTAGGGGCCGCACGGGCCCCTCGATCAGCTTGCTCAGCTGAAGCCGGATCTAGGCGCGCAGCTCGTGCTGGGCTGACAGCGTCCCGTATCCAGACAGGCGCCGGACACCAGGCCTGTCACCCCGCCGAACCCGGTGAAACGCTGCTCCACGCTGCGGCCTCCACAGTCCGGACACACCTTGGCTTCGTCTTTGAGGAAGCCAAGCACGAACACCTCGAAGTCCTTGCCGCACGATGAGCATCTCAAGTCGTAGGAAGCCATCGCTCTCAACTACCTCCCTTGACCGGCGGGGACCGCGAAGGGCTCCACCCCCAGGCCGGCAAGCTGTTCTTCGACCCAATAGATGCTGATGCCCGCAGGTGACTTGACCTCATCGCCCACCAGCACCAGAGGTATCCGCCCGGGGCCGGCTAAAGCCTCAGACAGCATCGGGTACTCCGCGAGTTCCGCGTCGTCGATGTCGACGTAGCGAAGAGGCCCATCCCCGTCCATCCGGGCCGCGAGATCGTCGTTCAAATAACCGACTATCTCCTCCAGAGATAGCGAAGGCCGTCAACCACCGCCGCGCCAGGCATCCATGCGGCGCGACCCCATCGATACCATCCGTTCCACATCGGTCCGTTCCATATCAGGCGATCCCGAACTCTTTCTCGTAGTCTTTCTGCTGCCGCGCGCCGATGAGCTGGGTCTCCAACTTCCCATCCTTGAACATGATGACCGTGGGGATGCTCATGATCCCGTAACGCGCGGCCAGTTCCTGGTTGATGTCGACGTTGATCTTGATGACGCTCACCTTCTCGGCGTGGTCGGCCGCCATCTTCTCCAGCACGGGACCCACCATGCGGCACGGTCCACACCAGGGAGCCCAGAAGTCCGCTACCACAGGCACGGTCGAGGTGGATACGATCTGATCGAATTCCTTCGCGTCGACCTCCTGCACACTCCCACCGCTCATCATAGTCTCCTTTTGTTGAGGGCCGCGGGCGGACCCTTGTTATGTTAGCCGACACGCGCCCCGGCGGCACGCCGGCCGGCGCCCCACCCTGCGCGTCTCTCATATACCGGGTGGGGTATACTACCACTCTCGACGCCGGTTGCCAAGGACGGTGCCGCGATCGCTGCTCGACCCCACAGCCACCGATGGCGATCCGCTCCGGTTGTTACCCGGTCGCCCCATCCGCTAACCTATGTGACCGGATCCAGAGGCGATGCGGAGGACTTCGCCATGAGACTCACCTACTACGCGCATTCGTCCTTCTTGCTCGAAGCAGCGGACGGCACCCGGGTCATCATCGATCCTTACCGAAGTGGCTGTTTTGGCGGCGCATTCCGCTACGGCGCCATCGACGAGACGGCCGATGCGGTAGTCGCCAGCCACGAGCACGACGACCACGGCGCAGTCGACACCATCCCGGGTAAGCCGCAGGTGTTCGTGCATCCCGCAGACGTGACTGTCGGCGGCTGGCACATCATGGGGATCGACGCCGCCCATGACGCTGAGGGCGGACGAAGCCGGGGCAGGAACACCATCATGATCTTCGACGATGGCGATGTGAGAGTCGTCCATCTGGGCGACCTGGGGCACGAGCTGGACGCAGCGACGGTCGCCGCCATCGGCGCCAGTCGATGTCCTCCTGGTGCCGGTGGGCGGCTTCTTCACCATCGACCACGTCCAGGCCGCCCGGGTGGTGGATGCACTCGCTCCCGCGTATCGTGTTCCCATGCACTACAAGACGGCCCAGGTCGACTTTCCCATCGAGGCAGTGGAACCCTTTCTGGCAGTCAGCCGTCCGTCGAACGCAGGACGGAATCCAGCATCGAGGTCGACGGGGACACGCTGCCCAAGGAGCGGGTGGCGATCGTCCTCCGGCCCGCCCGCTAGGTCACCTCCCCGAGTCTCGTCGACTCTGGAGGCCCGACACCGGACCCACACGAGAGAGAGGGCAGTAGTCATCGCAACAGCGCAAGGCAAATCAGCGTCACAACCCAAGAAGCCGGCCGGGCCCGACAGGCTGCAGCGCATCCTTCGACTCAAGCCGGGCCCCCTGCGGCGGCTGGTCATAGTCGTCATCGTTCTGGCCATCGTGCTGGGTCTTCGCAGCATCATCTCCCGCATCTGGACGAACTACCTGTGGTACGCCGAGGTGGGCCACACCACCGTGTTCTGGACACCGCTCGTAGCCAGGGTGTGCGTGGGCCTCTTCTTCGCCGTCATCTTCTTCGTCATCTTCTACGGCAACCTCTGGCTGGCCCGCAAGATCTCCCCACGTCTGCTCGCCGTGCCGAGCGAGGGTGACGGGGATGTGCTCGAGCTCAAGCCCAGCGCGAAGTTGGCCCGGACGGCTGCTGCTGCTGATCGCGATAGTAGTCGCCATCGTGATCGGCATCCATCTACAGCGGCCGGTGGGAAGAGGTACTGCTCTTCCTCAACCGCGGCGATTTCGGCTATGCCGAACCTCTGTTCGGCAAAGACGCCTCGTTCTTCGTGTTCACCCTGCCCGTCTGGAAGATGCTGGTCAACTTCGTCGGCATCGCCCTGCTCTTCACGTTCATCGCCACCGCCCTCACCTACCTCGTCGACCGGGCCATGGTGCTGAACGCCAGGAACAGCGTCCGCCTCGCACCCCACGTCAAGGCGCATCTGTCGGTGATCCTGGCCTTGGCCATGGTGGCCAAAGCCGGAGACTACATGATCCAGACGTGGGCTCTCGACTACTCGACGAGGGGCGTGGTGTTCGGCGCCAGCTACACCGACGTCAACGCCTCCCTGCCCGTGCTCCACTTCCTGGCCATCGTGTCGCTGGTCGCCGCAGCCATCTTCTTCGCCAACATCCGGTACAAGGGCTGGAGACTGCCCGCCGATCGCGATCGTCGTCATGTTCCTGACCTGGGCTATCGCCGGCAAGGCCTACCCCGCGATCATCCAGCAGTACAGGGTGTCTCCGAACGAGATCGCCGCCGAGACCCCGTACATCGCCAACAATATCGAAGCGACCCGCTAGGCCTTCGGGCTAGGACATCACGCAGTGTCCCCGACCGCGACCACCGACCTGACCGCCGACGACGTCAAGGCCAACGCGCTCACTCTCGCCAACATCCGCCTCTGGGAGCCCAGGCCGGCCCTCGTCACCTACTCCCAGATCCAGGAGATCCGCCTCTACTACTCGTTCACCGATGTCGACGTGGACCGCTACATCATCGACGGCAAGTACCGCCAGGTGCTGGTGAGCGCACGAGAGCTCGACCAGACCCAGCTCCAGGACCAATCCCAGACCTGGGTGAACAAGCACCTGACCTACACCCACGGCTACGGGTTCGTGATGAGCCCGGTGAACGAGGCCGGCGGCGACGGCCTGCCCCTCCTCTGAGTGAGCGACATCCCGCCCAAGCACCGACACCGACCTGAAGATCACCCGGCCCGAGATCTACTACGGGGAATTGGGCAACGACTTCGTCGTCGTCAAGACCACCAGCCCGGAGTTCGACTATCCCAAGGGCGATACCAACGTCTCCGCCACCTACCAGGGCGAGGGCGGCGTCCCGGTCGGCAGCAAGCTGCGGCAGGCTGGCCTTCGCTTCCGCTTTGGGACCCGAAGCTCCTCTTCTCGAGCTCCTCACCGACGAGTCCCGCATCATGTACCGCAGGACCATCGCGGAGAGGGTGCAGGCGCTCGCTCCCTTCCTCCAGTACGACAAGGACCCGTATCTGGTGCTCCGAGACGACGGCTCGTTCGTGTGGATGTGGGACGCCTACACCACCACCGACCGGTTTCCCTACTCGCAGCCTCAAGCCGGGGGGGCCAACTACATCCGCAACCCCATCAAAGTGGTCATCAACGCGTACGACGGCAGGGTCACCTTCTACCAGATGGACCCCGACGACCCCATCGCCAATGCCTGGGGCAAGGTATTCGAAGGTCTGTTCACCCCGGGCGACCAGATGCCGGACGACATCTCGCCGCCACATGCGCTATCCGGAGGACATGTACAGCGTCCAGGCCGAAGATGCTGACCATCTACCACATGACGGACCCCAGATCTTCTACAACAAAGAGGACGCCTGGGAGATCCCCACCGAGATCTACGCGCTCCGAGCAGATCCCGGTCGTCCCCTACTACGAGAGTTGGCGCTGCCCGGCCACGGGTCCGGAGTTCGCCCTGCTCTGCCGTTCTCCCCGCTGAGCAAGGAGAACATGGCCTCTCTGTTGGTCGCGCGGCAGGATGGCGATAACTACGGCAAGCTCCTACTGATCGACTTCCCCAAGGACAAGCTGGTCTTCGGGCCCGGCCCAAGTGGAGGCCCGGATCACCAACGATCCGGAGATCTCGGCCCAGATAACGCTCTGGGGACCAAGCCGGCAGCGAGGTGATCCGCGGCAACCTGCTGGTGGTCCCCATCAGTCAATCGGTCATGTACTTCGAGCCGCTCTACCTGCAGGCTGAGCAAAGCCCCATCCCCGAACTCACTCGGGTTATCGTGGGCTACGGGGATCAGGTGGTCATGGAGCCCACGCTGGGCGAGGCTTTCGCCAAGATCTTCGGCGAGCCGATCGGGAGGGTCGACCGACCACCAGCGGGCGGGACCACGACCACCACGCCGGGCGGGACGACGACCACCACCGCGCAGCAGTACGACCACGACGACGCCGGCCGACACGACTACCACCCTGTCGAGCGACGAGACCGGTCTGATCGCGCTGGCCAACTCTGCTATACCAGCCGGCCCTCGAAGCCCAGCGGCGAGGCGACTGGGCCGAGTACGGGCGGCAGATCGACGCGCTGGGGGTGGTGCTGGAGGCGCTGGCAGCGCTGGAGTAGCGCCGAGACCGTAGCGGAGCCGCACCCGGGGATCCGATGGCGGGTTTGCGCTGACGACGGTTTCCGGCAATACGTGTGTAGGAAAAACCGCTAAGATGAGGTCTGCGGTGGAACCAAGACGCAAAGACGATCCGGCCCGCTTTCGAGGCGGCTCGCAGAGTGATGTCGACAAGCATGTTCCTCGACCTGCTGCGGCGGCAGAGCGTGCCCCGCTACGGCAAGGCCGCCTTCCGGCCCAACGCCGATGTCTACTTCGACAAGAACGAGAAGGCGGTCGTGGTCAGGCTGGAACTGCCCGGGATCGACCCGGACTGGATCGACCTGGAAGTCGACGAGAACGTCCTCCGGGTCAGCGGCACGCGTCTCCGACCAGCGTCACCCCGAAGCCGTCTATCAGCAGATGGAGATCGTCTATGGCCGCTTCGAGCGCACAGTCATGCTGCCCCCCGAGGTCGACGCCGACAAGGCCCGCGCCGACTACACCGCGGCTTCCTCAAGATCGTGCTCGCCGTCAAGGGCCGCCCGTTCAGCAAGCAAGATATCGCCATCACGCGAAGGACGGATGCGAAGGCGGGCGGTTAGCCATGACCGCCCAAGAAACGACTTCGGCCCCCTGGCTCTCGGCTTCGGCTCCGACGAGCCGGAGAGCCCCTTCGCTGCCGCTGGGCAGGACTTCGTGATCATCTCCCAGCGAGCCCGCGGAGGTCGACCTGGCGCCCCTCCCACCGTCTTCCCATCCTGCCCCTCAAGGACACGGTGGTATTCCCCGACACCATGATGCCCCTAGCGGTGGGCCAGCCACGGTCGGTCCACCTCATCGACGACATCCTGCGCGGCGACAAGCAGGTGGGTCTGGTCGCCTCCAAAGCGCCGAGATCGAGGTCCCGGGCCCCGGGGACGTACAGACCGTGGGCGTTCTCGCCAGCATCCAGAAGATGATCAAGGCCCCAGACGGGACGTCTGCGCATCATCGCCCAGGGCATAGGCCGTATCGAGATCGAGCGCTTCGACTCTGAAGAGCCCTACCTCACCGCGACGGTGCACGATCTTCCCGACTGGTCGAGCCGGGCACCGAGCTGGAGGCCCTGCAGCGCAACCTGGTCTCGGTCTACACCAAGATCATCCAGCTGGTCCCCTACCTGCCCGACGAGCTGGAGATGGCGGCGGCCAACATCGACGACCCGGCCGCGCTCGGCTACTTCATCGCCTCCACCATGCGCTCAAGACCGAGGAGAAGCAGGAGCTTCTGGAGGAGGTCGACCTCTCCAAGCGTCTGCGCCGCCTGACGGCTCTCATGAACCGGGAGCTGGAAGTCCTCGAGCTGGGCTCGAAGATCCAGGACCAGGTCCAGTCGGAGATGGACAAGTCCCAGCGGGAGTACGTCCTGCGCCAGCAGCTCAAGGCCATCCAGGAAGAGCTGGGCGAGACCGACGAGACCCAGGCCGAGGTCAACGAGCTCCGCAAAGCGCATCGACAAGGCCGGGCCTGCCCGAGGAGGTCGACAAGCAGGCCCGCCGGGAGCTCGACCGGCTGGCCAAGCTGCCTACCGGCGGCGGCCGAGTACGGGGTCATCCGCACGTACCTCGACTGGATCGTGTCGCTGCCCTGGTCGGTGCTCACCGCCGGACAATCTGGACATCCGCCACGCCCGGCAGGTGCTCGACGACGACCACTACGACCTGGAGGACGTGAAGGACCGCATCCTCGAGTTCTTGGCGGTGCAGAAGCTCAAGAGCGAGGTCTCCAGCCCCATCCTCTGCTTCGCCGGCCCGCCCGGCGTCGGCAAGACCAGCCTGGGCAAGAGCATCGCCCGGGCCATGGGGCGCAAGTTCATCCGCATCAGCGTAGGCGGCGTGCGCGACGAGTCCGAGATCCGCGGCCACCGGCGGACGTATGTGGGCGCGATGCCCGGCACCATCATCCGCGCCATCCGCGACGCCGGCAGCAGCAACCCGGTGTTCATGATCGACGAGATCGACAAGATGGGCGTCCGACTGGCGGGGCGATCCCTCCAGCGCCATGCTCGAGGTGCTCGACCCCGAGCAGAACAGCACCTTCCGCGACCACTACCTCGATCTGCCCTTCGACCTCTCCCGGGTCATGTTCATCTGCACCGCCAACATGCTCGACACCATCCCCGGGCCGCTGCGCGACCGCATGGAGATCATCTCCATCGCCGGCTACACCGAGGAGGACAAGCTGCACATCGCCCGGCGCTATCTGGTGCCACGGCAGCTGGAGCGGAACGGCCTCAAGCAGGGCAGCTCACCCTGACCGACGCCGCGCTGCGAGACGGTCATCGAGAACTACACCCGCGAGGCGGGAGTCCGCAACCTCGAGCGCCAGATCGGCACCATCGCCCGCAAGTTCGCCCGCATGGTGGCCGAGGACGGGCGAGGCGCATCACGGTCGGCGAGAAGCAGGTGACGCGATTCCTGGGCAGGCAGAAGGTCTTTCGCGAGACCAAACGGCGCACGAGCGACCCCGGGCGTCTCGACCGGTCTGGCCTGGACTCCGACCGGCGGCGACATCCTGTTCATCGAAGCCCGGGCGATGCCGGGCACGGTCAGTTGGTCCTCACCGGCCAACTGGGCGACGTGATGAAGGAGTCGGCCCAGGCCGCGCTGACCTTCATCCGGAGTATCTCCGAGCGTCTTGGGCACCGACCCCGAGTTCTTCCAGAAGCACGATATCCACGTGCACGTCCCGGCGGGCGCGGTGCCCAAGGACGGCCCCTCGGCCGGCGTGGCCATGGCGATCGCCCTGGCCAGCATGGTGTCTGGGCGAGCGGTCGACCCCAACATCGCCATGACCGGCGAGGTGACCCTCACCGGGCAGGTGCTTGCCGGTCGGCGGCATCAAGGAGAAGGTGCTGGCCGCCCGAGCGGCCGGCATCACGCGCGTGTTCCTTCCCGACCGCAACGAGGCCGACGTCGACGAGATCCGAGGCGAGGACCTGCTCACCGGTCTGGAGTTCGTCTACGTCGACCATGTCGGTGCCGTGCTCGACCAGGCCCTTGCCGCGCAGAAGGCCTGCGGGACGGCCCGCGAGACGGCGGTCCCGCCCGACCCGAGCCGGTGATGGGCGGAGGCCACGAGGATGACGACGGAGATCCCGACGCGATGGCGTCCGCGCGATCGTGCCGACGGCCTACAGGAACTCGAGCATCCGGCCGACCTCTCCTGGAGATCCACGGGCGCGACCTGCCGGAGCTCTTCGAGAATGCCCTTTCGCCTTCTATGATCAGGTCGACGGACTCGGCGAAGTTCGAGGCTCGGAGGGGAGCTGACACTCCGCGGTCGGCGCCCCCGGGTCTTGACGAAGCGCTCCGTGTCTCTCCTGTCCGAGGCGCTCTACCATTTCGAGACCGAGGGCTTCATCGCTGTCGCGGCGGCCGTCAGGTCGACCACAGTGCCGCACTCGCCGTCGGCGGCGGGAGAGGACGCGGAGACCCGGCCTGCGACCGACGGGTGGACACTGGCAGCCCGTCTGTGGGGCGAGATCAGGGACCAGGAGCGCCACACCCTCGCTCACCGAGATCAAGGCAGTCACCTACCACCGACCTGGATGTCGAGCGGGCGGCGGACGAAGACTGGCGGGCCACGGTGCTGTTCGATGTCTGACGAGGAGGAGACGAGCCTGATGCCCGCACATGGGCAGCGCCATCAGAGGACCTGCGCAGACTCACCGACTGTACGTGGGAACTGCCGCAGACGGCGGCATGCGCGTCCCCGGCCGGATCTTTGCCGACCGCAACTGGTCGAAGCGCTGCACGACGACCAGAGTCTGGCCCAAGTCGCCAACGTCGCCCATCTTCCCGGCATCCTCTGTTGCTCGCTGGCCATGCCGGATATCCATTTCGGCTACGGCTTCCCCATCGGAGGCGTGGCCGCCTTCAGCACCGACGACGGAGTGGTTTCGCCCGGTGGAGTGGGATACGACATCAACTGCGGCTGCCGGCTGCTGGCCACCGATCTCGACTCGGCGACCTCCGAGGCCAGGATCAGGCCACGATGGTGGACCAGCTCTTCCGCGATGTCCCGTCGGGCGTGGGCTCGAGCGGGGCCATCGCCAAGCTTCACGCGCCCGGAGCTGGAACGGCTGCTGATCGCCGGCGCCGCCTGGGCGGTCGAGCGCGGCTACGGCTCTGCCGAAGACCTGGCCCACACAGAGGACGGCGGCGCCCTGCCGGGAGCCGACCCGGCGGCGGTCAGCGAAAGAGCCTACGCCCGCGGACAGGACCAAGTGGGCACGCTGGGCTCGGGCAACCACTTCCTCGAGATCCAGAGTGGTCGACGAGGTCTTCGACCGGGAGGCGGCGACGGCCTACGGCCTGCGCGAGGGCCAGGTCACCGTCATGGTGCACTGCGGATCGACGCGGCCTCGGGTACCAGGTCTGCGAGGACTACCTGAGCGTGATGGCCGAGGCCAGCCGACGCTACCGGTATCGACCTGCCCCGACCGGCAGTTGGCCTGTGCCCCGGTGGACTCATCGGAGGGCCGACGTACCTGGCCGCCATGGCCTGCGCCGCCAACTATGCGTGGGCCAACCGCCAGATGATCATGCACCTGGTCGGAGAAGGCTCTGCTGCAGGCGCTGCACATCTCCCCCAAGGAACTCGACCTGCGGCTCGTCTACGACGTGGCCCACAACATCGCCAAGATCGAGACCCACACGGTCGAAGGCAGGCAGGTGCACGGCCTGCGTGCACCGGAAAGGGGCCACCAGGGCCTTCGGGCCGGGCCGGCCCGAGGTGCCCGACGACTACCGCGACGATCGGACAGCCGGTGCTCATCCCCGGCGACATGGGCACGGCGTCGTTCGTCTGCAGGGGCACCGCGGAGGCCCTCGCCCAGACCTTCGGCTCGACGTGCCACGGGGCGGGCAGGGTGATGAGCCGGTCCCAGGCGCTCAAGCGGGCCAAGGGCAGGGCCATCGACCGGGAACTCGCGGCAGCGGGCGTCGTCGTCCGCTCGCAGGGACCGAAGACCCTGGGCGAGGAGATGCCAGAAGCCTACAAGGACGTGGAGCGCGTGGTGGCCGTCATGGACCGGGCGGGCATATCGCCGAGAGTTGCCCGGTTACGCCCGCTGGGCGTGGTCAAAGGCTAGACGGAACGACGCTCCTGGCCTGACGCCGGACGCTTCGGAAGTCGCGGCTGTCTGAGTCTTCGCCGGCGCGCGTCCCCTCCGGTCTTGTCCTTCTCCATCCGCTGAGCCGCCGCCTGGCGAAGCCGCGCCGCCTCCCGCACCGGCAGTGACTCGCTCAGTTTCACGAAGACGTCCGGCGGGACCCGATCTTTGAGCGCGTCCATGACCGCGTGCACGGCCCGGGCGGCTTCTTCCCTGGCCTGATACGAGCCTGCCTTCTGGACGGCCTGGATGAGGGCCTCCACCTGGTCCTTGACCGCGCGGCCTTTCGGGGCAGCAGGTCGCGGACCGAGAAGCCGAGCTTGAACTCGAGCATGTCGCTCCGCTTGTAATGAGTAACGCGCTGAAGGACCCGAAGCAGGCCCGGCCACACGAGCGACCCGGTAGTGAGTCTCCGCCTGCCCTTGTGGCTCCGTGACCTCGACCCGACTGCTACTGCGCCCGAACCAGTACTCTGCACTGGTACTTCCCCTTCGTTCAGCGGGGTCTCCCACTGAATATGATACCGCACAAGCCCCAGGAGGCACCCCGGCGGCTAGGCCGGCCACGCCCTAGACCCGGGCCCACCCGTCGCGGGACGCTCACCGACTACCTGGCGAGGCGTCTAGTGGTGGCGCTCCACCTGGAAGCGAAAGAGCCGGTACCGGTCGCGACGAGGGTCGATGCCGCCCTTGCGGCAGGTGATGTCGAGTTGCTGCTCCGACCGTGTCGACCCCTTCCAGGTCGGGGAGAAGGAGTGCCTGCCGGCCGTCGTCCGTCTGCACGATGATGCCGTACTGCCTGGGATCGAGCTCCTCGGGACCGCTCACCTCCTCCGCCTCCCCAGCACGTCCACCGAGATGTCGAGCCCCTCGAGCTCCTGAGGCCCGAGCGGCATAGAACCGGGGATCGCGCGTCGCGGCGCTGATGGCGTTGTGACGATCTCGTCCTCGATGCGCCGGCTGGGTAGGCCGGGTGGTGCCGATGCAGCCGCGGAGCGAGCCGTCCGGGAGGTGGAGCGAAACGAACACCCCGGCCCGGCGCTGTTCCAGGCCGGGCAGCGGCTCCGAGCCGATCACCCGCCGTTCCCGCACGTAGCCCTCCACCGCCCGCCGCGCCAGCGCCACGAGCGGATCCTCTTTCGTCGGCGTCTTCTCGTTCACGACCGGGCTCCTTCCGGCGCCACTTCCTGGCCCGCCGGCCGCTGGTCGGCCGCGGGCGCGTATCTCCACCTCGCCCACAAGGTAGCCCACACCCCAGGGTCCCTCGTAGGAGAACAGGCGATTGTGAGTCTTCCCGCCGGCGGCCTCATACGCTCCCACCACCCCCGAGAGCACCGCCAGCGAGCGATAGCCGCACTCTCCCGGCGGCCGACACCAGACCGGGATCGATGGAAAGGAGCCCCTCCCAGTCGCCCGACCCGAACGCGTCGGCGACGGCCTGGTCGAACTTCGCCGCCCGCGGATCGTAGCCGGCGGGCGCCCCAGGTATCAGCCGGTGGCTGAGGTCGCTGCTCGCTACATAGATCACGCGCTGCTCGGCCGCCATCAGGGCCTCCGCGATGGCGCTCCCGAAGCGCACGTGCTCCTCCAGACTCAGATACGAGAAGGAGAGCAGGACCAGCCGGAAGGGATGCTTCAGACGCCCCTGTCAGGTAGACCAGAGGCACCATCGCCCCATGATCGAGATCGACCACCTCGCCGTCAGAGGCAGTCTGCACCACGGGGACCCCGTGCACAGTCGCCCGTTCCATGATCGCCGCGGCCAGGTCCTCGTCGGCCGCAGCCTCGATCCGCACGTGGGGGGCCCGGAAGTACGCGAGCGATCCTTGGTAGGAGGCGGCCAGCGACACGCCCATCTGACTTCGGGCCAGGGGACTGTGGGGAGACAGGAGCACGATGGTGTCTGGAGCGAGCTGCACCGCCCTCTCCCGCAGCGCGGTCATCGCCCGCACGGTCGGGTTCAGCCTCGGCCAGGCTGGCGCCACCCACCTCAGGGATGATTATGGGGGGATGCGGGGCGACGAAGCATCCGACAAGCGCCATGGTCACACCTCCTCGAGACGGACCCGGGAGCTCGTGCCCACACTCGGGACAGCGTCCCTCGTTCGTCCTGTTCCTGCGTAACCTATTGCCCGGCCTCTCGATCACTATGTTGCCGCAAACCGGGCACGCAGTCGACTCCGAAGCGTGACCGGCCACGTTGCCTCCGTAGACGTAGCGAAGACCGGCCTCATGGCCGATGCGTACCGCCCTCTCCACCGTCTCCACGGGAGTGGGGGCCACGTCGAGCAGCCTGTACGTCGGGTAGAAGCGCGAGACGTGCCAGGGTAGGTCGGGCGACACCGAGACCAGGAAGGAGGCAAGAGCGCGCAGTTCCTCCTCCCCATCGTTGAGGCCCGGGATCAGAAGGGTGGTCACCTCCGTCCACACCCCCATCAGGTGCAGCCGGCGGATGGAGTCGAGCACCGGCTTGAGCCGAGCCCCGGTCATGCTGCGGTAGAACTCGTCGGAGAACGACTTGAGGTCGACGTTGGCGGCGTGGAGATGAGCCGTCGATGTCGGCGAGCATCTCCGCCGTCATGTACCCGTTGGTGACGAAGATGTTCTTGAGTCCCGCCTCGACCGCCAGGCGGGCGCAGTCGCGAGCATACTCGTAGTAGATCGTGGGCTCGGTGTAGGTGTAGGAGATGCTCGCGCATCCGAGGGCGAGAGCGTCGGCGACCACCTCCTGCGCAGAGAGGGGCCTGCCCGTGATCCGGCCCCGATCGACCGGCATCTGGCTGATCTCGGCGTTCTGGCAGAAGCTGCAGGAGAAGTTGCAGCCTACCGTGGCCAGGGAATATGTGGAGGTACCGGGGAGAAAATGAAAGAGCGGCTTCTTCTCCACGGGGTCGACGGCCGTGGACACGGGACAGCCGTAGACGAGGCTGTAGAGGATCCCGTCCCGGTTCTCCCGCACCCCGCACTTGCCCAGTCCGCCGGGCCCGATGCGGCAGCGGTGGGCACAGAGGAAGCAATAGACCTGAGGTCCCCCGCGCCAGGGCTCCCAGAGCGCCGCCCGCACCGCCTGGACGGGCCGGCCTCTCTCCATGGGGTCACCTCCTTGTCAGGGTGCGGACACCCTTTCGCCGGAACCGGGTCATCACCGACTGTGGTTGAAGTGCCCAATTCAGCAGGTATTCATGCCATTGGAGCCCGGCGGGCAAGACTCCTGCGGCGACCAACGGCACCAAGTCCTCCCGGGAGGGATAGCGCTCGACGAGCATGCATGCCCGGCCCACCTCGAGGGGACCGTGGGCGTCACTGCCGGCTCCGCCCGGCTTACCATGGGTGAGCGCCAGGCGCGCGGAGTTCTTCACCGAAAGTGGCGTGAGCGACCGACCGTTCAGCACCTCCACCAGGTCGGCCTGGCGGGCGGCACGGTCTCGCTACTCTCGACGAGATGGTCCCGCGCCGGGCGACGCCGTAGGGATGGGGCAGGTAGACCAGTCCGTCCTGCTCGCGTATGAGATCCATGGTCTCCGCCACGGAAAGCCCGGATGGTATGGGCTCCCGCACATACAGTCCTATCACGTCCCCGTCGGCGGTGGACACCTCGATCCCTGGGATCACCCGAGGCAGACTGGGATCGGCCTGCGAGAGCTCGAGCGCCCAGAGAGCCCCCTCGAGAGTGTTGTGATCGGTGACCGCGATGCAGTCGACGTTGTTGCGGCCGGCCGCGGCAAGCAGCTCGGCCGGCGACATCAACCCGTCGGACGAGAACGATGTGTGGTTGTGAAGATCCAGCCTGAGGCCGGAGGCGGCCATGTGTCAGACGTCCCCCCACGAGTCGCCGGGGCGCCGGCGCCTACGGTCGCGCAGCACGCGCTGCTCGCCACCCTCGCTGGATACGCGACGTTCCGACTCGCGACGGTCGATGATCACCTCCACGCCCTCGACCCCTTCGAACCGCTTCTTGAACTCCTCGTAGTACTTGTCCGCGAGCTCCCGGGGGATAACGTAGTAGATCATCCCGGCCCACCTCCAATCTCGTGATGTGTTCTATGATAGTGTCTGGTCTCTCCATGTCCAATAGCGATGCTTTCAGGCAGGCCGATGGCTGAACCCACCGACGAAAGCGGGACTGGGCCGCTCCTGAAGAACCGGTACCGGCTGGGCCGCGTGCTGGGCCGCGGCGGCATGTGTATCGTCTACCAGGCCTGGGACACCAGGTTGCAGCGCGACGTGGCCGTGAAACGCCTCGAGCCCCCGCTCAACCAGGACCCCCGCACCAGGGCGCGGTTCGACCGCGAAGGCCGGGCGCTGGCCAAGCTCTCCCATCCCGAACGTGGTCACGCTCATCGACCGCGGCTCCACCGAGACCGACGACTATCTCGTGTTCGAGTACGTGGAGGGCCGTTCGCTCAAGGAGCTGATACGGGAGAACCAGTTGGCCCCGGCTGAGGTCGGCCGCATCATCGGGCAGGTGGCCGAGGGGCTGGCCGCCGCTCACCAAGCCGGCATCGTCCACAGAGACGTGAAGCCCCAGAACATCCTCATCGACCGGCAGGGGCACGCCAAGATCACCGACTTCGGCATCGCGACCGGACCCGACTGGACCAAGGTCACGCGCGCCGGATCCATCATCGGCAGCGCCCGCTACATGTCGCCCGAGCAGGTCCGGAGCAAGCCTGTCGACGCCCGCTCCGACATCTACTCGCTCGGCGTGGTCATGTACGAGGCGCTGGCCGGGTATCCCCCGTTCGACGGCGCCAACATGCCCGAGATCGCGCGCCAGCACCTCAACAGCACGCCCAAGCCTTTGAGTGAGCTCCGCACCGACCTGCCCGCGGGCGTCGAGAGAATAGTCATGCACTGCCTCGAAAAGCTGCCCGAGGACCGCTTCGTGTCCATGGACGAGCTGCTGGGCGCGCTGGCCGGAGTGGGCCTGTACAGCTTCCAGCGACAGGAACTGGGGGGCAAGCAGAAGCGCGGCGCCGACGATGAGCGCAAGACACGCCACTCGACGGGCGGAGCCTCGCAGGACTCAGCGTCACGCCGCGGCGAGGACACAGCAGACATGCCGGCCTGGCAGCGCGACAAGCTGCGAGACCAGGCCAAGAGGGCTCGGGCAAAGCGCCGCTGGCAGATCGCCGCGGCCGTCGGAGCGGTGCTCCTGATCGCCGTGATCGTCGTGGTCCTCACTTGTGTTCCTCTGGCGGGAGCGACGCACCCCCGACGTCGTGGGGCTTCCGCTCACGCAGGCCGAGGCGCTCGCAGCCGAAGCGGGCATGAAGGTCGAGGTCACTGCAGAGATACCCTCCTTCGACACGGACGCCGACACGGTCCTCGAACAGGCGCCCGATCCCGGAATCGAGAGCGAAGACGGCATCTTGAGGCTGACCGTGACCAGAGAGCCCACGCCGGTGACCGTCACCGAGATGAAGGACTACGACCCTGAGGGGGACCAGACCGAGAACCCGGATAGCTCCCCAACCTCACCGACGGCAAGGAGAGCACCTCGCTGGTCCACGGAGCTCTACAGGTCCGCCGCGTTCGGCAATCTCAAGGACGGAGTGGGCTTGGCGTTCACTCTGGACGAGCCCGCCACCATCATCGAGATCGTCTCTGCGGTCGAGGGGTGGGAGGGCGAACTGCTGCAGGATATCTCCTCGGGCTCCGAAGCCAGCATCGCCAAGCTCGAAGGCAAGTCCACGCAGATCATCACCCTGCGCGAACCGCTCTCCTCGGGCCGTATCTGGTTCACCAAGCTGACCGAGATCACCGACGGACGCTACGGCGTGGAGCTCTCGGAGATCCGCTTCTTCAGGTAGAGACCCCCAGATCCCCCAACAACTCCCTGACGAGATGGCCGAAACCAGGCTCGGCCACCATACGCTGGCGCCGCGGCCGCGGCAGGTCCACCGCCAGCTCGCGCTCGACGGTGCCCGGTCGAGTACTCAGGACGATCACCCGGTCGGCGAGGTACACAGCCTCTTCCACATCGTGGGTGATGAACACAACAGTCCGTCCGAGGTCCTGCCAAACGCTCTGCAACCAGTCTTGAAGTTCCCTGCGGGTGAGGGCATCCAGCGCGCCGAACGGCTCGTCCAGCAGCAGCGTGTCGCAGCCGGTGAGCCAGGTCCTGAGCAGGGCGGCGCGCTGGCGCATTCCCCCCGAGAGCGAGGACGGATAGGCGTTCTCGAAGCCCTCCAAGCCGAAGCGCGGGAAGAGCGCAAGCGCTCCAGGCCGGGATTCCTTGCGGGGGACGCCCCTGATGTCCTGAGGAACAAGCACGTTGTCCAGAACACTCCGCCAGGGCAGCAAGAGATCGCGCTGCGGCATGTAGCCCAGCATCCCCAGACGACTCTCGGGTTCGTCGCCGTCGACGAGGATCGAACCCTCGTCGGGCTCCAACAATCCGACGCAGAGATTGAACAGCGTGCTCTTCCCGCTGCCGCTGGCGCCGACGATGGTGACGAACTCCCCGGGCATGACCTTGAGGGAGACGTCACGCAGTGCCGGAACGATGCGACCATCACCGAGAAGGTCTTGCTGACGTTCCGTAGTTCGAGCCGCGGTTGGGGCATGGGCAGGCTCCTCGACGCTAGGGCAAGAACCGGTTGGTGAATGCGTCTTCGACTGCGATGGGGGTCGTCACTATGCCGTTCTCGACCATCCAGTCGGCGTAGCCCTGCCAGACGCTCTCCTTCTGCTCGCCCCAGCGAGGGGCTTCGGCGATGTAGTAGTCGGACAGCCATCTCTGACTCTCCTTGACGAGCGCTCTGTCGAGTTCAGGCGCCGCGGCCAGAAGCACATCTGCTGCTTCGTCGGGATGTTCCGCCGCATACGTGTAGCCGCGCGACAAGGCCTCGAGCACAGCTTTCACCACGTCCGGCTTGTCGGCGACTGTGGCCTCGCTCGCGATCACCACCGGCGTGTAGTAGTCGGGGACGCAGTCGACGTAGTCCTTCATCATCACCACGTTGAGGTCGATCCCCTGTTGCTCTGCTTGGATACCCTGCCACCCGTAGTAGATCCACACGAGGTCGACCTGCTTCTGGGCGAGGAGCGCAAGCGCGTCCGAGAAGCCTGTAGTCACCATCTCCAGTGTGTCGAAATCGGCTCCTGAGCATTCCATCAAGGCCTTTGAGCGTGGGGGCTTCGGAGGGCGAGCCCCAGGCCCCGTAGCGCAGCCCCTCGAAATCGGCCGGGCTGGTCACGCCCAGAGATGCGAGCGAGGCGAAACCCGACGTGTTGTGCTGGAGGACCGCGGCAATAGAGACGATGGGCGCTTCTTCGGCCCGAGCGAGCGTCACGGATTCCTGGAAGCTGATACCGAAATCGGCGGCGCCGCCGGCAACCGCCGCTTCGGGGTAGACCTCCCCCGGCTCGATGATCTGGACGTCCAGTCCGGCCTCAGCGAAATAGCCCTTGTCTCTGGCGACGAAGACGCCGGTGTGGTTCGTGTTCGGCACCCAGTCGAGCATGAACGTCACCGGAGTCGCTTCCTGTGGTCCCGTGCTGCCGCATGCACCGGTCAGAAGGGCGGCGAACAGCAGAGACACGACGAGTGAGAGGCGCTTCATCCTCATCCTTCTTCCCGGGAGCCTAGTAGATGCCCTGCCCCTCCCACTGCTCTCTCCGCTCAGTCGAGTGGTACCAGGGCAGAGCCACCCGCTCGAGCCCGTACACCAGCACGAACAGAGCGACGCTCAGCAGCGAGGTGACAAACATCGCCGCGAAGACCTGGTCTGTCGCCAGCGCGTTCTTCGAGCGAAGCAGGTACTGCCCCAGACCCGGGGATCCCCCCACCCACTCCCCGATGGTCGCCGCCACGATGCTGTAGGTGACAGCCATGCGCAGGCCGGTGAAGAACGATGGCAGGGCCGAAGGCAGGCGGACCATTCGCCAGATCTGTCTCCTTCTCGCTCCCATGGCCCGCAGCAATGCGATCAGTTGCGGGTCCGCAGAGGCCAAGCCGTCGGCGGTGCTGATCGTCAGCGGAAAGAAGCAGAAGAGCACCACGATGGAGACGGTGGGAGTCATTCCGAACCCGAGCCAGATGACCAAGATCGGCGCGATGGCGAGTATCTGGATCGTCTGCGACACGACCAAGATGGGATAGAGAGCCCGGCGCGCCAGCGGCCAGAAATCCACCAGGGCCGCCAACCCTATGCCGGCGAGAACGGCGAACACCAGTCCGATCGCGGTCGCAAGCATGGTTGTTCCTATCGCTTCGAGCAGGAGGTCCCTCGTCTCCCAGCCGGACCGGACGACCTCCCAAGGAGAGGGCAGGATGAACGAACCCAGCCCGCCTACCTCGGCCACGAAATACCAGCCCAGAACCAGCAGGCCGAAGAGCGCCACCGGCGGAGCCACGCTCCTGCGCCACTGAGAACGGTTCACGGTGCCCCCCGTCCTCACTCGGCCAGCGCCCGCTGGATCTCGCCGACGAGTCCGTCGGTGGGCATGCCCGCCGCCAACGTGGCCGTAAGGACCACCGGGCCGTGGCGCTGCGCGGCGCGGAACGCCGCCCGCAGCGCCGCCCACACAGCGTCCTCGTCCCCCCAGACCAGGGTGCTGAGATTCCCCACCCGCACCTCGCAGCCTTCGGCTCGGGCCGCGTGGATCGCGGCCTGGACCGGGGCGTCGACGTCGTCCTGCCGCAGCGGGTAGACCGAGAACTGACAGCCCAGGACGCTGTCGTCCAAGTAGCCCGTCCCCCTCTCGCGAGACCCCTTCTCAGTAGCAGCCATAGTGCCCTCCCCCGCTGTCATTGCTGTCCACCTAGTTCGCGGGCAGGTCATCTGCCGCGGTAATGGATCAGAAGCAACGATCCCGCTCCATGGGTGACCCGGGCCTCGTCGGCCGTCATCTCGTTGCTCACCCCCCTGGTCTGGGCCTGCAGCAGCGGTTCACCGCCGAGCGGGTACAGCAGCCCCTGCGTCCGTACGTGCTCCACCACCGGGGTGAGAGGAAGCAGGGAGACGATGTCCCCCGGCCGCCCTGTCACGACGGCGTCACCCTTCACCAGGAAGACCTCGTGGAGACCGTCCGCCAAGGTAACTCGGACTTCCGCCAGCCAGGGCGCTGTCAGCACCAGCAGATTGCCCAGGAGGTGGTCCAGGCGCGGGCCACCCAGAGCCGCGAACACGACGATATCGGTGGCTCCCCGCTCGACCACAGCGCGTAGCGCGGCCTCGGTGTCGGTCTCGTCCTTGGCCGTAGGGAGGACAAGGATCTCCACGCCTCGAGCCTCCAGGTCCGCCCGGGCGGCGGCCGAGATGGAGTCCAGGTCGCCCACCAGCAGCGACGGCACGAGCCCCGCCCGAGCCAGGACGTCGGCTCCGCCGTCGACGGCCACCAGAAGGTCGGGATCGGCCAGCGCCGCGCGGTCCAGTTCCTCGCTTATGCATCGAACCCGCTACGACGACTGCATGCATGCGCACTCCCCTTGGAACCGGTGGAGATACGGCATCTTCGAGTGACTCAGGCGCCGTCAGACGGCACGAGGTCGGGGCGGATCACCGTTACTTCCCTTCGCTGGCATTACCCAGATCAGGTTCGTAGGGTCTGTGGCCAGGCCACACTCTCAGCTACGCGCTCCCCTAGCAAGGTATGTCTCAGACCGGACGATTATAGCACCGGCATTCCCGAGGAATGACCCCAGAAGTGGGATTGAAACATCGCCAGGTGTATAATGCGATATCGCTTTCGCATGATCCTCGGGATCACGGACGTCGCCGGCAGTGGGGGGGTTCATTGCCGGCAAGCCAGAAGGAGCATCTGTGTTTGCCATGGCCGAAGGACGGCTTTTTCGCGCCGCTGGGGGCTGGAGACAGCGGCTTCATCGCCGGCTCCTGCGCCGCGTCCAGTGCTGTTGTCGAGTCGGAGCCGGCTCCCCTGATGGCCCCTCCCCACCCAGAAGCCATGCCGCAGACCGAATCCGCCCTCACCGAGATACGCTGGCACGCGCGCGGCGGCCAGGGAGCCGTCACCGCGGCCAAGATGGTGGCCGAGTTGGCGCTCGGCCAGGGCAAGTACTTCCAGGCCTTTCCCGAGTACGGCCCGGAACGGTCGGGTGCGCCCATCGTCGCGTTCACGCGGGTCAGCGACGAGCCCATCCAGATCTACTGCGGGCATCGAGCATCCCCAGGATCGTGGTAGTGCTCGACGCTTCGCTCTTCGCAGCCACCGACGTGACCAAAGGTGCCCCCGACGACGCGGTGGTCCTGGTCAACTCGGAGATGTCTCCCGCCGAGCTCCGCAAGCAGTACAGCCTCGAGGGCGGCCGCCTGTTCACCATCGCCGCCACCCGCATCGCCATGGAGACCATCAAGCGCCCCATCCCCAACACGCCCATGGTGGGTGCCCTCACGCGCATCACCGGACTCTTCCCCATCGAGAAGGTGGTGGAGTTCCTCCGCTACGAGTTCGGCAAGAAGTTCCCGCCCAAGGTGGTGGAGGGCAACATCCTGGCCATCACCCGCAGCTACGAGGAGGTCCAAGGCGAATGAGCGCCGCCGGCAAGACGCCCGCGGACCCATCCGGTTGGGACGTGAGCGACATCGCCACCTGGGGACCCGACAAGCACGAGCTGGGGGCCACCATCCCCTGCGCGGGCAACTCCGACGAGTTCGAGACCGGCGGCTGGCGCTCGTCCACCCCGGAGATCGACCAGGCGAAGTGCACCGGCTGCATGCTCTGCTACTTCTACTGCCCCGACGCCTCCATCATCATCGAGGACGGCAAAGCGGTGGGCATCGACCTGAAGCACTGCAAGGGCTGCGGCATCTGCGCCAACTGAGTGCCCGGAGAACGCCATCGCCATGAAGACCGAAGAGAAGGAGTAGCGGCGTGGCCGGCAAGGAGCGGACCACCCTGGCCGTCACCGGCAACGAGGCCGTGGCCGAGGCCATGCGCCAGATCAACCCCGACGTGGTGTGCGCCTACCCCATCACTCCGCAGACCGAGGTGGTGCAGCTCTACGCCCAGATGGTGGCCGACGGCGTGGTGACACCGAGTTCGTCACCGTGGAGTCGGAGCACTCGGCCATGAGCGCGGCCATCGGCTCGGCGGCCGGCGGCGCGCGCACCATGACCGCCACCTCCTCCCAGGGCTTCGCCCTCATGTGGGAGCTGCTCTACGTGGCCGCCAGCTACCGGCTGCCCATCGTCATGACCACGGTCAACCGCGCGCTTTCCGGCCCCATCAACATCCACTGCGACCACAGCGACACCATGGGCGGCCGCGACACCGGCTGGATCCAGCTCTACGGCGAGAACCACCAGCAGGCCTACGACAACTGCCTGCAGTGCCGTCCGCATCGCCGAGCACATGGACGTGCGCATGCCGGCCATGCACATGTACGACGGATACGTCATCAGCGGCGCCATCGGCCCGCTGGTGATGCTCGCAGGACGAGAAGGTGCGCGAGTTCATCGGCCCGTACAAGGCCGTCAACCCCATGCTCGACACCAAGCACCCGGTGACCGTGGGCCCGTTCGACGGCCTGCACGGCTGGTACTTCGAGCACAAGGTGGCGCAGAACCGGGCGCATGGACCGGGCCTTCAAGGTCATCGCCAGACGTGGCGGACGAGTACGCCGAACTCACCGGCCGCCACTACGGCCTGCTCGACCCCTACCGGCTGGACGACGCCGAGATCGCCATCGTGGTCATCGGCTCCACGGCGGGCACCACCCGCATGGTGGTGGACAAGCTGCGGGCCAAGGGCGTCAAGGCGGGCATGGTACGGGTGCGGGTGTTCCGGCCCTTCCCCGTACGCGGCCTACGCCAAGGCGCTGGAGCACGTCAAGGTGGTGGGCGTCATGGACCGCGCCGACTCGTTCGGCGCCCAGGGCGGTCCGCTCTTCCTGGAGATCCGCGCCGCCCTCTACGACAGCGACCCTCGGCCGCAGGTGCTGCCTTTCATCTACGGGCTGGGCGGCCGCGACATCTTCCCCGACAACATCGAGCAGGCCTTCGCCGTGCTCGAACAGACGGCCCGGAGCAGGAAGCGGGCGTCCACCGAGCGCCGCTACCTGAACCTGCGCAAAGACTGAGGTAGCCGTATGGCGAACGACAACGGAAACGGCAACGGCCGAAGGTCGCGGGTCCAGACCGCAGCCACCCACGACGACGGGCAGGGCCGAAGGGCTCCGCTCTGTACGAGGTGCTCAAGGGCATCGACTTCGAGCGGCGGCAGCTGGTGGGCAAGCCCAAAGGCGCCGGCCTCCTCAGCCTGGTGGAAGAGCCCGATGGCGGCTACCGCTGCTACGCCTGCACCCTCTGCGAGCGCACCTGCCCGTCGACTGCATCGAGCTGGAGTACTGCCCCGAGTTCCCCGAGGAGCCCTTCGACATCGAGGCGGCCCGGGCGGCCGCCCTGGCCACGCTCCCCGGCGAGAGCTGCGGGGCGGCCTCGGCCTGCGTGATGGGCGAGAAGCCGGCGGCATTCCAGGCTCCCATCGACATGAAGCTGCTCGACCCGGTGATCGCCGGCATCCGCTCGGGCTCCGGCCTGATCGAAGCCATGCACGCCACCCAGGAGGCCTACGGCTACCTGCCGCGGGTCGCCCTCGAGGCCATCGCCGACGAGATGCACCTGGACTTCTCTCGGGTCTACGGGGTGGCGAGCTTCTACAGCCAGTTCCGGCTGCGGCCGGTGGGCAAGTACGTCATCGACGTGTGCATGGGCACGGCCTGCCACGTGGCCGGGCGCCCCCCTGGTCGCTGGAGGCCTTCAGCCAGGAACTGGAGATCCCCGTGGGCGGGACCACCCCCGACGGTCTGTTCACCCTGCAGACCGTCAACTGCGTGGGCGCCTGCGCGCTGGCCCCGGTGGTCCGCCTGGGCGACGACGAGACGTTCGGCCGCATGGGCCCCACCGAGGCCCGCCGGCTGGTACGCAGGCTGCGCAAGCAGGAGGCGGCGTCATGAGCGCCCGCACCGGCACGACCCGCCGCACCGCCGAGATCGCGGCCGCCCTGCAGGCGGCCTCGCAGCCGGCTCGAGCGCCTACCTGGCCGACGACGCGCAAGGCCGAGATCCGCATCTGCGCCGGCACCGCCTGCCACGCTTCGGGCCGGGTGGCCCTGCGCAAGGCGGTCGAGGCAGGCGCTGGCAGAGCGCGGCCTCGACCGACAAGGTGACCGTCATCGAGACCGGCTGCCACGGCTTCTGCGAGCAGGGCCCATCATGGTGCTCCGGCCCGCAGGGCATCTTCTATCCCCGGGTGCAGGCCAAGGACGTCGACGAGATCATCGACACCAGCGTCGTGGGCGACGGCGTCGTCGAGCGTCTGCTCTACAAGCATCCGCAGACCGGCGAGCCCCTCGCGCTGGAGAAGGACATCCCCTTCTACGCGCTGCAGAAGCGCATCGTGCTCAGCCTCAACGGCAAGATCGACCCCTTCTCCCTCGACGACTACCTCGCCCACGGCGGGTACTCGGCGCTGGCCAAGGTGCTGCCGCCGCCGACCCGGTGGCCGTCATCGACGAGATCGAGCAGAGCGGCCTGCGCGGCCGCGGCGGCGCCGGCTTCCCCACGGGCAAGAAGTGGCGCACGCTCGCGCGGCAATCCCGGCGACGTGCACTACGTCATCTGCAACGCCGACGAGGGCGACCCGGGCGCGTTCATGGACCGCTCGGTGCTGGAGGGCAACCCTCACAGCGTCATCGAGGGCATGATCATCGCCGCCTACGCCATCGGCGCGGACAACGGCCCGGTGGAAGGCTACGTCTACGTGCGGCACGAGTATCCGTTCGCGGTCGAGCGCCTGCGCTCACGCGCTGGACCAGGCGCGCGAGCGCGGTCTCCTGGGCAAGGACATCCTCGGCTCGGGCTTCGACTTCGACATCCGCATCAACCAGGGCGCCGGCGCCTTCGTCTGCGGCGAGTCCACCGCTCTCACCGCTTCCATCGAGGGCCTGCGCGGCATGCCCCGCGGCAAGCACATCCGCACGGCGGCCCACGGCCTGTGGGGCCAGCCGACCAACCTCAACAACGTGGAGAGCTACGCCAACGTGCCCTGGATCGTCAACCACGGCGCGCGAGGCTTCGCCGCGGTGGGCACCGCGACCAGCAAGGGCACCAAGATCTTCTCGCTCACCGGCAAGGTGGTGAACGGCGGCCTCATCGAGGTGCCCATGGGCACCACGCTGCGCGAGGTGATCTTCGACATCGGCGGCGGGCATGCTGCCCGGCCGGCAGTTCAAGGCCGTGCAGCTGGGCGGGCCCTCGGGCGGTTGCCTGCCCGCCTCGCTGCTCGACGAGCCCATCGACTTCGAGAGCCTGCTGGCCGCCGGCTCCATGATGGGCTCCGGCGGCATGGTGGTGGTCGACGACACCACCTGCATGGTCGACTTCGCCAAGTTCTTCCTCAAGTTCACCGCCGAGGAGAGTTGCGGCAAGTGCGTGCCCTGCCGGGTCGGCTCCACCCGCATGCTCGAGATCCTCGAACGCATCTCCGCGGGCTGGCCGACCGTCGGACGACATCGATCTGCTGGAGGCGCTGGCCGACGACGTGGCCGAGGGCTCGCTCTGCGCCCTGGGCGGCAGCGCGCCCAACCCGGTCCTCTCCACCCTGCGCTACTTCAGAGACGAGGTCATGGCCCACGTCGAGGAGCACCGCTGCCCGGCCAAGGTCTGCCGGCCGCTCATCCGCTACCAGCATCGACGACGAGGCCTGCACCGGCTGCCGCGCCTGCGCACGGCCTGCCCGGCGGGGGCCGTCACCGGGGAGCGAAAGAGGCCCATGTCATCGACCAGAAGCTGTGCATCAAGTGCGACGCCTGCCGCCAGGCCTGCAAGTTCGACGCCGTCCGGGTCGACACGGGAGCACTCGCGCCGGCCGGAAGGAGGCGGAGATGAGCGACCGCCAAGACAGACGACCGCCGCAACGCCACGGCGACCGCGACCGACGGCACCGCTGAGATCACGATCAACGGCCGGCGGTTGACGGCCCATCAAGGGCGAGACCGTGCTGGACGTCGCCCGCCGCGAAGGCATCGACATCCCGGCGCTCTGCCACCTGGAAGGCACGGCGGCCTGGGGCGGCTGCCGCCTCTGCCTGGTGGAGGTCGAGGGGGTCGACAAGCTGCAGGCCGCCTGCACCACCTGGGTGGCCGACGGCCTGACGTCCAGACCGAGACCCCCCGCGTGCGCGCGCGCCGCGAGAGCTACCTGCGGATGTACCTGTCCGACCACAACGCCTACTGCGAGGCCCCCTGCACGCACGCCTGCCCCACCCACATCGACATCCCGGGGTATCTGGCGGCGCTGGCCGCCGGCGACGCGGCCGGCGCGGCCGCCATCGTGCGGGAGGAACTGCCCTTCCCCGGCATCCTGGGTCGCATCTGCCCTCGCTACTGCGAGCCGGTGTGCCGGCGGGGCAGACGTGGACGAGCCCATCGCCATCTGCGACCTGCACCGGGCGGCGGCCGACCACTCCAGAGCCCGCCTCGCCCCGCGGCGCCGCGACCGGCAAGCGGGTGGCGGTCGTCGGCGCGGGACCGGCCGGCCTCGTCCGCCGCCTGGTTCTTGGCCGGCCGCGGGACATCAGGTCACGGTCTACGACGCCGAGGAGAAGCCCGGCGGATCGCTGCGCTACCTCATCCCCGAGTTCCGCCTGCCGGCCAAGGTGCTCGAGCCGGAGTTGCAGCCCCTCTGGGATGCCGGCGTCCGCTTCGTGGGCGGCTCCAAGACGCACTACGAGACCGACCCGCAAGGATTGTTCGACGCCGGTTTCGACGCCGTGGTCCTGGCCACGGGCGGTGCGGTGCGGAGGGCGCCGCGAAATGCGACGAAGACTGCCGGCCGCGGCGCGCCTCGACGCCCTCGGGTTCCTGCGGCAGCAGCGCGATGGGCACCCGGCACGCGTCAGCGGACCGGTGCTGGTGGTCGGAGACGGCATCACGGCGATCGACGCCGCCCGCACGGCGCTGCGCTCCGGCGCAGACAGCGTGACGGTCTTGTCGCACGTCGAGCGCCGACGCTATGCCCGCGGGCGAGCGCGAGATCGCGGCCGCCCGGCAAGAGGGCGTGGTCTTCAGGTTCGAAGCCGACGCCGGGGTCGTCCAAGAGCAGTCGGCCTCCGCGAGCGGCGCCACCGTCATCCTCGCCGCGGAGGACGGGCAGGCGCCCGGCGGCCGTGGCCGTCCTGCGCTCAAGGTCGGCGGCCTCCCCCTGCCGTCAACCGGTTCACGGGCCGCACCTCTCGGACGGGCCTCTTCGTGGCGGGCGATGCCGTCGGCGGCACCCGCTCGGCCATACACGCGGTGGCAGGCGGCAAACGAGCGGCCCTGGCGGTCGATGCCTGGCTGCGCGGAGAGGACCTGGCCGCTCTGGAGAAGACTTAGCCGCTCACGCCCGCCTGCCCTACCTGGAGCAGCTTGGGCGAGAAAAAGCCCTGGCTGCCGTCGGCCGGCGGCTCGCCGAACGCGACCCTGTCTGGCTCAAGATGGGGGCCGGCGCCGAGCCGCAGGCTCGCGCCGCCATGCCCAAGGCCTCGAGATCCAAGCGGCTGTCCGGCCTCGATGTCGAGGTGGAGAAGGGCTACAGCCTCGCTGCCGCGCAGGCGGAGGCCAAGCGCTGCCTGCAGTGCGCATGCCCCAGCCTGGGCGAGTGCGATCTGCAGCGGCTGGGCGTGGAATACGGCGTCACCACCAACGGCCTCGTCAAGCGGGCCAGTCGAATCCGGGTGGTCGAGCCGCAACTCGAGCATCCCTTCATCCGGCGCGACATGGAACGCTGCATCGCGTGCGGTCGGTGCGTGCGGGTCTGCCGGGAGGTGGCGGGCCCGGCCTGTTACGACTTCACCGGCAGAGGCTTCACCATCAACGTCGACACTCCCTATGGCGAGACTCTCCAGATGGCCGACTGCATCAGTTGCGGCCGTTGCGTCAGCACGTGCCCCACGGGCGCGCTCACCTTCAACGAACGTACCCTCACCTCCTTCAAGGTGGACGAAAGCCGCTGCATCATCTGCCGGGAATGCGTCAACGTCTGCCCCGTCGACGCGCTGAAGGAGACCGACCACTTCGAGAAGGCCCGCGTCGAGTGGCTCCGGCTGGTCGAGCAGGGCAGCCGCTTGGCAGGCGGCCATCGCATGTGCGCCGGCTGCGGCGCACCGGTGGTGGTGCGGCAGGTGCTCATGGGTACCAGCGACCCGGTGGTGGTGAGCGCCGCCACCGGTTGTCTCGAGGTCAGCACCACCATCTACCCCTACACGTCCTGGAAGAACAGCTTCATCCACACCGCGTTCGAGAACGCGGCCGCCACCCTGAGCGGAGTCGAGACCGCGTTCCGCGCGCTCAAGAAGAAGGGCGTCATCGACGAGAACGTCAAGTTCATCGCCTTTGGCGGCGACGGCGGCACCTACGACATCGGCCTGCAGTCGCTCTCGGGCGCCATGGAGCGCGGCCACAAGATGCTCTATGTCTGCTACGACAACGGCGCCTACATGAACACCGGCTTCCAACGGTCAGGATCCACACCCGTGGGTGCGTGGACCACGACGAGCCCGGTCGGCTCGGAATCGGCCGGCAAGGCGCAGTTCCGCAAGAACCTCACCGAACTGATGATCGCTCACGGGATCAGCTATGTGGCGCAGGCCTCACCCCACGATCCCCGTGACCTGGTCCGCAAGGCGGCAAAAGCCCTCTCCGTCGACGGGCCCACCTTCCTCAACGTCATCGCTCCCTGCCCCCGCGGCTGGCGGTCGGACGGCGCGGAGAGCATAGACCTGGCCCGCGAAGCGGTGAACACCTGCTTCTGGCCCCTGTTCGAGTACGAGGACGGCGAGTATCGCCTCACCTACCGACCCCACCACAAGCTACCGCTTGCGCCCTGGCTCAAGCGACAGGGCCGGTTCGCGCATCTCTTCCAGCCGGAGCACGCGGCTACCCTGGAGTTGCTCGAACGCCGGGTCGACAAGGCGTGGGACAGTCTGCTCCGCAAGTGCGGGGAGACCAATGAGGCCGACTGGCAGGCCCATCTGCAGGCGAACGGCTGTCTCCTCAGGTAGGCGCGGGTGAGTGGCTCAAGGACGGACGGCGTGGAGATCCGCGCGCCCCGCGAGGAAGAGTTCCACGACATCGTCGAACTGGGGAACATCACGTTCGGCGAGGAGGCAGCGCCGGAGGACGAGGCGGCGTACCGCCGCGACTTCCCCTTCGACCGTGCCCTCTGCGCGTACGATGCGGGCCGGATGGTCGGTTCGCTCGCCGTGTTCTCCATGGAGTTGACGCTCCCCGGTCGCAAGGCCATCCCCGCAGGGGGTGCCACCTGGGGGGCCACCCTGCCTACCCACCGCCGCCGTGGCATCCTGCGCTCGCTCTTCAGGGCCCAGATGCGCGACATGATGGAGCGCGAGGAACCGGTCACGATTCTCGGCGCCTCCGAGGCGACCATCTACCAGCGGTTCGGCTATGGAGCCGCCAGCACCATCATGAGCTTCTCTGTCGAGCGGGCGTATGCGGACCTCGCTCCCCAGGGAGCGGGCGCGACCGCGAGCGGGATCACGCTTGTCGCGGGCGTGGAGGCGGCAGGCCGGTTGGCAGGTGTGTTCGAGGCTCTGCGCCTCGACCAGCCGGGCGCGGTCTCCAGATCGCCCACGTGGTGGTCCGGATACCTCGCGGATCCACCCCTTGCGCGGCAGGGGGCTACCAGGATGTATCACGCGGTCCACACCGGACCCACCGGCATCGACGACGGCTATGTGAGCTACCGCATCAAGGATCAGTGGTTGGCATCCACGCCTATGAACGAGGTCATGGTGGTCGAACTCCTGGCGGGCAACCGCGACGCCTACAGGGCTCTCTGGCGGTACGTCATCGGGACCGACCTCTGCCAGACCATCTCCTACGGCAGAGCCCGAGTCGACGAGCCGCTTCGCTGGCTGCTGGCCGACTCTCGCCGTCTGGTGGTGAACGCCGTGTCGGACGACCTCTATCTGCGGCTGCTCGACATCCCCCGGGCGCTGATGGCACGCACCTATTCTGCGCCGGGTGAGGTGGTCTTCGAGGTGATCGAGATCATTCCCCGCTCCACGCACGGGGCGCTTCCTGCTGACGGCAGGGGCACGAGCCGGGGCCGTAGGGACCGAGGCCGGGAGCGCCGACTGTCGTCCCACCGACAGGCAAGCCGACATCTCTCTGGACGTGACCACTTTGGGCGCCGCATTTCTTGGCGGCGTCAGCTTCACGGATCTTGCGATGGCCGGTCGACTCGACTGCGCGGACCCTCGCGTGCTCGTGAGGGCCGACGCCATGTTCTCCAGCGGCATCGCCCCCTTCTGTTCAACGCAGTTCTAGGATGCACCAGCACGCTCCCATCTCCCCCGACCGGGCGCAGCGCCTCATGGATCCTCGGCGCTTGGAGACGCAACTCAGCGAACGGGACCTCATCCGACTCCTGGCGCTCGCCGGCAACGAGGACGTGATCGATCTGGGAAGCGGGGTCGGCTTCTACACCGACCTGATCGCGGCGCTCACGACCGGCACGGTGTACGCCCTCGATCTTCAGCCGGAGATGCATGACTTCTATCGAGCCCGCGGGATGCCGCCAAACGTGCGTCTGGTCCTGGGCGATGTGACCCATCTGGATCTGACCCCCGGCGGCGCCGATGTGGCCTGCTCCATCTCCGTCTGGCACGAGACCGGCGGCGAGATGGACCTGCCCGGCCTCGCCCGGGCGCTGCGCCCGAAAGGCAGGCTGGTGATAGTCGACTGGCGCAAGGATCCGGAGCCCGGGGACGGCGGGCCTCCTGCCGAGATCCGCTTCAGCAAAGAGGAGGTGGCCGGCGCGCTGCTGCCCTACTTCCAGACGGTGCTCTCGGAGGACCTGGGGCGCAACATGTTCGCGGTGGTAGCCACTCGCGTAGACCAGCCGGGAGGCAGCCGGTCGGGAATCTGAGGGGCACACCGACCGGGCGACCCCACCGGGAGGAACGCCTGTGGGGAGGCTCCCTACTCGTCGAGGTCGGGAGTCGCTCGCCGCTCCCGCTTCACCGTACCTCGCCGCCGCTTCTCCTCCAAACGCCGCTCCTTGACCCGCTTCGGGACCACAACGGGGATGCGGTCGGGTCTTTCGGTCAGGGCGTCCTGCAGCAGCCCGGCAAATCGTGCGACGGCAGCGTCCCTGTTGGCCAGTTGCGTCCGGTGGCGCTGAGACACGACCCGGAGCACGCCGCCACGTGTGATGCGCCCGGGAAGGCGAAGGTGCAGCAGCTCGCGCTGCTCCGTGGAGAGGTACGCAGACTCATCCACGTTGAAGAGCAGGGTCACCCTGGTGTTCACCTTGTTGACGTTCTGACCTCCCGGCCCGCTGCTGCGAGAGGTGGTGAAGGTGAGCTCCTCGTCGGGGATCTCGAGGTCATCCAGCACATGTACCATGGTCCCATCATGATAATCCAGGCACCAGAGAAGGATCCGGCCGGCTTCCTGTCGGGACTGTTCGCGGCGATGGTTGCAGCCGCCGACCCAGGAGCTGCTGCCTGGACGTCTTCCCGGTCCGCCGCGGGGTAGGACCGTGGTGGTCGGAGCGGGCAAGGCTGCCGCCGCCATGGCCAGAGCGGTGGAGGAGCACTGGCAGGGTCCCCTCTCCGGTCTGGTGGTGACCCGCTATGGCCACGGACTTCCCTGCCGCCGCATCGAGGTGATCGAGGCCGGCCACCCGCTTCCTGATTCGACCGGTTCGCAGGCCGCGGAACGCGTCCTCGAGCCTGTCGGCAGTCTTGCCCGGGAGGACCTGGTGCTCGTCCTCTCTGAGCGGAGGAGGCTCGGCCCTCCTGACCCTTCCCGCGCGCGGCCTTACCCTCGCCGACCTGCAGCAGACCAACCGCCGGTTGCTCGCATCGGGGGCTCCCATCGAGGACATCAACTGCGTGCGCAAGCACCTCTCTGCCATAACAGGGGGCCGGCTTGCCTTGGCGTGCCGGCCCGCCGAGGTGGTCACCTTCGCCATCTCCGACGTACCCGGCGACGACCCGGCGGTCATCGCTTCCGGGCCCACCGTAGCCGACCCGTCAACGTTCGCAGACGCACTCGAGGTGGTCCGGCGCCACAACGTGGACCTGCCGGATCCGTCCTCCGGCATCTCGAGGCCGGCGCGGACGAGACGCCCAAACCGGGCGACCCCAGACTGGCGCACAGCCGGTTCGAACTAGTGGCCACGCCCGCGTCCGCCCTCGACGCGGCCGCCTCGGCCGCACGAGCCGGCGGAGTGGAGCCGACAGTCCTGGGCGCCGACCTCCAGGGGGAGGCCCGCGATGTCGCCACGGAGCACGCGCACCTGGTCCGGCGCCTTCTCGCGGCGTCCGAGCCGAGCGCGGAACGACCGGACGAACGCACACCGCTGCTCATCCTTTCCGGCGGAGAGACCACGGTGACGGTCTCCGGAACAGGACGGGGGGGCCGCAACACCGAGTACCTCCTTGCGCTTGCTCTTGCGCTCGAGAAGCGCGGCCTCGGAGGCCGCCCCGCCTACGCCCTGGCAGCCGATACAGATGGAATCGACGGCACCGAGGAGAACGCCGGCGCGTTCCTTTATCCCGACACGCTTGCACGCGCGAACGCAGCAGGACTCGATGCCCGGCGCTCGCTGGCAAACAACGACAGCTACACCTTCTTCGCCGCCCTGGGAGATCTGCTCGTGACCGGCCCGACTCGGACCAACGTGAACGACTTCCGCGCGATCCTCGTGCTCTAGGCCGCGGAAGGGCACGCAGCGCGGCGCCCCCGCCTTCCGGTGAGTCTGCGGGTGGGCCCTACCTACTCCTCGGTGGTCTTGAGGATGCAGTGGCCCGCGATGGCCACCATCCCGTGTGCTTCACAGTACGCGAGAGCGGCCACCGACTCCGCGCCCGGCTGGAACCAGACGCTGTCGATACCTGCCTCGTCGGCTTCGCGTACCACGCCCTCGCTCTGCTTGGGCGGAACGACGATGAGCACCCGGTCGACGCGCTCGGGAAGATCGGAAAGGCTTGGATAGGCGGTCTCACCCTCCACCTGCGGAGCCTTCCTGTTCACGGGGAAGACCTTCTTGCCCCGCCGTTTGAGCTCCCGGAAGGTGATGTTGCCGAACTTGCTCCGATCCTCCGAGGCCCCGACGACCGCCCATCGCTCTCCGCGCAGAAACTCGTTGAGACGGTCCCTATCGGCCATCAGCAGCCTCCCTTGTGAGAGTCAGGATGGTATTCCCCGTCAGCTCCGCGACTGAACCAAGCACGATGTCGGCGAGGTCGAGGGCATCCTTGGAGGGCGGGAAGGCCGGGTTGGGCACGGCGATGACCGCCAAGCCGGCCGAGGCGGCCGCCCGCAGGCCGTTGGCGGAATCCTCCACCGCCACCGCGCGCGAAGGGACGGTCCCGAGTCGGACACAGGCCTCCAGGTACACGTCGGGCGCCGGCTTGCCGGTCGCCACCTCGTCCGAGGAGACGACCGCTCCGAAAAGATGCCGCAGACCCGCCAGCGCCAACGAGTACTCGATGAGTTCCCGCGGGGACGAGGAGGCGACGCCCAGTCGGAAGTGCGGCGCCAGTCCCGTTACCGCCTCCTTCGCGCCGGGGATGAGCGGCAGATGGCGGGCGTAGCGCTCCCGAAGCGCCCCGACGACCCCGTCGTAGATCTCCTGGGCAGAAAGGTCGAGCCCGTTCTGCGTGCGCATATATTCAGCCCACTGCATGGAATTCGCACCCATCACCGCAGGCTGGTCGTGCTCGTCCCAGTGGCCCCCGTGCTGTTCGGCGAACTCTCTGCGGACCTCGTTCCACTCCTGCTCGGTCTCGAGGATGACTCCGTCGAGGTCGAAGATGACGGTGTCGACGGTCAAGCTACTCGTCCTCGAAGCCCGTATCGCCCAGCGCTGCGTCGTCGCTGCGACTCCAGCTCTTCGCCGCTGGTGAGCGAGAGCAGACTGCTGGCGGCGTCCCCCGGCAGCTCCTGCACGGTCCTCAGCCTGCGTTCGATCGTCCGGCTCTTCTTGGAGGCGTCTTCGATGGTGGAGGACGCCTGGTCGAGCTTCTTGTGCACCTTGTCCAGGACTTCGCCGAACTGGCCGAACTGGGTCTTGACCGCCCCCAGAAGCTGCCACACCTCGCTCGAACGCTGCTCGACGGCGAGGATGCGGAAGCCCATCTGGAGGCTGTTGAGCAGCGCCGCCAGAGCGTGGTGGGCCCGGCGACCACCACGCGGAAGTCGCTCTGGAGCGACTCCACCAGACCCGGCCGGCGGAGCACTTCGGCGTACAGCCCCTCGGTGGGCAGGAACATGATGGCGAAGTCGGTGGTCCGCGGGGGGTCCAGGTACTTGGTCTGGATGTCCTTGGCCGACGCCTTGATGCGGGCTTCCAGCGCCTTGAGCGCCGCGCTCCATCCCGGCGAGGTCGCCCGCGTCCTGGGCGTCGAGCAGGCGCTGGTAGTCCTCCAGGGGAAACTTGGCGTCGATCGGCAGCCAGACGTGGTCGCCCTCCCGGTCCCGGCCTGGCCCGGCAGCCGGATGGCGAACTCCACCCGCTCTCCGCAGCCCGGCTTGCAGGCCACGTTCGCCTCGTACTGCTCGGGGGTCAGCACCTGCTCCAGCAGCATGCCCAGCTGCACCTCGCCCCAGGTCCCCCGGGTCTTGACGTTGGTGAGCACCTGCTTGAGATCGCCCACGCCCGCGGCCAGGGTCTGCATCTCGCCCAGGCCCTTGTGCACCTGCTCCAGCCGCTCGCTCACCTGCTTGAACGACTCGCCCAGCCGCTGTCTCGAGGGTGGCCGTGAGCCTCTCGTCGACGGTCTGCCGCATCTGCTCGAGCCGCGTGGCGTTGTCGGTCTGCATCTGCTTGAGCCGGTCGTCGACGGTGGTGCGGAGCTCGTTCATCCGCCGCTCGTTCGACTCGGTCAGCGCCGCGAGCTGTGCCGCGAAGGTCTCGAACTGGCCCGTTCTGCTGGAGCCCGATCTGGCTGATGCTGTTGACGGCCGAGTCGCCCCAGCTCTTGATCGAGCCGCTCACGTCTTCGCGCACCTGCTGCGAGTTCTGTGCCGCTCTCCTGCCGGCCGCGGGCCATCTCCTCGCGCAGCAGACGTTCGGCCCGTTCCTGGCCCTGGAGCAGCTCCCGCGCCGAAGCGGCGGCAGGGTTGACACGCTGCCGCAGCAGCACCATCACCAGCAAGACCACGGCCGCCAGCAGCAAGATCACAGAGACGATCGCCAGGGCTTCCGACATGTCCAACCTCCTCCTCCCGGCGTGGGGCGCCGGTCCATACTACTATACCGACGCCGCCGGACAGGGTGCCGCGGCGGCGCCCGCGCGGCCGGCCGGCCCCCTGGTCGGGGCACCCCGCAGGGCCCCGAAACGGCCCCCCGGCGCCGCCGCGCGGCGCTCTCGGCCGCATACTCATGGGCGTCATGCAATCGCCCGTCGTTTTCGCTAGAATCACCGAGAAAAGGAGGTCGGCGTGATCGACTGGGACCGCAAGTTCGCCGGCGAAGGCCTGAGCTTCGACGACATCCTCCTGATCCCGGCAGAGTCCGGGGTCCTTCCCAAAGAGACCGACGTCCGCACGCGCCTCACCAGCAAGATCACCCTCAACATCCCCCTGCTCTCTGCCGCCATGGACACCGTCTCCGAGACGGCGCTGGCCATCGCGCTGGCCCGCGAGGGCGGCCTCACCATCATCCACAAGAACCAGCCCATCGAGCGCCAGGCGGAGATGGTGCGCAAGGTGAAGCGCAGTGAGGCCGGCATGATCGTCGACCCCATCACCCTGCCCCTCACCGCCACGCTACGGCGACGCCGAGGCCCTCATGAAGGAGTACCGCATCTCCGGCGTGCCCATCGTCCACCCCGACGGCACGCTGGCCGGCATCGTCACCAACCGCGACACCCGCTTCGAGACCGACCTCAGCAAGCCCGATCACGGAGCTCATGACCTCCGAGAACCTGGTCACCGTCCCGGTGGGCACCACCCTCGACCAGGCCATCGAGCAGTTCAAGATCCACAAGATCGAGAAGCTGCTGGTGGTGGACGACGACTTCAAGCTCCGCGGGCTCATCACCATCAAGGACATCATGAAGATGATCGAGTTCCCCAACGCCTGCAAGGACGAGCTGGGCCGCCTGCGCGTCGGCGCCGCCGTGGGCGTGGCCAAGGACACCGACGACGCGGGTGCAGGCGCTGGTAGAGGCCCAGGCCGACGTCATCTGCATCGACACCGCCCACGGCCACTCCGCAGGGCGTGCTCGGACGCCATCGCGACCATCCGCGAGAAGCTACCCCGACATCCAGCTGATCGCGGGCAACGTGGCCACCGCCGCAGGGCGCCAAGGCCCTCATCGAGCGCGGAGTCGACGGCATCAAGGTGGGCATCGGCCCCGGCTCCATCTGCACCACCCGCGTGGTCACCGGCTGCGGCGTGCCGCAGATCACCGCCGTCTCCGAGCTGCGCCGCGGATGGCCTACAAGCACGGCATCCCCGTGATCGCCGACGGAGGCATCCGCTACTCGGGCGACATGGTCAAGGCCCTGGCCGCCGGGCGCCCACAGCGTGATGATCGGCTCCCTCTTCGCCGGCACCACCGAGAGCCCGGGCGAGCGCATCCTCTGGGAGGGCCGCAGCTACAAGGCCTACCGCGCCATGGGCTCCGTGGGCGCCATGAGCGAGGGCATGCGCCGACCGCTACTTCCAGGAAGACCAGAAGAAGCTGGTGCCCGAGGGCATCGAGGGCATGGTGCCCCACAAGGGCCCCATCGCCGACGTGGTCTTCCAGTTGGTCGGCGGCCTGCGGGCCGGCATGGGCTACACCGGCTCGGCCACCATCGACGAGCTGCACAAGAAGGCGCCGCTTCATCAGGATCTCGCCGGCCGGCCTGGTCGAGAGCCACCCGCACGACGTGACCGATCACCAAAGAAGCGCCCAACTACGAGCGGCGGATGCCCTTCTCGTAGAGCGGCGCATCGCGCGGCGCTCGCTGCCCTTCGAGCGGTGACGGCGGGCTTGTTCCGCCGAAAGTCGCAGTCACACATCGTGTTTCGACGATCACGATGGTGGCGACGACCGCGCCGGAGGTATAATGAGGTCACATAACGCACTACATTCTCTTCTGGAGACCGCAATGCCGCGCATCGGGCTTCGCCACTTGAAGACTCATGCCTCCCAAGTACTGCGGGATGTGGAGGACAACCGGGTGCGCTACGTGGTGACGAATCGAGGCGACCCGGTGGCGGTCATCGTTCCCTACGCGCCGGAGGAGGAGGTCGAACGGCAGACCAGGGAGCAGGCCTGGTCCCGGCTCCCAGCCTGCGGGAACGGATGGGCGAGATACGATCACAGCCGTTCTCGGCGGAAGAACTGCTACGAGAACTGCGGCGTTAGGCGTTCGTGGCCCGATCCCTGACCATCGATGCGAGTGTCCTCATTAGCGCTCTCAGCCCCTCGGAGACTCGGAGCCAAGAAAGCCTGCGCTTTCTCGAGACCCTTCGCGATCGTCCCCGGCTCGTGATCCTTCCCACCCTGGTGAAGCCCGAGATCGCGGCGGCGCTGAACCGGGCCGGCGGCGACCCCGCCCTGGCCCTGGAAGCGGCCGATCTGGCATTCCTTGCCGGGCCGGTGCTTCTCGTCGACCTCGACGAGGCCCTAGCCGACGAGGCCGCATCGCTCGCCGTTCGCTCGGGCCTGCGCGGCGCAGATGCCGTCTACGCGGCGACGGCCCGCCGCTTTGATGCCGTGCTGGTCACGCTGGACCACGATCAGCGGACGCGCCTCCCCGACGACATACCTGTCAGGTGGCCGGGAGAGGTCGAGCCTTCCTGAGGCACGCGCTAGGCCACGAACGCCACCGGGGTGAGCCACATCGGCACTGTGTCCCTGCCAAGCATCTCGTCCTCCCCGGTACTAGTGCCCGTGGAAGGCCAGGGTCTGCGCCACTACCTGCTCCACCTCGGCCGTGGCCCGGTCGTCTAGTTCCAGGTCCTTGAGGTCGGCCAGCGGGTTCTCCACCAGGCAGCGCAGGGTCGCCACGGCGCCCGAACTGAGGGCGAAGCAGGCCACGCCCGCCGCCTCGACGCACGGCTCGCAGATCACCCCGCCCAGCCCGGGAGAGAAGCCGTACAGCGGGCCCTCAGCTCCCGCAGCGGGCGCAGTGCGATGTCTCCGGCGCGTAGCCCAGCAGCACCAGCAGCTTGAGCCGGGTGGCCAGCACCATGCCGGCGGCGGTCGCCGCGTCTTCGGCCTCGGCGAGACGGGCGACCCCGCGCACCAGAAGGTTGAAGGCCGGGACGCTGGCTTCTTCCCCGGGGAACAGGTGCCGGACGGCCTCAGCAGACGGGCTCCCTCCTCCATGCGGAACAGCTCGTCGCGGACGCCCTGGAACGTGCGGACCGTATCCACCCCGACGACCGTGTACAGGGTCCCCCGGCCCGCATGCAGGCTGTCTTGCACCAGGCTGAATGGCTCCAGCCTTCCGCCCACCTTGGACTTGGTCCGCCGCACCCCCTTGGCTATGGCGCTCAGCCGCCCGCGATCTCGGGTGTAGAGCGTGACGATGCGGTCGGCCTCGCGATAGCGCATGGAGCCGATGACCAGGGCATCGGTGGTGAAGAAGCGGGAGCTCACGAGCCTCGCCGGCGTCCCTCCGGCGCTCCAGCCGTCAGTCCTTGTCGGACGAGAACTCCTTGATGATATCCACGGCGAACGACGTGCCGATACGGGCGGCACCGGCGTTGATCATGAGCTCGGCATCCTCGGCGGTGTGGATGCCTCCGGAAGCGTCCACGCCCACGCTCTCGGGCAGGAGGTCGCGGAACAGCTCCACATCTTTGGCCGTAGCCCCGCCCGGGGCGAAGCCGGTGGAGGTCTTGATGAAGTCGGCGCCGGAATCCTCGACGATCTTGCAGACCAGGCGCTTGAGCTTCTCGTCCAGGTAGTAGGCCTCCACGTTGGCCTTGACCAGGACCAGGCCGCGTCCGGTGTTGACGCTGGTCATGCGCACCGTGCGGACCACGCCGCGCAGTTCGTCGCGCACGTAGCGGAAGTCACCCGACAGCATGGCGGGGATGTTGAGGATCACGTCGAGCTCGTCGGCGCCCAGCGCCACCGCCTGCTCGGCTCCGGTGATCTTGGTGCGCTGCGAGTCCGCCCCAGGGGGTAGGAGACCACGGTGCCCACCTTGACGTCGTACCCCTGCAGCAGTTGCCGGGCCACGGGCACGCAGTACGGGAGGACGCAGACGGAGGCGAAGTGGTAGGAGATGGCGTCCCTGCACAGGGCCTCGACAGCGGTGGTCGTGCTCGTCGGCTTCGAGCAGCGTACTGTCGATGGTCTTGGCTAGCTCTTCGACTCTCACTGGGCGTCCACCTCCTCCGTCGACTTCCTATCATACACTGCCCTGCAAGGCCCTCTTGAGGGCTCCTCCCCGGCTCCAGCGACCCCCGCCGCTTCGCCCGGGCCTGCCTCGGCTTCGGGGAAACGCCAGCGCAGGATGTATCTATCCTCCTTGTCCCCATAGAAGTGCGGGACAAACCGGTCCTCCACGAAGCCGGCGCTCTTGTACAAGGTGAGAGCGGCCGCATTGGTAGGAGAAGCCGTCAGCACCAGCCCCTTGGCACCCAGGGCCAGGCTTTGCTCGGCCACCTGCCGCAGAAGCTCACGCGCCAGATGACGGCCCCGCCACTGCGGCCGGATGTAGAAGCCCACCACGTAGAAGAAGTCGGGATCGTCCAGTACGCGCATGAGCTGGCAGCCGCCCACGATCTCCTTGCCGATGGTCGCCACGAATACAGCGCCGGCCTGAGCCATCACGGCCAGGTCGTAGGTGCGCAGACCGGTCGCGCCGAAGCTTCGAGATCGTAGTCCTGAAGCCGCACGAGCAGCTCGTGCTCGGGATCGCACACCCGCGTGAGGATCATCGCCTGATCTTGCGCCTGCGACGCCCCCGACGGCCCCGGCAGCGGTGGCTCGGTGGACCCCGACGCTCCTGAAGGCAGCGACGCCGTTATGTGCTCCTGCCCCACTCATGCGGGCGGCAACTCCGAAAGAGGCACTGCCACCCACCGACCGAGATGCTTCACCACGATGGGCAGCCCTGGGTCTGCTGCTCCCAGGACGGCCCTCCCCTCCCGGCCCGGGAGCAGCGTGTCGCCGCCTTCGCCGGAGACGGCGAAGGCGGCTGCGAGCAATCCCGTAGGGCCGGCCCCAGAGTCTGCGCCGCCCGACGACGCGGCGCCTGCCTGCGCGGCGGACAGCACCGCGGCCGCATCCGACCCGGTGTGGATGGTCCCGTCACCCACCAGCACGGCCCACCCCTCAGCCCGAGGAGTCGCGACGCCGGCCGGCCGGCCCGCAGCGGCCGCCGTCTCCGTCGCCGCTGCGGGCGCCGCGGCGCGCGTGACCGCCCTCGCGGCCTCCGCGGCCGCCTTGGCGGCGTCGATCAGACGGCCCAATTCTGGCGAAAGACGGTCTTCATCCACGACGATCTCCGCAACCGCTTCGGACTCAGAACCACAACTGGAAGATCAAGGTGGTGATCCCGATCCCCACCAGTGCACCCAGAACCACCTCGAGCAGGGAGTGTATACCTGTCTCCACTCGGGTCTGAGCCACCAGGACAGCCATTATAAAGACGATGAAGCTCACAAGCATGCCCTGCGGCGCTCCCACCAGAACAAAGGTCACCGCGGTCCAACCGGCGAAGGCCAGCGCCGCGTGGCCGGAGGGCAGACCTCCGGATAGAGGCGTGCCCCTGCCCCGGGTCGCCTTCACCGCGATCACGACCAGCACCACGGCCGCCAGCGCGACCATGGTGAGGTGAGCCGGCGAACGCCGGATGACGGAGAGAAGGTCCAGGGAGACGTGGGTCAGACGGTCGGCCAGCACCAGATAGGCCACGACCAGCGCGTTGGCAGCCGCTACGAGGACGGCCCCCGCAGCCATGTCCTTGGCCGCCTTGGCGCGAGGGTCGAACTCGCTGGTGATCATATCCACCACCATCTCCACGGCCGAGTTGATCAACTCGGTGATGAAGACGAAGGCGACGGCGACGAAGATCACCACCAGCTGGAGCCGGGTGAGATTCAGGAACACGCCGGCCACCAGCACCGCAAGAGCCAGAACCATGTGCACCCGCATGTTGCGTTGGCTGCGCGCGGCGAAGACCAGCCCCTGGAAGGCGTGGTTGAAGCTGCGCAATAGTGAGGTCTGGCGGCGTTCCCCTTCGGTGTTCACCTGAGCCAAGTCCCTCCTATTGTCGGTGGCGCAGCTCCAGCGATACGAGCCGGACGTATGCGTCCAGCTGGTGGAGGAGTTGCTGCTCGCGCTCGCGCATCTCGCCCTGATCCTTCTCGTGGTCGTACCCGGCAAGATGCAGAGCGCCGTGGATCAGGGTCCACCCGAGTTGGGCACCGGGATCACGGCGTTCCTCCCCCGCATAACGGACGACCACTTGAGGACACACCACTATTTCTCCGGCCACGCCCCCGGTCCCTGCCTCCTTCGGCCAGTCGGACCCCGGAGCGTAGTCGAAAGCCAGGACATCGGTCGATTCGTGCGCGTCTCGGTAGCGGGCGTTCAACCGAGCGATGGCAGCCTCGTCGACAAACGCCACCTCTACCTCGCCTGCCGATTCGCCTGCAGCTTCCTCCGCTTCGAACACCGCGCGGACGAGCCTTCTAACCGCCTCCTGGTCCACGACCAGTCCGGTGTCGTCGACCACCTCCACCGAGAGGGTCATGACTCGTCTGCGGCCGTATCGTCCACCCCGGGGATCGGTTCCGGAGCCGTCCCCTTCTTGCCCGAGGGCGGCGTCGCGGCTGAGGGTGGGCGGCGCCGATCGGTCTGCCCATTACGCTCCGGGTAGCTGATACGGTGACCCACCAGACCGCGCAGGCTCATGTCGAAGGACTCGCTGATCTTGTGCAGGTCGCCCTGGGTCAGGTCGGATTCGTCCAGCTGACCATCTTCGATCTTCTGCTTGATGATCTCCTGGATGAGCCCCTGTAACTTGCGCCTGGTGGGGTTCTGCATCGCTCGTGCCGCGGCCTCGACGCTGTCGGCCAGCATGATGATCGAGGCTTCCTTGGACCGAGGCTTCTGCTCTTCGTAGCGGTAGCTCTCTTCGTATACGGCGTCCTTCGACTCCTCCAAGGCCTTGTGGTAGAAGTACGCCAGCACCGAGGTACCGTGGTGCTGCTTGATGATATCCACCACCGGCTGCGGCAGTCCGTATACCCGGGCCAGATGTTCTCCGTCGCGCACGTGCGCCGTGATCGCCAACTTGGAGAGGTTGGGGTTGAGACGATTGTGCGGGTTGTCCACGTAGATCTGGTTCTCCACGAAGTACTCCGGCCGCACCGTCTTCCCCATGTCGTGATAGTAGGCGCCCACTCGGGCGAGGAGCGGGTTGGCTCCGATGGCCTCGGCCGCCGCTTCGGCCAGGTTGCCCATCTGGATGCTGTGGTTGTAGGTGCCGGGAGCCACCTGCATCAGCCGCTTCAAGCAGCGGTTGCGCCGGATTGGCCAACTCGAGCAGACGCAGCGGAGTGGTGAGGTTGAAGACCGTGTCCAGGATGAGCAGCAGAAGGACGGTGATGACCCCCGCAAGCAGGCCGTTGGCGAGACCCCAGATCGCGGCCTCGAGCGCGGCCCCGATAGTGTTCTCGGCGAACATCTCCACGCAGAAGATGGTGAACGCCGCGATACCCATGGTGGCGAAGCCTGCCCCCATCAAGGCCGCCCTCTGCGTCACCCGGGACACGAGATACAGCGACAAGGCCCCGACGATGACCGCCACGATGGCGTAGCGCATGTCGAGGTCGGTCATCAGGCCGATGTTGACCGAGAGCAGCGTGACCAAGAGCAGGGCGCTCCGGGCGTTGAGGATCACGGCGACGGTCATGCCCAGAGCCGCCACCGGGATGATGTAGGGCGAGAGCGGATCGATGATCAGGAGCCGCGCCAGCACTGTCATCCCCAGCAGCACCGACACCAGCGCGAGCTTCATGTTGTTGGGGAAGCCCGCCGCTCTGTTGAACCGGTACAGCAGCCTCGAGAAGATGGCCGTTTCCAGCAACACCAGGAAGAAGATGCCCAGCCACACCTTCCAGCCGGAGCGGGATCCCGTGAGGCCGAGAGCCTTGAACACGACCATGTGCTGAGCGGTGACCGTCTGTCCCTTCTGGACCACGGTGTCGCCCTCCTCCACGGTCACCATGACCGGCGCCACCTGGTCCATGGCGGCTTCCTTCCGGGCCAGGGTCTGCGCTTCATCGAGTACCTGGTTGGGCCTGATGAAGTCGGCCGCGACTTCGTAGACCGCGTTGGCGGTGACCTCCGAGCCGGCCAGAGAGTCGGTGATGGAACGCAGATGCTGGCGGGCAGCCTCGACCGAATCGGGGGTGATACGGTCGGAGTAGACGGTGGTGAGCGCACCCAGTGCCTGCCGTTGCAGCAGGTCATACGTGGCAGCATCGATGGTCAGGAGGTACTCCAGGGTCTGAGTGGACACCGCGGGCGGCGCCGTCTGCTTGAGCCCCTCGACGGCCGCCGGGATGTCCGCCGGCCCCGTCAGCTGCGCGCGAGCGCTGCTGACCTGGGCGAAGAAGTCCTCGAGGTCTCTGCGTTGCAGTCGGCAGCGCCTCCCCAGCGGGCACGTACACCGGCTCCACCAGTTCGGCCACCCGCTGCTTCAGCTCGGCCGTCGCCGCCACGTCGAGCACCGTGACGGTCTGGTCGGCCACTACGGTCTCGGGGAGCAGGAGCGCCGACAGAGAAGCCGTGGAGTGAGGGGAGGAAGGCCGTCCAGAGGATCACCGTGAGACCCACGACCAGGCAGGCCAGCAAGACCAGCTCGAAGCGTCGGGGATTACGCTCGTCGATCCACTCCCGGAAGTCGGCGAGACGCTCCCGTAGGAGGAAGCGGTATCGGTTCATCGGCTGTGTCCGGTGGTCGTCACTCGGTGGCCGCGACCTCTGTCCGGCCTCCGCGACGGCGCTCCCCCGATCCGCGCCCTGCGCCTCTGCGGCCGGGCTGAGACAGGGTCTCGCCGTGGACCTTGTAAGCCGAGACGATGTCCTGCACCAGCTTGTGCCTGACCACGTCCTGGCTGTCGAAGTACACGAAGGCGATATCGGGGATCCTGGCGAGCACGTCCCGCACGTTCACCAGACCGGAATGCTGTCCTCGCGGCAGGTCGATCTGGGTGATATCTCCCGTGACGATCATCTTGGCCCCGAACCCCAGGCGGGTGAGGAACATCTTCATCTGCTCCGGGCTGGTGTTCTGCGCCTCGTCCAGGATGATCAGGGAGTCGTTGAGCGTCCGGCCCCGCATGTAGGCAAGGGGAGCCACCTCGATGGTGCCCCGCTGCAGGTGGTCGTTGAGCCGGTCGCTGTCCATCATGTCGTAGAGCGCGTCGAACAGCGGCCGCAGGTAGGGGTCGACCTTCTCCATGAGCCCTCCGGGGAGGAAGCCCAGCTTCTCGCCGGCCTCCACCGCGGGCCGGGTCAGGATGATGCGCGCCACGTCGCCCGAGAGGAACCAGGCGGCGGCCATGGCCATGGCAAGATAGGTCTTGCCTGTGCCCGCCGGGCCGATGCCGAAGGTGATGGTGTTGGACCGGATGGCATCGATATACGCCTTCTGGTTGACTGTCTTGGGCCGTATCCGCCGGCCCCGGTGCTCCAGGATGACGTCGCTGACGATCTTGTTGAGGTCGCTGGTCCAGTCGCCTTGGTCGGCGCTGAGCGAGGCCGCGAGCTCGAGCGTCGCCCGGTCGAGGCTCTGGCCGGACGTGAGAAGAGCCAGCAGCTCTTCGACGAGCGCCTCGCCCCGCTCCACTTCGGTGGAGGCGCCTTCCAGGGTCAGCTGGTTGCCGCGCAGGCTGATGTCGCAGTCGAGCAGCTGTTCCAACGCGCGCAGATGGCTGTCATGCTCGCCGACCAATAGCGCCGCCACGCGATTCTCGAGGTCGATCTGCTTGGTCACGTATTCGGCGGTCACACCGCTTCTCCCCCTCTGAACGTCCTCGACCTCCCTGCCGGGCCGGGATCGTTTCACGCGGATAGACGCTCCTTGACCAGCCGCGAAGCCATCTTGCCGTCGACCCTGACGCCCCCTTGCGCCATGACCGCGGCCATCACCTTCCCCATATCCCGCGCCGATGCGGCCCCGGTTTCGGCGATCACCCGCTCGATGAGGGCCGAGAGCTCCGCCTCGTCCATCTGGCTGGGCAGCAGCTCTTCGATGAGCCCGGCTGCGTACTCCTCGAAAGCCACCAGGTCTTCGCGCCCGCCGGCCCGGAAGGCCTCCGCGGACTCCTGGCGTTTCTTGAGCTCCCGCCGCAGCACTGCCAGTTCGGCCGCCTCATCCAACTCGGTCCGGCTCTTCTTGGCTTCGTTCTGCAGTTCGCAGACGACCATGCGCAGCGCGGCCACCTTCTGCTTGTCGCCGGCCTTCATCGCCACCTTGATCGAGTCCTGCACGTCCGCCAGCACGCTCATCGGAAGTCACCCAGGTCCTCGCCGCCCAACACGTGAAAATGCATGTGCAGGACTTCTTGCCCGCCATCGGGACCCACGTTCGTGAGCACTCGGTAGCCGCTATCGGCGATGCCCGCCTCTTTGGCCGCTCGGACGATGAATCCGCAGCAGGTGGTGCCCTTCGCACTGCTGCCAGAGGTCAAGGTCGTTGAGCGACAAGAGGTGCTCGCGGGGCACAACGAGCAGGTGCTGAGGAGCTTTGGGGTGTATGTCCCGAAAGGCGACGAAACTGTCGTCCTCTAGCACGATGTCGGCGGGAATATTCCCAGCGGCGATCCTACAGAATATGCAGTCGTCCATGGCGGCTGATTATACTACCAATCCCCTACCAGTCCCCCAGCGCAAGCCTGGCCACGGCCGTCGCTACCGGACCCGCGGTCTCCGTCCTCAGGACCCCTCGGCCCAGCCGGACGGCGTTCAGGCCGGCCTCGAGAAGATAGTCTCGTTCCTCGCCGGTCCACCCGCTCTCCGGCCCCACCCACAGCGCCACGCCGCCTCGTCCCGGCACCTGGGTCGACGCGCTCGTCCTCCAGGCACCGAGGAAGTCGTAAACGGTCGTCTCGGCCTCCGGATCGAGTAGGAGCGAGACAGCGTTCCAGGAGCCCACGCGTTCCAGTGCCGCCGCCGGCGTCGCTACGAAATCGATGAGCGGTACCGCCGGTTGTTTGCTCTGTTTGGCGGCCTCCCGGGCGATGCGAGACCAGCGTGCCAGACGAGCCCGAGAGTCCTTGCCCGTCCACTGCGGCGACCCGCCGGCCTGCAAGAGAAGGATGAAGCTTGCTCCCGCTTCGGTGCTCTTCTCGATGGTCCAATCAAGAGCCGAGGGGCGGGCAACAGCCTGCACGAGCCCCACCTGATGGCGATAGGTCGCCCCGGCATCGCGCCCTATCAGGCATCCTTCCAGCCTCAGCGTGACACCCTCGGCTTGGCGGGGTCCGCGCGAGGCGCCGACCGGGCGCCCCCGGCCGCGCTTCCGACGACTGTGGCCGCGTAAACGGCGGCCCCCACCACCACCTCGCAGTCGTCGCCGGGCTTCATGCGCAGCACCCGAAGAGCGTGATACGAGTCGTCGGCGTCGAGCGTCAGCTCGGTCCCGGTGAGCGACCCGCAGACGGGGTCGAGATCACCAGGAGGCTCTGCGAAGAAGCGGGGACGGAAGCCGGACACGTCCGGACAGGTTCAGCGGGTCGTGGAAGGGACCGTGGTGGTCGAGGGGACCCCGCCGCTGGGGACGGTCCCGGTCGTCGACGGGGCCACGGTCGTCGACGTCGAAGCCGACGCGGCCCTGGCGGCCTCCAGGATGAGCTTGATAACGGCCTGCAGACCCTCATCGACGTCTTCGGTGTAGGGATCGTCAGGCGCGCCTACGTCAGGGGTTATGCCTACCTTGTTGATGTCCCGGCCCAGGGGCGTGAGATAGACGGCGGTGGTCGCCTTGAGGGCTCCGCCGTTGGACAGAGGCTCGATGCTCTGCACCAGGCCCTTGCCGAACGTGGTCTCCCCCACCAAGGTCGCGCGTTCGTAGTCCTGCAGGGCACCGGCCACGATCTCAGAGGCACTGGCAGTGTAGGCGTCGGTCATCACGTAGAGCGGGATGTCTTCATAGGCGTCACCGGTGGCCGTGTACACCTGTTTGGGTGAATGCAGGCCCTCGGTGCTGACGATGTCCCCTTCGGGGATGAAGATGCTCGCGACATCGACGGCCTGATCCAGCAGGCCTCCGCCGTTACCGCGCAGATCGAGGACGATGGCATCCGCCCCGTCCACGTCCACTGCCTGCTTCACCGCCGATCGGAGGGCGGCAGCCGAGCCCTGGGAGAACGAGGAGAGGCTGATGAAGGCCACCTTCTGGTCGCCCACGTCCATCATCTCTGTCTCGGTCACGGGTATCTCGATGACCCTGCGCGTGAGGGTGTATTCCATGACTTCGCCGCCGGGCGGCAGTCCCGAGAGGTCCGCCGTGCCGGGCTCGGTGGTGGTTGTAGTGCCCTCGTCATCGCCGGTATCTCGCGGGAGCGTGGTGGTGGTGGCGCGTTCCAGCGGCCTGTACAGTTCCAGATGCACCGTGGTGTCCTTTATCCCCTTGATCTTCGACACCACCTCATGGATGTCCAGACCCTGCACGGAATCACCCTCGACCGAGAGAATGATGTCTCCCGGGCGGATGCCCGCTTCCTCCGCGGGGCTGCCTTTGAAGGTCGACCCCACCGTCACCAGGTGGTCGTCGCTCATTTCGACCGCCATCCCCACCCCCGTGTAGGCACCCGCGGTGCTCTCCTTGAAGGAGGCGTACTCTTCGGGGTCCCAGTACACCGTATAGGGATCGTTGAGGCCGGCGACCATCCCATCGATGGCATCCGCGTGGAGGGTCGTCTCGTCCACCTCCTTGTAGTAGGTGGACTTCAGTTTGTCGAGGACTTCCTGCTGCAGCTGTTGTGAATCACTCGTGGTCCCGGACTGAGCGGCAGCCGCGGGGAACATGCCGCGAAGCCCCGAGCCGATGTCATCCCGCACGCCGATGAGGAACCCGCCGAATACCAGCATGCCGGCCGCTATGAGACAGGCAACGATGAGAAGGGGTGTCTTCACGCCTTTACGCATTGTGCAAAGGATACGCTAGGTCTCGTCTACCGGTTCCCGGGGCCTTGAGCAGCCACTTTATGCCGCGCATATACTCGTGCCGGCCTATACCTTGAGGAAGCGGCGCAGCCCGATGCCCGACCCAGCGGCGCCGATCACCACGCCCACGGCAAGGAGCAGGAGGGTGACGAGTGCATACGGCACCGCATCAAGCGGGACGGCCATGAACGGCATACTCTCCCTGATCCTGCCCACCAAGAAACTGTTGAGAAGCAGGACGACGACAACCGCAGCCAAAGCCCCGAAAAAGCCGACGGTGATCCCTTCGATCACGAACGGCCAGCGGATGAACCAGTTGGTGGCCCCCACCAGCTTCATGATCTCCACCTCACGCTTCCGCGCGAAGATGGACAGCCGGATGGTGTTGGAGATGAGCAGGATAGCCACGATGCCCAGCAGCACGATGAAGATCAGCAGGAAGTTGCGGGCCTGCGAGGTGAAGCTGAACAGCTTGTCCGCCACCTCCTTGCCGTATCGCACCTCGTCGACGATTGTCTTCTCCTCGAACCGCGACGCCACCTCGTCCACCGACTGCGGATCCACCAGAGCGACCTCGAACGAGGCCGGCAGCGGGTTGCCCGTGAGCCCCTCGAGGATCTCCGGGTTGTCCTTGAAGTCCTCCTTCAGCCGCTCGAGAGCATCCTGCTTGCTGACAAAGACCGAGTTCTTCACTTCCGGCCAGCTCAGGATCTCGCTCTGCATGGCGTCGATCTCGTCCTGGGTAGGGTCGGGATCGGTCTTGAGGTAGACGGTGATCTCCACCTTCTGCTCCACCTCTTTGAGGAGGGCATCGGTGGTGTACACGAACACGAGGACCCCTCCCAGCACCACGATGGAGAGGAAGACCGTCACCAACGCGGCGATGGTCATGAAGTAGTTCCTGCGGAGCGACCCGAAGGCCTCCTTGAGGAAGAAGCTAATCCTCCCCATAGCCGCCTCGTTTCTGGTCGCGCACCACTCTGCCGGCATCGAGCGCGATCACTCGGCGGCGCATGCGGTCGACCATCTCCCGGTCGTGCGTGGCCATGAGGACCGTGGTCCCCGTCTTGTTGATGCGGTAGAGCAGCTGCATGATGCCCATGGAGGTCTCGGGATCGAGGTTGCCGGTGGGCTCGTCGGCGATGAGCAAGGGCGGGTGGTTGACGAACGCCCGCGCGATGGACACCCGCTGCTGTTCGCCCCCGGAGAGCTCGTTGGGGTAGCTGTCCGCCTTGTTCCCCAGCCCCACGAGGTTCAGTATCTCGGCAGCCTTCTTCTTGGAATCGTGATTGGCGCTTCCGGTCACCACCAGCGCGTACATGACGTTCTCGAACGCGGTCTTGTTGGGGAGCAGCTTGAAATCCTGGAACACGCAGCCGATGTTGCGCCTGAGATAGGGGACCTTCCAGCGACGCAATGTGGAGAGGTCGCGGCCGCCCACGCTCACCCGGCCCCTGTCGGGCTCCAGTTCCCTGATGAGCAGACGGATGAAGGTCGATTTACCCGAGCCGGACGGGCCCACCAGGAAGACGAACTCGCCCTTCTCGATGTGGAGGCTCACCCGTTCCAGCCCGACAGTGCTTGGTGGGTAGATCTTGGTCACTTCTTCGAACTTGATCACGTGCTACCTGCGACTTCCGTCTAGGGACATCTCTTGACTATTCTTCGGGGCCGGGCGGAAACCTGCCGCCTCTAGAGGCCCCGTCCCTGTGCCACGTCGGTCAGACCGGACGCCCGCCCAAGAGACGGCGAGATACGCTCACCGCTCACCCAACCGTCCCGTGGATCTTTGCCAAACGTACTCCCGGATGAATTCGTCGATGGCTCCGTCCAGCACCGCTTCGACGTTGCCTTTCTCGAAATTGGTCCGATGGTCCTTGACCAGTGTGTAGGGGGCCAGCACATAGGAGCGGATCTGACTGCCCCAAGCGATCTCCTTCTGCGCCCCTTTCTCCCGGGCCATCTCCTGCTCTCGTTTCTCGTGCTCCAGGAGAAGCAACTTGCCGCGCAGCATGCGCATGGCCGTCTCGCGGTTCTGGATCTGGGAGCGTTCGTTCTGACACTGCACCACGGTCTTGGTGGGGACGTGGGTGATACGGACCGCCGAGTCGGTCTTGTTGACGTGCTGGCCGCCGGCGCCGGACGAGCGGTAGGTCTCCACCCGCAGGTCCTTCTCGTCGATGTCGAGCTCGACCTCACCCTCGATGAGCGGGGTGACGTCGACCGACGCGAACGAGGTGTGGCGCCGGCTGGCCGAATCGAAAGGCGAGATCCGCACGAGCCGGTGCACCCCCCGCTCGGTGGAGAGAAGCCCGTAGGCGTTCTCGCCGTGCACGGTGAAGGTGACGCTCTTGATACCGGCTTCGTCCCCCTCGCTGGCCTCGTTCAGCTCCACCGTGAATCCTCGGTTCTGCGCCCAGCGCAGATACATGCGCAGGAGCATCTCGGCCCAGTCCTGGCTCTCGGTGCCCCCCGCCCCGGGGTGGATGCTCACGATGGCATCGCCCGCGTCGAACTCGCCCGTGAACAGCCGCTGCTCCTCCAACTGCTCGAGCGTTCGGCCGACGTCTCCCGACAGCCGTTCCACCTCTTCGGCCAGCTCTTCGGGGACCCCCTCGCCGTTGGTCTCCTCGGCAGCCATGTCGAGGAGCAGTTCGAGGTCGTCCACCTGGGCGGCGAGCTCGTCGAAGTGCTCGAGGCGGCTGCGCAGACGGCTGTAGCGCGTGCTCAACTCCTGGGCGTGTGTCTGATCGTCCCAGAAGTCGGGAGCGCGCATCACCTCCTCGAGCGAGGCGATGTCGCGACGCAGCGAGGCGGGGTCAAAGATACTCCCTTGCCCACAGGAGCTTCTCGCGGAACACCCCCAGAAGCTCACGGTATTCGGCCAGGGAGAGAGTCTGTCTCTCGGTCTTCTCAGCCATATGCGGGGGGATTATAGCCTACACGCATCGTTCATCCCACAAAACCGGCAGCAGGCGGGTCAGGCGCCGCAGCACTTCTTGTACTTCTTGCCGCTGCCGCAGGGGCAGGGATCGTTACGGCCCACCTTGCTGACGCTGCGCGGTGCGACCACCGTCCGGGTGGCCGCTTGAGCCGCCTCGTACGCCTCGGCCGAGCTGTCCGCCACACCCGCGCGCTTGGCGGCAGCTGCCGCGCCCGCGAAGTTCTGCGCCAGACTGCTGTCGCCGCCGCCGGAATAGGCGAGCGGCCGGTCGGGCGCGGGCTGCGCCTCCTCCTGTCGGACGATCTCCAGGTGGTAGAGATAGCGGACGAAGTCGGTCTGGATGGACTCCATCATCTCCTGGAACATGTTGAAGCCCTCGTTCTTGTACTCGACCAGCGGGTCGCGCTGAGCCAGAGCCCGGAGCCCGATGCCCTCACGCAGGTAGTCCATCTCGTACAGATGGTCGCGCCACTTGGAGTCGATGGTGCGCAGGAGCACCCAGTTCTCCATGTCGCTCATGGCGGCCGCGCCGAAGCGCTCCTCCCTGGCCTCGTAGACCTTGAGGGCATCGTCCACCACCATGTCGGCCAGCGTCTCGGCGTCGAGCTCGGCAGGGTCTCCAAGGCGCTCGACGGTGAGCGTGGTGGGGAAGAAGTTGCGGAGCGTGGTGAGCAGTCTCTTCCAGGTCCCACTCCTCGGAGAAGCGCGACGCGCCGGTGAACATGGCCACCTGCTCGCGGAGGATGCGCTCGATGATGCTGAGGACGTCCTCGCGAAGGTCGTCGCCGCTCAGGATGCGCTGGCGCTGGCCGTAGATGACCTCGCGCTGCTTGTTCATGACGTCGTCGTACTCGAGCACCCGCTTGCGGATCTGGAAGTTCTGCTCTTCCACCTTCTTCTGCGCGCTCTCCACCGAGCGGGAGATCAGTCTGTGCTCGATGGGGATGTCTTCGTCGAGGCCCAGACGGTCCATGAGGCGGTGGATGCGCTCGCCGCCGAAGATGCGCAGGAGGTCGTCTTCCAGGGAGATGACGAACTGGCTGACGCCCGGGTCGCCCTGGCGGCCCGAACGGCCGCGGAGCTGGTTGTCCACCCGCCGGGCCTCGTGACGCTCGGTGCCCAGGACGAACAGCCCGCCGGCTTCGACCACGCCCTCGCCCAGCTTGATGTCGGTACCGCGACCGGCCATGTTGGTGGCGATGGTGACGGCGCCCTTCCGGCCGGCCTGCGCGATGATGGCCGCCTCCTTGGCGTGGTGCTTGGCGTTGAGGACCTCGTGCGGCACGCCGCGCCGCTTGAGCATCTCCGAAAGCCGCTCCGACTTCTCCACCGAGATGGTGCCCACCAGGACGGGCTGGCCCCGCTTGTGGCAGTCGGCTATGATGTCGGCCGCCGCCATGAACTTGGCCTTTTCGGTCTTGTAGATGAGGTCGTTGCGGTCGTCGCGGACCATGGGCTCGTTGGTGGGGATCGACCACCACTTCCATCTTGTAGATCTCGCGGAACTCGTCGGCCTCGGTGGCGGCCGTGCCGGTCATGCCGGCGATCTTCTCGTAGAGGCGGAAGTAGTTCTGCAGGGTGATGGTGGCGAGGGTCTGGTTCTCTTCCTTGATGCGGACGCCCTCGCGGGCCTCGATGGCCTGGTGCAGGCCCTCGGAGTAGCGCCGACCCTCGAGGATGCGGCCGGTGAACTCGTCGATGATCTTGACCTCGCCGTCCTGGACCAGGTAGTCCACGTCGCGCCTGAAGAGCGCGGCCGCGCGCAGGGCCTGCATGAGGTGGTTGACCAACTGACCGGAGAGGTCCTCGTAGATGTTGTCGATGCCCAGCTCGCGCTCGACCCGGGCCAGCCCCTCCTCGGTGATGGCCACGGTGCGCTTCTTCTCGTCGACCTCGTAGTCCGCCTCTTCGCCCGGCCGTGAGCCGGCGGGCGATGCGGGCGAAGTCGTAGTAGGTCTTGGCCGCGCGCTCGCCGGGGCCGGAGATGATGAGCGGCGTCCGCGCCTCGTCGATGAGGATGGAGTCGACCTCGTCCACGATGCAGTAGTAGTGGCCCCGCTGCACCTGCTGCTCGGTGCGCAGCACCATGTTGTCGCGCAGGTAGTCGAAGCCGAACTCGGTGTTGGTGCCGTAGGTGATGTCGGCCTGGTAGGCCTCCCGCCGCTCGGCCGCCTCCATGCTGTTCTGCAGGGCGGCCACCGAGAGACCCAGGAACTCGTAGACCGGGCCCATCCAGGCCGCGTCGCGGCCGGCCAGGTAGTCGTTGACCGTGACCACGTGCACGCCGCGCCCGGCGAGGGCGTTCAGATAGACCGGCATGGTGGCGACCAGGGTCTTGCCCTCGCCGGTCTTCATCTCGGCGATGGAGCCCTGATGCAGCACGACCGCGCCCATGACCTGGACGTCGAAGGGGCGCATGCCCGTGGCGCGCTGCGCCGCCTCGCGCGCCACCGCGAAGGCCTCGGGCATGAGATCGTCCAGGGTCTCGCCCGCGGGCGAAGCGCCCCCTGAACTCCGCGGTCTTGCCGCGCAGCGCTTCGTCGGAGAGCGGCGGACATCTCGGGTCTCGAGCGCGCCGACCCGCGCGACCGCCTCTTCCAGCAGCCTCAGCTTCTTGCCCTCGCCGAAGCGAAGGACCTTATCAACGACCTTGATCATCGAACACCACGCCTACTGGCCAGACCCCGAGGCAGCGAGGCCGCACCGACGGCCACGCCGGACGGCGGAGGTCCGACTCAGCTCTGAGCCTCGATCAGCCCGTAGTTGCCGTCCCGGCGGCGGTAGACCACCGCCGTCTCGTTCGTCTCCGAGTTGGTGAAGACGTAGAAGTCGTGGCCCACCAGCTCCAGTTGCAGCGCCGCTTCCTCCGGGTCATGGGCTTGACCATGAACTGCTTCGTCTTGACGATACGAGGCAGCGCGCTTCTTCCTCCAGCTCCTCGGTCTCCTCCGGGGATCTCGAAGCCCTCAGAGACGAACGTCTCCTTGGCGCGCCCCTGGATGCGAGACCAGCTTGCCTCGGTACTTCTTCACCTGCCGCTCGAGCTTCTCGAACACCAGGTCGATGGAAGCGTAGATGTCCGGCGAGGCCTCCCGGGCCCTGATGACCGGGCCCTTGGTGAAGATGGTCACTTCGACCACCTGGTTGGCGGCGATGCTGGGGTTCTTCTCGGTCCACATCTCCACTTCGCAACGGGACCCGGCGGCCAGGTACTTGCCCAGCCTTCCGATCTTCTCCTCGGCATAGGCGCCGATGGCGTCCGTGAGAACGAGATTCCTGCCTTTGACCGTGAGGTTCACGCCGGTCTGCTCCTTGACTGTCGTGCGCTAGATGGGATCGCACGAGTCATTATAGCCTCCCCGATGGTGAGAGCCCATCCCTTTCAGTCGTGCCCTTCGCTCCGTGCCGACACCGCCCGGGAGAACGTGAACACGTACACTGGTACTCCCGTACCCTCGACCAAGGACGGCAGACACCTCCTGGGCCGTCGCTCCGGTGGTGTAGACGTCGTCCACCAGGACGACGGCTGCGGGTGCGGAAGGGAAGCGACGCCAGCCGCCTTTCTCGACGCGAAGGCACCGCGCAGATTGCCCTGCCGCCCGCTCTGCCCAGCTCCTTCTGATGCCTGGTGGCGTCGTCTTTCGACCAGATCGGCCTGGCCGCACGGGTGGCCCGGCAGCGAGGGCCCGCGCGAACAACTTCGGCCTGGTTGTATCCTCGCTCGCGCCGAGCCGCTCGGTGGGACGGGACCCAGGTGACCAGCAGCCGGTCGCGCGGCCATCGAGAGACGAGACGAGTTCCGGAACGCCGGCCGCGCCAGCTCGGCCATCAACCGGCCCAGCACGGGCTGCCCGCCGAACTTGAACTCGACCACCATGCTCGCGCCGCTCCTGAGTGCGCAAAGGCGCTCCGCGCGCCGCTGAAGGCCAGATCCGCTCCCATGCAGTGAGAGCAGCGGCCGGCCACCAGTGGCCGCGGCCCAGGCTCCCCGCATCGCGGACAAGAATCAGCACCGATCGCGACAAGAGTCGCTCGGCAACGGGGGCAGAGATGGGTCTCGAAGTCACCACAGCCCACGCAGCGAGGCGGGAAAAGCACAGAAAGCACGGGCTCGCCCACCGACTCGCGCCACCAACGCCCAGTGCGACGATCTCCGCGATGCGCGCCGACGCCATCCCCCGGGACTCCGGCGAGGCTCAGGGACCCGACGGCAGGGGTCATGCCGTAGGCCGTGGCTTCTGGCCGACGACTCCGTCGACGATGCACCGACCCCGCGTTGCACGTGCGAGTCGCGGCAGCACCAGGCCCGCGCCACGTGGGCGCCCGCCCTCGACAGAGACGCGTCGCCAATGACGGCTGGGGCCCTCGATCACTGACATCGTCGCCGATGCGCCACCCCGCCCGATGACCACCGGCGGCTCGATCCGGACCGAGGACGACATGTTCCCCCTCGTCTACCCAGACACCCGGGCGGACCTCTTCGCCCGGAATCTCCACCTCCACCCGACCCGGTGAGCGCGTCGGCATTGCCCCGGACGTACTCGCTGAAGATTGCCCACGTCACTCCAGTAACCGCCGACGGTGTGGGCGTGGAAGGGGACGCGCTGCCGGAGAAGGTCGGGGAACACCCGGCTGCCGAAGTCATCGAACTCCCCTGCGGGGATGTGGGAGAAGATCTCGGGCTCGAAGACGTATATGCCGCAGTTGCACAGCCGCGAGCGCGCTTCTTCCCTGGTGGGCTTCTCCTGAAAGCCCACCACCCGGTCGTCGTCATCGGTCACCACCACCCCGTACAGGCTCGGATCGGCCACTTCTTTGACCGCCATGGTGGCGATGGACCCGTAGCGGCGGTGGGCCGCCACCAGCCCGGTGAGGTCGATGTCGGTGAGAGCGTCTCCGCTCATGACCAGGAAGGTGCCGTCGCCAAGAAAGTCCTCGTTGTTCTTGACCCCGCCCGCCGTGCCCAGGAGTTCGGGCTCGAACGAGTACGTGAAGATCGATACCCAGCAGGCTCCGTCGCCGAAGTGCCCGGTGATCACCTCGGGCATGTGGTGCAGGTTGATGACCACCTCGCGGAAGCCGTGACGGCCGAGCAGGCGCAGGATGTGATGAAGCGCCGGCCGGTTGACGATGGGAGCCATGGGCTTGGGCAGCAGGTCGGTGACCGGACGTAGCCGGGTCCCCTTGCCGGCAGCCATGATCATTACCCTCATGACAGCGCCTCCAGTCTGCTCGAGACTTCCTCGTACGGGGGACAGGCCACCCCCCGCTCGGTGACGATGGCGGTCACGTTGGCGGCGGGAGTCACGTCGAAAGCCGGGTTGCGCACCCTCACCCCCGGCGGAGCCCAGCGCACTCCGCCAAAACCGGTCACCTCGTCCGCGGCGCGCTCCTCGATGGGGATCGCGTCACCGTCGGTCAGCGTCGGATCGACCGTGGAGAACGGGGCGGCCACGATAGAACGGGATGCCGTGCTCCCGTGCCAGGACCGACACGGTGTAGGTGCCGATCTTGTTGGCCACGTCGCCGTTGGCGGTGATGCGGTCGGCCCCCACCACCACGTGGGTGACGGCGCCCTGCCGCATGAAATACCCCGCCATGCTGTCGGTGATCAGCTCCACGGAGATGCCTTCGCGCGTCAGCTCCCAGGCAGTCAGGCGCGCCCCTTGAAGAAGCGGCCGGGTCTCGTCGGCCAACACCCGCAGACGCGGATTGCGGGCGTGCACCGAGCTGATGACGCCCAGGGCCGTCCCGTACCCGGCTGTCGCCAGAGCTCCCGCGTTGCAGTGCGTCAGTATCACCGGCTCGCTCCCCTGGATGAGCTCCGCCCCGTACTCCCCGATCGCCCGGCACGAGGCCAGGTCGTCCTCGTAGATCTCAACCGCCCGCCGCTCCATCTCCGCCGTCACCTCAGCCGGAGACAGATCGTCGCGGCTCCAGACGCGCTCCATCTCCGTTGAGCGCCCAGGGCAGGTTATACGCAGTGGGCCGGGTCTCGAATAGGCCTTTGGATGCAGCCTGGAGCGCCGCGCGAAAGCGCGCGGGCTCGCCGCCGCGCGTCGCGCGCAGCGCCGCCCGCGCCGCCAGCGCCATCCCCATGCCGGCCGTGACCCCCAGGGCAGGAGCTCCGCGGACGGCCATGTCGCAGATGGCGGCAGCCACCTCCTGCCACGTGTGCACACGCACGTAGACCTCTTCGAGCGGCAGCCGGCGCTGGTCGATGAGCACCACCGCGCCGTCGCGCCACGACGATCCTGGTCCGGTGATGCTTCGCTGCCGCCGACCGTCGCCGCCCACACGCTCACGTCCCCATGTTCCAGCTGGCCAGGTACTCCTCCTGCTCGGGGGTGAGCTTCGTCGATGCCCGCGCCCAGCGACGCGAGCTTGAGCCGGGCGATCTCCTGATCGATCTCCGCGGGCACGTCGTAGACCCTCTTCTCCAAGCTGGCCGCGTTCTTGACCATGTACTCCGCCGCCAAGCGCCTGGTTGGCGAAGCTCATGTCCATCACGCTGGAGGGATGGCCTTCGGCCGCGGCCAGGTTGATCAGCCGGCCTTCGCCCAGCAGGTAGATGTTCGCGCCCGCTCGGCCAGGGTGAACTCCTCGACGAACTCGCGCATCTGGCGCCGCCTACTCGACAGGCCTCTCCAAGGCCGGGATGTCGATCTCCACGTTGAAGTGGCCGGTGTTGGCCACGATGGCCCCGTCCTTCATGACCTCGAAGTGCTCCTTGCGGACGACGTGGATGTCGCCGGTGGCGGTGACGAAGATGTCGCCGATCGGCGCCGCTTCGGCCATGGGCATGACCCGATAGCCGTCCATGATGGCCTCCAGGGCCCGCAGTGGGTCGACCTCGAGCACCACCACGTCGGCGCCGTGGCCCTTCGCCCGCATGGCCACGCCCCGCCCGCACCAGCCGTATCCGGCGATCACCACGATCTTGCCCGCGATCATGCGGTTGGTGGCCCGGATGATGCCGTCCATGGTGGACTGCCCCGTGCCGTAGCGGTTGTCGAACATGTGCTTGGTCATGGCCTCGTTGACCGCGATGATGGGGTAGCGGAGCACCCCGTCCTGCTCCATGGACTTGAGGCGGATGACTCCGGTGGTGGTCTCCTCGGTGCCGCCGATGACTCCCGCGGCAGCGTCGATCCGCTCGGTGTGGAGCAGCCCCACCACGTCGGCGCCGTCGTCCATGGTGATCTGCGGACGGAAGTCGATGACGCTCTGGATGTGTCGGTAGTAGGTGTCGCGGTCCTCACCCTTGATGGCGAAGGTCGAGATGCCGTACTCGACCACCAGGGCCGCCGCCACGTCGTCCTGGGTGGAGAGCGGGTTCGAGGCGCACAGAGCCAGCTCGGCCCCTCCGGCTGCGAGCGTCCGCATGAGGCTTGCCGTCTCGCTGGTCACGTGCAGACACGCACCGATGCGGATGCCCTCGAGAGGCCTCTCTTCGGCGAAGCGCTCGCGGATGCGGGCCAGCACCGGCATCTCCTTCTCGGCCCACTCGATCCGGAGCACTCCGGCCGCCGCGAGGCTTGCGTCCTTCACATCATGATCGACCACCACTCGTCTCCTTCATATCGTCATCCTGAACATCAGGCCGTTATCACCACAGCGGCTACGCGCAACCCCATGTGAGCCGCGATGATGACCGGGGCGACCAGCTCCGAGCTGGCTGCCACCCAGCCATGGCGGCAGACGGTGTCCGTCTCGTACTCGCTCATGGCTCGATCGTCCTGTACCCCGGCGACCACGCCGTGGGCTACTATCATACCGTCCGAGCCGCTCACTCGTTCCAAAGCGACCTCGGGGGCATACGCCCGGTCCAGGCTGGGGAAGCGCGGGCCATCACGTTCGTCGTTGGGCCCCACAAGAGGCGAGCGCCACGTGAGGTTGGCGTGGTCGGTCACCACGACCAGGCCGGCTTGCCCCGGCTGGATGCGGACCCCCCGGCAGACATAGCCGACAACACCCGCTTCGGTTCGGACCTGCCGCAGTTGCACCCGGATCGCTTCGATTTCGGCGGGGCTGAGCTGCCGGTAGAGGTTCTTGACGCTCAGATCGGCGAGCGACACCACCTGTCCGTCCTCGCCCGCCAGGCGCCCGCATACGACCGCCGCTTCGGGGTCGGCGGCGAGCTCCACGCGCGGCCCGATGAGGACCTTCATCGAGCAGGGACGGGGATCATCGACTCCGCGATGTCGAGCATCTCCTCCTGGTCCAGCCAGTAGGAGAGCGTGTTGGATACGAAGTAGAGGACGCCGTCGGCCTTCCACCACACCCGAGCGATCTTCCGGTCGGTCCTCACCACGGTGAAGACGGTGCCGTTGTGGGTCACCTCGACGCCCTCGCTCGCGGCGGGTGCGTCGAGCCAGGTTGTCTCCGTGATCCCCAGAACCTGGTCCTCGTTTCTCTTCAGAGCGTAGAGAACGCGGAATGCAGGCTTGGTCCCTCCCCCGACCTTGATGTCGTACGTGGCGTCGTTTTGGGGCATCTTACTCATCCACTCGAAGGTGGATGGCACGCGGCCCGGAGCCTGAACGGCGAAGGGCACCTCGTCGGCGATCTCCTGCCACTTGGCGGCGTCGGGGATGGTCTCGGAGGTGGCGGGCACCGCGAACTCGGACGGCAGGCTGAAGTCCTTGCCCACGACGAGCTTGAGGTGCTCGAGGCTGCTCCGCTTGCTGGTCGAGTCGACTCCGAGGGCTTTCGCGACCCGTTTGGCATCGGCCAGCATCGCAGAGGGACACTCCACCGAACTCGTCTTTACGGTGTCTCCCGCTACGTCACCTGCCGTGCCGACCGTCGCACCCAGGCTGTGCAGCCACTCGGCGGCCGCGGCCGCCTCTCCTTGCAGACCGCTCCGCCCCACCACGTCGATCTCAAGACCGGAGAGATCGGGGACCTCAGTGGTGGTCGTGGAGGAGGCAGGGGAGGACGATTCCGACCCGCTCAGATCGGTCGCATGGACGAACCGGCTGACGGCCTCCTTGAGCTTCTCCGGGGTCACCACGACGTAGGCGGCCCCCCCGATGGTGGGAGTCGTTCCGATGAGCGCGATCTGCCGGATGCGATCGCCGTTTAGGCGCACACCCCAGTACGCGAGCCTGAGGATCTCGTTCGCCTCCAGATCGGTCACCACGTTGTCGAACAGAGCGGAGATGAGGCCGGGAAGCTTGAAAGGCAGGTTCCAACCCATCGCCTGCTCCCGGACCGCGTTCATGAAGCGCTGCTGCCGCTGCATACGACCGAAGTCCATGTTCCGATCGTGCCGGAAGCGGACGAAGTCCAGCGCGTCCACTCCATCGAGGAGCTGATACCCGGGCTGTATGTCGATCTTTTCCCAGGTGCCGTTGTCGTTGAAGTAACGCCGGTCCACGTCGACATAGATCCCCCCGAGGGAATCCACGATGTCTTCGAACGCACCGAACCCGATCTCCAGGTAGTGGTTGATGTCCACACCGGTGAGCCGCTCGACCGTCCTGATGGCAAGAGGAGCGCCCCCATATCCGAACGCCGTGTTGAGCTTGCCTGTACCGTGCCCCGGGATGCTCACCCTCAGATCGCGGGGCAACGAAAGGATGGAGAGGTACTCCTGGTCGGGATCGACATGCACCAGCATGATCGTGTCCGAACGACCCACCGAGCTGGTGTCCGTGTCGCGCGTGTCCGACCCCAGTACCAGGATGTTCATGGCCGAGGGAGATGGCGGGACGGACGACGCAGTGGAGCCGGCCGAAGACGTGCTTGCCGGACTGCCGACCCCGACAGAGGTATCGGCAGTCCCCGGATCCTCACTCCCCGTGCCCGAGGTGTCTCCCGGCTTCTCCTCGAGCGCAGCTCTGATATCCGGAGTCACGCGGTTGTTGGCTGCCGAGACCTCGGCCCGGAACCATATATAGGACCCACCGGCGATGGCGAGGACGACGACCGCCAGGGCGACCGCCGACCACAAGACGATCCGCTTCCACCGGCGTCCCGGTGACGTCTCCACCTGATAGACCGTGTACCGCTTCTTCCTCAAATACTCCCGACCCTCACACCGTCGACACTCGCCGGGAGATTCTACCGCGAACCCCTCGCGCCGACCGGGTCAGCAGACACCGGACGCCGGACCGACCACCCTCTCCACGTCGGCCCCCAGGGACCGCAGCTTCTCTTCGAAGCGCTCGTACCCCCGGTCGATGTGCTGCATGTCACGCAGTTCGGTGCACCCCTCGGCCACCAGCCCGGCCAACGCCAGCGCCGCCCCCGCCCGCAGATCGGGACATCGCACGATGGCCCCGGTGAGCGGCCGCCCGCCGTTGACGACGGCATGGTTACCGTCGACGCGGATGTCGGCACCCAGACGGATCAACTCGTCCACGAAACCGAAGCGGTTCTCGAACACGTTCTCCGTGACCACCGATACCCCTCGCGCGATCGACAGCAGCACCATCATCTGAGCCTGCAGATCGGTGGGAAAGCCGGGGTACGGCAGCGTGGCCACGTCCACCGCCTGAATATCGTTCCGGATCCCCGCTCGCTTTGATGCTGCGCGTGTTCTCGTGCACCTGCACCCCGACGGACCGCAGCTTCGACAGGAAGAGGTCGAGCACGTGCGGGCTGATCCCGGTCGACCTCGACCTCGCCCCCTGTGACGGCACCCGCGATCAGGAACGTTCCCGCCTCGATGCGGTCGCCGAGCACCGTGTGCTCGGCCGGGTGCATCTCCTCGACCCCGTGGATGCGCACGTAGACGATCCGGCACCCTCGATCTCGGCCCCCATGCTCATCAGGAACTTGCACAGGTCGACGATCTCGGGCTCCCGGGCGACGTTCTCCAGGGTGGTGGTGCCTTCGGCCATGCACCGCCGCCATGAGCAGGTTCTCGGTGGCACCCACGCTCGGATAGTCGAGGAACATGTCGATGGCCCGCAGCCGCGCGGCCGTCACCTCCACGAAACCGTGGTCGGAGCGGACCGCGCCCCCCATGTCGGCCAACCCGCGCAGGTGGATGTCGATCTTGCGGGGACCAAGGTTGCAGCCCCCCGGCATGGCCACCCGGGCCCGGCCGAAGCGGGCGACCAGAGGACCCATGATCTGGATGGAGGCGCGCATGCGCTGGACCAGCTCGTACGGGGCCACCTGGGACTGCACCGCCGATGGTGTCCACCGTCATGGTGCCGTCCTCGAACGTCGACCGCCGCGCCGAGATGCTCCAGCACCTCGTGCATGGTGTGCACGTCTTCGATGTCGGGCACGTTGTGCAGCACGCTGGTGCCCGACCCCAGCAGCGAGGCCGCCATCAGCTTGAGGGCTGAGTTCTTAGCCCCCGAGACCGCCACTTGCCCGACAAGGCGGCGCCCGCCGCGCACCAGCAGGCGAGGCTCTTCGACATCCGGAGCCATCGGACGTCATCGCTCAGCTTCTGCGGCGACTTTCAGACGGTTGCGAGCTCGCTTGAACGCCAGCTGCTCCCGATAGGGATCGACGTCTTCGCCCTCGGGCACCGTGCCCGTCCGGTGCATCTCCAGCCGCTTGAGCGCCCGTTCCATCGCCTGCTCCACTCGGTCGACGTCGATCTCTGCTGCCTCCTCGGCCGAGTCGGCCAACACTATCACTTTGTTGGCCTGGACCTTGGCGAAACCTTCGGCCACCGCGAAATCGAGCCACTCACCGCCGCCGGTGCAGGGCCCGCATCCGGCCGATGGCCAGTTGGGCCACCAGAGGAGCGTGTCTGGGCAGGATGCCCATCTCCCCGGTGACCGCAGGGACCACGACCATTTCGACGTCGCCCTCGAACACCGGGCCCGACGGGGCCACCAGCTCCAGGCGCAGCTGCTCCTTGTCACCGTCGGACACCGCGGACTTCTCCTTGGCTAGACCGCGGCCTGCTCCGGAGCAGGAGCCGCCGCCGATTCGGTCGCCGCTTCCGTCGCCGCCTGCTCGCCGCGGCCTGGCTTGCGCGGGCCGCGGCCACCACGTCGTCGATGCTGCCCTGATACTTGAAGGCCTGCTCGGGCAGGTGGTCGTGCTTGCCCTCGATGATCTCCTTGAAGCTCCGCACCGTCTCCTTGAGCGGCACGAACCTGCCCTCCATGCCGGTGAACTGCTCGGCCACGAAGAACGGCTGCGACAGGAACTGCTGGATGCGGCGGGCGCGGCGCACGGTGACCTTGTCTTCGTCGGAGAGCTCGTCCATGCCCAGGATGGCGATGATGTCGCGCAGGTCCTTGTAGCGCTGCAGGATCTCCTGCACCTTGGTGGCCACCTCATAGTGCTCGTCGCCCACCACCTCGCGGGTGAGCGCCCGGCTGGTCGAATCCAGCGGGTCGACGGCCGGGTAGATGCCCATCTCGGAGATGGCGCGGCTGAGCACCGTGGTGGCGTCGAGGTGGGCGAAGGTGCCCGCCGGCGCCGGGTCGGTGAGGTCGTCGGCCGGCACGTAGATGGCCTGCACCGAGGTGACCGAGCCGTGCCGCGTGGAGGTGATGCGCTCCTGAAGTTCGCCCATCTCGGAGGTCAGGGTGGGCTGGTAGCCCACGGCCGAGGGCATGCGGCCGAGAAGAGCCGAGACTTCGGAGCCCGCCTGGACGAAGCGGAAGATGTTGTCGATGAAGAGGAGCACGTCCTGGCCCATGACGTCGCGGAAGTACTCCGCCATGGTAAGGGCCGACAGACCCACGCGCAGACGGGCGCCCGGCGGCTCGTTCATCTGGCCGAAGACCATGGCCGTCTTGTTGATGACGCCCGACTCGCTCATCTCCAGGTAGAGGTCGTTGCCCTCGCGGGTACGCTCGCCCACCCCGCCGAAGACCGAGATGCCGCCGTGGTGGGTGGCGATGCTGTGGATGAGCTCGAGGATGACGACGGTCTTGCCCACGCCGGCGCCGCCGAACAGACCCACCTTGCCGCCCTTGACGTAGGGGGCCAGCAGGTCGATGACCTTGATGCCGGTCTCCAGGACCTCGGTGGTCGGCTCCAGTTCCTCGAACGCCGGGGCGGGGCGATGGATGGGCCACCGCTCCACGTCGGCCGGGAGAGGCTCGCCTTCGTCGATGGGGTCGCCCAGCAGGTTGAACAGCCGGCCGAGGGTCGGAGCGCCGACCGGCACGGTGATGGGCTGCCCCGTGTCGATCACTTCCATGCCCCGGGCAAGACCGTCGGTGGAGTCCATGGCCACGGCGCGCACCTTGTTGTCACCCAGATGCTGCTGCACCTCGGCGACCAGGTGGATGCGGCCCGAAGCCGTTTCGGCGTCGATCTCGAGGGCGTTGTAGATGGCCGGCAGGACTCGGTGAACTCCACATCGAGCACCGGACCGATGATCTCCACGATCTTGCCTTTGTTCATCGTCTTCCTTTCGTCCTGCTCGTCTCGGACCGTCATGTCGGCCACCGAGGCTGCACTGAGCGGGCTGGTGCATCGTCCTCGGTCGCGTCCGTAGCGCTGCTACGCCCGCTTCCTGCGTCCTTGCCTCAGCCGCGCGCATCACACCCTGTCGGCGAAACGTCATTCCGATCCGAGCCCTTCTATCCGGAAAGCGCGTCGGCGCCCGCCACCACTTCCAGGATCTCCTGGGTGATGGACCCCTGCCGCACCCGGTTCATTGCCAGGGTCAGGTCGTCGATCATCTCGTCCGCCGCGTCCGACGCGGCCCTCATGGCCGTCATGCGCGCGCCGTGCTCGCTGGCCATGCCCTCGAGGATCGCCCGGTAGATGGTGATCTCGATGTACGAGGGCAGCAGGTCCGCCAGAACCGCCTCTGCCGACGGCTCGAAGAGGAAGTCCATGTGCTCGCGGGCGTCCGGCGGGGCATAAAGGCTCGTGAGTTCCTCCTGGATGGGCAGGATCACCTGATCGGTGACGAACTGCTCCATGGGGCTCTTGAAGCGATTGAAGACAAGGTGCACCCGGTCGATCACCTCGTTCTCGTAGCGCCAGATGACCCCGTTGGTGATGGCCTGCGCCTCAAGGAACGCGGTGCGCTCGGTGACGTCGAGATAGGCCTTGTCCACCCGGTATCCCTGGAAGCGAGCGGTCGTGAACCCCTTGCGACCCATGATGACCAGGTCGCTGTCGACCCCCTGAGCCGTGTAGGAGTCGACCAGCTCCAGGGCCCTCTGCATGATGTTGGAGTTGAACGCCCCGCCCAGCCCTCGGTCGGCGGTGAGCGCGATGACCGCGACCTTCTTGATCTCCTTGTGCGCCTTGAGCAGAGGATAGTCGGTGAGGTCGACCTGCAGATAGCGGCCCAACTGCCCGATGAACTCGAGCATGTTGAGAGCGTAGGGCCGGGTGGCCTCGATGCGCAGCTGGGCGCGCCGCAGGCGCGCCGCGGCCACCATCTCCATGGCCTTGGTGATCTTCCTCGTGTTCTGGACCGAGGCGATCCGGCGGCGTATGTCTCGCTGAGAAGCCATCGGCGTCTACGACTCGCCCCTGTCGGCGAACCAGATTTCCTTGAACCCCGTGATGGCCGACCGCAGCTTGGCTTCGGTGTCCGTGCCCAGGTCCTTGGTCTTGGCGATGTCGTCGCCGATCTCCGGGAACTGCTGGTTGAGATAGTCGCGCAGACCCGCGTTGAAATGCGAGATCTCCGCCACCGATACGTCGTCGGCGTAGCCCTTGGTGGCCGCGAAGATGATCATCACCTGGTCCTGGACGGGCCAGGGCACGAACTGCGGCTGGTTGAGCGACGCCACCAGCCGCTCGCCCCGGGCCAGGGCCTTCTGGGTCTCCTGGTCGAGTTCCGAACCGAACTTGGCGAACGCCTCCAGTTCGCGGAACTGGGAGAGGTCGAGGCGCAGAGAGCCGGCCACCTTCTTCATGGCCTTGATCTGGGCGTTGCCGCCCACGCGGGATACCGAGATGCCGACGTTGATGGCCGGCCGGATGCCCGAGTAGAACAGGTCGCTCTCCAGGAAGATCTGGCCGTCGGTGATGGAGATCACGTTCGTGGGGATGTAGGCGGAGACGTCGCCGGCCTGGGTCTCGATGACCGGCAGCGCCGTCAGCGAGCCTCCGCCCTCCTTGTCGCTCAGCTTGCAGGCCCGCTCCAGCAGGCGGCTGTGCAGGTAGAAGATGTCGCCCGGGAAGGCCTCGCGGCCCGGCGGGCGCCGCAACAGCAGCGACATCTGCCGGTAGGAGTCGGCGTGCTTGGTCAGGTCGTCGTAGATGCAGAGGGCATGGCGCCCCGAGTAGGTGAAGTACTCGCCCATGGCCGCGCCGGCGTAGGGAGCGATGTAGCGCATGGGGGCCGACGTCGAGGCCGGGGCCATGATCACGATGGTGTAGTCCATGGCGCCATGCTCTTCCAGCTTGGCCACCAGACCGGCCACCGTCGAGGCCTTCTGGCCGATGGCCACGTAGATGCAGATGACGTCCTGGCCCTTCTGGTTGATGATGGTGTCGACGGCGATGGCCGTCTTGCCCGTGCCGCGGTCGCCGATGATGAGCTCGCGCTGCCCGCGGCCGATGGGGATCATCGAGTCGATGGCCTTGATGCCGGTCTGCAGTGGCTCCTTCACCGGCTGCCGACGGATGACGCCCGGCGCCTTGAACTCCACCGGCCGGAACTCGGTGGTCTCGATGGGGCCCTTGTCGTCGAGCGGCACCCCGAGCGGATTGACCACCCGGCCGACGAGGGCCTCGCCCACCGGCACCTGGATGACCTCTGCCGGTGCGCTTGACCTGGTCGCCCTCTTTGATGAGCGTGTCCTCGCCCATCAGCACGGCGCCGATGCTGTCTTCCTCGAGGTTGAGCACCAGTCCCATGACGTTGTGAGGGAGCTCGAGCATCTCCGAGGCGACCGCGTTCTCCAGGCCCTGGATGCGGGCCACGCCGTCGCCCACCTGCACGACCGTGCCGACCTCCTGGATCTCGACGCCAGCCTCGTAGCGCTGGATGCGAGACTTAAGGACGCTCGTTATCTCCTCAGGACGCAGTTTCAACTGAACCCTCCAAACTAGCCATAGGGCTGATCAACGATTCACGGAGCCGCTCCAGCCGATGCCTCACGCTCGCGTCGGCGACCCTGTCGCCGATGCGCAGCCGGAGTCCACCAAGAATCTCCTTGTCGACACTCAGCGTCAGCTCGACCGTCTTGCCGAGCGAGGACTCGATCTTGGCGCGCAGCGCCTCCTGCAGCGTGGGCGGCATGGGGACCGCAGTGACCACCTCCACGTGCACCAGGCCCTGCGCCTGCTCGACCAGCGCCACGAACGCCCGGTAGATGCCGGCCACCTCGCTCTCCCGGTTCTTGTCCACCATCGAGACGGAGCAGGTTGCGCACCAGTTCGTCCCCGCCCTCGGTGAGCTCGAGCAGGACCTCCTTCTTCTTGACGTCGGAGATCTCTTCGGCGACGAGCAATTGCCGGAGCTCGGCGGAGGTCTCGGCGGCCTGGACGAACTCGCCCAGGTCGCGCCGCACCTCGGCGACCCGGCCCTCTTCTCTCGCCGCCTGGTAGAGCGCGGTGGCGTAGACTCGTGCGATCTTGCTCTCGCTCACGTTGTTCCGGCTCTCGCTCTTGTGGTCTCGGTCTTCGTGGTACCGGCTCTAGTTCTCGCTGACCTTGCTCAGGTCGATCTCGTTGATGGCCTCTTGGATGAGGCGCAGCTGATCTCTCCCGACAGGCTCGGTGCGGGCCACCTTCGCGGTGGCGGCGATGGTGAGGTCGGCCACTTCTTCGCGGATCTTCTGCAGGGCCTGGTTGGTGTCGCGCTCTATCTGCTGCCGGGCCTTGGCCAGAGTGGCCTCGGCCTGCACTCGAGCCTCCTCCAGAGCCTCGGCCTTGGTGGTCTCGCCCGCCTTGCGCGCCCGCTCGACGATGGCGTCCGCCTCCTCGCGGGCCTCGGCCAGCTGCTGCTTGTAGTCGGCCAGCAGCTGCTGGGCCTCGTCGCGCAGGTTCTCGGCATCGACGATGGACTGGTGGATCTCGTCCTGCCGGGCCTTCTGCATCCGCATGAGCGGGTTGAAGGCGAACTTGTAGAGCAGCCCGACCAGGACCAGGAAGGTGATCACCGACCAGACGAAGAGGCCCGGGTCTATCTCGAATATCTTCATGCCTGACCTGCATGCGTCGACTTTCTGGCGGAAGCGCGATCGCGCCCTCGTCCGTCAAGCCACGAACAGCAGGATGATGGCGATGACGAAGGCGTACAGGGCGAGCGCCTCGGTCATGCCGGCGCCGATGATGCATGGCCGTCCGGATGTCGCCGGAGGCCTCCGGCTGCCGGGCGATGGCCTCGGAGGCCCGGCCGGTGAGCAGGCCGATGCCGATGCCCGGGCCGATGGTGGCCAGGCCCATGCCGAGTCCTGCGGCAGAGTTTGGCTGCAGTCTCAGCGTCCAATACCTCCTTGTCCTCTTGTCTGGCCGGGATCGGCCTAGTGTCCCGCGTAGATGGCCGATTCGATGTACACGACCGAGAGCAGCGAGAAGATGTACGCCTGGATGAAGGCCACGAACATCTCGAAAAGCCAGTCATGATGACGACGAACAGGCCGCCGGGATGATCACGATGGCGCTGGCGTACTGCGAGCATGAGCCCCAGCATCACCAGGATGACCAGGTGGCCGGCGACCGTGTTGCCGAAAAGCCGCACCGACAGCGAGAGCGGGCGGAAGAACTCGCCCACGATGTGCACCATGAAGAAGATGCCGTTGAGCGGGTAGCCAGCGCCTTGGGGACCCCGGCGGGAGCAGCCACGAGCTCACGTAGCCGCGCGCCCCGTGGTGTGGAAGCCCTGGTACTGGGTGACGAAGAACACCACGATGGCCATGCCCGAAGGTGACGTTGATGTTGGCCGTCGGCGTGTAGGGCTTGAGGTATGGGCTTGGGGATCAGGCCGATCAGGTTGGTGACCATGATGTAGCAGAAGAGGGTGAGGATCAGGTAGTAGTACTTCTTGCCCTTCTCCCCGATCTGCCCGGTCAGGTGGCCCGTGGCGAAGTTGAGGAGGATCTCGGCCAGCGTCTGCAGCCCGTCGGGTTCCTTCCGCATCCTGCTTGGCCGACGATGAAGAAGAACACGAACACGATCACGGCCGAGACCCACATGTAGATGACCGCGTTGGTGATGGAGAAGTCGAACGGCCCCACCTTGGGGATCGAGACGATCGTCTGGACGTTCAGCTCGTGGAGAGCCTCTACGATCTTGTTCGCGCTCTTCTTCCGCCAGCATCCTCGGTCCTCGGCTCACTGCCGGAGGCGCCGCCGAAGGCGGCGCGCCTGGCGTTTGGACATCAGACCGGTAGATCGACCAGCCGTTGAGGATCGGGAAAAGCACGACGAAGGCCAGGCAGACGGCAAGGATGTTGAGCGGGTGGCCAGAGCCCGAGCGACGACGAGGACGACGGCGATGACGGCGAGACGGACGAGGAACCCGAGGATGGCGAAGGCAGGCGCAGATGTGGCAAACCGCCGGGCGCCCAACGCTGGAACCGCAGGCGAAGACGTGGTACGCCACGGCCAGCGCCAGCCCGACCGCGACCGATATCAGCGTGAGCGCCAGAACGCCCTCCCGATCATCCGCTACCGCGAGTCCCCACCGCTCGCCGTCGCGCCAGCCTCACGCGGGCCCTCTTCGCCCTGTTCTCGTCGTCACGCGCTCCACCATCCGCCTCCGGTTCGGCCCGCGCCCATCCCGGCCGACGAACAAGAGGGAGACCATATACACGAAGCCGAGATCGCGCCGACGAACACCCCGGCCACCATGAGCCACGGCCTGGTGCCGATCCACCGGTCGAGCACGATAACCCAAGCCGGTGAAGACCACCACGAGGCCGACGAGCGTGAAGCGCATAGGCTCCACGCATCTCCCCAGTCTCGTCGAGGATCTTCGCTCATGGCAGCGGCGTCTCCCAGACCTCGCCACTATAACACGCCAAATGATATTTCAATAACGCTGGCTGAGATTTCCATTCCTAGATACGGGTCTCTCACGCACCGTATCCGGGACGGCTCGTCAGCCCATGCAGTGAAGCCTCGTTCCCGCCTCCTCGAACACCTCCATGGCGAGGGGTCGGGGTAGGCACCGGAGAAGTAGACGGCCACGATATCGGCGTTCACCAGCATCTTGGCGCACACGACGCAGGGCTGGTGGGTGCAGTAGATCTCGGCGCCGCTGATGGCCACTCCGTGGTAGGCGGCCTGGATGATGGCGTTCTGCTCGGCGTGCAGACCGCGGCACAGCTCGTGCCGCTCACCCGAGGGGATGCCCAGTTGGTCGCGCAGGCACCCCCGCTCGTCGCAGTGACGCAGGCCGCGCGGCACGCCGTTGTAGCCGGTGGCCAGGATCTGGCGGTTCTTCACCACGACGGCCCCCACCTGGCGGCGCAGGCAACTCGACCGCGTGGCGACCACCCGGGCGATCTCCATGAAGTACTCCTCCCAGGCCGGGCGAGGCCGCGCAGGACCGGCTGTCGCCCGGAACGGCCATCAGATGCCGACAGGGTACGGTAGAGGGGAAAGGCCGCGGTGAGCTCCCGGCTCCGCGCCGAGCAGTCGGTCAAGGTTCGGCTCGGTCGGCTCGCCGGTGAGCGTCTCCACGATGATGCCGCCCACCTCGCGCATCTCCTCGGGGCCGAAGCCCCGCGTCGTCATGGCCGGGGTGCCCAGCCGCAGCCCCGAGGTGACGGTCGGAGGCCGCTCGTCGTAGGGCACGGCGTTCTTGTTGGCGGTGATGCCCACCCGGTCGAGCAGCTCCTGCGCCCGCTTGCCGGTCATCTCGGTGCCGGAGAAATCGACCAGCATCAGGTGGTTGTCGGTACCGCCCGGAGACCAGCTTGAGCCCGCCGTTCGAGCAGGGTCTCGGCCAGCACGCGCGGCATTCTCGACGGTGAGCCGCTGCTTAGCCTTGAACTCCTCGGTGGCTGGCGAGCAAGAAGCACACCGCCTTGCCGGCGATGACGTGCTCGCAGCGGACCGCCCTGCAGGCCGGGGAAGACCGCCTTGTCGAGCCGGGTCGCTCCTCGGCCCGGCAGAAGCAGGCCCCCCCGCGCGGACCGGCCAGCGTCTTGTGGGTGGTCGTGGTCACCCAGTCGCAGTGAGGGAAGGGAGACGGATGGACGCCCGGCCGCTACCAGTCCCGCGATGTGGGCCATGTCGGCCATGAGCTCGGCGCCGACCTCGTCGGCGACCGCTCGGAAGGCGGCGAAGTCGATGGTCCGGGGATAGGCGCTGGCCCCGACCACGATGAGCTTCGGGCGGTGCTTGAGCGCCTGCGCTCGCGACCTGGTCCATGTCGATGCGGCCGGTCTCCCGGTCGACCCCGTAGTGGAAGAACGTGTATCCCCTGCCCGAGAAGTTGACCGACAGTGCCGTGGGTGAGATGCCCGCCGTGGGCAAGGTCATGGCCAGCACCCGGTCGCCGGGTTCGAGGGCCGCCCAGTAGATAGCCTGGTTGGCGGTGGAACCGGAGTGAGGTTGCACGTTGGCATGCTCGGCGCCGAAGAGCGCCTTCGCCCTCTCGATGGCCAGCTGCTCGACCTCGTCCACGATCTCGCAGCCCCCGTAGTAGCGACTGCCGGGATAGCCCTCGGCGTACTTGTTGGTGAGCACGCTGCCCATGGCCTCCAGCACGGCGACGGGCGTGAAGTTCTCGGAGGCGATGAGCTCGATGTTGTGCTGCTGGCGGGCGAGTTCCCGGCCGATCAGGCCGGTCCAACAAGGATCGACCTGCTTGAGCGGCAGGTCGGCATAGCTGAGAAAACGGGAGTCATCTCACTCACTGGCGGTAGCCTCCTCCTCCGGAAAGACAGAGCCAAGAATACCAGAGCCATCTCACCCACAGGGCGCGATGCGACAGGAGGACTTCGTCGCTCGACGACGGCTCCCTCCCTCAGCACGACGGCGGGGTCGCCACGCCGAGCGGACGCAGATCGACCACCGTCGAGGCTACGCCGGAGACGTGCCCCGCACCGGGCATGCGACCCGCGACGCGCGAGGTATCCGGCGCGGACGGGACCAGGCCACCGAGCAGTGGGCCAGGACCGCCGGGTCGACCTCGTCGCAGGCGGCGGGCGTCGGCGCGGCCGGTGAGGTTCGCGCTGGTCGCGGCCAGCGGCATCTCCAGGATCGCAGCAGCGCGAGGAGCGTCGGGATGATCCGGGCACGCGCACCCCCAGCGAATCCGGCGGTGCCGACCCGGTCCGGGCGCGGCACCGACGTCGCCACCACGAAGGTGTAGGGGCCGGGCAGCAGCGCCGCCAAGCACCGCGGCCGCGGCAGGGTGCGAGATCGGGCAGCGCCTGCAGACCGCGTCCACCGAGGCGAAGAGCACGGCCACCGGCTGCTCTGGGGGCCGCTGCTTGGCCGCGAACAGCCGACGGATGCCCGGCCGCGAGTCCCAGCGGGCCGCCGATGCCGTAGACGGTGTCGGTGGGCACGCCGATGACAGCGCCGGCATCCAGCGCCGCGCTGAGCGCCGCCCACCGCCGCGTCGCGCAGGTCGTCCGGCGGTCAGCGCCGGCGCGCCGGGCAGCGTCGCCTCTACCATGCGGTCTTTGCGCGAGAGGTCCTTGTGGACCGCCACGAGAGCGAAGCCGGCCTGCGCGCCAGAGCCGACACCGCCCGCGGCCTGGTCCGTCGCCCACCTCGAGCAGGAGCGTGCCGCCCGGCCTGCAGGGCCCGGGCGGCCTCGGGCACGAGTCGCCGATAGACGTCCAGGCCCGTCTGGCCCGCCGTCGAGGGCGCCCGCCGGTTCGAAGAGGCGCACGTCGGGCGCCAGCCTGGGGATATCGCCCGAGCGCACGTAGGGCGGGTTGCTGACCACCAGGTGAGAGCCGTCTCGGCGACTGCCGTCCAGCAGGTCGGCGCTGGCGCAGCTCGACCAGAGTCGCTCAGTTCGGCCGAGACTCGCGTTGGCGGCCGGCCACCTCCAGCGCCTCGCTCGCTGGCGTCGATCGCCAGGACCGGCACCCCGGCCTCCTGGGCCAGACTCAGAGCGATAGCCCCGCTTCCGGTGCCCACGTCGGCGATGACCGGGCGCCGACCCGCCTGGCGGTCGGGCACCCGAGGCGAGTCCCCCCAGGCCGGCCGGCGCCGCAGCAGTCTGCAGAGCGCCAGGTCGACCAACTCCTCGGTCTCCGGCCGGGGGATCAGCACGGCCGGAGTCGACCTCCAAACGCAGTTGGCGGAAATAGGCTGCGTCCCAGGATGTAGGCCACGGGTTCGTGCGCTGCCCGCCGGGCGACCAGAGCCCGGTAGCGAGCCACCTCCCCGGACGTCGAGAGGACGGTCGTACTGCGTGTAGAGCTGCGATGCGCTCCACGCCCGAGAGTCTCCGCCAGGAGCAGTTCGGCGTCAAGCCGCGGCGACGGTGGAGCCCTTGTCGCTGCAGATAGCCGGCCGCCGTCTCCAGCAGCCCACCGATGGTCCAGCGTTCCATGAGCCGCCGTCCGCGCCGAGCGTCAGATGGCAGCTGCGGCCAGTTGCTCCGCCCGCTCCTGAGCCTGCAGGGCCTCGGTGAACTCGTCCAGCTCGCCCTGGAGGATGGCCTCCAGGCGATGCGAGGTCAGTCCCACGCGGTGGTCGGTGACCCGGCCTTGCGGGAAGTTGTAGGTGCGGATCTTCTGGGCCCTGTCGCCGGTGCCCACCTGGCTGCGCCGCTGCGCCGCCAGCTTGGCGTCCTGCTCGGCCTGGGCCATGTCATACAGCCGGGCCCGCAGGATGCGGAAAGCCCGCTCCTTGTTCTGGAGCTGCGACTTCTCGTCCTGGCACGAGACGACCAGCCCGGTGGGGACGTGCGTGAGTCTGCACCGCCGAGTCGGTGGTGTTGACCGACTGCCCGCCCGGACCGGTGGACCGGTAGACGTCCACCCGCACGTCGTTGCGGATCGATGTGGATCTCGACGTCCTCCACCTCGGGCAGCACGGCGACGGTGGCCGTGGACGTGTGGATGCGGCCGGTGGATTCGGTCACCGGCACCCGCTGCACCCGGTGCACGCCCGATTCGTACTTGAGGGCGCCGTAGGCGCCTCGGCCCTTGACCTCGAAGATGACCTCTTTGACGCCGCCCAGGGTCGCTTCGGTGGTGGAGAGGATGTCGGTCTTGAAGCGCATGCGCTCGGCGTAGCGCATGATCATCCGCTGGACCTCGGCCGCGAACAGCGCCGCTTCGTCGCCGCCGGCGCCGGCGCGCACCTCGACGATGGCGTTCTTGTCGTCGCGGGGATCCTTCTCGAGGACCGCCAAGCGCAGCTCCTGCTCCAGCGCCTCCAGCTTCTCCCGCGCGGCGTTCTTCTCCTCGACGAGGAACTCTTTCATCTCGGGATCGAGGCCGCCTTCGTCGAGCATGGCCTCCGCCTCGTCAAGGGAGGCCCGCGCCTCGCAGGTAGGCCGCGGCCAGAGCGTATGCGGATCCTCGAGGTCGGAATGAGCCTTGGATATCTCCGCGTAGCGGGACTGGTCGCGCAGGACCTCGGGGTCGGCCAGTTCGCTCCGTGAGAGCGGCGTACTTCTCTTCGATCTCTTGCGCCAGCGTTCGATCATGCCGGGGACCGGGCCAGGCCCGCGCTGCTCGAGCGAGCATCGCCTCGCCTCGTCCATGGCGCATCACCTCCTCCAAGGCGGCGGCCGCCACTTCCAGTTGCTCGTACGGTCGGCTCGCGGGTGGTCAGACGCTGCAGTTGGATGCCGGGCCACAGCAGATGCGGGCGAAGAACCCGGTCGGACGCTTGCCGGCCCATTTGATGCCTATCTCGTAGGCGATGCCGATGATGATGGGTATGCCGATGAGACGCGACAGCACCAGCCAGGGCACGCTGGGCTTGCCGATGATGGCGAAGAGGAAGCACCGCGATGACCATCACCAGCAGCAGGAACCCGGTGCCGCAGCGCGGATGAAGGGTGGAGAACCCCTGCGCGTCTCCGGCGTCCGGCCGGCCGCAGGACTCGTAGGCGTGGATCACCTTGTGCTCGGCGCCGTGGTACTCGAAGACCCGGCGCAGGTCGGGGATCAGGCTGATCCCGACGATGTAGAGGATGAAGATGGCTATGCGGATGAGCCCCTCCACCAGATTGAAGACGAACGGGTTGGCGAAGGTCTCTTCGAACTGCTTGACGACCACCAGCGGCACCACGATGAAGAGACGCCACCGCCATGGCCACCGGCCACCAGTACCGTGACCGCCAGCTCCTTCCAACCGAAAGCCGGAGGCTCCTCGGCCATCCCTTCGCCGCCGAGCGGGTCGCGCCTCGTCCGAGCGCGTCGCCGGCCGGCCGCCGACGGGCCGAGCGACCCTCGGCGTCGGGCGCGGCTGCCGTCTCCGGCGGACTCCGGCCTGGGCTCGGGTCCTTCCAGGCCGATGTTGGCCGAGATGCCCGAGCGCCTTGACGCCCAGGCTCATCGATTCGCAGAGAGCGACCACGCCTCGCACCACCGGAAGACGCTTGACCAGCGGTTGCGCGAGCGCGTCGGGACGGCAGCGGATAGGCCGACCCGGGCGATGTCGCCCGAGGCCGGCGGACGGCCACCCCCCAGGAATGGCGGCCGCGCATCATCACCCCTTCGATGACCGCCTGACCGCCGAACGCGTGGTCTGCTGGCCGGCAGGACCTTGGGGTCGTCGCTCTCAGCTGACCTGTCCTGTGCATGTCACGTTCATTCCAGATCTCCCGCGGTCGCCGACCAGGTCCATCGCCAGGACCTCCTCTTCCGTATATGGTCGGCCGCAGGACATCTTTCCTTCAGGACATCCGCCCGTCATGCAGCCCGGGCCGGTCCCCTCGAACAGCAGCGGCGCGGCGGCGAGCGCCAAGTGGCGCATGGTCCAGGCCAGGCGGTTGATCTCCCACTGGGCCCGACGGCAGCAGCGCAGCGAGAAGAAATGCCGGAGTTCGCGGGCGTTCATGCGTCGACGACGATCTTCGTCTCGGCCGCGTTGGGCAGCACGAAACGAGCATCTTCGAACACCGACTCGTTGCCCCGCCCCTCGGCCAGGCCGATCTCCACCAGGCGCTCGTAGGCACGCGCGCGCGTTCTCCATGGCCTCGCAGGAACACGCTGCGCGCGCTTCGGGCGACTGCCGCGATGCTCGGCGGCATGACGAAATCCCCGTCGGAGTTGAAGCGCACGTACCTCTGCGACTGCTGGCTGTACGAGGCCACCCGATGCCGCACCAATTGGTGCGAGCACGCCCGCGATATGCCGTCCACCGCGAACGTGAAGCGTGGCGTGCTCCAGCGCGCTCATGGTGGCCCGAGCGCACCAGTCCGCGCACCAGACGGCGCACGTCGTCGTCGCTCATCGCCGTCTTGAGTTCGGCGGCGCTGACCGGCGCATAGCAGAGCCGGCCCGCGGATGCCACCGCGCGCTCCGGCGAGGGAGTGTACTGAAGAAGCGTTACCTTGAGTTCGGCGGGCACGGCCGACGAGAAGCTATTTCGTCTTGTCGGGGCGGCGATACTTCTTGTTGAACCTCTCGACGCGGCCGGCGGTGTCGACCAGCTTCTGCTTGCCCGTGTAGAACGGATGGCAGGCGGAGCAGACCTCCACCTTGATCTCGGGCAGGGTCGACCGGGTGGTGAACGTCTAGCCGCAGGAGCAGACCACTTTGCTCTCCACGTACTTCGGGATGTATGCCTTCCTTCAAGGTGCCTCCAGTGACACGTGACCAAGGTAATAAGCCCGAAAAGGGACCGATATGATAACACGGGGCAGCCGAAGAGGGCCGTCACCGCAGCCCGTCAGCGCGGCCCGTCAGCGCGGCCTGCGGTCAAGCTCCCGGTTGCGCGGGACGTCCCGCGCAACCTTTGGCCTGTACGTTCGTTATTGGTACTGAGAGGGCGGTCGCGATCGCAGTGATCGGCCCTGCGAGACGGGCGGACGTGGAGATCGGAGGCACCATGTTAGGCAGGCGAGCATTCACATTGATATTGATGGTCGGGGCGATCGCGCTGTTCAGCGCCGGCGTCGCGGCAGCCGCCGGTGGCTGGCAGCCCGGTGGCGAGACCGCGCCCCCCGAGAGCATCGTCTCGCAGGACACCGCAAGCTCGGAGATTCCCACCACCGACACGGCCGCCGAGGTCGTGACCGAGGATGGGGACGACGCGGACTCGTCAGAGACCACCGAGGTCAAGAAGGAGCATCCGGTAAACTTCGGCGGCACCATCTCGTCGATGAGACACGAAGGCGACCATACACCGGCGGCTATCGTCAAGGACCCGACGAAGAAGGTGCCGGGCTACACCAAGAAGACGACGACCACCACCACCGTGTTGGTGGAGCCGCCTGCTCCGGAAGTGATTCCCCCGGACGTGAGCCCCGACACGTCGATCGAGACTCCACCGACGAGCTAGCGCCCTCGCGACCACCGCATCTAGGGTCTGCAGATCGCCTCTCGGGCGGCCGCCAGGGCCTCGACAGCAGTCGCCGCCTCTCCGGCCTCCCAGGCCAGCCGAGCCGCTCGCAGGGCCTTGCCCAACTCGGGCCCCGGGGACAGTCCCAGGTCTCGCATGAGACTCGTGCCATCGAAGGGCCACAGCGGCGTTCCTGAGGCGGCTCGCGCGGCCCAGAGAGCCATCAGCGCTCTTGCGCGTGACCGGGCAGAGGCGGAGGAACTGCTCGCATCTGCAGTTGTGTCGCCGGCCCCTGCGATCGCCCACGCGGTGGCCAACAGGATGGTCTCGGGCTCCCAGGGAGCTGCGTCCCACAGGAATAGGACGGCATCGCGGCCCGGCCCGATGCCCGCCCCAGAGAGCACCACCGGGAGCTCTTCCTCGACGCGACCGTAGCGGCTCGCCCCCGTCGCGGCTCCGAGCAGAGACACCATGGCCGCCGAGAATCTCAGGCGGTGACCGACCGCCCTGGCCTGGCCGAGAGACAGTCCGCTCACCAGACCGGCGATCCTCAGGCCCACCATGCGGTCCACGGCACCGTCCACCCTCAGGTCCAGCCGGGCTCCCAGCGCGAACCCCGCGTCCGCAAACCAGCCCCAGGGATCGGCAAGGAGCGATTCCAGCAGGTCCAGCACCGCTACGATCCGGCCGAGGTCTCCACCATCCGCCATCTCCGGCACGATCACGGGTAGAAGTGCGAGTTCGTCCCACAAGCGGACGGCCTCACCCGCACGGCCGACACTCAGGGTCGCGATGATCTCGGCGGCCACCCGCTCGGGAGCGGCACGGAGGAGATCCGGAGCCCGCGATCCGCAGAGCGTCGACCAGCTTCGATTCGAGCGCCAGTCCGAGTGTGTGGCTGAAGCGCGGGGCACGCATGAGCCGGAGCGGATCGTCCGAGAACACACGGTCGGACACCGCCACCAGCCGTCGAGCGTGCAGATCGGCCAGCCCTCCGAAGGGATCGATCAGACCGGAGCCGCCCACAACGGGTAGCGCCATCGCGTTGACGGTGAAGTCTCTCTGCGCGAGGTCGGCGAGGATCCCCCCGCCTCGGATGGCGGCCACGTCGACATGACCCTGCCGGCCGACCACCCGGAACGCGCGGTGGCGTTCGGAGAGAGCGAACCAGGGGACATCGAGCGCCAAGGCGATGTCACGTGCGACAGCGGCGGGATCCCCAGCTACGACAAGGTCCAGATCCGGCGCAGGGCAACCCAGCTCCCGATCGCGGACGCTCCCGCCCACCAGCCAGCCCTCCACATCGCGGTCGACCAGGACCCGCGCTGCGACCTCCAGCATCTCGCTGTCATCGATAGTCCGCGTGCCGGGCATCATCAGCCTGCCTGGAGCGCTACTTGGTGGGACCTTTGAGCTTCTGGAGCTTCCGGTTGTAGGTGTAGCGATCGATCATGTAAGCGACGCCCGTGTAGACGACGAAGCCGATCCCCGCGATGAGGAGCGAGCCGTACACATTCGACGTGGGCTGTCCGTTCTCGTCCTTGGGGACCCAGAGGAACTGGATGACCACGAAATAGAGGATGGCGAGTATCGCTCCCTGGATGGCCGCGCGCTTCCAGGTCGGCCGCCTGAGACCCTGGACCCCCTTGGCCTTCTTCTTGCCGCCCTGGCCGCCAGAAGCACCACTCGATTTCGTCCCGGAGGACGTCTTTGCCTGAGGGTAGGCTTGACGGGCGGCCCGCCGTGTCGCTTTCTTTGACATATCCTCCGCCGGTCCTCGTTGTCCTAGATCTGCCCGCTCACGCTCGGTGCTCGGCGATGGCCCGCACGATGTCGCCCCGAGTGACGATCCCCACCAGCTTTCCGCCCTCCGTCACCGGCAGGCGGTTGATGTTGCGATCGGCCATGATGGTAGCCGCCTCGCGTACGGACGCGTCGGGCGAGATGGCGACGACCTCTTCGCTCATGACCTCGGTCACCTTGGATCCGAACGCCTTACGGAAACGCTCCTCGAACTTGCGGACGCTCTGCAGATAGATGACGCTCTCGAGGAACTGGATGTAGTAGGGGAAGTGGAGGTCGGCATCCTGAAGGATGATGTCGGCCTCGCTGACCATCCCCAGCACCCCGCCCTGGTCGTCCACGACAGGCACGCCGCTGACCTTGTTCTTGGCAAGTATATCTGCCAGGTCTCCCACGGTCGCGTCCGGCCGGACGGTGACCACCTCGGTCTGCATGATCTCTCGCACCTTCAACTCGTCCACGAGGGTCTCCTCTCATAGATACGCCCGGCGATGACGACGGGAAGCAACTCCACCAGGTCGCCCGCCAGGACGCCTTGGGGATCGGTCTCGGCCCCCAGGACGCCCGCCTCGGCATGCAGCCAGGCCCCGGCGTAGGCGGCCTCGAACGGGTCCAAACCCTTGGCCAGCAGCGCGGCGATGACTCCGGAGAGCACGTCGCCGGTGCCCGCCGAAGCCAATTGCGGCGGACCTTGCGCCACCACCCTCGTCTGCCCCACGGGATCGGCGACGATAGTGGAAGACCCCTTCAGCAGTACCACCTGGCCGGTGACCGCCGCCGCCCTGCGGGCGGCGGCCAGATGGCCGGACGTCACCGCGCTCACGGAGTCTCCCAGCAATGCGGCCAGTTCGCCTGCGTGCGGCGTGAGTACGAGACCGGGCCGCTCCCGAAGCAGGCCGGCCTGCCCGGCGAAGGCGAAGAGCCCGTCCGCGTCGAGGACCGCGGGCACCACCGTGTCGAGCAGTATCTGCCTGACGACGGCGCCCGTCGCCGGGTCTCTGCCCAGCCCGGGGCCGGCCACGAGTGCTCCCAACCGGCTGTCACCCAGGACGGCCAGAGCCCGGCCGGCATCGGTGAGGATGTCACCGTCGCCGATCTCCTCGAGCACCGTCTCCACCAGGCGGCCGCGCATGGTCTCCGCGGCGCCGGCGGGCATGAGCAGCCGCACGTAGCCGGCCCCCGTCCGATACGCGGCCTGCGAAGCCAGCCAGGCCGCGCCCGGGTAGGCTTTGGAGCCGGCGAGCACCGCCACGTAGCCCGCCGTGTACTTGTGGTCGTCCACCCGCCGTCCGGGGAGGTTCACATCGTCGTCGGTGACCACCCACAGATCGGGTTCGGGCTCCAGGTGGCCGGGGATCCCGATGTCCCACACGAGGACCTCTCCCGCCGCCTCCGAGCCCGGCGGACACACAAGACCGGTCTTGGCGGCGTGAAAGGTCACGGTGAGATCCGCCGCCACAGTCCCGGCGGCCATGGTTCCCGTCGAGGCATCCACGCCGGAGGGCACGTCAACAGCCACCACGGGGACCCCGCGCGCACCGCACGCGTTGATGCGTCCGGCCCACTCCGCCACCTTGCCCTGGAGCTCACCCGCGGCTCCCGTGCCGAGGAGGCAGTCGACCAGCACCTCGGTCTCGTCCCACAGATAATCGGGAACGGAGCCAACCCGCACGTTCACCCCGGCCTTCTGCGCCGCCGACAGGTTGAGGGCCGCATCCGGGGACAGTTCTTCACCAGAAGAGGCAGCCACCGCGCAGGCCACGGGATGGCCGGCAAGGTGGAGTTGTCGGGCGGCTGCCAGACCGTCGCCGCCGTTGTTGCCGCGGCCGCACACCACCAACGTATGCAGGCCGGGATATCGCGACAGGACCAGGCTGGTCACCCCCAGCGCCGCGCGTTCCATCAGCACGGGCCCCGGGACTCCAATATCCTCGATCGTTGCGCGGTCCATCTCGCGCATCTGGGCAGGGGTGAAGACCGCGGGCCGCTCGGAGAGGCCCCTGAGCCCAGCGGGCTCGCAGGCAGCGGAGCGCTCCGGCACCTCGGACCCATCATCTTCAGAGAAATGAGCAACGCCGTCCATCTCGCTACCTCCCCAAGGACGTGCGACGACCGCCAGGCACGCTCCGGCAGCGATATCGACGTGCGACAGGGAAGCCTCTATGCCTTCCACCGTCAGGTCCTCGGCCACCCGAGCGGTCCGCCCGCTCAACGTCACCCGGACGGGGCCACCGTCGGGAAGATCGCCGAGAACCTCGATCTCCTGCCAGGACACGACGCCTGTGCCTAAGAGTTTACCAACCGCCTCCTTGGCCGCGAACCGCGCAGCAAGATGCAGCACCGGTTTGGCCCGAGCGCGACAGTACGAGATCTCTCCCGGGGTGAAGATACGCTGCTCGAGCGCCGGATGGCGCTCCAGAGCGGCGCGGAAACGCTCCACCTCGACCAGATCGAGACCCAGCAGGGTCCGCCCAGGACGTGTGCCCCCGGGCCCGCGCACCGTCATTCCACCGTGACGGTCTTGGCAAGATTGCGGGGCTGGTCGACCTTCTCGCCCTTGTTCGTGGCGACATAGTAGGCGAACAACTGCAGCGGCACGATGGAGAGAAGCGGAGCCAGCATCTCATCGGTACGGGGCACCCAGAGGATCTCGTCGGCCATCTCCGGCAGAGTCTGGTTGCCTTCCGAGCCCACCGCGATCACCCGCGCACCGCGGGCCCGCACCTCCTGCACGTTGGAGATCAGCTTGTCGTAGACCCGGCTGTCGGTAGCCACGACAAGGACCGGCGATCCCTCTTCGAGCAGGGCGATGGGCCCGTGCTTCATCTCCCCCGCCGCGTAGGCGTCGGTGGGGATGTATGAGATCTCCTTGAGCTTCAGCGCGCCCTCGAGGGCCACCGGCAGACTCATATTGCGGCCCAGGCACAGGAAGAAGCGGCTGGAGGCGTATTTGGCGGCCACTTCGTCCACGCGCGCGGCCGCACCATCTTCGAGGTAGTCGCGAAGGAGCGCCGGGATATGACGAAGTCCCTCCGTGTAGGAACGCACCTCCGCGGGCGAGAGAAGACCGCGCTGATCGGCCAGGTACAACGAGAGCAACAGCATCGCCAGCACCTGGGTGAGAAAAGTCTTGGTGGCGGCCACGCCGATCTCGAGGCCGGCGCGCGTGAACAACACGCCATCGGCCTCCCGGGTGGCTTGGGACCCGACGATGTTGGTGACCGCCAGGACCTGCGCCCCCGCCTGACGCGCAAGACGCATAGCGGCCAACGTGTCGGCAGTCTCTCCTGACTGACTGATGGCTATGCACAGGCAATCGGGACCGATGACGGGGTCCCGATAGCGAAACTCGGAGGCGACCTCCACCTCCACCGGCACGCGGGCCCATCTCTCCAGCGCGTACTTGCCTACCAGTCCGGCGTGATAGGAGGTACCGCAGGCAACGATGACGATCTGCCGGATGGCGCGGATGGCGTCGGGGGTGAGACCCAGACCGTCGAGCACCACCTTTCCGTCCGGATCCACCCGCTCGGCGAGCGTATCGGCCAGTGCGGTGGGCTGCTCGTGGATCTCCTTGAGCATGAACGTCTCGTAGCCGGCCTTCTCCGCGGCTTCCTCGTCCCAGTCGACGGTCTGGACCTCGCGCTCCAGCAGGACGCCGTCCACATCGAAGACCTCGGCGCCGCTCCGCGAGATGACAACCACGTCTCCGTCCTCGGGGAAGATGACCGCGCGGGTCTCGGCGAGAAAGGCGGGGACGGCCGAAGCCAGGAAGTTCTCGCCCTCGCTCAGGCCCACCACCAAAGGCGTCTCTTTGCGCATGGCCACGATCACGTCGGGCTCGTCGACCGCGACCGCGCAGTAGGTGAAGTGCCCCTCCATCTGCCGGTAGGCCTCCACCACCGCGTCGCGCAGCGAACCGCGGTAGGCGCGCTCGATGAGGTGCGCCACCACTTCGGCGTCCGTCTCCGAGGTGAACTCATGTCCCTGCGCGCTGCAGCTCGGCACGCAGACTCAGGTAGTTCTCGACGATGCCGTTGAGCACGATGGCAAAGCGGCCGCTGCAGTCCGTGTGGGGATGAGCGTTCTCGTTGGAGGGCCGCCCGTGGGTGGCCCATCGAGTGTGCGCGATACCTACCGTGCCGCCATCCCCGAGTTCGTGCAGGACCGCTTCGAGGTTGTCGAGGTTACCCACAGAATGGAGGAGCTTGAACTCCCCCTCGGAGACTATCGAGATGCCGGCCGAATCGTATCCACGATACTCGAGCTTGCGCAGACCTCTGAACAGGATGTCCCGGCACGGTCTATCGCCGACGTACCCGATGATCCCACACATCAGTGAACAACCTCCGTCGTGGTTCTCCCCAGGACCTCAGCGCTCGGCGAACGTCACCGTCACATACGGCGAGGTCCATGCAGCCGCCAGCGCTTCGTAGGCGGGGACCATCTCAACGATGGAGCCGACCGCCGGCACCGAGGCCCCCGGTTCAGCCTCCACCACCAGGTAGTCGGCGGAACGACCGACTTCGGTCAGCCCGGGCGCAAGAAACTTCACCGCCCCCCCATCGAGGTCCTGCCTTCCGATGCCGAGAACGAGCCTGCGGGCCCGCCCCCCGGGGCCGGCTTAGTATACTCCTCGAGCACTTCGACCCTGAGTACGCAAGCCGCGCCCGCACAGCCCGATAGCGGCTCGTAGTGAAGCGCGTCCTGCCCCAGAAGCAGCGCTTCACCGCAGCGTAGTTCGGTCACCTCCGGGGCAGACGCGCCCCTCGCTCCAGTAGCCACAGGACGCTGGAGTTGCCGCCCGACACTCGGCCCACGGGGATCCCGGCGGAACGGAGCAAGCGCGCCGCCGCGGCCACACCCTCCACCGACGCTTCGATGCCGGCGGGGCCGCCCAGGAAGCAGGCGTAGTTGGTAGACACGCCCTCCAGCAGCAGGCGGGGTTCGTCGACCACGGCGGCGGCCAATTCCAGCAGCCGGTCGGCCGGCACGCCCTCACGCTCGTCACCCGTCTCCACCTGGAGCATTACCCGGCAGGCAGTCCCGGCCGCGGTCGTCGCGGCGACCGCGGCCGCCCCTTCGCGGGACGTCACGTAGGTCACGTCACCCGGCTCGAAAGGTCCCACCAGGGAAGGCAGGTGAATACGATGTAGTTCGGCAGCGGGGAAGGCGGCCCGCAGTCTGCGCAGGTTCTCGTCCCTGGTGTCGGCAAGGGCGACGGCGCCCCCGGCGAGCATAGCGGCGGCCACACGGGGTTCGCCTAGGCAGCCCTTGGTGACGGCGACCAGATCCAGACCATGCCGGCGCAACAGCGAGACTATCGCCTCAACGTTCCGCCCGATCGCGTCGATGTCTACCCGCAACTCAGGCATACGTCTCCCCAGACCCTTGGAGAACCACGCTGAGAGAACAGACAGGGCGAGGGAGAGTCTCCCCCCCGCCCTGATCCATACTACGTGCGACAGAACTAGCGCTTGGAGAACTGCGGACGCTTGCGGGCCTTCTTGAGCCCGGCCTTCTTGCGCTCCACCATACGCGCGTCCCGGGATAGATGCCCGGCGCGTTTGACGTCGGTCTTGAGGGACGGGTCGGCTTCGACCAGCGCCCGCGCGACGCCGTGCTTGAGAGCCCCGGCCTGCCCGGACTTGCCGCCACCTTCGATCTGGGCGATCACGTCGTAGCGCGAATCGGTGCCCGTCTCAACGAGCGGAGAGCGCACCATCACGGTGAGGGTCTGGCGGTTGAAGTATTCCTTGAGGTCCTTGCCGTTGACCGTGATAGTGCCCGTGCCCGGCATGAGCCGGACCCGCGCCACCGCGGTCTTACGCTTGCCCGTCGCCGCATAGACTACTGTTGCCATGGGAACTCCTCCGGCTTCTGGGCGGCATGGGGATGCTTGGGCCCAGCATAGATCTTGAGCTTTCCTAACTGCTGCGCCGCAAGCCGGTTCTTGGGCAACATCCCCTTGACGGCTTTGCGAAGCACTTCGGTGGGTCGGCGCTGGATGAGATGGCCGAGGGTTTCGGCCTTCAGACCACCCGGATAACCGGAATGGCGGTAGTACATCTTGCTGCTCATCTTGTTGCCGGTGACCGCGATCTTCTCCGCATTGACCACGACGACGAAGTCCCCGGTATCGGTGTGGGGAGTGTACTGCGGCTTGTTCTTGCCCCGCAGGACTATGGCTATCTCCGACGCCAAGCGGCCCAGGTTCTTGCCGTCGGCATCGACGAGCCACCAGTTGCGCTGTACTTCGCCGGGTTTCGCCGAATAGGTCTTCACTCTGCCTCCTTGGAGCCTGTCTCGGAATGAGATGTCACCCGTCGCGCCCTGCAGGCAGGACGCCATTCCGAATCAGGCTGTCTAAAACGCGACCGCAGATAATAGTGGAGAAAGGCCGGTGGTGTCAAGGCGAAAAGCCCGGTTCTATCGCGCTTTTGCGCCCCGGCCGGCAAAGACGGCGAAGGCTTCGGCTATCGCCGCGCCGGCTCCTCGACGAAGCTCGCGAACATGACGTCCAGCCAGCGGCCGGAGATCTCCGGGTCGAGGAAATGGTTGAATCCCATCGTCTGCGAGACATCACCGGCGAAGGCGAAACCGGTGATGAACCAGGCCACCTGCTCGGAGTCCACATGCGCCGGGATCTTGCCTTCCAGCTTGCCACGTTCCACGATCTGGATGAACTCCTTCAGGGTCTCCAGGTGCTTGGCGGCCAGGGTCTCCCGCAGACCCTCACCCGGGGCGCCGGCCACGAACTCGAGCAGCAACTGCGCGTGATGTCTTTCTCCCTGGCCCGCCCACAACTCGATATGGTGATCGCAGATCTCCCGGAGCCGCTCGAGCGTGTTCTCGCTGGAGGCGGTCATGCGGGAGGCGTAGATGCGCTCGTAGATGACATCGAGGGCCGCGAGCAGGATCTCCTGCCTGCTGTGGAAGTGGCTGTACAGCGAGGCCTGCCGGATGCCGGCGCCGGCCGCGATGCGCGACATCGTCACGCCATGCAGGCCGTGCTTGGCAATAAGGTCAAGTGCGACCTCCACTATCTGCCGCTTCCGCGCAGCCGCCGCCATGCGAGGCGTGAATCGTGTCGTTCGCTCGTCCACAAAAATCCCCGAAATGCCGCTGTTTTACGGTGCGCAACACCTACCCGCAGCCTTGACAAACTGCCGTACAGTAGGTAGTTTAGCGCCTTGACAACCTGTCACTCGGTAGTTTACACGACCGGGCGCACAGGGGGCCTGGCGGTAGATCGGCGATCCGTCCGCTGGCGCGCTCCCTGCAGAGGATAGCGCGTGGCGCAGGCAACCGTACGGCGACGCGAGCAGGCACTCCGATCGGGAGCCCACCGCCAGATCACGCAACGGCGAAAAAGGATGAAGAGCATGGCGGCGACGCGACGGTTGACCAACCTGACCACGGGTGGCCCCGTACACGTGGATGTGGAGGACGGGCGGATCGTCCGCATCATCCCCCTCCAACTCGATGAGAGCGACGATCCTGGATGGCGCATCCGTGCCCGTGGGCGGGAGTTCACACCGCCGCGCCGGACCACTCTCTCGCCGTGGACCGTCGCTCACAAGTCCACCATCTACGCGCCCAACCGCATCCTCACCCCCCTCAAGCGCGTGGACTTCGACCCGCACGGCAGGCGGAACATCCAGAAGCGGGGTGAATCCGGTTACGAGCCCATCAGTTGGGACGAGGCCTGGACATGGTGGCCGAGGAGATGATCCGCCTCAAGCGTGAGGTGGGCCCTGCGGCCGTGATGACCACCCCGGGCTCGCATCATCTCGTGGGGCAACATCGGCTACCGCTTCAGCGCATACAACCGCTTCATGAACCTGGTGGGCTACACCTACGCCGAGCACAACCCGGATAGTTGGGAAGGCTGGCAGTGGGGCGGCGCTCACATGTGGGGCTTCAGCAACCGACTGGGGATCCCCGAGCAATACGACCTGCTGGACGATGCCCTCAAGCACAGCGAGATGGTGGTCTTCTGGTCGGCCGATCCCGAGACCACGGGCGGGGTCTACGGCGCGTTCGAGAGCACGATACGCAGGCAGTGGCTCAAGGAGTCGGGGATCAAGATGATCTTCATCGACCCTTACTACAACCACACCGCCGGACTCATCGGCGACAAGTGGTTCGCGCCGCGACTGGGGACCGATGTGGCCATGGGTCTGGCCATCGCCTTCGTGTGGCTCACCGAGGGGCTCTACGACAAGGAGTATGTCGCCACCCGCACGCACGGTTTCGACGAGTGGAAGGCGCTATGTCCTGGGCGAGAGCGACGGCACGGCGAAGACGCCGGAGTGGGCCGAGATCGAGACCACGGTGCCGGCGCGCGAGATCCGAGCGCTGGCCCGCGAGTGGGGCGCCAAGAAGACCATGCTCTCCGCCGGCGGCATGGGCGGCTGGGGCGGCGCCTGCCGGGCGGCCACGGGTAACGAATGGGCGCGGACCATGATCGCGCTGGCTGTGATGCAGGGGATGGGCAAGCCGGGCAGCAACCTGTGGTCCACCACCTCGGGAGCACCCTTCGACCGGTCGTTCTGGTTCCCGGGCTACGCAGAGGGCGGCATCTCCGGCGACATCGCCGGCACGGCTGCCGGCATCCGCCTGGCCCACCGCATGTGGCCCGACGGTGGCACCTTCTCCAACCCTCATCATTCACCTGAGGGGCAGATCGTATCCCGGCTCCGCATCCCCGAGGCCATGCGTCACGAGACCATGGAGTGGCGGGCCAAGGGTTTCTGCGGTGGCTCCATCGAGTCGCAGTTCACCAAGTATCGCTATCCGGCCTCGGGCTACCCGCATGTGCAGATGTACTACCGCTACGGCGGGTCGTTCATCGGCACCATGACCGACACCAACCGCTATGTCCAGGCGTATCGCGATGGAAAGGTCGGCTTCGTCGTCAACCAGTCCATCTGGTTCGAGGGAGAGGCCCGTTTCGCCGACATCATCCTCCCGGCCTGCACCAACTTCGAGCGCTGGGATATCGGTGACTGGGCGTACGCCTCCGGCTACGGAGCCAACAAGTTCGACCAGTGCAACCACAGGACCATCGTCTTCCAGCAGAAATGCATCGAGCCCCTGGGCGAGTCCCGGCCCGACTACGACATCTTCGCCGACCTGGCGAACCGTCTCGGCGTAGGCGACATCTACACCGAGGGCGGCCACACCGACCTCGACTGGGTCAAGCGCATGTTCCATGCCAGCGACCTCTCCAAGCGCATCTCCTGGGAGGAGTTCGAGGAGAAGGGCTACTACGTGGTCCCGGTCCCGGAGAACACTCCCCTCACGCCGGCGCTCCGTTGGTTCGCCGAGGACAGAGTGAAGGACACCCCCGACGGCTCTCCCGTGTGGGACACCGTCAAGAGGAAGGGCCTGCAGACGACCACGGGCAAGATCGAGTTCGTCTCCAGCAGCCTCAAGCGCTTCTACCAGACGGACGAGACCGATCCCGAGCGTCCGGTCATGGGACCGCAGTACATCCCCAGTTGGGAGGGGCATCGCACCACCGATCTGTATGCGAAATACCCGCTGCAGATGGTGTCGCCGCACGCCCGCTTCAGCTTCCACACCATGGGCGACGGCAAGGGGTCGTGGAGCAACGACGTCAAAGACCACCGGGTGCTCAAAGAGGACGGCCACTACTACTGGATCATGCGCCTCAACTCGAAGGACGCCGCCGCTCGGGGCATCAAGGACGGCGACCTCATCCGAGCCTTCAACGACCGGGCGGAGGTCATCCTGGTGGCCCAGGTGACCGAACGCGTACCGCCGGGAGCGGTACACTCCTACGAGTCATGCGCCGACTACCTGCCGGTGGGCGAACCCGGGTACTCGGCAGACACCGCAGGCTGTGTGAACATGCTAACGTCACACCGCTTCATCACGCCGACCTCGACCGGACAGGCGCCGAACTCCTGCCTGATCGAGGTGGAGAAGCTGTAGCGATCATCACGGACAAGGAGTGGGGGCGATGGCTGGAGCACGCCGGCTGACCAACCTGACCACGGGCGGGCCCGTGCACGTGGACGTGGAAGACGGGCGCATCGTCCGCATCATCCCGCTCCAGCTCGGCGAGAGCGACAGCCCCGCCTGGACCATCCACGCCAGGGGCCGCGATTTCACTCCTCCGCGGAGGAATACCCTCTCCCCTTGGACGGTCGCCCACAAGTCGACCATCTACTCCCCCGACCGCATACTCACCCCGCTCAAGCGGGTCGACTTCGACCCGGCGGGTGCTCCAGGCTCCACGGGCCCGGGCGGGCGGAACGCCCACAAGCGCGGAGAGTCGGGCTACGAGCCCATCAGCTGGGACGTAGCCCTCGACATCGTGGCCGACGAGATCATCCGCCTCAAGCGTGAGGTGGGCCCTGCGGCCATGATGACCACCCCGGGCTCTCACCACCTGTGGGGCAACGTCGGCTACCGCTTCAGCGCCTACAACCGCTTCATGAACCTGGTGGGCTACACCTACGCCGAGCACAATCCCGACAGTTGGGAAGGCTGGCAGTGGGGCGGCGCCCACATGTGGGGCAACAGCAACCGCCTGGGCGTCCCCGAGCAGTACGACCTGCTGGAGGATGCCCTCAAGCACAGCGAGATGGTGGTCTTCTGGTCGGCCGACCCGGAGACCACCGGCGGGGTCTACGGGTCCTTCGAGAGCACGATCCGGCGTCAGTGGCTGCGTGAAGCAGGCATGAAGATGATCTTCGTCGACCCCTACTACAACCACACCGCCGGACTCATCGGCGACAAGTGGTTCGCGCCGCGGCTGGGGACGGACGTGGCGATGGCGCTCGCCATCGCCTTCGTGTGGCTCACCGAAGGACTCTACGACAAGGAGTATGTCGCCGCCCGCACGCACGGTTTCGACGAGTGGAAGGCCTATGTCCTGGGCGAGAGCGACGGCACCGCCCAAGACACCCGAATGGGCCGAGGTCGAGTCCGGGATCGCTGCCCGCGAGATCCGGGCGCTGGCCCGCGAGTGGGGCGCCAAGAAGACCATGCTGGCCGCCGGTGGCACCGGCGGCTGGGGCGGCGCCTGCCGGGCTGCCACGGGCAACGAGTGGGCGCGCGCCATGATCGCGCTGGCCGCCATGCAGGGGATGGGCAAGCCGGGCAGCAACATGTGGTCCACCACCTCTGGAGCGCCGTTCGACCGGGACTTCTACTTCCCGGGCTACGCGGAGGGGGGCATCTCCGGAGACACGGCGGCCACAGCGGCCGGCGTCCGTTTGGCGCCGCGCATGTGGCCCAACGGCGGCACCTTCTCCAACCCCCATCATTCGCCCGAGGGCCAGATCGTTTCCCGGCTCCGCATCCCCGAGGCCATGCGCCACGAGCAGGATGGAGTGGCGGGGCAAGGGCTTCTGCGGCGCTTCCATCGAGTCGCAGTTCACTCAGTACCGGTATCCGGCCCCGGGCTATCCCCATGTGCAGATGTACTACCGCTACGGGGGGTCGTTCATCGGCACCATGACCGACACCAACCGCTACGTCAGGGCCTATCGGGAGGGCAAGGTGCCGTTCGTCGTCAACCAGTCCATCTGGTTCGAGGGTGAGGCCCGGTTCGCCGACATCATCCTTCCCGCCTGCACCAACTTCGAGCGCTGGGACATCGCCGACTGGGCGTACGCCGCCGGCTACGGGCCGCACAAGTTCGACCAGTGCAACCACCGCACGATCGTACTGCAGAAGAAGTGCATCGAGCCCCTGGGGGAGTCGCGGTCCGACTACGACATCTTCACGGCACTGGCCGGCCGCCTGGGCCTCGCGGACATCTACACCGAGGGCGGCCACACCGACCTCGACTGGGTCAAGCGCATCTTCGAAGCCAGCGACCTGCCTCAGCGCATCTCCTGGGAGGAGTTCGAGGAGAAGGGCTACTACGTGGTCCCGGTGCCCGAAGGTACTCCGTCCACTCCCGCGCTATCGCTGGTTCGCCGAGGACAGGGTCAAAGACACGCCGGGCGCGAATCCCGTGTGGGACATGGTCCACCGCAAGGGGCTGCAGACCTCGAGCGGCAAGATCGAGTTCGTCTCGAACAGCCTGAGGCGATTCTACGAGACCGACGAACTGGACCCGGAGCGCCCGGTGATGGGACCGCAGTACATCCCCAGTTGGGAGGGGCACCGCACCACCGATCTGTATGAGAAGTACCCGCTGCAGATGGTGTCGCCGCACGCCCGCTTCAGCTTCCACACCATGGGCGACCTGCAAGGGGTCGTGGAGCAACGACATCAAGGACCACCGGGTGCTCAAGGAAGACGGCCACTACTACTGGATCATGCGCCTCAACTCCAAGGACGCCGCCGCTCGGGGCATCAAGGACGGCGACCTCATCCGAGCCTTCAACGACCGGGCCGAAGTGATCCTGGTAGCGCACGTCACCGAGCGGATCCCGCCCGGGCGCGGTCCACTCCTACGAGTCGTGCGCCGACTACATGCCGGTGGGTGAGCCCGGGTACTCGGCCGACAAGGCGGGGTGTATCAACATGCTGACCTCGCACCGCTTCATCACGCCGACCTCGACCGGCCAGGCGCCCAACTCCTGCCTCATCGAGGTGGAGAAGATCTAGGCGCTACAGCGCCCGCCAGCCCTCGGGCTTGAGCCGGGCCTTACCCCCCATGTCGATCACCCGGTCTAGGCTTTCGAGGAGCGCGGCCTTGTCTTGGGGAAGGGTTCCGCGGAGGGGAAGATAGTTCGAGGCGTGGTTGCTGCGAAAGACCGCATGGGAGACATCGATGTTGGCGATGATCTCCCGCAGTTCGCGCAACAGGTCGAGAGGTTTGGGCACCACGAAGCGCCCGCTCCGCACCGCGTCGGTCATCTCCGTGCCGGATTCGAGCATCAGCGACAAGATCCCGATGTACTCCGGGTCGATGGCCGAGAGCGCCTTGCCCGTTCCGATGGCATGTTCGTGCGTGCGCTCCTCGCCCCCGATGCCCAGAATCGCTGTGACCGACATCGCGAACCCGGCCGCCTTGGCCTTGCGGCAGCCCTCGATCTGCTGCGCCACGGTCACGCCCTTCTTGATGCCCTCCAAGGTGACGTCGTCTCCGGACTCGAGGCCCAGATAGAGCAGTTCGAGGCCGTGCCGCCGGATCTCGAGGAGATCCTCCTGCGAGAGGCGCAGCAGGGAGTGGGCGTTGGCATAGGCACTGATGCGCTGAAGGTGGGGAAGTTCGGCCTTCAGCAGGTCGAGCAGTTCGAGCATGCGGCGCCTGGGGATGGCGAGAGCGTCGCCATCCGCGAGAAACACCCGGTCGATGTGCTGCTTGTAGCCTGCGGGGAGGTTCTGGACATCCTCGATGACCTCGTCGAACGGGCGCACGCGGAAGGGCTTGTCCAGGTACGACCCGCAGAACGTGCAGTCCCCGTGGGAGCAGCCGTACATGACCTGCAGGATAAGGCTGTTCGCCTCACTCGGAGGACGGATGACGTGGCCGTGGTAGCGCGGATAGGACGTCCAGATCATTCAGGCCTCGCTGTTTGTGGATCAGTGTCGCCGGAGTTCCATCGCTCGCTTCCAGCTCGAGATTCTCCCATAGCGAGCGGCCGCGTCAGTCCCGCGGCGACCGTACTTGATGTCCCAAAGAAACAGGCCCTGGGGCGGCGCCGTGGGGCCGGCCGCTTCCCGGGGGGCACCGTCCAGCAGCCGCCGGAAGTCGTCGAGCGACCGCTCGCCCCGACCCACCTCGATCATCGTCCCGACGAGAGTGCGGACCATGTGACGAAGGAAGGCCTCGGCTTCGATCTCCAGGCAGAGCATGCCGCGAGCGCCGCCGCCGCCGCGCGCCGGCCGCGGCCGGCGCGCGCGGCGCCGCAGCGCGAGCGGCCACCCGGCAGCGCCGCCGGCAAGGCCGGGCCGCCGACCCGGGTCCAGCGACAGCGCACGACCGTGCGGTCGAAGAAGACGTGCTCGGTCTCGGTGGGAGTGAAGGCGGTGAAATCGTGGCGGCCCACCGTCGAGCGCGGCCGCCTCACTCAGGGTGCGCAGATCCAGATCGTCGCCGCGCACCTGCCAGCAGTAGCGGCGCCCAGAAAGGCGAGACCACCTGATCGGTGCGACAGGAAGTAGCGATAGCTGCGGCCGGTCGCGTCCTTGCGGGCGTCGAACCCGGCGGGCGCCGGCCGGAGCGTCGAGCACCGCGATGCCCGGCGGGTGTCAGCGCGTTCAGCGAACGGCGCAGCTGGCAGAGGTCGGTGCCGTCGGGCAGACAGCAGACTCACCACCTGCCGGCGGGCGTGCACCCCCGCGTCGGTCCGCCCGGCCACCCGCAGCGCGGGCGCGGCGCCCAGCACGGTCGCAACGCCTCCTCCAGGCAGCCCTCGACGGTCGGCAGCCCCTCCTGCTTCGCCCAGCCGTGGAGCCCGGTGCCGTCGTACTGCAGTTCCATGCGGTGGTTTCGCTCCACCTAGCCTCCCTGTCGCGCCCGCCCTGCCGTGCGCCGCGGCCCGTATCCGCGTTCGCGGCTTGCCGCCGGCCACAGAAAGCAGATGCCGGGGCTCTCCGGCCCCGGCATCAGCATAGTCGTCACGAATGCGCGCGCCGCGTCCCTGCGCCGCGCGGCCGGTGGCCGGCCTAGACGAGCTCCAGGTACACCATCTCCGCCGCGTCGCCCTGCCGGGGCCCGATGTGGATGATGCGGGTGTAGCCGCCCGGACGATCTGCGTACTTCGGAGCGATCTCGTTGAACAGCTTGTACGAGATCTGCTTGTTGCGCAGCTGGCTGATGGCCACGCGGCGCGAATTGAGGTCGCCGGCCTTGCCCATGGTGATCATCTTCTCGACCATCGGCTTGACTTCTTTGGCCCGGGCCTCGGTCGTCTTGATGCGTCCATGCTCGAGCACAGAGCAGGCAAGATTCGCCAGCATCTGCCGGCGATGGCTCGGCTGCATACCGAACCGCCTTCCTTTTCTCTGGTGCCTCACCCTACTCTCCCTTTAGCTTCAGGTTGTTCTTCTCAAGGCGCTCGCGCACCTCTTCTATGCTCTTGCGCCCGAAATTGGGGATGCACATGAGCTCCTGCTCGGACTTGGCGATCAGGTCGCCGACCGTCTCGATACCCTCGCGCTTGAGGCAGTTGTAGGAGCGGACCCCCAGCTCCAGCTCCTCGATGGGCGTGTCGTCGAAGCCGGAGCCCTTGGCGGCCGGCTGCTTCGCGCTAGCGCGGGCCGGTCGAGGCAGCCCTCTTCGTCCTCGTCGCCGTCTCCAGAGAAGATGAGCAGCTCGTCGCGCAGCAGGGCGGCGGCCTTGCCGACCGCGGCTCGCGGATCGATGGCGCCGTTGGTCTCCACCTCCAGGGTCAGCTTGTCGAAGTCGGTGCGCTGGCCCACGCGCGCAGGCTCCACGCTGTAGGCCACTCGGTGACCGGCGAGAAGATGGAGTCGATGGGGATGACTCCCGAGATGGTCTGCGCCGGCTTGTTGTCGTCGGCGGACACGTAGCCCCGGCCCCGGCGGACGGTCAGCCGCATCTCCAGGCGGCCGCCGTCCTCGAGGGTGGCGATGTACGCGTCCGGGTCCATCACCTCGACGGCGGCAGGCAGCTGGATGTCGGCCGCGGTGACCTTGCCCGGGCCGTCCTTGACCAGCATGACCTCGTGCTCGTCGGCCTCGCCGTGCAGCACGAAGACGATCTTCTTGAGGTTGAGGATGATGTCGGTGACGTCTTCCTTGACGTGCGGCACCGTCGAGAACTCGTGCTCGACCCCGGTGATCTTGACCGCGGAGATGGCAGCGCCCTCCAGCGAGGAGAGCAGCACCCGGCGCAGCGAGTTGCCGAAGGTGTACCCGAAGCCACGCGCCAGCGGCTCTACGACGAAGCGGCCCCGGTTCTCACCGACCGGCTCGTACGCACTATGCGGGGTGGCGAAATCTAACAATCGGGCCTCCTATCGACTACTTGGAGTACAACTCGACGATGAGCGACTCCTGGATGGGGATGTCGATGTCGGCCCGCTCAGGCAGACGAAGGACCTTGCCCACCATGTTGTCGTGGTCGGCCTGCAGCCAGGCAGGCACAGAGGCCGTGAGATCGGTGGCGTCCTCGACGACCGTCTTCAGTCCCTCGCTGTCGAGCACGGCCGCGATGATGTCGTCGGGCTTGACCCGGTACGACGGGATGTTGACCCTGCGACCGTTGACCGTGAAATGGCCGTGCCGGACCAGTTGCCGGGCCTGCCGGCGGGACGCGCCGAAGCCCAGGCGATACACGACGTTGTCCAGGCGCAGCTCGAGCAGACGCAGCAGGTTCTCGCCGGTGATGCCCGACTGCCGGGCCGCCACCTCGTAGTAGTTGTGGAACTGCCCTTCGAGCACCCCGTAGTAGCGGCGCGCCTTCTGCTTCTCGCGCAACTGGGTGAGGTACTCGGACTGCTTGCGCCGCCGGCCCCGGCCGTGTTCGCCCGGAGGATACGCCCGCCGATCGACGCCGCACTTGTCGGTGAGGCAACGCTCGCCCTTGAGGAAGAGCTTCTCGCCTTCACGACGGCACTGCTTGCACTGTGGAGATGTGTCTCTTGCCATTCTCTTACGCCCCGCTCTAGACCCGGCGCCGCTTCTTGGGGCGGCAACCGTTGTGGGGGATAGGAGTCACATCCTTGACGCTGGTCACGTCGATACCGGTGGCCTGCAGCGAGCGGATGGCGGTCTCGCGGCCGCTGCCCGGTCCCTTGACGTAGCAGTCCACCTTCTGCAGACCGTGCTCCATAGCGGCCCGAGCGGCCCTCTCCGCCGTCACCTGAGCGGCGAACGGAGTGGACTTGCGCGAGCCCTTGAAGCCGGCCGAGCCGGCGCTCGCCCACGAGATCACGTTGCCCTCTTTGTCGGTGAGGGTCACGAGAGTGTTGTTGAACGACGTCTTGATGTAGGCGTTGCCTACCGCGATGCTCTTGCGCACCTTGCGGCGCCGTCCACGCGGACCGGCGGTAGTGCGTTTGGGTTTCGGCATATCTCCTTGTCTCCGTCCCTAGATATCCCTGCAGGTCAGGCCCGACGGCTAGACCCGCACCTTCTTCTTGACGCCCACGGTCGGCTTGTGCCCTTTGCGCACCCGGGCGTTGGTCTTGGTGCGCTGGCCACGGACGGGCATGCCACGACGGTGGCGGATACCCCGGTAGCAGCCGATCTCCATGAGTCGCTTGATGTTCTGGCCGCGCTCACGCCGCAGATCGCCCTCGACCATGACGTTCTCTTCGATGTAGCTGCGCAGCCGGATCTCTTCGTCCTCGGTGAGATCCTTCACGTGCGTGTTCGGGATCGATCTTGCACAGCGGAGAGGATCTTGTTGGACGTGGACCGGCCGATCCCATACACATAGGTGAGACCGATCTCGATCCGCTTCTCCCGGGGGAGGGTGACACCAGCGATACGAGCCATACGCTTCTCCTGCCTCCTAGCCTTGCCGCTGCTTGTGGCGCGGGTTCTGGCAGATGACCAGGACCACGCCCCGCCGCCGCACTATCTTGCACTTTTCGCACATCGGTTTGACCGACGCTCTGACTTTCATCTGACGCCCTTCCTCTACTTGAAGCGATACGTGATCCGACCCCGGTCAGATCGTAGGGCGACAATTCGACCTTGACTCTGTCACCGGGCAGGATGCGGATGTAGTTCATACGCATCTTGCCGGAGATGTGCGCCAGTATCTCCAGCTCGTTGTCCAGCTTCACCCTGAACATGGTGTTGGGCAAGGCTTCGATCACCTCGCCCTCGAGCTCTATGGCTTCTTCTTTAGGACACACAGTCGCCCACCCTGGAACCCCGCCTGAATGTCGGCCGCCTATCTTACCACACCGCTTCATCCAGCTAGGCTCCCGGTACTTCAGACATGGTAAGGATGCGCGGTCCGTCGTTGGTGATGGCCACCGTGTGCTCGAAATGAGCGGAGAGACTGCCGTCCTTGGTGTAGATGGCCCAGCCGTCCTCACCCATCTCCACCTCATAGCCGCCCACGTTCACCATCGGCTCGATGGCCAGCACCATGCCCTCACGCAATTCCGGACCCTGATCGGGCGGACCGAAGTTGGGCACCTGCGGATCCTCGTGCATCTCGCGGCCCACACCGTGACCCACCATGCTCTGCACCACCGAGTACCCGTGCGCCTCGGCGTGGGTCTGCACGGCATGGGAGATGTCACCCACCCGGTTGCCCACCCTGCACTGCGCGATGCCCTTCATGAGCGATTCCTCGGTGACCCGCAGCAGCCGCGGGCCTCTTCGGAGATCTCGCCCACCGGGAAGGTCAGCGCGGCGTCGGCGATGTAGCCCTCCATGGTCACGCCCACGTCCACGCCCAGGATGTCGCCTTCGCGCAGCCGCACCTTGCCGGGGATGCCGTGCACCACCATGTCGTTGGGCGACGCGCAGATGGACCCGGGAAACCCCGGTAGCCCTTGAAGGTGGGCACTCCGCCCTTGCCCTTATGAACTTCTCCGCCAACCTATCCAACTCTCTCGTCGTGACGCCCGGTCTGACTCCTCGCCCATCAGCTCCAGACACCCCCGGACCACCGCGCCCGCTCGGGCCATCTTCTCGATCTCGGCCTGCGACTTCCTGATGATCACGTGTCGTCGGCTGTCGCCTCAAGTCGTCCGCCGGCCCTGACGGGCCATCGCGGATGTCCTCGTAGACCTTCTCCGGGTCCTTGGCGCCGTCGACGCGGACCACCACCCCGGCCTGATCGTAGTAGTCGATGAGCGGCTCGGTCTGCTTGCGGTACACCTCCAGGCGGTTGCGCACCGTCGCCTCGTTGTCGTCGTCCCGCTGATAGAGCTCGCCGCCGCACTTGTCGCACACGCCCTCGACCTTGGGCTTGTTGAACAACACGTGGAACGGCGCCTGGCAGTTGCGGCAGATGCGGCGCCCGGTGAGCCGTCTCACCAGGTCCTCCTCGTCCACCAGGATCACGACCATCTTGGTGACCGCCCGGCCCAGCTCGTCCAGCGCCTCGTCCAGCGCCTCGGCCTGGGGGATGGTGCGCGGGAAGCCGTCCATCAGGAAGCCCTTGGCGGTGTCCGGCTCCTGCAGGCGATCCTTGACGATGCCGATCACGACGCTGTCGGGCACCAGTTCGCCTGCGTCCATGTACTTCTTGGCCTCCAGACCCATCGGGGTCTGGTTCTTGACGGCCCCGCGCAGGATGTCGCCCGTGGAGATGTGGGGGATGCCGTACTCGTCCACGATGCGGCTGGCCTGGGTACCCTTGCCCGCCCCGGGCGGTCCCAAGCAGGATGAGATTGAACTGGCTCACGCGTCGTATTCCCTCCTTGTCGAGCCCGGCGCTACTTGAGGAAGCCCTCGTAGTGCCGCATGAGCAGCTGCGATTCCATCTGCTTCATCGTGTCGAGCGCCACCCCGATGACGATCAGTATCGACGTGCCGCCGAAGTAGAAGGGGATGTTCACGGCCCTGATGAGCACGGTGGGCAGCAGCACGATGGCCGCCAGGAACAGGGCGCCAGGCAGGGTGATGCGCGTCAGCACCCTGTCGAGATAGGCGGCGGTCGGACGCCCGGGGCGGATGCCGGGGATGAAGCCCCCGTACTTCTTGAGGTTGTCGGCCTGGTCGATGGGGTTGAACTGCACGGCCGTGTAGAAGTAGGTGAAGAGGACGATCAGGATCACCTCGGCCACGATGTACCACCAGGAGCTCGGACCGAAGACGTCGGCCAGCCTCTTAGCCCAGGCCCAAGGCGTCATCTGCGCCAGGGTGACGGGGAACAGGAGCACCGAGGAGGCGAAGATGACCGGGATGACCCCGGCCATGTTGATGCGCAGGGGCAGATAGGTGCTCTGCCCGCCGTAGACCTTGCGGCCCACCACCCGCTTGGCGTACTGCACGGGGATGCGGCGCTGGCCCTCGGTCACGTAGATGACGAACACCACCACGAGCACGGAGATGACGCCCATGAGCACCCAGTAGCCGGGGTTGAGGGTGAACAGCTTGGCAACCCGCTCGGAAGCCGCGACACGATGCTCGCGAAGATCATGAGCGAGATGCCGTTGCCGATGCCCCGCTGGGTGATGAGCTCGCCCATCCACATGACCAGCGCGGTGCCCACGGTCAGAGTGAGCACGATCAGGTAGAAGCGGAGCGGCGTCAGCGGAGCGTCAGGCGGGAAGGCGCCGTAGCTCTTGAACAGGAAGACGAAGCCTATGGCCTCGATGAGCGCCAGGACCACGGTGAAGTAGCGGGTGTACTGGTTGACCTTCTTCTGCCCCGCTTCGCCCTCTTTCATGAGCTCTTCAACCGCGGGATCACCATGGTGAGCAGCTGCATGATGATCGACGCCGTGATGTAGGGCATGATGCCCATGGCGAAGATGGCCACGTTCTGCAGGCCGCCGCCTGCGAACAGGTTGTAGAAGTCGAACACCCCGCCGGCGTTGAACATCCCCTTGATGGCGTCGACGTCGACGCCCGGCACCGGGATGAAGCAGCCCAGGCGGTAGATCGCGATGATCATCGCCGTGAAGAGCAGCTTCTTCCGGAGATCCGGCAGCCTCCACGCGTTGAGCAGGGACTGCAGCATCAGGCTGTCACCTCTATGGTCGGCAACTCGTCAGTGCGCTCCTTGACCGGTCGATCCACAGGCTCAGATGACTTCCGCCGTGCCGCCTGCGGCCTCGATCTTCGCCAGCGCGGCGGCGCTGAAACCGTGAGCCTTGATGGAGAGGGTGGCTGAGTTCGCCCATCGCCAGGATCTTGACCCGCTCGTCCGGCTTCTTGATGATGCCCCGCTCCAGCAGCGTCTCGGGCGACACCACCTCGCCCGCGGCGAACCCGTCGAGCCGCGACAGATTGACAGGCGTCATGTAGGTGCGGAACGGACCGATGGGCATGGCGGTCTTGGCCAGCGGGCCGCGCAGCTTGGGCAGCCTCATGTGCAGAGGCATCTGCCCGCCCTCGTAGCGGGGCGAGATCTGTCCACCCGAACGCTGCTTGGAACCCTTGTGGCCCCGGCCGGAGGTCTTGCCCACGCCGGAGCCCTCGCCCCGGCCCACGCGCTTGCGTGACGCTGGCCCCGGGTCGGGCCGCAGATTGTGCAGGAAGATGTCTCCCATCTCTATCCTTTGTCCTTGATGTCGACCACTTCCACCTGGAGCATGTACGACACCTTGTGCACCATGCCGCGGATGGCCGGGGTGTCTTCGTGATAGACCGTCTGGCCCATGCGGCTGATGCCCAGGGCGTCCAGCGTGGCCTTGTGGTCCTTCTTACGATTGATGCGGCTCTTCACCTGGGTGATCTTCAGCATGGCGTCACTCTCCGGTCCGGCCGACAGCCGCGGCGGCGCGGCCTCTTCGACCGGGCCCTTGCCCACGATCTCGCGCACGGTCTTGCCCCGCTGGAGGGCGATGTCTTCGGGACGGCGCAGGGCGCGAAGCCCCTGCTCGGCCGCCCGGACCATGTTGATGGGGTTGGTGGTGCCCAGGCACTTGGTGAGCACGTCGTGGACCCCACCCAGTTCCAGCAGCGCGCGCACGCCGCCGCCGGCGATGACGCCGGTACCGGCGGAGGCCGGGCGCAGCAGCACCCGGCCGGCACCGTGACGGCCCAAGACCTCGTGGGTGATGGTGGTGCCGTGCTTGGGCACGACGAACAGGTTCTTGCGAGCGTCCTCGATGGCCTTCTGGATGGCCAGCGGCACCTCCTTGGCCTTGCCGTAGCCGATGCCCACCGTGCTCTCACCGTCGCCGACCGCGACAAGAGCGGTGAACGAGAAGCGCCGGCCGCCCTTGACCACCTTGGCCACGCGGTTGATGTGGATCACGCTCTCCTGAAGGTTAAGCGAATCTGCCTTGATCTGCGCCAAAGTGCTACCTCTCTCTCCCTCAGAAGTCCAGGCCGCCCTCGCGGGCACCGTCCGCCAGAGCTTTTACTCGACCGTGATACAGATACGGTCCCCTGATCGAACACCACGCTGCTCGACGCCGGCAGCTTTGGCCCGCTCGGCGAGGAGCTCGCCGACCTTGGTCGCCTGGTCTTTCTTCGACAGACCCTTCTCGGTCACGTGGACGCTGCCAGCGCTGGCCAGCGTGCGGCCGTCGCGGTCGTCGATGACCTGCGCCCAGATGGCCCGGTTGGACCGGAACACCGACAGACGCGGACGATCGGCAGTGCCGCGCACCTTGCTGCGCACCCGGACGGCGCGCCGCGCGCGAGTCCGTGTTCTTGCTCATCTTGCGTACTCATCTACTGATCCTCTCTACGCCCGCTTGCCGACTTTGCGCCGCACGACTTCGCCTTCGTAGCGGATGCCCTTGCCCTTGTAGGGCTCGGGCTTGCGGATGGCGCGGATCTCGGCGGCCACCTGGCCGACGCGCTGCTTGTCGATGCCCTTGACCACGATCTGCGTGGGAGCAGGCACTTCGAACTCGATGTTCTCCGGAGGGGTGACCAGCACCGGATGAGAATAGCCGACGAGGATCTCCAGGTCGGAGCCCTTCTTGGAGGCCCTGTAGCCGACGCCCTGGATCTCCAGCTTCTTCTCGAAACCGGTGGTCACGCCGGTGACCATGTTGGAGAGCAGCGTACGGGTGAGGCCGTGCAGGGACCGGTTCGGCCCGGTGTCGTCGGGCCGGGTGACGGTCATGACGCCGTCCTCGAGGGCGACCTGCATCTTGGGTGGACGTCCATGGCCAGCTCGCCCTTTGGGGCCCTTGACCGCGACGTTGTTCCCGGCGATCGTGACTTCGACGCCGGCCGGGATGGTTATGGGTGCTCTTCCTATCCTCGACATAGCATTACCACACGAAACAGATGACTTCGCCGCCCACACCCAGCCGTCTGCGCCTCCCGCGCGGTCATCAGTCCACGCGAGGTGGAGATGACGGCCGTACCCAGGCCCCCGAGGACCTTGGGGAGGTTGTCTTTCTTGGCATAGATGCGGCGGCCCGGCTTGCTGACCCTCTTGACCTGCGAGATGACACGGCGGCGGCCGTCGGTGTACTTGAGCTCGATCACCAGCTTGTCGAAGCTGCCCTCTTTGACCACCGAGTAGCCGGTGATGTAGCCCTCGTCCTTGAGGACGCGGGCCAACTCCACCTTCTGAGTGGAGGACGGCATCTCGACCTGGGCATGGAGCGCCTTGTTGGCGTTCCGGATGCGGGTCAGCATGTCGGCGATGGGATCTGTGTGTTGACATGACCCCTCCTACCAGCTCGACTTGGTGACCCCAGGGATGAGTCCCTGATGGGCCAGTTCACGAAGACAGATGCGGCACAGGCCGAAGCGGCGGACGTAGCCGCGCGGCCGGCCGCAGCGGAGGCAGCGGTTGTGAGCCCGGACGGCGTACTTCTGCGGGCGCCGTGCCTTCGCGATCATCGATTTCTTTGCCATGCGCTGATGCTCCTATCCTTCAGCTCTCGCGGAAGGGCATGCCCATCAATTTGAGGAGCGCCCGTCCCTCGTCGTCCGTCTTCGCCGTGGTGGTGATGGCGATGTCGAGCCCCCGGAGCCGGTCGATCTTGTCGTAGTCGATCTCCGGGAAGATGATCTGCTCTTTCACGCCCAGGTTGAAGTTGCCCTGACCGTCGAAGCCCTCGGGCGTGATCCCCGGAAGTCACGGATGCGGGGCAGGGCGATGCTGACCAGTCGGTCGAGCATCTCGTACATGCGGTCGCCGCGCAGGGTGACCCGCAGCCCCACCGGCATGCCGGCGCGCAGCTTGAAGTTGGCCACCGACTTGCGCGCCCGCCGCACCTGCGGCCTTCTGCCCGGTGATCTGGCCGAGCTGAAGCGCCGCTTCTTCCATGGCCTTGGCGTCGTGGGTGCCCTCGCCGATGCCCATGTTGAGGGTCACCTTGGTGACCCTGGGCACCTGCATGACGTTCGTGTAGCCGAACTGCTCGCGCATGGCCGGCACGATCTCGTGCACGGTATTTCTCTTTTAGTCTCGGTACTGCCATCGCTAACCCTTATCCACCTGGACGTTGCACTTCTTGCAGTAGCGGACCTTGTCGTCGCCCTCCATGCGCACGCCCACCCGCGCGGCCTGGCCGCATCTGGGGCAGACCAGCTTGCACGTTGCTGATATGCATGCTGGCCTCCCGCTCGATGACCCCGCCCTGCGGCGTCTTCTGCGAGGGGCGCACGTGCCGCTTGATGAAGTTGACCCGCTCCACCACGACGCGCTCTTCGTCGTCCAGCACGCGCATGACCTTGCCCCGCTTGCCGTTCTCCTTGCCCTGGATGACCTCGACCGTGTCGCCCTTCTTGATGCGGAACTTCTTGCGTGCTCGCCTGTGCTCTTCGCCATCACAGCACCTCCGGCGCCAGCGAGACGATCTTCGCGAAGTTCTTCTCGCGCAGCTCGCGGCCCACGGGGCCGAAGATGCGGGTGCCCCGCGGATTCAGCTGCCGGTCGATCAGCACCGCAGCGTTCTCGTCGAAGCCGATGTATGTGCCGTCCTTGCGGCCGTATGCCTTCTTCACGCGCACGACCACGGCCTGCACCACATCGCCCTTCTTGACCGCGCCGCCGGGAGTGGCCTCCTTGACCGCCCCCACGATGATGTCGCCCACCCCGGCGTAGCGCCGCTGCGACCCGCCCTTGATGCGGATGCAGAGCATCTCGCGCGCGCCGGTGTTGTCGGCCACTTTGAGTCTTGTCTCCACCTGTATCATCGTGCTTCACCCATCTCCTGCCGGCCGCTACTCGGCCCGCTCGAGCACCTTGATCAGGCGCCACGTCTTGTCCCGGGAAAGCGGCCGGCATTCGCGCACGAGAACGGTGTCACCGACCCGGGCCTCGTTCTGCTCGTCGTGGGCCTTCAGACGGCTGGTCGTGCGCACGACCTTCTTGTACTGGGCGTGGGGCTTGACCGCGCTCACCTGCACGACGATGGTCTTGTCCATCTTGTCGGAGACGACCACGCCCTGCCGCTCCCTCTGTCTTGTAGTCGTCTGCTCGGCCATCAAAGCTCCCTCGCCCGTTCTCTCGCCGATTGCACCGTCATGATCCTGGCGATGTCCTGGCGCACCTGGCGAAGACGGCTGGTGTTCTCCAGCTGACCGGCCGCGTGCTGGAAGCGCAGGTTGAACAGCTCCTCGCGCGACTGCTTGAGACGCTAGGCCAGTTCCTCGTCAGCGAGTTCGATAATATCCTTAGCCTTCAATGCCCCCGTCCTCCCTGGTCGCGAACCTGCATTTGACAGGAAGTTTGTGCGCCGCCAGCCGGATGGCCTCCTTGGCCAGCTCCTCGGACACCCCGCCAACTCGAACATCACCCGGCCCGGCTTGACCACGGCCACCCACTGATCGGGCGAGCCCTTGCCGGAGCCCATGCGGGTCTCGGCCGGCTTCTTGGTGATGGGCTTGTCGGGGAAGATGTTGATCCACACCTTCCCGCCACGCTTGATCTTGCGGGTCATGGCGATACGAGCGGCCTCGATCTGCCGGCTGGTGATCCAGCCCGGCTCGAGCGCCTGCAGGCCGTATTCGCCGAAATGGACCGTGGTCTGGCCCTTGGCCTTGCCGGCCATGCGGCCCCGGTGCTGTTTGCGGTGCTTGACCCTTTTTGGTAGTAGCATCTTCTTATCCTTGTCCTATGCGTCGGCGATCAGCCTACGCGGGCCTCGGTCGACTGCGCGCCGGGAGCCCTGGTCGAACCCCTCGGGCATGATCTCACCCTTGTTTATCCACACCTTCACGCCGATCTTGCCGAACGTCGTGTCGGCCTCGCAGAAACCGTAGTCGATGTCGGCCCGCAGCGTGTGCAGCGGCACCCGCCCCTCGCTGTAGCCCTCGATGCGCGCCATCTCGGCGCCGCCCAGGCGGCCGCCCGACCTCACCTTGATGCCCTCGGCGCCCGAGCGCATGGCCGAGGTGATGGCCCTCTTCATGGCCCGGCGGAAGCTCACGCGGTTGGCGAGCTGCTCGGCGATGGACTGCGCGACCAGGTTGGCGTCCAGCTCGGGCCGCTTGATCTCGACGATGTTGACGTGCACGGCCTTGCCGGTCATCTCGTGGAGGTCGCGCCGCAGCGCGTCCACCTCGGAGCCCGACTTGCCGATGACGATGCCCGGCCGAGCCGTGTGGATGTCGATGACCACCTTGTTGGTGTCCTTGCGGATGATGATGTCGGAGAGGCCGGCGTGACCCATCTTCTTCTGGATGTGCTTGCGGATCGCCATGTCCTCATGGAGGAAGCCGGCGAACTGCCTCTCGGTGTACCAGTGGGCCTTCCAGTCATGGATGATGCCGAGCCGCATACCTCCGGGATGAACTTTCTGACCCACCTGCTACGACTCCTTTTTCTCGTCGACGCACACGGTGATGTGGCTGGTCCGCTTGCGGATGCGGCTGGCCCGTCCCATCGCCCGCGGCGTGAACCGCTTGAGGGTGGGGCCGCCGTCCACGTACGCCCGGACCACGTAGAGGTCGTCGGCGTCGAGGTCGTGGTTGTTCTCGGCGTTGGCCACCGCGGAGTCGAGCACCTTGCCCACCAGCTTGGCCGCAGCCCGCGGGCTGAGCGCCAGGATGGCCTTGGCCTCCGCCACCTTCTTGCCGCGGATGAGCCGGGCCACGTCGCCGGCCTTGCGCGGAGAGACCCGCACGTACTTGGCTGTCGCGTTGACCATGCTCGTCACTTCCTCTTCATGCGGCGCTCTTTGTTGCCGCCGTGTCCGCGGAAGGTGCGGGTCAGCGCGAACTCGCCCAGCCGGTGGCCGACCATGCTCTCGGTGACGTAGATGGGCACGTGCTTGCGGCCGTCATGGACGGCGATGGTGTGCCCGATCATCTCCGGATAGATGGTGGAAGCCCGCGACCAGGTCTTGAGCATGCGCTTCTCGCCGGTCTCGTTCATGGTCTCGACCCGCTTCATCAGCCGCTCTTCGACGAAGGGAGCTTTCTTGCTTGAACGTGCCACGATGCTCTATTACCTCCCTTTCCCGCGTCGCCTGACGATGTACTTGCTGGAGGTCCTTCTTGGCCTTGCGGGTCTTGTGACCCAGGGTGGGGACACCCCAAGGCGTCACCGGGTTGCGGCCCGGAGGCGTGGAGCCCTCGCCGCCGCCGTGCGGGTGGTCGACCGGGTTCATGGTGGTGCCGCGAACGCCGGGCCGGACGCCCATCCAGCGCTTGCGGCCGGCCTTGCCGGTGACCAGGTTCTCGTGCTCGGCGTTGCCGATCTCGCCGACGGTGGCCCGGCACTCCAGACGGATCATGCGCATCTCGCCGGAGGGCAGGCGCAGGATGGCGTAGTCGCCCTCCTTGGCCATGACCTGGGCCGACGTGCCGGCCGAGCGGGCGATCTGCCCGCCGCGGCCTTTGTACATCTCGATGTTGTGCACCACGGTACCGACCGGGATGTTACGCAGCGGGAGGGCGCAGCCCACGCGGATGTCGGCGTCGGGGCCCGCTTCGACCATGGCGCCCACGCCCAGCTTGTTGGGCGCCAGGATGTAGCGCTTGTCGCCGTCGGCGTAGACGACCAGCGCGATGCGGCAGTTGCGGTTGGGATCGTACTCGATCGAGTCGACCCGGCCGGGAACGCCGTCCTTGTCGCGCTTGAAGTCGATGACCCGGTACAGCGCGCTTGTGCCCGCCGCCCTGATGCCGGGTGGTGATGCGACCGTAGTTGTTGCGGCCGCCCTTGCGCTTGACCGGACGGGTGAGCGACTTCTCCGGCTCGGTCTTGGTGATCTCGTCGAAGGCAGGCGTGGTCGCGAACCTGCGTCCGGGAGAAGTCGGCTTGTAGCTCTTTATCGCCATGTGTCTCTTACCGTCTCCCTTCCATTACGTCGCGCCGAAGAACTCGATCCGGTTGCCCGGGGCGAGCTCGACCACTGCCTTCTTCCACCGCTTGGTGACGCCCTCGTGGGCGCCCCTGCGCTTGGGCTTAGGCTTCATGTTGATGGTCTGCACGCCGATGACCTTGACCTTGAAGATCTCTTCGACGGCAGCCCGGATATGGGGCTTGGTGGCCCGGTAGTTGACCTCGAACGAGTACCGGTTGGTGTCGATCGCCCGGTAGCTCTTCTCCGAGATGATGGGGCGGATGATGATCTTCGCGTGCGTCCACTAGGCCTCACCGCCTTCGTTCAGGCCGCCTTCCAGGAAGGAGACGGCCGCTTCGGTGAACAGCAGGCTCTTGGCCCAGACGTAGTCCTGCACCTCGGCGTCGCCGATGGTGAGCGCCCGAGTGCCGGCCAGGTTGCGGAAGCTCTTGAGAGCCGCGACCTCGTCTCCGGCCCACCAGCACCAGCAGGGGCCTGTCGAGCCGGCTTTGCCGATGATGCCGGCGGCCCGCTTGGTCGAAGGCTCGGCGAACGTCGGTGCCGGCGAGCACGCGCACCGTGCCGCCGGCCACCAGGTCGCCCAGCGCCATGCGGAAGGCCTGCGCCTTGACCTTCTTGTTGACCTTCTTCGCGTAGCTGCGCGGGATGGGCGGGAAGGCCACGCCGCCGCCGGTGAAGTGCGCCACCTTGCCGGAGCCCACGCGAGCCCGGCCGGTGCCCTTCTGCCGCCACTGCTTGGCGGTGGTGCCGGCGACCTCGCTCCGGGTCTTGGCGGAAGCCGTACCCTGACGATGGCCGGCCAGCTCGGCCGTGACCACGTGGTGCAGAAGGCCGATGTTGATCTGGTCCTGCACCAGGCCGTCGGCCAGCTCGTGCTGGCCGACGACCGCGCCCGTTCTCGTCGATCTCTGTCGATGGATGGCATAGGCCTAACCTTTGATCACGACCAGGGAGCCCTTGCTCCCCGGGACCGCGCCTTTGACCAGCACCAGGTTCTTGTCCGGGTCGGTCGCGACCACGGTGAGACCGGTCTGCGTGACCCGCACATTGCCCATCTGCCCCGGCAGCCGGGTGCCCGGATACACCCGGGACGGGTCGGCCGAGGCGCCGATGGAGCCGGGGGCGCGATGGAAGTGGGCGCCGTGATATCCGGGACCGCCGGCGAAACCGTGCCGCTTGATGACGCCCTGGAAGCCCTTGCCCTTGCTGACGCCGGTGACCTTGACCTCGTCGCCCGGGGCGAAGACGTCCACGGTGACCGCCTCGCCCACGGCCAGGTCGTCCTCGCCCCGCACCTCGACGAGGTGGCGCTTGGGAGCCACGCCCGCCTTCTTGAGATGACCGAGCAGGGGCTTGTTCAGCCTCTTGGCCTTGACGTCGCCGAAGGCGATCTGCGTGGCGGCGTAGCCGTCGTTCTCCACCGTCTTCTTCTGGGTGACCAGGCAGGGCCCGGCCTCGATGACCGTGCAGCGGACGACCGTGCCGTCTTCGTTGAAGAACTGGGTCATGCCCAGCTTTGTGCCTAGCAGCGTCTTCATCACAGTTTGATCTCTATGTCCACGCCCGCGGGCAGGTCCATGCGCATCAGCGAGTCCACCGTCTTGGGGGTGGGCTGATGGATGTCGATCAGGCGCTTGTGCGTCCTGATCTCGAAATGCTCACGCGAGTCCTTGTCCTTGAAGGGGCTACGGATCACGCAGTAGACGTTCTTCTCCGTCGGGAGAGGAACGGGGCCCGAAATGGTGGCGCCGGTGCGCTCAGCCGTTTCGACGATGCTCCGCGCGCTCTTGTCGACGAGTTCGTGGTCGTAGGCCTTGAGCCTTATGCGTATCTTCTGTTGCGCCACCGAGCGACTCCTACTTGATGATCTTGGTAACGGCGCCGGCGCCCACGGTGCGGCCACCTTCGCGGATGGCGAAGCGCAGGCCTTCGTCCATGGCGATGGGGGTGATCAGCTTGGCCTTGATGGTGGTGTGGTCGCCCGGCATGACCATCTCGACGCCCTCTTGCAGGGTGCACGTCGCCGGTCACGTCGGTGGTGCGGAAGTAGAACTGCGGACGGTAGCCGTTGAAGAACGGGGTGTGCCGGCCGCCCTCTTCGCGGGACAGGACGTAGATCTGAGCCTCGAACTCGGTGTGCGGGGTGATGCTGCCCGGCTTGGCGAGCACCATGCCGCGCTCGACTTCCTCGCGCTTGGTGCCGCGCAGAAGGACGCCGATGTTGTCGCCGGCGCGCCCTTCGTCCAGCAGCTTGCGGAACATCTCGACGCCGGTGGCGACGGTCTTCGTGGTCTCCGGGTGCAGACCCACCATCTCGACGTTGTCGCCGACCTTGACGATGCCGCGCTCGACACGGCCGGTGACCACGGTGCCGCGGCCCTGGATGCTGAACACGTCCTCGATCGGCATCAGGAAGGGCTTGTCGATGGCGCGCTCGGGCTCGGGGATGTAGCTGTCCAGAGCGTCGGCCAGCTCGAAGATGGACTTGCACTGCGGGCACTCGCGGTCGCCGCAGCCGTGCTCGAGGGCCTTGAGGGCCGAGCCGGTGATGACGGGGATGTCGTCGCCGGGGAACTCGTACTCGGTGAGCAGCTCGCGGACTTCCATCTCGACCAGCTCGAGCAGCTCGGGGTCGTCCACCATGTCGGCCTTGTTCAGGTAGACGACGATGTAGGGCACGCCCACCTGACGGGCGAGCAGGATGTGCTCACGGGTCTGGGGCATGGGGCCGTCGGCGGCCGACACGACCAGGATAGCGCCGTCCATCTGGGCGGCACCGGTGATCATGTTCTTGATGTAGTCGGCGTGGCCCGGGCAGTCGACGTGGGCGTAGTGCCGCTTCTCGGTCTCGTACTCGACGTGGGCGGTGGCGATGGTGATACCGCGCTCGCGCTCTTCGGGAGCGTTGTCGATGGAGTCGAAGCTACGGAACTCGACGTTCGGGTTGCAGGTTCGCGAGGCACTTGGTGATGGCCGCGGTCAGCGTGGTCTTGCCGTGGTCGACGTGACCGATGGTGCCCACGTTGACGTGAGGCTTGGTCCGCTCGAACTTCTTCTTCGCCATTTGATTCCTCCCTTTCTACCTGAATCACTCAGGCGGCCGCCGCAGCCAGGCAGCCGTGTTTCCCTTGTTTAGCTCGTTTCGTTTGACGCTTGCCGCCCTGCTGGGCGATTATTTCCTGCGCGATGGTGCCGGGCACCTCGGCGTAGTGACTGAACTGCATGGTGTACGTCGCCCGTCCCTGGGTCATGGAACGGAGGTCGGTCGCGTACCCGAACATCTGGCGCCAGCGGCACCGTGGCCCGGATGACCTGGGCGCCCGCCCGCGGCTCCATGCCCTCGATGTGGCCGCGGCGGGAGTTGAGGTCGCCCATGACGTCGCCCATGTACTCCTCGGGCACGACCACCTCGACGTCCTCGATGGGTTCGAGCAGCACCGGATGCGCCTTCTTGGCCGCTTCCCTGAAGGCCATCGAGCCGGCGATCTTGAAAGCCATCTCCGAGGAGTCGACCTCGTGGAACGAGCCGTCGATGAGCTCGACCTTGACGTCCTCCATGGGGAAGCCGGCCAGCACGCCGGTCTCCATGGCCTCGACCAGCCCGGCCTCCACGGCCGGGATGTACTCCTTGGGGATGGCGCCGCCCACGATCTTGTTCTCGAAGGTGAAGCCGGCGCCGAACTCGTTGGGCTCCATCTTGATGACCACGTGGCCGTACTGGCCGCGGCCGCCGGTCTGGCGCACGAAACGGCCCTCGACCTTGGGGACCGCCTTGGTGATGCCCTCGCGGTAGGCCACCTGCGGCCGGCCCGACGTTGGCGTCGACCTTGAACTCGCGCAGCAGCCGGTCGACGATGATCTCCAGATGCAGCTCGCCCATGCCGGCGATGATGGTCTGCCCCGTCTCTTCGTCGGTGCGCACCCGGAAGGTGGGATCCTCGTCGGCCAGCCTCATGAGGCTCTCGGAGAGCCTGTCCTGGTCGGCCTTGGTCTTGGGCTCGATGGCCACGAAGATGACCGGCTCGGGGAACTCGATGGACTCCAGGATGATGGGGCTGCCGTCGTCGCACAGCGTGTCGCCGGTGGTGGTGGCCTTGAGGCCCACCGCCGCGGCGATGTCGCCCGCGAACACCTGCGGTGATGTCCTCGCGATGGTTGGCGTGCATCTGCAGGATGCGGCCGACCCGCTCCTTCTTGTCCTTGTTGGCGTTGTACACGTAGGAGCCCGCCTTGAGCGTGCCCGAGTACACCCGGAAGTAGGTGAGCTTGCCCACGAAGGGGTCGGACATGATCTTGAAAGCGATGGCCGAGAAGGGCTCGTCGTCGTCGGCGCTCCGGGTGATGGTCTGCGCCGTTGCGGGGATTGATCCCCTCGACCGGCGGGATGTCCAGCGGCGAGGGCAGGTAGTCGACCACCGCGTCCAGGAGCATCTGCACGCCCTTGTTCTTGAACGACGACCCGCAGAGCACCGGGGTGAGCTCGATGTCGAGCGTCGCCTGCCGGATGGCCGCCTTGAGACGCTCCTCGGAGATGGGCTTGCCCTCCAGGTAGTCCATCATCAGCTCGTCGTCGCGCTCGGCGAGCGTCTCGATCATATGAGTGCGCTCGGCCTCGGCCCTGTCCCTCATCTCCTCGGGGACGGGGGTCTCCTGCCACTCCACGCCCATGTCGTCCTCGTAGACGTAGGCCACCATGCGGACCAGGTCGATCGACGCCGCGGAACTCGTCCTCGCGGCCGATGGGCAGCTGGAGGACGAGCGGACGGGCGTGCAGCCGGTCGACCATCATCTGCACGCCGCGCATGAAGTCGGCGCCCACGCGGTCCATCTTGTTGACGAAAGCGATGCGGGGCACGCCGTACTTGTCGGCCTGCCGCCACACGGTCTCGGACTGGGGCTCCACGCCCGCCACCGAGCAGAACAGCGCGATGGCGCCGTCGAGCACCCGCAGCGAGCGTTCGACCTCCATAGTGAAGTCCACGTGCCCGGGCGTGTCTATGATGTTGATACGATGATCGCGCCATTCGCAGGTGGTAGCCGCCGACGTGATGGTGATGCCCCGCTCCTGCTCCTGGGCCATCCAGTCCATCACCGCGGCGCCGTCGTGCACTTCACCGATCTTGTAGGTGCGGCCGGTGTAGTAGAGGATCCGCTCGGTGGTGGTGGTCTTGCCGGCATCGATGTGAGCCATGATGCCGATGTTGCGGACCTTCGCCAGCGGATGCCGCTGAGCCGTCTTCGCGTCGGATTTATGTGCTGTGGCCTGTGCCAACTGATACCTGGATCTTTCTGTCGTTCTCTGCTGCCTGCGACTCGTGACTACCAGCGGTAGTGGGCGAAAGCCCTGTTGGCCTCGGCCATCCGCAGCAGGTCTTCTTTCTTCTTCATGGTCACGCCGGTACGGTTGTAGCCGTCGAGCAGCTCGCCGGCCAGCCGCTCGGCCATGCTGTGCTCGCGCCGCGCCCGGCTGTGCGTGATGATCCAGCGGACCGCCAGGGTGTACGAACGGCGGGTGGGGACTTCGACCGGCACCTGGTAGTTGGCGCCGCCGACCCGGCGGGACCGCACTTCGAGGGCCGGGCCGCACGTTCTCCACCGCTTCCTTGAGCACGCCGGCCGGATCGTTGCCGGTCCGCTCGCGGAGGATGTTCATGGCGTCGTACATGATCTGCTCGGCGGTGGACTTCTTGCCGTCGAGCATCATGCGGTTGACCATCTGGGTGACCAGACGGCTGCGGTAGATGGGATCGGGCTGGATGTCCCGCTTGGCTGCTCTTGACTCTTCTTGCCATCGCTGCGCTTGCCTTCCTGTCTACCTATTTGCCAGTCTTGACGCCGTACTTGGAGCGGCCCTGCTTGCGGTTGGCCACCCCGGCGGCGTCCAGAGCCGCGCGGATGATCTTGTAGCGCACACCCGGGAGGTCCTTCACCCTGCCGCCCCGGATGAGCACCACGGAGTGCTCCTGCAGGTTGTGACCGATGCCGGGGATGTAGGCCGTGACTTCCATGCCGTTGACCAGCCGCACGCGCGCCACCTTCCGCAGGGCCGAGTTGGGCTTCTTGGGCGTGGTGGTGTACACGCGCGTGCACACGCCACGCTTCTGCGGCGCGCCCTTGAGAGCAGGGGTCTTGGTCCTCTTGGACTGCTCCTGCCGGCCCTTGCGGATCAACTGGTTGATCGTTGGCACACGTACTCCTCGTCTACTCAGCTTGTTACGACTCGACTAACGCTGAGCGCCGCGCAACGGCGCATTCAGACGCACCTGGAGCCGCGCAGCGGCCGCGAAGTATAGCAAAGCCCCTGGAGGCCTGCAAGAAGCCCGCAGCGCACGTGTATCTCTCTCGACTCGCCGGAGTCGACGTGATCGCCTGCTCGGACTGGTCGCCGCCCAGCAGAGCCGTCTTCGGCCTCATCGCTGACGCGTCGCCCACGCCGAGCAGGACTCTCCTCCTCGTCTGTCCGGTCCTCGCCGGCTCTCCCCGGCCAGAGCCCAACCCTTCTCGGCCAGGCGGCTCCGGATCTCCTCCAGGCTCTTCTGGCCCAGACCCGGGACGGCCATGAGCTCCTTGGTGGTGTGGCCGAGCAGATCGCTCACCCGCTCGATGCCCGCCCTGCTGAGCACCGAGTGCACGTAGGTGGGCAGATCGAGATCGTCCACCAGCATGTTGTAGGCTTCGACGTTCTGCGAGCGTGCCGGTGAGCTGCGCCCACTGCTGCTCGGGCGTAGAGCCGAGGCCGCCGTCCACGCGCCCGGCCATCATGTCGCCGAACACGTCCATCTCGGCGGGGATGCCGGCGGTGGCCAGCTCGATGTTGCGATAGGACCGCAGACCGGTGGCGGCCGGGATGAGCTTGCCGATGATGACGTTCTCCTTGAGGCCGCGCAGCTCGTCGACCTTGCCCTCGAGGGCGGCGTCGGTGAGCACCTTGGTGGTCTCCTGGAAGGAGGCCGCCGACAGGAAGCTCTCGGTGGCCAGCGAGGCCTTGGTGATGCCGAGGATGATCTCCTCGCAGGTGGCCGGCTCGCCGCCGTTCGCGACGACCCGCTCGTTCTCCTCGTCGAAGATGAGCCGGTCGACCATGCGGCCGGGCAGGAAGCTGGTGTCGCCCGGGGTCTCCACCAGGACCTTCTTGGTCATCTGCCGGACGATGAGCTCCACGTGCTTGTCGTCGATCTGCACGCCCTGCTTGTGGTAGACCTCCTGCACCTCGCCCACGATGTAGCGGGCGGTCTCCAGGGCGCCGCGGTACTTGAGCAGTTCGTGCGGGTTGAGCGAGCCCTTGTAGAGCTGGTCGCCCGCCTCGACCTGCTGGCCGTCCTCGACCATGAGGTCGGCCCGGCGGCTGATGGCGTAGCTGTGCAGCTCCTCGCCCGTGTCGTCGAGGATGAGCGACCTTCTTGGCCTTGTCGGACTCCTCGATCTGCACGGTGCCGGCGAACTGGGTGATCTTGGCCTGGCCCTTGGGCTTGCGGGCCTCGAACAGCTCGACCACCCGCGGAAGACCGTGGGTGATGTCGGCGCCGGCCACACCGCCGGTGTGGAAGGTCCGCATGGTCAGCTGAGTGCCCGGCTCGCCGATGGACTGCGCGGCGATGTGGCCCACCGCCTCGCCGATGGCCACCAGGTCGTTGGCGGCCAGCGAGCGGCCGTAGCAGAGCTGGCACACGCCGATCTCGCTCTGGCAGCCCAGCACCGAGCGCACCTTGAGCTTGAGGTCGGCGTCGGTCCGGCCGGATAGAGCGCGAGCAGCTTCTGCGAGGATGCGCTTGTTGAGCATCTCGTTGCGCTCGTAGACGATCTCGCCGGTCTCCGGATCGGCCACGTCGACGGCCAGCACCCGGCCGAGCAGCAGTTCGTTCAGGCGGTCGTTCTTGCGCAGCGGCATCTCGATGGACTTCGTCGGTGCCGCAGTCGTGCTCGCGGATGACCACTTCCTGAGCCACGTCGACCAGGCGGCGGGTGAGGTAGCCCGAGTCGGCGGTACGCAGAGCGGTGTCGGCCAGACCCTTGCGGGCGCCGTGGGTGGAGATGAAGTACTCGAGCACGCCCAGGCCTTCCATGAAGTTGGCCTTGATGGGCCGCTCGATGATCTCGCCCTTCGGCGAGGCCATGAGACCGCGCATCCCCGCCAGCTGGCGGATCTGCTTGAACGAGCCGCGGGCTCCGGAGTTGGCCATCATGTAGACCGGGTTGAGGCGCCGGAAGTTCTTCTCCATGGCGTCGGCCACCTTCTTCGGTGGCCTCGGTCCACAGGTCGGTGACCCGCTCGCGGCGCTCGGAGTCGGTGAGGTTGCCGTGCAGGTACTCGTCCTGGATGTGCCGGACCTTGGCCTCGTAGCCCTGCAGGATCTCCTCCTTGTCGGGCGGCACCACGATGTCGTTCTTGGAGATGGTGACCCCGGCCACGCTGGCGTACTTGAAGCCCATGTCCTTGAGGACGTCCAGCAGATGGGCGACGGCGATGGCGCCGTAGTACTCCACCAGGTCGCTCACGAAGGTCGACATCTCGTTCTTGGTGAAGACCTTGTTCTGGAACTCGTAGTCGTCCCTGCGGATGGTGCCCTCCGGCCCCTCCTCTCCCACTCCTCGCCGAAGTACTCCTCCAGGGAGGCGACCACGGCCGAGTTGAAGATGGCCCGGCCGACGGTGGTGAGCAGGCGGCCGCCGTTCCCAGCGGAAGAGGATGGGGTCCTGGATGCCGATGCGCTTCTCGGCGTAGGCGTGCTCCAGCTCGGCCACGTTGCCGAAGGGCCGCGGGCTGGGTTCGCACCGCCTCGAGGGCCTTGACGTCGATGGGATCGATCTTGGCCAGATCGGGACCCTCGAAGTAGGTCATGTAGTAGCAGCCCAGGATCATGTCCTGCGTGGGCACGGCGATCGGACGGCCGTGGGCCGGCGACAGGATGTTGTTGGACGACAGCATGAGGATGCGGGCCTCGGCCTGCGCCTCCACCGAGAGCGGCAGGTGGACGGCCATCTGGTCGCCGTCGAAGTCGGCGTTGAAGGCGGTGCAGACCAGCGGGTGCAGCTGGATGGCCTTGCCCTCGATGAGCACCGGCTCGAAGGCCTGGATGCCCAGGCGGTGCAGCGTCGGAGCGCGGTTCAGCATGACCGGGTGCTCGGAGATGACCTCTTCGAGGATGTCCCAGACCTCGGGGAACTCGCTCTCCACCAGCTTCTTGGCGGCCTTGATGTTCTGCACCTGCTTGCGCTCCACCAGGCGGCTCATGACGAACGGCTTGAACAGCTCCAGCGCCATGGTCTTGGGGATACCGCACTGGTGCAGCTTGAGCTCCGGGCCGGCCACGATGACCGAACGGCCCGAGTAGTCCACGCGCTTGCCCAGCAGGTTCTGGCGGAAGCGGCCCTGCTTGCCCTTGAGCATGTCGGAGAGCGACTTGAGCGGGCGGTTGCCCGGGCCGGTGACGGCCCGGCCGCGGCGGCCGTTGTCGAACAGGGCGTCCACGGCTTCCTGCAGCATGCGCTTCTCGTTGTTGACGATGATCTCGGGCGCGCCCGAGGTCGAGCAGCCTCTTCAGCCGGTTGTTGCGGTTGATGACCCGGCGATAGAGGTCGTTGAGGTCGGAGGTGGCGAAGCGGCCGCCGTCCAGCTGCACCATGGGGCGCAGTTCCGGCGGGATGACCGGTATCGACTGCAGGATCATCCACTCCGGCCGGTTGTCGGAGCGCAGGAAGCCCTCCACCACCTTGAGGCGCTTGACCGCGCGGGAGAGCTTCTGGCCCTTGGAGGTCTTGATGGTCTCGCGCAGAGACTTGGCTTCGGTCTCCAGGTCGACGGCGGCCAGGAGCTCGCGGATGGCCTCGGCCCCCATGCCGCCGCGGAAGTACACGCCGTAGCCGAAGGGGCTGCCGTACTTCTCTTTCATCTCCCGGAAGAGGGTCTCATCGGTGATGATGTCGCCCTTCTTGATGCTCTTGAACGCGGCCCACAGCTCGCGCAGGCGAGCGGCCTGCTGGTCGGCGTAGCGCTCCAGGTCGCGCAGGCGGGTGTCGGCGTCGATGCGCAGCTCGCTGGCCCGCTTCTCGACCTCTTCCTGGGTCCACTCCGTGAGCGGCGTCTCGTCGAAGCCCAGGGCGATCTCGTCGTCCTCGTCGGGCGTGGAGTTGCCGTAGCAGCACCGCCACGCGCTTGTCGCGCTCGGCCATGATCTTGACCTTCTGCTCGTCACGCGAGGCGAAGGTGTTCTCGATGTCGGCCTGGACCAGGTCTTCCAGCTTGCCCATGTCGCGCTGCCGCTTCTCGTCGTCCACGAAGGTGACGATGGAGGCGGAGAAGTAGAGGACCCGCTCCAGCTGCTTGGGCGAGATGTCCAGCAGGTAGCCCATGCGGCTGGGGACGCCCTTGAAGTACCAGATGTGGCTGACCGGCGCGGCCAGGTCGATGTGGCCCATGCGCTCGCGGCGCACCTTGGCCCGGGTGACCTCCACCCCGCAGCGCTCGCAGATGATGCCCTTGTAGCGGACCCGCTTGTACTTGCCGCAGTAGCACTCCCAGTCCTTGGTGGGACCGAAGATGCGCTCGCAGAACAGGCCGTCCTTCTCGGGCTTGAGCGTGCGGTAGTTGATGGTCTCGGGCTTGGTGACCTCGCCCGACGACCAAGCCCGGATCTGCTCCGGCGAGGCCAGGCCGATCCTGATGGCGTCGAATTCGTTGATGTCTATCACCGGAGGCTCCTATTCCGCGTCGTCGGCGAAGCTGGACAGTTCGACGCCGTCCATGTCCCCGCCCATGTCGATCTCGAACGTCGCCAGTCTCGGGCGCGCCCTCGAACTCGTCGGATCTCCTCGTCCTCGTCGTCGAGCTCCTCGTCCAGCTCGGAGCCGGTGTGCGTGAGGCACCAGACGTCGCCGTGCGCTCTCCGCGGCCCGCTCCTCGGCCCGGTAGCGCGCGGACAGGTCGATGCCCAGCTCCTCGGCGGCCCGGAGCAGGTCGTCCTCCTCCTCGGCCACCTCGAGCGCTCCGCCCTCCTCGCTCATCACCTGGATGTCGAGGGCCAGCGACTGCATCTCCTTGAGCAGCACCTTGAACGACTCGGGCACGCCCGGCCGGGCGATGTTCTCGCCCTTGACGATGGCCTCGTAGGCCTTGACCCGCCCCTGGGTGTCGTCGGACTTGATGGTGAGCATCTCCTGCAGGGTGTAGGCGGCGCCGTAGGCCTCGAGCGCCCACACCTCCATCTCGCCGAAGCGCTGGCCGCCGAACTGCGCCTTGCCGCCCAGCGGCTGCTGGGTCACCAAGGAGTACGGGCCGGTGGAGCGGGCGTGGATCTTGTCGTCCACCAGGTGGTGCAGCTTGAGCATGTACATGTAGCCCACGGTGATGCTCTGGTCGTAGGGCTCGCCCGTGCGACCGTTGTAGAGCTTCACCTTGCCGGCCACCTGCGTGCCGGGATTGTTGTCCAGGCTGACCGGCATGCTCGACTGCCAGGTAGGGTCCAGACCCGGTTGGCGCTGCTCCAGCGATGCGCCTGGCCACTCCAACCCATGAGGGCCTCGTCGACGTCCACCTGGGTGGCGCCGTCGAACACCGGCGTGGCGATGGGCACCGGGCCTTCGGCCGGTGGACTCGTCCACGATCTCGTAGTACTTGCTTGACCAGCTTGACCTGCTCGTCCGGGGGTCAGGTCGCCGGCTTGACAGCGCCGTCGTCGCCGTCCATGGTCTTCTTGTTGCGCTTGAGCTGGTAGAAGCCGTGATGCGCGGCCCAGCCCAGATGCGTCTCCATGACCTGGCCGATGTTCATGCGCGAAGGCACGCCCAGCGGGTTGAGGATGATGTCCACCGGGGTGCCGTCTTCCAGGAACGGCATGTCCTCCTCGGGCACGATCTTGGAGATGACCCCCTTGTTGCCGTGACGGCCGGCCAGCTTGTCGCCCTCGGCGATCTTGCGCTTCTTGGCCACGTACACCCGCACCAGGCGGTTGACGCCCGGGGACAGGTCGTCGCCGTCCTCGCGGGAGAACTCCTTGACGTCGATGACGACGCCCTTCTCGCCGTGCGGCACCTTGAGCGAGGTGTCGCGCACCTCGCGGGCCTTCTCCTTGAAGATGGCGCGGATGAGCTTCTCCTCCGCCGTGAGCTCGGTCTCGCCCTTGGGCGTGATCTTGCCCACCAGCAGGTCGCCCGAGGACACCTCGGCGCCGATGCGCACGATGCCGTCCTCGTCCAGGTCGGCCAGCGACTCCTCCGAGCGGTTGGGGATGTCGCGGGTGATCTCTTCGTCGCCCAGCTTGGTGGAGCGGGCCTCGACCTCGTACTCCTCGATGTGGACCGAGGTGAGCACGTCGTCCTTGACCAGCCGCTCGCTGATGACGATGGAGTCCTCGAAGTTGTAGCCCTCCCAGCTCATGAAGGCCACCAGCAGGTTGCGGCCCAGGGCCAGCTCACCGTGCTTGGTGGAGGCCCCGTCGGCCAGGACCGCGCCGGCAGCGACCGTCTCGCCCACGTCCACCACCGGCTTCTGGTGGATGAAGGTGCCCTGGTTGGAGCGCTCGAACTTGAGCAGGTCGTAGGAGTCGACGTCGCCGTCGTCGGTCTCGATGCAGGATGCGGTCGGCGGACACGCCCCGCACCTTGCCGGCCGCTGGTGGCCAGCAGGACGTCGCCGGTATCGACCGCCGCAGCGGTACTCCATGCCCGTGCCGATGAGGGGCGCCTCGGCCTCCAGCAGCGGCACCGCCTGGCGCTGCATGTTGGAGCCCATGAGGGCCCGGTTGGCGTCGTTGTGCTCCAAGAAGGGATGAGCGCGGTGGCCACCGAGACGATCTGCTGCGGGGAGACAGTCCATGTAGTCGACGTCTTCGCGGCGGACGCTCACATACTCGCCGCCCGGAGCGCGGGCGAGGACCGTGTCCTCGACGAACTGTTGCGTCTTGGCGATCGACCGGGGCGTTCGCCTGGGCGATGGTGTACTTCTCTTCTTCGTAGGCGGTCAGCCACTCGATCTCGTCGGTGACCTTGCCCTTGACCACCTTGCGGTACGGCGTCTGGATGAAGCCGAACTCGTTGACGGTGGCGTAGCTGGACAGCGAGCCGATGAGGCCGATGTTCGGACCTTCAGGCGTCTCGATGGGGCACATGCGCCCGTAGTGGGTGGGGTGCACGTCGCGCACCTCGATGGGAGCGCGCTCCCGGGTGAGACCGCCCGCGCCCAGGGCCGAGAGCCGCCGCCGGTGGGTGAGCCCGGCCAGCGAGTTGGTCTGGTCCATGAACTGCGAGAGCTGCGAGCTCCCGAAGAACTCCTTGAGGGCCGCGACCACCGGCCGGATGTTGATGATCGACTGCGGCGTGATGGTGTCGACGTCCTCGGTGGTCATGCGCTCGCGCACCACGCGCTCCATGCGGTAGAGACCGACACGGAAGGCCTCCTGCACCAGCTCGCCCACCATGCGCAGGCGGCGGTTGCCGAAGTGCTCGTATTCGTCCAGGCGATTGGCCACCTCGTCCCAGGGCAGGCTGGGGGCCACTTCGGCCAGATCGCGGGCCTCCTCGAGGAGATGCTCGTGATCGATGGCCAGCGGCACGGCCACCAGCTCCGTGACCAGAGCGATGATGTCGGCCTTGGTGAGGGTGCGGACGTCCAGATCGGTGTTCGAGACCAAGACGGGCGTTCAGCTTGTGCCGGCCCACCCGGGTGAGGTCGTACCGCTTGGGGTCGAAGCAGATGTTCCACAGCAGGTTGCGGCTGGCCTCGAGCGTGGGCGGCTCACCCGGGCGCTGCTTCTTGAACAGCTCGACCAGGGCCTCCTCGACCGAGCGGACCGAGTCCTTCTCGAGGGTGGCCTTGATGAAGGGGTTGCCGTCGAAGAGATCCAGGATCTCCTCGTCGGTGCCCTTGGACAGCAAGCCGGGGTCGTCCTTGGTCCGTCCGGAATCGATGCCGGCCAGGGCGCGCAGAAACACGGTGGCCGGCAGCTTGCGCTTGCGGTCGATGCGCACCGAGACCGCGCCGCGCTTGTCGATCTCGAACTCCAGCCAGGAACCGCGGGCAGGCATGAGGTTGGCGATCAGCACCTGCTTGGTCGGGTCCTTGGCGGCCATGACATAGGCGCCGGGAGAGCGCACCAGCTGGGTGACGATCACCCGCTCGGTGCCGTTGATGATGAAGGTGCCCTGCTCGGTCATCATGGGGAACTCGCCCATGAAGACGTTCTGCTCGCGGATCTCGCCCGACTCCCGGTTGACGAACCGGACGGTTATGAAGAGGGGAGCCGCGTAGGTCTGGTCCTTATCCCTGCATTCCTTGAGAGACAGCGGTGGGCTCGTTGAACTCGTACTCACCGAACTCGACGGCGTAGTTGCCCGTGTAGTCCTCGATCGGGTTGATGTCTTCGATGGTCTCCTTGAGACCCTTGTCCTTGAACCAATCGAACGATTCGGTCTGGACGGCGATCAGGTTGGGAACGTCGAGAATGTGGGGTAGTTTGGAGAAAGATTTACGCGGTACTGGGAGTCTTCCTTTCGCCCAAAGGGGATCACTCCTCGCATGCCGGGGGTTTTGCACAGGGGTCAACGCGCAAACTTGCATTTATCACGGCACTCATGCGCGGCAAGCCCGGTCCCGGACAGTATATTTCGAACACCGCGGCCGGGCTCGCGCACTCAGTCGGCCGGGCGGCTACAGCGCCGCCGACGCCGGCGTCACTGCTACTTGACCTCGACTTCCGCGCCGGCTTCTTCGAGTTGCTTCTTGATGTCTTCGGCCTCGGCCTTGGTGATAGCCTGCTTGACCGGGTTGGGAGCACCGTCGACCAGGTCCTTGGCTTCTTTCAGGCCCAGGCCGGTGAGAGCACGCACCACCTTGATGACGTTGATCTTCTTCTCGCCGGCAGCCTTGAGGATGACGTCGAACTCCGTCTGCTCTTCTTCCTCGGCTGCAGCCGGGCCCGCACCGGCGGCCGGAGCGGCGGCCACAGCCATCGGCATGGCGGCGCTCACGCCGAACTCCTCTTCCAGGGCCTTGACGAGCTGCGACAAGCTCCATGACCGTCATCTTCTTGATCTCTTCGATGAGTTCCTGCGGGGTCACCTTTCACTCCTTAGTCACCTCTGCTACGCAACATCCGGCTGAGCTACCCGCCGGTCAGGCGCCGTCTGCCGCTGGGCATCAGCCTGCGACGGCTCGACGCGGCCGCTAGCGGCGTTCTTGTCCTGCACCTGCCCCAGGACCACGACCAATCCACGGATGGGACCGTTGAGGACGGTGACCAGGCCTGTGAGCGGCGCGGCGATGGTGCCCACCAACTGGGCGATGAGCTGCTCGCGGCTGGGCAGCGTGGCCAGGCTTCTCGACCTGAGCGGCGCTCAGCATGGAGCGCTGCAGCTTGCCACCGCGGATGGCGGCCTTCTTCTTCTCCCGGATGAAGTCCTGGATGGTCTTGGCCGTCCTGGCCGGGTCGCCATGCACGTAGGCGATGGCCGTGGGGCCCGCCAGCAGTTCGTCCAGACCCTCCACGCCGGCGTTGGCGGCGGCGATCTTGCCAAGGGTGTTCTTCACCACCTTGAGATCGGCGTCGACCTTGCGCAGGCGCTTGCGCAGTTCGGTGGACTCGGCGAACGTGAGCCCCGGTAGTCGACGAAGTAGTAGACGTCGGCCGCCTTGAGATCGGCGGTGATCTCCGCTACCGCTTCGATCTTGTCCGGTCTTGGCATTCTGTGTCACCTCCTTCAAACGAAAATCGTCCACCTCCGATAGCAGAGGCGGACGATGACACTGCATGCCTTGCGGCCGCTATGTCGGTCACACTCTGCCTCGGCTGGCGGGCCGGTCGCAGGCTGCCCTCGAGCGAGCCCCGAGCCTCCCGCTTCTGCCGCCGTGGCGGCACCAGCTGTCTCTGGCGGATTTAGCGGCGGGGATTATAGCAGGTACGCGGCGGGTGTCCACACGGACGGCCGAGCGGCGCGGCCCCCGCCATCGCGGGGGCTTGGCGGCTGGCCGGAGCCTCAGCTTCGTCCTCCAGCAACGCCCGGGTCTTGGAGGTGTCCAGGGGGACGCCGGGGCCCATGGTGCGTGGTCATGGTGATGCTGCGCAGGTACTTGCCCTTGGCGGCAGCCGGCTTGGCCCGGACGATCTCGCCCAGCACCTCGCTGTAGTTGGCCACCAGCTGCTCGGCATCGAAGGACTTCTTGCCGACGATCAGGTGCACCACGCCGAACTTGTCGGTGCGGTACTCGACCTTGCCGGCCTTCATGTCCTGCACGGCCTTGGCCACGTCGAAGGTCACGGTGCCGGCCTTGGGGTTGGGCATGAGGCCGCGGGGACCGAGCACCCGGCCCAGCTTGCCGACCACGCCCATCATGTCGGGAGTGGCGATGGCGGCGTCGAAGTCGAGCATGCCGCCCTCGACCTGGGCGGCCAGGTCTTCGGCGCCCACCAGGTCGGCGCCGGCGGCTTCGGCCTCGGTGGCCTTCTCGCCCTTGGCGAACACGGCCACCCGCATGGTCTTGCCGGTGCCGTGCGGCAGCATGACCGTGCCGCGCACCTGCTGGTCGGCGTGACGGGGATTGACTCCCAGCTTGATGTGGACTTCGACGGTCTCGTCGAAGTTGGCGGTGTCCATGCTCTTGAGCAGCTTGGCCGCCTCGAGCGGCGTGTAGACCGCCCGGCTCGACGGCCTTCTTCGCTTCCTGGAAGCGCTTGGAATCCTTGCTCATCTTCTTACCTCCTGGTGGTCAAACGGGCCACCCGGCCCTCCCACCTTCCGGCCCATTGGCGGACTGAGCCGTCCGCCCGGGCATTTTCACCCGCGCTGAGGGGCGCTGTGACCCGTCGGCGCGGCTATTACCACTGTCAGTCTACTACCGTGACCCCCATGCTGCGCGCCGTGCCGGCCATGATGTTCATCGCGGCGTCGATGTCGTGGGCGTTGAGGTCGGGCATCTTGGTCTCGGCGATCTGGCGCAGTTGGTCCTTGGTGATCTTGCCCACTTTCTCCTTGCGGGGATTGCCGGTGCCCTTGTCGATGCCGGCGGCCTGACGGATGAGGACGGCGGCCGGCGCGGTCTTGAGGACGAACGTGAACGAGCGGTCTTCGAAGACGGTGATCTCGACCGGGACCACCTGGTCGACCCTGTCCTGGGTGGCCGCGTTGTAGGCCTTGCAGAACTCCATGATGTTCACGCCGTGCTGACCCAGCGCAGGGCCGACCGGAGGAGCCGGGGTCGCCTTGCCCCCCACGATCTGCAGCTTGACTATCGCCCGTACCTTCTTAGCCACCTTGTTTCTCCGTCTCTGCCCGGATCTCCAGCCCCGACCGGTGCCCGGCCGGACCTGACCTAGATCTTCTTGACCTGCTCGAAACCCAGCTCGGTCGGTGTGTCCCGCCCGAAGATGGACACCATCACCTTGAGCTTGCTCTGCTCGATGTTGACCTCGGACACCTCGCCGGTGAAGTCGGTGAGCGGCCCGTTGACCACCCGCACCTGGTCGCCCATGACGAACTCCGCCTTGGCCTTGGGCTTCTCCACCGTGGTGGTGTGCAGGATGCGATCCACCTCCGACGGCATGAGCGGGGTGGGCTTGTTCTCGGAGCCCACGAACCCGGTGACGCCCGGGGTGTTCTTGACCAGCGACCAGGAATCGTCGGTGAGGATCATCTTGACCAGCAGATAGCCGGGGAAGATGCGCTTCTCCAGCTGGACCTTCTCGCCGCCCTTGGTCTCCACCACCTGCTCGGTGGGCACGACGATGTCCTCGAAGTACTGGGCCTGGTTCATCGATTGGATGCGGTGCTCCAGATTGGTCCGCGCCTTGTTCTCGTGGCCCGAGTACGTGTTGATCACGTACCACTTGGCATCCATGGATCGCCGTGCTGGTTGTCAGGTTCGGTCACAACTACCCCAAATTCACCGACTTGGACGACGAGGTTCCAGATGAAGTCGAACACGCCGATGAACACGGCGGCGATGATGACAGCGACGATGACCACCCCGGTGGACTTGATCAGCTCCTTGCGCGGCGGCCAGGTGACCTTCCTCATCTCGATGCGCACTTCGCGGAAGAAGGTGCGCATGCGGCCGTGCGGCTTGGTGGCCACCGTCCCGCGCGGGCCCGGAGGTCTGCTTGGAGGAGGCGCCGGACGAGGATCGCGAGAACGGGTTCTTGAGACCGCCGGCGATTCTTCGCCGGGGCCTTGCCGTGGCCGCTGGAGCCTTGCTGCTTACCGTCTTGTCGTTGACGCTCTTCGCCATCGCCTTTTCTCGCTACCTAGGAAGAAGTGGCAGGGCAGGAGGGATTCGAACCCCCGGCATCCGGTTTTGGAGACCGGCGCTCTACCGTTGAGCTACTGCCCTTCGCCTATCCAGCCTTCCGCTACCGGACTACTTGGTCTCTTTGTGGACCGTGACCGTGTCGCACCACTTGCAGTACTTGCGCAGCTCGATCCGTTCGGGATCGTTGCGCTTGTTCTTCATGGTGGTGTAGTTACGGCGCTTGCATTCTTGGCAAGCCATCGTCACCCGTACCCGCATTGCTTCACCGCTCCCTAGTCATTTAATGCCCGTGCATGCTACCACAAACGCAGGTAGCGGCGAGAGGACTCGAACCTCTGACACGCGGATTATGATTCCGCTGCTCTGACCAGCTGAGCTACGCCGCCCCCTCTGGACCCGTCTGTCGGGTTCCTCATGGAGCCCCCATTCGGATTTGAACCGAAGACCCCTTCCTTACCATGGAAGTGCTCTGCCAACTGAGCTATGGAGGCCCGCTCGAGCCGGCCGCCGCTACGGCTGCGCCGACTACCGCACTCCGCTGGATGGTGGTGGGGGGGGGAGGATTTGAACCTCCGTAGGCTGCGCCGACAGATTTACAGTCTGCTCCCTTTGGCCACTCGGGCACCCCCCCACGCGCGACAACCCCACGCGGAGGCGAAAAGGCATGATACCCAACACACTAGGGCATTTCAAGAAACACCAGAGACCCCGCGACCGTCTCGACGCCGTCGGGGACCACGCCTATGATGTGACAGTCCCGATCCCCTCGACGTGGAGGTCCAGATGCCCACAGAGCTATCCGTCCGCGCAGTCCGGGAGACCGGCATGTGCTTCACCGCCAGCACCGGCCAGCACAGCGTGTGCCTGGACTATCCGCTCGGACCGGGGGCCACCGCCGGTCCCACTCCCTTGGAGATGCTCCTCACCAGTCTGGCGGTATGCGCGGGAAGCACCGTTGCGCTGGTGCTCGAGCGCATGAAGCAGCCTCTGGCGGCCATGACCGTCGAGGCCAAGGGCACGCGACGCGAAGAGCACCCCACCGTATTGACGTCCATCGCGCTGGAGTTCGGGGTGGCCGGCGCGGGACTGGACGCCGATCGCGTCGCCCAGGCGCTCGCGATCGCCGAGGGGCAGCTCTGCCCCGTGTGGGCGATGCTCAAGACCGGGACACCGATCACCGCCACCTTCCACATGGTCGAGAGCTGACGCGCGCGGGCCGGCTGCGCGGCCGCGGACTGCCCGGCGGTCTGGGGCGGGCCGGCGCTGCCGACCGCCCCGACGGACGCCTCTACCCGACGCTTCTCGGCCGGGGCACGGTGATGCTGGCCTCCTGCAGGAAGAGGACCTGCGCCCCGGAGCCCTGGGCGGCAAGGGCAGCATCCACCGCGGCCTGCAGGGTGGCGAACGGTCTCATGAACATGGCCTCGATCTGCGCCGCGGGCAGTGCCGTGACCGCCCAGATCTGCGCGCGCTGCAGGATGCCCGCGACGCGGGTGGCCTGCTGGACCCCCAGCCGGTACTCCTCCAGGTCCGCGCGCTCAAGAGCCTGGGCCGGTGAATCGGCGGCCGCGAGCATGTCGTAGAGGGTCTGGTTCTCCCCCAGGCCGAAGGGGCATTCCGACACCACGATGAGGATGCCCCCGTCCCTGACGGCGAGCGCTCCGCTCTGGATGGCCTTGTTGGTCTGGTAGAAATTGCAGTCCATCGGGTGCGGCGCAGCCGCGACCACCACCTCGCAGCGCCGGGCGATGTCGAGCACGAACTGGCGGTCGGCCACCTCCACCGCACGGCGGAAGGTCTCGTCCAAAGCGCCCGCCGCCGCGAAGCCGATCCGGTGCTCCTTGTCCAGGACCAGTTGGATGGAGTAGACCTGCCGGCCGGCGACGCCCACGGTGAGCGCATCCTCCAGGTCTTCGTGGACGGGGTTGCCCGTGAGCGCAAGGCTTTCGGAGCCGGGCTTCATGGACAAGGCATGGTTGGCCCAGACGGTGTCGTATCCGGCCAGCCCCGGGAAGAGGGACTTGCGGCCTCCCGTGTAGCCTGCGAAGTAATGAGGCTCCACCGAGTTGATCAGGATCACGCTTCCAGCTTCCGCCAACAACGCGTTCACTCGGATCTCGGTGCCCCGCCGCGTCCGCCCGAGGGTGACGAGTCGAGAGCCGTCCTTCGCGTCATGAGAGATCACGCGCCGGCTGTGGGCGGCGAGGAAGTCGGCCCCGAAGATACGCTCCAACTCCTGGGGAAGCGCTGCCCGGTGGGTGCCCGTGGCCACAGCGAAGGAGAGGACGCGATCGCGGCCGCCCCCCAGCCATCGTTCGAGCCCGGGGCGTAGGACCCTGAGAACGTCCGCCGAGGGGGTGGGACGGGTCGCGTCGTTGACCACCACCAGCAGCGGCGATCGCGCCACGCTCAGGAATCCCTCGAGGCCCTCCCCGGATGCCCCGTTAGCCGGTCCCGTCCGCGCCTCTCCGGCGAGCGCCGTGCGCAGCACCCCTTCCGGATCGACCGCCGTCTCCACGTTGGCGCCCAGCACGCCGGCCACCCGGCGCTCGTCCACCTCCACGACCGTGCTGCCCGTACTCCAGGGTACCTCGATGCGCATCCCTACTCCCTTCCCTGCGAGCTCACGTGACGAGGATAGCCTAGGTTATCCGGTAGAATCGAGGTCGGTGCGGCGACTCGGCGCACCGATGCGGCAATACATCTGAGTGAAGACTGAGGCCCAGCCATGCAGCACTATAGCTACAGCATCTCTCCGGACGTGTTCGTCCGCTTTCCCGGATACATCCGGGGCGTCGTCGTGGCTCACGAGGTCAGGAACGGCCCCTCTCCCACCGAGCTGGTAGCGATGCTTCGAGAGGCCGAGGCCTCCGTGCGCGCCCGGGTGAGCTTGGAGCAGATAGCCGAGGAGCCGCGCATCAAAGCCTGGCGCGACGCCTACCGCGCCTTTGGCGCCAAGCCCGCCGAGTTCAGGTCCTCGGTGGAGGCGATGGCCCGTCGCGCGCTGCGCGGCGACGAACTGCCGGCTATCAGCGCTCTGGTGGACATCGGCAACGTCATCTCCCTTCGACACCTCATCCCGGCGGGCGGGCACGCCATCGACCTCTTGAACGGCGACATCGAGCTGAGGTTCGCCACCGGCGCTGAGGAGTTCGTCGCCTTCGGGTCGGAAGAGGTGGAACACCCTCTACCGGGTGAAGTGGTCTTCGTGGAGGGTGACACGGTGCTCACCCGCCGCTGGACCTGGCGGCAGGCGAACCACACGCTGACGCTTCCCGAGACCACAGCTATAGAGTTCAACGTGGACGGACTGCCACCCGTCACGCGCCAGGAGATCGAGACGGCCTGTGGCGAGGTGGTGGAATTGGTCGACCGCTTCTGCGGCGGGGTCAGCCGGATCGACTATCTCACCGCGGACAGCCCGCGCATCTCGCTGGCTCCGTAGGAAGCAGACGACCCGCCGCCGCGAGGCGACCTCTAGTCGCGACTCGCCACCAGTCCGGCTATCACCCGCGCAGCCTCATCGGTGCTGCTGGCCACCGCCACACCCGCCTCCTCCAGCGCGGCGATCTTCTCGGCGGCGGTCCCCCTACCCGAGGAGACGATGGCGCCCGCGTGGCCCATGCGCCGGTCGGGCGGAGCCGTCTTGCCAGCGATGAAAGCCACCACCGGCTTCGTCACCCGCGAGGCGATGAATGCGGCAGCCTCTTCCTCGTCGGTTCCCCCGATCTCGCCGATCAGGCCGATGACCTTCGTGGCCGGATCGTCCTCGAAGAGGGCCAGCATGTCCATGAACGAAGAGCCGATGATGGGGTCGCCTCCGATGCCCACACAGGTCGATTGTCCGACTCCCAGACTGGTGAGGGCCCAGGCGATCTCGTAGGTGAGGGTGCCGCTCCGGGATACCAGGCCTACCGGGCCGGGCAGGAAGATATTGCCGGGCAGGATACCCATCTTGCAGCAACCCGGAGTCATGATGCCGGGGCAGTTGGGGCCGACCAACCTGCAGCCTTTGGAGCGCACGTGCGCGGCGATCTTCACCATGTCGAGCACCGGGATCCACTCGGTGATGCAGACGATGAGAGGAATCAGGTTGTCGGCAGCCTCGACGATGGCGTCCCCCGCGAAGCGCGCGGGCACGAAGCTGACCGTGGCATTGGCGCCCGTTGCCTCCACCGCATCGCGGACCGACTCGAACACCGGCACTCCTTCTACATGCTGGCCGCCGTGTCCGGGAGCCGTGCCGGCGACGACCCTGGTGCCGTATTCCAGCATCTGCCGGGTGTGGAAGCGACCTTCTTCGCCGGTGATGTTCTGGACCATGACGGCGGTATCGGCGCCGACGAGGATACTCACGCCTCTCCCCTCCCCTCGCCGGTGGCCAGGGACACCGCCTTCTGGGCAGCCTCGGTCATGCTCTCCGCCAACGTCACGCTCCTGCCCGCAAGGATCTGCCGTCCCTCGGCCGCATTCGTCCCCACCAGTCGGGCTACCACCGGCACGTGCACCTCTCCGGCATCGACGGCGTCGACCACCGCCTGCGCGACCACGTCACAGCGGGTGATACCGCCGAATATGTTTACGAGCACCGACCGCACGTAGGGATCGTGCAGCAGGATGCGGAGGGCAGCGCGGACCTGGTCGATGTGGGCTCCGCCGCCTATGTCGAGGAAGTTGGCGGGCTCGCCTCCGTACAGCTTGATCACGTCCATGGTCGCCATGGCCAGACCGGCTCCGTTGACGAGACACCCCACGTTGCCCTCGAGTTCGATGTAGCTCACCCCCACGTGGCGGGCTTCGGCCTCAGCCGGCTCCTCCTCTTCCGGATTCCGCATCGCCGCCAATTCCGGCCGGCGGGACAGGGAGTTGTCGTCGATGATCATCTTGGAGTCGAGGGCCACGAACCCGCCCGCTTCGGTGAGCGCCAGCGGATTGACTTCGAGCAACGAGCAATCGCACTCGACGAACGCGCGATACAGCGCTCCCGCGATGGTCCGAAATGCCCTGGCCTGCTCGCCCGTGAGTCCCAGAGCGCGGGCCAGGTCTCTCGTCTGGTAGTCGGCGAGCCCGAGAAGGGGATCAGCCCAGCACCCGAACGATGGCGTCGGGCGTGGTCCTGGCGACCTCTTCGATGTCTACCCCGCCCATGGCGCTGGCCATCAGAGTGATCCGCCTGGCCGAGCGGTCGAGGACGGCCCCCAGGTAGTATTCCCGGATCACCGGGACGGCCTGGGCCACCAGGACCTTGTGGACCGGGACCCCGCGCACCGATATTCCGAGGACCTCGCCGGTGACGCGCCCGGCTTCTTCGGCAGACGCGGCCCGCTTGACCCCCCCGGCCTTGCCCCGGCCGCCGACCAGCACCTGGGCCTTCACCACCACCGAGCCGCCCAATGTCCGAGCCGCGGTCTCCGCCTCTTCGGGGGATTCCGCGACGGACGCGGGCGGGAACGGGATCCCGTATCCCTCGAGAACCTCGCGCGCCTGGTATTCGTGCGTCTTCATCCCGACCTTAGCCGGCCGCCTCGACCACGGTGGCGATCCCCTGCCCTCCGGCGATGCAGAGCGTAGCCAGGCCGTAGCGGGTACCCCGCCTCTTCATCTCGTGGAGCAACGTGGTGAGGATACGCGCGCCCGAACACCCCAGGGGATGCCCCAGCGCGATGGCCCCGCCGTTCACGTTCACCCGCGACTCGTCGAGGCCGAGCTCCTTGATCACCGCGAGACTTTGGGCCGCGAAGGCCTCGTTCAGTTCGATCAGCTCCACCTCGGCGAGCGTCAAGCCCGCCGCGGCCAGCGCTTTGCGGCTGGCCGGCACCGGACCGATGCCCATGATCTCGGGAGGGACCCCTGCCACCGCCTGGCCACGGATGACGGCGAGCGGGGCGAGGCCGCGCCTGCGCGCCTCGCCCGCGGACATGAGGACCAGACAGGCGGCGCCGTCGTTGCGTCCGGAGGAGTTGCCGGCTGTGACCGTGCCGCCCTCCTTGAAGATGGCGGGCAACTCGGCCAACCGTTCCAGGCTGGTCTCCCGCGGGTGCTCGTCGATGGCGAAGGTCAGCGGAGGACCCTTCTGCTGGGGCACCTCCACCGGGACGATCTCGTCGGCGAACCTTCCCGCCGCGATCGCAGCCAGGGCCTTCTCCTGACTGGCCAGAGCGAACCGATCCTGTTCCTGCCTGGTGATGCCGTACGTCGGCAGCCACGTTCTCGGCGGTCAGGCCCATGGTGAGGTTCCCGTAGATCTCGTACGGCTGAGACCGGGGTTGGCTCTCGGTGTTGGAATCGACCAAGAGGGCGTTGCCCGACCGATATCCGAATCGCGCTCCCCTCAAATAATAGGGAGCGTTGCTCATGCTCTCTGTGCCGCCGGCCACGACGATGTCGGCCAAACCGGTCATTATGGCTTGGGCCCCGTTGTTGACCGCCTGCAGACCCGAGCCGCACTGGCGCATCACCGTGTAGGCAGGCACTTCCACAGGCAGGCCCGCTCGAAGCGCGGCGACACGCGCCAGGTTGGCCGCATCGGCGCTCTGCTTGGCCTGCCCCATGATCACTTCGTCGATCGCCTCCGGCTCCACGCCGGCCCGCCGGATGGCCGCCTCGATGACGACTCGGGCGAGCTCCTCCGGCTGCACGTCTCTCAGACCGCCGCCGATCCTGCCGCCGGCCGTCCGGACCGCGCTGACGATGACGACTTCGTTCACATCAGCCCCACGGGGCGGCTCACGCCCGCTGTAGAACTATCTCACCCAGATTGACATCGGTATGCGTCGTGAGCTCGAACACCCGCGGCGCGTAGCCTGCAAGCTGCACCTTCACGGTGTACGCAGTGTTCTTCTCCAGGCCTTCGAACTCGAAGTCGCCGTAGCTGTCGGTCTTGGTCTCCAGCTTGACGCCCCCGCCATCGAGGGTGATCGACACGCCCTCGGCACATTCGCCCCGCACATCGTCGCGGACCACTTCGCCCGCCACGAAACGTTTGGGGATGCCCACGTACATCACCGTGGGCTTGGTGCCGAATTCGGGATGGTAGGCCTCGATGTTTTTCGCCGCCACCAGCCGCGATATCTCGCTGGCAGCATCATCCAGGTCGCCGAAGGCCAGAGCGCCGGTGGGACACGCCTCCACGCAGCGCGGCTGCTTTTCGCCCTCGTCGAGCCGGTGAGCGCACATGGTGCACTTCTGCGGGATCTCGAGCTCCTTGTTCCAGAACACCACCCGATACGGACAGGCGTTGACGATGGCCTTCTGGTCTTTGGCCTTGACCGGGTCGATGATCACAAAGCCGTCCGCGCGGCGATAGACGGCGTTGTCGGCCGCCACGTCGATGCAGGGCGCGTCCTCGCAGTGCAGGCACGGCAGAGGGATGTAGTCGAGCTTGGGCTTGGGATAGGTGCCTCGCTCGATCTCCTTGACCTGCATCCAGAACTGGCCGTCGAGCGGCTGGGGAGCCGAGTAGGGGCTGTAGTCGTTGTCGTAGTACTCGTCGCGGCAGGCCAGGAAGCAGTTATGGCAGCCGCTGCACTTGGTGACGTCTATGAGCAGACCGAGGCGTGCCATGTCTCTAGCCCTCCCATTTCTCGATCTCGATGAGGCAGGAATTCGGCGTCATGCCGGGGACGTTCTTCGACATCATCCGGGCCGGGGTGAGGATGCTGACGCACCCGCCCTTGTCGATGGACGTCGGATCTCCCGGCTGCAGTGGATCGTAGAGCGCCGAAGAGGCATAGCTATGGATGACGCCGGGCCGCACACGAGGGGTGACGACAGCGATGCAGAGCACCGAGCCGCGATCGTTGTAGAGCCGGACGATATCGTTGTTGTTGATGCCCCGCTTGGTCGCGTCCTCGGGGCTGAGACGGGCCGGCCACCACGGATAGCCGTCCTTCTTGATGCGATGCACGGGGATGTCGTTGAGCCAGTCGGTGTGTTTGTCGTAGTGGCAGTGGAACGACATGCGCGGATGCGGTGACATCAGCGCCAGCGGGTACTTCTCGAAGAGCTCCGTGGTGTGATGCCCCTCCCAGCTGGGGATGTAGCGCGGCACCACGGGTCGCTCGTCGTCATCGGGGAAGTACTGCTTGAGGCTCACCGATTCGAACTCGATCTTGCCGCTGAAGGTGCCCAGCTCGCCCCGCCGCTCGGTGAGGCGTTTGGGGTTACCCAGGTCGGGCGTGTCGCACGGCCGGCCTTCGTAGAACCAGCGCAGACGCCGGCGTGGGCTTGTAGTCTTCTCCGGTGTTGATGATCTGGTAGCCCTTCTCGTTGAACTCCTCCCAGGTGGTCATCTTGGGCAGGTCGGAGATGTCGAAGAAGCCCTTGACCCAGTCGACGTCGGTCTTGCCGCCGTCGGTGTACTCGTCGCGCAGGCCCATCTTCTGGGCGATGAGGGCGAAGATCTCGTAGTCGGACTTGGACTCCCACAGGGGCTCGATGCACTTCTGCTCACGCACGACCACGCGGTAGTTGCAGCCGCTCGAGGCGTGCACCGTATAGCCGTTGATGGCCGCCCATTCCCCCAGGTCGTCGCGTTCGAAGTTGGTGCAGGCCGGCAGGATGACGTCGGCCATGCGGGTCTCGCTCTGCCACCAGATGTCCTGGTTGACGACGAACTCCAGTTTGGGGCTCTGGTACATCCGCACCCAGTTGTTGGTCTCGCTCATGGTGCCGATGAACGAGCCGCCGTACCGGTACCAGAGCTTGATCTCGGAACAGCCCTCCGCCGGATAGACGTAGTGCAGGAACTGCTGTTCGAGCGACTTGCCGCAGAAGCCGTCGCCGTACCACTCGTCGTGGCCGTTGAGGATGGCCTCGGGGACCGTCAGCCGCCACAGGCGCTGCTTGGTGGGGTTCTGGGGGATGTATTTTGCGACTCTCGTGGCCATGGAGATGCGCCCTTCGGGCTCGCCGTAGCTGGGGAACCCAGGGAGCGCAGTCCATGGGAGCGCCCATCGTGGTGCCCCAGATACTGCGGCCGGGAGCACCCAACCCCTGCATGGCCTGCAGCAGCACCATCATGCGGGCCCATTCGGTGCCGTACGCGGTGCGGCAGGCGCCGCCTTCTCCCCCGCGAGAGCCGCCCGACAGCACTGTCCGCTTGGCCGCCCACTCCCGGGCCAGCGTGCGGATGGTGCGGGCGTCGACTCCGGACTCGGCCTCGGCCCACTCCGGAGTCTTGGGCACGCCGTCGGTCTCGCCCAGAACGTAGGGCTTGAACTTCTCGAAGCCGATGGTGCGGTTGGCGACGTAGTCCTTGTTATATGTGTCTTCGGTGATCCAGACGAAAGCGATGGCCATGGCGATGGCCGTGTCGGTGCCCATGCGCGGGGCGATCCATTTGCCGCCCATGACCGCGTTGGTGTAGTTGTAGAAGGGGTCGATGAAGACCATCTTGACGCCCTTCTCCTTGAGCCACTGCCGCCAGAGAGCCGAATCCTGGCCGGAGTAGGTGCCCCGCGTGCTGTCGGGGTCGTTGGACCAGTACACGATCATCTCGGCGTTCTGGAGAGCGTCGCCCAGCATGTCGTAGGGCTCGGGCATGCCCAGGCGCCAGAAGAAGCCGTAGGTGTGCGACGCGCCCCAGTGCCAACCTTCCCAGCTGTCCGGGTTGTCGAGGACCGGGGTGAACTCCATCATGTTCATGAAGCGGGCGAAGGGACCCATCTTGTAGCCCACGATGCCCCAGTTGTGATGTGACGAAGTTATCCCGCTGATGGCCGAGCCGCCGTAAGTGTCCTTGACCCGCGTGAGTTCTGCGGCCACAAGGTCGGAGGCTTCATCCCAGGATATGCGCTCGTAACGCGACTTGCCCCGGTTCTGAGCATTACGCCCGCCCGGGCCGGTGGAGCCGGGAGCGCCGGCCGGATCGAAGTCGACCCGTTTCATCGGGTACTTGATACGCTCGTCGGAGTAGATGCGCCGGCGTTCGGCGTGGATGTAGGGCGAGAGGGTGCACTTCTTCCAGGGGGAGTACTTCTTGCCCCCCGCCTCGATGGTCCAGGGCTTCATGTCGCCGTCGGCCACGACCAGAGGGCGGACCCTCACGATCTTCCCGTCTTTGACGTAGACTGAGACGGGACCGCTGTTCGTGCAGTTCGCGAACACTTTTTCAGCCATCAATCATCGTCCTCCGGAAATCGAAGGTTGTTACCGGCCTGCTCCAATACGATATCTCGATATTGTTGAATAATATTGCTAGTATCGTAGGGTAGCCTATGGCGATTTGCAAGGCACGGGGGGCTAGGCAACACGCGACGCCGACTGGGGGCGCATGGCAGCGACGAAGGAATCCCGGGAAACCGACCCGTTTTCAGTGAGAGCGCTCGCACGGGGGCTGTCCATCCTCGGGCTGTTCGACGTGGACCATCGGGAGTGGACCATCGACGAGATGGCCGAGCAGACCGGCCTCCTGCGGATGACAGCCTACCGCATGGTGCGCACCCTCGAGTCCATGGCCTTTCTCGTGCGCGATCCCGGCACCAGCCGCTACCGACTCGGACCGGCGACTCTCGCAATGACGTATGTCTCCGAAGACCACTCGGCCCTCGTCGAAGCGGCGCGACCCTTCCTCGAGGCTCTCACCAAAGAGACAGGAGAATCGGTCACTCTGGCGGTGGAGATCGACGGCTTCCCGGTGTGTGTGGACATCATCAACACCAATCGGCCGTTCAAGCGTCGCACGGCGCCGGGACGGATCCTGGGCGACCTGGTCTCGGTCCACGGAAAGCTCTTCGCGGCTTTCCGGCCGCCCGAGGAGCGGGAGGCCCTGCTGGACCAGCTCCATATCAAACACACCCCGTACTCGGTGACCGACAGGACCGCGCTGGCCGCCGAGTTGGAGACGGTGGCTCGGGAGGGTGTCGCGTACGACATCGAGGGCATCTACCTGGGCACCTGTGCCGTGGGTGCGCCGGTGCGCGACCAATTGGGAGCCATAGCCGCGGCCATCTCCGTGGTAGTGCCCACCGGACGCTTCGGCCCGGCGGAACGCCTGGTCTGTGCAGACGCCGTCACGAGGGCGGCTGCGTCGTTCTCGGCGTATCTGGGCTGGAATCCAGGCAAACCCTAGCGGACCAGGGGGAACGCGGGTCCCCATACGACTGCCGGATAGTGACACCAGACAAAGGGGGGATGGCTTCACACAATGGGAGTGGGCTCCATTCACGAGAAGTGACAGTCGGTCGGGCAAACGCATGGAAAGGACGACGATCGATATGGCGGACGAGAAGCGCAAGAAGGTCGACGTAAGCGTCGACAATGTGACCATAAAGAACCTGGCCATGGGGGGCCTGCTCGGCGGAGGCGGCGAGTGTTTCGTCGACGTCAAGGACGGCAAGGCCGTCAGGATCAGGCCCTACAAGTACGACTGGAAGTACGACTTTCAGTCGCTCCGACCGTGGACCATCAAGCGCAACGGCGAGGAGCTGCATCCGCTGCCCAAGGCGCTACCGGCGCCGTTCTCCCTGGCCTACAAGAAGCGGACGTTGTCGCCCAACCGGATCAAGTTCCCCATGAAGCGCGTGGACTGGGATCCCAATGGCGAGCGCAACCCCCAGAACCGGGGCAAGAGCAAGTATGTGCGCATCTCCTGGGACGAGGCCACCGACATCATCGCCACCGAGATCACCCGTATCCACAAAGAATACGGTCCCCTCGCCATCCTGGCGCAGGGGGACGGTCACGGCGAGAACAAGACCATCCATACGCCGCATGGCCATCAGGCCCGCCTGCTGGACATGATGGGCGGTTTCACCCAGCAGGTCCGTAACCCCGATAGCTGGGAAGGCTGGTATTGGGGCGCCAAGCATGTATGGGGCCAGGGCTTCCAGGGCATGATGTCGCCGGCGGCCAACCTCATCAAAGACATCTCCGAGCACGCCGACATGGTGCTCAAGTGGGGCTGCGACGAGGAGACCACCCCGTGGGGCTTCACCGGCCAATACGCCAGCCGCATCTCGCAGTTCTGGACGCGGGCGGGCATCAAGCAGGTCTACATCTGCCCGGACCTGAACTACGCGGCCGCCGTCCACGCCGACAAGTGGATCCCGGTACTGCCCAACACCGACGCCGCCCTCCAGCTCGCTGTCATCTATGTATGGCTGAAAGAGGGCACCTGGGACAAGGAGTACGTCGCCACCCACGCAGTGGGCATGGACAAGGTGGCAGCCTATGTCCTGGGCGAGGACGAAGAAGGCATCCCCAAGACGCCGGAGTGGGCTTCCAAGAAATGCGGCGTGCCTGAGTGGACCATCAAGGCTCTCGCCCGCCAGTTCGCCAAGAACACCACCTCGATCGTCCACTACTTCGGCGGCTCGGCCTTCCGGGGCCCGTACTCGCACGAGCCTGGCCGGCTCGAATGCGTCATGCTGGGGATGCAGGGCCTGGGCGGCCCAGGCGTCCACCAGTGCCAGATGACCTATTTCGGCATGCCGAGGGCCGAGGGCCTGGGAAGCGTCCGCTTCTTCAACCCCGAGCTCCCCGAACGCCTCACCAAGCCTTGCTGGACCACGGTCCATGCGTGGGGACCGCAGCTCATCCCCAAGACGCTCATCCAGGACGCCATCCTCAAGCCCCCGCTGGTCTTCCACGGCAGTGGCGGTCAGGAGTGCCAGACCGAGGAGCAGTTCGACCGTTACACGTACCCCATCGCCAAGGACAAGGGCGGCGTGCCCATCCACATGATCTGGACCGACACCCCGTGCCGGATCACCTGTTGGAACCACGGCAACTGGACCATCGAGGCGATGAAGCACGACAGCATCGAGTGCGTCGTGGCCCAGCACCCGTGGCTCGAGAACGACTGTCTCTACGCCGACATCATCCTCCCGGCGAACACCACCCTCGAGGTGGAGGACATCGTGACGACGGTCCGCCAGGGCCCGCACTTCGCGAGCGTGTCCATCCAGGAGCAGTCCATCAAGCCCATCGGCGAATCCAAGAGCGACTATGAGATCGTCGCCGCCATCGCCGAGAAGCTGGGCTACGGCGACGAGTTCACCGGGGGCATGTCCACCAGGGACCTGCAGAAGATCGTCTTCGACGCCATGAAGATGGACAAGCTGACCAGCTGGGAAGACTTCTACGAGAAGAAGACCTACGTCTACAAGACGGCCACCGACTGGGAAGACGACCCGCCCGGGTTCCGCCTCTTCTACGACGACCCCAAGACCAACCCGCTCAAGACCCCCAGCGGCCTGCTGGAGTTCTACTCGGAGCGCCTACATCAGCACTTCCCCGACGACCACGAGCGGCCGCCGATCCCGAAGTGGGTGGAGAAGGGCGTCACTCACGACGAAGCTCTATCGAGCGAGCGGGCAGGGATGTTCCCGCTGCTCATCGTGTCAAACCACCCGCGCTGGCGCACGCACGCCCAGGGCGACGACATCAGCTGGGCGCGTGAGACCCCGACCGGCAAGGTGCTCGGTTTCGACGGGTACAAGTATGAGCCCATCTGGATCAACCCCATCGACGCGGCGGCACGCGGCATCAAGCACGGCGACGTCGTCAAAGTGTTCAACGAGCGTGGCATCGTGCTCGTGGGCGCCCGGGTCTGGGAGCGCATCCGGCCGGGAGTGGTGTACGTCGACCACGGTTCCCGGCACGACCCGCTGGTTCCCGGCAAGGTCGACCGCGGCGGGGCGATCAACACCATCGCCCCGAACGGACTCACCTCCAAGAACTGCTGCGGCCAGGCCACCAGCGGCTATCTGGTCGACGTGCAGAAAGTCAAGAACGAGGAATGGGAAGAGTGGCGTAGGGACTACCCCGAGGCCTTCGCCCGGGAATACGACCCAGGTGCCGGCCTGCGCTTCGACGCCTGGATCGAGGAAAGGTAGGGCATAGATGAAGGTCTTCGTGATAGATGTCGATCTGTGCGTAGGCTGCTATGCCTGCCAGTTCGTCTGCAAGGACGAGCACGTCGGTAACGACTGGTCGCCGATCGCCAAGCCCCAGCCCGATACGGGCCAGTTCTGGATGAGACTCGACGAGCACATCCGCGGCACGGTGCCCAAGGTGGAGATGCACTATGTCCCCAACCCGTGCATGCATTGTGACGACGCTCCCTGCATCCCGGCCTGCCCCATCGAGGGGGCGATCTACAAGCGCGACGACGGCCTGGTGATCATCGACACCGACAAGTGCACGGGGTGCAGAAACTGCGTCGACTCCTGTCCGTACAAGGCGATCTACTTCAACGACGATCTCAACCTCGCTCAGAAGTGCACGGGATGCGCTCACCTTCTGGACGGCGGCGAGTGGAAGATCCCACGCTGCGCCGACGCCTGCCCCACCGAGGCCATCAAGTTCGGCGAGGAAGCCGATTTCGCAGCCGAGATCGCCAAGGCTGAGGTGCTCCTGCCCGAGAGCGGCGCCAAGCCGCGGGTGTACTACCTGAACATACCCAAGAAGTTCATCGCCGGCACGGTGTACGACCCCGCCGACAAGGAGATCGTCGAGGGCGCCACCCTGACGCTCACCGGCGCGGACGGTGCCACCTGCTCCACCACTACCGATGGCTTCGGCGACTTCTGGTTCCGGGGTCTGGCCGGCGGGGGCACTTACAGCCTCACGATCGCCGCTCCCGGCTTCGCGACCAAGAGCATCGACGCGATCAGCACTGAAGATGACGTCAACCTGGGCGACATAGCGCTGGCCAAGTAGGCCCCGTCGCACGACGCCAATCCGCCGGCGCCGGCAGACGATGAAGACCGGGCCCCCGTCGCGATCGCGACGGGGGCCCGAGTATTGACCTTGGCTGGTCTTCGGCGTAGGAGGAGCACTACTGCCCGATGGCCCCAGGTCGCCCAGCAGCACCTGCTCGTACGTCTTAACGGGACCCAGGTCCATACGTCGCCGACCTTCTGTACCTCGAGCATGAAGAAGTCGCGCTTGCCTACGAAGGCATTCTTGTAGGGAACGATTGTCACCTTGCCCGGCCGGGCTGTCGAAGGTCATGTTCGACATGGCCTCGATCACCTTGGCCGGCGTCGTGTCGCCACCGGTGGCCTCCAGTCCCTTCAGGTACATCATGACGCCTTGCCAGGCACCGTAGCCCTGCGGAGTGGGTTTTTCCCCCGGGTAGACCTTCTCGTAGGCGGCGACGAACTCCTTGTTCAGCGGGTTGTCGATGGTGTACGCATAGTAGTCGCAGGCGAGCATACCCAGCGAGATATCGCCCAGTTCGGCCAGCTGCGCATCGCTGAAGTTGTTCGACATGGTCGTTGCCAGGGGAGCTGTGAGCCCGTAGTCCTTGTACTGCTTGACGAAGGGCACAGCGCCGTTGCCGAAGATCCAGTTCACCGTGACATCGGCCGGTTTCATGGCCGACAGATAGGCGCTGAAGTCGACCGCGGTTATGTCGACGTAGTTCTCGCTCAGCACCTGTCCGCCACCCTCGTCGACGAAGGCCTTCTTGAAGCCCGCCGTCAGGGCATAGGCGGGTGTGTCGTCATAGTTGATGACATTGGCGGTCTTGAAGCCCTTCTCCGCAAGGTACTTCCCGAAGTAGTACCCGTGCGAGTCGAAGAACCCGGTGTGGATGAAGGCAAGCCCGTTGGCGGTCTCCAAGTTCTCCGCCGGCTGACCCACGATCGAGATCTGCGGGATGCCCGACGACTTGCCGAGGTAGTCGGTCGACTGCCTTCGCCGATGGCGAGAAGATCGGGCCGATCATGACGTTGATCTTGTCGCTCTCGACCAGCTTCTCGGCCTTCTGCACCGCGATCTCGGGATTGGAGGCGTTGTCCTCCGGGATAGTACTCGAGCGGCCGCCCGTTCCACTGGTTGCCGAGCATGTCGAGAGCGTCTTTGACGCCCTTGTCGGCCAGCTCGCAGTCGTAGGCCATGAACTCCGTGAAGCCCTCGTTGAAGCCGAACTTGATGGGCTCGCCGGTGGCTGCTCCGTTCGTCGCGGTGGTCTCGGTCCCGCCGGCCGTGGTCGCCGTCGTCTCGGTCGATTCATCTCCGCATGCCACCAACGCAGCCGACACGCCTACCATCAGTGCGAGTAGCACGATCAGTAGTAGTCTCCTGTTCATCTTCTCCCCCTTTGTCACGCTATCCCCCTTCATACTCTGCTTTGCCGATCTCTCCCTGCGAGACACGCGCGTCGCCTCCTTCCTCGCTCTCCCCCACGCCCAAGTACGTGCTCTTGATCCGCTCGTTCTCGATCAATTGGTCCGGCGTGGATTCGTACACGATGGTCCCTTTGCTCATAATGTAGGCGTAGTCGGCCACGCTCATGGCCATGCCGAAGTCCTGCTCCACCAGAAGGATCGATTCACCGGCCTCCTTGAGTCGCTCGATGACTCTGAAGACCTCGTCGACCACCACCGGCGCCAGCCCCTCCGAAGGCTCGTCGAACAACAGAAGGTCGGGGTTGGTCATGAGCGCGCGGGCGATGGTCAGCATCTGCTGCTCGCCCCCGCTCAGCAGGTTCCCCTTGTTCTTGCGCCGTTCGGCCAGTTTGGGGAAGATGGTGAACACCTTGTCAAGAGTCCACGGGTCGTCCTTGCCGCTGGTGCGGGCGGCCATCTTGAGGTTCTCGAGCACCGAGAGTGACGAGAAGATGAGCCTGCCCTGCGGTATGAGCCCGATGCCCAGGCGGGCGATCTTGTGAGGCTGCAGGCCGACGAGCTCCGTTCCGTTGAACGTGATGCTGCCCTTGCGCGGTGGTGTGAGCCCCATGATGGAGCGGATGGTGGTGGTCTTGCCCATGCCATTGCGGCCCAGCAGGGTCACGATCGTCGCGTCCTTCACCTCCAGCGAGACGCCCTGGAGTATGTAGCTGTCCCCGTACCACGTGTGGATGTCTTTGATCTCTAGCATGTCCGCACCCTCATGCACCCGTGAGAGATTTGCGGTTGCCCATGTAGATCTCTCTCACCATCGGGTTGGCGCGGATCTCGTCGCAGGTGCCCTCACAGGCGATCTCGCCGTAGTGAAGGAGTATGACCCTGTCGGCCACCCCGAACACGAGGTCCATGTCGTGAGCGATCATCAGGACGGTTATCTTCGACCCGAGGGCTCGGATGCGCGTGGTGATGTCGGCGCTCTCCACCGTGGTCAGCCCGCAGCTGGGCTCGTCCAGCAACAGTAGGTCCGGCTCACTGGCCAGCGGCAGGGTGATCTCGAGTTTTCGTGCCAGCCCGTAGGCGAGCGACCCGACGCGAGCTTCCCTCAGGTCCCAGAGATCGATGGATTCCAGCAACTCCTGCGCGTCGCTCCGCAACTTCTTGTCCTTCATGAAGTAGCGGACGAGGCCATACCTCCCCTGCCTCGTTCCCTGAAGAGCGATCAACGTGTTGACAAGAACGGTCTCGTTGGGGAAGAGGCTGGTGATCTGAAACGAACGCGCCATCCCCATGTGGGCGCGGGAGAACACGGAATGGTTGGTGATATCGACGTCCTTGAAATGCACCGAGCCTGCCGAAGGCTTCAGCTGACCGGTAAGGACGTTGAAGAAGGTGGTCTTGCCTGCCCCGTTCGGACCTATGAGCGCCACCCGTTCGCCCTGCTCGATGGCCAGGCTGACATCCTTGACCGCCGCCAGACCCCCGAAGTGGACCCATATCCCCCTGGTCTCAAGCAGAGCCACGGATGACCCTCCTCCACAGCCCCAGGACCCACACTCCCAGCCCCTGAGGGATGACCATGATGGTGAACACGAACATCGCCCCGAAGATGAGTGGCCAGCGGGCCGGCAGATAGAGGCTGGCGATGTACTCGACTCCCACGAACACGACTGACGCCACCAGCGGGCCGAAGAACACGGTCGTGCTCCCCATGATGACGAGGAGGAAGGCGATGTCGCTGGTGGCCATGGCAAGGCTCCTGGGAAGCAGGGTGCCGCTGTCGTACACGAACAACACGCCGGCGACACCACCGAACACGGCGGCGATGATCCATGACGTGTACTTGTAGAGCCAGGTGTTGTATCCCAGCGCCTGCATGCGGCGTTCGTTGTCGTGGATACCCCTGAGCGCGTAACCGTAGTGGGAGTTCACGATGCGGTAGATGAGGTACGCACAGATGACCAAAACGGCAAAGACCAGATAGTAGTAACTCCTGCGAGTTGACGGCTATGCCGAAGCCGAGATCCGGTTCGGGGATCCCGCTCAGGCCGGTCGATCCCCCGGTCACCGGTCTTGCCGATATGGCGAGTCGCGAGAGCAACTCCCCGAACGCGAGGGTGACCAGCAGGAAATAGATGGGGTTGGTGGCGCCCGCGCCCACTCCGAACACTCGGAAGGCAGGTATCCCGAGGATCGCCGCGACCACTGCCGTCGCGATGATGGCCAGCGCCAGGGTCGCCCAGAAGTTGCCGATATCCGTCTTCAGCGCCAGGATTCCAGCGGTGTAGGCGCCCACGCCGTAGAAGGCGGCGTGGCCGAAACTGGGGATACCGGCATAACCCCAGATGATGTTGAGGCTCAGCCCGAAGAGGCCGTAGTACATCATCTTGGTGACGAGACCGCTCACGTACTGGGGGATAAACATCGGAAGCACCAGTATGAGCACGCCGATCACAAGCACGGGCAGGGCGACTTCCTTGAAGGGAGCGCCGTCTCATCAGAAGACCTTCCTGCCGATGAGGCCGCTAGGCCGAACCAGCAGCACGATGATGAACACCACCCAGGCGAAGAACATGGAGTAATCGGGGAGATAGGCCTTACCAAAGGTGTCGAGCAGCCCGATGACGAGCGCCCCCAGCATGGTCCCCTGGATGTAGCCGGTGCCCCCCACCACGACGACGATCAGGGTGAGTAGCAGCAGGTTGTCCCCCATGGTGGGATAGGCGCCCAGGATGGGGGAGCCGAGAACCCCGGCGATCCCCGCCAACGCCATCCCCAGCAGGAACACCGCGGTGCTGACCAGCCCGTAGTTGATGCCCAGGCTGACGGTCATTTCCTTGTTGTCCATGCCGGCGCGGATGATGGCCCCGGCGCGGGTCCGGTCTTGGATGTACCAGAGCACACCGAGTACGAGCAGCCCGGCGCCACAGATGAAGATGCGGTAGATAGGGAAGCTCAGGCCCCCAATCGTGACCGCACCGGTCAGGAATTCGGGCGTTTGCATGATCTTGGCGCGTGGCCCCCATATCCAGACCACCATGTTGGCGACCATGTAGCTCACTCCTATGGTGAGCACCCCCTGTTCGGGGACCTTGCCGTAGAGCTTGCGCAGGAAGAACCAATACAGAGAGAAGCCGATCACAGCCAGCGCGATAGCGGCAGCGACGATCGCCAGCCAGAAAGCGCCCAACATATTGATTATCTGCAGGCCGACGTAAGCGCCGAACATGTAGAGCGCGCCGTGCGCAAGGTTGAGCACGCCCATGACACCGAAAGTCAGGGAGAAGCCGGCTGCGACCAGGAAGAGGATGAAGGCGTAGGACAGGCCGTTGAGCCCGGTCACCAGTGCTTGGCTCATTCTCCCCCCAACACCCGTCGCCCACTTCTGCACGGTCCCGCCCGGTCGCCGGCCGGGCTGAAGGCTCGCGGCAAACAGATTAGCATGGACCTCCCGGCGTGGTTCACCGTGCACTCTCCTCGCCATAAACCGTCACGTCGAGGAGACGTGCGCGCGCACCGACCAAGAAGTTCACCACACCAGGCGGAGGAGAGCTCGCGCGGCGACCGATGGTCCCGCCGGTCGTCGCCGCGCCCGCAGGGACGGAGTCGGCAGGGGCGAAGCCGGCCTGCGCGGGACGACCGTCCGGGTCCCCAGCCTGCGCGTGCCCGTATATCTTCCCCATCGTGCGCATGGCCGCGAGATCAACGACGACGGCGCCGAGTGTGGGAACGATCTTCTCCCTCCACACGAACAGGTAGAGCTGGTCTCCCAGGTTGAAGTGATGGCACCGATCGGTGTCGGCCAGCCCCTTCTCCGACCCCAGAAGGCAGTGCCATGTGTAGAGGTGCTCGTTGAGGTAGATGTGCTCGTAGCGTTCCGTGAGGCTGTACGTGTACTCGATGCGCCGGCCGATGAGATCGCGCGTGGATTCGTGTCGGGGCGTGGCCGCGGTAAACGGGGTGCCGATCGCCGCACTCGAGAAGTCGGCGGACACCGCCGTGGGCTCCTCTCCTGCGTTGATCCGGGCGAGCAGCGAGCGGCCGACATCCGGCCGCTCAGGTAGGCGGGCGATCAGAGACGTGGCTATCTGTCGCTCGAGATCGAGGACCAGACTGATCGCGGTAGGTGGCGCCTGGTGGGCGACGAAGTCAACGAAGTAGATGCCCTTGCGCACCTTCAGCGCCCGATAGTCCGCCTTCCCGGTGGCCCCCTCGGCGGGGCCCCCGCTCACCGTCCAGACCAACGCGGATTCCGATAGGAAGCGGTGTTCGACGACCCGCTCGTCCTCGAAGTGGAGCGTCTGCACGGTGCCCGCAAGGTCCGCGACTGCCACAGGGGTGTGGCTGTCGGGACCGAAGGCCTCAGCCAGTTCCCCTACCGATATCCAGCGCGCTTGATCCCCCATCGAGCGCTCCCCCCGCGTGGATCCCTGCTGTCAGTACTCCTTGAGAACGTCGATCATGATGTCGGTGGCCTTGTAGGCGTACTCCCGCGGGACCGTCAGCGGCGGCATGAAGCGGAATACGTTGCCGTAGCGGCCGCACGGAGTCATGAGCACGCCCCGGTTGAGCAGCTTGAAGGCGATCTCGCCGCACTTGGCGCCCGCGAGCGGCTCTTTGGTCTTGCGGTCGGCCACCACCTCGACGCCGAGCATCAGGCCGCGCCCCCGTACGTCACCGATGCACGTGACGTTGGGCATGGCGTCGATGAACTTGGCCCGGATCTCGTCTCCAAGCTGAGTCGCGCGTCCAAGAAGGTCCATCTGCGGATCGAGGATGATGTCGATGTTGGTCATGCACACTTCGCAGCCGAGGGCGTTGCCGGCGAAGGTGCTGGGCTGCGAGCCTTCCGCCAGGCTCTTCTCGATCTCGGCCCGGTAGGTAAGGCCGGCCATGGGAAGATCTCCTCCCATCCCCTTGCCCCAGGTGAGCATGTCGGGCTGCACACCGGTATGTTCGATGCACCACATCTTGCCCGTGCGGCCGGCACCGGACTGCACCTCGTCGGCCACGTAGAGGCATCCATACTTCTCGCAGGCGGCTTTGATGAGCTGGAAGAACTCGGGAGGCGGCGCCACGTAACCGCCTTCACCCTGCTGCGACTCCACGATGACGGCGGCCACGTCGTCGGCAGCCGTGTACGGCGTGTTGAGCACGTAGTCGACATACTTGCCGCACTGCACGTCGCAGTCGGGGTAGGTCATGTTGAACGGGCAGCGATAACAGTAGCCGTAGGGCAGATGCTGGACGCCGGCGATGAGCGGGCCCCAGCCGTGCCGGTAGTTGTAACCGGTGGTGAGAGCGCTGGTGCCGCACCAGACCCCATGGTAGGCGCCCTGGAACGCCAGGATCTGTGTCCTGCCGGTGTGGCGACGGGAGAACTTTATGGCGGTCTCGACCGCGTCGGATCCCGCCTGGAAGAACGAGGTATGGCAGTTGCCGCGCAGCCCTTCAGGCATGACCTCGGAGACCTTCTTGGCCAAGGCTATGCGCTTGGGGTTGGTGATGTCGGTGGTGTGCATGATCAGGTTGCACTGCCGGTTGATGGCCTCGAGGATCAGTGGATGCCCTCTACCCACCGCGTTGACCGCCACTCCAGCTGCCATGTCTATATAGAGATTGCCGTCGGCATCCTTGGCGGTGGCCCCTTTGCCCTCCTCGAGGATGACGGGGAAGCCGCCGCCGCCCCGGGTGAAGGCCTCGTACTTGGCCGACTCTTCCATGAGCGCCGCCACCTTGGGCCCGGGGACCTTGGTGATCATCTTGGGGGCATCGGGGAAGGACAGTCCCATCAGTTCAGCTTCGGAAATCATCTGCCGCCCATCCTTTCACGTCGTGAGCGCGGGCCGCCCCGTGACTCTGCCAGGTCAGATCTCGTAGGTCTCGCACTGCATGCCGACCCCGTCGGCGACGGCCTTGGACACCAGTCGCCCCTGCAGCACGTTCAGGCCCTTCGCGAGAGCCGGGTCGGATTTGAGAGCGGCCTCGTAGCCTAGGTTCGCGAGCCGAGAAGCGTAGGGGAAGGTCGCATTGGTGAGCGCGAAAGTGGAAGTCCTCGCCACACAGCCCGGCATGTTGGCGACGCAGAACAGCGTGACCCCGCCGACCCGGATGACCGGGTCCTGATGCGTGGTAGGAACGGCGCCTTCGACGCAACCCCCTTGGTCGATGGCTACATCGACGACCACCGATCCCTTGCGCATCCTCGAGATGAGCGACGTGGTCACTACCTTTTTAGCCTTGGCGCCTGGAACGAGAAGCGCGCCGATAACCGCGTCGGCCTCCACCACCGCTCTCTCTATGTTCACGTCGTTGGAGGCGAGCACGGTCAGCCTGCCGCCGAGCACATCGTCCAGATACCGTAGTCTGTCGAGATTGATGTCGAGGATGGTGACATTGGCTCCCATGCCCAGGGCCATCTTGGCCGCGTTGGTGCCAACCGTACCTCCGCCGATGATGGCCACGTTCGCCGGCGCAGTACCCGGGACGCCGCCCAGGAGCACCCCGCTTCCGCCGTTCTCTTTCTCCAGCCAGTGGGCCGCCACCTGGATGGAGAGCCGCCCGGCCACCTCGCTCATGGGGGTCAGGAGAGGAAGCGAACCGTTCGCGAGTTGGACCGTCTCGTAGGCTATGCCGACCACGCCCCTCTCGAGCAGAGCCCGGGTGAGCTCCGGGGCAGGGGCGAGATGCAGGTAGGTGAAGAGGATCTGATCTCGCCGCAGCAGCGGATACTCCTGAGGAAGGGGTTCCTTGACCTTGACGATCATGTCGGCCTCGGCGAAGACCGCCTCGGCGGTGGGCCTGATGAGGGCCCCGGCGCCGACATACTCTTCGTCGGAGATGCCCGAACCCACCCCCGCCGAAGTCTCGACGATCACGGTGTGCCCGTCCGCAACCAGACTCTTGGCGCCTGCGGGCACCATGGCCACACGGTATTCGTGGTTCTTGACTTCCTTCGGGACCCCGACGATCATGCCGTCCCTCCAGTGGCGCGCAACCTTGGCAAGCTCAGGTTTTTTAACCGTATGATTAAACATCAGTATAGGCATTTTGCGGGATTCGCGTCAAGCATCTGCCCAACAGCCGCACCCCTTTTGTCCAACCATACAAACGTGATGGTGATGATGGTATCGTGAGGAGAGAAGGTGCGTCGACGTCCGAGCTGTGCGTGGTTGGGGGCAGCCCATGGCAGAGAACTCGCAACCGAATCGCGGCAATGGCCGGAAGGCCGGCCGGCATGACCCAGGCCCGGGGAGAACCGTGTCGCTCCTGCCCGGCGCCGATTCCGAACTGCCTCCCACCGCTCAACGCCTGCTGGACGCAGCCCACCGGCTGCTGGTGCGCTCGGGGTACAACTCGCTCTCGGTCGAGGCCATCGGCCAAGAAGCAGGCGAGAACAAGGCCCTGATCCGATACTACTTTGGTTCGAAGAACGGGCTGCTCGTGGCCCTCACCGACAGCCTGATCTCGGACACCCTCCGGAGGGCGCGCCAACGCCTCGCCGGTCTCTCCGACACCAAGGACCGACTCTCCGTCCTGACCGACGCCGCCCAGACCATCGTGGAAGACGAGGCCTCGTACCGGCTATTGTTCGATCTCTTGCCCCGCCTTCTCGAGAATCCGCGGATGGCCAGGCAGCTAGCCGCACTGTACCGAGGCTATCGCGAGGTCAATGCTCGAGCCCTGTGGGGCGACCTCGCCGGAGAGCCGCCGGCCATGGTGCGCGAGCTGGCAGCGATGACCGTGGCTCTCAGCGACGGCCTGGCCGTGCAGGTGCTTGCGGAGCCAGGTAGCGTCGATGTGCAGGGCGCCTTTGCCCTTTGGCGCTCGTTCATGGAGACCGTGCTCGCTTCCCCGCGCGCGACCGGCTCCGAATAGACAAAGAGACCCCGGGAGGGGGGCTCCCAGGGTCTCTTCTTCTGCCTATGGCCGGCTCGCCCTAGCGGCGGGCCTGCATCAAGCGGCGGAGCCGCCACGCCATGGCGTCGCGGCCGACCGCCCCGTTATGTATCCTGCATGCCCGAGGTGGTCCTGGGCACGAACCCGTACTCCTCGCTCTGGAACACCTCTTCCTTCAGTTCCTCGTCCTTGGCCTTGTAGACCTTGCAGAGGAGACAGGTGAGGTCGGGCGAGCCGTACATGGGATCCAGGTGGTCGTTGCTGGTGAGCACGTTCGGGTTGGAGATGAACACGCCGTGATAACCCTTGGCCGGCTCCTCCGGATAGAAGCAGTTGGCCGTGGCCATGAGCACGCCCTTCTTGATGCCCGGGAAGGTGCGCAGTTTCTGCCGCACCCTGCCCCGCGGCGATTCGAGCCAGACGATGTCGCCGTCTTCGACGCCGTACAGCTTGGCCGTCTCGGGATGGAGCTGGCAGGTGGGGAACTCCATGAAACTGCGCAGCCAGGGGATGTTGCGGTACTGCCCCAGGAAGTAGAAGGGCTGGCGGTAGCCGCTGCTCATCACGAGGGGGTATTCCTTGTACAGCTCGGGAGTGGAGACGGGGCTCTCGCCCGGCTCGTTGAAGACCGGCAGTCCGTCGTATCCCAGGGACTCCAGGTGCTGTGATCTGAACTCGAACTTGCCCGACGGAGTGGGGAACCCGCCGCCCTCTCGCCAGAAGTCGGTCTTGTACTTGTAGTACACCTGATCGGGACCCCAGCAGCCGCTCACGAGTTTCTCGCTGAACTCCTTGAAGGTCAGCGCACCGCCGTCCTTGCTCTCGCCCCGCCGGAGCTGATAGTCGAGCATTTCGTCGACCGTGGACCACCACTTGTCGGGGACCACGCGCCGGCCGATCTCATTGAAGATCCACGCGTCGGACCTGGCCTCACCGGGCGGGTCGACGACCTTGTTGTGTGCCTCGATCATGAACCGCGGGTGCATGTCGTAGACGTCGTCCAGTTCCAGCCAGTGAGCGGCCGGCAGCACGATGTCGGCGGCCTCGGCCATGGGACCCATGAACAGGTCGGTGTGGGACATGAACTCGACCTTCTCGATGGCCTCGACCACCTCTTTGGTGTTGGCCATATGCACGATCTGCTGGCCACCGACGCTGAACCACACACGGATCGGGGCTTTGCCCGCGTTGATGGCCTTGACCATGGTGTCGGGGTTGCAGGTACGAGTGGCGCCCATCTTGAAGCGGTCGCCGCCGATGATCTTGGACTTCATCTCGTCGGTGATGGGCAGCTCGAGGTTGAAGTCCTCGATGAGGCCTGTGTCGGGAAGCACCCAGCTGATCATGCTGCCCGGCCGCTCGATATTGCCGGCAAGACCCATGAGGCAGGTGATTGCCCTGAGGGTGTGGCCGCAGTTGGCTTGGCGCTCGAGCGAGCTACCCACCTGGATGCAGCCCGGGGTATCGACGGCCCACATGCGCGCCGCGTCGACCACGTGCTCCTTGGGGATCCAGCAGATGTCGGACACCTTCTCGGGCGTCCATTCCTTGACCCGCTCACGCAACTCGTCGAAGCCGAAGGTCCAGTTCTCTACGAAGTCTTTGTCCCAGAGCTCTTCCTCGATGATGACGTTCATCATCCCCAGGGCCAGCGCGCAGTCGGTGCCGGGACGCGGCTGGATCCACAGGGTGGCGCGCGACGCGTACGCGCTCGCGCGCGGGTCGATGATGATGAGGTTCTTGCAGTAGTCGAGTGAGTTCATGAACCAGTAGGCCATCTCAGAGTCGGCGCTGCTGATCTCGAGCTGTTTGGCCCACATGATCTGGGTCTTGGGAAACTCGCCGCCCCAGCCATGGTAGTCGCAGTACAGGCGGCCGTAGCCGGTCACCAGGGCATACAGACCCAAGCGAGGGCTGTGGCAGACGTAGCCGGGGGTGATGGCGTTGCCCGTGCCCAGGGAGCGCGCGAGCCGCATGGTGTAGCGGTTATACCCGCGTCCGGTGCCCTGAGAGATTGCGATGCTCTGCGGCCCCGGATCGGCGATGGCGTCCTTCATCTTGTCGGCGATGGTGTCCAGGGCCTCGTCCCAGGAGATGCGCTTCCACTTGCCTTCGCCCTTCTTGCCCACCTGCTTCATGGGGTACTTGATGCGGTACGGATTGTCGAGGTGCTGGATGCTGGAGAGACCTTTGGAGCACATCGTGCCCGCGGTCAGTGAGTCGGGGTTGCCTTGGATGTGGACGACGACCCCGTCTTCCTTGGTGATCTTCACGCCGCAGCCGCCGTGGCAGCTCTTGCAGGTCGAATAGACTACTTCTCTGTTTGCCATAGTGTCTCCTTGGGCACGTGCCCTGCGCCTAGTAGGCGTGAGCCTTGGGAAGTAGGGGTCTGTAGATGCCGACCTTGAGCACGCCGTACTTCAGGGAGAACGCCCCGATGGTGTGGCAGATGATCGCGAAGATCAGCAGCCCGGTGGCGGCCTCCTCGCCGGTGAAATAGCTACCGACCGAGATGCCGAACGGGACGATGATGCCAAGGACCACGATGCCGAGCCAGAACACCCAGGCCACGTGACCACGGATGAGTTCTTTCACCGAGAGCTCGGCGGTCTCTGACTGGTAGTTCGCGTTGATCAGGTAGGCCACGATGAGCAGGGAGTTGATGATCAGCATGATACGGGTGGCCGATTCCGCGGTCGGGATCACGTCCTCCCCTGTCACCATGCCCACGCCCATGATCAGCGCCAGGCCGTCGGCGATTCCCATGAGAAGGAACACGATGGGAAGCAAGCCGGTGTTCCAGAAGGGGACGCTCTTGCAGTAACTCATGGCGAAGCCGCAGTAGACCGCGGTCATGACGCAGAAGATGCCGGCCAGCACCATGAACACGTAGTTGGCGGTCATGGCGCCGGAGTCGAACGAGACCACCTCATAGGCGATCAGGCCCTGCAGGATCAGCTGGACGGCGGCGAACGCCAGGAAGATCATGGTGAACACGATGCCCCGGGCGAACCAGGATGTCCGCCACGCGTTACTGAACGGCGGGAAACTCCTCCAGAAGCGCCAAGGCTTCCCGAGGTAGGCCAGATGCAGGGGCAGCTTGAAGATGGCGATCATGATCCATCCGAAGATGCCGGCCCAGAAGGCCGTGAGCGCGAACTCCTCGCTGAGCGCGAAGAAGATGGAGACCAGATAGAGGCCGGTGCCCAGGGCGGAGAACACCTCCGCCAGCCAGACGAGCAGCCCTTTGCCCTCGATCCATTCGGTCTGGGCCATGGGCTTGACCATCCACTCATGGGTGACCATCCACTGGCGGGCCGTTCTAGCGTTCATTCTTGCCCCCCTTCGCCGGGTCGGGGTGGACCGTGGCAAGCTTCTCTTTGGACGGCTCGTACACCGTGCTCAGGTGTTGGATGTGGCTGCCCGTCTGCGCCTCGCGCGGAGCCTTGTTATCTCTGCCACCCAGCCTGTAGTCGATGTAGAAGACCGAGGGGTCGGTGCCGTACTCGGGATGGAGGACGAACCCGCTCTTCTCGCGGATGAGTTTGGAGATGTTGCTGTTGGGATCGTCCAGGTCGCCGAAGGTGAGCGCCCGCGCCTGGCACGTGTTCACGCACGCCGGAGTGGCGTCGCGGTCGATGCCCGGCTTGAGGCCTCGAGGCAGACCGGCGTCGATGCGTTCCATGCAGAAGTTGCACTTCTCGGTGGTGCCACGCTGATGCGGGTACAGCTTCTCGCCCTTCTTCTCAAAGGCGGTCTTCGGATGACCCGGGAAGTAGCCGGGGTCCCTCTTCCTGGACACGTAGGTGCGGTTCTGATACGGGCAGGCGATGATGCAGTACCGACACCCAAAGCATTTGTCAGAATCGACCGCCACGATGCCGTCCGGGCGCTTGTGCGACGCCTCGGTAGGACATGCGTCGACGCACGGCGCGTCTTTGCACTGATTGCAGCGGACAGGATAGGTGGAGACGTCCACTCGATAGCCCTCGTCCACCTCGAGAGCGATCAGCCTTGGCCAGGTCACTCTAAGTGGCAGGAAGTGCTCGATCCTACAGGCCGCCACGCAGGCGTGGCACCGCATGCACTTCGCCAGATCGATGACCATTCCCCATCTCGTCATGGGCCCCTCCCCGCAGTCAAAAGGCCGTTCTGGAAGTCATACCACGATAGCACATGTACAGCCAGTAATATCGAGATAACGCGGAATGGAATACCACGGACACGTCATTCGTCGTGCGCATGGTTCCGCACTACGCTATTTCCGGTATACCGATATCACTCTTCATGCTACCATCAGCGACGAGGGAGGGGTCACTCCCTGCCAGCATGGGTATTGTGGAGGTCGTCTCGATGGCAAGACCTCGGACGAAAGACGAACAGGGAGAAGGGCAGGCGGGCTCCGTAGAGGGCGCCTTTCTCGTGAGAGCACTTGCCAAGGGGCTGACCGTTCTCGGCCTCTTCGACGCCGAGAACCGCGAGTGGACCCTCGACGAGATAGCCGAGCGGGCCGGGCTGCCGCGCATGACGGCCTACCGGATGATCCGGACCATGGAGGCCGCCCGCTACCTCATCCGTGACTCGGTCACCAACCGCTACCATCTGGGCCCCGCGCTGCTTGCAGCCACCTACTTATCGGAAGGTTACGCGGAGCTGGTGGACATCGCCAAGCCCTATCTGCGCGAGCTCACCGAGAAGACGGGCGAGTCGGCCACCCTGGCCGTGGAGGTCGATGGGGTGGCCGTGAGCGTCGACCTGGTCGACACTCCTCGTCCCTTCAGGCGGGAGGTCGCCGTGGGCCGCATCATCGGGGACACTGCCAACGCCAACGGCAAGGTCTTCGCCGCCTTCAAGACCGGCAGCGAGCGGGCGGCGATACTGGCGCAACCGCATCCTCAGATCACCCCTAATACCATCACCGATCCGGAGGCTCTGGCCCTGGAACTCGACGGGGTCGCCCGCGAGGGCGTGGCCTTCGACATCGAAGAGCGAAACGTGGGCACCTGCGCCGTGGCGGCTCCCGTCCGCGACCAACTGGGCAAGGTGATCGCCGGGCTCTCTCTTGTGGTACCCACAGGCCGCTTCGGCCCGGCCGAGCGTCCCCGCTATGCGGAGGCGGTCAAAGCGGCGGCCGATTCTCTCTCTGCATTCCTCGGCTATTCGCGGCGCGACTGACCGCCGAACAATCCAAAGCAACACCTGGGGGGAACATCGATGGCTGACAACGGATATGTGGGAAAACTGCTGTTCGTGGACTTGACCACCGGGGCTATCACGGTTGAGACACGGGACGAGGCCTTCTACCGCAGGTGGATCGGCGGCGCCGGTCTGGCGGCGGCGATCATCGCGGAGAAGACCGAGCGGGGCATCGACCCGTTGGGCCCGGACAACCTGCTCGCCTTCGCCACGGGGCCGCTCACGGGTACCGGCGTCTATGGCGGCGGTCGCTATACGGTGGCCTGCAAGTCGCCGCTCACCGGCGCCTGGGCGGACTCCAACTCCGGAGGAACGTGGGGACCGATGCTCAAGTTCGCGGGCTACGACGGGCTGTTCGTGACCGGAGCGGCGGCCGGACCCGTCTGCATCGTGATCGACAAGGGCCAGGCCAGCATCGTCCCGGCCGACGACATCTGGGGCATGGACACCTACGACACCGAAGATGCCGTCAAGGCCAAGCTGGGCGAGCCGGACACCTGGACGGTCACCTGCATCGGGCCGGCCGGCGAACGCCTGTCCCTGCTCGCCGGGATCGTCAACGAGAAGGGCCGCATCGCTGCACGTTCGGGAGTAGGCGCGGTCATGGGCTCCAAGAAGCTCAAGGCGATCGCGGTCCGGGGCGCCAAGGGATCGCGTATCGGCGTGGCCGACAAGGAGGGCCTCAAGGCCATCCAGAAACGCTACGGCCAGGAGCTCAAAGACAGCCCCTTCCACAAGGGCCTCACTCAAGCGGGCACGGGCGGAGCCACCAGCTTCCTGGTCAAGATCGGTGACTGCCCGGTGGACAACTGGAACACCACCGGCCTGGACGCGCTGCCCACCAGCGGCAACCTCGACGCCGCGAACATGGATGTGTACAAACTCAAGTCCTACGGCTGCCACACCTGCCCGGTACGCTGCGGAGCGCTCATCGAGATCTCGGAGGGCCCCTACGCCACTGATGGAGAGGTGCACCGCCCCGAGTACGAGACGCTGGCCGCTCTTGGCCCCAACTGTCGGAACGACACGGTGGAGGCGGTGGTCAAGGCCAACGAACTCTGCAACCGGTACGGCGCCGACACCATGGGCGTGGGAGCCACGGTGGCCTTCGCGATGGAGTGCTACGAGAACGGCCTCATCGGCAAGGACGACACGGGCGGCCTAGAACTGAGATGGGGCGATCCCATGGCTCTCGTGGAGCTGACCCGGCAGATCTGCGCACGCGAGGGCTTCGGCGCAGTGCTGGCGGACGGCTCCAAGTTCGCGGCTGAAACGATCGGCAAGGGCAGCGAGGAGTTCGCCATGCACGTGGCCGGGCGGGCGATCCCGTTCCACGACCCGCGCCTCGCCCCGAGCATGGGCACCCACTTCATCGCCGATGCCCAGCCTGCCAACCACATGGGCTCGCAGGGCATGGGCGTGCTCGAAGGCGGTGGAAAACTGGGCTCCGACCCGCTGCTCACGTCCGATTCCAGCGAGGTCTTCGGCGATTGGGACAGGAAGGGCGAGCTCTATTCCCGGGGAGCCGCCTTCTATCAACTTCTCAGTTCCGCCGGCCTCTGCGGCCTCTACGCTCAGTTCTATGCGCCGCCTGTGGTCGAGCTCATCGCTCCGGTCACCGGGTGGGACATCGATTGGGCGGAGGGCCTGGCGGCGGGCAAGCGCATCAACACGCTGCGCCAGGCCTTCAACGTGAGGGAGGGCGTGGACATGCGCACCTTCCGGCTGCCGAAGCGCTTCCTGAACCCTCTGGCAGCAGGGCCCGCCGCGGGAAACACGCCTCCGGACTTCGAGATGCTGCAGCAGGGGTATTTCGAGGCGATGGGTTGGGACAAGGAGACGGGAGCGCCGAAGAAGGAGACCCTGGCTGCGCTCGGTATCTCGTAGCCCCGCGCGCCATCAGTGACGCCAAAGCAGAGGCGGCCGGGGGTACCCCCGGCCGCCTCTGTGTCTAGGGCTTGGCGTTCGACCCGCGGAGAGCGGCTACACGAAGGCCATGGTCCCGCCGTCGGGATACAGGATGGTCCCCGTGACGAAGTTCGAAGCAGCCGAGGCGAGGAAGATCGCCGGCCCGATCAGATCTTGGACGGTTCCCATGCGGCCCATGGGCACGTTCACGAGCATCTTCTCGTAGCGGTCGGCTTCCCGTTTGACTCGTTCCTCGGTCATCGGGGTGATGGTGATGATCGGCGCGATGGCGTTGACCAGCACCCTCTTGGAGGCCAGCTCGACCGCCAGTTGCTTGGTCATCATATCGATGGCACCCTTGCTGGCGCAGTAGGCCAGGTTGCCGCCCAGCGCGGCCCGGGCCCCGCGGATGGACGACAGGTTGATGATCTTGCCCCCGCCCTGCGCCGCCATGTGGGCGGCGAAGTGCTTGCAGCAGAGCATCACTCCCCGCACGTTGACGGCGAAGAGCTTGTCCCAATCCGCGACAGGGAACTCGGTGGCAGGCGCCTTGACATTGAAGCCCTGGGCGTTGATGAGGATGTTCACCGATCCCATATCGGCCACCGCGCTGGCCACCAGTTCCTCGACGCTGCTCTCCTGACCCGTATCGACCCGGTAGGCCTTGACCGTCTGTCCCGTGAACTCCTGCAGGTCGGCCACTGCGCTTTCGAGACCAGTCAGGTTGATGTCGGCGATAGCCACCTGGGCGCCGTACCTCACCAGGCCCCCGGCGAGCCCCCGGCCGATGCCCCCGGCACCGCCCACGACCACAGCGTTCTTGCCCTTGAGCGAGAAGAGGTCGTCGAGGTCTTCCACCTTTGGTTTCGCCGGCATGTCCATGCTTGTCCTCCCTGGTCTATATCCGCTTGTGGATCAGATCTCTCATGTCACCGAACACGTCGAGCATCGCGCTGTCGCGCTCATGGAGCACCTGCTGGAGGGAGCGCCCGTGATAGTCGAAGAAGCCCTTGCCGGTCTTCACGCCCAGTTCTCCGGCCTCGACCCGCTCCGCCAGACTGCGGGGGTCGTTGTCCACCGGCGCCTCGATGAAGGCCTCGTTCTTGAGGTTGGCGTAGGCTAGATCCAGCCCGGTGAAGTCATACCTCTGGACAAAGCCCAACACCATCGCCCGTGGGATGATACTCGCCTTGACCGCCACATCCAGTTGCTCGGCCGTCATGTAGCCGTTGTCCAGCAGAAAGAACACCTCCCGACCGATAGCGCGCAGCAACCGGTTGATGCAGAAGCCGGGGACGAACTTCTCCATGACCGAGGGGATATGCCCCACCCGCTCGATGAGCCCCACGACGACGTCCACCGTCTCCTGCGTCGTCTCTGGGCCTCTGACCACCTCCACCAGCGGGACGATGTGCGGCGGGGCGAACCAGTGGGCGATGATCGTCCGCGGCAGCCTTCGCGCGGGCATGATCTCGAAGATGTTCAGGTAGGAGGTGTCGCTCGTGAGGATGGCATCCTCGGCGCATACCTCATCGAGGCGTTCGCACAGAGCCTGCTTCGCCTCGCGGTTCTCCACGATGGTCTCCACGACGAGACCGGCGTCACTCGCCGCCTCCTCGAGCGAGCGGGTGGGCACGATCCGCTCTGCGATGACCGGGACAGCAGCCTCCTCGACGAGACCGCGATCGACGAACGTCGCCAGGTTCGTGCGGATGATCGCCATCGCCCTGTCGAGGGTCTCGGCGGTCCGCGAGTGGAGGGCGACCTGGTAACCCGCCGTGGCGAACACCTGGGCCAGACCCGGCCCCATGGTCCCCGCTCCGAATATCGCGATCTTCTGGATTTGCTGTAGCTGCACCTCGGCTCCCAAGCGTCCGCGTGGGGATCTGCGCATGCTCGCTGGGTATTCGGAAACTGGTATGAGTATACCAGGAGGTGACTCGGGTCCCTCGGCCGTGTCGGTCTGCGGCGCGACTACCGCTCTACGAACTCGACGAGATTGCCTGAGTTATCGCGCACGAACGCGCACAGGGTGTGATCGTGCATCACCACGTCCCACACGACATCTACGCCCTTCGTCTTGAGCTCGTCCATGAGGGCGCGGATGTCGCCGATGGCGTACGCGACATGTTTGATGCCGTGCGTGCGCAGGTCGGTGGACGGGTGCCGGCGCTCTTCGGGAAGGGGAGCCGCCCCCGGGATGGCGAAGAGCTCGAGGATGAAGTCACCGTGCCGGATCAGCGCCACACGGCCGGCATCCCCGGGAACGTCGACGACACGATCGACGGAAAAGCCGAGCATTTCGCAGTACCAGGCGATAGACGCCTCCAGATCGGCCACGCTTATGCCCGCGTGATCCGGGCGGAGACCGGACACGGCGCTGGACGCGCCAAGCACCTCGCCACTGTTCACGTCACACCCCTTCTGCCGGTTGCGTCTCCCCGGCCTTTGCCTCTCCTGAGGACCTGAATGCCACCTGCCGGGCGCCGATCGCGGTCTTCCACCCGGTCTCTCTCAGCAGCGCCGCGAGAACGGCCCCCAGGAAGAACACCCCCGCGGCCATGAGATAAGAATAGTCGAGCGTGCCGTACGTGTCCGCGAGCCTCCCGCCTAGGTACGGGCCCAGGACCTGGCCGATACCGAGGAAGATGGTGACGAACCCGAGGGACGCCGAGGCCAGCACCGGACCGAACTGGTCGCCGCAGCCGGCTCCGACGATGCCGGGGACTGCCAGGGAGGTCAACCCGAAGAGGATCGCCGACAGGACAAGCCCGGGAGTTGCCGGCCACCAGGCGAAGAGAACGGCCGCGACCGCCTGCAGGAAGCACATGGCGGCGATGGCCCTTCCCCGACCGATGCGGTCGGAGACCACTCCCCAGAGCACGCCGCATACCAGGCTCACCACACCGACCACCAGAAAGAGCCGGCCGGCGGCGCTGCTGCTGAACCCGAGATCCGCGGTGAGTCGCTTCTGGAAGAAGGTGAAGTAGACCATGTACGCAAAGCCGAACATCAGGTACACGAAGCCCAGGTGCCAGGCATACCGGGAGCGGACAACGCTGCCCAGGTCCAAACGGGACTTCGACCCGCGGCCGGGTCGCGTCTTGGCAACCGCGGAATAGGGACGGTCACGCTGGAAGACCAGGGTGAGGACGCCGACCAAGAAGGTGAGTCCTGCGAAGAAGTACCAGGCGGATCTCCACCCCTCCAGGCCCCCGGCGGCGATGATGGCGGGCACGAGCGGGCCGGTGATGACGAGGGCCAGAGAAGAGCCGGACGTGACGATGCCGGAGGCCATACCCCGGCGCCGCACATCGAACCACGCCGACATGAGGGCCACCGAGGGCACCAGCACGCAACCGCTGCCCAGACCGGTCAAGAGCCGAGCCGCAGAGGCCGAGACCAGCCCGGTGGCCAATCCGGTCAGCAGCATGCCTACGGCCGCCGTGATGGAGCCTGCCGCCACCACCTTGCCGCGAACCGAAGCGGGAGGCCAACAGCCCTCCGACGGCCGCCATGATGACGTAGCCCCCCAGATTCCACGAAGCCAGCGAGCCGGCCGCAGCACTGCTGATGCCGAGGCTCTCCTGCATGGAGGGGAGGATCGCGCTGTAGCCGAACCGTCCGAAGCCGAGCGCGCCGAAGACGGCCAGAAAGCCCATGGCCAGCACGACCCACCTGTAGCGCGGGCTGTGAGTGAAGCTCATGTCATGCCGGTCAGGTCGAGGAGGACGCGCGCCGGCGGTGCGACGCCGAGGGGCGGTCGCGCCTTATGCCCGGCCGGTCATCCGGCACGGGTCAAGCCCCGCTTGTCGCGCACGAGGCGGCCGGCGCCGCGGCGGTCGCCACTCCTAGACGGAATGCTTCCAGGTTGACGTCGATGCTCTTGGGCGGGACCGCCTTGCGGATGACCGCTTCCCAGGTCTCGGCCTTGAAGGGCAGAGCGGGCGACACTGCGCCCAGCATCACCACGTTGGCCGATTTGACGGTGCCCGCCTGGATGGCGAGCTCGTTGGCCTTGACGCACTGTACCCGCGGCCAGGCGGCGGTGATCTTGGCGTCGATCTCTTCCGGATAGGTCGCCAGACCGGCCGCGACCGGGCTGGGATTGATCTTCTGGGAGTTGTAGACCAGCAGGCCGCCGGGCTTGAGCCAGTGGACGTACCTGAGCGCCTCGAGCGACTCGAAGGCCATGAGGATGTCGGCGGAACCGGGCGACACCAGCGGAGCCCAGACCTTGTCACCGAAGCGGAAGTGGCTGGTCACGCTGCCGCCCCGCTGGCTCATGCCGTGCACTTCGCTCTGCTTGACGTCGTAGCCTTCCTCGATGGCCACGTGGCTGAGCACGAAGCTGGCCAGGACGACTCCCTGGCCGCCCACGCCGGAGAGCAGCATGTTGATGGTGGGACGAGCGGTCATCAGGCCTTCCCTCCTTCAGCCGGCGCCGGTCGGGCGATGGCATCCTCTTTGCACAGCTGGGCGCAGACGCCGCAGCCGTTGCACTGCGCCGGGTCGATCTCCACTTTGCGGTCGCCGTTGGGCGTCCACGACCAGGTTGAGCGCCATGCAGCCCGCCTGCAGGCAGCGCTTGCAGCCGATGCAGAGCTCGGCGTCCACCTGATAGATGGGCCGCCTGATCTTGAACTGGAGGACGCACGGGTACTTGGCGATGACCACCGAGGCCTCCTCGGCAGCCAGCTCTTCGCGAAGCACCCGCTCGACCAGTTCGAGGTCGTAGGGATCGTCGATGGTTGTCGACCCGCTTGATCCCGAGCGCCCGGACCAGGGCTTCCAGGTCCACCGACTGGGAGGGCTCGCCCAGCAGGGTCTTGCCGGTTCCGGGGTTCTCCTGGCCGCCGGTCATGGCGGTGGTCGAGTTGTCGACGATGATGCTGAGCGTCTTGCCGCTTGTTGTAGGCCACGTCCATCAGGGAGGTGATCCCGGAGTGATAGAAGGTGCTGTCGCCGATGATGCCCACCACTTTGTTGCGGTAGTCCGGCCGAGCCCCTGCGGCAGGTGCCTCGGGTTCCGCCTGCACCTTGCTCATACCGTGGGCCATGCTGATGCTGGCCCCCATGCAGGTGCTGGCAGTGCACCGAGTTGAACGGTTCGCAGCGCCCCCAGGGTGTAGCAGCCGATGTCGCCGCTCACGAACACGCGCAGCTTCTTGAGCACCGTGAAGACGCCGCGATGCGAGCACCCGGGGCACAGCGTCGGCGGCCGGCTGGGAAGGCCCTCGGCTGCGTCGCGCACGTCCACCAGCAGATCGGGAGTGACGCCGGGCACGCCGGCCCTGGCCAGCGACTCGGCCACCGACTTGGGACTGATCTCGCCCAGGAGGGTGTTGAGCTCCTTGCCTCCGTCGATCTCGATGCCCATGAGCCGGATGGCGTCTTCGAGGAACGGGATCGAGTTCCTCGACGATGTACAGCTTCTCCACCCGGCGCGGAAGTCGGCGATCATCTTCTTGGGCAGGGGATAGGTCATGCCCATCTTGAGGATAGCTCGCGTCCGGGAGAGCCTCCCGGGTGTAACCGTACGCCGAGCCCGAGGTGATGATGCCCGACCTTGGTGTCGCCCATCTCGATGCGGTTGAACGGACAATCCTCTGCGTACTCCGCCAGGTCGAGCACCCGCTGCTCGACCACGACGTGCCGGGCGATGGCGTTGGCCGGCATCATGGTGTACTTGGTCCAGTTGCGCTTGAGCTTGACCACCGGCTTGGGTCGCAGTGCGCTCGCCGAAGGTGACCAGGCTCTTGGAGTGTGACGTCCGCGTGGTGGTGCGGAAGAGCACCGGGGTGTCGAAGCGCTCGGAGAGTTCGTAGGCCCCGACCATGAAGTCCTTGGCCTCGCCGCTGTCGGAGGGCTCCAGCAGGGGCACCCGGGCGAACTTGGCATAGTTGCGGTTGTCCTGCTCGTCCTGGGAGCTGTGCATTCCCGGGTCGTCGGCCGAGACCACCACGATGCCCGCTTCCAGACCGATGTAGGACGAGGAGAAGAAGGGGTCGGCCGCCACGTTGAGACCCACGTGCTTCATGCACACGAGCGCCCGGCCGCCGGCCATCGAGGCGCCGATGCCCACTTCCATGGCCACCTTCTCGTTGGGCGACCACTCGGAGTAGATCTCCTTGTACTGGCCAGCTCCTCCAGGATCTCGGTGCTCGGCGTGCCCGGATAGGCTGCGGCCAGCCTGACGCCGGCTTCCCAAGCGCCGCGGGCTATCGCCTCGTTGCCCGATAGGATCTCGACCGCGTGTTCTGTCTCTACATTGACTGCCATATCTCCTCCACCTTGCACAGGGATTCATTCGGTCCAACGGCCCGTTCAGCACGGTCCGCTTTCGTCACGTCGGGCGCGGCGCTCATGCTCCGCGCGCGCGCCGGTAGGCACCATACCACTCCATCCGATCGAGCGCCCGCACGGCCGCCTGCGGGGTCCCGAGAACGATCGGCTTGTAGCGCCGGCCGACGTCGAACACCGACTTCTGGATGGGGAGGTCGGGTACGTTGATGATGGGCTTGCCCGTGGTCTCCATGAGGTCGGCGGCCAGTTCCAGGAAGGCGGCCTCCCACGGGCTCAGCTCGAGGAACTCCCCGGTGGCGCCGACTGCCCGCTCGTCGCTGCCGCTGTTGGGCACGCCCAGGCAGGAGAGCACGACGACGGCGTCGACCGCGTCGCACTCGGCCACCAGCCGGAGCACTCGAGGCCCGACGTCGCCGCCCGCAGAGGCGACCATGTCCAGGGGGTTGTGCTTGCTCCAGAATGGCGGCAGGAGCGCGTCCAGCGCCGCGTAGAGCTCGGGTGGGAACTCCGCCAGCTGCAGACCCGTGCCGGGCCACCTCGTCGGCGGTCATCACACCGGCGCCCCCGCCGTTGGTCACCACGGCCACCCGCCGCCCCTTGGGCACCGGGTATGTAGGCCAGGCAGGTGCCGAGGTCGACCACCTCTTGCGTGCTGGTGCAGGTGACCACCCCGGACTGCCGTGCCGCCGCCTCCCAGACGGCCGCGATGCCGGCCATCGCGCCCGTGTGCGAGGCCGCCGCTCTGCTGCCGTACTCCGTCAGCCCCGCACGCAGCACCACGACCGGCTTGACCGCCGTCGTGCGGCGGGCCACCTCCAGGAAGCGCCGCCCGTCGTCGATGCCTTCCATGTACATCATGACGCACGTGGTGTTCGGATCGTCCCGAAGGTAGTCGAGGATGTCGATCGCGCCGATCTGGGCCTCGTTTCCCACGCTCAGCGATCTTGTCGATGCCGATGCCCCGCCGCTGACAGGCAGCTGTGGTCTGGTGTCCCCATGTTGCCCGATTGGGAGACGAAGCTCAGCGTGCCCTTGGACGGATGAAGACCTGACGAACCCCACCGCATGCAGACCGACCTCGTTGGAGATCATCCCCATGCAGTTGGGGCCCATGAGCGTGACGCCGTTCTCGGTGGCGATCCGGGCGATCTCCCGCTCGGCCTCGGCCCCGCTCTCGCCGGTCTCGCGAGAAGCCTGCCGCGATGGCGATGGCGGCGGGGATGCCCTTGCGCCCGCACTGCTCGAGCATGGGGGCGATCTGGTGACCGCCCACCGCCAGCAGGGCCAGGTCGGGAGCCTCGGGCAGTTCCTCCAGGCTCGGGTAGGCCTTCAGCCCGAAGAACTCCCCGCCCTTGGGATTGACCGGGTAGACGGTGCCGGTGTAGCCGCCGTCGATGATGGAGCGTACTGCCGACCCACCCCACTTGTTCACGTCACCGGAGGCGCCCACCACCGCCATCGAACGGGGCGCCACCAGGGCCTTGATGTTGGGGATGAACCGACTCCGCTCCGGCTCCGAAGCAGATGGGCCGGAAAGGATGACGAGGGCGTCCGCCGCCACCGGCCGGTCGCCCTCCACCATCAGCGGGTTGACGTCGATCTCGGCGATCTCGGGATGGTCGAGGGCCATCTGCCCAACCGCCTGAAGGATCCTGGAGAGCGCTGCCCGGTCCACCGGCGGATACCCGCGGAAGGAGCCGAGCAGGCGCTTCGCCTTGATCAGGGCGGGCAGCCCCTCAGCGTCATGATCATCGAGCGGAGCGACGGCCAGCGCCACGTCGCCCAGCGCTTCGGTGAGCACCCCACCCAGGCCGAAGGCCACCACCGGTCCGAAGGCGTGGTCCCGTTTCATGCCCACCATGAACTCGCGGTTACCGGCGATCATCTGCTCGACCAGCACCGCTTCCAAAGCCCCGGCCGCCCGCTCTTCCAACAGGCGATAGGTCCGGCCCACCGCGTCGGCGTCGTCGGCATCCACGCCGAGCACCACCAGACCCGCCTCGGTCTTGTGATGGATCTCGGAAGCCACGCCCTTCATGACCACCCGACCGCCGATGCGGGCGGCTGCCGCGACGGCCTCGGCCTCGCTCGTCACCAGCTCCCCCTGGGGCACGGGTATCCCGTAGGCGGCGAAGAGGCTCTTGGCCTCCCGCTCGTCAAGCGCCGTCCTACCGGCGGCCAAGGCGGCCTTGATGATGTCGCTTGCCACGGTCTCTCCCCTATCGCTCGTCGTGTATATGTCTAATGGTACTCCTTGAACCTTTAGGCGCAAGGTGCTGCTCGCCGACCTCCAAGGCTTCGCCGCGGGGTCTGCCCGGCGCCGTCATACCGTGCAGCGCAGCACGTACAGCCCTCGCGTGCTGGTGTCGACGAAGATGTTGCCCCGCCTGTCCACCAACGACGTCCTCGGTCGTGCCCATGCGCGGACCGGGGAAGGCATCGCCGGTCTGCGTTGTTGAAGGCCCACTTCGCCGGGTCCGGCGGTATGAAGTAGGCGATCTCTTTGGGAACGAAGGGGTCGCTGATGTCGTAGACCCGCAGACCCGCGTGGAAGTAGCGCAGTAGATGCGGTCGTTGCGGTCTTCGAGCAGCCGGATCGTAGTGGGGCTCGTGGATGTTGTGCGGGCCGAACGGCCCGACACCCACAGCCGGGGATCTCGTTGAAGTTCTTGTAAGGCTAGCCTGCGGGCACTTCCGGATAGGGGAAGACGGAGACGAGGGTGGGGTCCGTCGGGATCGGAGATGTCCACCATCCCCAGGATGTTGAGCCGGCTGCGCTGCCGACTCTTGACGACCTCCTCGTTGCTCAGACGTGGAAGCGCTCGCCCTCGCTGGTGATGACCGCGTAGTCCGCTTGGAGAGGGGCAGCACGGTGTGGCAGCGCGCGCCCGCCAGCTTGCCGGCAAGGGCGGATGATGCGCAGCTGACCGATGAGTTGCGGCACCTTCATGTCGGACATGTCGAGCACGACCATGCCGGCGCCGCCATAGCTCACGTAGCCAGTACTCGCCCTTGGGATACGCCGGACCGTGCATCATGGCCCGTCCAGCATGGCCAGTTGCTCGTCGCCGCGGCGGGCGCGCCTTGGGAGTCTGGTGCCGGCCATCAACTGGTCGGGAGTCCACCACTTGCCGGCCTCCACCGGGTTGCTTCGGGTCGACCAGGTCGAGGATCACGTAGATGTAGCCGCTGAAGCCGTCGTACGTCGCGCTCAGGTGGCAGTAGCGGCCGCCATTGTAGAAGAAGCGGTGCACCCCGCCGATCCCGCCGCAGTGCCACTCCGACAGCTGCTTGGGGTTCACCGGGTCCTTGACGTCCCAGATGATAGACTCCCTGCTCGTAGGGGTCGCCCCACTCGGTGGCGTGAAGGAACGGCAGCGTGCCCGCCGAGCGCGGTTATCATGAGGCCGCCCGCCACCTGGATCTTGGGCGTGCCCTGACCTGTGAGCGTCCGGGCCGGGGACGAACTTGAGGTATTCTGGTTTGGCCGGGTCGGTCACATCGAGGATCGCCCAGCCGGAGTGCTCGAAGTGGCGGCGTAAAGATAGAACCGGCCGCCACCTCCTGCATGGCCATCTGGAAACCAGGCCGCCCTCCAGATCGTGGTACGCGAGCGACTTCGATGTTCTTGGCGAACGCCCCTTTGCGGCCATGTTCTGGTCACCTCTTCTTTCGGGTCCTACGGGCTGAGGAAGGCGCGACCGTTCCTGGGAACAGAGCCGCGCCGTGGCAGTCGTGTCGTTGGTCTATATAGTAGATGTTTGAACCATCTTGTCAAGGCAGGGCACTTTGGTATAGTGGTATCACTATATGCCAAACCAGTGAGCAGCGGGGTGCGCGTATGGAGAACCGAGCTGCGGCGCAACCTGATATCGCCCTCGAGACCGAGACGGCCAGCGATAGCGCCGTTCGCTTTCTGCGGGCCCTGATCTTTTCGGCAGAATTGGGGCCCGATGACAAGCTTCCACCTGAGCGTGACCTCGGTGCCCGGCTGGGGATCTCGCGCATGACCCTCCGTCTGGCCCTCAAAGCCCTCGAGAGTACCGGCTACATCGTCACCACCCGCGGATCGCGCGGCGGTTCGCGCGTGGCCGACGCCGCCTCCCTCTCCCGCTGCTGGACTCAGTGGATGCAGGAGCACGCTGGCGAATTGAACGATATCTTCGAATTCCGGACGACGGTCGAGTCGAAGCTCGCCGCTCTTGCCGCGATGCGGCGTACCGACGAGGATCTCCAGGCCATGGAGAGAGGAGCGGCAGGGGAACGGCAGCCGCAGGACTGGTCATCGCTGTTCCGCACCGACATGGACATCCACAGGGCCATCGCTCAGGCGGCGCGTAGTCCCCGGCTGGAACGGGCCATGATGTCGGCCCGAGGCGAGCTGTTCGTCCCCATAGACCTCGATCGCTTGGAGGAACGGCCCCTCCAGGTCAACGAGAGTCACCAGGCCATCATCGACGCCATACGGAACCAGGATCCCGAGACCGCTTCCGCCAGGATGGTCGAACACATCGCGCTGGTGGAGGGTTTGATCGACAGAGCCCTGGCGGAGGCGCATATCTCCCGCCCCGCAGGTTAGCGGACCGTCACGAGGTTCGCGCCGGCCACCGGGTCTGCGCCGGCCACCGGGTCCGCGCCGGCCACCGGGTCCGCGCCGGCCGAACCGTCCGGCCTCCGCTACGTGTACAGGTCCTTGTCCCAGCCGGGGACGTTCCAACCGTTGTAGCCCTGCTTGTCGACCTGATGCTCCAGGGTCCCCGGGATCAGCACCGACGCTTTGGGCGAGATGTGCCCGGGCGTGATGAAGTCGTAGACCACACGCTCGGTGGTGACCATCGCGAAAGTGTCGTCCGGGTCGACGAACCCGTCATAGCTTTCGCGCAGCACCCGATGGAGAGCGGGGTCGCTTGCGTAGGACGGACAGGTCGTCGAGGCTGCGGAACCAGATCTCCTCCACGCCGGCGTAACGACCCACGTTGCCGAATTGGAAGAGCGTGCCTTTGAAGACCGCCGGATCCATGGGCACGTGCTTGTCGATCACCAGCTTGCGAACCAGCCCGGCTGGGACGGCCTCCAGCATCTTCGTCCCATGGTCGCGCCACATGGCGTTGAACTCCTCGTGGGACAGCTCGGGCCGCTTGCGCAGCCAGTGGATCAGCTTGACCCCGCCCGCGTAGAAGCCCGGTTCCTCGTAGAGCGTCTCCCAGTCGAGCAGCTCCACGGCGAAGGCGTCGTCACCGAACTTGTGGGGCTGCATGCGATTGGGGTAGTCCTGGTCCTTGAACGGCAGACCGATGGCCTCGTAGTCGTCGACCACATGGTCGGCCATGTTGTCCCAGGCCATGGGCGACAGGGGATAGATGAGCATGTCGTCGGTGACGCCACTGATGGAGTAGTGCTGCACGTAGCGGCGGAAACTGTCCATCACCGAGGGCGTCTGCAGCATCAGCGACACATGGATGATGCCCCATTCGTAGAAGTACCGCTCTTGGGGCGTGTCCGGTCTGCGCCTCGCCGCCAGCATGAACTTGAGCACCGCTCCTCCTTTCGCGCCTTGCCTGCGCCGCTCCCGGCGCCGGTCTACAGGATCTGGTAGACGTCGTACGTGATACCCATGGCCTCCTGCTTGCCGACACTGACGGCGAGGATGTTGTTGAGCCAGGCGTACGGGCTGTCCGTCGCCGTCTCGTACATGGGCTGCATGCGGGCGTAGTACTCGGTGTAGGGCAGGTCTTCGCCCCGGCCGAGCCGTTCCCAGACCTCGGGCGCAGCGGCGATGATGCCCCGATAGCTCACGTAGATCACGTGACCGTCGTCGGTCCGATAGGCGTCGCGAACGTCACCCTCGGCCACGCCGCCGGGCCGGACGATGAACCAGTCGCCGGTCCCGGGGAGGATCTCGCCTTTGAGGCGGGGCCCCTCGAACCAGCCACCCTTCACGCGCACGATGGTGCGCCGGCCACGAAACGTCTCGCCCACCTCGTAGAAGCCCTCCACGTCGACATGGGCGCGGTAGAGGAACTCAGACTTCAGCTCCATTCTGGGGATGTCCATCATGCCTCCCGTACTCAAGCCTGCTTACGACTGCGGCCTGCTTCTGACCGCCGTTAGAACGCGGTGGCGCCGCCGTCGACCCGGATGTCCGCCCCGGTCACCCAGCCCGACTCGTCGGACGCCAGGTACGTGGCGCAGTAGCCGATGTCTTCGGGCGTGCCCAGCCGGTCCAGCATGATCGACTTCATCACCATCTCTTTGAAGCCCGGCTCGTGGTCGAGCCGCTCCTTGGTGTGAGAGGTGACGATGAGCGCCGGCGAGATGGTGTTGGCGCGGATGTGGTGCGGAGCCCCCTCCGACGCGAGTTGCCGGGTCATGGCCAGCACCCCGCCTTTGGTGGCGCAATGGGCCAGAGCCCCACTGGGCAGCGACACGTAGGCGTTGGCGGAGGCGAAGTTGATGATGGAGCCGCCCCCCGCGCCTTCATGTGGTTCCAGGCCGCCTTGCAGGGCAGGAAGACCAGATCCAGCTCGCCCTGCAGAGTGCGCTTCCAGTGCTTCTCGTAGTCGAACTCCTCGATGGGGGCGAACTCCACGAACGCCGCCGCCGTCACGAGAATGTCGAGCCCGCCGAAGCGGTCGACCGCGAACTTCATGAGGTGATCACTGGCTTCGGGGTCGGTGAGATCGGCGATGAAGCTCTCGTAGGAGAGACCTTCCGCTCTCGCGATGGCCAGAGTCTCGTCGGCAGCGGCCTGATCGATGTCGCAGCCCACCACGTCGGCGCCCTCGCGGGCGAACATGAGAGCGCAGCCCTGTCCGATCCCCAGGCCGCCGGCCCCCGTCACTACCGCGACTTTGCCCTTCAATCTATCGGCCATGGCAACCCTCCTTTGGTAATGTGGTTTATCCATTATGTACTCCCCCATAGTAACAGGTATCCTCGACCCGGCGGGATGAGGCTGGTGGAGGCGCCCGCCGCACACCACTCGGACCACAGAGAGACGATGCGGGACCCGATTCCAGACTCGGCCGACCAGCTCCAAGACGGTCATCCCCACAAGTGGCTGGTGCTAGCTGCCGTCTCGACCGGCCTGATCCTCGGCATCCTGGACGCTTCGGTGGTGGGGATCCCCGGCCATCATAGGCCTGCTGGTCGGCACAGCGCTGCTGGGAAGCCTTTTCGTGTGGTGGGAGGCCCGCGTGGACCATCCCATGCTCGATCTCCACTTGGCGGCGCTGCCGTTGGCCTTCTCCCTTGGTCGGCGTTGGGAGACGAACTACCCGAGCGGTAGCGGCGGCGGTACCCATGAAAAAGGGGCGACTCGCGGTTTCCCGCGAGCCGCCCCGGACTCATCACTGAGTCGTCAGATCAGCGCGGCTGTTACTTGAACGAAGCCACCGCGTCGATGGTTTCCTGGCTCAGGGGAGCCATGTTGTTGAGGTCACGGACGAACTTGAAGCCCTGGTCCACCGTGTACTGCCACTGGAAGAAGCCACCGTGGTTGCCGACGTGGTCGGTGTCAGTGATGACATAGTGCCCCTGGGCACCCCACCAATCGATCTTTTCCATGGCGGCGGCCCAGCCGGCCTCCGTCTGCTCAGTGGCGGTCGTGATGGCGGCCTCAGCGAGGTGGATGGTGTCGTAGGCGAAGCCGAGGAACAGGCTGGCAAACGGCTCTTTCGGGTTGTCGGCACGCCACCGCTCCACGAAGGCGATGAGGTCCTGCTTGGCGGGATAGTCGTCGGGGATCTTGGTCGGATCCACGATGGCCGGACCGAAGGTGAAGTCGCCTGCCACGTTCGCCGGATCGTTACCGGCCGGGGCGAACAGGGGCAGCGGATGAGAGCCGGACGCCTGGTTGTAGATAGGCGTCTTGATGCCCAGACTTCTCAGCTTGGCGGCCAGCGGGTTCACATGCACGGGGTTGCTGGCCAGGATGATCGCGTCGGGGTTCACTTCTTTGGCTTTCGCCGCGATCTTGTTGGCGATCGGGGTGACGTCTGTCTCGCCGAGGCCCCAGCTGTCGCTCATGAGCGTGAACGTGACGCCGGCGGCCGGCAGACTCTTTTCGAGGACCTTCAGAGTCTCCTGGCTGATGACCATCTGGTCACCGATGCCGAGGACATTCTTCTTGGCGTCCGCGAGCATCTCCTTGAGGAACGCATCGGCGCAGCCGTCAGGGCCGGTGGCCGGACCAAAGGAGTACGTGTACTTGGTCTGGTCTTCATTCAGCTCGGCCAGGGTCGGCGGGCCGAAGGTGATGTGCAGGATACCCGCCTCTTCCGTGAGCGGCCGGGTAGGAGCCTGCGTCCACTGCGGGAACGGGCCGATGATGACGTCCATCTCCTGGTCGATCAGCTGCTTGATGGAGGCCACAGCCGTATCCATCTTGGACTGGTCGTCGACGTAGGTCAGCTCGACCTGACGGCCGTTGATGCCCCCGTTGGCATTGATGAACTTGGCTTCGGTGTCGAAGCCCTGCTTGATCTGCGCGCACGGAGCGGCGCTGTCACCGGTCAGCGAGATCGAGATCCCGATCTTGAGCGGGCCGGCGGCCACCGTGGTGTCGGTGGACGGAGCCGCGGTGGTGTCGGTGGACGGAGCCGCTGTGGTGTCGGTGGACGGAGCCGCGGTGGTGGTGGGCCCGGCGGTGGTGGTGGTCTCCTCGGCTTCGCCGCATGCCGCGGCAAAGATACCGAGGGCGAGCACCAGGACCAGCCCCAGGGCTATCCAGTACCCTTTCTTCATTACTGCCTCCTCCTTGTTAACTGCTTCTTGCCCCTTACTGCCTCTATGCCAAAACGACCGTCGGCGCGCCATCATCCTTGGCCGCCCAGATAGCTGGCGCGCACGCGGTCATCCTGCCTAAGTCGGGTGGCCGTGCCGGACAGGGCCACGTTGCCCGTCTGGAGCACGACCGCGTTATGGGCGAGCGAGAGCGCCATCTCGGCGTTCTGCTCCACCATGAGCATGGTGAGACCCTCTTTGTTCAGTTTGGCCAGAGCCTCGAATATCCGCTCCACCGCCAGCGGAGCGAGACCCATCGAAGGCTCGTCCAGCAGCAGGAGAGTGGGGTGCCCGGTAAGGGCGCGCCCGATAGCAAGCATCTGTTGCTCGCCTCCGGACAACGTGCCCGCCTCCTGTTTGCGCCGCTCGCCCAAGATGGGGAACAGCTCGTAGACATAGGCGATATCGTCGGACAGACTGCTGCGATCCTTACGGCCGGTCGCGCCCACAACCAAGTTGTCCTCCACGGTGAGGCTCGGGAACAGCTGCCGGCCCTCGGGGACCTGGCAGATTCCCATGGTGACGATCTTCTCGGGCGCCATTTTGGTGATGTCCACGCCCTGGAAGCGGATATGGCCGTCATTCGGGTGGACAATGCCCGAGATGGTATGCAGCAGCGTACTCTTGCCGGCACCGTTCGCTCCGAGGACGGCGACCACCATCCCCTTGTGCACGGCGAGTGATACGCCATGGAGCGCCTCGATGGAGCCGTACGAGGTCACCAGGTCCTCCACCACCAGCATGTCTTCCGGCAACGGACAGCTCTCCCCGTCGACCAGATCACGCGTGGCGCAGAGGTCCACCTCGCCCCGGTCTACACCGAGATAAGCGGCGATCACCTTCTCGTCCTTCTGGATCTTTTCGGGGATGCCGCAGGCTATGAGCTTCCCATAATCGAGGCAGTTGACCTCGTCGGAGATGTCCATGACCAGACCCATGTCGTGCTCGACCAGGAGCACGGTGACTCCCGCATCCCGGATCGTCTGAGATCCGAGCGATGAGATACTCGCGCTCGCTGGCGTTCATCCCAGCTGCCGGTTCGTCCAAGAGCAGGAGGCGAGGCTCGGACGCCAGGGCCCGTGCGATCTCCACCAGACGTTGCTGGCCATAGGGAAGGCTGGATGCAGGCAGCATCGCCTGTTCTTTCAGGCCCACCAGTTCCAGCGCGTCCAGCGCGCGCTGACGGGAGCGCTTCTCTTCACGTCGCTGCGACGGAAGTCCCAAGCCGCCCGACCAGAAGCCCGACTTCTCGTGCCGGTGACAACCCACGAGAACATTCTCGAGAACACTCATGTTCACGAAGATGCGTAGATTCTGGAAGGTGCGGGCCATACCCAGGCGGGCGGTGCTCGCCGGATCGAGCTTGGTGAGTTCGGTGTCGCCGAACCAGATACGGCCCGAGGTGAGCTCCTGCAGGCGGCTGACGGCGTTGAACAAGGTGGTCTTGCCGGCGCCGTTGGGACCGATAAGGGCGGTGATGGTGCCCTCCTGCACCTCTATGGAGACCTCGCTGACCGCCTTGAGGCCGCCAAAGTGCACGGATACGTCTTGGACACGAAGAAGCGGGCCGGCCGAGTGCGACTCGGCTTTCTGGCGGGCAAGGTCCTCGCGTAGGAGTCCGCCGATTTGAGGCCCTGCGGCGCCGGAAACGGAGGTGGCCACAGCGGGAGTGAGGTTTGCGTCACCGGCATCAGGGGAGGCCGTAGCTTCGACGGGGGCTTCTTCAAGCTCCTCGTTCTTGATCTTGGCCCACAGACGCTTGGCCATCTTGGGCCGCAGGCCGAGAAGCCCGGCGGGGAGGAACAGCAGGAGCAGGATCATGATCACGGAGTAGACCGTGCCGTTGTACTGCAGCATGCTCTGCGAGAAGCCGTTGACGACCCAGGTCATGATGACCGCACCGATGACACTGCCCCAAATGCTCCTGTCCCCGCCCACCAGCATCATGACGATGGGCAGCACCGAGGCCGAGAAGGAGAAGTTCTGAGGCGAGACTGCGCCGTATAGGAAGGCGAACAGACCGCCGGCGATACCGCAGAAGACCGCGCTGAAGACGAAGGCCAGGAGCTTCCAGTTGGCGTTGCGCACGCCCAGGGTCGACGAGGCGATCTCGCTGATAGCCAGACCCCGAAGCGCCCGGCCTACCCGGTACTTGAGCAACCGCGAGAGGAACAGGAGGATGATGATGGCCACTACCCAGATGAGGTAGTACTTGCGCAGGTCGATCCGAATTCGAACCCGAAGATGTTGAGAGGATCGACCGGGCCGAAACCGTTGGAGGCGCCGCCCCACTTCCACTCGAACACGATGGCCAGAAAGATCTGACCCAAGCCCATGGTGGCGAGAGCCAGGTAGAAGTACTTGAGTTTGAGCACCGGGCGCCCCATGATCGAGCGCCACCACACCGGCCGCTGCAGCGCCGGCTACCCAGGCCCAGAAGGTGGGCACGCCGAACTTGAGGTTCAGCAGGCCGCACGTGTAGGCGCCTATGCCGTAGAAGGCCGAGTGCCCGAAGGAGAGCTGTCCCGCCTGGCCCAGGACCAGGCCCACGGCAGCGTGATGATGGCGTAGAGACCGGCCTGGCTCATCACGTTGAAGCATAGCTGTCATCGAGACCGACCTGTAGATGATCGGGAAGACAGCAGGACGACGACCAGCAGGACCTTAGCGATGGTGGCGACATGAGTACGCGGTCCAGTCCATAGACGCCGCGCCGGCGCTTCGGAGCTGTGCACCTGAGTCTTCACTTCGGCCGCCATCAGGCCTCACCCTCCGGGATGTTGGTGCCCAGAAGCCCTTGGGGCCTGAAGTAGAGCACGATGAGCAGGATGATGAAGGCCACGACGTTCTTGTAGCCAGCCGGACGAGACCAGTGGCTAGCGCCTGGGCGATACCCAGGACGAGGCCACCGACGACAGCGCCGGTGCTGGAACCCCAGCCTCCGAGAACCGCAGCGATGAAGCCCATCATCCCGTAGATACCGCCGGAGGCGTAGCTGATCCCGCCCACGTAGCTGGAGATGGCTATGCCGCCGATAGCGCCGATCGCGGCACTGATGATGAACGAGACCGTGATCATCCGGGCGACGTTGATGCCGGAGAGGCTGGCGGCCATCGGGTTGGTGGCGGTGGCGGTCATCCGCTTGCCGAGAGTGGTGCGGTTGTTGAGGAAGTAGAGGGCGACCAGCACGACTACCGTGATACCGATGATGTAGAAGCTCTGCACGCTGATGTAGACGCCGCCCACCTGGAAGGTCTTGTCTCCGCCGAAAGCCGGCAGCGTCTTGGTGTAGCCGCCGTACTTGACAAGAGAGAGGTTCTCGAACAGCAGGCTCAGAGCCACCGTACAGAGGATCATCGACACCAGCGAGATCTTGAGGACCGGCTTGAGCACGACCACCCACATGAGAATCGCCACGATCACCACCAGGACGATCCCGATGATGGCCGCCAGCCAGTAGGGCATCCCGATCTCCATGAACATGCTGAACGTGAAGAGTCCGCCGAACATGACGAAACTGCCCTGGGCCATGTTCACGATGCGGGAGGATCGATAGATGGTCACGAACCCCAGGGCGATGAGGGCGTACACCGACCCCATCGTAATCCCGGTGACAAGGAGTTGAAGCCAACTTATCCATCGACCCCGGCCTCCCCGCACAGCCCCGGAACCGGGGTCACTTGCGCCGTGTCAACGGCGGCCTCACAGTCGCTCAAGAGAGCCCCCCTTGCGTGCCGTCTCTCTTCGATCCACCATCGCTTGCACGGCGAGTCACTATAGGACCTTCTCACTACGTCAGCCACGAAGAGCGCTACCTTACCCTCTCCGAGCAGGCTGCGATTGGCAGATACGATAGACCTTTGAACCATGGGTGTCAAGGAGAACCGCTCGAAGATACCTTTCCCCCGGAAGGTGCCTGCCGCCGACACCAGGATACCAGCCGACAAACCCTCTGACTTCACGGTCTTCCTCCACCGGCGTGCCGCCTGTATTCCCCGTACCACGCCATCTTGGCAAGCGCCTGGGCGGCCGAACGGGGAGACGCGAGTACCACGGGAACGAAGCGGTCACCTGCCGTCGGGACGGACCCGTGCACCGGGTGGTCGGGCACGTGGATCACCGGCTTTCCGGTCTCCTCCATGAGTTCGGCGGTCGTGCGCAGTACCGCAGTCTCCCAGGCCGTGAACCCTTCGTACTCTCCGTTCGCAAGCTTCTCCCTGGTCTCGGCCGTGCTGGGTATCCCCAGGAAATTGAGAGACATGACGGCATCGACGGTCTCGCAGCGGACAACGAGCTCGAGAGCTCGCAGGCCGATGTCACCGAGTCCGGCTGCCACCAGGTCGAGAGGGTTCCGCTTGCTCCAATACGCGGGCAGGATGGCGTCGAGAGCCGCTATCAGCTCGGGCGTCAGCTCGGCCAGTTCCAGTCCGTTCAGCGCTACCTCGTCGGCGCCCAGCACGCCCGGACCGCCGCCGTTGGTGATCACCGCGATACGTCGTCCCTTCGGTAGCGGCAGATATGCGAGGCAGGCACCCAGGTCCACCAGGTCCTGCGTGGTGCCACAGGTCACCACTCCCGCCTGGCGCGCGGCCGCCTGAAACACGGCGGCCGAGCCGGCAAGCGCTCCCGTATGCGAGGCCGCTGCCTTGCTGCCCAGGTCGGTGAGGCCGCCGCGGAGCACCACCACCGGCTTGCGACAAGTGGTCTGCCGGGCGGCCTCCATGAAGTGTCGCCCGTCGTCGATGCCCTCAAGATAGAGCGTCACGCACTCGGTCCCCGGGTCATCGCGCAGATAGTCGAGCACGTCGAACGCGCTCACCATGGCTTCGTTGCCGACGCTGATGAACTTGTTCATCCCGATGCCACGCCGCTCGCACATGTTGATGACGGTGGGACCCATGCTGCCCGACTGCGAGATGAAGCTGAGCTTGCCCGCGGGCGGATGCAGAGCTACGAACCCGGTGGCGTGCAGCCGTTTCTCGTTGGACATCAGGCCCATGCAGTTGGGGCCGATGAGGGTCATGCCGTGATCGACCGCGACCTGCAGGATCTCGCGCTCGTGCTCCGCGCCTTCGACCCCGGTCTCGGAGAAGCCGGCGGTCAGCACGACCGCAGCTTTGACGCCACGCTTGCCGCAATCCGCGAGCGCGCCTTTCACCTGAGCGCCGCCGACGGCAAGCAGGGCCAGATCGGGCGCCTCAGGCAGTTCGGCAAGGGTCTTGTACGCGTGGACTCCGAAGAACACCCCGCCCTTGGGGTTCACCGGGTATATGGTGCCCTGGTAGCCGCCGTCGAGGATGTTCCGCAGGGCAGACCCGCCCCATTTGCGGATGTCTTCGTTTGCACCGATGATCGCTACCGAGTCCGGAGCCAGCACCGCCCGTAGGTCGGGCGGGAACGGCCTGGATCCCGTCGGCGCACCGTGCGCAGCAGATAGGATCACGAGGGCGTCGGCGGCCACAGGCCGGCCGCCGGCCACCAGCAGGGGATTGATGTCGATCTCGGCGATCTCGGGAAAGTCGGCCGCTATCGCCGCGATCGCCCGAAGGATGTCTCCCAGCGACTGCACGGTCGACCGGAGGCGCCCCCCGAAACGGTCCCAGCAGCTTCGTGGCCCGGATCAGGTCGGGAAGCTCGGCGATGTCGCGCTCGCTAAGGGGGACGACAGCGAGCGCGACATCGCCCAACGCCTCGGTCAGGACTCCTCCGAGGCCGAATGCGACAACAGGACCGAAGACCGGGTCCCGCTTCAAGCCCACGAGGAACTCACGGTCACCGGCCACCATCTCCTCGACCAGGACTCCCTCCAGGGCATCGCCCGCGCGTCCGGCGATCAGCCGGTAGGCGTCCGCGACGGCGCCGGGGTCATCGGCAGGCACCCCGAGCAGCACCAATCCGCGCTCGGTCTTGTGATGGATGTGCGCGCCGACCGCCTTCAGGGCGACGCGGCTGCGGCTGCCGGCACCCAAGTGAGCCGCCGCCTCGACTGCGGCGGCATCGCTCGTGACCAGTGCGCCTGCAGGCACGGGCACCCCGTACGCCGCGAGCAGTTGCTTCGAGCACCATTCGTCGAGTGCCGGCTGGCGTGCGGCGACGGCGGCCCGTACCAGCGCCGCGGCCGCAGGAGGCGGGCAGCCTCCCGCCAGGCGCCAGCGGCGCGGGTGGCGCGGAGCGGCGCCGGCCGGGCTGTTGCCCGCCGGCGCGTCGCCCATCGCGGCCGCGTTGATCATCGTCTCCGTCTGACGCCACCAGATGTCCCCCTCGGCGTTCGTCGATGGCCTGCTCTATGTATCCGTCGGGTCGGGTCCCTCTACAGTTCCGGCGGGAAAGCCGGCAAATCGGCAAACACCGGATGCTTCTCGGCGCCGGGGATGTGCGCCGCCCGCATGGCCGCGGCCCGGTACCGGCCCCAGTCGGCCAGCTGGACGATGGACAGCTTCTGGGCCTCGAGCGACCCTTCGGCGTGGATGGTGAGCACGTCTTCGTAGCAGGAGGTGAGGTCGCGGATGAGCTTGACCATGCGCAGCCGGTGCTCGGTCGGCACCCCGGCCTTGCCCGCGAAGTACTTCTCCATGAAGTCGTGGGTGGCGGGGTTGTAGTAGTCCTTGGAGGAGGGGGCGGTCACGATGATGCCGCCACCGATGTCCTGGATGTACTTGGTCGCCTGGTGCCAGTTGTCGGCGAAGTAGTACTTGCAGATGTTGGCGATCATGGGGTTGGGATAGACCAGGTCGGAGCCCTCCTCGCCCACGCAGTGCTCCACGGCGGCCCGGCCCAGGGTCTCCACAGCCTCGGTGTACATGACCAGCCAGGTGAGCTTCTCGCGCACGTGGGGCTTCTTGATGATGCCGTTGTACTCGGCCATGAGGCTGGCAGCGCCGGTGAAGAGCTCCAATTCCATGGCTTTGTAGGTCTCGGCGGAGAGGCGGTGGAAGTTGGCGAACATGTAGGCCACCTCGCCGGCGAACTCCCACTCCCCTTTCAAGAAGATGCGCTCGTTGGGGATGAAGACCTTGTCGAAGACGATGGTGGCGTCGTTGATGTAGACGGCGCCGGAGATGGGGTTGTCGAACAGATTGACGCCCTCGTGGATCTCGGGCTGGGCGCAGATCATGGTGATGCCCGGAGCGTTCAGGTTGATACCGAAGGCGACGGCGTAGGCGGCGTCGTCTTCCTTCATGGCCCGGCACGGAGCGATGAGCACTTCGTTGCAGGCCGGGGCCTGGCTGATGTGCGTCTTGGCCCCGCTCACGATGATGCCGTCGGGCCGCTCTTCCACGATGCGCACGTAGAAGTCCTTGTGCTGCACCTGCTCGGAGGGCCGCAGGCTGCGGTCGCCTTTGATGTCGGTGAGACCCATGGCGAACGAGAGATCGTTCTTCTGCAGGTGCCTGCGGTAGGCCTCCACGTTGGCCGCGTAGCGGGTGCCGTACTTGGCGTCCACGCGGGGAGCGACCACGGTCACGGCGTTGAGACCGTCCTTGGCCACGAACTTGGCGCCGGTAGGCTTGCCGAAGCAGACCCTGGCCCACAGCTTGACCACCTCGCGCAGCCGCAGCAGGTCTTCCCGCGTGCGCTGAGGCTGCAGAGCGAAGCTCACCCGCTCGCCGTCGTCATCGATGTCGGTGAGCAGGTCCTGATACCGCGGGTCGTTGTTCATGATGTAGTCCATGGCGACCCAGTCGTTGGTGATCCTGCACACCGGGTGCTCGGTCACATCGGGGACCAGTTCGCCGTCGAAGTAGACGACCCGGCCGTCTTTCAAGCTCTCGAGGTATTGCTGTGCTGTCTTGATAGCCACTGGTTCCCTCTCCCTACTGCGTCGATAGAGCGCTCGCTCTACGTATTCTTACAGGTCCTCCGCCGCCTGTCAAGCGGCTCGCCCAGCTCGCCGCGCCGCTTCGGTCTCGGCGGCGCGGGCGAAGACCACTGCTCAGTGCGGGATTCCGAGTTCGACCGTGTTTCCCTCGAGGTCCGTCCGGCTGAAACTGAGATACGACACCTTGATATCGGTGAACTTGTTATTCACGAGCTGGTACATGATGATTCCGTGATAGTCAAAGCTTTCGCCGGCTTTCACCGGACCGAACGGCGAATCATCGTCGTCCTTCTTGACACTGAAGTGTGTCCACATCTGAATGGCGAGAGTGTCATCGTTGCTCACGAAACGCTCGACATGCAGCTCTTCCGAGCATGACCTCCATATCCTCAGGTAGTGTTCTTTCATGCCCTCAGCGCCCTTGATCTCAAGAGTGCCATTGATGACTCTTGCGTTGGGATCGATGTAGTCCTCAAACGCACTCGGGATCACGCGCGTTGAACCGGCTGATGTAATCGTCGAAAGTCGCCTTCTCCATGTCTGCTCCCTTGTAGGTGAAACAAGATGTATGAACGGGTTACTACTCTGTCGTCTCTTCTCCCGTGAGTAGCCTCACAGCGTCTTGGCGGTCTGGTGGCCGGCGCGGACCGCGTGGACGATCATGCCGGCTTCCTTGCCGTCGCCGATGAGGTACAGCTCGGGGACCTTGCCCTCGAGCGCCTTGTAGAGCTTGTCGTTGGGCTTGAGCGGCGCGGTGGGCATGACGGTGTCGGCCTCGAGCTCGACGTGCTGACCGCTCGCGTCGTCGAAGGCCAGCCCCTTGTCGGTAACCACGATGTTCTTCGCTCCCGTGATGATGCGCACACCCTTCGCGGCGAACCAGTCCATAGTGAGTCCAAGGCGGAAGTCGATGACGCCCTCGCCGATGACGTCGGTGGGCTCGACGATGGTGACCGTGCGACCGCGTTTGGCCAGGTACTCGGCGACTTCGATGCCGTGCAGGCCGGCGCCCACCACGATCACCTTCTTGCCCATGGGCAGGTAGTAGTGGGTGGCCCGGCCGAGGAAGCCGGGGCCGAAGCGGCGCAGGAAGGGTTTGACCCGCTTGTGCAACTCCGGGGTAGTGACCACCTTACGCTTGGCCTTGCTGCTGCCGGCCAACTCGGGCGAGGTGAGCACTCCCCCGGTGGCGAGGATCACCGCGTCGGGATTCATCGCTTGGATCGACTCGGGCGTGGCCTCGCTGCCCAGCTCCACCTTGACGCCAGCCTTGGTGATCTGGGTCTTCAGATACTCGACGAGGCCGGGGAGGTCCTCCAGCTCGAGGCCTTTTATCAGGGCGGCCAGCGGCACCAGTCCGCCGAGCTGGGAGCTCTTCTCCACCAGGGTCACGTCGTGGCCGCGAAGGGCCGCCACCCGGGCGGCTTCCATGCCCGCCGGGCCGCCTCCCACGACCACGACCTGCTTCTTCTTGTCGGCCTTGGGGAACCCGTACCGTCCGAAACCTACCTGGGCGTTGATGCGGCAGTGGCGCAGGAAGGATTCGCTCTGGTCCAGGCAGGTGCCGCAGCGGGTGCAGAGGGCGATATCTTCGGGATGGCCGTCCCTGAGCTTGTTGGGAAGGTCGGCATCGGCGATCAGCGGCCGGTTCATGCCGATGAAATCGGCTTTGCCCTCCTCGAGCATCTGCTCGCCCAGTTCGGGGGTCACGTAGCCGATGAGGATGATGGGCACGTCGAAGCGCTTCTTGGCCTCCTCGGTCATCTTGCCGGATGGCGCCCTTGCCCAGTTCGTTCGGATAGTACTCGGGGGGCATGGCTGCTCCGCGGCACCTGGGCCTCGGGGAAGAACAGATAGTCGGGCAGGAAGCCGGGCACGTGCAGACCCAGCCAGCTGCTGCGGATCATCAGGGCGTCGGCTCCGGCGTCGATGGCCATGGCCATGGCGTCGAGCGCCAGCGTGTGGTTGAAGACCTTGTCATCGGGATCGCCCAGCAGATAGCCGCTCTCGAAGCCGTTCATGCACACGACCACGGGGAAATCGTCCCCGCAGCGCTTCTTGATGCCGCTGATGATGTCCAGCACGAACTTGGCCCGCTTCTGCGGCGTGCCCCCGTACTCGTCGTTTCGCCGGTTCCACCACGGCGACAGGAAGTTCATCCCGATGTGGGTGCTGCCCATGTTGAGGTCCACCCCGTCGAAGCCGGCCTTCTGCGCCCGCTCGGCCGCATCGATGTACTTGCGGACGATGGCCTCTATCTCGGGGATCTCGAGAGGCCGGATCAGGTCGCGATGGAAGTCGCTGGGACGCGGGATGTTCACGGCCGAAGCGCCGATGGGCGGCCCCTCGTACGTGGGCGGATGGTTGGGGAACAGCGGGTTCTGCCAGGGACCGTCGTGCTCCATCTGCATGAACGTGGGGCAGCCGTGGCTGTGGATGAGGTCCACCAACTGCGTCATCCCGGGGATGTACTTGTCTTCGTCCATCCGGTAGCGGTGGTGCCAGCGGCACCCCTGCGGATAGTCCACCGTAGGAGCCTCGACCGAGATGATCCCCACTCCACCCTTGGCCAGCGCTTCGTAGAAGCCCAGGGTGTTGTCGTTCATCGAGTCGAACTCGTACTCCTCGAAGGAGTGCATGCCCGCAGCCGACTTGTAGATGCGGTTGCGGGTCGTGACCTTGCCGATCTGCCCGGGCTCGAGCAGCTTGGAATAGTTGGTGACAGCCATCAGATCCTTCCCATCCTGTCGTGGCTTGCGCTTGGCGTGCCGCCCTGGCTCAGACCGGCTCGAAGGCGCCGATCTCGGTCAGATAGTCGATCATCTTGAGATAGAGCTCGTCCCGCTTCCTGAGGATCTCCGCCTCGCTGCGGCCCTGGTAGTCGTAGATGCCCTTGGAGGTCTTGGCTCCCAGCGCGCCGCGCTCCACCCGTTCCTCCACGAAGGAGTAGACCTTGCCCACGTTCTTCTGGTAGGCGAGCAGCATGTCCAGACCCTGGAAGTCGAAGGTCTGCATGACCCCCACGATGGGCAGGCGGATGCCCAGGGTGGCTTTGATCGCCTGGTCGATCTCTTCCGGCTCCACCAGCCCTTCTTGGACCATGTCCATGCAGGTCTCGCCGATGGCGCGCTGGATGCGGTTGACGATGAAGCCCGGGCCGAACTTCTTCATGACCACCGGGGTCTTGCCGCAGGCCCTCATGAAGTCCACGGTGAACGCGAGCGCGTCCGCAGAGGTCTCCGGGCCGGGCACCACTTCGGCCAGCGGGATGATGTGGGCCGGCGCGAAGAAGTGCGCCACCACCGTGTTGGCCTGCCGGCTGCGGCGGCATCGAGCTCGAAGACGTTGAGGCTGGAGGTGTTGCTGGCGAAGACGGTGCGCTCGGGACAGATGCCGTCGAGTTCGGCGTAGAGGGCCGTCTTGGCATCCCTGTTCTCGGCGATGGTCTCCATGACGAAGTCGGCTTCACGACCGGCTTCTTCGACGGACTGGGTCGGATGGATCCGCGCCAGCGCCTCGTCGGCGGCCGCGGGGGCCACAGTCCCGTGGCTCACCAGAGTGTCGAGACTCGCCCTGCGCCATGGCGAGGGCCTTGTCGAGCGTCTCCGCCTTTCGCGAGTACAGGGCCACGTCGTACCCGCCGAGGGCGAACACCAGGGCGAGGCCCGGGACCCATGGTGCCCGCCCCGAACACCGCCACCTTCTTGACGTCTTCCGGCTTCATGGACGTCCCCTTTCTAGTGCGCAAGCAGCTACGCCCGCCGTCCACGTACACGACCTGCCCGGTCATGTAGTCGGAGGCGGCGGAGGCCAGATACATGCACGTGCCCATGAGTTCCTCGGGCTCGGCCACCCGGCCCAGGGGATGCAGAGCGGTCGCGCCGGCCAGCACCTCCGGCGGGAGCGCGGCCTTCATGCCCGGGGTGAAGATCACCGAGGGGCCGATGGCGTTGACGTTGATGCCGTGCTTGGCCCATTCGTAGGCCAGCATGCGGGTGAGGTTGCTGCACGGCGGCCTTGCTGGAGCAGTAGCCCACGTTGCCGGCCAGCGGCACCCCGCGGTCGCCGGCCACCGAGGACGACGTTGATGATCTTGCCCTTGCCCTTGCCCAACATGACCTTGCCGAACTCCCGGCAGCAGAGCATGACGCCCTTCACGTTGTTGCCGAACAGCGAATCCCAGTCGGCCACGGTCTGCTCTGCGAAGGGCTCCTTGATGTTCAGCCCCTGCGAGTTGACCAGGATGTCCACCGTGCCCATGTCGGCGACGATCTCGGCCGCCGCCTTCTGGACGCTGGCCTCGTCGGTGGCAGTCCATCTGGAAGGCCTTCACCTTGCCGTGACCTCGGGGTCGGCCGCAAGCTCGTCGGCCACCCCTGCCAGCTTCTCCAGATTGCGACTGGCAAGGGCCACGTCGGCGCCCTACCGGGCCAGCCCCAGGGCCAGCGCCCTGCCGATGCCGCCGCCGCCGCCCACCACCACCGCGACTTTGCCGTCAAGTCTGAAAAGATCCGCCATCACTGCCTCACTTTGTCTCGTACGTGTCCTACCGGTAGGGCAGCCAGCACTCCATGAGCTCGTCGATGGGCCAGAGGCTCAGCCGCTCATAGCCGTCCTTGGTCACCAGGATGTTCTCTTCCAGCCGCACGCCGAACTTGCCGCCCTTGCGGCCGGCATAGGTCTCGATGGCGAGGACCATGCCCTCTTTGAAGGTCTGCTCGGGTACCCCGGCCACCTGGTTCATGCGGTTGAAGAACGGCCGGTCGTGGAGGGTGAGCCCCAGCCCGTGGCCGATGGCGTAAGGACCGACTTCTCGCCCAGGTCTCATGACCCCAGTACTTCGGGGAGTCCGGCCACTTGTCCAGCAGTTGCCAGTCGGTGGAGCCGTCCTTGATGGTGTCCATGCCGTCGTAGAGCATGGCCCGGCACTCCTCGTACACGTCCTTCTGCTCCTGAGCTGGCCTTGCCGCAGCAGAACGTGCGGTAGATGCAGGACTTGTAACCCTGGTAGACGCGCCGTCCACGTCGATGTAGACCAGGTCGCCGACCTGGATGGGCTTGTCGGTGAAGGACCAGCCGTAGGGGTTGGTGTTGTGGCCGGAGCAGCACACCAGGTCCTCGGTATGGTCGTCGCCCTCCTCGTAGAGGGCCTTGATGCCGATGGCCACCAGATCGCACTCGCGGATGCCCGGACGGATCGCGTCGACGATGGCTGCGAAGGCCTTCTCCGAGTTGGCGCAGGTGATGCGCATGAGCTCGATCTCGTCGGCGGTCTTGATCATGCGGGCATGGTCCATGGTGGGCTTGGCGTGCACGACCTCGATGCCCCGTTTCTTGAAGGCTTCGGCGTAGATGTAGGAGAGGGTGGTGCCGTCGATGCCCAGCGGCTCCTTCTCCACCCCGTACTGCACCATGAAGTTGAAGATCTGATCCACGACCCGCTGGACGACGGCGTCGTCGGGCGTGAAGGCGGCGATCTTGGCGATGCCGGCGGGAGCGTGGATGCGGCCCTCCATCCAGGGCATCCGCTTGATCAGGCCCTCCTGGTCGTTGCCGCCGACGATGTGCAGGCTCGCCGTTGCGGGCGAGAAGGCGAACTGGGCCTCCAGCGGCCGGTTGGGGGTGGTGATGTAGTAGCCGGTGAGGTAGCGGACGTTGGCCTCGTCCCAGGTGACCAGGGCACCCAGCCCGTCCTTGTTGATCTGGTCCTTTGCCCGCTGCAGCCGCTCTGCGCGCAGGCGCGGATAGTTGACCCGCTCCTCGTAGTCGACCGCGAATTTGCCGAGAACCATGATGCCTCCTTGTTATGTCTCTCGAAGCACAGCGCGCGGCGCCGATGCCACCGGCCACGCACATGCTGACCACGCCGTAGCGGCTCTGCCGCCGCTTCATCTCGTGCAGCAGAGTGGCGGTGAGCTTGGCGCCGGTCGCACCCAGCGGGTGGCCCAGCGCGACGGCGCCGCCGTTGACGTTGACGATGGCCGGGTCGAAGCCCAGCGTATGCGATGCAGTAGTAGGCCTGGCTGGCGAAGGCCTCGTTGAGTTCCACCAGGTCGATATCGGAGACCGTGAGGCCGGCCAACTTGAGCGCCTTGGGGATCGCGAACACCGGCCCGATGCCCATCACGCCCGGGTCGCAACCGGCCGCGGCGAAGGAGACGAAGCGGGCCAGCGGCTGGAGACCCAGGGCCGCGGCCCTTTCGGCGGTCATCAACACCGCGGCGCGCAGCGCCGTCGCTGGTCTGCGACGAGTTGCCGGCGGTGACGGTGCCGTCCTTCTTGAACACCGGCCGGAGCTTGGCCAGCGCCTCCACGGTGCTGCCCGGACGCGGCCCCTCGTCAGTGGTGACGGTGGTGCTGGTCTCGACGACGGTGCCGTCGGGCCCGGGCAGGCGGTGCTTGATCTCCACCGGCACGACCTCGTCCTTGAAGGTACCGTTGGCGATAGCCGCCAGGGCCCGGCGGTGGCTCTCCGCCGCCAGAGCGTCCTGCTGCTCCCGGGTGACGTCCGAAGCGCGAGGCCACGTTCTCCGCGGTAAGACCCATGCTCAGGTAGATGTCCGGGCTCGCGTCGATCATCTCGCCGCTGAGCATCTCCTTGTTGCCGCCACCCGGGACCCGCGACATGGATTCCACGCCGGCGGCCAATATCACCTCGGCCATGCCGCTCATGATGGCCTGCGCGCCCAGGGCCATGGCCTGCAGACCCGACGAGCAGAAGCGGTTCATGGTGAAGCCCGGTACCGACTCGGGCAGGCCCGCCAAGAGGGCGTAGTTCCGACCGACGTTCAGTCCCTGCTCCGCCTCGGGGAAGGCGCAACCCATCATGACGTCGTCGATCTCGGCCGGGTCGAGCCCGGGAGCCCGCTCGAGCGCTCCCCGGATGGCGGTCACGGCCAGCGTCTCCGGCATGGTGGTGCGGTACATCCCTCGGGGCGCCTTGCCCACGGCCGTGCGCACGGCCGATACGATCACTGCTTCTTTCACTGAAGGCTCTCCTTCCAGTCGGCCGGCCGCATCTGATCAGTTGCGGAGCGGTCTGCCGGTGTTCAACATGGCCTGCATCCGTTCTAAGGTCTTGGGCGTGCGACACGCTTCCAAGAACGCTCTGCGCTCGAGGTCGAGCAGATACTGCTCGTCCACCTCGGTGTAGATGTCCACGTCCCCGCCCGACAGCACATAGGCAACAAGGCCGGAGAGATAGCGATCGTGGTCGGAGATGAAATCGCTCTTACGCATGTTGTCGAGCAGGCCGCGGTAGTTGCCGATGCCGTCCGTACCCATGACCTTCACCGTGACCGGGGCGGGCGTCTGCCAACCGGTCTCGACCATGCTGAGGGCCACCTGCTTGGCGGCGTAGATGAGACCGTCCTTGTTCATGGTCACGCCGTCACCCGGACGAAGGTAGCCCAGATCGAACGCCTCGTACGCCGACGACGAGACCTTGGCTTGGGTGATGGCATCGAACGACCGCCGCATGATGAAGTACTGCCAGGTCACGCCCTGAGCAGGCGCCATGGTGCGGAACACCGCCTCTTTCATCCCCCCGGCCGCGGGCACCAGGCCCACGCCGGTCTCCACCAGTCCCATGGCCACGTCCGCGTGAGCCTGGACGCGGTGGCAGTGCAGGCACACCTCCAGGCCTCCGCCCAGCACCCGGCCGAACGGCGCCGCCACGATGGGGATGGGAGCGTATTTGATGGCCATGCTCACCCGCTGCGCGGTGCGCAGCAGATGCTCGATGCCGTCCCAATCCTCGGCCAGGACCTTGTCGACCATGAGCTTGATGTCGGCGCCGGCCGAGAAGTTGGCGCCTTGGTTACCGATGACCAGGGCGTCGTATGCGTCGCCCGCCCGCTGGATTGCCTTCTCGATGAAGAGTTGGACTCCCTCACCCACGGTGTTGGCCTTGGTGTGGAATTCGATGCAGGCCACACGGTCGCCCAGGTCGATGAGACTGGCATGCTCGTCCTCGTCCAAGGTCTTGCCCGAACGCTTGAGGTCGGCCAGGATGATGGTGCGGGGGCGCGGCGGCAACGCTTTGTGCTCGGCCTGTCCGGGACCCCAGATCAGGGTCTGGTCGCCCTCCAGTTTGTAGAAGCGGGGGTCGTCCGACGCGGCCAGAGCGAGGACCCATTCGGGCACGGCGCGGCCTTCGGCCTGCATCCGCTCCACCGTCTCTCTGACCCCCAGCGCGTCCCACAACTCGAACGGGCCCAGATCCCAGGCGTAGCCCCAGCGCATCGACCGGTCGATGGCGGTGATATCGCTGCAGATCTCGGGCACCCTGTTCGCCGAGTAGACAAAGGTGGCCGCCAGCAGGTCCCAACCGAAGCGAGCCGCCTCGTCGTCCGAGGAGATGAACTTCTTCACCCGGGCCACCGGGTCGCCGATCTTGTTCGCTTCCGCGATGCTGGACTGGCGCGGGTCCTGCCAGGGCCGGTATTCCAGAGTGGCTGGGTCTATCACCAGCGTCCGCTTTTCGCGGAAGAAGCTGCCGCCCGTCTTCTCGCCCAGATAGCCCTTGGCCACCATATCGAGGATCCACTGGGGGAGCCGCCACTGTTCGCGCATCTCGTCGTCGACGGCGGTCTCGTAGTGGCCGGCCACCGCATAGGCCAGCACGTCGGTGCCCGCCAGGTTGGAGGTGCCGTAGGTGGCGGTGACCGAGCGGGCGAGGGCCCGGCCGCTCGCCGCGTCGACCTCTTCGATGGTGAGGCCGTACTTGTCCATCGCGTTGATGGCGTAGACGGTGGAGAAGATGCCTATCCGGTTCGCCACGAAGTTCGGCTTGTCGTTGCTGAGGATCACCCCTTTGCCCAGACGCAGCTCGGCAAATTCCCTCAGTCTTTCGACCACGGCCGGGTCGGTCTCATCGCCGGGGATGAGCTCCAGGAGGTACATGTAGCGCGGCGGGAAGAAGAAGTGGCTGCCCAGGAACCGGCGCTGCAGCTGCGCCGGCAGCGCGGCCGCCATGGCGTTCACGGAAAGGCCCGACGAGTTGGTGGAGACGATCGTCTGCGGACCGACATGCTGGGCCACACGGGCCAGGAGGTCCTTCTTGATGTCGAGCCGCTCGACCACGGCTTCGATAACCCAGTCGACGCCGGCCAGCTTGGGCAGATCGTCCTCGAAGTTGCCCGGGGTGAGCAGGCCCACCCGGCTCGGGTGCGCGAACGCAGCCGGGCGGCCTTTGGCCGCCGCGGCGATGCCCGCTTCGGCGAGGCGGTTGCGCACCTTCGGATGGTCGAGGGTGAGCTTCTTCTTCTGCTCTTCCTCGGTGAGTTCGGTGGGCGCGAGGTCCAGCAGCAGCGTGGGGATGCCCGCGTTCGCCAGGTGCGCGGCCACGGCCGTGCCCATGCGCCCCGCCCCCAGTACCGCCGCTTTCCGGATCAGCAACATCAGCATGCCTCCTCTGGGGTCTACCCGCGCTCTATCCCGAGACCGCGGAAAATGAAGTCGACGACGTAGTCGATGGTCCTGTCCACCGCGGACTCATCGTGAAGGTCCAGGTTCCAGCCCCGCAGAGCGAGCAGCGTGCAGAGAAAGGCGATCGCGTTCGCGGCGATGTCCCGCTCAGCCCCTTGTGTCGGCTTGGGCAGTTCCGCCAACAGATGCCGGTAGAAGCCCACGACGTTGCGGTCGTCCAGGTCCAGAGCCTTATCCAGGTGCTCCCGGTCCATGTACTTGCTCTCGGTGAAGATGAACTGGTACAGGGCCCGGTTCTCGGAGATGTGACGCATGGAGATGCGAAGTCCATGCTCCAGCCTGGCGACCGGATCGGTGATCTCCTCGAAACCTGCCTCGGCCAGGTGACGGTACCACTGCTCCTGGCTGTACAGGTGCATCAGGAAGAGGATGTCGTCCTTGGACGAGATGTAGTGATAGAGCTGCCCCATCGACATCTCGCACGCGGCGGCGATGTCGCGGATGGAAGTACCGTGAAAGCCCTTCTTGAAGAGCACGGAACTCGCGCGCTCGACGATGAGGCGCTGCTTCATCTCGGTGAGCTCGCGGTCGGCGGGACCGGTGGCCAGGTCTTGTTCGGCGACCCGCTGCTGCATCTCCTCGAGATGGCGCTGGGTGGTGTTCATAGCCGCGCCCACCATCTCACCAGAGCCCGGTCGGCGGGCCGCCGCCGGGCAGCCCGATGGTCTCGTGCCAGCGCATGACGGAGATCTTCCACCGGCCGTTCTCGCGGACGTACTCGTTGTCGTAGTAGCCCTGCACCCAGAACATGGATTGACCGGTGCGCTTGTAGAAGTACATCATGTAGAGTAGCCAGTTGCCCGTGGCGCCGTCGCCGTCCACCTCGATGATCGGGTGGATGCAGACGTCGCCCTCGGCGCCCGAGTGGGTCACCGAAAGTTCCTCTTTGAACCAGTGCCGGATGTTCTCGCGGCCGCGTACCGGGTCGTGCAGGTACACGTCCACCAAGGCGTTCTCGGCGAAGCATTCCGCGCAGGTGTCCCAGTCGGTGGCCATGAGCGCGTTCAGGTAGGTCCACTGAAGCTGCTTGATCTCGTTGATGTCCTCCGTCACCTGGACCCGGCTCTGGAGCTGCCCGACGGTTCCCTCGAGCTGCCTCACTGTTCCCTCCAGCTGCTTCAACCGCGCTTCCAGATCATGCGTCTCCATCGATCGTTCCTCCCTCGGCTGGCTCAGGATCAGGTAGTGAGCAGGATCTTGACGACCCCATCGGCCCGCTTCTCGAAGACCTCGTAGGCGTGAAGTACCTCGTCGAACGGCAGGCGATGGGTGATCAGGGGAGTGAGGTCCAGGCTCCCCGCCTCGATCAGCCCCACCAGCTCCCCGATGCGCCCCAGGTCGCCCATGCCCAGCGTAAGACTCGCGTTCTTCGCAAACATCCGGGGAGCGTTCACGGATACGGGCTGTTGAAAGACCCCGACCACCGAAACGGCCGCACCGGGCGCCGCGACGGCTACGGCATTGTTGAGCGTCTCCTGCTTGCCGACGGCCTCGATGACGTAGTCCGCGCCCCAGCCTTCGGTGAGCTCCCTGACACGCCCGCGCACGTCCTCGCTCGTGGGATCGATCACGACGTCGGCCCCCAGACGCGTAGCCATGGCCAGGCGGTAGGCCTCCACGTCCACGACGATGATGCGGGCAGGGGCAAAGACCTTCGCGGAGGCGACGGCGCACAGACCCACCGGGCCCGCGCCGAAAATGACCACGGTGTCTCCGGCGCTGAGCCCCCGGGCGCCGGGAGAGAGGCCGATGACCGCCGAATAAGCGGTGGGCAGGATATCGCCCGCGAAGATGACGCTCTCATCGGAGAGCCCGGCGGGAATGGGCTGCAACGTGACCCCTGCGAAGGGCACCCGGACGTAGTCGGCCTGCGCGCCGTCAAGGTCGCCAAACAGGGGACCGTTACCGAAGATGGCGCCGTTCTCGCAGGCGCTCAGCAGCCCGCTTCTGCAGGCCCGGCAGCGACCGCACCAGACCGCCGCCGGCCCGACCACCCGGTCGCCGGGCGATACGCCCTCCACGGCCGCTCCGACCGACTCGACCACACCCACGAACTCGTGACCGATGATGCTGCCCGGCTCCATCTTGGGCATGAGGCCATGGAGTACATGCAGGTCGCTGCCGCAGATGCTGGCCGTGGTCACCCGGACTATCGCGTCTTCGGGCGACTGGATGGCCGGCTCGGGGACCTCTTCCAGCCGGATCCGGCCGGGACCGCGGTAGACGACCGCCCGCATCAGACCGTCCCCGGGGCGGCGGCCGGCCCGCCGGGCGCCGCTGCCGGGCCGCCGGGCGCCGCTGCCGGCCCGCTCCCCGGCTCGGTCGCGTGCACATCGAGGCCGTGCCACACGACGTACTCGTCGTCGGTGGCGATGGTGCCGGTGACACCTCGCGCGTCCTGCTTGGCCAGGAAGATGGCGCAGGCCACTATCATGTCGGGAGGAACGAAGGTGCGCTTCTGATCTTCGGTGGCCCACATGCGCATGCCCTCGGTGTCGACCACTTTGGAGGGCATCACCGCGTTGACGGCGATGTTGTGGCGGCCCACTTCCGCGGCCAACGCCCAGGTGAAGCGATCGAGCCCGGCCTTGGTGGCTGCGTAGGCGGCGCTGTAACCCACCGTGCCGCTGCCCCGCTCCGAACCCGCCTGCGAGGTGATGTTGATTATGCTCCCGCCCCGCTGCGCGATCATCGCGGGAAGCACCGCTCGAGAGCAGAGGAAGGGGCCGGTGAGACCCACGCGGAAGACGACCTCCCAGCGCTTGAGCGGCATGTCGGCCACCTTGCTGGGAAAGTCGACAGCCGCGTTGTTGACCAGGATGTCCACACGACCGAATCGTGAAAGCACCGTCTCCACCATGGCGTTGACGCTGGCCTCGTCGGTGACGTCGCAGCGGACGGCGAGGGCCCGGCCGCCAAGGGCTTCGATCTGGTCGACGGTCTCGTGGATGCTTCCAGGAAGACGCTCGTTGGGGGCGGTCTCGCTGCGCGCGGCGACGACCACGGTCGCGCCCTCGCGCGCATAACCCAGGGCGATGGCCTTGCCGATGCCTCGGCTCGCTCCGGTCACTATCGCGATCTTGCCGCGCACGGTTGCCTCCTCACAGATAGAGCGCTCGCTCTACGCATTCTGGCAGAGGGCTACGCGCGTGTCAAGAGGGCTAGGCGCCGGCTCCGGACTCCGCCCCGGCTGCGGCGTCGGAGCCGGCTCCGGGTTCGTCGGGAGTGGCCGGGGCGCCGCCCGAGTGCATCGCCCGCTTCAGTCGGTCGCTCAGGTTATCGAGCCAGCGGGTGAGTTCGATCTGGTCCTCTTCGGGCATGTCCCGGAACATCTCGTTGATATGGTCTTCGCGGACCGAACCCATGCCCCGGTCGATCTCACGACCGAGGTCCGTCAGATAGACTCGGGTCAGCCGCTGGTCGCCTCCATCACGCGCCCGATAGACGGTGCCGGCCTTCTCCATGGCCTGCACTATATAGGTGACGCGGGCTCGCGAGATCCGCATGGCGTCGGCGATATCTCTTTGGCTGAGCCCGTCCGAGGTAGCCAGCAGACGAAGGCAGGCGGCCTGACTGGGCTGCGCCCCCGCCTCCGACCGGTCCTTCACCACCATCTGGTGATGCGTGTTCACGAGCTTCTGCATGGCCAGGAAGGCGTCCATGGTGTGGATGGGGACACCGGGAACGCGCTGGAACGGGAGGGGCTCCCATTCCGGCTTGTCTTCTGGTCGCGCGCGCGTCAAGGGGCGACCGCTACCTTCACCAACGACCGATCCGCGACAAGTCTCTCAAAGCCCTTCTCCACGATGTCTGCGAGAGGGATCACGTCGGAGAGCATACCATCCCCCTGGAAGCGGCCCCCGGCCAGGTAATCCAGGACCAGCCGGGCCTCGTCGGCGCCGTACGCCAGGCTGGATCTGAGGTCCACTTCCCTCAGCGCGAGGACCGCCGGGACGATCTGCAGCGGCTCGCCACCGGCACCCAGGTTGAACACCTGGCCCCCGGTGCGGACGAGGTCGATGCACAGACCCAGAGACTGCGCCTTGCCGGCGCACTCCACGGCCAGATCGGGACCAAGCCCCCCATACAGCCCGCCGATGCGCTCCCTCAGACCGTCAGCCTCGGCCACAGGGTCGATGACCAGGTCGGCGCCGAAGCGGGCAGCCAGCTGCCTCTTGTGCTCGACGATCTCGAGGACGGTGACGTGCCGGGCGCCGAAGAGCTTGAGGAGTTGGACCGCCGACAGGCCGATGGGACCGGCACCGGAGACGAGCACGTTATCGCCGGGGCGCAGAGCCGACTGAGTCAGCCCCCGAAGCGCGGTGGCGATGGTGTCGGTAAGGACGGCATCCTCGAACGACACGTTGTCGGGGATGGGATAGAGCATCTGCCGGGCGTCCTTCACCAACATGTACTCGGCCATGCCCCCGTCCCGGCGCAGACCGTTGGTCTGCTCGAAGCCGTCCACGCATAGGTTGGGATGACCGTGCAGGCAGAAGTAGCAGCGGCCGCAGCTTCCCGGAGGTCCCGCGACCACCCGGTCCCCGACGGCGAACCCTTCGACCCCTTCGCCCAGCTCCACTATGGTCCCGACGTTCTCGTGTCCGGGGACGAACGGGGGTGGCAGCATGCCCTCGAAGTAGATGTGGAGGTCGGTGCCGCAGATGCCGCAGAGCGCGATCTTGACGACCGCCTCCCCGGGCCCGGCCTTGGGCGTCGGCCGGTCCACGACGCGCATGGTCTCGATACCTTCGTATACCGCCGCCTTCATGCGGCACCCCCGGCGTCGCTCGCCGCGACGCGGCCACCGGCCCGTTTCGACGGCAGCTTGATCGTGGCCAGGCCCACCAGCCAGATATCGCCTTCGATGGTCTCGATCCACCAGGCCAGATCCGCATAGAAGAGACCGTCACGGACGTACTTGTCGTAGACGCGGGACTTGACGATAGCGAGGTCGCCCGTCAGCCCGTGGACGAATCTCGCTCCTTCCGGGCGCGGCACCCTCTCGAGGAGCTCTCTCATGCGCGGGTTCTCGGGCACGGGCTTGCCGTGTGCCGCCATGGCCTCGGCCGGCATGATGCCCCAGCGCAGGTTGTGGAGCCAGCCGTGGTCGCCCATCCAGTTGTTGAGGTGGCGGATAGCCAGATCACGTCCGAGGAAGTTGATGAGCACGGCGCGATCGGGACCTGCCTGGTGGATGTTCTTGGTGTCCACGGCGCCGTCTTCGGCGGCCCCCGGGTCGACCATGAAGAAGGGTACGGCGCCGTCGGGCACCGCGGGCACGCAGGCTTCCCGATCGGGGAGGCGATAGATACCGTCCTTCTCCCCTCTCACCATGGTCGCGAAGACCGCGGGGTCCATGATCTCTTTCCTGAGAGTACGGCTGCCCCCGGTCCCCATGCCATAGGGGGTCGTCGGGGCCAAGGACTCGTCGATGGGGCCGTCGACCGTCCACGCGGGTTCGTCACCGATCTTCACGTCCTCCCAGTAGAGCGGCTCGGCTCCGCGCCGTTTCTCGGCGGCCCACAGGCCCTTGATGAAGTCCCAATCGGCGTCGGTGTAGTAGTGCGGAGGACGGGACATCCAGTCGGGAGACTCCCACAGCTCGGCGAAGCCCATCTTCGCGGGCCGCTTGTCCTCTTTGAAGATCTTGACGCTCTCCGAGACCCCGAAGCACACGTCGTTGACCTTCTCGCCCCGCTGGTTGAAGACGGAACCGCAGGAGGTGAGGCTCAGGTGGCGGTAGATGGACCCCTCGGCCGGAGTCCGGTCCACCATGGAGCGCCGATCCACGACCAGATAGAGAGTGTCGCCCGGGTACACGGGTCTGAAGCTGGTGACACTGTGATTGAGCTGAGAGACCAGGAGGGTGTCCCGCGCTTCGGGAGGATAGGGGGTGACATAGCTGTCGTCGTGAGCCCCGTAGCAGGGCATGGCAAGGATGTCTTTGAAGCCGAGGGAGCGGGCATACTCGGCGTCGTTCAGCAGTCGGTTGTCGGGATCGTACTTGGCGTTGTTGTAGCGGACCATCGCCTCGGTCACGGGGAGTGTGGGGCCGATGCCGGGGGTATCGGCGGGCAGCGTCCCGGCAGCGAGAGCCTTGGCATCGACCGGGCCGCGCTCTTCCAGAGCCCGGTTGCGCACCAGCTGCTGTGCCACCAGGTCCGACTCGCGAGCGGTGTAGACCCCTGGATGGACGATCTCGAAATCGGCCGGATCGTATTCGCCCATGACACAGCTCCTTGCTTGCCGGAACAGCCCAGACCCCAATATCGTTAATACCTTAATCTCTTGCGCGCGCGGAGTCAAACCGAGACTGCACTCAGCGACTCACTCAAGGATTTGAGACGTGGCTCCAGGCATGGTAGCGTGAGGAACAGGATGATCCAGGTATTCGGCATCAAGGATCTGGAGCGGGTCACCGGGGTCCCCCGCACCACCATCCACTACTACCTCAGGCAAGGACTCCTCCCCCGGCCTCAGAAGACGGCGGCCAGTCGCTCGCTCTATACCGAGGACCACGTGAAGATCCTCAGGGAGATCGCCGAGCTCAAGAGGATGGGCCGCTCCATCGCTCAGATCGAGACGGAGCTGCAGTACCGAGTGGAGCGGGCCAACGAGGTGAACGTCGACCTCGTGACTCAGGAACGCGAGCGGATCCACAACCGCATTCTCGCTCTGGCGATACAGGAATTCGCGGTCGAAGGCTATGCGAGGACGCACGTCACGGCCCTCATGCGCCGGCTGGGAATCACCGCCACTGTCTTCTACAGCCACTTTCCGAGCAAGCACGCACTGTTGGCCGAGTGCGTGACCGTACTCCTGAAGTGGAGCCTCTCCCAAGCAGACGAGACCACCGCTCTGGTCGAAGACCCCGCCGAACGTTTCCTCCGCGAAGTCTTCAGCCATTCCCGCGTCTTCGAGTTGGGTGCCACCGGCTCCGCGGTCCTCTGCGTCGAAGCCGCGGCCGACGGCGCCGAACTGCGGACCTCCATCGAGCGGAGTCTGGAAGCCACCGCTCGCCCGCATCGCGGGGCAGTTCCCGACCTCGTCCTCGCCCGGCCCCGGGGGCAGGCGAGCCGTGAGCGACACCTTGATAGCGCTCAGTCTGCTCGGCGCTTACGAACGAACGGCCCTGTGCGCGCCTTCTCACCCGCACCACGGCCGTGAGGAGGTGCTCCGCGCGCACCTCTGGCTCTTCCTGGCCGTGCAGGCGGCACTGAGCGGCGAGGTCGACATCGATTCGCGGCTGGCGCATTACGACCGACTCATCACCGAGTTGGGAGCCACGATGCCGCCGCTGCCGCCCGAGCTGGAGACCTAGCCGGCGCCCACCCCGCCGCGGGGCCGGCGGCGCCACGGGCCGGCGGAGCCGCGGGCCGGCGCGGCCGCGGGCCAGCGGCGATCAGCAGTCTTCGAGCAACTCGTCGATGTCGAAGCGCGGGGTCCGCTCGATACTGAAGACGGGGTTGTCCCAGCCGATCTCTTCCATCGGCACCAGCCGGCGAAAGCGGCCCTCTTCCTCAGCCTCGCGCAGCATCTGCAAGAAAGGATGGTGTTCGGGGTCGTGGCGGTCGCGGCTGAACCCCTCCCACATCATGCGGTGGGTCACGTCCAGGTTGGTGATCTCTATGGCCCCGTACGGACAGATGGTCCAGCACAGGTCGTCCCCTTCGCAAGCATGGGTGAAGACCGGCGGGTCCTGGGAGAAGTCGATGCAGTCCATGGTGCAGTGAGTGACGCACACCGTACACTCGGGATACCTGCACTTGGTCATGTCGATCCGCTTGATCGGCTGCATGCGCTTGGCCGCCTCGCCCTCCAGCTTGATGGCCCCGGTCGGACAGATGCGGTTGCACAGAGAGCAGTTGTAGCAGTCCTCCCCGAAGCGGGGCGGGTCTTCCACCAGTTCGATGCAGCTCACCGGGCAGCAGTCCTCACAGATGGTGCAATCCGGATAGAGGCACGCCTCGACATCTATGACCCGCTTGGGGTTGGCCCCGGGGAAAGGTTCTCCGATGGGGTGAGACAGGAAGGGTGGTTCCGCGTCCGGCCCCTTGGGAATGGCGGGGATCAGGTCGGTCTCCCCCGCCGCGATCCGAAGGGCCCGCTGGGCCATCTCGATGCCGAAAGCCTCCGCCTCGGCCAGGTCTGTCTCGTCAGGATGGCCGTCGGTGAAATAGGGCTTGGGCGCGTGAAGCACCTGGTAGACGGATCCGTACCAGTCACCCCAGCCGATGATGGTGAGACCTTTGCGCCTGAGGAACGGCACCATCGAGTGGAAGATCCCCAGTGGCGCCGTACCGTGGCTGCAGAAGACGAAGCCGAGCCTGCCGTCCAGCCTCGGCATGCGATGCATGAACAGCCTGACGTTGGCCGTCTCGCGGAAGATACCAGATGGGGGAACCGATACCGATGAGGTCGTACTCGGCCGCCTTCTCCGGGGTGATCTCCTTTAGCGATGCCAGGTCCGCCTCGATCACCTGGCTCATGCCTCGTGTGGATGGCGCAGGCCACCTTCTTGGTGTTTCCGGTGCCGGAGTAGTAGACGACCAAGCCCTTCACGTCCGCTCTTCCTCCCGTGCTTGCAAGTTGAGCCCGCCCATGCGACCCTTCGTAAACGGCTTAACCATTATTACGTTGTTGGGTTGTGGAGGCAAGTCCTCGCCAGGAGCCGCGTTTGACACGCTCCCTTCTGCCTGGATATGCTCCCGTTGCGATTAGAGGGGGATGGTTTGAGAAGGTTCATCGCCAAGCGGCTTGCTGCTCGCGATCATCACGCTCCTCGGGGTCACTCTGATCGTGTTCGTCGCGGCCCGGCTCACCGGCGACCCCGCCCTCCTCATAGCGCCGAGCGACGCCACCGACGAGGAGATCCAGGCCATCCGCGCCGACTTGGGCCTGGACAAGCCCATCCCGGTCCAATATGTGATCTTCCTGCGCGACGCCTTCCAGGGGGACTTCGGGGAGTCGCTTCAGATACGGCCAGCCGGCCATGACCCTTGCCCTCAAACGCTTCCCGGCCACCCTCGAACTGGCCGCGTGGGCGTTCGCTCTGGGACTTCTGTTCGGAGTGCCGCTGGGCATCCTCTCGGCCACCCGCCCCGGCACCTTCAGGGAGCGAGCCGGCAGTCCTTCGCCATGCTCGGGTTATCGGTCCCGGGATTCTGGCTCGCCGTCATCCTCATGCTGGTGTTCTCGGTGAAGCTGGGCTGGTTCCCCACGAGCGGGAGGGAGCACCTCAGCTCGAGGGTGCTTCCCGTCATCGCGATCGGCTGGGTCTCTCTGGCCCAGATCATGCGGGTCACGCGGTCCTCGATGCTCGAAGTGCTGGGCAGCGACTACGTCAAGATGGCCAGGATGAAGGGTCTCCGCGAACGTCTCGTCATCTGGAAGCACGCTCTTGCGCAACGCCCTCATCCCGGTGCTGGGCATGGCAGGGTTCATGTTCGCGATGCTGGTGGGAGGCGCGGCCCTCGTGGAGAGCGTGTTCAGATGGCCCGGGCTCGGCAACCTGCTCATCGACGCGGTCTTCGCCCGCGACTTCCCTCTGGTCCAGGCGGGGGTGATCCTGGTTGCCGCCGTCGGTCATCCTTGTGAACCTGATCGTGGACGTCCTGTACGGCGTCGTCGACCCCCGGATCCGGTACGGGTGATCGTGAGGGACACGGCGACAGCGCCGCCACAGCTGTCGATCTGGACAAGCTCCAGTCCAAGCTGGGCAAGGGGCGGCGGCGGATCCCCTGGGCAGCCATCATCCTGCTCTTCCCCATCGTCTTCTTCGGCCTCTTCGGCCCGTGTGTAGCCCCGCACGACACCATGGTCATCGACACCGAGAACGCTCTGCGGCCCCCGCGCGTTCATGGACGGGGGAAGCTGGGCCTACCCCCTCGGGACCGACCGCTTGGGCAGGGACATGCTCAGCATGCTCATGGTCGGGGCCCGCACCTCGCTCATCGTCTGCGTCGTGGGCGTCCTCTTCGCCGGCGCCCTGGGCGTGGCCCTGGGGCTGATGGCCGGCTACTTCGGCAAGGCCGTCGACAACGTCATCATGCGCGTCGTCGACATCGCAGATGTCCATCCCCGGCATCCTCTTCATGCTCCTCCTCGCCGCCGTCCTCGGCCCCGGACTCAGAACCATCATCATCTCCATGGGCCTCCTGATGTGGTGCGGCTATGCCCGGGTCATGCGTGGGGAGGTGCTGAGCGTCAAGGAGCGGGACTTCGTCTCCATGGCCAAGGTCATGGGCGTGAGCCGCCCCCGGGTCCTGGTCCGCCACATCCTGCCCAGCGTCGCGGGCACGGTCATCGTCATGGCCAGCCTGCAGGCCGGGGGGGCCATCATGATGGAAAGCGGCCTGTCGTTCCTGGGACTCGGGATACAGCCTCCGTATAGCACCTGGGGCAGCATCATCTCCGACAACAAGACCTTCATGACCACGGCCTGGTGGATCCCCGTCTTCGCCGGCCTGCTGCTGATCATGACGATCTACGGGTTCAACATCCTTGGCGACTGGCTGAGGGACGTGCTGGATCCCAAGATGAGACGCCGGTGAGAGACGTGGACGATCCGCGAGCCAGAGCCCCTCCTCTCGGTCCGCGACCTGTGCACCTACGTGTTCACCGCGGCGGGATCGTCAAGGCGGTGGACGGGGTCTCGTTCACCGTCGCTCCGGGCGAGGCCATGGGGCTGGTGGGCGAATCGGGATGCGGCAAGAGCATGACCTGCCACTCCATCATCGGGCTGCTGCCCTCCGGCGGCGAGGACGGTCGGGGGAAGCATCCTGCTGGACGGCGAGGACCTGCTGGCCAAGTCCGAAGCGGAGATGGTGGCCTACCGCGGCAAGAAGATCGCCATGATCCTGCAGGATCCGCTGATGTCGCTCAACCCCGTCTACACCGTGGGCAACCAGGTGGGCGAGGTCTTCCACCTCGAAGACCCGCGGTGGAACAAGGAGACCGTCACCGGCAAGGTCGTGGACATCCTCAAGCGGGTGAAGATCCCCTCGGCCGAGCGGAGGCTGCGCAACTACCCCTTCGAGTTCAGCGGGGGGATGCGACAGCGGGTGGTCGCGGCCATGGCCATGGCCCGCGCTCCGCGGCTGCTCATCGCCGACGAGCCGACGACGGCTCTCGACGTCACCATCCAGGACCAGTTTCTGCGGCTGCTCAAGGACATGCAGGCAGAGTCGCAGATGGGACTGATCCTGGTCACGCACAACCTCGGCATCGTGGCCGAGGTCTGCGACTCGGTGGCCATCATGTACGCGGGGAGGATCGTGGAGAGCGGCTCGGTCGAGCGCGTCTACACCGAGCCCGCGCACCCCTACACCAGGGGGCTGATGGAGGCGCTTCCCAAGCTGGGGGTCCGGAGGAAGCGGCTCTACCAGATCGAGGGCGAACCGCCGGACCTGTCCCGGCTTCCGTCGGGTGCCATTTCCATCCCCGTTGCACGTTCGCCATGGACGTGTGCCGCACGGAGTATCCCCCCATGACGCGAGTCCCGGAGGGCGGCTCCGCGGCCTGTTGGCTTCAGGCGCAGAGGGGGGCCGGCTCGTGACCACCCTTCTCGAGATCAGGGGACCTGACCAAGTCCTACCAGATCCCCACGGGCGGGTTCATCATCCGCAAGCACAAGCCGCTGCGCGCCGTCGATGGCGTCTCTCTCGAGCTCGAGGAAGGAGCCTGCTTCGGGGTGGTGGGTGAGACCGGCAGCGGCAAGACCACGCTGTCCAAGCTGGTCCTCCTGCTGGAGGAGCCCACCAGCGGCGCCATCTCCTTCGAGGGCCACGACGCTCAAGGAGTTCGACCGGGAGCAGACCAGAGTGGTACCGCACCCGGGTCCAGGCGGTGTTCCAGGATGCCGGAAGCTCCCTCGATCCGCGCATGCGGGTGAGGGAGATCGTCGGCCGAGCCGCTCAAGGTCACGCACGGAACCTCTCGCGAAAGGAGTGGAAGCTCAAGACCGAAGAGGCGCTCCAAAGGTCGGCCTGGGCGAGGAGATGCTCGACCGCTACCCGCACGAGCTGAGCGGCGGCCAGAAGCAGAGGGTGGCCATCGCCAGGGCCCTCATCCTCGAGCCGTCGCTGGTGATCCTCGACGAGCCCGTCTCGGCGCTGGACGTGTCCATCCAGGCCCAGATCCTCAACCTGTTGGCCGACATCCGCGACGCCCACGGACTGACGTACCTCATCATCTCCCACGATCTGGCGATGCTCTACCACCTCACCACGCAGATCGCGGTGATGTATATGGGGAAGATCGTGGAGATGGGCGACACGGAGGAGGTCTTCGGCAATCCCCGACACCCTTACACGCGGGCGCTCTTCGCCGCCATCCCCCAGCCGGTCCCGGCCAGGGTGAAGGAAGCGCCCGCCCTGCTAGGGGAGATAAGCGACCCTCTCAACCCTCCGCCGGGCTGCCGCTTCTATCCCGCGCTGCACGGCCCGCAGCCGATGTCTGCGCCTGCGACGTGCCTCCGCTGCACCAGGTGGGAACGAACCATGTGGTCGCGTGCTTCGATGGGGCCGGCGACAGCCCGGCTCCACCTTCGTAGTCAGGGGTCGAGCCGGTCGGGAATCGACCTGCTCAGGAATCGTGCCGATGGGTCACCGGCAGCCCGCTCGCCTGCACGCAGTCGTACTTCTGGGCGTCGATGAGGTCGGCCGCGACCATCTCCCTGAGCAGCTCGGCGAAGGTCACGGTCGGCTCCCAGCCCAGCTGCCTGCGCGCCTTGGAGGCGTCTCCGAGAGACTCTGGACCTCGGTGGGCCGGAAATAGCGCGGGTCGATCTGAACGAGAATCTGGCCCGTCTGATCGCACTCGGCAGCTTCGTTGCGAGCCGCCGGTCCGTATCCGTTGCATGCCGTTCGCCAGTAGCGCGCTCGTCCACGCCTGAACGACTCCCGACTTCGTCCAGGCCCTCGCCCTGAAGGCCAGCTCGATCCCCACCTCGCGAAGGCCCGTGGTGACGAACTCCCTCACAGAGATGCTGCTCCCCGGTGGCGACGACATAGTCGTCCGGCTGCTCCTGCTGGACGATGAGGTGCATCGCCCGCACGTAGTCGCGGGCGTGGCCCCAGTCTCGGCGGGCGTCCAGGTTGCCCAGGTAGAGCTCGTCCTGAGTCCGAGGGCGATGCGGGCCACCGCCCGGGTGATCTTGCGGCTCACGAAGGTCTCGCCGCGGATGGGGCTCTCGTGGTTGAAGAGGATGCCGTTGGAGGCGTGCAGGCCGTAGGCCTCCGGTAGTTCACGGTGATCCAGTAGGCGTAGAGCTTGGCCGCCGCGTAGGGGCTGCGAGGGGAGAAGGGTGTGGTCTCGCGTTGGGGTACCTCAGTCGGCATTCCCGAAGAGCTCCGAGGTGGAGGCCTGGTAGAAGCGGCAGGTCTTCTCCATCCCCAGGATACGGATGGCCTCGAGGAGCCGCAGTGTGCCCAGGGCATCGGCGTTGGCCGTGTACTCCGGGGTCTCGAACGAGACCTGCACGTGCGACTGCGCGGCCAGGTTGTAGATCTCGTCCGGCCGCGTCTCCTGGATGATACGGATGAGATTGGTGGCGTCGGTCATGTCGCCGTAGTGCAGGAAGAAGCGCACACCCGGCTGGTGGGGATCCTGGTAGAGGTGGTCCACCCGATCGGTGTTGATGAGGCTCGAACGACGCTTGATCCCGTGGACGACGTAGCCCTTGTCGAGAAGTAGCTCGGACAGGTAGGCGCCGTCCTGCCCCGTCACCCCGGTTATCAACGCGGTCTTGCTCACTCGGTGCCTCTCCTTCCGTCTAGGCCGGTTCTGCAGAAACCACTCGTAGGTCTGCTGGATTCCTATCGGCAGACTCTGTTCTCGGCTCCAGCCCAGGCTCCTGATGCGAGTCGTGTCCAGGAGCTTGTGCGGCGTCCCGTCCGGTTTGCTGGTGTCCCATTCCACCGGGCCGTCGTAGCCGACCACCTCGGCGACAAGGTCTGGCCAATTCGGCGATCGTCTTGTCCTCGCCCGTGCCGACGTTGAGAAGTCCGTCGGGAACGCTCGTCCAGTCTGTCCATCTCGAGAAGAAGGCAGATGGCGTCGGCCAGGTCATCGACGTAGAGCAGCTCGCGGCGCGGCTGCCCCGTCCCCCACAGCGTGACCGGAGGCGCCGCCGGCGCCCGCCTGCTTGGCTTCGTGGAACTTGCGGATGAGGGCCGGCAAGAGGTGGCTGGTCTCCAGATCGAAGTTGTCTCCCGGGCCGTAGAGATTGGTGGGCATGAGCGAGAGGTACTCGGTGCCGTACTCTCGGTTGAGGCTGCGGCAGAGCTCGATGCCGGCGATCTTGGCGATGGCATAGGGACGGTTGGTCTCTTCCAGGGGGCCGGTAAGGAGGTACTCCTCCTTGAGCGGCTGGGGGGCCAGCTTCGGATAGATGCAGGAGCTGCCCAGGAAGATGAGTCGCTGCACCCCGGCGCGGAACGCCTCGTGGATCATGTTGAGTTCGATGGCCAGGTTCTCCTGGACGAACTCGTAGGGGTACTCCCAGTTGCGAGGATGCCGCCGACGCGGGCAGCGGCAATGATCACGACCTCCGGAGATTCCTCGGAGAAGAACGCCCTGGTCTCCGCCTGATCGGTGAGATCGAGCTCCTCGAGTTCGCGCGTGATGATTGCTCGTAGCCGCGGGACCGCAGGCCACGCAGGATCGCTCCTCCGACAAGGCCGGTGTGGCCGGCCAGGTATGATGCGGGCATCCCTGTGTCGATCGTTCCCCCTTTCGGCCCTCTGCCTTCCCAGCGATCGTACGCCAATGGTACCGCCTCGGCGTGGCCGACGTCGTCAGATCGTCTCCCTACAGCCGCTCCACGTCGTCCGCCGGAACATCAGGGCGCTGCCGACGTACTCCTCGCCCTCGGCGCCCGCGGTCTCCAGGTGGACGCACGCGACTGAGTGCCGCGATAGTCGGCCATGGCCGCGTCGTACTCCACCCATTTGCCGACCGTTCCCTCGGCGCCCTCGAAACGGAAGCCCGGCGGGGTAGGCCACCCGGGCTGCGCCTTGATCCGCACTCGGTCGCCTGGAGCGAGACTGGCGAGTTGGCCGATGCCTGATGCGCGTCCCGCGCGCCGGCGATCCGGCCGCTCGCTTGCCAGGTATCCGGCGCCTCCCGGCTGCATAGCCTCACCGTGGCCACCGCGGCCTCGGAGACGTTGCCCGCGAGGTTGCGGAGCCACACGTCTGCAGATCGACCAGGTGCTCCCCGTCCTCGATCCGTTTGCCGTCACCTTGCCCCGGCCGACGAGGGTGTCGCCCGGCGCGGGTGCGGGTCATGTGCCGCCAGTTGAACGCGGCGCAGGAAACCGTCGTCGCCCATCCAGTTCGTCAGCACGCGCAGAAGCGAGAAGCGGGACGACGACGCCGAACAGCCAGGCGCAGGGCTCGCCCTCCGCCTGGGCGGCGAGGTCGGACCAGTGCCGGCCCGCCGGACCGCCGCGGATGGCGTAGCGTCCCGTGCGGGGTCGAGGATGAACTCGGGGCCCAATTCCTCTCCGAGTGAATCGAGGAAGAAGGGGCGGTTGTCCAGGAAGAACCCGATGTCGGGCGCGATGGCCGAGGTGAGGGCGTTGGTGGCGATGGTCGTCGGCCCGGTGACGATGGGCCTGGTCTCGTCGCCCACCTGCACGTCTTCCCAGTACCGGATGTCCCGGCCCCGGATCTCTTCCTCGCGCATCAGGCCGCCGATGTACTCGAGCTCTTCGCGCGTGTACGAGTACTCCGGCATGGCGTGCGACCGGCGGCCGGTCGAAGCGGAAGGTGCGCTGCACGTAGTTCTTGACCGTGCTCACCAGCTCGTCGTTCTGGTTGATGTGGTCCAGGTCGCCCTCCAGCAGCCCGTAGGTGCGGGGACTCGTGCCATCGAGGGGAGTGACGTCGTAGATCTCGGGGCGGCGTGCCACACCCGGAAGGTGTCGCCCGGCCGGACGGGCCGGTGGAACTCCCAGTCCTCACCCATCCAGATCATGTACTGCTGGCCGCACTCGCGCCGGGGCCCGCAGCGACATGATGCCCGACTCGCCGAAGAAGGCTTGATAGGTGGGGTAGGCGACGATGGTGCCCCAGCGGGTGCCGCGGGCGTAGGCTTCGTCCTGCCACAGCGGATTGCGGCAGTCCACGCCCTGGCCCGAGACGGCGGATCGACTCGGCCGTGGCCACCATCTCGCGCGGCGGCCGGTACCAGCCGACCATGCCTTCGAATCTCTCGTGCCTCGGCCTCCAGCATCCGCTGTTCGGCCTCGCTGTAGACATTCCTGACTGCCATGGGACCTCATCTCCTCGACAGATCGTTCGAGTCGTCTCCGCGTCTGAGCTCAGCTAGAGGAGCGGGCGGCCCCGGTCGGCCGCCGGCCTACGCCGGCCGCCCTCACCGTGGCCGCCCATCACTACGTCGATCGGCGGTCGCTACTTGGCCGCGATGTGGCTCAGGTAGATGACCGCCGGGGTCCTGCGCCGCCGGGGTGAACGTCAGGTTCTTCGCTGTGCGCGTACGCCGTCACACCGGCGACGATCGGGGCGACGGCGATATCCTTGTAGATGTTCGCGAAGGCGTTCGAGATGAGTGCGCCGCGCTTGGTGTTGTCGTACGTGGCGATGGCCTCCTCGATGTCCGTGTCCACCTGCGGGTTCGAATACACGCCCATGGGGTTCTTGCCGTAGAACTGCCGCTGAAGGCCGATGATCGGGTCGGGAGTCCCGCGCATCGATCGGGCTCATGATGAAGACGACCTCGGCGTTGGGATCGGCGCTCCACTTGCGCATGGATTCCATCAGCTTGGACATCTCCAGAGCCTGGACCTCACAGGTGATGCCGAGCTCCTTGAGGTAGAGGCTCACCGCTTCGGCCGCCTGCTTGGGCTCCATGCCCATGGCCGGGTAGACGAGGGGCATCTCGAAGCCGTGGCGAATCCCGCATCGGCCATCAGCTGCTTGGCCTTCGCCAGGTCGAAAGGCATGGGCTTCAGGTCCGGGTTGTAGCCGACCTCCCAGTCCGCAGGCCACGCATTGAGGCCGGGGACACCGTAGTAGATGTCCTGCTGCATGGCTTCCTTGTCGATCGCCAGACTGATGGCCTCGCGCACGCGCACATCCGCCCAGGGGGCATTCGGATTCTTGGTGTGGAACTGCACGCGAGATCGAGGGGGCCGCGTCCAGGATGGCCACATTGTAGCCGGCCTGCTGGAGCGGTTTCACCTGATCCCACGGCGTGGTGTCGACCAGGTCGACCTCGCCGGCCTGAAGCATCTGCACACGGGTGACGGCATCGGGAACGAACACCATATGGCCCGCCTTGACCGCGGGCTTGGTGCCCCAGTAGTCGTCGTTCCTGACCAGATCGAGGTACTCGCCGGTCTTCCACTCCACGAACTTGTAGGCACCGGTGCCCACGGGCTTGGCCGCGAACTCCTGCTCGCCCACCTTGTCGAAATAGGCCTTCGAAACCAGGTAGAGGTGGGGAGCCGCCGCGTACAGGAACAGGACGTTGGGAGCCTTGAAGGAGAACTTGACCGTCTGGTCGTCCACGGCTTCGACCTTGTCGAAGCCCTGCAGCCATGTAACCCGCGTATTCCGGGTTGTTGGCCATGTGAGCGCTCGTGACTGAAGATCGACGTCGGCCGAGGTGAGGGGATCGCCGCTATGGAACTTGACCCCTTCCTTGACTTGAACTCGATCGCCATGCCGTCTTCCAGGATGGTCCAGGTGGCGAGACCGAGCGACGGGTCCGGCTGGCCGGTGTCGTTCTGGCTGACCAGCGGGTCGTAGATGTTGGCGAGCACCGGGTAGTTGCATCGGAGCGAACTTGCTGCTGCGTCGGGTCCATCGTCTGAGGCTCGAGCGAGATGGCGACGGTCACCTTTTCGATGTCGGCGCCTCCCGTCGCTCCGGTGGTAGTGGTAGCTTCTTCCTCGCCGCACGCCGTGATGACCATCATGGTGCCGACGAGGACGAGGGGCTAGAACCGAGCAACGAGCCCCCAACGCAGTGTTCTTGCTCGCGCCATGCCTCCTCAACCTCCTGATCCCGTTTCCACACGCGCCAAGAACACTGCTCCGCCGGCCTGCCGTCAGCCGGCAGCCCGCGGAGCAGCTCGAACTGCAAGGAGACCGTCCCGTGAAAGGGGCCGTCCTCTCAGAAGCGCCGATCGAGGAGTGTCCTGCGAAGAGAACGAGGGGCAGAAGGAGTGCCGCGCGGTGCCATCGCCGAGAACATATGACCAATACGTAACCGCTTTGATCACGGGCAGCCGACCCCCTCAAACCGCCGCCCCGCCGCCACGCCGCGTGGGGCGAGAGACTTCACCCGGTAGAAAACCGGTAACCCCTTAACGAGACAGTATCACCCTCAAGGGAAAATGGCTGAGACCCTTGAGGGTCGGGGACGATCTCAAGGGCTCCAGGCGAGTCAGTTGTGCCCTGCCGCCGCTCGACCTGCTTGGACCAGCGGCACCCCAGCGGATCCAGCGACCGACGAAGCCCCTGCTCCAAGAGTGCATCGATGGCCTCGGCGGACAGGTCGTAGACGAGCACGGCGATCTCCAGCTACGGCGCTCTCACCGGTTCGCAGCATCGCCGTCGCGGGGGTGTCCCCCTGCCGCCTCACCGCAGCCCCCGTCCGCACCGACGTGAGATTGCAGGCGAGCACGCCGTCCGGAGTGCGAAGCAGACACTTGATATGACCGATCACCGAAGCTCCGGCGGCGACGCTCGACTGCAGCCAGGTCCTCGACAAGAGTGACGAGGAAACCCTCTGGGTCGAGTGGTTGCCGTTCGGCGCGGAGCACCACCCGGGCTCCGTACGGCTCGAGATGGCCGGCGGCCGACGGTGGCGTGCACCCGGCCCCGGGGGCGGTGGCTATGGCCGCCCGGCCCCGCGGGCGGAGTGGAGCCGGGTCGCTCGCGGCGCCGCTCCAGGGTGTCGCGGACTGCCCGGGTGTCGCGGACGCCGCGGGTTTGGCGAGCCCCGCGGCCTCCCCGGACGTCGCCTGCGCTCCGGCGTCCATAGCCAGACCGAGCGCGGCGACAAGCGGCTCCAGGCTCTCCGCGCGCGTGGCGTCGACCACGTATGCGGGGGCGGCCGGCGCCAGCGCCGCAACGGTCCTCAGCGCCGCTTCCACCTCTTCCGGGGTCGCCTGGTCCGCCTTCATCACCACTACGCGATCGGCGCCGATGATCTGTGACTCGATCAGCGGGGTGAGCACCTCGTACAGCGCCTCGAAGCGGAGAGGGTCGACGACAGTGATGGTCTCGATGCTCGTGACCGTCTGAGCGGGATAACGCCGCAACGCGTCGAGTACCCCGGCGGGCGTTGCGATCCCGAGGCCTCGACGATCACCAGGTCGGGCCGAAAGAGCTCCTCCAGCTCCCAGAGTGTGCGGACCAGGTCCACTCCGATCTGACAGCAGATGCATCCGGCCGTGATCTCCTTCACCTGCAGATCGCCCATGCGCAGCACGTCGCCGTCGATGCCGACCTCGCCGACCTCGTTGACGATCACGGCCACTCGTGCGTCGCGGAATGCGACCTGTCTCCCCAGCGCGAGGATGAGGGTGGTCTTGCCAGAGCCGAGGAAGCCGGCGAACAAGAGTAGGCACATGAGTCCCCTTCGGGGTGCGGATAGACCAGGAGCGAACCGGCAGATGCGCCGTGAGACTAGCAGACGGGATCAAGATGGGTCCAGGGAGCGAGCCAGATCCCGGGGGCGAACCACTACCGGTCGCTTCGCGCCGGTTCCGACCCCGCGCCGGCCCCGGCCACGCGCCTACTCCGACCCCGCGCTGACTCCGGCCACGCGCTGACTCCGGCCACGCGCCGTCCCCGCCACGCGCCGTGCTGGTTCGGCTAGCCGTGAATCCGTGAGTGTGGCCCTCCGCAGAAAGGTAGAGGTCCGTGAGCCTCTCCACCGTGAGCTCCAGAGCCTCGTGCTGCCCCGGCCCGATGACCTCTTCCTCGATCCTGTCGAAGTCTTCCTGCACCTTCATCTGGACCTCCGGCGCGAGGATCTCGTCCGCCGCGGGGAACAGATGTCCGTTCCTCGCTCACGACATGAGGTCGCAGGAGAGCAGCGTAGCGGTCTATGGCTTCCGCCGCGCCGTCGGCGTCAAACTCCCGCTCCTCGGGGGACCCGGCTGCAGCCACGCGCTCCACCCCAGTAGCGGATGCGAGGGAGGCCACCAGCCGACGACCCTGCTCATGCTCGTCGAGAAGCTGCTGGATCAGCGCTCGCGTCTCTTGGTCTGCGACCGGCAGCATGGCGGGGAACAGCACCACCTCTTCCTTACCGTGGTGGCAACGGTCGACGAACACCCGCAGGAAGCCCAGGATGTCGGTCCAGTCCTCGAGGGGAAGCGCCTCCCCCTGGGCGATCAGGGGGCGCAGCGCCTCGAGTATCCTGACCATCCGCAGCACCTCGGCGTGCTCTTGTGAAGGTCATCCATAGAAGACATCGCACTTCCCTTTCTGTGTGACGACCGGCCGGCTCGCGTTTCGTGCCCATCCTGAGCGCAGCCGGCGCAGGCAGGCTGCGATCCGGATGTCTGCCCGTTCCTCAGGTTAGTACTACCCACGGAGCCGCCGGACTTAACGAGAGGGTCGGGACCGAGCGGAGGATTGCGGCCAGAAAAGCAGAATCCGTCTATTCCAGGCGATGATTTCTTCCGATGTTCTCTGTGTGGGACGGGCATTCATCAAGGAGGGCACAGTGTCAGATATCCAAGCGCGACGAAAACGCCTGCGCGGAGGGATCGGGATCCTGACGGTAGCGGTCCTGATAGTGGCCGCGCTGAGCGTCTTCGCCATTTCGTGCACGCGAGGTGACGAGACCACCACCACGAGCGAGCGACGGCTCGATCTGAACCTGCAGGTGGTGACGATCAACGAGCGCTCCGACGGGAAGATCGTCACGCTATCGCCCGGGTTCGTGGTGGTTATCGAACTCGAAGGGCAGCGCTGGTTGGGGCGGCATTGGAGACGTCCTGCCTCCCGATCCCAAAGTCGTCTGGATGCTCCCGGGACCCAAGGTGACGGAGGACGGCGGCCGGCTGCAGGGCTTGTTCACCTTCACGGGACTCGCCCGGAGTGTGGGAGAGACCGGCTTTTCCGCTGAGTACGTCAACCACGAGGGAACGGTGCTGCAGTCGTTCCAGGTGACGTTCCAGGTGGTCTCGAGTGAGCCCACCACGACGACGAGCGTCGGGGAGACGACCACCACGAGCCAGCACCACGACTACGACGGCGGCGCCGACCACCACTACCGCGGCGCCGACCACAACTACCACGGCGGCGCCGACTACCACGACGACCACCGCGCCGACCACCACCACAAGCCACGCCACCACGACGACGGAGAGCGCCGACCACGACCACCGACGCCGTCGCCCACGACGACAACCACGCTTCCACCGACGACCAGCACTTCGTTCATCGAGCGCCCGCCGTAGCCGGAGCCGGGCAACACCTATATGGACGAGCGGAACAACGGAGATGTGGTCAATGTGGCGGTCGGTGGCAAGATCGTCCTGACGCTGGGGGGCAATCCGTCCACCGGCTACCATGGGAGATCGCGAAGATCGACGAGACGGTGCTCAAGTCGGCAGGGCGAGCCGAAGTTCATCCCGGATTCGGACCTGGCCGGTGCGCCCGGGTGTTGTCTGGACCTTCGACATCCTCAAAGCCGAGCCAGCGCGTCGCTCGCGCTCGTCTACCTTGATCCCGGCGGCAAGACGACCAGTACTTCTACGTGGGCGTGGTGACGGGGCCGGCCCAGGATCACGCCCTACTAAGGCAAACCGCACGGGAGCATCATGAAGCACCAGAGCAGCAAACGCAAGGGAAGATCAACTGGCTGGCGATCGGGCTCATAGCCCTGGTCGTCGTCCTCTTGGTCGTCGTCGTCTACTTCGCATCGTGCCGCGGCGAAGAGACCGACCGACGACCACCACGTCGCAGGTACAGATCCCGCCCGGCACCCAAGTGATCAGGCTGACCGAATCCTCCAACGGCAAGACGGTGACCGTCTCGCCCGGATACCTGCTGATCCTTGAACTGACCGGGTATCCCAGCCAGGGCTACGAGTGGGACGTCTTCCCACCCGACCCTGAATGGTGAAGGGTCTGCCCGGCCCCAGGTCACGCCGGATGTGGGCGACACGCCGGGTAGCTACACCTTCGCCGGGCATGCCCTCGCACTCGGCGAGACAGAGGTGTCGGCCGACTACGTGAGCCCGCAGGGCGAGGTGGAGGAGACCTTCAAGGTGACCATCAAGGTGGTCTCGAGCAGCGAAGAATCGTCGACCACCGACGCGTGGAGGAGACGACCACGACCACGGTCGAGGAAACGACGACCACGTCGAAGCGACCACCACCAGCACGTCTGAGAGCGACGACCACCACCGCAGGCGGCGACCACCACCACCGCGGCTCCGACCACGACCACGGCAGCCGCTCGACCACGACCACGGCGAAGCCGACAACGACAACGGCGGCCGCGACCACCACGACGACGAGAAGCCGACCACGACCGACCACGACGCGAGAAGCCGACCACCACGACCACCACAAGCCGACCCTGCCGCCGACCACCAGCACTTCGTACATCGAGCGGCCGCCGGTCCCAGAGGTACCGGGGAACACCTATCTGGATGAGCGGAACAACGGCGACGTCGTCTACGCGATCGCCGGCGGCCAGATCGTCCTGACCCTGGGCGGCGACCTTGCTTCGCCGTACACGTGGAGCATCAAGAGGATCGACACGTCGGTCCTCAGGGCGACGGGCAACCCGATGTTCACGCCTGTAGCCGGGCGCGAAGACCGGAGCCCCGGGCTATCTACACCTGGACGTTCGACCGTGCTCAGAGCCGACGTGAGCACCCAGCTGGCACTGGCGTACGCCGATTCCTCGGGCAACGTCAACCAGTACTTCTACGTGGGGTTACGACCACGGCGGCAGCAGGTCAGCCCTGACAGCCGCGCCTGCGTAGACGACGAGCCGATGAGCGAGGGGCGGGCGCCTCCGGCGCGCCGCCGCTTCGCTTGCGCATGCGCGCCGGGCGGCTCGACATTTCGGTGGGCGACAGCGGCCCGACCCGTCGCCGGGCCTGCCTCGCGCGGCTCAGGCCGGCGGCAGCCGCAGTTCGAAGCGAGAGCCCGCCGATGACTCGACACCGACGCCGTACCACCGTGCAGCTCCATGGTCGCTCTGGACGATGGCCAGCCCCAGTCCGCTCCCCGGATATGCCGCCGCGTTCCGTCCCCGGTGGAAGCGCGAGAAGAGCGCCGTCATGTCCTCTTCCGGGATGCCGATGCCGGTGTCTTCACCCATACCAGCTGCGGTCAGCGCTCTGTCGCCGCGGGCCACCCTTCTCCGCCGCCGACCCCCAGCTCGACCGACCCGCCGCTCGGGTGTGAACTTGAGCGCGTTGTCGACGCAGGTTGTCGACGGCGGCACGCAGCCCGCCTCGTGGCCGTTGACGCGCAGCGGCCGGTGCGGGACGGCTCACGGCAGAGTCGATCCCGGCCTGCTCGGCCCGGGACGCGAAGGAGCCCGCCGACCGACCGGACCAGGGGACCAGGTCGACGCGTTCGAGTTGCGCGCGCGTCGCCGGTGTCGAGGAGCGAGAGCTGGAGCAGCGCGCCGCGAGAGGCGCTCGATCCGGTCGGCCTGGCCCGTCGCCCGTTCGATCAGCCGCTGCCGGGTCGGCCTCGTCCGGCGCTGTCCTTGGCCAGCTCCAGATCGGCCTGGAGAGCGGTCAGCGGCGTCCCGATCTCGTGGGCGGCGTCGGCGACGAAGCGCCGCAGAGCGGTCACCGTGGCCTGGTTCTTCTCCGCCATCGCGTTGAAGGAGTCGGCCAAGGCGCCGATCTCGTCAGCCCGATCAACCTCGGCGCGCACCGTCAGGTCCCCGTGGGCCATGCCGTTGCTCGCCGCAGGCGATGGCAAGTAGTGGCCGGGTGAGGCGCCGACTGTAGATCCACCCGGCGAGCGCGGCCAGGAGCGACCGCGACCAGACCCGGCGATCAGCCAGGCGACGAGGGTGGTGCGCACCACCGCGGCCCCGTAGTCCGGTCCCTCGGAAAGAAGCAGGGTCGCCACCGGCACGCCGCCGCTCGTGCGATGGGCCTCGATGGTCCGGTCCGAGCGCGTGCCCCTGCCGTCCCCGTCTCGTCGCCGAACAGACCCTCCCCCACGGGGCTCGGAAGGTGACGCATGTCCTCCCCTTCTCCCTGTCCTGCCCATGACCCGGCCGGCCTGCCCGTACCCCCGTCGCCGTCCAGTCAGAGCCGACTACGATCGATCTCGGCCCGGTAGCCGGAATCGACGAGCAGACTGCCCGCCGCGTCGTAGACGCGTACCCGCACCTGGGTGGACAGAGCCATCAGTCTGCGCGCGCCTCAGCGACCGGACGCCTCGACCGGAGTCGGGGCCTTCCCGCTTCTCCCCGCGGCGCTTCGGCGGCTACTGCCTGCCAATCGACGTCGGCGACAGCCCGGCCGCGGCCTGCTCGGCCGCCGCCTGTCCAGATACGACTTCTCGCGACCGGCGTAGTGACCGTTCACCAGCGGGATGAGGATGGCACCCAGGACGACCATGGCGAGCAACGCCACCCCGGCGAACGCCGCTGGGAGCTTGCGTCGCAACGAGACCCGAGCCAGCCGGCCCGCAGCGCGGCGAACGGATTCACGCCGACCGCCTCATGCTTGACCTCGCGCCGGCGACTTCACGCTGCACCGTTCAGCCGGTAACCCAGGCCGGGCTCGGTGAGGATGAGCCTGGGGTCGCTCGGATCGAGCTCCACCTTGGCCCGCAGCCGGCGGATGTGCACGTTCACCGTGGTCTCGTCGTAGTAAGCGTCGGACGAGCCCCAGACGTGCTCCATCATCTGCCCTCGGCTGAAGCACCTGGCCGGGATGCTGCGCGCAGAAAGACGAGCAGGCGGAACTCGATGGGGGTCAGCTCGATGCGCTTGGCGCCGCGCGTGACCTGAGCGCTGGTCCGGTCGATGACCAGGTCGGCCACGTAGAGCAGATCGGCCTCCGCCGTGGACAGCTCGCCGTACGCCCGTCGGAGGAGCGCGCGGATCCGCGCCACCAGTTCGCGCAGCCTGTAAGGCTTGGTCATGTAGTCGTCGGCGCCCATCTCCAGCCCCAGCACCTTGTCCAGCTCGTCGCTCTGGACGGTCAGCATGAGGATGGGCTGCCGGAGACCGAGCCGGCGCATCTCCCGGCACACGTCGAAGCCCGAAGCGTCGGGCAGCCGGACGTCGAGGATCACCAGGCGGGGATGCCTGTCCCGAGCGAAGGCCAGCCCGCCGGCGCCGGTCGACTCCCAGTGGACGGTGAAGCCCTCCCGACCGAGGCCTTCGGCTGAGACTCTCGGCGATGGCCGGATCGTCCTCCACCAGGAGGATGGTGTTGTCTCGGATCGAGTCCGTGTACCTTCGGAGGAGCGTAGCAGTCGACTCCGTCATGTTCCTGGTAAAGCGGAGGTCCGAGTCGGCCCGCCGAGCAGGGCGGGCCCCGGGACGGAGCCCACCAGGGAGGCGTCGACCGCTGGGCACGGCCCGATGAGGGACCCCAGCCCGGTCTACCGGCGGGCCGCGCCGGGCGACGGAGCGGACGCCGGCCCGAGGAGGCCCGTCGGGCCTCCGGGGAGAAGGTCCGCGCCGGGCAGCACCAGAGGTGCGAGACATGGGCACGGCCCCGGTCGCCTACTGTTCGTGATGGTGCCGGTGGTGCTGTCGGTGCCGTTCGTGCCGCCGATACAGCCACCTTCGCCACGGCCCAGCCGCCACGGGCACCGCCGCCGCGCGCGCCCTCGACCACTTCCGCCCTCACCTCGTTCGCCGGCCTGCGGAGCCGTCTCCGTCTTGACGACCTTGAACGATTCGTCCAGATAGACGGTCACGCAGGTGCCGTCGGCCTTCCGCACGTGGGCCTCGTACTTGGCGTTGCCGTCGGCGTCGGTCTCGGCGCGGATCAGCGTGGAACCACTGCCGGCCGCGGCCAGAGCCGCCGCCTGCACTTTGGCCAGGGTATCACCCGTCAGCGCCGTCTCGTCGCTCGCTGGGCCACCCATCCGACCGCCCATGCGACCGGGCTGGAGCCGTCGTCGCTCCGCGCCGGCCCGGCGCAGGTCTCGACCTTCACCACGTTGTACGACGCGTCGACGTACACGACGACACGGGTCCCGTCGGCCTTGATGGCATGCACCTCATACTTGGCGTTGCCGTCGGCATCGGTCTCGGCGCGGATATCTTCGCATCGCTGCCGATCTTGGCAAGCGCCGCCGCCTGGACCTTGGCCAGGGTGTCTCCGGTCAGCAGGGTCTCGTCGCCGCGTTGCTGCGCGCCACGGTTCTGGGGCCCGGCCACTCCTGCCGCGCGCCTGCAGCTGTGGTGGCCGTGGGCGAACGCCGGTGGCCGCGAAGGCCGCTCCGCCGATGGACAGGGTCAGGATGAGCGCCGCCGCCGGCACCACCCACTTCTTCTTGAGCAACTCCATATTGATTCTCCTCGTCCGTTTGTCGAACATCGGTGTTGCGAGCATCGCCGCCTGCCGATAATCGAGTATGCGGAAGCCAGAGTACGGAGAGGTAAACGGGGGATGACGATGCTGTAATGGGCCTTCCGCCGCCCGATCCGGTTGGTATCGGCCTATAGCGTCTTTCGACGAGTGAGGTGCCAACACTCCCGAATGAGTCGGCAGCGGGAGCACGACTCAGCGAACGCCGAGCGCCTCCTGATCCTGCTGGCGGGCGACCGGGCGAGACGTCCGAGGGGATCCATACTGACGCATATGGTCCTGGATGCCCAGGAAATACACGCCCGGGCCAAGCCCCCAGGCCGACGGATCCAGTGGTAGACCGTTATTGATATCCACGCCTTCGCCGAGAAGCATGATCTCCTCGTACCGCGCGAAGTCCAGGCGATGGCGACGATCGAGATCGGGTTGCGGGTCGAGCCGGTGACGATATGCGGCTGCTCCGCCCGCGACCCGGCCGAATAGCAGCGAGGCGCCGCATCCGCTGCCGTACGAGAACAGGCTCACCCTTTTTCCTTCTCGGGCGACCTCCAGGCTGCGGAGGTAGTCGATCAGCGCGAGATACATCGACCCCGTGTAGATGTTGCCCACCGCTGCATTGAGACTAAGCCACGGACGTACTCTTTGCTCGAAAGAAGCATCGATCTGCGCCGCCAGCGAGCTCTTGCCGTTACCGGCTTCGTGTCCGAACTCAGCTTCCCAGTGCCGATGGTGCGCCTTCTGGGCCATCTTCACGAACGGCACATGATAGAAGCAGGCGTCCAATCCCCCGATCGGCATGCGCGAAGCGGCGTTCGGCTTGTCTGCCGCGTCGACCCAAGTGCTCGCCAGCGCCTCAAGGTAGCAGTCGATCGAGTAGCGCCCGTCCACGAACGCATGCTTGGAGTACAGCGGCCGCCAGAAATCCATCACCTGCCGCGTGTAGTCACCGTACACTTCGGGATCGACTTCCAGCAGTCTCGGCTTCTCACTGACCACAAATGCTACTGCACCCGCGCCCTGTGTCGGCTCGCCCGGAGTATCAAGACCGTAGCGCGCGATGTCGGCGGCGATGACAAGTGCTTTGCGGCCACGAGCGCGACCGGAAGCGATCCAATCCATCGCCGCGACAAGCCCTGCCGAGGCCCCCAGGCAGGCGTGCTTGGTTTCGACGCAGCGGCAGTTGCTGGGGAGACCAAGGTGTTCGTGCACGTAACTCGCCACCGGCTTGCTGTGGTCGATACCGGTCTCGGTGCCGATTGCGAGAGTGCCGATCTCCGAACGATCCACGCCGAAGTTCTCGAGGACCTTCCGCCCAGCCCCGATTGCCAGACTCACCGTGTCTTCGCACGGTGTCGGCACCGCCATGGCACTCTGGCCCAGACCGTTCGCGTATTTCGCGGGCTCCACGCCGCGGGCTACGGCCAGATCCGCCAGGTCCAGATAGTACCGGGGACCATGGAAAGCGAGGGCATCGATGCCTACGGTTTCTACATACAAGTGTGAAACTCCCGCCAGCGTCGGGTTTTGCACCAGAATAGCACAGGTGACCAGACACGGGTGCACGGACAGTGCCTATCCGTGCCTCATTGGGAGCCTCACTGGGAGCGAACACGCCGTGGGTGGAGGATGGTATGGTGTCGGCATGAACTCGGATCCGATTCCAGCCGAGGCGCGGGCGCTCATCGGCGTTACCAGGGTGCGTCACTGTGAGGTGACGAGCCGCGACATCCGCCGCTTCGCTCAGGCCATAGGTGCGACCGACCCGGTTCACTTCGATGAGGAATACGCGCGTTCGACTCGGCACGGTGCGATCGTCGCCCCGCCTCTTTTCTGTCAGACGCTGACCTTCGACGACGTCTCGCCCGATCACCTCCCGGCCGATGGGTCGCCTCTCGAGCTGGCAGTGCCTATCCCCGCGCAGCGGACGGTCGGCGGGAGTAGTGACTACGTCATCCACCGGCTCGTGCGGTCGGGGGAGACGATCAGGGTCACTTCTCAACTCAAGGACATCTACACAAAGCAGGGCAGGGGTGGCCTGCTGTACATGCTGGTCGTTCACACACAGTTCGATGACGCCGGCGGCGCGCCCGTTGCCTCTGAGACAGCCACCTATATCAAGCGCACGTAATCGGCTTGTGCTATGAGCCCTGACGAGTGGGGGCATCTGCAACTGCCAGCGCCGATACCGGAGTTCGTGGTCAGGCCCGACCGCACTCAGATCTTCATGTTCAGCGCGGTCACCTGGAACCGCCATCGCATCCACTACGACAAGGATGCCGCGATAGACGAAGGTCTGCCCGACATCGTCGCCCAACGCGGATTGATCGGCAACTTCTTCGCTCGCCTGCTGACCGAGTGGATGGGCAACAATGGCGAGATCCGCGAACTGCGCTGGAAGGTCAAGCAGAGTGTACTGCCGGACCTGGCGCTGCGCTGTGCGGGTGAGGTGGTGACCGTCGAGACGGTGGAGGGAGTCAAGTACGCCACCTGTGCGCTTCGAATGCAGGATGAGTCAGGTCGCGAAGTGGCCACGGGCGAGGCACGCGTGTATCTCGTTTGACCGGGAGGGGACTGACTTCACCGTGACCTACTGGACGTCCGCCATTGCGAAGCTGAGCGATACTCGGGAGCGCTTCGGCACGGGTGCTGCCCTCCAGTACGGGCTGGAGCGCTTGGTGAACTTGGTCGTCTTCATGGAGTGGCTCCACATTATCGTGCTCAGTCGAGACTCCGTGCAACCGCTCGACCCGGAAGCGACGGCGCGGTTCTCCTCACGACTGGCTACGCTCGCCGACCTCGAGGCGATGCAAACCGACCCGCGACTCGATGTCGGTCCGAGCAAGTTCGAGTTCTTCCGAAGGGGCGACTCCTGCCTGCTGAGCTACGTCGATGGCGAGTTTGCCGGCTACACCTGGGCACATACGCTGGGCCGACCGGAGATAGCTCCGGGCCTCACCATCTCGGTGCCTTCGCATTTCCTCTACAACTACTCCGCCGTGACCCTGCCAGAATTCCGCGGGCTCGGACTGCAGGCGTACCGCCACCATGCGCTGCTAGATCTTGGGCCATGGCGGGAAACGCAGGGACTACTCGGCTTCGTGCGTCATACGAACTTCGCATCTCGTCGTGGCCAGACCAAAAGTGGCTACCGCGCCCTCGGTTCGATCTGGTTGTTTGGCGGCCGTCGGCACCACGCGGCACTCTTCTCTCCTCCCTACGAAGGGCGGGCATCCGACGCCTCAAGTAAGCTGCCGCAACGGCGTAGTTCCCTCAAGTAAATCTGAGTAAGGGTCGATATCCAGTCAACTAGGACATACGTCAGCACGAGGATGCGAAAAGGCACACCCATCGCGAGGTGGGGCCGCAAAGTCACGGGACTCCAAAGAGAGTCAGCCGGACTGCCGAAGTCCCAGGGCCGACCTGGGAGCGTTCGCGCTTCTCGGGCCGGCCCCCTTCTTCGGGAGGTGCATGATGAGGGCTAAGTTGGTCGGCGGAACCAAGTCCAGCGCTGTCCGGTCGGGCATCGGGATGGTGCTCTGCGCGGCGATGATACTGATCATAGCCATGCTTTCGACATCCACAGTGTTCGGCGCCCAATCGACTGATACCACCCAGGTGGCACAGGGCTCAGCTGCTGCGAGTCAGGCAACACTCACGCGCTACCAGGAGACCGATGCGAATCTCCTCTACTCCGGCTTGTGGCGCACTTCGTATTCCAAGAGCAATTCGGGGGGCACTCAGAAATACACCTTTCGCAGTGGCACCTCGATCACCATTGCTTTCAGCGGCAGCAGTCTGACATGGATCGCCACGGTGGGCCCGACCTGTGGCATTGCCAGGGTGGTATTGGACGGGGGGACTCCCGTTCTCGTCGACCTGTACGCATCGAAGCGACTGCACCAACAGAAGGTGTACGGCACGGACGTCCTGGAGGACGGGCCTCATATCCTGGAGATTCAGTGGACCGGACAGAAGAATGCCAAGTCCCAGAACACCTACGTCTACATAGACGCCCTCGATGTGGCGGGATCGCTCACCAAGGCATCGTCTACCATTGCGGCCGCTGCTTCGCAGACCACCACGACGGTGACGCCCACGACTACGACGACTCTCGCCCCGACAACGACGACCGCAACGGCGCCGCCCGCGACTACAACAACAATTGCGGCGACAACGACTACGACGGTGGCTCCCACCACCACCACGATTGCCCCCACCACCACGACCGCGCCTACCCAGACCACCGGCAAGACCTACTACCTCGATGCCACCAACGGCAGCGACGCCAACAACGGCACCTCCACCGCTACCCCCTGGAAGACACTCGACCAAGTGCGGGCACGCACCTATGGTGCCGGTGACCAGATCCTGCTCAAGCGGGGGGAGGTGTGGCAGAATCAGCGCTTGATACTCGGTTCAGGGCAGGCTACCGGTACTGCTGGTTCTCCAGTCACCGTCGGGGCTTACGGTTCGGGGGCCAAGCCCATCATCACCGGCAGCATCGACGCCAGTGATCCCGACGACTGGACCGAGACTTCCCCTGGCAGCCATGTCTGGAAGCTCCTCGCTACCAGCAAAGACATCGGCTTCGTCGTTATGAACACCAATAGCGGCACCCAAGTCGCCGGCCACAAGTATTACCATCCCACCGATACGAGGCCTGCCGCTAGACCGGACGTGAACTTCCCAACTGGTTCGCAGGGCGACTACTACCACAACACCACGGGGGTCAACTACTACGGCAGTACCAGCCCCTACATCTATATGTATTCGACGAGCAATCCCGCCTCATACTATGACGGCATCGAACTGTCCCAGACAGATATGCAGAGCATGATACAGGGGAATAGCCATATCACCGTACAAGACATTGACTTCCGCTACTCTAGCGGCGATTCAATATTGGTATTGGGAGGCAATAGTTACCTATTACCTACCAGATAGTTGAGCGCTGCGATTTCTCCTTCGGCGGTGGTTCGATACTTAGTGTGTCTGACGCGTTACGTGATGGCTACTGTATACAGATTGCCAATAGAGCGCACTATATTACTATACGGGACTGTACATTCACTGAGGCTTGCACTAAGCACATCAGTTGGCAAATATCTGCTAACTACGGACTATGTGTATTCAGTATCGCAACGTCTTTCAGTACGGCGGGGGAGCTTCCGAGTCGCTAAATGCAGCCTGGAAGGCGACCACTATTACTGGGTAAACAATGTCATGTACAACATGGGCGAGGGTCTGATGTGGGACGAGAGGGTGAATACCTGGGGTTACACTGGTCAAGCGTTGGAAATACTGTGGATGCCTTTCGGTACTTATACAAACTGCGTTATGAAGAACAACATCTTCTACGGCGACAACTGCTTCTTCCACAGCTACAGACCTAGAACGCTCCGACCTACTGGGATCTTGAAGGGTTGGGACATCGACTATAACTGCTACTACCCGACCAGCTTCGCCAGCGGCAAGCCCTTCAAGGACAACGGCACCGCCCAGACTCTCGCCCAATGGCGGGCGACGCCCTGGGCACCGGATGCCCACAGCATCACTGCCGATCCCCTCTTCATGAACGCAGCCGGCGGCGACTTCCGCCTCCGGGCGGGCTCGCCCTGCCTGGGAGCGGGCGCCGCGATCCCTGGTATCAGCACTAGTCAAACGCCGAACCTGGGGCTGTAGGGGGGCGGGACGGATAGCATGCGACGGTGGTAGAGGACAGATATCGACGCGGAGACGAACGCTGCGACTGTGTGTACCCAGATTCACCCAAATTGCGAGCAAGCAACTCCTTTGCTCTTGACAAGACTTCTCCGCTAAGTCAGCATGCCGGTACATCGATGAATACACTCGGGTTCTCGCAGAACTCGTGATTTTGGTCTGAGAGTGTCCAAGCGCCCGAACCTGTCCCGTCCCCCTATCCCCTCCGGCGTGTCGTGGTTTGGCGTTGCGCGAAAGAACGCCGCACATGGAAGAACAGGAGGATATCAAGGAGAGTACGTAGGTCGGAGAGATCACGCACGTGATCTCGCAACGAAGCAGCGGCTCATCGCTCAACTTTGTCCAACCCTGACCGATATCGATAAGGAGGGAGCGAACGGTTCGTCAACAGTGGAAGTACGGCTTTGGAGACTATCGCGCTGTCTTCCGGCAGCGCTGCTCCCGGAGCCTCGAGGCGCCGGGGCATTGTGAGGAGATGCATAATGAATGGAATATCACGGGATCGATTCAAATCGGGTGGCGCCGGTTACTCCTAGCGGCGATGCTCTGCCTGGCTACGCTGTTGGTTGGGGTAGCCCTTTTCTCGTCGTCTCAGGCACTCGGCGCAGACGCTGGTCTCACCCGGGTGGAACAGACCGACACCCGTCTATCGTACGCCGGCTCATGGTCCACGTTCTCGACGGCTTCGGCCTCGGGCGGGAGCTATAAGCGGGCGAACACGAATGGAAGCTCGGTAACGGTCAAGTTCGATGGTACCTATCTGGCCTGGATAGCCACCAAGGGCACCACCCTGGGCAAAGCTTTCGTCTCTCTGGATGGCGGCGCGCCGACAAGCGTGAACCTTGCGGCTTCCGCCGTGGCCTACCAACAGCGCGTGTGGAACACGGGTACCCTGAGCTCGGGAACGCATACGGTCAAGATCTGGCGGGACCCCGCCAGCCTGACGGGCAAGTACATCAGTGTGGACGCAGTGGAGGTGGTCGGGACTCTCATCCAGCCCATTGTCCAGCCGCCCACCGCGACCGGTGCCACTCGCTATCAACAGACCGACACCCGTCTATTGTACGCCGGCTCATGGTCCACGTTCTCGACGGCTTCGGCCTCCGGCGGGAGCTATAAGCGGGCGAACACGAATGGAAGCTCGGTAACGGTCAAGTTCGATGGTACCTATCTGGCCTGGATAGCCACCAAGGGCACCACCCTGGGCAAAGCTCTCGTCTCTGTGGATGGCGGCGCGCCAACAAGCGTGAACCTTGCGGCCTCCGCCGTGGCCTATCAACAGCGCGTGTGGAACACGGGTACCCTGAGCTCGGGAACGCATACGGTCAAGATCTGGCGGGACCCCGCCAGCCTGACGGGCAAGTACATCAGTGTGGACGCAGTGGAGGTGGTCGGGAACCTTGTAGCTCCGCCGGCTCCCGCGTACTACGTCGACGCCACCAACGGCAGCGACTCTAACAACGGGCTATCTCCGACCTCCGCCTGGAGGACCCTCGCCAAGGTCCGGTCGCGCACCTACGGTGCCGGTGACCAGATCCTGCTCAAGCGTGGCGAGACCTGGCGCGAGCAGCTACGTTCGTGTATGGCTCCGGGGCACCGCGGTAGACCGATCACCGTTGGAGCATACGGCACCGGGGCCAAGCCCCTCATCCTGGGGAGCCTCAATAGGAGTTCGACCAGCAACTGGACCGAGACTTCATCAGGCAGCCACATCTGGTGGACGACGTGCTGGCACCAAGGACATCGGCAACATCGTGTTCAACGGCGGCACCTCTGTAGGCCAGAAGCATTTCAAGTCCGACGTCCACCTTGACCCCGAAGGTTCCGCTGACGGCTCAGGGCGACTTCTACTTCCATGAGAGTGGCACCAGCTACTACGGGAGCACCGCCACCCGCCTCTATATGTACTCGGTCGGCAACCCCGGCACTGTCTACAGCGAGATCGAGTGCTGCCAGGAGGAGATGAGAACAGGGTCTATGACAACAACTACATCACCGTTCAAGACCTTGAGTTCAAGTACAACAGTGCCATGGGCGCCATGTTCGTCATGGGAGGGGGGACACCGACCAGGGGCATCGGACAGATCCTTGAGCGCTGCGACTTCTCCTTCGGGGGCGGTTCTATCGGTACTGGCAGCAGCACTCCGGATGCGGGATGGCTACGGAGTGATGTTTTGGATGAATGGGACCGACATCACCGTTCGGGACTGTACCTTCGATGAGATATGGAACAAACCCTTCAGCATCCAGTGCAACAACTCCGCCGGGACTTGCCGGTTCACCGGTATCTACATGTACCGTAACGTCCTTAAGCATGCGCTGGGCGCGTTTGAAATCTGGCTCTACAGCCACGTTAGCAACACAGCCACGAAACGTATATTTCGTCAACAACACCGTCTACGAGATGGGCGAAGGGTTGATGGAGACGGAGAGGCATAATGCTGGCTACGGTGCTCAGACCGTGTGGGTATGGATTACTTCCACTACGGGACCTACCACCAACTGCGTCTGCAAGAACAACATCTTCTACGGCGACAGTTTCTTCTTCCATAAACTGAAGACCTGGAACGCTCCGACCTACTGGGACTTGAAGGGTTGGGACATCGACTATAACTGCTACTACCCGACCAGCTACGCCAGCAGCAAGCCCTTCAAGGACAACGGCACCGTGCTGACTCTCGCCGGGTGGCGGGCAACTCCCTGGGCACCGGACGCAACAGTATCGCTGCCGATCCGCTCTTCATGAACGCAGCCGGCGGCGACTTCCGCCTCCGGGCGGGCTCGCCCTGCCTGGGGACGGGCGTCTCTATCCCTGGTATCAGCAGTAGTCAGGCGCCGAACATGGGCGCCTACTAGCGCCGGAGCCCAGGACATAGCCACGCGACGTTGCGGCCGTCCTACCGGATAGGCTGGCCGCAGCGTCGCGTGGCTATAGCTCGCCGATGATCCGCGCCGGATTGCCCGCGGCAATCACCATTTCGGGCAACGACTGGGTGACCACGCTCCCTGCGCCCACGACCGTACCTCTACCGATCGTGACCCCCTTCAGCACGACGGCGCCAAGGCCGATCCATACATCGTCCTCTATAGACACGGGCGCCGAGGCAGCGGTACCAGGGGTGTTTCGATCGGACAGGTTGATGGCATGCCAATCGGTATCTGTGATGGTCACATTGGCACCGCACATCACGCGGTCACCGATGACAATGCTCTCGGCTGCGGCAATCACGGTTCCGCTGAAGCCGCACATCGACCCGATCTGGAGGCTTGCCCCCGCACGGAGGGTGCTGAGCATGCAGGGGCGGTTGATCCCCGCCCAGTTCGACCCGATCGCCGAGCGAAACCGGCATGTGTCGCCGATCACGATGGTGCTGCCTGCCGACCGGCGGAGGCGGGTCCGGCCATAGAAGGCACATCCGCGCCCAAGTTCCACGCCCCACCAACGGGCCCTGAGCCGCATCAGGCCACCAGATACCCACCGGGCTGCAGCCTCACGCTTCCGGCCGAAGCGAGCAAGCCATAGTCCTCTTAGGTCTGTCACCCTGATCCCTTCATTGATGTGCCGACGTGTGCCGCGGCTCTCTTGGTCCCAGGATAGCCTTTTGCCAACGGCTGCACCATGCTGATGCTGTTCCTCCGTGCACATCGCGCGTCAAGAGGAGACCAGTTGGACACGGACAAGCCTCACTGGTAGCGTGTATCGGCAAGATGACAATCGACTCCCAGGCCAATCGAAGTGCCCCCCCGCGGCGCTCGGCAAGTGCCGCGACGGGGACGCACCCCGAAGATACTTGTGCTGACACAGAACTTCGGCTTTCCCGAGGGGAATGCCGCAAGTATCCGCGCCCGACTCGTCTCTCGAGCGCTGGTTCGAGGCCGGAGCGTCCGTCCGCGTCTTTTGCACGAGATACTACAGACATCCCCCCGGATATCGAGAACACCCAGGTCAGGGGAATCTATGAGGGAGTCGAGTTCCGGTACACCAACGGACGGACCACGAGATCATCTTCCTTTTCTGAATGCGACGGGTAATCGAGGTCCGAGGTCTCGCGTCCGCCCTCGCTGGTATCGCCTCCATGCGCCGAGCCGGTGAGGTCGACGCGGTGTACCTCTGGTCCCCCCATCGATGGCATCCGCTTAGGCAAATCTACGTCTCATTCTTGAACGCTCTAGGAATCCCTATAGTGTTGGAGGTCAACGAACTACCCTGGAGTCAGAGATCAAGGCGATGGCACTTCGAGAGGATCCTCAGCCCCCTGCACGGCGTGACCGGGGCAATCGCCATTTCCGAGTACCTTGAGACGTGGGTCGATTCCGAGGCGAAGCGATTGGGGCGCGAGGTGCCGGTGCTACGCCTACCCATCCTCGTGGATACCGACGAGGTGAGTGTCACTTCACCGGTGGCATTGCGTGCAAACCCGTTTGTCCTCTTTGCCTGCCCAGCGGGGCGCACTCGGCTTTTCCGTCTTGTCGCCGAGGCCATGCAGCAGAGTCTGGGACGAGGGACTCAGATGCGACCTTGTCATTGTGGGTCCATCGCTCCATGACCAGCGGAATCGATGGCTGGCCGATATTGAGGGCCATTCGATTCATGGTTCGATCACATGGTTAGGGAGGCTCCCTCGGTCAGACCTCCTAGGGCTTTACCGAGAGGCCCGCGGCCTGCTGGTGCCTTTGGAGGTTGAACTGAACTCCGAAGCTCGCTTTCCGACGAAGCTTGGCGAGTATCTTGCTTCGGGGACTCCCGTGGTGGCCACTTCGTTGGGCGAGTTGCCTCGTTTTCTCACAGACGGAGAGACCGCCTACCTCGCTTCGCCGGGCAGCGCGCATGTCTTCGGAGAACGAATTGCCGACTTACTGCGAGATCCGGTTGCCGCCAGGGAAGTCGGGCGCAGGGGCCGCGAGCTCGCCATCTCCGAGTTCGACTACCGACGACACGCGGAGAAACTGCGCGATTGGTTTGCAGCAGTAGCTGAAAAGAGACGCACGCCATGAAGCGCAGGCAAGTAGCTCGCCGTGCGGCGCAACACGGTGAGTGAGATCATTTGAGCTTGCGGTTGCTCGTGACCACGGACACGCTCGCCGGCGCCGGCGCCGAACGGCAGATGGCGCTCACGGTCACCAATCTCTCGACAGAATGGGAAGTGCGGTCCTTCTCGGTCGGAGGCGGTCCCTTTGCGGACTACCTCCTCGAAAGGGGCATCGACCTGGAAATAGCAGAGAGGCGCTGGCGCTACGATCCGCTTCCGTTTCTGCGGCTATGGCGACTCGTGTCTTCATGGCGTCCCCATCTTGTCCACTCGTGGGGATATATGACGACTCTTGCGGGCTTTCCGATGTTCCGCATGCTTCACATCCCTTTCGTTGACAGCACCATCAGGACGGGTGACGTCACCCTGTATGGGCGCTGGCGATCCAAAGCTGGCCTGAACCGAGCGTCGCTCGTGGTTGCGAACACTCACTGCGGCCTTGCTTCCGCCGGCGTTGGGCCCGCGCGCGGTCGAGTCATTCGCAACGCCTTCGACTTCTCGCGGATACCGGCGGAGCCTCCTTCGCGGGTCGACTCCCGCTTCACGGTGGTCATGGCCGCGAGAATGCATCCCGCCAAGGACTGGACCACCTTCTTCTCGGCGGCGAGGACGATGACCGCGGAGTTCGGTCCCGGTGCACTGCGTTTCCTAGCTCTAGGCGACGGACCGGATGGGCCTCGGTTGAAGGAGGAGGCTGCAGACCTTGTCAACACCGGTGTACTGGAGTTCGGCTACGCCAGCGACGTGATCCCACAGATCCGGCTGGCCGATTGCGGGGTACTCATGACCTCGTCCAGCAGGGTCGAAGGTTGCTCAAACTCCATCTTGGAGTACATGGCCTGCGGGCTGCCGGTTGTGTGCAGTAGGGGAGGCGGTACCGACGAGGTCATCCAGCATGGCATGAACGGCTTCCTCGTTCCTCCGGGCGATGCTGGTCAACTGGTGCAGTGGCTGCGCTGGATCAGACTCAATCCCGATGCTGCCGCGCAAATCGGTCTCCAAGCCGCGGATATCGTCAGGCGGGAATACTCGATCGAGGCTATGGTGCGGGCGACAGAGGCCGTCTACGCCGAGGCCTTGGCCCGAGGCTGACGGACAGAGCGGGGTCGCCTCTTAGTAGGCACCCTTCCGGGCGAGTACGGCGACGAATGTCTTGGCGATGATCCAGAGATCCAGGCGAAGGGACCAGTTGTCCAGGTAGTACTTGTCAAGCTTGACCATCTCTTCGAACGTAAGGTCACTCCGCCCCGACACCTGCCAAAGTCCGGTTATCCCCGGTAGCCCTCTCAACCGGCAGTAGTGCTCGGACGAGTAGTTCTCCACTTCCCGTGGCAACGGCGGCCGAGGACCGACAAGGCTCATCTCGCCCTTGTACACGTTGATCACCTGGGGAAGCTCATCGAGGCTCCACTTCCGCAAGAAACGTCCCACGCGGGTGACGCGCGGGTCTTCTTTCATTTTGAAAAGCTGACCGCCGGCACCCTTCTCGTTCTTGTCCTGCAGATCCTCAATCAATGCATCAGCGCCCACGACCATCGTCCGGAACTTGTACATGAGGAAACGGCGGCCATTCCGGCCGATCCGTGCCTGCTTGTAGAAGACCGGCCCACGAGAGTCCAGCTTGATCGCCGCGATGAGCAGGACGACGGGAATGAACCCCAGCACCATAAGGGTGGTGGAAACCGCGACGTCCAGAGCACGTTTGAAGACCCGCTCGACTCGGTCGAGGGGATCGACATCGACGTCGATGACCGGGAGTTCCGCGTAACCCATCAACTCAGCGGAATGGTAACTCTCCTCGAAAAGTGAGGGCACGACTCGAAAAGGCACATGAGCGAGGGACAGGAGCTTTGTGACCTCGGGAAGCAAAGCTCGGTCCTCCGGATCCAAGGCGACGACTACCTCACTGGCACCAGAAGCGCACCATATGCGATCGAGGTTCTCCAAGCCTTTATACGTGGCAGCGACGTAGTTCTGGCTCCCTGCAGCTATCTGCACTATTGTCCGCTTCTTCTGCCGGTCGGTAGTCGAGCCGCCCCGCGGACGCTACTCCCAGCCAGGGACGATTCGCCAAGAACCGGATGAATTCGCCGGCCGCGTGGCCACTGCCCAGCACAAGCACTCTCCGAAATGCGACCCCTTTCATGAAGAGCGAGCGCTGGCGAACGGCGAGAACCAGCCGGGAGATCGCCCCGAGCACGAAGAAGACACAGAGACTGGCCCCTACCAGGAGCCGGGACGAATCGAGTGACCCGTAGAAGAAACCTTTGGTCACAATCGCTATGAGCGCCACGATGCTGGTGGCGATCAACAGGTGCGTCGCAAGCCGTGCCGGGTCGCCAAACCGAGACAGTCTTCTGCTGTTTGTATACTGTCCGTTCCGAAATCCGAGCACCATCGTGAGCAAGAGCACGAGCGCGGTACCGATAATGGCCGCATTGGCAGCCGATTCTGTCATCGGGCGCAGACTGTTCATGGCGAGGAGAGCCAGGAGCGCACAGGCAGCTGCTAACCCATCGAGTAGGGCTAACAGCCGCCGAGGGCGGCGGAGCCATTCATACCCTACTGCGGCTTTCTCTCGTGAAACCGCGTGAGTGGCAAGGTCGGTCTGCAATGTCTCTCCCAGCACTTTGTGGGGAATCAAGTATAGGATTTCTTAGGCTCACGGTCAAGTAGTCTGCTCTCAGTGCAACCTTTTCAGTCAATTTGAGAGTGAAACGCCGTGCACTCCTCTACTCTGAGTGCAGCGGCGGCAGAGTCGCGGGGTTCTAGACGGAGTCGGCCGCACTGCCAGAGTCCCCGGGCCGACCGGGGGGACCGGGGGTTAGGTGTGGCCGTACCGGTAGTACGTCTGCGCGCGGTAGGGAAGTGCTTTCGCCTTGACGCCACCCGCCACGACGCCGATGACACGACCCCCGGAACGGCGCAACTGTTCGCTCGTTTCCTGGAGCTCCTCCCGGGTGGCCCAGTGCATCCTGGCCTGAATCAACACTCCGTCCACTTTCGGGGAAAGGATCAGGGCGTCCGCCACCGACAGCACCGGCGGAGTGTCTATCACGAGGAAATCACACTCCCCGGCTATCTGCTGCAAGACCGACTCCACGCGCTTGGAGCTCAGGATCTCGGCCGGGTTCGGGGGGATCGGCCCCGAAGTGAGACAGCGAAGGTCCCCGCCGCCCGGCAGTCCATCTCCAACGACCGCCCTTTCGCGAATGGCGGGCGGAACAAAAGCTAGTACGTCGACCACTTGGAGCGCATCGTTGAGCGTCGTCTTTTCGGTGAGAACGGTCGACAGGCCGGATTCCTTGCGAAGCTCTAGATAACGGGCGATCGATGGCTGACGAAGATCGCACTCCACCAGCACGACCCGGTTGCCCGCCAACGCCAAGCTCAGCGACAGGTTGATGGCGGTCGCGCTCTTGCCCTCTCCAGGTAGACCACTTGTAATGAGGAACTTCTTGTTCTTGTTGCCATTGGTGCCGCTGTCGATATCCAGGTACTCGAGGCTGGAACGGAGCGCTCTGAACGACTCGAGAAGCCAGGGATCCCGGGCGAATCCAATAGCCTTCGACTCCTTCCGCCCCCCGCGCCGACGCCATCTTCCTCCCGCGAGAGGGATAGTTGCCAACACAGGTGCGGATACGTAGTGCTCCAGGCTCTTCAGATCCTTGACCCGTTTGTCTAGATGATTCAGCAGGAAGGCCAGACCAAGCCCGAGCACAAGCCCGATAGCGACGGCCATGATGCCATTCCTGGTCGGCTGCGGGGAGAAGGGGGCCGAGGGCTCCACGGCCTCTTGAACGATGGTGAACCCCCCGGTCTGCATCGCTTCGAGGATCTGAAGATTCTGATATTTGTCCCAAAGTGATGCCGCGTAGTCGGCCCATGCCGCCGTGGTGGTCGTCGTTGAGGAGTCGGTAGAGCCAGTAGTGCTCGACGTGGTCGGTATCGTCGACGTGGTCGAGGTCAAGCGATCGAGTTGCTCCTTCACCAATTGGGCAGCCGCGGCAATGGTGGATTGGTCCGCGTTCTTGCGAAGAAGGACAAACTGCTGCGCGAAGGCGTTGGAAACGTCAGTGACAGTCGCCGGATCGGTACCCGTCGCCTCGATTTGGACAAGGTTGTCGATAGAAGAGGTATTCACCTCGATCATGGAGAGCAACTGGGCCGACGACAGCGGGGAGGCAAGCTGCTTCTTGACCGCCTCGGCGACCTGAGGGACCTTGACTAGTTTCGCGGCCGTCTCGAGACTGCGCGGTTGGTTCGCGTCACCAAAGACCTGGGCACCAAAAAGCGTTCTGTCCAATGTGTTCGTCTGAAAGACGATCTGTGAGGTGGCCCGATAGGTCGGCGTAGAAGTGAAGGACATGGCGAGCGCAGCACCCACGACGACCACGATCGAAAGAACGATCACCCAGGCTCGTTCTCGAATGACCCGCAAATAGTCGACCGATCCATCCGGCCCGTGTTGTTGACGCTCAGGCTGGTTCATTCGCTAGACCCCTGCTCACTGTCCCATGGCCGCGGTCAGGTTACCATTTCTGTCCGCGCCGCGCGAACCGTGGTCGTCCGCCCGGCCTTTCCTCACGTTGCCGCTTGGCCCCGGCCTTGCACTCAGACGCAATGATTCTACTCCTGTTTCCCCTCTGCGCTCAACTTTGGCCAACCCTGACCGATACCGATAGGAGGGAGCGGACAGCTTGTCAACAGCTGGAAGTAAGGCGCTGGGGCGTTACCAGGAGGTGCACAATGAGTGGAATGCCGCGGGATCGATTCAAGTCGGGTGGCGCCGGTATCACTCCTTGCGGCGATGCTCTGCCTGGGTACGCTGTTGGTCGGGGTAGCTCTTCTTTCATCGTCTCAGGCACTCGGTGCAGACACTGGTCTCACCCGGGTGGAACAGACTGATACCCGTCTGTCGTACGCCGGCTCATGGTCCACGTTCTCGAGGGCTTCGGCCTCGGGCGGGAGCTATAAGCGGGCGAACACGAGCGCGGCTTCGTTGACTATCCCCTTCAAAGGCACCCAGCTTGACTGGATCGCGACCAAAGGCGTGACCATGGGCAAAGCCGATGTGTCGGTGGACGGCAAAGCTCCAGTCACCATTGACCTCGCGGCCGCCAGCGCTGCCTACCAGCAGCGGGTCTTCTCCACTGGTGTGCTGGCCAGTGGCTACCACACCGTCAAGATCTCCTGGAACCCGGGGAACATCGAGGGTAAGTACATCAACGTTGACGCCGTCAAGGTGGTTGGAAGCCTTCTGGCGAAGACCCGGATCGCAGCAGACCGACACCCGCATCGCCTATAGCGGTACCTGGTCCACGTTCACTGTGGCTTCAGCGTCGGGGGGAAGCTACGCCCGCGCGAACACGAGCGGGGCTTCGGCCACCATCTCCTTTGATGGGGTGTGCCTGGACTGGGTGGCGACGAAAGGTACCACCCTCGGGAAGGCCCTTGTCTCCCTCGACGGCAAAGCTCCGGTCAGTGTCAACCTGGCTAGCTCCAGCGTGCTGCGCCAGCAGACGGTATGGAGCAGCGGGTTCCTGGCCCCCGGGGCGCATACAGTCAAGATCACCTGGGACCCGACCAACCTCGCCGGTAAGTACATCAGCGTAGACGCCGTCGATGTCACCAGAGCCCAATCGGGCGGAACCGGCACCGCAAGCGCCACCACAGACCCACCACCACGACCGCGCCTACCCAGACCACCGGCAAGACCTACTACGTCGACGCCACCAACGGCAGCGACTCCAACAACGGCACCTCCACCGCTACCCCCTGGAAGACGCTGACAAGGTGCGCGGGGCACCGACCCTACAGTGCCGGCGACCAGATCCTGCTCAAGCGGGGGACCGTGTTCCAGAACCAGACGCCTGATTCTCGACGGCAACAGTTCTCCAGGGAACGGCCGGTACTCCGGTGACCGATCGGGGCCTACGGTTCGGGGGCCAAGCCCATCATCACCGGGAGCCTGAACAAGAGCATCACCGACGACTGGACCGAGCGTGGCCGGCAGACACATCTGGCGAACGTCAGCCAGTCACCAAAGACGTTGGCAACGTCGTTCTTAATACCGTTAGCGGCACGCAGCTCTCGGCCACAAGTACTTCCATTCCACCGATACTAGAGCTGGTGCCCACCCGGATGACGGGCGACGTGCTGACGGGGCAGGGCGACTACTACCACAACACCACCGGGAGTCTCCTACTACGGCAGCTACCGGGACCTACGTGTATATGTACTCGATCGGCAATCCCGCCAGTCGTACTACGACGGCATCGAGCTATGCCAAGACGCCATGAGTAACTCCATCTAGGAAAACAGCTACGTCACCGTTCAAGACCTAGACTTCCGCTATAACTCCACCATGGGCGCCACGTTGGTCATGGGCGGTTGGGCTACGGATATGGCTTCTATCACGACGAGATCGTTGAGCGCTGCGACTTCTCCTTCTGTGGCGGCTCTATCGGTACCGGTAGTGCCACTGCGGTACGGGATGGCTACGGAGTGATGTTCTGGTCGAGAGGGACCGACATCACCGTTCGGGACTGTACCTTCGATGAGATTTGGAACAACGCTTTAAGCATCCAGTGCAACAACTCAGTCGGCGGCACCAGTTCAACGGTATCTATATATACCGCAATGTTCTTAAGCACGCTCTGGGCGGTGTGGACTTGTGGCTCTATAACCATGCTGAACAACACCGCCGAAGATATGTACTTCGTCAACAATATCATCTACGATATGGGCGAAGGGCTGATGGGGACCGAGAGAGTCATCATTATGGATACGGCGCAGACCCAGTGGGCATGTTGTGGTTGACCACTATGGGACTTACACCAACTGCGTCATGAAGAACAACATCTTCTACGGCAGACAGCTCCCGCTTCCACACACTACAGACCTGGAACGCTCCGACCTACTGGGACTCTGAAGGTTGGGACATCGACTATAACTGCTACTACCCGACCTCTTCGCCGCCGCCCTTCAAGGACAACGGCACCGTCCAGACTCTCGCCCAGTGGCGAGGCAACCCCTGGGCACCGGATGCACACAGTATCGCTTCCGATCCGCTCTTCATGAACGCGGCCGGCGGCGACTTCCGGCTCCGGGCGGGCTCGCCCTGCCTGGGGGCGGGCGTCGCTATCCCTGGTATCACCAGCGGTCAAACGCCGAACATGGGGCTGTAGGGGGCAGCGACGACCACTGGGTTCTACCGGGACGGAGAAGAGTGGCATCTCGAGCGAGCAGCCGTTTGACACTGCCCGGTAGGGAGCAGCACGTCTGTTCAATCGATGTGGAAGTGCTATTGGCGGATCCCCGCTACGCCTCCGAGGGTTGCTCTAACTCGGTGATAGAGTACGATGGCGTTCGGGCTTCCCTGCGTGGCCAGCCAAGGCGGAGGCAACGCCGAACTCGTGGAAGAGGAGGCCATGGCGCCCACCGCGCCGCGAGGGCAGGCGCGCGGCCTGGGTTTACCGTGGCGGATGGTCGACGGAAAGGATCATAAACCTATGAGAATCCTTTGGTCAACTCCCGCTACTTCGTCTCGGCTGGGCCTGAGAGATACATGTTCAATGTCACAGACATGCTGGAGAGCCATGGACATGAGGTGGTGCCGTTTTCGGTGCGTTTCACAGGTAACAGGCCAACGCCTTGGGAGGACTACTTTGCGCCACCCATCGCCGGTGAAGACGCGGTGTACTACAGGGAACACGGGCACTCACCAAGAAGCGTTGTACGTGGTCTGCAGCGTGCCTTCTACTCGCGTGAAGTCTATGAAGCTCTTCAACGCCTCGTCCGCGCTTGGAGACCTGATGCTGCCATCGTTCTCCACTACCTGCGCAAGCTCTCTCCTTCTGTGTTGGTGGCACTCAAAGAGGCTGGAATTCCGATCATCGTCCGGCTATCGGACTTCGGGATGCTCTGCCCAGAGCAGCACATGCTCCGGGACGGATCTGTGTGCAGTCTCTGCATCACCCATGGTCTTCGGTCCAGTGTTCGATACCGGTGTGTACAAGGTTCATTTCCCGTATCCGCCGCGGCGTGTGCTTCGACGTGGTTCTGGAGGTGGCGCAAGTACTTCGACCTTGTTGACCGTTTTATCGTGCCCAGTTCGATCATGTACGAAAAGATGGTCGAAGGCGGCTACGATCCATCGCGCATCGTGGTACTACCAACGTTCGTCCAAGCGGGCCCGTTCGATGCCGACAGCGTCCGCGAACCATACATTGCTGTACGTCGGGCGGCTGACCCCCGAGAAGGGCGTCCACGTGCTTCTCGACGCCTACGAGCGGCTGCTCCGCAAGAAGGGGCTTGGTGACTATCAGTTGCTTCTCGCCGGAGAAGGTGAGGGTCCATACGCGGCCGAAGTCATCGCACGCGGCCATACGGTCTCCCCCCAGGTGAGGTTCCTTGGCATGCTTGACACCGAGGGAGCTGCACCGCTGCTATCTGGCGCGATGCTGTCGGTCGTGCCTTCTACGTGGTACGAGAATTGCCCCAATTCCATTCTGGAGAGTCTGGCGGCCGGCACGCCGGTCGTGGCATCCGATCTCGGCTCCATGGCCGAGATGCTTGGCGGCACTGATGCCGGACTGCTTTTCCGCCCCGGAGACTCGCAGGATTTGGCCGACTGCCTTGAGTCAGCACTGAGTCGGCCCGACACGCTGGTTCAAATGAGCCGGGCAGCCAGAGAGCTTGCCGAAGGCCGCTACAGTCCTGCCACGCACTTCGCCGGCCTGATGCGCGTGTTGGAGGGTGTGGTCAACGCTACTGACCGCATCAAGGATGAGTCTAAGCCGAACCATGTGGCCGGTGGGCGGTCTCCGGCTCAAGCACACCGTGGTGTAGGTCAGCGCTTCACGCAGAGTGACGAATACAGTGCCTCGGTGGACGCCGTAACCAGGTCCCAGTTGAACTCGTCCCGGACCCTCGACTGCGCCGCAGTCGCTTTGTCCCGTGCTTCTTCTGGCGCGGCCAGACACTCGGATAGGCGCTTCTCTAGATCGTCCACATCTCCCGCCTTGAACGTGGTGCCGAATGTCCCCAGCACTTCCCGATTGGGAGGGATATCGCTCGCCAGAACGGGTGCACCATAGCCCAGCGCCTCGAGCAGAACGATGGGAAGTCCCTCCAGATCTGACGGCAGCACGAACACCGCGCTCTCACGGAACAGCGAAGCAAGCCGGGCGCCGAAGACGTAGCCAATGAAATGGACATTGGGGGGAGCGTTCTCCTTCAATCGCTCCACATACTCTTGAGAGAAGCTTGAGTCGCCTGCAACCACCAGGGGCGCATCGATGTTTCCTCGCCGCCAGACCTCCAAGAGATAGTGCAGGCCTTTCTCGGGGACGATCCGCGAAGCAAACAGAACGTATCCCCGCGAGCCAAGTCCAAGTTGCTCCAACCAGTATTGGTCCGCCTCGTCAACCAGCGTGACGCCGTTTGGGATGAAATGGACCGCGCGACCATAGACCTCGGACAATTCCTCAGCCAAGGTCTCCGAGACACAGATGGTCGCATGAGGGAGCGACATAGACGCCCGTTCTCCCAGCTTCAGCGCCATGCTGGCGGCCCGACCCCACTTGGCCTCCTCCAATCCTGGCCGTGGATTGTGCACACGACCTTCTTTCCGGCCAGTCTGGGGAGCCACGACAGTAGTGCCGGACCGATCGCGTGATAGTGGACGACGTCAGCATCGCGAACAGCAGCGTGTAACGAGCAGATCCCGGTGTGGCTGATGGCGTCGAGGTGTTTGGTCGGGAGCGAACGGAAGGAGACCAGATCGATACCCTTGTACAGCCGAGAGCCCGGTGGGGAGTAGTGGGGTCTGGTGTACACGGTGACACTCGTGACCGCGCTCCACAAGCCGGACGCTCAGTTCCTCCACGTGCCGCTCCACACCTCCGTACGTGGCCGGAATGCCCTTCTGACCAATCATCGCTATCCGCACGGCGGCATTCTCCTGACATCGGCGAGATCAGAACCATCTGCGGCCATCTTCTCACAGCAGACAGGCATTGCCAGCCATCCGTCTGAGGAAGCCCAGGCGACCGAAGATGCGTGCAGCGACACGGAGAGTTCGCCGTCAGTGGGAACAAGCACTCGCCGCCGTCACGCATCGATATGTACCCGGGAGCAGGGTCCCTGCTAGGTAGTCGGGCAAAGGCCCGCGCCCCAACAGCCCTCTACACAGTGTCACTACCCGTTCCGCGGCGACGCTGGGACTCCAGACGTGTCTGACAAGATTCCAGGCTGAAGCCCGGACTCGCATCCGCAAGTCCAGCGTCGGATCCGACACGGATCAGGAGTGAAGCAAGCTGCCCGACATCACCGTCACGAAACAAAAAGCCGGTTACTCCGTCGACGATCAGTTCGCGGGCGGAACCGGCCTGTTCATTGGCTATGAGCACACAGCCCTCTGCCATCGCTTCCCCGGCCACTGCCCCCCAGCCTTCGCCGCGGTCACTCGAGAGCACATATATGTCGCTTTCGCGCATCTTCTGCCGAACAAGGTCGGGCGCAATAGGATCCTGGAAGACAAGGCACTCCGGACCAAGGCGGAGCCGCCGACCGAGATGAACCAACCGGTCCTTCTCCGGCCCCGCCCCTACGATTGTGCACTCGAAAGGAATGCCCGAGTCCTTGGCGCTGGCGAGGGCACGGAGGAGCAAGTCGACCCTTTTCCACTTGAGCATGCGGCCAACCCAGAGCACCTTGACATTGGAGTTCCCTGGTTTTTGCGGCAGCCCCTCTCCCACTTCTGTGAAGTAACCCCACTTCCAGACACGGTCGTCAAACGCTTTCAGCACTCGCAGGTCATTGGGGGCGTAGTGATCCGATGGCCAGCGCGTGCACCACTGGATTGGCGGTTCGCGCGCGCAGACGACGGACATACGCCGAATAGCGGGGATCGAGCGTACGAAGCCGATGATGGCGTCTCTTGAGCAGACGCTCCGACGCGACCATGGTCAGTTTGCCGGCGGCTGCTCGTGCTTCAAGAATCTCCCAGGGGCATGCTCCAAAGACCATGACGTCGGCCTCGCGGCAGTACGCAAAGAGCGACTTTGCGTCGCTCTCGTTCCGCGGGGGGCCGAGAACCCAAGGGAGATTCTCGCCCGCAGTCCATCCGAGCTGGATACGCTCGTTGCGAACCGGCTCAAACAACGCCATGTGAAAATCGCCAGAAGGCAGGAGCTTCGCCAATTCGGATGCGATCGGAGCCTGGTGATGGCTCCAGATGTTTGTGCCATAGACCAACGAAAAGGAACCCGGCAAAACAGTCACCTCTTGGCGCAATAGGAAAGCGAGAGCGGGACCACCACGATCGGGCTTCCGACCGCCCAGATTTGCCCCCCTCTTGAGGTCACCGGGCGGTCAGACGGCCAAGTGTCTTGCAGACTACGTCCTTTTCCGAGGGAGTTCAACCTGGGTGGAGGATCGGTCATTCCGCTACCGTAGCGCTCATATGCTACGGTCTATGATGAGTCCTGCGGCGAAGACAGCGCGAAACGTGGCCTTCAGCATGATTGGGACGAGCTACTCCAAGTGAGATCAACATGTCGAAACTGATCTATGTCTGTACCAGGCAGTCGGGCGAACAAGGCACCTCTGTGGAAGCTATCAGATCCATCTGTGAGCGCCTTGCTCCCGACAACATAACCCCGAGACCACCCAAGATCGTCCAGCACGCGGGCATCGTCTACGGGATCATGAATCCGTGCGAAACGATTCTGGCGACGGATTCCAGCGTTTTGATGGGGAAGGTATTCGGCGACAGTCTCATGTGGCACGCGCCACTGCAGGAGTATCCGGATGGTTCATACGCGATCCTCCGCGCTGACTCTCGCCGTGTCGAACTGTTGAGCGACGTTGTCGGATCACGGACCATCTGGTACTACAAGGATGACGAGGTCTTCGTGGCCTCGACGTCGCAACGCGCGATCGTGATGTTCCTCGGGAGCTACGTGTTCGACGAGCGAGTTATCCCCTGGCTCTTGTCGAACGGGTTTCTTGGGCCATCGCACGGATGGGATAGAAGGATCGCCCGAGTTCCACCAGACACCTCGCTCGTGCTCGACAGGGACACCTGGTCTGTCAGTTCGACCTCGCGCCCTGTGGAGTTCGGTGCGCTGGATGTGAGCGAAAAAGAGCACGAGAGCTTGGTTCGAAAAGCGCTCGCAGAGACCTTCGCGGGCCTATCGATCGATGAGGGTCGCTGGGTCCTTCCGTTGTCCGGCGGCTATGACAGCCGGTCCATCCTGAGCTTCCTGCAGGATGCCTCCAGAAACGAACGGCCGATCGAGACGATCACGTGGGGTCTGGAGTCCTCGCGCGCTCGGAGGCACAGCGATGCTTGGGTCGCGGAAAGGGTAGCGGCGGCCTACGGCGTTTCGAACGACTTCTACCATACAGACATCTCTCAGGAACCGGTCAGGGAGCTGTTCAACAGATTCCTCTTGGTTGGCGAGGGCAGAGTAGACCATATTGCTGCCTATATGGATGGATTCTCCATATGGAAGGCGCTATACGAGAACGGAGTGACGGGAATCCTTCGAGGTGACGAGGCTTTCGGACTGAAGGCCGTATCTTCCGAGTTGACCGTACGCGTAGCCGTAGGTCTGACTCTCTGCGCCGACTATCCCAATCTTAGACAACACAAGGATCTTGGCATAGAAGACCAGCATGTACCTCCGCTTCTCCTCAGAAGAGAGGGGGAATCTATGTACACCTGGTGTCACAGGGCATATCTGGAGTACCGTATTGCCGTGTTATACGCGGCTTGGGCTGACCTCAAGCTGAGTTATGTTGAACAGATCTGTCCTCTCCTGTCTCGAGGAATACTTGAGCGGGTGAAGCAGATGCCTGACCACTTACGAACCGACAAAGCTCTGTTCAGGAAGATCGTCGCCTCCTCAGGCCCTAGGGTGGAGTTCGCCAGGGAGGGTGCAATCGCCTCGACTGGGGGAGATTCTGGGCCGCGGGGACGTCGTGGACTTGCCTGAGAGAAGAGCTATCGACGACCCAAGCCAGATCGATTCTTCCTCAGGAGTTCTTGGAGTACGTGATCCGGAGCCTGCGTGTGACGGCCGGTGGGAGCGACGGGAAGGGCCGGACTGTGAAGACCAGGGCGACGGCGGCAATTCCACGATCTGTGAAGAACATCCTTCGGGACACCGTGGGGATGAGCAGCATTGACGGCAACATCCTGGCGTTTCGAGCGTACATGCTCTGCCGAATGGTCGAGATCCTCAATGCTGATGCCGCTTCGCGAGGTCCAGACGGTTCTCGCTCCGCTCAGTGAGCACCGTGCAGGGTCGCTATCTCGTCGTACGCTCGCAGCAAGTCGGCCTTAACGCGGATGGGATCATGACGAAGCCGGGCTGTCTCGCGGGCACCGGCTGAGAGGCGGCGAGCAAGGGCGTCGTCTTCAAGCACCGCCGATATTTGGGCGGCGAGGGACACGGGGTCCCCATCCTGTACGAGTTGCGCTTCGATCCCATCGCGCGCCAGACTAGGCACCCCGCCGACAGCCGTTGCGACACACGGCGTACCAACTACCATTGCTTCTGCCAGCGCGTTAGGGCTGTTCTCGCAGTGGGACGGGTGAACGAAGACGCGAGCGCGAAGAAGCTCGGAGGCCAGTTCGACCGCCGCCTGGGGCCCGAGGAAGGATACGGCCGAATCCATACCTCAAGACGCGAGACCTTGCGCCGCAGCATCCGGGCTGATTCCACATCGCCTTTTCCCCCCGCCAGCCGCAGACGTATGTCCGGATTTCGGCGCAGAAGCAGCGCCATCGCCTCCAGCAAGGTCCCTAGTCCCTTCCTCGGATTGATTCCGATGCTGGAGAAGATGACGTTCTTGGTCGCAGCTGTCTCGGACCACTCGTGAGCCCAGAATTCGGGTCGGATGATCCGGTCGCAGTGAAAGTACCTCGCGTTTGGAGAGAACATTTGGACGAGGCCGTGGTCAAACCGGGTGCGGCCCGTGAAGAAAGAGCACCGTTCCAGGACCCGCCTCTCATTTCGAGCCTGAAGTCCGACGATGTGCGGCTCCACGAACTGGCCCAGCCCCCGCAGTAGGAGACCTGGAGAGAAGGAGCGGCGGTAGTCCGAATCCACGGATCTTCTCCACATGAGCTCGAACACCGTCATGACGCCCTGGATCGAGACAACGCAGGGACAGGCTATGAGTCGGCGATGAGACCCACTGCATACTCGGTACCGTTCACGTGGACGAGATCGGGCCCGAAATCCGAAACAACCCGTCGACAGGCCGGCAAGTAGCTTTCCGGACGGAGGTGGACGGTCCACCGGCCGGTGACGCGGCCCAGCGCCGAGCCCGACGCGTTCAACGGGATCGAGTAGTACTTCACTCCGACCGGACTCGAAAGGCTCGAATGGAGGCGTCCCCAGGCAGCCGACTCCGATCTCGAGACCCGGTTCCTCCCGAATTGTCTCGAGAAGACCGCCCACCCAGCCACCGGTGAGTCCAACGGCCGCCGAACTGAGACGCTGGAGACCGCGGGCATCGCCGCATTGGTGAACCAGAGGATCCTCAAGCAAGCCCCATATCAAGCAGATTTGGCTTGTGCGAGCACCATAGTACACGACGAAGTCACCCGTTCTCGTCGCACAAATCCGGTCGCCTTTAGCCTCGAGCTTCGGGTCTGACCCTCCCTGGCCAAACCATGCAGACATGCAATCAATCCAAAGAAGAAGGCAAGCAGGTCGATGTAGTAGACCCCCATCTTGCCCAATCGCAGGAACTCTATCTTCACTTCGTTTGCGGCCCAGACAATCATGACAGCGAGTAGCAGGCCGGCCAATGCTCTCGTCGTGGGGAGAGTCGCCCGCTGCAAGGTGCGCACGCACATGCCGATCAGCGTCGCCAGGAGCGCGAATAGGACGACCAACGCCAAGGGCCCAGCCGTCAGCAGTACTGCCAGATACAGGGAATGCGGACCCGCGATGGGATGCTGATAGGCGCCGGCCAGTGTCGGCAACATGTCTTGTCCGAAGCCCCAGAACGGCATTTCGGGCATGATGTCTCGGGCGGCCGACCACACGACTCCACGGTTGAGGATGTTGGGGCCGCTAAGGTCCTCCAGGAAGCGACCGAGATACCCGGACGTGACGTCGGACGGCACGATAATGACCACCCCGAGAGCAACCAGACCGAGCTGCGGCAAGCGCTCGTGTGAGCCGGGAAAGCCTGGTTCCTATGAGAACGGTCAGGAGAAGCGAGCAGCAGCACCCCGCTGCCCACCATCAACACGAATCCGCGCGTACCGGTGAACCAGCCCACGATCGCCACTATGGGCATCGCGACGTAGAGGGCCCTGCGCCACGAGGGAAGCAGGTCGAAGATGATCAACCCGAAGCACAGCAAGAACGCCACTGCGGCAAATTCAGCCAGGAGCTCGGTGCTGCGAAAGCTACCATTCAACCGTGCGGCCACCGAAGGGAACTGATAGCACCCTCCTCAAGGGCAATGGTCCCCAAGCTGGAGAAGCGCCCCCCCAGCTTGCTCGCGACGCCCGTTGCCTGCATAAGAACGACCGGTAGCTGCAGCATGGCCACACCCACGAGAAGCAGGAGTCCGGAAGCGACGCGCGTGACAGAGTCAGCGTATACAGCAGCCAGAAGGATGAAGGCGACTGCCCCGAGCAAAGGGGCCACGTTGGACACGATTACCGTGCAGATGCGTTCGCCGCAATGATAGGAGAGCAGAAAACAGACCGAAGAGCAAGAGCCACAGAATCACGACCGGCAGTACACGATGAAATGCCGATGCACGTTTGGTGGGCTCGAGAGCCAGAAAGTAGAAGACAGCCAGCGCGAGCGCGGCCCCCTGGACCATCACATCAGCCCTCGATCCCGAGAGCGCGAACTGAGTGAAGGGAAGGACGAGCACGAGGAGTACGACCCCGATGGGATACTTGCCCTCCGCTAGGCGCCGCGCGTCGGACGCCAGCAGCAGAATGACCCAGGGTAGAGCGACGATCAAAGGTACGAAGCCGGCCAGCGTGGAGAGACGTCCCCGCGGGACGACCAAAGCCGCCACAATGACTATGAGCGCAACGCAGGCGACGGTCGCGGCGTGCTCAGAACTGATGCCCCAGGCTCTAGCCCCTAGGCGCCCAAGCATATTGCTCCTCCAGTGGCAACAACGATCGGCGGGTCACGAATTTCCTGCCCAGGCAGTTTACCGCACGCACACCGCTGATAACTCAGCCACCGTTTCAACGTAGGATACAATTCTTGATGTGAGACACGTCCTCCTCAACCTTCCCAATCTTGACGGCCATCGCCAGATCTACTGCCGCGAACTGTGCGACTACTTTCTGTCCAGGGACCTCCACGTGACCGTTGCCACGGACCTCACTGGGTTGGGCGAATACTCTCAACTCGAGATGCTCCTCCAAGATCCCCGCGTCCGTTTCGTCTCCGATACGTGGACTCGACAGCGTCGTGCGGCAACGCAGTTGCAGGAGCTTGGGGCCGCCGCGCGGGAGGCCGGCAGCGACTTGACCTTCCTGAGCGAGGCCGATCTCGCGCATGGTCTCCTCTGCGCCCAGATACTGCGGCCACGGCACCGATTGCCCGGCCGCAGAGTCGGGCTCTTCATTCGCTCCACCAACTATGTGCATCAGGTCAAGCGCCCGCAGACCGGTCGTATCGGGCGGGTTTCTGGAGCGCGGCATCTTCGCGGCATACAAGTACCACCCGCCGTCGTTGGCACAGCCGCGACTCTTCCACGAGGTCGTTTCCTCCCATTTCGCGGTCTTGGATGCAGCGCTCTGTCTCGACGAAGTCTTTGTGGCCGAACACTCCGCGCCGGTACGGCTGGCTGCCGGACATCGCGGTTGCTTCCGCGGAGGCCGAGTCAGTCGGTAGCGACGTGGCGGCCTGGGAAGCACAGGTGAAAGCTTTTGTCGCGGCTCACGACGGCAGGCCCATGGTGGCTTACATCGGCACGCCACAACCTCGCAGAGGCTACGAAGAACTTCTGGAGCTTGCGTGCGATGTTGACGGGTGCTTCCTCCACTGCGGCAAGCTTCATGGCTCGCGAGGGTACCCCCAGCAGGTGCCGGCAGCCCGGCGCGCGCTGCTCTCGAGGTCGGCTATCCTCGAATCTGGATGCTTCTACCAGAGTTTCGAGACTGCGCGACTCACCCTTCGCGCCGCACGTTGCATGGTCTTGCCCTATCGCCGGAGCCATCTTGGATCAAGCGGCGTGATGCTGCAGGCTCTGATGGCCGGGCGTCCCGTGCTGGTGCCGGACCAAGGACTGATAGCGTGGCGCGTTCGCAACTTCGGCCTTGGCCTCACCTTCATTCCTGGCGACCGGCGGGATATGCGCCACAAGTTCTCCCTCATGCAGGCCATGCCTACCGACTTCTTCAGCAATGCCATTGACGAGTTCCTTGCGTATTTCAGCAAGGCCCAATTCGAGCTGGCGATGGATCGAGCCCTCGGTCTCCGGCAAACGCGCCCGCGCATCCCGTCCGGCGATCGTGCTCCCGATCAGTTGCGCCAGGGAAGAATAGGAGCTACCGCTTCCAAGGGGCGAGCGCGCAGCGCATACGGCGAGTTCCCAGTATCTCGATGTACCTCAAAGGAGATCGTGACATCGTCCTTCACTATAGGGGCCGCGCCATGAATGACCATTCTGGGCCCCAGGAAGTGCATACCATCGTTGAGGAGGCCGGCAGGGATGGTGCATATCAGAGAGTTGCGCCCGACGTGTAGTTCTGGCCACTGCTCTTCAGGACCGTCCGTATGAAAACTGATCAAGATCCGCGTGCCGTCGCTTCGGCTCAGACTGAGACCAATACCGAGCCGCGGGTCGACACGCGATAGCTCGAACTCGATGCGCACGTCAAACGGCTCACGCGAGTCGACCACGCCGGTGACCTCACCCGACGAATCGAGCACTTCGAGGGCAACAAGGCGCGCTTCGTCATTGCCCGGCCCTTCTCCAGGAGCCCAGGTCACGAAAGCTTCCTTCTCGGTCATCCGACTAAGGTATTCGGCGACGATGGTATCGGCCTCGCCGGACCGCACCACCGTGCCCGCGTCGATCCAGATCGCAGTGTCGCACAGGCTACGGATGGCCTGCATGTTGTGGCTGACGAAGAGGACGGTGCGGCCGCCGCCGGCGACGTCCTCCATCTTGCCGAGGCACTTCTTCTGGAAGCCGGCGTCACCGACCGCCAGCACCTCGTCGATGATGAGGATCTCGGGCTCAAGATGCGCCGCCACGGCAAAGGCGAGGCGCACGTACATGCCGCTGGAATAGCGCTTCACCGGCGTGTCGAGAAAGCGGCCGATCTCGCTGAACTCGACGATCTCGTCGAACTTGCTCTTGATCTCGGCCCGAGTCATGCCGAGGATGGCGCCGTTGAGTTGGATGTTCTCGCGGCCGGTGAGCTCAGCGTGAAAGCCCGTGCCGACCTCGAGCAGGCTCGCCACCCGCCCTCTGTATCTCGACCCGGCCCTCGGTCGGCTCGGTGATGTGGCTGAGAGCACCTTGAGCAGCGTGCTCTTGCCCGCTCCGTTGCGGCCGATGATCCCCAGCGCCTCGCCGTGCTTGACCTCGAGGTCGATGTCTCTTGAGCGCCCAGAGCATCCTGCGACATGTGGGTGGCTGCCCCCGGGTGGCGGATGCGCTCGATGGGACGCTTGGCCGCCTGCACCAGGGTGTCGCGCAGCGTGCGGTACGCTTCTCCCGCTCCCCGCCGATGCGGTACATCTTGCCCAGGCCCACGGTGCGCAGGGCGATGTCGCTCATCGTCTACACCACATCGGCGAACACCCGTTCCATGCGCTTGAAGTAGAAGAGGCCGCCGACGAAGAGCACGACGACCACACCGATCGAGACCCACAGTAGTCCGCCTCCGCGGGGAACTGCTGCCCCGAGGAGCGCCCAGCGAAAGCCGCCGATGACGCCGGTCATGGGGTTGAGGGCGAAGACGACCCGCAGGGGCCCGCAGGGATGTAGCTGATGGGGTAGATGACCGGGCTCACGAACATCCACAGCTGCACCAGGAAGGGGATGACGTACTGCACGTCGCGGTAGAGCACGTTGAGGGCGCTCAGCCAGAGGCTGACGGCCAGGGCGGTGGCGATGGCCAGAAGCACGAACAGGGGCAGGAAGACGATGTGCCAGGTGGGGGCGATGCCGTAGGCGGCCATGAGCCCGAGCAGGATCACGAACGAGATGGCGAAATCGACCAGTCCGGCCAGCACGGCCGAGGTGGGGATGACCAGGCGGGGGAAGTAGACCTTGGTGAGCAGGTTGGCGTTGCCCACCAGGCTCACCCCGGAGCGCGCCAGAGCGCCCCGGCGAAGAACTGCCAGGCCAGGAGCCCGCTGAAGCTGAAGATCGGATAGGGCACGTCGGGGTCGGGGCTCTGTACCCCCAGGGCCCGGTTGAACACCACCGTGAAGACGATCATGGTGAGAAAGGGCTGCAGGATCGCCCAGGCCACCCCGAGCACGGCCTGCTTGTAGCGGACCAGGACGTCGCGCCAGGTGAGGAAGTAGAGCAGTTCCCGGTAGGCCCAGAGCTCGCGCAGATTGAGCGCCGCCCAGCCGCGCTTGCGTTCGTACACCGTGAATTGGTCACCGACCGGCCGGTCCCGGGCAGGGCGACTATTGGTACTTGCTGTCATTCAGCGATTTTCTTCCTGGCCTCGGCCGACCACAGAACAACCAGGATAGTGGCGTGGAGACCGCAGCGCAAGGCGGGTGGGCGCCGCCTCCGGGACCCCGTGGTGCCTTCACCAAGGGACGGCTCCGTAGTCATCGCAATGGCTGCAGATCTTCGAAACCTCTCGATTCCCACCAAGGAGCTGTTTTCGATACTCGACCAGTTCCGGGTCGTTCCAGATTTCGCGCACGCTCTTCTCCATCACGTTCCCAAAACAGTGATCTTGGTAGAAGTCCTGACAACAAAGCACCGCGTTGCCCTTCCAATTCACAACCAACGCAGCGGATGGCCGTACGCACACCTTGTCCAGGGACTCTCCTCTTTCGAAGATCGCACCGGCCCTGTCGACTTTTCCAAAATCCCTGTAACTGCGCAGGGTTATGGGAAAAGGATATTTCCGAGCAAGTGCCTCCAGCGCTGGCTTTTCCGTCATCATCGTAATTGGTGATCAAGAAGCTGTCGACGCCTTTGTTGAGGAGGGTAAGCAGCAGATCTTCGGTCAGATAGTCACCATTCGTCCGAACGTCGAGAGTACACCAGGGAAGCTTCTTCCTCGTGTATTCCATCAACGAAGGTAGCCTCTTATCCAGCAAAGGCTCCCCGTAAGAATGAGGAGATAGCCTCCCCCGAAAGCCGTATGCAGCTAGGTCATCAATGACCTTCTTATATACCTCTTCCTTCATTATACCCTGTTCTCTTTTGGGGAACCTGTCGGCATAGAAGCAGAAAGAACACTTCCGGTTACAATATGCGGTCGTCTCGATGTTTACAGTACAGAGCCCACGAGTACGATACTCGCGTTTCTGCAGATAATGCCTTATGACGTAGATTCTTAGGCGTTTCGAATGATACCGCAGGAAACCTGCATTAAGATTGCGCCTTGATACTTCAACATCCCCATAGCGGTATTCCGCCAAGAATCTCGTCAGCGCGGCCCTCATTGATCTTCTCCTTAGTGCCTATACGAATCTGTGTCTTGTGGAATCGAAATGCCTATCTCATCGGTGCGGATCGACGGGATGCTCGAGTCTGAACTCCGAGCCCCGATAGACAACCATTGGCGGGTACCGGAAGAGTCTGTTGTTGATGCTCCGGGCCCATCTGCTGCTACGGATCATCGGAATCGCCATGACGGACTTCTGGAACAAGCCGATCCGTCTTAGCCTGCGCCGTTCCTCTTCGCTGACCGGTTCGGATCCCAGGATCCGCTCACACTCGTCCAAGTAGTCGTCGAAGTGAGCCGCCGACCTTTGATTGCTGCTGTGGACCCGAAACCCACCGATCAAGGCAGACGTAGTGTAGAGCTGCGCGTGGCGGAAAAAGCGCGTCCAGAGCTCCAAATCGGCTGCGTAGGAGTAGCTGGTGTCGATCCGCCCGCCGGCGCGTTCCCATAGGCTGCGCCGCCAAGCGACCGACTCCTGCTGGATGAACCGAAAGTCACGCCGCAGATAACGGTATCGCGACCATCGCGGCGCTTCCCCGACGTAGACGGTACGGCCTCGCGCGTCCAAGTAGCTCGGGTTGCCCATCAACCATTCGATTTGAGGGAAAGTCGTGAATACCTCGCCAACGGTCCAGAGCGACCCTGGGTGGAACATATCATCGGCGTTGAGCCATCCCATGATCTCGCCGGTAGACCGTTTGAGTCCTTCGTCGACGGCATGGTATGGGCCCGGAATCGGGCGCGCTTCGCCAGAAATCGAGGCGGTCTGCATATCGCTCGATGATTGCGGCAGACCCATCATCACTGCCGCCGTCGAGCACGAAGTACTCGAGATTCGGGTAGCCCTGATCCAGCACGGAACGGATGGTAGCTTCAAGCGTCTGAGCTTGGTTGTACGAAGGCGTGACGATGCTGATCCGAGGCCAGCTCCTCCGCCGCCATCACCAAGTCTGCGCTCTCCGAGGCCGGAATGGCGTTCGTCAGCCATCTGACCGCGCTCCAGCGGCTTACCTATGAACGCAGCCACGGTTCCGACCGACAATACAGACGATATAGGCGGGGCAGCGCGCCGACGTCGAACGCACCATGCGCCGACCAACTGCGTATCTCGGCGAGCGCAGCAGCCGATCGATGTCCTCGGTCGGACGCAAATCAACCGTCCAGAAGCCCGGCCTCGATGTCGTGCCAGAGGTTGACCACCTGCGGCGGATGCGAGCCGGTGTAGCGCTCGAGCCAACTAAGGTATCGGTACTCTTTGTGCACCCGAAAAGGGCTGTTCAGGCTGAAGAAGCTGTCGCGAGCCCACTCGTCCATCCGGTCGAAACGATGCCAATCCACGGCGGCGCGATACGCACATTTCTCCCTGACCTGCTGAGGGAAGAGTAACTCGTAGTGAAACAGGACGATGTCCTCCCGCGCGAGGGCCTCACCGTCGATCCAGTGCTGTTCGTACAGATCGCGGTCGTCTTCGTCGAGAACCGTCGGCGGACGATGTGTTGCGTATGTGTAACCCGGACGCCAACGGAAGAACCGGCGAAAACGCTCCGCGCTGCAATAGAGTCCCTCCGTGATGTAGTCCAGCCCGCCCCAGAACCGAAGTACCTTGAAGGACATGCCACTGATGTCAGGGTCAGTGCGACCATGTCCAGCACACGCGTCATGGCTGCCGGCTGGTAGAACTCGTCGACATCTACCTGCCAGAGATAGTCGCCGGTCGCCCTCCGGGCGTAAGCGCGACTCTGCTCGTGCTTCTCTCCTGGCCAGAATCCGTTTGGGTAACCTTCGTCCTCGGCCGTCACGATGAGCAGTTTGTCTTCTGGGTCTTCCTCCGCCTTCAGACGACGCAGGACTTCGAGGGTCCCGTCTGTCGAGTGGCCATCGGCGGTAGCGATACTCGCGGCGGCCGGCGCAGCTCCCTCCACCACGATTATCTGCTGGGCGAAGGGATAGAGCGCTCTGTAGTTGTAGCGAAGAAAAGGCTCGCCGTTGAGCACGATCATGCCGAAACTCACGGGAACCACTATTCCGCGAGTCACCTTCCCCGACTCGGTCTCTTCGATCGACACGAGCCACTCGCTCATCTCTTGCTTGGAGCGCTCCCAGGGATGCCCGTACGATCGCGCCGCGACATCGCAGTAACGGCAGAAGGGCTTCGGCGTGGCGAGGAACTCCAGGATGTCCTGTTTGCTCTCGGCCTTATGTATGTCGAGATAATCACGCTCTGTCAACGCCAGGTCGATGCCGAACCGTTCGCTGAATATGTGCGCGTTCGGGGCGACCGTACACGTGAATATCTTCCCTTCCATGACCAGCACAGCGTGGTTGGCGTGAAAGCAGCGCATGAAGCTCTCTCTGGGGTCTTGCCCCCCGATAGATCGAGGGGAACCTTGAAGCTTGTCTTTGTCATCTCCCCCGTATGGCCGTAGTACTCGAAAGCCACCCCGTGGGCTCTGGCGCGTTCCTCGATCGCGGCGTGGTCGAGATCGATGGGATACTTGGTGTTGACGATGCGTGATGCGGTTCTCCCGGCAGACCGTCCAGAACCCTTCGTCCTGCCTCGGCAATAGGATGCCGTTTGTTGTCAGGCTGATCTTCGTCTCGGGGAAGCTCTTCCGCACCTCGGGCAGGATCTGCCTCCAATTGCGGATGGAGCAAGGTTCCCCGCCCAGGACACGCATCTCCTCCACCTCGTCGCGGAACAACTCGGACATCCGGGCAAGATCCCTGATGATGTCGTCCAACGAAACGAAACGTCTCGGGCGCGATCGCGGCGAAGTGATCGCATCCTTTGCAGCGGAGATTGCAGTGGTCCACGATGCTCATCACGAAGAAGGTGAGGCGCGGCTGAGGGGTCAGCGCTCCGCAGACATCCCTCCAAGAACTCGATCCTCTCGTTGGCTTCGCGCAGCCTACGGGGTGTAGTCAGCGTATCTTGGGTAGCAGCCAGCGTCCTTCGGGCAAGCCTCACGGCACGCCGGGGTACAAGCGGCTTCAGAGTCCGTTTAACAGACATGCGCTTGCGCCGTTGTCGCCCTAGAGGTGTCCAGTCCTAACACTGGTGCCCTCCTTCATCCAAACCTGCCAAGAACCAGAGCTTGTTGCCAAACACCGTGGTACGTCCTTACCTTATCACTCGACTACAAGCCGTCTCCACTCTGCGTCAGCTCCTTCGTCGGCGGGAGAGGCAGTGCAGCGGCGGCGATAGGACAAAGCCCCGCCAAGAATGAATGCCGCCAGCGAGACCTGCCAGGCCCTGCAGGCCCTGGTGCTCCAGCAGCTAGATGACTCCGCCCAGCCAGAGTGCGACCACTGCCAGAAGAATCAGAAAAAGGACAGCGCTCGTGTCGCGAGCCCAGCTTTCTTTGGGAGCCGCTGCAGGAACTACCACGGCTCCAGCCAGGAGGACGACGGCAAGAACCGGCCCTAGCATTTCGCAGCCTTTCGGTCGTCTCAAGGAGTGGACAACTCTCTTGTCGGCAGCGGAGGCCCTCCGCTTGAATCCGCTCGGGGCGCTATGTGGATGGGTCCGGCACCTGCGAGCGACCTCGGACCAGGCCGATGCCGTGGATCCATCCTGCATCGACGGCGATGAATTCGTTGCCGGCAGGCGGCAGTGTCTGACCGTAGTCGTTCTGACCCCAACCGATTACGGAACCGTCGCGCCTGAGGGCCCAACCCGTCAGCATCCCGGTGGCGATCGAAGCGAAGTCGTTCCCAGAGGGCGGGCTGCTCTCTCCGAAGATGTTGGAGCCCCACGCTACGAGAGACCCGTCCTTCTTTAGGGCCAGACAGTGGCTGCCGTCGGTGGCGATCGCGACGAAGTCCTTGCCGGTGGGTACATCGGTCACGCCATCGGAGTCTTGACCCCAGGCGACCAGAGACCCGTCGCTCCTCAGCGCGAGCCCGTGACGATGACCAGCGTCAATAGCCACAAAGTCCTTCCCCGAGGGTGGCGTCGCCTGGCCGTACTCGTCATTGCCCCAGCCCACGATCGACCCGTCGCTCTTCAGCGCCAGGCTGAAGAGCTGGCCCGCAGCTATGGCGACGAAATCGTCGCCACGGGGGGGATCTGATTGGTCGTAGTCGTCACGACCCCAACCGGCTATCGAACCGTCGGACCTCAGCGCGAGACTGTGAGAATCACAAGCATCGACAGCCACGAAGTCGTTACCGGCCGGCACGTCGCACTGCCCCCAATCTGGCGGGTTCCATCCCCATGCGACGAGGGATCCGTCGCTCTTCAAACCCAGAGTGTGATAGCCACCAGCGGCAATAGCGACAAACTGCTCGCCCGTCGGTATCTGTGTAAGGGCCCCCATCGAGTCCGACCCCCAGCCAATGATGGTGCCAGGTTGGCTCGATGCCGGCTGGCGTTCGATAGTGGGGACCTGATCCTTGCCGTCGTCGCAGGAACACCCACCAGATCCGACGACAAACGCGAGCAGAGCAAGGAGCAGCAGGATACGAAGCGGCTTGCTGGCTTTCCTGGAGGCCCCCATGGGCCCAGTATAGCCGGTTCTACTGTCAGTCAAACGGCAGAGGAGTGCCTGCTGTCTCCGCTTCGTACCATATGTAGTCACCCATCTCGCCCCCAGCTCCGTGGCGCGAGCGCGCACGTCCTCAAGACGTGTGTCAACCGTCGGCCGGACAGGGCCGCGCTGAAATGGCGTCTCGCAAAGTCGTGGCCGCGGATGCCGACCTTCTCGCGAAAGTCCGCATCGCGAGCCGCCCGAACAATCAGGCCCGAGAGGACTTCGGGGGATGGATCATCCGTCAGAAGGCCAAATTCACCATCCTCGAAGAAGTCCCGCAATCCTCCGACCGGACAAGTTATCACCGTGAGCCCAAGTGCCAACGCCTCCAGAACGGCATTCGGCATCCCTTCGGTGACTGTCGGAAGGACATAGATGTCACTCGTGAGCAGGGTGTTGACTTTCTCCCTGTCCCGAGCCTCTCCCACGAAGCAGGAAGCAGGGATTCCGTTAGCCAAAGCCGCCGCCCCAGCGCCGGCCTCTTCGGGCCCGGTTCCAGCGATGACGATCTCGAGTTCGGGCATCATCTGCCGGGCTCGAGCAGTAGGCCTCGATCGTCTCGTAAATGCCTTTGCCCTTCACCAGCCGGGCCATGAATAGGAGTCGGAGTGCGTGGTTGCTCCCGCAGCGCGCGCGGATCGAAGTGACCGAGGCGGCATCAAGGCAGTCATCCGAAACGACCGTCGTCAGCACGTGGATGGGGCCGCGATAGCCCCATTGCCTAAGCCGATCCCGGAACCCTGAATAGAGCACGACGCACGCGTCGGCTGCGGAAGAAGACACGACGAAAGAGATGCAAGAGGGGCCCGTCTGAGTCTCTCTTCGGTCTCCAGGTCCCAACCTCGGAAGAAGACTATTACCTGACGTCGGAATGCTCGAGCGACGATCACCGAGAGGCCGTCTCGAAGGAGAGACCGACTGATCGAGGGTTGGATTGACGTGGACGATGTCAGGGCGCAAGCGGGCGATAGCCAGTCCTAACCGCACGTTGTCAAAGACTGCGCGTATCATGCGCACGTACCTGTTCTGATTCTCGGATGGCGCGCCAACACGCAAGATGGTGACATCGTCCAGGTGGGCTGCGACGGCTTCGTAGTAGTGTGAAATGCCGCCGCCGCGCGCGACATGTGGAACGGTGATAAGCGTCCTGTGGCCAGCCATTGTCCGTCCTGCGTTGATTCCCGACGCGGTAACGACCCTGATCAAGTTATACACAATATATGTCGAGGATCGATGAATCCAACTTCGCCACGTACTCTCGCGCGGTTCGAACCTAGTTCTCCCCGAGCTATGGCCAGAGGACAGAAGAAAGCCGCGGTGGTCATCGCCCGGGGAGCTATTGGTTTCGTCGGGGCGCGGCCAGGTGGGCGGAAGGCGATCTACGCGCAAGACCAGGTGAGCGGCAGACCGGAAGGATTCTCACGGCTGCTATGATTTTGCAGGTAAGGCGACCGAGTGGGCGAACGTCCTGGTGGTACGCATAGATCGGCACCGACGCCCCGCCACATCCAGGACGAGAGGCACACCCCAGAACACAACTGCGAGACGCACATGGCGATAGACGAAGAAGCCATTCCTGTAGCCTGTTCAAAACATGGCTGAGGCTAACAGTAACCCCCATATCCTGGGAGTTCAGGTGCACTCTCTGGACTACGGCCAGGCTGCCGGTCAGATTACTGACTGGGCGGCACGACATGAGTCACGGATGGTTTGCCTCGCAAACGTACACATGGTGATGGAGGCATGGGACGATCACGAGTTCAGGCGGCAAACTGAATACTGCCGACCTTGTCCTACTGGATGGGATGCCGCTCGTGTGGGCTCTCAAGTCTCTAGGGATCTCTTCGGCATCGCGAGTTAGAGGACAGAGCCTGACCCTGAAACTATGCGAGATTGCGGCGGCGCAAGGCGTGTCGATTGGCCTCTACGGCGGACAGGATGACGCGACCCTTGACCAAGCGGTGACCTTTCTCCAGAAACGGTGGCCGGGCCTGCAAGTCTCGGCCGCCATTTCACCACCATTTCGAGCGCTCTCCGTTGAAGAGGACACTCGGGTGACGAATACGAATCAGCGCCGCTGGGGTCCAGATTCTGTTCGTGGGGATCGGCTGTCCAAAGCAAGAGAAGTGGATGCATCAGCACCGCGGGCAACTCAACTGCGTGATGCTCGGGGTCGGCGCCGCTTTCGATATGTTCGCCGGCCGCATTGGCGAGGCGCCAGAATGGATGCAGAAATCGGGACTTGAATGGCTGTTCCGCCTCCTGAGCGAGCCTGGGCGGCTATGGAAGAGGTATTTCAAGCAGAACCCAAGGTTCATGCTGCACTTCTCCCTGCAGCGACTCGCCCTGGGGAAAGAGAACGACAACGGCTAGGGAAGACCGGGTCGCCTTCTGCCCCGGCGAGACAGCTCTCAACGCTCCGGCCGGGGCTCTCTCGGCCGACCCCGCCCCTTACCCAGGTAGCGAGACTTTGGCCGCGCCTTTGACAGTCGCAAGCATGCGCCCTAGCCTATTGCGGACGCGAGCTTCATACTTCAGACTCTTTCGGACGCCGGATACCCTGACTGAAAACCTGAGCGGGGATATCACCGAGCCTTTGTAGCGCCGATGGAGCCGCGTGAGTTCCTCGAGACTTCGCCCGAAGAGGTCGACGTAGGTGACGGGGTAGCATTCTACGCCGTGCCGGTCGGATTTGAACTTGAATTCGTAGACATTCGCCAGGTCCTCGACCAACCTGCTCTGTTCTGCATCTACAGCACAGAATGCAGGGCAGAAATAGAAGACCGGCGTCCTCGAACTCCTCATGAGTTCCACAATCGAGAAGTATCGAGTGTATTCAACATCCTCTTCGTACTTGGAGAGCGAGGGATGATCTGATCGAAGTGGCTCCCATAGAGAGAAGTAGCCTGAGAAGCTGAAGACGTGCGAGGCGTTCAGGAGAGTGCCAACGAGAGCGGCTGCGTACGCGCCGGCAGAACTCCCGACACAAATCACCCGCAATCCCTGGGTTTGGAGTCTGAGGAAGTCTACGAGCTTATCGATGCTGTTTATGGATCCGTTTATCCCCTCCAGGTAGAAGTGCCTTTGCACGTCGCGAAGAAGGATGACCCTCCTCGCGGACGGGACTAGGTTCTTCTTCCACTCAAAGCGATTGGCCACAAGAATCAATCTTCTGAAGGTCTCCGAATCGTTGGGATAGTAGAGGCCATGACTGGAGAAATAGACGAAACAGCGGTCGTCGTGCTCGTTTGAATCTATGATTTCGTAGTTCTGATGGCGCAGATAGACATCAGCTACTTCGGGGATATCAACCCGCGTGATGACCCTGGTCGCCGACCCGCGCAGGGAGACCTCCCCGCTTGCAGCGCCGGGCAACGCGTCACTAGGAAGGTCGGGGGTCATGGAGTCGATGTTAGCACCGGAGCACTTCTGCCAGGCCACAGAGGCCCCACCCGGGCAAGCTTGGCTGTTACGCCACCCGGCGCGGCTTCATCCCGAGCAGGAACCGTAAGACCCCCACGCGGCGCACGACCTCATACAAGGCGAATATGCCCGCAACCGCTGCTGCGAGTAGCACCAGCCACTGCACCAGCGGCGGCGCGCCCAGTTGGACGACGTAGAAGGCAAGGACCACGATGACCGTCGTCTGCAGGATGTACACAGTGTAGGAGCCCTCCGCCAGATACTTCCGGATCCGTGAGGTGTGGTCCAGATACCGCTTGCCCAAGCCCATCGCTCCCATGAGCACCAGCCAGCAGGCAGCACCGTTGAGGAAGACCAACGCCGGCTCGTCAAGGGGGAGGACATAGAGGGACTCGCGGAAGTACCCGTGCAGCAGTACCCAGCAGAGTGTGAGTGCCAGCCCTCCAATGAACGCCGGCCACCGGTATCGCTGGGTTGATTCCACGAACCTCGGGTCGCACACGGCCACGAAACCGAGCAGGAAGATGAAGAAGTAGAAGACGGAAGGTCTATAGGCGATCTCTGGGACTTCTTGCCCGATGAACAAGATCACCATGGGCAGCAGCCACCACACCGGCCGCGAGAGGCGTCGGCTGAAGCTCTGCAGCCGCCCCACCCCCCGGCCGCGTACTCCCCATACGATCAAGGGGAGGGCAGCCAGCGAGAATACGAACAGAAGGAGTATGAACCAGAGATGGCCCCAGGCGAAGCTGATGTTCCAGTCCAGGAAGTCCCCACTCGAGAGATACTGCCAATACGACTCGCTGTAGCCGAGGCCTTGGCGGGCTGCGTACCAGGTCACCGGAGGCATAAGGACGAAGAACCCGAAGACAAACGGTACGACCAAGCGTTTCACCCGCTCCCATGCGAACCGGCCGCCGGTGCGCCTTTGCAGGGCAAAATAGGCAGAATAGCCAGCCAGGAAGAAGAGCAGCGGCATGTGCCACACCCTGATGAAACTCAGGACGCCGTCGAGCGCAGGCGTCAGGGTAGACGCCTTGACATAGAACGGCACCGTGTCAAAGACCCGTAGGGTGTGGTACACGATGACCAGCAATACCGCCAGGGTTCTCAGCGAGTCGATGAAGTGCACGCGAGAATCTACGCGATCGTCCAAAGCTTCCTCCGGCAACGCGGATTCGTGACGCCGACCCGCCCCCGACAAATGCGCGGGGAGACGAATCGCCTCAGGTCTACCCAATATAGGCTAGTTATACCCTGAGTCAAACGGTCGTCGCCGAACACATGCGATTCCGCTTCTGCGTGTCTCACGTTCGGTCCCCGGATATCACTCCCTGAAGGTCGGCGATCAGTACCCGCCGGGTCCCATCCATGAAGGCGTTGAAGGTAACGTAGCGCCAGGTGCGATCCCACGCTGGATGCGGATCAACGCGCAGGACGCGGTCGGGACTGGGCTGAGCAGTCGGGATGCGCAGCAGGATGCGATCCGACGCCGGTCTGCAGATCGACCCAGCGCAGCGGTACCGTGCCATCGCGGAATGCCAGGCGCTCCGAGGTATAGGCGTCCGTCAGCAGGTGCCGTCCGTCGGGATGGACCGTCGGATGCCCGGAGCCCCAGACTCCGTCAAGCATCTTGCGCAGACCGCTGCCATCGGCGTTGGACTGGACGAAGCGGACGGCGCCCTCGCTATCCACATCGAGGTTCATGGAAATGCGCCACCCGTCGGGGAACCAGGTCGCGTGGTGACCTCCCTTCTCCCATTGTTCGGGGCCCACCGCGCAGTGCATCTCGCTCCCGTCCAGGCGCATGGTCACCCAGGCGTAACGCACGGCATAGAAGTCACGTTGGAACATGTCCCACCGCGGCTGTCTCTGCGCGGGAAACCAGCGGAGGCTGAGCATCAGGCGGTCGCCCTGCGGATTGAACTTGCTGTGAAACCCGTAGATCTCGACCTCGCCCGGATTGTCCAGTTGCACGCGCGGGATGGCCGTGGCAAGCAGGTCGCGGATGGATACCAGGAGGCGCGCCTTCCCCGTACGCGTGTCCGTAAGCGTGAAACCATCGTCGTCGGGTGGACCGACGTTCCAACGCGCGAATGCGTCGGGAACGAGCACACCATAGCCGGGCTGCGTGCGTCGCATGGTGGTGAGGTCGGCCGAGATCAGCCAGTGTCCGTCCGGGGAGGCATGATAAACGGTCCCTTCCAGGCGGTGGCGCGTCCCGCCCAGCGGATCCAGTTTCCAGGCGAAGGGCTTCCACGTCTTGGTGTCCACGTCATTGAAGAAGAGCTCGTTGTCCGAGCCGCCCCAGTTGAGGTTCGCGCCTAACTGGGGTTCCCAGCCGCACGTCTCGGCCACGACGCGGTCCGTGCCGGTCTCCAGATCAACCAAGCATACATACCCCGCCTCGCCCGGGCGTGGCTGACGATTCTCGAACGGCAACTGAAAGACGGCCAGGTACCGGCCCGAGGGACTGATGGGCGACGTGTCGAAGAAACGATGGATGCAGCCCGGCCTCCCCGGGGTCACACACCATGCGGGAACGAGCGCCTTGCGTACCCGGTAGCGGGGGAAGTGCCGGTCAAGATCCAAGGGCTGTCATCCTCTCGATGCCGCGCGCTGCGTCGTCTGCCTAGCGGGCTGCGCCGGATCACGGCCGACTCCCCGCTCTGTGTTGTCGCCGAGCCATGCCTCGCTCGCGGCCTAGCCAGTGGGCCATCTCCCGCAGAGGCCCGAACCGCAAGCGGAGCAACGCAATGGGTGGGCGGCCAGACAAGGGACCAATCGCCAGATAGGCCTCCTTCATGGCAAGCAGGCCGGGGCGCCAGTCGCGCTGCCACGCCCCGTTGGTCTGTAGGTTGAGCCGCTTGAGTGTGGGATCCTCACAACAGCGCTCGAGAGTTTCCTCCATCAACAATAGTCCGGGACCAAGCCAGGAGTATTCCTCATCGTAGGCGATCTTCGGAATCGAGTACTCGCCGCCGGTTCGCAAGCAGAACTGCGAGGCGATGCAGCGGCCATCGGCATAGAGCGAGTTGACTTCGCACCGGTCTTCCCCCATACCCGTGCCGAAGGTACGGGCTAGTGTACGGTAGAAGGCGGGGTGGCCTGGGCGTAACTTGATCGCCAATCCCGTCCTCGACTTGCCCTTCCACCCCGATGCCTCGAGCTCAAGAAACCTTTCGAACTCGCCCTCGATCTCGTCACGGGTGACCGTGACTCGCCCCACATTCTGGAGAGCGCCCAGCTTCTTTCGATGAGCGCGGAGGTTACGGCGGAAGTGCTTGTTCAGACGCGACGTGAGCTCATCGAAGGATCGCTCGCAATCAAGGACGGCGGCCGGCATGGTAGTGCGCGTGCAGTGGCGGCCGCCGGGCAGCCGCTGCAGGCCCTCCCAAAGGACCGAGTCGGCCGGGAGGGGACCCAACACGAGTAGCGGACGTCCCTCTGGTCTGTGCCGCAAGTAATCGAGCAGGTTGGGCAGAAGCGCACGCCGGGCGTCGTCTTCAGGGCAGATGACATCGCATACCGCCATGTGGGGATGCCGGGGTACACCCCAGACGGGGATCGGAGGTCCCAGAGCCCGTTCCACCCGAGCTTCCAGGGGACAGATGGCCCGCACACCATCTGCATCGCGCAGTGCCAAACACCGGAACCGTTCCGGCGCGGCCATGAGAAGATCAAGATACGCGAGATGGCCCTCGTAGGCGTGAAAGCCGGTGCGGAGCGGCATGGCGGCGTAGAGACGTCGCCAGTCTTCTTCCAGTTGCTCGAGCCCTTCCCGACCGCGATATTCGACGATGTGCCAACTGGAACTCATCGCGTGGCTTGTCACCTGCGTCGCCCTGGGTGCCGGCGCCGCCGGACGGCGGCGGCGAGACCGACCAATGCGCTCGGGAGGTGGGCCAAGAGAGAATAGGACAAGGGCCTGTGAGACATCCGGTCCAGTTCCTGGATGGCTTCCTGCCTCCGGCCTCTCCCAAGTAGATAGCGCACTTTCTGAACGCGATGGCTGTCTATGGCAGCCTCGAACTCGTCTCGGTGGAGGCGCAGATACTCCTCATCCGTTCCCCACACACGTTCGATGATCTTCACCGCCGTGTCCGCACGTGTCGCCACATCATCATTTGAGAGGCGCCCTCCCGAGTGTCGGTGCTGCCAGGCCGTTTCGCAGTCCATGTAGGCAGCCACTCCTCGCTGCGCCAACCGGGCAAAGAACTCCTCATTCTCGAAGGTGGGAAGGTCTTCCGGGAAGCGCAAGGCGTCGCCGGCTTCTGTCCGGCGGGTGATGAGCGTGATCATGCAGACATACCAACCGTGGATCAGCGCCTCGTAGAGGCGTCCCACGTGGAGCGTGAAGGGCGGGGCGGATGACGGCATTCCGGCGATGCTAACAGAGGCCATACCTGGTCCGAGGATGGCATCCCAGCGGCGCTTCTCGTATCCCGGTTCACGGCGCCAGGTTGACAGGACGTGATGAGACACCTCGTTCGACCAATCCCTCTTGCTCCCGAAGTCGCTGAAGAGGAACAGGACGTCGGGAAACTGCTGAAGGATCGTCCGCTGCCAGGCAAGCTTCCCCGGCATCCACTCATCATCGTCGTCGAGAAAAGCCACCAGGTCGCCGGTCGCCGCTCCAATTCCCATATTGCGGGCGGCGCCCGCCCCGCGATGCACACCGGCAAGATAGCGCACGGGCGGACCGAAGGCCCTGACCACCGCCTCGGTATCGTCACTGGACCCGTCGTCTACCACGATGACCTCGTCCCCGGGTTGACACTCGGGTAGCACCGACCGAAGGGCGCGCGCGAGGAGTTGCGACCGGTTGTAAGTCGGAATCACTACTGAAACGGTCAGCCCCGTCACTTGGCACCCAGTATCTCGAAGATAGGCCGTCCGTCCATATCCTCAGGCACCATACCGAAGCAGGTCAACAGCGTCGGCGCAAAATCCATGATGGACACGGTTCGCTCGAGCCTTCCCCGCGGGATCCCGGGACCGGCCACAGCAAACAGCCCCCCTGGCCGATGGTCGCCCGTCCGGCAGTAGGTGTACTCGCCCTCGATCAGCCCAATCTTGCTCGAGGTCACTTGGACACGGCAGGAGGCGTCGTCTCGCACCGCCTTGCTGCCCACCCGTATTTCGTCGCTCCATTCCACCAGAAGGTCCGGTAGGTGGTCGACATGATCGCCCTGGTAGAGGGAGGCCGTCCTCATGACCCGCTTCACCATCGGCTTCCCGCTCGCCACGTGAACGACATCGAGAAGATCGCCGGTCAACTCCCTGCAGAAGTCCTCCATTTCCTTGCCCGGCTCCACAAGACCCATCGGTTCGCGTCCGCGCAGATTCACCCGTATGCCGCTCACGAGACCGCCGTTGTCGTGGGGGAAACAGCGGCTGCGGGCCAGATCCAGTCGCGCCGGCAACGGGCGCGGGCCTGCCCTCGCCGGCCCGCGTCCCACTGACTCGAAGAGGGGGAGCAATGCCGGCTTGAGCGCCGCTCGGACCGGACGCGGTAGTCTCCCCCACATACCCCGCATCGCGACAACAGGGTCCAGTCGGGCCCGCAGTGGCACGCGATCCGCCGCGGCAGTCGCCGCGGCGGCCGGCCACCTCTCCACGACCCCCAACCTCGCTAGGATCTCCTCCAAGAGGAAGTTCACCCCAACGTTGTGGGTCATACCGTGCGAAGCGAGGAAGAAGACGATCGTGTCGGCGTCCGCGCGAGCGTCCACCCGGGACAGGATCTCTCCGATGGCGCGATCGATAGCCACGTACACCTCCCGGATCGGATCTCCGGTGAGCGCCGCGACGTCACGGTCATGATTGGGATGGTTGGGGTCGTGCAGATGCCAGCATTGGTGGCCGGCACAGTGGCCCTCAGTAAAGACCTGGACGAAGAGGTCCCAGTCGTCTTGTTCCAGGTAGTGCAGGGTGAGGTCGCGCTTCTTCTCCACACCCGCGATCAGCCGGTCCGCGAACCGGCGGAAATCCCGAGGAGATCTCCCGATCGAATCGCAGGGGGCAGGCGCTGGATGCTCCCCGAAACGTTTGAGAACATCAGTCTTCAATCCTGGAGGCCACGCCTGGAATCCGTAGGCCGCGTCGTGGGAACCCCATTCGACCATCTGGATCCCGTTCAGCCCCTCGGATGGACCTGCAAGCGGTACGTCGAGAACGGCCACCTTCCGACCCGCCCTGCTCAACCGGCTCCAGAAGGGTGCCTGATGAACGAACTCACCGGGTAGACGGGGCCGGAAGTCGTACGTCCCCGGTTCGATCTGGAACAGGCGGTGGAAGCCATGCCGCGCTGGGTTCACGCCGGTGTAGAAAGAAGGCCAAGTGGAACCCTCATAGAGCCCATCCACGCTCGCCGTTTCTCCGACCAGGCTGCCGGCGAGAAATGCGTCGAGGGCCGGCAGGGTCCCATCCGCGGCCCACTGTTGCAGGAGCTCCCTGTCCCCCGCGTCTATAACCAGGAAGAGGATCCTCATCGGAGCCAACTACATCGCTTGCACCCTGGGAAAGAACCCCTCAGCAGAATTGCCCGGCGAAAGCGTCGCGCCCGCCGGCCCCGCCAGATTTCCCCCAGGCTGGCTTCACGGATGTTCCCTAGCGGGTAGTCGTCGATCCACTCGTCCGGGCAGAACCGAACTTCACCGTTTGGCTTGACGACCAGCGAGTTGAAAGGCGCCCTGCACCTCTTGGCCTCCGGCCGCCCCTCCGCGTAGAACTCCTCTATCTCCTCTCCCTGCAGATCCGGGAAGACCGTCACCCTGTTCCACCCTCTCAATCGGGAGATCTCCTCGGACAACGCGGTAACCTCGATCCCGTGGGACGACGACAGCAGATGGGCCGCAGCACCGGGTGCCGAGCAGCCCAGAGCCGTGTTTGTGGCCATCTGGTGAAGTCGCAATTCGTCCGCGCCTATGAACCACAGGTGATGGATCCTGTATGAATCCACTCTGTCCTCGGTAGCACCACCGATGGACCTGATCGTCTCCTCCAGGCGCCCGACGACTGCCGGGTTGACTGTGATGTTGATGGTCACCGACGGTTTCCTCGCACTGCGCGCCTGCCTGCAATCGAGGAGATGGCACAGATTGGAGACAGTTGTGCTGAAATTGCCCCGCCCGCGCAGTCGGTCGTGGACATCCTCAGGTCCGTCGATCGAGAGGTTGATCTGATCGATCTCCGCTGCGACCAGTTCTTCGCTGATGTCCGGCGTCAGAAGAGTGCCATTGGTCGTGAACGCTATCGGCAGGCCCCAAGACTTTCCGCGAGCGGCGATGGTCAGGAAGTCCTCCCTGAGCAGCGGCTCCGCGCCACCGAAATAGAGAGATGGCCCGTGTGGCGCCACCTGGTCGATGAATCGGAGAATCTCGCTGGTCTCCATTTCCGCGCCGAGGTATCGGTCACCAATCCCGTTCTCGCCGTGGAACCAGCAACTGCAACACGCGAGATTGCAGCGATTTGTCAGCTCGATGTCGATGGCTTTCGGCCACCTGGTGAAATACCGGCGGGAGGCTGCAAGGACACTTCCGCTATGATTGAGGCGACTCGCAGTTTCCATGGAAAGAGAATACCGGACGTATGGACATGCCGCTGGTCTCCGTCGTTGTCCCCACGTTTGAGCGCGCCGATCTTCTTCGACGCACCCTTGGCGCGCTACTGCGACAGACCCTGGACCCGGCGGAGTACGAGATCATCGTCGTCGATAACAACTCCACGGACGCGACCCGGGAGACAGTCGAGCGAATCGCAGTGCGGGCGACGACAGGCGGGCGACATACCGCGATCGCAGACGTCCGCTACGTCCTTGAGGTCCGCCAAGGAGTCTCCCACGCCAAGAACACCGGGTTGGAGGTCGCCCGCGGAGGAATTGTGGCCTACATTGATGATGACGCTCTCGCGTCTCCCGACTGGTTGAGACTGATCGTCGGGGCCTTCGAACAGGTGGAGCCCGCCCCCCACGTAGTCGGAGGACCGGCCTTCCCCCTCCTTCTCGGGCGAAGACCGTCCTGGTACAAGGACGAGTACGAGACCGCTTCATGGGGAGAGGCTCGGCGGTTTCTGGACCGCTCGGACTACTTCTACGGTCTGAACGTGGCCTTCCGCCGCGAGACCCTGCTGGGAGCTGGCGGGTTTGACAGTGAGCTGGGCATGAAGGGCGAAGCGCTTGGCTTCGCCGAAGACGCCGAGGTGATGGAACGGCTTTGGGAGCATGCGGGCGGAGAGCTTTCCGTCTACTACCTCCCCGAAGCGTTCGTCGTACACTTCATACCCGATGCACGAGTGGACCCTCACTACAGGCTGAGGAGGTCGTTCGTGGTCGGGCAGACCATGTACCTGCGCGAATCCGCCTCGCCGCAGCGGCACCCATTCGGCCTCTGGCCGCGAGCTTTTCGCCGGCTGGCTCGAACTGCGAAGAAGGCGGTGCTACTCACCCCCAGGACACCACCACACTATGGAAACTGGATGATTGAGCGTGGAGTCCCGGTCGCGCTGGCGATGGGATACCTCGCCGCGGCCGCGGGCGTGCACGCGAGCGTTCGGCGCTCCCACTGAGGGGCTGTCTGCGGGGGCCCCGATGTGGCCCTTGTTCTCTCGCCTACAGACCTCTAGCCCTTTTCTTCCACCGCCTCCATGCCCTGGAGGTGAGAGAGAGCGCACTTACAACGCCAGGCATCGGGTCGTCCAGCGGCCGCCCCCCCTTGATCGCTCGAGCAGACTGGAGAAGCCAGTCCAGAGGAGAGATGTCCCCCTTGCCGAGTTGGGCAGTGAGGGCCTGGAACTCCAGGCTCGCAACTGCGTAGCGTCTACCGATCCGGTAGGCGGTGACGGTTGGAACCTCTTGCTCGAGCGCGTCCCGATAGGAAAGATCGCAGACATCCACTCCGCACAGAGCCGCAAACTCCACGTATTTCCACGGTCGGACGTTGACCTCCAACAACTTGTACAAGCCGTCCCTCTGGTCACGCTTGAACTCGCCGCTGAAGATCCCCCGATAGCCCACGCCCGCAAGAAGCCGCAGCAAGTCATCGGCCGCCTGGGACACCTGGTCGGCATCGACACTGACCATGGCTGTGCTGTTGCCGAAATCCGGGGGAAAGATGCGCAAGCGCCGACGAGCGAAGACCGCCCTCGGGATTCCCCCCCGGTCGATGAACCCATCGATGAAGTAGTGGGTATCAGCGGGACCAGGTATGTACTCCTGCAACATGGCGCCACACCCGGCGTCCTGCATCTGGCAGAGGCGCTTCCTGAACTCTTCCTGAGTCGACGCGAAGAAGGCCTTCCTCCCGAAGACCTCGTTGCAGCGCTGGGAGTCCGTCGGCTTCAAAAAGTACCTGCGCAGTTCCGGGGCCGCGAGCGAGCCGATCTCCTCCTCGATAGCAACAGTGACGGTCCGGGGGCGGGGCACATCGTAGGTGTCGAGCAAGCCTGCGAACTCGGCCTTGTCGACGAACAGGCCGAGGACGGCGGCACTGGAGATACTGGCGGGGAACCGACCCCTCACGGACGTGGACAAGCCAGCCACGCACCTGGCCCATCGATCGCTGCACGGAAGAAGTACGGCCCGTTCCAGCCCCGATGCGGCTAGATAGGCCTCCAGGACCCCGGGGTCCGTGGTCACCGTGATCGGCCTCGCGGGGCGGTACCAGCGGGAGTGAGTCACAGGATCGCCTTCTGCCCCGGCGAGATAGCACGGCACCCCTCGCCGCCCGAAGATGCGCACTACCCCCAGCGCGGTCATCGTTCTCCCGAACGCAAGGACTGGGATTCTGCTGGAGTGCGTCATCGCTCTCGGGCCTTTCTAAGAGGATCAACAGCCTAGACCCTACTGCCTCTCGAGCGCCGATGCAACCGGCTGGGCCCCGACCGCCCTCGGTCGGCACGTCTCGCTCGCCCTTGCAGCAGGTGCCTCCGCCGCGTATCTTCGGGCCGACATGTCAGCGTCAGATACGGTGAACACAGACCAACAGGATGCTCGCGTAGTCGACGCGGCTGCGGTCGACCCTGAGGCGCTACTGGCTTTCCTTGTGCAGGCCTTTGGTCCCAGCATGGGTCGCTTTCGTTTCGATCACGCCGACTGGCTGTACGCCGGCGCGGGTATGCGTTTCGTCGCACTATACGGCGATGTCGTGGCTGGATATCGAGCCATGGCTCCCGGTCTATGTCTGTTCGAAGGGCGGGAGATACCTGCGGTGTGGGCCCAGGACCTCTACGTTCTCCCTGCGTTCCGCGGTAGGGGGCTGCAGAAACTGTTGGACGAAAAAGTGGTGGCAGCCTCAAATCTGAGGATGAGTTTCCCCAACGAGCGGGGGGCGAAGATATACACAAGACAGGGGTACGGTCTTCGTTACATCACACGGGTCCGAGTCCCGCTCCGTCCCTTGGCGGCCCCGCGTGTCAAGATGGCTGAGGGCCGCCGAGGCCTTATCGTGAAGACCTGTGCGGTCGGGGCGTCGCCGCTCGCGGCCGCGCTCCGGACCAAAGCCTCGCGCTATCGGTCACGCCGAACGGAGATCACCGACTGTCCCGATCCGCGTTCCCTTGAGGCGACGTTCTATCGGCACGTCGGCGGAGATGTGGTCACGACCGTGCGCAACGCAGAATTCCTGCAATGGCGCTACTTCGACGCCCCTTACCGGTCTGAGTTGAGTTTCTATCTGACGGGACCAACGGAAAGACCGACCCACTACGCGGTCGTACAGTTTGTTCCCCACGGCGACTCTGAGACAGCCCGCGTCTTGGACACCTTTGGAGACCTCGACGACGAGGATGGTCTCGAGGATTTGCTCCGCACGATCGTTCGGGACGCCATCCTGCGGGGCGCGGTACTCGTTGAGGCCCTGGCCACCTTGCCGGTGCTGGCTCAGGTGGCGCGACGGGCTGGCTTCTTGGCTAGCGACGAATACCGGTTCCGTTGGGGCGCTGATGACCTTTCCATTCACGAACGGTTCCCCACCGCCCGTCTTCATTGGACATATGGAGACACCGGCGCTCAAGAGATGTAGTGCTGAGAGCGTGGCCGTGCGGAGCGACTTCGCGAAAGGCCTAGCCACTGAGCCAACTCCCGCATCGGCCCGAACCGGAAGCGGAGATACGCGATGAGCGGGCGGCCCGACAGAGGACGGATCGCAAGGTACGCCTGCTGCATCGCGAGCAGGTCTGGGTGCCAAACATGCATCCAGGCTGGGCTGGTGAGAGTGTTCAGTCGCCTGATCTCATTGTCCTCGCAGCATCGCTTCAGCGTCTCCCAGAAGAGCAGCTGTCCGGGACTATAGCGCGAGTATCCCTCGTCGTAGGCGATTTTCGGAATCGAGTATTCGGTGCCGGTGCGCAAGCAGAACTGAGAGGCGATGCAGCGGCCATCGGCATAGAGCGAGTTGATTTCGCAGCGGTCTCCGGCACCTTGAGTGCCTATGGTGGAGGCCAACGCACGGTAGAAAGCAGCAAGCTTCGGGTGCAGCAGAATGGCAGAACCCGTGCCAGACTCCCCCTTCCAGCCAGACGCCTCGACCCGAAGGAACACGTCGAGCTCGCCGGGGAGCGCACCAGCTTCTGTGACAGTCGTGAAACATACGTCATCAAGCGCGTTGAGTCTTTTCCACCGTTTTCGCAGCGTGCGGCTGAACTGCTTCTGTAAACGCGACGTGAGCTCATCGAAGGATTGCCCGCAATCGAGGACGGCTGCCGGCATGGTGGCGCGGGTGCTGTAGCGGCCGCGGGAGAGCCGCTGCAGGCCCTCCCAAAGGGCCGAGTCGGCCGGGAGGGGGCCCAACGCCAGTAGCGGACGTCCCTCTGGCCTGTGTCGCAAGTAATCGAGCAGCACAGGCAGCAGCTCGCGCCGCGCATCGTCTTCAGGGCAGATGACGTCGCATACCGGTATGTGGGGATGGCGGGGCACACCCCAGACGGGGATGGGAACTCCTAGTATCCGTTCGACCCGAGCTTCTAGAGGACAGATGGCGCGCACGCCATCTGCATCGCGCAGGGCCAAACACCGGAACCGCTCGGGAGCGGCCATGAGTTGGTCGAGATAGGCGACGTGGACCTCATAGGCGTGAAAGCCGGTGCGGAGCGGCATGGCGGTGTAGAGACGTCGCCAGTCTTCTTCCAACTGCTCGAGCCCGCCTCGACCGCGATATTCGACGATGTGCCAACTGCTGCCTGTCATCTATGGCCACCCCATCAACCGTCGCCCGAATGCCGCTATGACCCAGACTCCTCAATCCGGTGCCACCCCTTCCGCTCCATGTCGGCGGGCGCGGCGTTTCCGTGTCTCGGCCAGGAACCTGACGTGCCCGGCCTGGGCTGAGAGACCTCGATATAGGGGACCGGCCACAAAGCGACGTTGAACGGCTGGGCTTCCGTCTAACGCCTTCTCCGCGCGCTCCGATCCCTGAGCCGACGTCGATGACAGCTTCGGGTCCGGCTTGCCCGCGGCACGGCCGAGGGCGAAGAGTAACAAGCAAGCACCAAGAACCGGAACGATCAAGAGCCAGAGCATCCAGAGCAACTGCTCTTCTCCCTGTCTGCTGACGTTATGTTCTTGCTTGTTCTGCGTGATTCCATGATTCCCTGCGTTCGTCAGCCCATGTGGGTTTGTTCAAACCACGGGCAGCTCGAGGGGGATCCCGCGACCGTACTCCCCGTGCCCGGGCGCGAGATTGAGCAGTTGTCGAAGCCGCGCCGGTCGCATCACTTCGTGACCGTGGACATCGACAAGTCCATGCACCCTTTCCAACAGAGCGCCGTTGGTTGCAGGCACCGTTCTGTCTGGGTCATACCAGATGTTGTCCTCGAGACCCACTCTCACCCCGCCACCCAGGGCGATGGCAACGGAGTTCATGGACAGTTGAGCCTGCCCCACTCCCGCGAGACTCCACAAGGAGTTGGCCGGGAGGTCGTTCACCATGAGCCCGGCATGCAGCAGGTCGGCCTGCGCGCAGGCGATGTTGCCCAGCAGCAGATTGAAGTAGTGTGGTTCCGTTAGCAGACCTTTTCGTTCTAGGTACTTGGCGTAGTTGATCATGCCGCTGTCGAATGCCTCCAGTTCGGGGAGTATCCCTCTTCCGGACATCTCGGCGGCCAGTCCCTGGATGGTCTCAGGCGCATTCACGCTCACTTGCTTGTTGAAGTTGAGCGAACTGAGGGTCAGGCTCCCCATGTCAGGCTTCAGGTCGCCATCCAACTGGAGCGGTTCCATACGCCGACTCAATTCGACCGAGTCTCGGCCGCTCAACGAGACTCCCACCACAAGCTCCTGGTCGAATTGTCGGATGCTCCTGATTATTCGTCCGTATAGCTCGGCATCGTGGGAGGGAGCGCCTGTCTTCTGGTCGCGAACATGCAGATGAACCATGGTTATGCCCATCTCTACCGCGCGGTGGACATCCTCGACTATTTCCTCAACGGAAATGGGGATGTGGGGCGTCATCTGCTTGGTCGGAATCATGCCGGTGGGCGCGAAATTGACGATGATCTCCACCATGACCTCCTCGACGGCTCAACCGATCGACAGGACTGTTGGTCCTCCATCCCTGCAGGACAGATACCGGTTCATCAGCTTGTTTCCTTCCGGCTAATCACGGCATCGGTCCTGGCGGCGAAGTCTTCCGCAGTCGCGGTTGGCCGAGCCGACACGCGGAGGCAGGGGTTACTCGCCACCTCGCCGGCATCTGTCGCACAGTTTCTCAAAGATGGCCATGGCGGCCTTGTAGGGATGGAGAGTATGACCTCTGCGCAGGCCGTCGACCACGATCAGTCCTCCAGCGGAGGCCAAGGTGTGGAGGCCCCTGCCGTACTGGCTATTTGCTCGGGCTCCAGGTAGCAGCACGGCTCCTCGACGAAGTCATCGGGGTAAGGGTGATGATGCGGTTGATGACGACCCTGGCGCCGTACCACGGCCAACAATCCTGAGCCGGCCTAAAAAGGACGTCGTCCACCACGAAGGGCCGTCCAGCAGGTCTGGCAGACCTCAAGTCCTCCTTTGCAGGCTGCAGCCTGTGCGGCTCCCAAGGCCCCCAGGGCTCCGGGCCGTGCCAGATGTACAGGTTGTCCGTTATCCATGTGCCCCCGGTCCCCTCGGCCGCTCGTAACTCACCGTACAGAAGTAGCCACCAGCGATCACCAAAGAAGAAGACGGTGCTGTCGAGGGCCTGAACTCCCTGGAGGAGAACCGAGTGTCTGCTCCACGGTCCCACGGGTGTCTCGGCCGGAAAAGAGAACGACGCTCCGACTTGCGGCCATCTCGGGGGTGCAGTAGAAGCGTGTCCCCATGCTTGAACACGAATGGGTAAGCGGCGTGATGGGGCAAACGGATCATAGGCTCGCCGAGTCGGCCCGTTTCGCCGGCGCGGAACTCGGCCGGCTCGAAGCCTGCCCTTCGATGATCCGAACGGCACTTCCTCATAGTAGATGAACACCCGACCACCGTCTTCCAGCAAGCACGGGTCGGCCTGATAGCGGACGAACCAAGGCTTGGGTAGCCAGTCGACCTGCGGCTGAAGTGTTTGGACGGACCCAGGGGGCTGGCGTACGAGATCTTCGAGCGTCACCCGAGCCACGCCGATGTTCCACTCCTGGACCGTCAGAGCTCGTTTCAGTGTATCAGGAAGGACCAACTCTGCTTCTCACGCTCCCGGTCCGCCCGCCGGCGTTCCACGAGCAACCCGCCGTCGGCCCAGTCGCGCCTGGACTCTCCGAGTGTCGACAGCCATGGCCGCGACTAGGGGTGAAAGAACTATCTCGTGTACTGCGACCGACCTGACCAAATGATCCAGTTGGGCGAAGCCTCGCTTGAATTGGTTCACTCCCCAAAGAGGATCACCCGGCTGTGCAGTCATGCTGTACCCGACCAGAGTCTAGTCGGGCGCAACCATGTTGTCTTGCCCAACGGGCCGCTTCCCAGACCAGAAGGTGACTCGCCGGAAGATCTCGGTTCCGGGCTGACGACGGAATCACAGGCAGGTAGGCGGTGTCGCGGTAGGTGATGAGCAGCGCGGCCGCAAGCGCTTCATTGTTGCGATGGGCCACGAGTACCGTTCCGCCCGAGCCGCTTCTCAGCCAGTAGCGGCTGACTCGCTCCACCAATGGCTTGTCCGCGAGCGGCACCGGGGCCCGGCGGGCCAACTCGGACTGCAGGCCGGCCAAGGTCTGCCATCCTTCAAGAGTATCCTGAACCTCGACCTCGACTCCGACAGCACGCGATTTCCGGATTGCTCGTTGGGTCGCGGGCCGGAACCGGGCCATGATCTCCTCTTCGGAGCCCGCCAGGTCGACCAGCAAAGTCGTCCAGCCGCCCTGCGTCCGATGCCTTTCGAAGCCGTGGCGTTCCAAGACCGTCTCCACGTCGTCGCCGCCTTCGCTCAGCAGCGTCGGAGGTTGCACGCGCACGCGCACTGTGCCCCGTGCGACCCAACGCTAGAAGCCAGGGCAACCACTTGTCGAGCACGGCCGCATCAACGAAGTTCGGACCCCTATTGAACTCCCAGAACGCATAGCCGGGGAATGGGAAGGCGACGGCGCACTCCAATCGCCGTCAAGCAGATCGAACCACCCGCTTCAGCCCAGAAGAACCAGGGCTCACGTGCCTCTCTCCTTCCGCCACTGCGCTCGATCTCGGCCCACATGGGGTCCTGTCGGTAATGGGCCGAGGGGATCCGCGCTTGCGAAAGAACGCCAACCGGCTATCTGGTCATCCACGAGAGATCGCGCGCAGTGGAAAGCTAGTTGTTCGTCCTGACTCGTCATTGTCTGCTCGAGAACGCGTCTGGTTGCAAAGTATCTACTGCCGGAAGCCTATCATCAAAATATGTAGAATTCGCGGCCTGTTCCAGTCGCCGGTTGTTCCCCGGATATCACTAGCAGGCGGGTCAGGGCGTTTCGCCACTCAGCGATTGGGGAAGCCTAGAGGGCAAGGCCGTAATCGCGTCCAGCCGGCGACGCAATATCGCAAAAGGGGAAGCGAGATGCTTGCACCGCTCTTGATCATTGCCCTCGGGATGCTGTCGCTGCTGGTCATTGTGCTTGTCTATCCGCTGAAGCCCCCGCAGACGCTGGCAGTCCCCCACGACGACGAACCGGAGAGTTGAGCGAGCCAGACACCTGGCTTGCAGGGCTTGCCAGCAGCCATAAGGGGGGCTTAGCCTAGGTCGGAAGCCTGCGACTCCCAACCAGAGGGCTCGAAAAGCCCAGGCCGCAGCCAGGACACTTGTTATCCCCAGCGGCAAGTCCTCCCCCACAGCGTGGACAGCAGCCAGGGATTTGCTGCGACATCCCGGCCTGATGCGGGGCGACGGTCCGTTCAATGAGCAAGAATCCGCCCACGCAGGTCACCGTCCAGAACCCGAACACTGCCGCATACTTTGGATGGCCGCTAAAGAGGCAGGCAAGCGCGGCAGCGAGACATGCCAGAGCGGTCACTGTGCACGCACCCAGAAGGAGCCGGGGGAAGAAGGAGCCCACCAGCACCAGCCCACCGAGCAGCGAGATGGTGATCAGTCCGAGGCCCACGACGATCCAGAGGTCGCGGTCCGTTCCCTGGCTGAATTCACCCACGTACACGGCCGCGCACCCGACCACCAGGGCCGAGGCAAAGAAGATTCCGAGCTTCATCGAGTACCCCGTTCCCGCAACTGGCACTAGCCGTGCTCTACGCTGACAAGGGACCACATCAGGCTGTGCAGCTTTCTACCCGTTTGCGCTCAAGAATACTCACGGAAGAAGGACCGTCAAGGCTTTCGAGCAGGAATGGGTAATGGCATCAACCAGAGCGTGACCGATACGAGGCCGGCTGAGTACGTTGATCCTGCCTTCCTGGCCGAACATGAGGAGGAGTCTGCCCTCCGAGGAAGTAAGCCGACGCGGGGAATCGAACCCCGGACCTGCTCATTACGAGTGAGCCGCTCTGCCATCTGAGCTACGTCGGCACGAATGAAGGCCCTGGCCGTCCAGTCGACATATGATGCACCCCGGAGCCCTGCTGCCGTGGGCGCCCTAGTTTAGAAGCTGGCGCGGAGCCTGACAAGCTCGGCTCCCCCAAACCGCTATCGTGCTTCTCTCACGCCCGCCCCTGCTACGCTCAACCGGGCGATCCCCCATCTCCCCGAGGCCCTCTCCGGCTGCTACTCCCCGGCCGACGGTTGGCGCTCGATGGCTCGCGACTATGCTGTGTCAGCCGTTGCGCGGGTCCCGAGGCTTCGGCCCGGGTCCGCCGCCCCCCGCGATGCTACCCTCTCCTTGGAGACTCCTACGGGAGGCCCTGCCCGAGGTCCCTAGCCGGGAGGTCCATCCTGGACAAGTATTGCCCCGTGCCACGGCGGCTCGCCGACGTATACGGCCAGGTGATCTTCGTCACCCTGCTGTTCTTCCTGACCTTCATCAGCCGCTTCATCTTCTCCCCGCTGATGCCCACCCTCGGCCCGGACATCGGGCTCGACTCCGGTCAGGCGGGGACCCTCTTCTTCCTGGCCTCTGTCGGGTCGTTCGCCGGGTCGCTGCTATCTGGGGCGATCTCTTCGCGAATCACCCACCGCGGAACGCTGATCGTGGCGGTGCTGGTCTCGGCGGTCGCGCTCATCGCCTGTCTCGCCGCCGACTCGGTGGCGTACGTCCAGGCGGTGATGATCGTCCTCGGATTCTGCGCCGGACTCAACCAGCCCTCGGTCACAGCGACCGTAGCCGCTATGGTCAGCCGGCAAGACTGGGGCAAAGCCCTGTCGGTGCAACAGACCGGCCCCCGTCTCAGCTACGCGGTGGCACCGTTCCTGGCCGTCGGCCTGCTGGCCATATTCTCCTGGCAGGCGGCCCTGGCCATCCTCGGGGCCTTCACGGCCGTCTGTGGCATCGCCTTCGTCATCTGGGGCAATTGTGGCGGTTTCAAAGGGACTCCTCCGAATCCGAGATTCGTCGGCACGATCATGCGTCTGCGCTCGTTCTGGCTCATGATCCTTCTGTTCTCCCTGGGCATCGGCACGCAGGCAGGCCTGTACTCGATGATGCCCCTCTATCTCACGGAGGAGCGGGGCTTCTCGACCACTGCTGCCAACACCATCGTGGGCTTGGCGAGCATCTCACCCATCTTCACCACCTTCTTCGCCGGCTGGCTGACCGACCGGGTCGGTGAGAAGCCTGCCGTCCTCTCGTTCATGCTGGTGAGCGGGGCTGCTGCGATCGCGGTCGGCAGTCTGTCGGGCGCGGCACTGGTCGCGAGCATCTTCGTGCTGTCGGCGGTATCGGGCTGTTTCTTCCCGCCGGCGTTCGCGGCTCTCTCCCGCATCGTCCAGCCGAACTACCGGAGTCTGGTGGCCGGGCTCGCTCCGCCGACGGCCTTCCTGCTGGGAGGTGGCCTTCTCCCCATAGCGCTGGGCTACATGGGTGAGGCGTACACCATCGGTCTGGGGATCGTGATCACCGGCGTGGCCGTCATGGGGGGCTCGTTCGTGGTGCTCGCCGTCAAGTTGCTCGACAACCTCGAAGAGGGCTGCTGAGACCGACGCAGCGCCCCGGCGAGCGGCGCTCCAGCGGGTAGCGGCCCGGCGAGCAGCTGCCCGGCGAGCAGCGGCCCGGCCCGATCGTTTCCAGACGGGGGCGACCAGGCCGGCCCGCGGGCTTACGCCGTGAAGGGATCGACTATCGAGAGCGGTCCGATGCGCCGCCCGCTTTGAAGATCCTGCGTGTATAGGGTCTGGCACCCATCCGCGAGTGCGGCCGTCACGATCAGGCTGTCGTAGAAGCCGAAGCCTGTCTCCTCACGAACCTCGAGCGCTCTGAGATACAGAGCCACGCTCGGCCATACTCGGCACATCGGACTGAGGACCGAATCCAGGTAGAGCCTACAATCGGCAGGGTCCAGTGGGACCGCGAACTTGCCGGTGGCCACGTTCAGGAACTCTTGGATCACCTGGAAACTGACTGCCCCCATCCCGGTCGTCAGCGCCATCTCCACCAACTCGCGCGCCTGGGCCATGCGCACCGGCGCGGTTTCATCGAACGTGTAGACGAAGATATTGGTGTCGAGAAAGAATCGCTGGACTCTAGCGCTCATTGAGCTCGCCTCTGCTGAAGCGCCGGTCGGGGCGAGCGTAGGCAAGACGGGCCATCAACTCCTGGTAGGACTGCGCAGTCCGCTCCTGTTCGGCGAAGGCGGCGAGCCAGACACGGAACTGCGCATTGAGGGTGGTGCCGCGCCTGTCTGCCTCTTCCCTGGCGCGTGCGATGAGGTGCTCGTCGGCACTGAGCGTGATGTTCTTCAGCATTGAGACCTCCTGCCACGAAGATGTCCGGCGTTCCAGGTCACCGTTCCAGTGTACACGATTCCAGTGCGCACGCAACCTGCATCGCCCTACGACCAGCGGCACCCTGGTATCTCTCCGAGACAACAGGTACTCTGTCAGCCGATTTCGTGCGACGCGCCACACCCGTTTGCGAGGGGGCCCCTTGCCAGTGAGCGATTCGGCAACTCTGATCCAGGAGACGCTTGAGTCCCTCGAGCGTTGCCTGCGCGCCCACGATCGCGAGTCGGCCGTGCGCGCCATCCTGGCCGCGGTTGACCAGGGCCTGCCCATCGAGGACCTCCACACCAACGTGCTCTCGCCTTTTCTTGCTTCCGTGGGACGCGGTTGGCAGGAGGGGCGGACCGCGGTCTGGGAGGAACACCTCATCGTCGGCGCGGTGCGTGCGGCCATCGAGGCCCTCTATCCAAGGGTTCTGGAGCAGAAGGCGCGCATAGAGGCGGTTCCCATGACCGTCGCCTTCTTCTGCCCGCCTGAGGAGACCCACGACGTCGGGCTGCGGATGCTGGCCGATCTCTTCGACCTGCGCGGCTTCCGGACGATCTACATCGGTGCAGGCACGCCGGTCCACGAGATGGTCGCGTGCGTGCGGTCCGTCGGGGCCAGCGTGATCTGTCTTTCTGCCTCCACGCACTTCCAGAAGACCGCTCTTCACCATGTCATCGCCGGCCTGCGCTCCGCCCTGCCGGATGTCCGCATCGTGGCGGGAGGCCCGGCGTTCGCCGCCGGGGTCGCGGCCGGAGCCGATTGGCAGGACTATGTGGTCGACTCGCTGGACGAGTTGTTCGACGAGCTGACCGCCCAGGCCCGCACGGGCGCGGCCGCGCCGGCCGGCATCGCCACCCGCGGACGCCGCGGCGCCGCCCCCGGAGGGCTTATCCCCGCAGGACGGTCCCGATGCTTGAGCTCAAGATCGCCTGGCGCTTCCTCGGACGCAGTCGGGGGCAGTCCATCCTCATCATCCTCGGCATCGCCGTGGGCATAGCGGTACAGGTCTTTGTGGGCTCGCTCATCACCAGCCTGCAGCAATCCCTGCTCGACAGCACCGTGGGGTCGAGCTCGCACGTCACCCTCGAGCCGGCACCCGGGGAGAGCTCCTTCACCTTCACGGCCGACGACAGGACCACTCTCGAGTCCGACTCGCGCATCACGGCGGTAGCTCCCGTCCAGGTGATCTCGGCTCTGATCCCTGTAGGCGGGTCGAGCGCCCCCGTGGTCGTCAAGGGCGGCGCCTTCGCGGACATCGACTCGATCTACAAGCTATCGGACAAGATGATCTCCGGGGAGCTGACGCTTCAGGGAGATCGCATCGCGGTGGGCAATGACCTCGCCGTCCAATACGATCTCCAGCCCGGCGACTCCGTCCGACTCGTGCTGGCCGACGCGCAACCGGTCGACGCCACTATCGAAGGCATCTTCGACCTGGGGTCGCAGGCGGCGAACCAGCAGTCGGTGTTCGCCGGCCTGGACGCGGCGAGCGCTGCGCTCGGCCGCGCGACCGACGAGGTCAGCGCGGTGGAGACCCAAATCGAGGACGTGTTCACCTCGCCGCAGGTGTCCACCGACGTGGCCGCCGCCTTCCCGGACCTCTCGGTGACCGAATGGCAGGCCAAGAACCAGGAACTGCTGACCGCCCTCCAGAGCCAGAGCACGTCGTCGTACATGATCCAGGTGTTCGTCATCATCGCCGTGATGCTGGGGATCGCCTCCACGCTCGCCATCTCCGCCGTGCAGAAGACCCGGCAGATCGGCATCCTCAAGGCCCTGGGCATGGCCGACGGCCGCACCGGGCTGGTGTTCTTGTGGCAGGCGGGCATCCTGGGGGTCATCGGAACGGCAGTGGGGATCGCCATCAGCCTCGGCTTGATCGCCGTCTTCAGCGCCATCGCGAGCAGCAGCGACTCCGGTCTCTTCCCCATCGAGCCGCAGCCGGGGTTCGTGCTGCTCTCGGCAGGCATCGGGATAGCCATCGCCCTCATCTCGGCCATCATCCCCTACCGCAAGACGGCCCGGCTCGACCCCATCGAGGTGATCCAGGGTGCCTGACATCATCGCCCTCGACGGGGTGACCAAGGAGTACGGCACCACGGTCAAGACCCTCGCCCTGCGCGGCGTGTCGTTCCGCGTGGCCCAGAAGGAGTTCCTCTCCATCATCGGGCAGTCAGGCAGCGGCAAGTCCACGCTGCTCAACATGCTCGGCCTGCTCGATAGACCCACAGAGGGGACGGTGAACCTGCTGGGTACAGACGTCGGGGGGTTGGGTAAGAAGGATCGCGCCGCTTTCCGTAACGCCCACCTGGGTTTCGTGTTCCAGTTCCACCATCTGCTGCCCGAGTTCTCGGTCAGGGAGAACCTGCTCCTCCCCACGTGGATCGGCGGTCCCACTCCGACGGCCAAAGGTGTCGACGAAGGCCCGCGAGCAGCGGCGGGCGGAGGAGATCCTCGAGTTCCTGGGACTGGGCGGCCTGGCCGACAAGAGCGCCGACCAGCTCTCCGGCGGACAGAAGCAGCGGGTGGCCATCGGGCGGGCTCTCATGAACTCCCCGGATATCCTGCTGGCCGACGAGCCCACGGGTAACCTCGACACGACCAACACGGCCATGGTCTACCAACTCTTCCGCCGCATCCACGACGAGCTGGGGACGACGTTCGTCATCGTGACCCACGACCGCTCCATCGCGCAACAGACCGACCGTATCATCGAGGTGACCGACGGGCTGGTGGCGCAGGACGTGCGCAACGACTATCTTGGAAGCCCCGGTGGTAAGGAGTAACCGGCGCAGTCTTCCCGCGTCTAGTAATCCCGCATAGAGGGTACGTGCGGAGAGCACCCCACGAAAGAGGAGGAACCACATGGCCATCGGACCGGTACAACTACTTGTTCTCGGATTTGAATCGCCCGAATTCAGGGGCGAAGTCCTCGATGAGCTGGAGCGGCTACGTGAGAGCAATGCGGTCAAACTCATCGATGCGCTCGTCGTGTACAAGACCCCCGACGGCGAGATGATCGCAGGGCGCTTCGAGAACCTCACCACCGACGAGTCCATCGAGTTCGGCGCCAAAGTGGGCGCCCTCATCGGCCTCGGCGCCGCCGGCGAGGAGGGCTTCGTCGCCGGGGCCCAGCTTGGCGCGATCGCGGGCGAGGACGGCATCGAGATCTTCTCAGATCAGACCGCGCAGGATCTCCTTGAGGAGCTTCCGCCCGACTCGGCCGTAGCTCTGGTCCTGATCGAGCACCATTGGGCCGTCCCCCTGCGGAATGCGCTGTGGCGTGCTGGCGGCTTCACCATCTCGAGCAGCTTCATCAGACCGCGGGATCTGGTCGCCGCCGGCCTGATAAGCGCCCTGGAGGCCGAGGAACTCGCGGCCCTGGAGAAATCCGCCGAAGAGGGTGACGAAGACTAGGCCGAAGGCGCGGTCATACCGGACGTGAGTCGCCCTGCCGGCCTGGTTCCCCGGGCCGGCAGGGGCGGCGTCCGGGCCACCCGACTCGCAGCCGCCGCGGCCGAGACGGCGCAGGCGACCGGGGCCGTCGCGAGGCCGCGGCGGCCCTCCGCTCAGGGCAGGGTAGGCAGAGTGGCCTGGAGGTCGATCAGCGGCTGGTGGGAGACCACCATGAAGCCCTGCTGGCTGCGATCCAGGTCGACGATCAGGTAAAGCACCACCGACAGCACCAGCGCCAGGATGATGGGCGCGATGATGTTCCGGTTGGGAGCGAAGCCCATCTGCATCCCCACGAGCAGCATGGTGACGAACGCGATCACGTAGATGCCCAGCACGACGAACGCCGGGATGCGGATCTGCAGACTGGCGGCGATACGCTCGGTGTGCAGGTCGATCACCTCGTTGAGCGACGACACGAACAGCCCTGTCGTTGCCGCGTGGTCCAAGGCGACCGCTGCCTCGGCGAGCTCCCACAGCTCCCGGTGGATCTCTTCCGACCTGGCAATCGCCTGGTCGAGTTGTCCGGCTCGAGCGCCAAGAGGCGCTGATCGACGTATTGCGTCAGGAGGTCTCGTGATTCTGTCCGGATGGGTTCATCAAGGTAGCCGGCGCGCAGGTAGGTAGTACCTATTGCGTTCGCTTCATCGATTACCAGCATCCTGCGTTCGCTGTAGAGGTTGAGCCCGAAGCCGACCACGAACGCCAGCAGGAAGGCCAGCAGTCCGAGGGTCGCTCCTGAGATGGCGCCCATACCTTTGTCGGACGTGTCCGGGGTCTCCCGGCGCTTGGCCAAGATGTACCGATAGCCGATGGCTACCGCGGCCACCAGGATCGCCACGGTGAAGGGATAGACCGCCCACATGGGCAGAACATCAAGAGGCTGGTTGGTCACGAGGTCGGCGCTCCCGTAGGCTAGTCGGAAGAGCCCGCGCTTCCGCTGGATCCGCCGGGAGACCCGCCGGCCGCGCCTCCGCCCGAGCCGCCCGACTCGCCGCCACCCGGCCGACGTGGCCGTCTGCGGCGCCGCGACCTGCTGCTGGAGCCACCTCCGGCACCGCCGCCCGGGGATCCCGCAGTGCCGCCCTCGGCGCCGCTGCCGGCGCCTGAACCGCTCGAGCCGCCGGACCCGGTCGTGCCCGCATTATCTCCGGCCGCGGCACCTTCGCCGGGGGCCTTCGCCCGGTCGCGGCCGCCGCGCCGGCCGCGACTCCGTCGCGACCGCGAGCGGCGCGAGGTCTCGGCCACGATGATCTCTACCGGCTCCCCGTTCGCTCCCAGGACCACCTCGGCCTCGACGACGGCCAGCTCTTCGTCGCCCGGGTCGATGGCGTCGGCCACGCTTGCGGCGCCCGCATCGGACCCGCCCAGCCCACCGATCGCCGAGAGACTCGCCACCAGGTCGACGGGCTCAGCCAGTTCGTCCAGTTCGGGCACTACGAGCAGGCAGCCGTCGGGCTGGCATTGGCACGAACAGATCCTGATATCGGTAGAATGCCCGTCTTCCAGACGGACGGTGATGGCGTCCTTGAGCACGTTGTAGCCCACGACGACGCCCTGCCCCCCGGAGTGGACACCGGCGTGCCCTTGGCAGGCGCCTCCTTGCGGAAGCGCACGTACTGATCCTGCTCGTACTTGAGGCAGCACATGAGACGGCCGCACAGACCGGAGATCTTCGCCGGGTTGAGCGGCAGGTTCTGCTCCTTGGCCATGCGGATGGACACCGGGCTCGTCGCCCGGGGGGAACAGCGTGCAGCAGAGGCCGCGACCGCACGGCCCCAGCCCGCCGACCATCCGGGCCTCTTCCCGCGCCCCCACCTGGCGCAGTTCGATGCGGGTCTTGAGGGCCTTGGCCAGGTCGGCCACCAGAGAGCGGAAGTCCACCCGCTCGTCGGCGTAGAAGCTGAAGGTGATCTTCTCGCCGCCGAAGGAGATGTCGGCCCCCACCAGCTTCATGTCGAGCCCGTGCTGCGGCGATCATCTCCCGGCAGGTGGCCATGGCCTGCTTGCGCAGGTCCTGCGCCGCCGCCTGAGCCTCCAGGTCCTTGCCTGTGGCGAGCCGCGTGACCTTCTTCAGCGGAGCAGGCAGCTCGGAATCGTCGATGGTATGGGTCGGCTCCGCCACCTGTCCGATCTCGGGACCGTTGGCGGTCTGCACCACGACCCGGTCGCCTCGCAAGAGCTCAAGACCGGCGGGATCGAAATAATACGTCTTGGTTCCGTTCGGGAAGACGACCCCTACGACATCGGCCACTGAGTCAGGGCCTCCTTGATAGAGCGAAACATGTCCCCGATGGCGCATCGGGCATCGACATTATACCGGAGCCGTTCCTCGGCCCTCTGCACGGCCCCCACCGCCGCCGTGTATGCCGCGAGCGCACCCGGCACGGCCGCCGTCGCGCAGTTCGCTGAGGCGGTCCTGGTTGAGCACGGCGTCCTCGGCCCCCACCGACATCAGTGCCAGGTCTCGGTACCAGCCGGCGAACACATGGGTCAGCGTCTGCAGTCCCGGGTGCGGAGGCGGCGTTGCTGCCGCTTGATCTTCTCGTCGGCGCGCTTCTCCAGCCACTTGCGCGTACGGGCGTCGCCCGCCCACTCCAGCGCCCGCTTGAGTTCGGCCTTGATCTCGGCGACCACTTCGCCTTCGCGGGACTCCACGCTGGCCATGGCGTCGTCCAGAGCCATCTCGGTGTCCAGCAGCCCTGCGGTCGGGCAGGTCCCGGGCCAAGTCGAGCAGCACGTCGCGCTGCCGGCGGGCGCTCTCCGAGGCCGCCAGCTCGCGCGCATAGCTCAGATTGCCTCCCGCCACCCGAGCGAGAAGAGCGGCTCGCTCCGCGGACAGCCCGCACCTGTTCGACAGGTCGGCCGCGATCACCGGTCCCGCCACCGGGGAGAAGGCCACGAGCTGGCAGCGGGAGGCGATGGTGGGCAGCAGCCGCTCCGGCCTGTCGGTCACCAGGATGAAGTGCACGTGACCGGGCGGCTCCTCCAGGGTCTTGAGGAAGGCGTTGGCAGCTTCGACGTTGAAGCTGTCGGCATCCAGGAACACGTAGACCTTCGCCCGCGCTTCATAGGGGCGATAGGCGGCGTGCAGGTTGATCTCGGTGATCTCCTCCTTGCGGATGAAGTTGCCTTCGGGAGCCACGATCTCGATGTCGGGGTGCAGACCCTCCTGTGACCCGACGGCAGGTGGTGCAGGCGCCGCAGCCCCCCTCCGGGCAGGCAAGGCCGGCGGCGAAGGCCAGGGCTGCTTCGGTCTTGCCCACGCCGGGCGGACCCGAGAACAGGTAGGCGTGAGAGGCGCCCTGCTCGAGCGCCCGAGTGAGCAGCGAGACGGCCATCTCCTGGCCGATGATATCGGCGAACAGGCTCCGCACCTACCTCGCGACTCCACCGAGGCTCAGCCTCAGTGACTGAACAGTTCCAGTTCCTGCTCGATGACAGCGCGGACCCGCTCCTGCACCTCGGCCGCGCTCCCGGTGGCGTCGACCCGGCGGATGCGGTGGCGGTGGGCGCAGAGCAGCTCCCGGATATCCCTGGGCCACCCGCTGGTGGAACTCGTCGTCCTCGGCCTCCAGCCGGTCGGGCACCGCCGCCATCCGGGTGGAGCGCACCGAATCGTCCAGGTCGAGGAACAGGGTGAGGTCGGGGAACAGCCCGCCGGTGCCCCAGTCGTTCACCAGCGATGATGTAGTCGGTGCCCAGCCCCCGGCCGTAGCCCTGGTAGGCCAGCGAGGAGTCGATGTAGCGGTCGCAGAGGACTATCTGGCCGTCCTCCAGCGCGGGGCGGATGACCTGTTCGACCAGCTGGGCGCGGGCGGCCGCGTAGAGCAGGGCCTCCGCCCGCGCCGACATCCCGTGGTGCCGCGGGTCGAGCAGCATGTCGCGGATGGCCTCGCCCAGCGGGGTGCCGCCAGGTTCGCGGGTCACCGTGACCACGTAGCCACGCTCGGCCAGAGCCGCGGCCAGCAGCTCCATCTGGGTGGACTTGCCGCAGCCGTCCAGCCCTTCGAAGGTGATGAACAGCCCTTGAGCCCGCAGCCCAGACCGAGTGACGGAGTCGTCGAGGGAAGCGTCCTCCGGGGGCAGCGGCCGGGTCGCCCACCGGGCCGGAGTCTCGCGCCGTCGGCTCGTCGGTCACCGAGGCTCCGCGGCCGCCGGCGCTTGCCGGCGGCGCGTCGCCGCGGCGGGGTCTTCGCGGCGGCGGCGGCTTCGCGCGCCGCGCGGCTTCTTGCGCGGTGGCCGTCTTGGCCGCGGTCTTCTTGGCGGCGCGGCTTCTTGGCGGCCGGCTTCTTGGCCGCGGTCTTCTTGGCGGCGGTCTTCTTGGCCGCCGGCTTCTGCCGCCTTCGGCACGGCCGGCCTCGCCGTCGCCCGTCTCCGGCCGCGGCGGCCTTGCGCCGCCCGGGCGGCCCGCTTCGCGCGGTATTCCGCCTTGGTGGGGCAGTGCGGGTCGAGGCACAGGATCCACGGCCGCCGGCCGCCCAGGATCTTCACCTTGGGGCTGCCGCACTGCGGGCAGATCTCACCGGTGCCGATGATGTCGCCCCGCTGCGGCAGCGGATAGGTCTGGTCGCAGTCCGGGATAGCCCTCGCAGCCCACGAAGCGCTTCTTGGTGGCCTTCGAGCGGATCACGCGGATGCTTGTGCGTGCCGCACTTGGGACATTCGCCCAGGATGCGGTCGTCGGTGATGCCCTCGTAGATCTTGGAGGCCACCTGCTCGCGGTTCTGCTCCAGCGAGCCGTAGGCCTGGCGCAGCAGATCGCGGGAGATGGTCACCACCTCTTCCTTGGTCAGATCGCGCTCGGAGATGAGGTCCATGTCCTTCTCCAGCTCCGCGGTCATCTCCGGAGAGGCGATGCGGGGCGCGTACTCCTGCAGGGCCTCGGCCATCTTGATGCCCATCTCGGTGGGCTCCACCGGGTTGCCGTGCACGTAGCCGCGGTCGTAGAGGTTCTGGATGATGGCGTGACGCGTGGCCTTGGTCCCCAGGTTGTGCTTCTCCATGAGCTCGATGAGCGTCCCCTGACCGTAGCGGGCGGGCGGCTGCGTCTCGCGGGCGTCGAGCTGCTTGTCCACCAGATCCACCAGGTCGCCCTCGTGCAGCAGCGGCAGCTCGAGGTCCTTCTGCCGGCTGTACGGGTAGTACTCGAACCAGCCGGCCGAGACCACCCGGTTGCCCCGGGCCACGAAGGGCTCGCCGCTGATCGCCACGTCCACCCGGTTCGACTCCATGACCGCGTCGTCGGCCAGCGTGGCCATGAAGCGCCGGGCCACCAGCTCGTAGAGGCGCCACTCCCGGTCGCCCAACTCGCCCTTGCGCGGGCTTCCCGTGGGATAGATGGGCGGATGGTCGGTGGTCCGCTTGTCGCCCCGGCTGGGGTGCAGGGTCGGCACGCGCGAGCAGCGAGCCGCCTCGCGGCGCGAACTCGCCCTGGGCCAGGACCTCCAGCGCCTCCCGCAGGTCGAGGGACGGCGGGTAGACGGTGTTGTCGGTACGCGGATAGCTGATGTAGCCCGACATGTAGAGGTCTTCGGCGATGCGCATGGCGGCGGCGGCGCTGTAGCCCAGCGAGGTGGCCGCGCTGGTGAAGCTCGTGGTGTTGAAAGGCGCCGGCCGCTGGACCTTGCGCGTGGTCTGCTTGACCGCCGTGACCTTGCCCGGGGTGGCGAGCTTCTCGAAGACGGCCGTGGCTCGGGCCTCGTCGGTGAACCGCTCCTCCTTGTGGAGCGCGCTGAAACGCTGCCCGTCGTGACTCCAGCTCCACCTTGACCACCCAGAACGGCTCGGACACGAAGGCCCGCCGTTCCTTCTCCCGCTCGGCGACGAGCACGAGGGTGGGCGTCTGCACCCGGCCGACGCTCAGGAACTGGCTAGCCGAGCCGGCCGGTGGCCAGCGAGACGAACCGGGTGAGGGTCGCCCCCCAGATGAGGTCGATATCCTGCCGGGCCTCGCCGGCCCGGGCGAGCGGCTCCGACAGGTGGTCGAGATGCGAGAAAGCCCTGCTTGATCTCTCCCGGCGGTGAGGGCCGAGAAGCGGGCGCGGCGCACGGTGCGCACCAGCTTGGCGTTCTCTTCGGCAGCCAGGTTGAGGGCCTCGAGCCCGATCAGCTCGCCTTCGCGGTCGAAGTCGGTGGCGATGATGAGGCTGGTTGCGTCGGCCGCCAGCTTCTTGACCGTCCGCACCACCGACCTGGCGGTCTCGGTCTTGACCAGGGGAGCGTCGATGAGCGCCCGCGGCTCCACCTTGCGCCACTCCGAGAACTCCGGCGGGAAGTCCACCTGGACCACGTGGCCCTTCAGCCCCACGGCGACGGAAGGTCTCCCCGTCGGCATCGGTGAACATGTAGTAGGGGACCTTGAGGTACGACTCCGCCCGGACCCCGTTGCCAGAGAGGATCCCGGCGATCTTCTTGGCAGCATCGTTCTTCTCGGTGATTATCAGTCGCAAGGAATCAGGCTCCTCCCGGCAGGCGTGTCCGAAGCCGAAAGATAGCACGACCGACAGAGTAACTGTCGGCGAGCTTGGTCAGACGGCGGTGATGGCGCCGGCGATGTCGGGATAGATGGAGAAAAGACCGTCGAAACCGGTGATGCGGAAGATCTTGAGCAGATAGGGATCGTCCATCACCAGGCGGATCTCCCCCGCGTTCTCCCGGCTCTCCTGACGGGCAGCGACCAGCATGCCGAGCGCGGTGGAGTCGATGAAATGTACCTCGGACAGATCCAGGACGATCGTCCCTTCCGTCAGGCCTATCTGGTCCAGAGCCGCCTTCAACTGAGGAGCGGTGTACACGTCGAGATCCCCGCCGGCATGTACGACATCGAGCCCGTCCCGCTTCTCGATCGTGATGGAAAGATTCACGCGCTTACCTTCTTCCCGGGAAACAGGATCTTACGGAGCCGTGGTGGTCGTACTGCTGATCGACCCCGCCGTGGTCGAGGTCGAGCCGGCGGTGGTGGTCGTGGACGACGAAGCTGTGGTGGTGGTCGTGGTCGCCTGCTGGGCCAGCTTGGCGACCTGCTCCCTCACGACGGACGCCATGTCACCGTTGGGAGCGAGAGCCAGGTACTTCTGCCAGGCGAGCACGGTCGCGCTCACGTTCCCCAGAGCGTTCTGGGCGATGCCCAGCTTGAGGTAGATGTCCGGGTTGTTCGGGTCGACGCTGATCGCCTTGTTCAGGATCGCCGCCGCCGCGCGCGTACTTGGCCACGTCTTGAGCCAGGTAGATGTTGGCCAGGCGAAGGTATATCTCTTTCTGAGAGGGATCGACCGCGATGACCTGCTCCAGGTAGGACGCCGCTCCCAGCAGGTTTCCGTTCTGCTGATACAGAGTGGCCAACTCCAGAGGGTGGTCACGTCCTTGGGGTTCTGCTGCAGCCTTGCCTCGAGAGCCGCGACCTTCTGGTCCGCGGTCAACGTGGTGTCGGTGGAATCGTTGTTGCTGGTGAAGAGCTCGGACAGGTTGAACCCGGCGCCGCCGTAGCCGACGCCCAGGAACAGGAAACTCAGCAGCAAAGACGATCGCCAGAGCCAGCGCCACCCACTTGGCCCACCTATTGATGCGTTTACGGTCGAGAAGCAACTATGATCACCTCATCCTGTCCGGCGCCCCTGCCCCGCGGATGGTATCCGCAGGAGGAGCCGTATACCATCGCCAGATTATGCCCTAATCGCAAGGCCGCGGCCACTTCGAGCGGTTGACAGGCGGCCGGCCGCAGCCGCGGCTGTCGTCAAGTCAGCGAAGGCCAAGCTTCTGTCGCGCGACCTGGTAGCCAGACGCCACCTGGATCGGCAGTGTTCCCCCCTCGAAGATCACCTTGCCGGCGACCATCGTCATTCGTACGTCTTTCGCCGTCGCCGTCCGGACGAGAACACCCGACGGCGACTCGCCGGCCGGCGGCCGCGGCCGGCTCGTTGGGCGCGCCGCCCGTGGACGGCCGCCCGATGGCCGCGCGCGCCGCGGCAGCCGTACCGCGATGATGTCGGCGCTCTTGCCCGGATCGAGACTGCCGGTGAGGTCGCCCCACCCCAGGGCCCGGGCTCCCTCCATCGTAGCCAGGCGCAGGACCTGGTCAGAGGACAGCGGCGCCGGGCCGTCTGCAGCGCCCCGACCGGCCGACGACGGCGCCGCTCGCCGCGCGGGAGCGCGTCGGCCGTGCGGAGCGCCGCCCGCATCTCGGCGAACATGTCGAGCGACGTCGTTGGAGGCCAGACTGTCGGTGCCCAGTCCCACCGCTGACGCCTGCGGCAAGCATCTCGGCCACCGGCGCCACGCCGCAGCGCAAGCGGGCATTGGAGCGAGGGCAGTGGGCCACGGCGGCGCCACTCGCGGCGAGCAGATCGATCTCGCGGCCCTCCGCCTGGACGGCATGGATGACGAGCGCGTCGGGCGAGAGCGCACCGGTGCCGGCCACATACTCGAGCGGGCGGACACGCGGCGGCGTCCACGTGCCGGCACCCCAGAGCCCTGCCCGCCGGTAGGCCCGCGCGATCGCGCCCCGTCCCTCGGTCGAGCACCTCGACCTCGGCCGGGGATTCGGCGACGTGCAGTGGCGATCCGCAGCCCGGCATGGCGCGCGAAGTCGCGCCGCCTCCCGATACAGCCGGGCCGAGACTGTGTAGGGCGCGTGCGGCGACACCCCGGCCTCGAGCGAGGGGCGCCGCACTCTCGCCGGAGCCGGTCGACCGCCGTCTTCAGGCTGGTCCATGGCGCCGGGCAACGCGGCGTCGTCGAGGCCGAAGACCTCCTGGTATACGCGGGCGCGCAGCCCGGCTGCGCCGGCTGCGCGCGCCACCGCCACCCCGTCGTAGGCGGTGTCCGCGATAGACGTGATCCCGCACCGGGCGCACTCGTAGGCGCCCCACAGCGCCGAGGCCTCGAAGTCGGGAGGCTCGAGCCGGCGGCGGGCGAGGAGAAGGCTGAGCATCCAGCGGCCCGAAGCTCCGCGCGCGGGTGAAGCCGCGGAACGCCGACAACTCAAGGTGGGTATGGGTGTTCACGAAGCCGGGAAGAAGGGCGCAGCCCGGGAAGATCCGTGTCTCGTCAGCGGGATACCGGGCCCGCAGCTCCGCGGCGGGCCCCACCTCCACGATCCTTCCCTCGGCGACCCGCACGCCGGCGTCGGCAAGCGGGGGCGAGCTCACGGGGATCACCAGATCGGCGAGAAGAAGCACGTCACCTCCCACGTGACAGCCACTGGGCGAGCCGCCGACGCCGCGCTTCGGTCGCCCCCGGGCCGCTGCGGTGCCCGGTCGACCGGCGCCGTGGTGCCCCGCGCTGCGGCGCCGTGATGCGGCCGCCCCGCGGTCAGCTCAGCAGCGCCGCGAAGGCCTTCACTACGGCATCCCACAACCGCGATGGCACGATACCGATCGCGATGGTGGCCACCGCGGTGATGGTCAGAGCCGCAGCCATGCTGCCAGAGATGGGTCGCCGTATCGAGAGCTCCTCCTCAGGCTCCCGGAAGTACATGTAGATGATCACCCGGAGGTAGTAGTAGGCGGCCACCGCGCTCAGGAGCACTCCGACGATGGCCAGCCAGGTAGAGCTCCGCCCGCACTATGCCGCCGAACACGTAGAACTTTCCGATGAAACCGGCTGTTCCCGGGATGCCCGTGAGCGACAGCAGGAACAATGAGAGCAGCGCCGCTGCCCACGGTGATCTCCGCCCCAGACCGGCGAACTGCTTGAGAGAGAAGTCGAACGTGTCGGGAGCCTGTGCCTTGAGGTACGCCAGCACCGCGAAGGCGCCCAGGTTCATGAACGTGTAGGCCGTCAGGTAGACGAGCACTCCCCTGCCTGGATATATCTGGGCACTCCAGCCCATGGCCCCGAGACCCGCGAGCAGGTAGCCGGCATGAGCGATGGAGGAGTAGGCAAGCATACGCTTGACGTTGGTCTGCACGAGGCCGAAGACGTTGCCCACCAGCATCGTGACTATGGACAGCACGATCAGGAACACGCCCCATTCCTTCGCCGCCCCAGGGAAGGCCAGCACGAAAGCGGCGATGAACACAGCGAAGGCCGCCGTCTTGGGCCCCACCGAGAAGAAGCCGGTCACCGGCGTGGGTGCGCCCTGGTAGACGTCCGGGGTCCACATGTGGAAGGGCGCCGCCGAAACCTTGAAGGCCAGACCAATGCCGATCAGGAGCACGGCGAACAGCACGGCGCTGCTTGCCCCCTGCGAGCCGAGCGCCTGTCCGATGCGTAGTAGTTGGTGGAGCCCGCCTGTCCGTAAGCCAGCGAGATGCCGTACAGCATGATGGCCGAGGCGAACGAGCCGGTAAGGAAGTACTTGAGCGCCGATTCGTTCGATGTAACCGGTAGCGGAAGTAGGCCGCGAGTATGTAGCAGCTGATGGACATGAGCTCGAAGGCCACGTAGAAGAGGATGAAGTCGCGGGCGCCGGCCATCAGGTCCAGGCCGATGATGGCGAAGAGGATGAGCGCGTAGTACTCGCCCAGGTGGCGGCCATGCGCCTCGAGGTACTCGGTGCGACATCAGAAGGGTCACGATCCCCGTGATGCCGAACAGCACCTTGAAGAAGATGGCCCAGTGATCCAGGGCAAGCATGTTGGCGAACGCCGGCGTGTCTTCACCCGTCAGCAGGACGAGATACCCACCGATGCGGCCAGCCCCGTCAGGGCGATGGCCATGAGGCATGGTCCTGTCGGAGCCGGTCGCCGAGCCAGGAAGCGGCTCGATCAGCACGACCGCGCAGCCGGCCACCAGGAGGATCGAGTTCGGGGAGGACGGCGATGAGGTCAGACGCCGACATCTAGTTCCCCCCGAACAGGATGGAGGCCAACCGGGACAGCGCCCCGCCGTGCTCGGCCAGGTAGGGCTGCACCTGCGACATGATGTTCTGCGCGGGAGCGTGGAGGAAGTTGAGGAAGGTGTGCGGGTAGACGCCGATCCACACCGCCATGCCCACCAGAGGCACGAGGGTCACGATCTCCCGGGCGCTCAGATCCTTCAGCGAGAGCCACTTCTCGTTGGCCTGCTGGAACATCGTCCGCTGGTACATCCACAGCAGGTAGGCCGCCCCCAGTATGACGCCGATGGAGGCCAGCACCGCGAACACCTTGCGTACTGGAACAGTCCCACCAGGATGAGGAACTCGCCCACGAACCCGCTCAGGCCGGGCAGGCCCAGACTGCCGACGACGAACAGGCTGAAGAAGGCGGCCGCCACCGGCATGGGCTTGGCCATCCCCCCGTAGTCCTTGATGAGACGGGTGTGGGTGCGGTCGTAGAAGAAGCCGACCATCATGAAGAGGGCGCCGGTGAGGATCCCGTGGCTGATCATCTGCAGGACGGAGCCCTCGATGCCCTGCTGGTTGAAGGTGAACAGCCCTGCGGTGACGAACCCCATGTGGCTCACCGAGGAGTAGGCCACCAGCCGCTTCATGTCGGGCTGCACCAGCGACATGGCCGCCCCGTAGATGATGGCGATCACCGACAGGATGATCACCGGCACCATGGCCTGCACCGCGACTTCGGGGAAGAACCCGATGCAGAAGCGGATCATGCCGTACACGCCCATCTTGAGGAGCACGCCGGCCAGGATGACCGAACCGGCTGTGGGCGCCTCGGTATGGGCGTCGGGCAACCAGGTGTGCACCGGGAACATGGGCACCTTGATGGCGAACGCGATGAAGAACGCCGCGAACGACCACATGGCCATCGACCCGGAGAAGCCGGCCTGCTGCAGGGTCAGTATGTCGAAGGTGAGAAGCCCGCCCGGTTCTCGGAGTACCACCAGACGACGGCCAGGATGGCGACCAGCATCAGCACCGAGCCGGCGAAGGTGTAGAGGAAGAACTTGATGGCCGCGTACACCCGGCGCGCCCCGCCCCACAGCCCGATGATGAAGTACATCGGGATGAGCTGGATCTCCCAGAACACGTAGAAGAGGAAGAGGTCCATGGACACGAACACGCCGATCATGCCTGTCTCGAGCACCAGCAGGCTGATGAAGAAGGCCAGCCCCCGGTCTTTGATGGAGTTCCAGGTGCCGAGGATGGCCACCGTCGAGAGAAGCGCGGTCAGCAGCACCAGGAGCATCGAGATACCGTCGACGCCCAGGTGGTAGGAGATGCCCAGGCTGGGGATCCACGAGTCGTTCTCCTGGAACTGGAACTCGGCGCTGCCGGTCTGGAACTGCGTGGCCAGGTAGACGGCCAGGCCGAGGGTGATGATGGTGGTCACCAGCGCGGTGAGCTTGTAGGCGCTCGGCCGGCCCCGCATGAAGATGAGCATGAGCCAGCGCGCCCGCCACGGGCAGGAAGGTGAGGATGGTGAGCATCACGTGAACACCACCACCGTCGACCGATCACGAACAACCCGATGAAGATGCCCAGCAGGTAGTTCTGCACCTTGCCGGTCTGGATCGGCCGGACGACGCGCCCGCCCGCTGCCACAGCCAGCCCGTGCCGTTGACCGCCCCGTCGATGATGAGCTCATCGAAGTGCCGCCACACCCAGCGCGAGCCATCGACGGCCAGCGCGACGAAGGTCGCGGCGTAGAACTCGTCGATGTAGAACTTGTTGTAGACCACCTTGTAGAGCGGCTGCAGCTTCGCCGCCCACCCGGACGGGCAGGTCCATGCGCCGCATGTAGAAGAGCCAGGCCAGCGCGATGCCCAGCATCGCCACGATCAGCGACACCGCCATGAGGACGTAGTCGATGGCCAGGAGGCCGTGCTCCTCGATGCCCAGCACCTGGTTCGCCGGGGCGAAGACCGGCTCCAGGAAGCTCTGGATCACACCCAGCTTGCCGGGCAGCCCCAGGAACCCGCCCAGAAGCGAAGCGATCGCCAGCACGACCAGCGGCATGATCATCGACCAGGGGCTCTTGTGCACGTGATGGCTCTCTTCGTCCGTGCGCGGCGCTTGCCGAAGAAGGTCAGGAAGATCATGCGGAAGGTGTAGAAGGCGGTGATGAACGCCGCGATGAGGCCCACTGCCCACATCACGTACTTCCGTCGCGCCACACCGCACCGAGGATGTCGTCCTTGGACCAGAACCCGGCGAACGGGAAGATGCCCGACAGGGCCAGTGCGCCCGCCACCAGGGTGTAGTAGGTGGCCGGGATGCGTTTGGCCAGCCCGCCCATCTTGTCCATGTCCTGCTCGCCGCCCAGCGAATGGATGACCGAGCCGGCGCCGAGGAACAGCAGGGCTTTGAAGAAGGCGTGGGTCATGAGGTGGAAGATGGCGATGGCCCAGGCCCCCACGCCCAGAGCCATGAACATGTACCCCAGCTGGGAGACGGTGGAGTAGGCGAGAACCTTCTTGATGTCCTTCTGACAGATGCCGATGACGGCCGCGAAGATGGCCGTGAACGTACCGATCGCGCCGACCACCAGCAGCGCCCCGGGCGCGCTCGCGAAGATGACCGCGCTTCGGGCCACCATGTACACCCCGGCGGTGACCATGGTGGCGGCATGGATGAGGGCCGAGACCGGGGTCGGGCCCTCCATGGCGTCGGGGAGCCACACGTGCAGTGGGAACTGCGCCGACTTGCCCATGGCCCCCATGAACAGCAACAGGGCGATGGCCGATGAGGGCCGTCTCGCTCGCCCACGCCCTGATCGACCTGATGGAAGACCCCGACGTAGTTGAGGGTGCCGAAGATCACGAAGATCAGCATCACGCCCAGGCCGAAGCCGAAGTCGCCCACCCGGTTGACGATGAAGGCCTTCTTACCGGCGGCCGCCGCTTCGGGCTTGTGGTAGAAGTAGCCGATGAGGTAGTAGGAGCACAGCCCCACCGCTTCCCACCCGAAGTACAGCAGCAGGTAGTTGTTCGCCATGACCAGGATCAGCATGCTGAAGGCGAACAGGCTCATGTAGGCGAAGAACCGGTAATAACCGGGATCGCCGTGCATGTAGCCCTTCGAGTAGATGAAGATCAGCAGGCCGACGCCGGTGACCACCAGCATCATGACCGCGGTGAGTTGGTCCACCTGGAAGCCGAACGGCACCTGGAAGCTCCCCGACGGGATCCACTGCCACAGGTCCACGACGACCGGCTCTTCGGCTCCGCTGATCTGGACGAAGGCCGCGATGGACAGCCCGAACGAGCCGGCCATGGCCAGGATGGGCAGCCAGTGCGACTCTTCCTTGATCTACCACTTGCCAAAGAGCAGGGTGATCAGGAAGGCCGCCAGGGGCAGGACCGGTATGAGCCAGATGTAGCTCTCCACCCGCTACCCCTTCATCGTGTCGAACAGGTCGACCATAAGGGTCTGCCGGTTGCGGAACATGGCGGTGGCGATAGCCAGCCCCACGGCCGCCTCGGCGGCGGCCACGGCCATGGTGAACAGCACGAAGTTCTGCCCGGTCATGTTCTCGTGGAAGCCGCTGAAGCCCACCAGGTTGATGTTGACCGCGTTCATCATCAGCTCCAGGGAGAACAGGATGATGAAGAGATTGCGCCTGGTCAGGACGCCCACCGCTCCTATCAGGAAGAGGGCGGCGGACAGATAGAGGTACCAGTCGACCGGGATGGGGATGCTCGCAGTGGTGCTCTCCATCGCGGCTACACCTCCTCCTCGACTGCCCCGGGAGCAGCCTCGGCTCCCGGCTCCCAAGCCCGAGTATCGAGCTGGCCGGTCTTCTCCTTCTTCACCAGGATGACCGCCCCCACCATCGCCACGAGGAGGATCACCGAGGCCACTTCGAACGGGCAGCAACATGGTGTTGAACAACGCCTGGCCGAAGACCTTGCTGTTGCCGCCGGCCGCCGCGACCACCTCCGGGGTGAGACCGCCCCGCACCGAGGTGAAGGTGATGCCTGCCAGCACGACGACGAACTCCACGAGCACCAGCACGGAGAGGACCAGGGCGATCCAGCGCTGCCTGCGGTGGGTCTGCTCCTCCTCCTGGAAGGTGCGCAGGTTGAGGAACATGATCACGAACACGAACAGCACCATGATGGCCCCGGCGTAGACCAGGATCTGCACCATGGCCACGAAGTAAGCCTGCGTGAGGAAGAAGATGGCGGCCACGTTGAGGAACGTGAACACCAGGAGCAGGAGCGCGTGAATGATGTTCCTGCGGGTGATGGTGCCCAGAGCGCCCAGCACCGCAAAGGCTCCGAACACGATGAAGAGGACTTTGTCGGCCATGACCGTCAGCGCTCCCCTTCGTCCGCCGCCGCGCCGGGCGCCGCCGGCTCCGCCGGGGCAGGGGACACCGCGCCGGGCGCCGCGGAGCCCGCGGGCGCGGCGGCCGGGTGCGCGAACACTTCCTTGTGCGCGTACACCTGGTTGGCCATCAGCATCTCTTTGGTGAGCAGGAAGTCACGCTTGTCGAAGGTGCTGCCCTCGTAGAACCGGGTCATGACGATGGCCGCCACCGGACACACCTCTTCGCACAGCCCGCAGAAGATGCAGCGGCTCAGGTCCAGGTCGAAGCTGCAGGCGTGGCTGCGGCCGTCGGGGAGCTCTTCGCCCTCCACGTGGATGCACCGCGACGGGCAGATGGTGGGACAGAGCATGCAGGCCACACACTTGGCGTCGCCCGTGGCCGGGTCGGTGAGGAGAGCGTGGATGCCGCGGAACCGTGGGTAGGTCTGCAGCTTTTCCTTGGGGTACTCGACGGTCACCTTGTCTACCACGAAGTAGGTGCCGGTCACCGACATCCCCCGCAGGATATCGACGAAGGCCGCCTTCTTGACCAGTTCCTTCAGGCCCATCTCAGCCCACCACCACGATGACGATGGCCGTGACGGCCAGATTCGCTATGGACAGCGGCAGGAGCACCTTCCACCCCATCGACATCAGCTGGTTGTAGCGATAGCGGAAGATGGTCCAGCGCACCCACATGTAGATGAACACCAGCACGCAGATCTTGAGGAACAGCCAGATGGGTCCGGGGATGAAGTCGAGCGCCTCGAACGGCGCGCGCCAGCCTCCGAAGTAGAGGGTGGACACGATCCCCGAGATGACGACCAGGTTGACGTATTCGGCGAACATGAAGATGCCCCAGCGCATGCCCGAGTACTCGGTGAGGTAGCCGGCGACCAACTCCTGTTCGGCCTCGGCCAGATCGAAGGGAGTACGGTTGAGCTCCGCCAGGGTGGCGATGAAGAAGATCAGGCCGCCGACCAGCTGCGGGGCCCAGTACCAATCCCAGAAGTTGCCCGCCTGGCCGTCCACGATGGTGACCAGGTTCATGGAGCCGGCCATCAGCATGACCCCCACCACCGAGAAGCCCATGGCCAGCTCGTACGAGATCATCTGAGCGCCGGCCCGCAGGCCCCCGAGCAGGGAGAAATGGTTGTTGGACGACCAGCCGGCCAGCACCACCCCGTATACGGCGATGGCCCCCATGGCCAGGAACAGCACCAGCCCGGTGTCGAAGTTGGCGATCACGTAGTCGAACCCGTAGCCGAACAGACTCGTGTCCTCGGTCACGGGCCCGAACGGCAGCACCGCCATCACCAGGAACGCGGGGACGAAGATGATGTACGGCGCCAGCCGGAAGACCCACTTGTCGGCGCGCGCGGGGATGAGGTCCTCCTTGGAGATCAGCTTGGCGATATCCCCGAACGACTGGAACGACCCCCCGGGGCCCAGATAGGTGGGACCCACGCGCCCCTGGAAGAAGCCGGCGAACTTGCGCTCGAAGAAGATGATGAAGGCCACCATCGTCACGACGAGCACCGGCATCAGGATGGCCTTGATCAGGAGGAAGATGAGCTGGGCGACGGGTTCGCTCATCGGTCACAGTCCCCCAGCACGACGTCGATGCTGGCGAAGATGGCCACCAAGTCGGCGATCATCTCCCCCTCGGCCAGCGGCGGCAGCGCCTGGCCGTGGTAGAAGCTGGGGGTGGTGAAGCGCACGCGGGCCGGCCGCGGCGCCGCCCTCGGACCTGATGTACACGCCCATCTCGCCCTTGGGCACCTCGATGGCCCGGTAGACCTCGCCCTTGGGCGCCTGCGGCCCCCGGAAGACCTGGTTGAAGTCCTGGATCATGGCGGCGGACTCGCGAAGGACCTCGCTCTTGCGCGGCAGGGTGTGCACAGCGTCGCGGGAGATGAACGTCGCCGTCGGGCATCTGGTCGAGGCACTGCCGGATGATCTTGCACGACTCGCGGATCTCCCTCATGCGCACGAGGAAGCGGTCGTATACGTCGGCGTTGTACTCCACCGCCACGTCGAAGTCGACCTCACTCGTAGGCCGCGTAGGGCTCGTCCTTGCGCAAGTCGCGAGCCACGCCGGCCGACCGCAGCGGCGGGCCGGTGACCCGCCACGCATAGCAGTCGTCGGCCGTGAAGACGCCCACGCCTTTGGCCCGCTTGTAGTAGATGCGGTTGTTCTTGATGATCCGCTCGTACTCCGCCACCCGCTTGGGCAGGAACTCGATGACCTTGCGGCAGCGGTGGTCGAAGCCGTCGGGGAGGTCTTTGGCCACCCCGCCGATGCGGGCGAAAGAATGAGTGAGCCGGGCTCCGCAAAGCATCTCGAACAGGTCGAGCACGTACTCGCGGTCGCGGAAGCATGATGCAGAAGAAGGTCTGCGTGCCCAGGTCCATGATGTGGATGCCCAGCCACATGATGTGGTTGGCGAGCCGGGTGAGCTCGTCGCGATGGTCCGGATGTACTGCGCCCGTGGCGGGACCTCCACCCCCATGAGCTTCTCGGCCGCCTCGCAGAAACCGTGGTTCATGGCGAAGCTGCTGATGTAGTCGAGCCGGTCGGTGAGCGGGATGATCTGGTGATAGGTCCGCTGCTCGCAGAGCTTCTCCAGACCGCGGTGCAGGTTGCCTATCTCCGGTCGGACCGCGAAGACCACTTCGCCGTCCAGGTCCAGCACGGCGCGATACACCCCGTGCATCGATGGATGCTGAGGACCCATGCTCAGGGTCATGAGGTCGGCGGTCCACTCGTGGGGCTGTCGGCTGCGGACCTTGCGCTCCGCCAGTTCCTCCGGGGTGAGGTGGATGGTCGCGGGCGGGGCCGAGCCGTGGACGGGAGCGTCGTGGGCCGGGGTACTCATCAGATCTTGCCCCGCAGAGTGGTGCGGACACGGCCGCCGACGGTGCCCTCGAGCGGGAAGTCCTTGCGCAGAGGGAAGCCCTCGAAGTCGTCGGTGGTAAGCAGCCGCCGCAGGTCGGGGTGTCCGGTGAAGACGATGCCGAACATCTCCCAGGCCTCACGCTCGTCGAACCCCGCCGACGGCCACAGCCCCGTCACCGACGGCAGTGGCTGACCTTCGACAAGAGCGGTCTTGACGCGCAGGCGATGACCCTGGGTGTGGGACAGCAGGTGAGCCACCACCGCGAGCGGCGCAGCGGTCCGCTCCGGCAGATGATCGCCCAGAAGGCAGTCCAACTGATCGAACGCCGCCGACGGATCGTCCCGGCACCAGGTCATCACATCCAGCCAGGCCTCGGGCGCCACGCTCAGGGTCAGATCCCCGCGGAATTCGGTGCGCTCGACGATCTGTTCCCCGAAGCGTTCCTGAAGCCGGTCGGCCACCGCAGAGACCGACTCGGGCGGGCGATCCGCGCTTTGCCCCGGCGCGCGACCCATGTTATCGGCGGCCGCGTTCACGCGGCGCCTCCGGCGCCGGACTCCGCCTCGGCGCACGCCGGTGTCGCGCCACCTTCGGCCGCCAGCAGGTCACGGGCGGGGATGCGACGCAACCCGTCGTAGGCGTGCCGGCTCTGCTTGATCCGCTCCCGGATCATCTCCAGCCCCTGCCACAGGGCTTCCGGACGCGGCGGGCAACCGGGCACGTACACGTCCACCGGGATGAGGCTGTCGATGCCCTGCACGATGTTGTAGGTATCCCACACGTTGCCGGAGATGGCGCAGGAGCCCATGGCCAGCACCCATTTGGGGTCGGGGATCTGCTCGTAGAGACGCACCACCCGGGGCGCCATCTTGATGCTGCACCAGCCGGCCACGATCATGCCGTCCGCCTGGCGGGGCGAGGCGCGCATGGCTTCCATGCCGAAGCGGGACATGTCGAAACGGGATCCGCCCAGCGCCATCATCTCGATGGCGCAGCAGGCGAGCCCGAACAGCAGCGGCCAGAACGAGAAGCTGCGGCCGAAACCCAGCACCCGCTCGAGTTGGACGGGCATGGCCACTCCGCCGGGGAAGTGAACGGGGCCGCCGAGGACTTCGGTGTCGATCTCCGACGCCCGGTCCGGCGTCCCCGGGCAGATACAGCCGTCCGGCCGGCCCCGCGGCCTCGCCGGGGGCCGGCTGCAGCAGTCCATCCCGCACCATGAGGAAGGGGCGCTCGGGCCCGATGGGGTGTTCTTCAGGGGAGGGTCGGTCGCTCATTCCCATTCGAACACGCCCTTCTTCCAGGCGTAGAGATAGCCCACCAGGAGTATCGCGATGAACACGAACATCTCGATGAGAGCACCGGTGCCGAGAGAGCGCAGCGATACCGCCCAGGGGTAGATGAAGACGGCCTCGAGATCGAACAGTACGAACAGAACGGCCACCAGGTAGTAGTGGACGTTGAAAGGTGCCCGCGCGTCGGTCGTGGGCTACCACGCCGCACTCGTAGGCGTGGTCCTTGTTCGGATTCTTGCTCTTGGGAGAGAGCAGATGAGAGATGGCGACGAAGAGGACGGCCATAGCCGCGCCGATGCAGAACATGAGCCCGAACTGGATGACCAGGTCAATGGTGGGACTGACCAAGCAGCAAGCTCCTTACACGGCTTTGGCTGGCTCCGGAACCGGCTCCCTCACAGCTGGGCGCTGCCCTTGAACATAACAAATCGGTGCTCCGCCTGCAACGCGGTGACCGCGATACCAAGCGCTACACGCCGAGGCCCTGAAGGCGGCAGGCCCGGCTCTGGGCTATACTCTCCCCCTACACGATCCTGGAGGATCATGCATCTTGAGTTGGGCCCTTCCGTAAGTTGAGGATCCGGTGAGTAAGGATCCGACCAGGACCATGCCCCTCATGGGGCACCTTGGCGAGTTGCGCAAACGGGTGACCTATAGCGCAATCGTCGTCATCGTGTTCATGATCGCGGCGTTCATCTTCAAGGATCGCGTGTTCGCCGTGCTCTTGCGCCCGCTGGAGAACACCGGCGTGACCGAGTTGACCACGCTCGGGGTCACCGAGGCGTTCATGCAGGTGCTCAAGGTATCGATCTATGCCGGGCTGATCTGCGCCCTGCCCTTCCTTCTGTATCAGTTCTGGGCCTTCATCATGCCGGCGCTCTACGAGAACGAGAAGAAGGGCGTCCTCCCGTACGTGATCCTCACCACGGTCCTCTTCGCCGCGGGCATCGCCTTTGGGTATTTCATCGTGCTTCCCATCGGCCTGAAGTTCATGGTCGGCTACGGCGCGAGGATCACGGTCGAGGGCGATCCGGTCTTCAACCAATTGCTCCAGGCGGATAACTACATCAGCTTCGTCTCCCTGTTCCTGCTGGCCTTCGCGCTGGTGTTCGAGCTGCCCCTCGTCATGATGCTCCTCGCCTGGGCGGGACTGGTCGACCACGTGAAGATGCGCAAGTACCGCAAGTACGCCATCCTGGTCGAAGCCGTCATCGCCATGGTCCTCACCCCGAGTCAGGACCCGGTGAGCATGGCTCTCATGCTCATACCGCTGATCGTGCTCTACGAGTTCGGCATCTGGCTCGCCAAGGTGGCGGCAAAGCGCAGGGCCAAACACCAAGCGCAGGCCGCTCTTGCCGAGGCCGAGCACGAAGGGGCGCTTCCCGAAGCGGAGAGTGCCGGAGGGTAGATCCCGGTGGCTGCAGCTTGTGTGGTTGCGCGCTTGGGGGTGATGGTGTTACCATCACACCATGGGGCGGGGCACATCAGCTGACAAGGAGAACGGCCAGAAGCAGCGAGAACCGCTGCTGAAGCCGGTCGCCCCCCGGACCATCACCGACCAGATAGCCGAGCAGCTGCGCCAACTCATCATCTCAGGCGAGTACAAGGCCGGCGACCGCATACCCTCGGAGCGTGAGTTGGCGGACAAGCTGGGCGTGGGACGTCCGGCGGTGCGGGAGGCGCTGCGCGAGCTGAAAGCCCAGGGCCTCCTGGTGGTCGGCAGGGGGGCTCAAGGCACCAATGTCGCCAACCTGCCCTCGCCGAGTTTCGCCGCCCCCCTTTCGCCCCTGCTGGGAGCCGGGGCCGAACGGATGGCCGAGCTCATGGAGATCCGCAGCGCGGTGGAGATCGAGGCAGCCGGACTGGCCGCTCGCAGAGCGACAATAGAAGACCTGCACCGCCTGTCGATCGTCGCTACCGGCCCGAGCAAGCAGCTGTCCCCCGACGACGACGTGGCGTTCCACGCGGCCATCGCGCTGGCCACTCATAACGCCCTGTTCGAGACGGGTCATCCGAGAACCGGTGGACCTCCTGCACGACCATATGGCGGCCATCCTCAACGCCTACTACACGGAGCCCGGCGGCGGCATAGCCCTGCAACAGCAGCACGAGGCCATCCGCCGCGCCATCCGGGCGGGCGACGAGCAGAAGGCCCGCCAGGCCATGCGCCGGCATCTCGACTACGTCGCCCGCGGGCTCGCGCAGCTCGCCGGGACCGGCCGGGTGGTGCGGCTGGTCTTCATCGACCTCAACAGCACCCTGGTATCGGGACCGCGCCACATATCCGACCGGGTCAAGCGGACCATCGCCACCGTGCGCGAAGGCGGTGTGGAGGTGGTGCTGGTCTCGTCCCGGCCTCCCCGGGCCATGAGACCCTTCCTCCAGCAACTCGGTCTGATGACCCCGATGATCGCGTGTGACGGCGCCCTCTTGTGGAACGTACAGGCGGGAGCCGGCTCTTGCACGTGTTTCGCTGCCCCCGGACCTGGCCGCCGAGATCGTGGCCGCGGGTCGAGACCTGGGAGCCGTGGCCAACGTGGAGAGCGACGATGAATGGTTCACCGACCGGCTGGGAGACCTGGTGCGCGACAGCATCCTCAACTACGAGGTGTCCGAGCCCAACGAGGTGGGTCCGTCGACGAGGTCATCAGGGCAGGCGAGCCCATCGACAAGGTCTTCATCGATCTGCGCGACCTGGGCGACGAGAGGCGGCGGCGGCTCAGCAGGCCCTCCAGCGGGCCTTCTCGGGACAGGGCGAACATCTACGAGAACACTCCCGGCATCCTCGACTTCACCTCCATCGATGCCTCCAAGGCCGCCATGGCTCAGCAGCTGGCCCGCCAGATGCAGATCCCTGCCGAGCAGGTCATGGCCATCGGCGACCACGACAGCGACGCCGCCCTTCTGCAGTGGGCGGGCATCGGCGTGGCCATGGGCAACGCCACGCCCGCGGCCAAAGTGGCGGCCGACGTGATCACATCCTCCAACCTGCGGGACGGGGTCGCCGAGGCCCTGGACCAGTGGGTCCTGGGACGTGAGGAACGGCCATGAGCGTTCCCAACCCCGGTGTGGGCGACTGAGCCGATCGAGGCGACGGCGCCGAAGGACTCGCGGGCAAGGGCGTAAGACTGGGGGCCGCCACTCGGCACGGTCATCCCCGGCGCCGGCCTCCCTACAGGATGTCCCAGAGCACCGCCGCGAGATAGGCGCCGTACAGCACGCCCCCGAACAGGAGCGAACCCAGGCCGAACCCGCTCTTGGTGAAGCGGAGCCGGCCGTAGAGAAGCAAACCCGAGAGCAGAGCGACCCCGGCAGCCACGGCCGCGTACCACCCACCCTCCGTCCAGAGATGCCAGTCGGTGAACGCCATGCCGATGGCCACCGGGAAGGTGCTCTGGAACACCATCGCCCCGGTGATGTTGCCCAAAGCCAGAGTGTCCTTCTTCTGTCCCATCCACATGACGCTGTTGAATTTCTCCGGAAGCTCGGTGGCGATCGGCGTGATGAGCAGGGAGATCACCAGCGCGGGAACGCCGAGGGCTTCGGAGAGGCTGGTGAGTTCCTCCACGAAGAGTTGGGCTCCGAAGATGATGGCGATCAGAGCGACCACGATCTGCAGGATCACTCGCTTCAGTTGCGGCGATTCGGCGGTGCGATGGAAGTAGAGCGCCCGGCATTCGCCGGTCAGGTCGCCCTCGCTCTGCATGGTCCGCTTGACGTAGAGCGCGTAGCCGACCAGCAGGAGCGCCGCCACGACGTAGCGGAACTGCCCGATGGGGACGATGCCTACGATCACGGCGATCGCGTAGGCCACCAGGAAGTAGGCCAGGTCCCGACGCATGATCTCCTCGTTGAAGCGCACCTTGAGGGTTCGCTTCTTTCGCTTAGCGTAGATCACCACGGACATGCCGCAGACGAACATCGCCAGCGTGGAGAGCATGAAGGGAGCTCCGAGGATGGCTCCGATACCGATCTCCTCGCCCGCCTCATCGTCCCCGGAGAAGATGGCGATGAGGGGGATGATGGTCTCGGGGAGAGCGGTCCCCACCGCCGCGAGAACGCTCCCCACCGCGCCTTCGCCCAGATTGAACTTGCGACCGAACCACTCGATGCCGTTGACGAACAGCTCGCACCCGGCGAGGATCACGGCAAGAGAGACTATAAGCAAGAAGATGGACATCCCCGGGATTCTACCGAATCGGTCAGACGGGCGCTACGAGGCCGCGTTCCGACGCGCCCCGGAACGGCCGGTAGGGCTCCTAGGCCAGCGTGAGCCCGAGGACGGCGCTCAGCGCGAGGACGGTCACCACGACCGCACTTATGCCCGCAAAGAGCCACTCTCTGCGTCGGATGAAGGCCACAAGGAGGGCGATCACTCTCGCGGCCGGCGTGGCGAGAAGGACCAAGAGGCCGAGGTCGAGAAACCCGGTCGGGTCCCCGTCGGCGAGCAGACCGGGCAAGTCATCGAGGGAGGTCGAGTGCCTCACCGACCCGGACCCCTGGATAACGGCCAGGATCGCTCCCGTGATCATCAAGCCGATGGCAAGGAGGAGACCCACCAAGAGCAGTCGGGACAGAGCCCGAGTGAGAGCGGGATCGGTCGAGCGGCCGTCGGTCGGTGCACCGACCTCCGAGTGTTCCGGGGTAGGCTTCATCGCAGGCTGATCCCCGCCGCCGCCAGGATCATCTGCACCGAAAGAGCGAACAGCACGATCGAGAGGATGACCACCAGGATCGAAGACCGCACTCTGAGAGCGAGACGGGATCCGAGCAGTGCGCCGGCGGTGACCCCCAGGACCACCGGCACGGCTACCGTGGGGTCGACCATGCCGTGCGCGAAATAGACGATGGCCCCGGCGCAGGCGGTCACCCCCAGCATCAGACTGCTCGTGCCCACCGCCGCCCTCATCGGCACGCCCATCACAAGCCTGAGAGTGGGCACGGTCAGGAAGCCGCCCCCCACCCCGAGGAGTCCGGACACGTTGCCGGCCACCAGACCGGTGAACATGCCGATGGGCAGCCGGCGCACGTGGTACCTGACCCTGTGGCCGGCGCGAGCGTCGAAGTAGCTGGCGCCCAGCCGACCCAGATCCGCGCCCTCCTCGGGCACCGACGGTGCGGCTCGGCGGCTCAGAGCCATGTAGAAGGAGACTACGATCATCACCCCGCCGAAGATGGCGCCGAGGACCTGCTTGTCGAGCATCGCGCCCACGAAACCACCGGTGAGCGCCCCCAATGTCAGAGCCGTCTCCAGCGTGACGGCAAGACGGAAGTTCGTCAGCTCCTGCCGGACGTACGTGATGGACCCCGCCGTCGAGGTGGCGACCACAGCGACAAGGCTCGCCGAGATGGCGGTGTGGATGGGCACGTCAAGGAACAGGCTGAGCGCCGGGATGATGAAGATCCCTCCGCCCAGCCCAACCATGGATCCGAGGGTCCCCCCCACCAGCCCCACGAAAGCGTAAAGGATCACGTCCGTCATGGAACGAGGCTATCACAGAGGATTCGCGGGCCGACGCCAAACCGTTTGGCTCCTGAGGGCGGAGACGGTACGCTGTATGGGGTCCTGCCCGGTCGGCGGGCGCCGGCCCGTCACGTCAAGGGGGTGACCGGATGTACTGCTCGGATTGCGGCGCCCAACTGCCTGAGGGCGCCCGCTTCTGCAGTGAGTGCGGCGCCGCAACGGGGCCCGAAACGCCCGCGGCGGCTCCGCCGCCGACGGGAGGAGGCGGACCGTCCCAAGGGACGTGGATAGCCATCGCTGCCATCGGGATCCTGGTGATCGCGCTGGCCATCGCGCTGCCCTTGATGCTTCTCCGTGGGGGCGACGCCACTACCGACTCCACGGAGATCGCGTCCAGCACAACCGTCACCGCGGAGACGTCCTCCACGGAGCCGACCACCACTTCGACGGAGCCGACCACCGAGACGACCCAAGCTTCCTCCTCGACCACCACCAGCACCGAACAGGGACCGACCGTACCCGGCGACTCCGAGGGTGCGTGGACCGAGACCGAGATCTCGGGCCTGGACGAGCCGGTGGGGGAAGTGGCCCTGTCCGATGAGGCTCTGCTCTTCCAGACCTCCGGAGGTGGGGGCTCGCGGATGGTGGCCTATCTGTTCGATTCCGGACAGACCGTCGCCCTGCCGGTGGACGCCCCCGTGGCGGGCTCGCCCGACATCGACGGCCTCTTGGCGGTGTGGTGGGAAGCCACGTTCGACAGCGACCAGAACGTTACCGACGCGCACATCTACGCATACCTGCTCCCCGAAGGGCCCAAGGTAGAGATCGCGTCGGGGACCCGGGTCGGCTCCCCCAAGGTGGCCGGCTCGATGATCACCTGGACCGAGGGAGCGCCGTGGGCGACCGCTCCCGAAGAGTACTGGGAGATATCGATCTTCATCACCGCGGTGGATCCGCAGGGTCAGCCCACAGGAGCCGCGGCCACTCTCGTGCCCTCGGCCATCGCGGCGACACTCGGCGATTCCACCTGGACCTACGGCCTCAGTGAGTCCTTCGTGACCTGGGAGCATCAGCGATCCACAGGGGAGCTGGACGAGGGCAGCTACATGATGGACCTGGCCGAGCTGCAGCCCTGGCTTATCGGCGACGGAGCATGGCGGCCTTCACTCGAGGGAGACACGGTGGCGTTCACGCGGAACGGGATCGAGGTCCTCGACTTCGGCGACACCACGGCCTTGGACATCGATGAGGCGGGTGACTACTCGTCGCTCGCTCCCAGCTACGTCGCCTACTACAGACCCGAGAGCGCCCCCGACGCGGTCGGGATGGCAGGTGGCCGCTCGGGGACTCACCGGCGCCCACGACCAGGTGCTTCTCGACGAGATCGGCGCACCTCCCTGGTTCCAGGCCCCGATCGCCACCTCCAGGGAACGGGTCGCTCTCGTCGTCGACGGGGTGCTCCGTCTGTTCTCGTGGCAGGGCGGCTGATCGCCCGGGGCGACCGCTTTCACATCTCGGCCGCCGCCGCGCTCATTCGCCGCCTCCGGTGTAGTAGCCCCACTTCCACTGCTTGACGACGGGCATGTCGTCCCCGGTCTCGCGGATGTACTGGGCGTGGTCGACGTGCACGTTCTTGAGCGCCTGCCGCACGTGGGCCGCCCGCTGGGCGAGGCCCGGCACCCGGTCGATCGCGTCGCGGGCAAGGCTGAACCGATCGAGCTCGTTCCTCACCGTCATGTCGAACGGCGTGGTGGTGCTGCCTTCCTCTTTGTAGCCGCGCACATGCAGGTTGTCGTGGCCGTTGCGCCGGTAGGTCAGGCGATGGATCAGCCAGGGATAGCCGTGGTAGGCAAAGATGATGGGCTTGTCCACGGTGAACAGTGAATCGAACTCCCCGCTGGAGAGCCCGTTGGGATGCTCCTCCCGCGGCTGCAGAGTCATGAGGTCCACCACGTTGACCACCCTGATCTTGAGATCGGGAAGGTTCGCGCGCAAGAAGTCGACCGCCGCAAGGGTCTCCATGGTGGGGACGTCGCCGGCGCAGGCCATGACCACGTCGGGCTCGGAGCCCTGGTCGTTGCTCGCCCAATCCCAGATACCGATGCCCGCCGCGCAGTGCCGGATCGCCGAGGGCATGTCCAGCCATTGGAGCGCCGGCTGCTTGCCGGCGACGATGACGTTGACGAGTCCCCGGCTGCGCAGGCAGATGTCGGTGACGCACAGAAGGGTGTTGGCATCGGGAGGCAGATACACCCGAGTCACCGCAGCCTTCTTGGTCAGCACGTGGTCGACGAAGCCGGGATCCTGGTGCGAGAACCCGTTATGGTCCTGCCTCCAGACGTGTGAAGTGAGGAGGTAGTTGAGGGACGCGATAGGCCGCCGCCAGGGGATCTCCTCGCAGACGTCCAGCCACTTCGCGTGCTGGTTGAACATGGACGAGATGATGTGGATGAACGCCTCGTAGCACGAGAACAGGCCGTGACGCCCGGTGAGTAGGTAGCCTTCGATCCAGCCCTCGATGGTGTGCTCACTGAGGATCTCCATCACCCGTCCAGTGGGAGAGAGGCGGTCGTCATAGGGCATGATCTTCGCCATCCAGGTGCGCGGAGTCACATCGATGACGGCATCCAACCGGTTGGAGGCGGTCTCGTCGGGCCCGAACAGGCGGAAGTTCTTCGTGTCCATGTTCATACGCATGGTCTGCGCGAGGAACTGCCCCATCACCCGGGTCGCCTCCGCCGAGACCGACCCGGGCGCGCGGACCTCCACCGCGAAATCGGCGATGCCCGGCAACTCCAGGTCGTGGAGCAGCAGTCCGCCGTTGGCATGCGGGTTGTCCCCCATCCGCCGCCCGCCCCGCGGGGCCAGGGCGGCCAATTCGGGACGAAGAGCACCGGCTTCGTCGAAGAGCTCCTCGGGTCGGTAGCTCCTCATCCACTCTTCGAGCAGTGCGATGTGCTCGTCGGTCATGTCCGAGAAAGGAACTTGATGAGAGCGGTAGGTCCCCTCCACCTGTCTGCCGTCGACCACCTTGGGGCCCGTCCAGCCCTTGGGAGTGACGAGGACGATGACAGGCCAGAGCGGCCGTTCGACGATCCCCTGCTCTCGCGCCCGGCGCTGATATTCGCGGATCTGGTCGAAGACGGCGTCGAACGTCGCCGCCGTCAGCTGGTGCACCGCCGCAGGGTCGTCCCCCTCGACGAAATACGGGGTGTAGCCGCATCCCCGCAGGTAGTCGGCCAGCTCTTCCCGGCCGATGCGCGCGAGGATGGTGGGGTTGGCGATCTTCGCCCCGTTCAGATGAAGGATGGGCAGCACCGCCCCGTCGGTCGCGGGGTTCAGGAACTTGTTCGACTGCCAGCCCGCGGCCAGAGGTCCGCTCTCCGCCTCACCGTCGCCCACGACACACACCGCGATCAGATCAGGGTTGTCGAAGACGGCGCCGTACGCGTGGGCCAAGGAGTAGCCCAGTTCTCCCCCCTCGTGGATCGAGCCCGGCGTCTCGGGAGCCACATGGCTGGGGATACCGCCGGGGAAGGAGAACTGCTTGAACAGGCGCTGCATGCCCCGCTCGGTGGGAGTCACGTGGTTGTAGTACTCGCTGTAGGTGCCCTCCAGGTACACGTTGGCCACCAGTGCCGGGCCGCCATGACCGGGGCCGCAGATGTAGATGATGTCGAGGTCGCGGGCCTTGATGACGCGGTTGAGGTGGACATACACCAGGTTCAGACCGGGACACGTGCCCCAGTGGCCCAGCAGTCTGGACTTGATGTCTTCCTTGATGAGCGGCCGCCGCAGGAGCGGGTTGTCTTTCAGGTAGATCTGCCCCACGGAGAGATAATTGGCCGCCCGCCAGTAGGCGTTCATCCGGTCGAGCTCGACGGCGTCGAGCGGGGCTTGGTCCTCGAGCGAGATCGCGCTGCTCATGAAGCTCCTCCTACCTTCCATGTCGCCACCTGTCACCGCGCAGGTGTCAGTCGATAGCGTCGGCCCCTCTCAATTGCGCCCAGCGGTAGCAATCCACCGTGTGGTCGTTGACCATCCCGGTGGCCTGCATATGGGCGTAGCAGATGGTGGGCCCCACGAAACGGAACCCCCGCTTCTTGAGATCGGCGCTCATGCGCTCCGCCTCGGGGGTCTTGGCCGGGATCTGGGCCATGGTCCGCCACTCGTTATGGATAGTCTCGCCGCCGACGAATCCCCAAACGTAGGCATCGAAGCTTCCGAACTCCTCCTGCACCTGCAGGAAGGCTCGGGCGTTGTCGATGGCGGCTCCGATCTTGAGCCGATTGCGCACGATTCCGGAGTCGGCGAGCAGGCGTTCTACGTCGGCGGGGCCGAAGGCGGCCACGGCGGCCGGTTCGAGGCCGGCGAACGCCCGTCGGTAACCCTCCCGCTTGCGCAGGATGGTGAGCCAGCTGAGTCCCGCCTGCGCCCCCTCCAGCACGAGGAATTCGAAAAGCAGCCGGTCGTCATGGACCGGGACTCCCCACTCCTCGTCGTGGTAGGAGACGTACAGGGGCTCAGAACCGACCCAGGCGCAGCGCCTGAGCGGCTCGGGAAGCATCGGTGTGTCCGTGGGCTCCATTACCCGAATGTAGCACGACGCCACGATAGTATGATGAGCGAGACCGAGGGGAATGCGGACAAAAGGCGGGCTCCGGAGGAGGCGACCCATGGGGATCATGAACGGCAAAGTGTGCGTCGTCACCGGCGGGGGAGGCAGCATCGGCTTGGCGGCAGCCCAAGCGCTGCTGAACGAAGGGGCACGAGTGCTGTTGGTAGGACGGAGCCCGGAGAAGCTGGCCTGGGCGGCCGCGTCGCTCGGCGCCGGCAGCGACGTGCTCGACAGCATCTCGGCCGACGTGGCCGACGTCGTCGAGACCCGCAAGTATCTCGACCATGCTGTGGCCCGTTGGGGCCTCATCGACGTCATCTTCAGCCATGCCGGCATCTCGGGGGTGATCAAGCCGGTCACCGAGTACCCTGAGGACATCTTCGACGCGGTCATCGCCACCAACGTGCGAGGCTCCTTCCTCGTCTGCAAGTACGGGCTCCCTCTCATGAACGACGGCGGCAGCATCATCATCACGTCCAGCATCATGGGTACCCGGGCCGATCCAGGAGTCTGTGCGTACGCGACCTCCAAGCATGCGCTCATCGGTCTGGCCCGTGTGGTGGCCAAGGAGGCGGCGCCACGCAACATCCGCGTCAACGTGTTCGCCCCCGGCCCCATCGCGAACGAGTTCCAGACCCAGATCGAAGACCAGCTCACCGACATCGTCGGCCAGGACGGCACCGATTTCCTCAACGGCATCATCCCGCTGGGGCGGCACGGCCGCGCCGAAGAAGTGGCTCGGATGGTTCTCTTCCTCGCCTCCGACCAGAGCAGCTTCTCCACAGGCAGCGTGTTCATGGCCGACGGCGGCATGAACATTTGACCCGGACCTTCGTGATTCCCGCTCCGTGACCGGCACCCCGCCGCGGTGACCCGCCATCCACAGGCTCCTCCCCTGACGGGACGCCCTTCCTATCGGTGGGTGGTCCTGGGCATGGCGTTCCTGGGTGTCTTCGGAGCCCTCGGCTTCGGCCGCTTCGGCTACAGCGCCGTCCTGCCCTCCATGCAGGAGGATCTCGGAATCAGCAGCGCGGCGGCGGGCTCGCTCGCTTCGTGGAACCTCATCGGCTACACGATCATGTCGGCCATCGGGGGCATGCTCTCTTCGCGGTGGGGGGCGCGCACGGTCATCACCCTGGGTATGGCCGTGACCGCCGTGGGGATGCTCTTCACCGGCCTGGCCGAGACCCTTGCCGGCGCCTCGGCGGCAAGGCTCCTCACCGGGATGGGCAACGGCCTCGTCCTCGTGCCTTCCATAAGTCTGATGGCGGCCTGGTTCGAGGTCCGCCGCCTGGGTCTGGCCTCGGCTGTGGTCCCCACCGGTTCCTCTCTCACCCTGGTCGTGGTCGGCCTGGCGGTGCCCCCCATCCTGGCGGCGGGAGGCGGCGACGGGTGGCGTCTTGCCTGGTACGTCTTCGCCGGGATCACCTTCCTCCTCGCCGTGCTCAATGCGGTGGTCCAGCGGGACCAGCCGGCCAAGCCCATCATCGAGAGCGACGACATAGTCCTCGACAAGTGGGCGCCGGAATCCATCCGTGCGCGTCTGAGCCCTCCCTCCTTCCAGGTGGGAACCGTGATCCGCTCCAGGTACGCCTGGCACGCGGGAGGCGTCTACCTGCTCTACGGCATCGCCTTCCTCCTCTACTTCACGTTCTTCCAGAAACGACTCACCACCGACCTCGGCTACAGCGACGCGGTGGCGGGTTACCTCTTCATGCTGGTGGGGGTGGCCGGTCTTATCGGGGGCATGCTCTGGGGCTCGATCTCCGACCGTTTCGGCAGAGAGCGCACCCTCGCTCTTGCCCTCCTCTTGGCCGGTCTGGCCGGTCTTCTTTTCGGCATCCGGCCGCTGCTGCCATCGCTGATCGTATCGGCCATCCTCTTCGGCTCCACCGGCCCGGCGTTCCCGGGCCTCATGGGGGCGGCATGCGCGGACAGGTTCGGGCCCAAGCTGGCCTCGGCATCGCTGGGTCTCATCACCATCCTGGTGGGTGCCGGCCAGGCCATCGGCCCCCTCATAGGAGGGGCCATGAACGACGCGTACTCATCCCTGGCTGCTTCGTATGTGTTCTCCGGAGTGATCTTCATCGTGGCCGCGATCGCCGCCCTCCTCCTGCCCCGGGGTGTGGAGCCGGACAGCTCGGCGACCACCGTCCTTCCCAGCCTGCCCAAGCGGCGGGGAGTGCGATGACTGCCGCTACTGGCGCCGGCGGAGCACGCCCTCTCGCTCGCAGATGAGGTTATCCAGCAAGGCACTTTCCCGCATCCTTGACAAGCTTTTGCACCGCCTGTATAAGAAAAATACGTCTGTGTTCCTGCCTTTGGCAAGAAAGGAAGAGCCATGCGGAAACTCATTCTGTTTGCATTGCTGATAGCAGTCATCGTCACCCTCGCCTTTTCGTCCACCGCTGTGGCCACCGGCTCCCAGCCGGCCAGCATCGTCGCTGCCCTGGCCGCCAGCGCCGCCAACAACCCGGCCGGGAGTGCCACCGACTGCAACTGGAAGGACTTCGACATCCTGCTCGCCGCGGTGAGCGCCCTCCCATTCGACGCCATTAACGACCCCCAAGGGCCGAAGCTGGTCGACGCCCTTACGGGCTTCAAGGGCACAGTCTTCGCACCGGCCGATGCGTCCTTCCGGGGGCTGGTTTCTGACCTCACGAACACGCCGCTCTGGAAGCTCAGCGAGGCCAAGGTCCTTCAGACTCTGCTTGCCATCGCCGGCACTTCCAACCTCAACGGGACGGGCATCTCAGGCGTGGCGGCCCTCAGCGAGACGGTGAGGTATCACGTCACGGCCGCTCAGATACGGTATCTACGGACAGCGGCCTACAAGTGCGCCAGCATCAAAACGCTTACCCAACTGCCCGCCCTCGGCCTGTCCGATGGTGTTTTCAAGCTTAGGCCGCCGTACCTCGGGATCGTCCGCCTCATAGACGACGACACGAGCGACCTCAACCCGTTCTGGTTCGGCCAGACTATACGCTGCGCCGACGGCGGTACAATCCACGCCATAGCCGGCGTACTGCGGCCACTCGACCTGAAAGTGCTGTTCCCCCTGGACTGACCGTCCGCGCGTGTGGGCTCTGCGGGCCCGGCCGTCCAGACACGACGGCCGGGCCCTTTGTTCTTAAGCAATCAAGCTTGTTAGGCCCACGGTCTACGGAAGCGTGAGTGCGTGAGGCTCTTGCTGGGAGGAGGTCTGCTATCAGGACTCTCGACAAACGCATCTGGGCCGGCCCATGCGACTGACCAGAGACCCCCGGTACCGGTGGGTCGTGGCCGGCATGGCCTTCTTCGCGGTGCTCGCGGCTATCGGCTTCGGACGCTTCGGCTACAGCGCCGTCCTGCCTTCCATGCAGGAGGATCTCGGAATAAGCAGCGCGGCTGCCGGCTCGCTCGCTTCATGGAACCAGGTGGGCTACACAGTGATGGCCCTCGTGGGAGGCATCCTCGCCTCCCGCTTCGGCGCCCGCGTCGTCGTCACCGTCGGCCTGCTCGTCACCGCGATAGGAATGCTGCTCACGGGCCTTGCTCAAGGACTGGCCATGGCCTCGGCCGCGCGGCTTCTGACCGGCATGGGTAACGGGATGGTCCTCGCCCCGTCGCTTGCCCTGATGGCGGCCTGGTTCGAGCCGGCCAGGCTGGGCGCGGCGTCAGGGATAGTGCCGGCCGGGTCCTCGTTGGCTCTCGTGGTGGTCGGTCCCCTGGTGCCCGCCCTGCTGGACGCGGGCGGAGCCGATGGGTGGCGGCTGGTCTGGTACGTCTTCGCTGCGGTCACCCTGCTGGTTGCACTTCTCACCGTCGCCGTCCTTCGCGACCGACCCTATCGCGAGCGGCACATGACTCTCGGAAGACTGCGGGCAGCGGAGATGCGCGCCATCGTCCGCTCCGGGCATGCCTGGCTCCTCGGCCTCATCTACTTCCTTTACGGCTTCGCCTTCCTCCTCTTCTTCACGTTCTTCCAGAAGCTCCTCACGACGGATCTGGGCTACAGCGACGAGGCCGCCGGCACTCTCTTTCTCATCCTCGGGGCGACCGGAGTGGCGTCGGGAGTGTTGTGGGGACGGGTATCGGACGGCATCGGGAGGGGCCGCACTCTCGCGATCGTGCTACTGGTCGAAGCTGCGGTCGCGCTGGTCTTCGCCCTGTGGCACAGCATCGCAGCCCTCGTCGTGGGTTCTGCGGTGTTCGGCCTCTGCGGTCTCAGCGTTCCAGCGCTCCTGGGCGCCGCGTGCGGAGACAAGTACGGGGCCCGCCTGGCCGCGGCCTCCTTGGGGTTCGTCACCGCGTTCGTCGGGATAGGCCAGATCATCGGACCCTACGTCGGCGGGGCTCTCGAGGACACGTACGGTTCGCTCGTACCCTCGTACCTCGTGGCGGCCGGAGTGTTCGCTGCAGCCGCTGCCGTCTCTCTTCTGCTACGCGACGAGCGGCCAGTCATGCACGCTGCTCATACTTCCAGCGAACCATGAAATGTTGGCCCGAATGGGCGCGGTAGTTTTGCCCTGCACTACTATGCTAGACGTGGGGAGAAGGCATCTCGCCCCCAACCCGCCTGGCGTATAGTTACAGCCTGTTCATCAGACCGAGGAGGCGAACCGAATGGCAGCAGAAAAGCACACGCCGCCGACGGCGAAGGCGACCGGGGCCGACAAGACGGTCCACAAGGCGCTGGGCCTGAGCGGCGGCATCTTCGGCGCCTGCCCGTGCGCTGTGGATGTGAAGGACGGCAGGATCATCCGGATCCGGCCGCTCCACTGGGACTCCGCGTACGATCCCAAGACCTTCAATCCCTGGAAGATCGAGAAGAACGGCAAGACCCTCGAGCCGCTCTACAAGGCCGTACCCGCTCCCTGGAGCCTCGCGTACAAGAAGAGGGCCTACTCCCCCAACCGGGTGAAGTACCCCCTCAAGCGCGAGGACTGGGATCCCAAAGGCGAGAGGAACCCGCAGAACCGCGGCAAGAGCAAGTACGTGCGCATCTCTTGGGACGAGGCGGCTCAGCTGTGCGCCGACGAGGTCAAGCGTATCTGCGACAGCTACGGACCTCTGGCCATCCTGGTGCAGGGCGACGGCCACGGCGAGTGCAAGATGGTGCACGCGCCTCACGGTTGCTCCACGCTGCTCTTCGACAAGCTGGGCGGTTTCACCCAGCAGATCCGCAACCCGGATAGCTGGGAAGGCTGGTACTGGGGCTCCAAGCACGTCTGGGGCAAGGGCTACATCGGGATGATGGCCCCCAACGACAACATCGTGAAAGACATCTGCGAGAACAGCGACATGGTAGTGGTGTGGGGCGGCGACCCGGAGACCACCACCTGGGGCTTCCGCGGACAGTTCGCCAGCCGGCTTCTGTACTTCTGGACCGAGATCGGCGTCAAGCAGGTCTACATCAACCCCGATCTCAACTACGCGGCCGCCATCCACGCCGACAAGTGGATCCCCGTCCTCCCCAACACCGACGCCGCTCTGCAGTTGGCCATCATGCACGTGTGGATCACCGAGGGCACGTACGACAAGGAATATGTCGCCACCCACACGGTGGGCTTCGACAAGATGAAGGCCTACGTCCTGGGTGAGGAAGACGGCGTTCCCAAGACGCCCAAGTGGGCGGCCCCCAAGTGCGGGGTGCCGGTCTGGACCATCAAGGCGCTGGCCCGCGACTGGGCCAAGAAGATCGTCACCATCGGCCACTATTTTGGCGGCGGCATGGCCCGCGGTCCGTACTCCACCGAGCCTGCCCGCCTCGAATGCGTCCTTCTCGGCATGCAGGGCCTGGGCAAGCCGGGCGTCCATCAGGCGCAGATCGCCTACACAGGCATGCCGAAGAACGTCATCACCGGCGGCGCCGACCACATGGGCCCGTTCGCCAACCTCATGAGCCAGCCGTACGGCGAGCGCCTGCTCAAGCCGCATCGGGGCACGCCCACCGCGTGGGGCAAGCAGATGATCCCCAAGGTCCTCATCGAAGAGGCCATCCGGGACGGCAAGTGCGAATTCTGGGGCACCGGCGGTCACGAAGAACCGACCTCCGACCAGTACCGGCGCTATGAGTACCCCATCGCGAAGGACAAGGGCGGCACCGAGATCCACATGATGTGGACCGATACTCCCTGCCGGGTCACCTGCTGGGGTGGCGGCGGCGAGGTCATGGAGGCCTTCCGCAATCCCAAGATCGAGTGCGTCGTCGCACAGCACCCCTGGCTCGAGAATGACGTCCTCTGCGCGGACATCGTGCTGCCGACCGCGACCACGCTCGAACTGGACGACATCTCTCCCTGCATCCGCGAGGGCGACAGCTTCCAGAGCGTGATCCTCATGAACGCTGCCATCGACCCCGTCGGCGAGGCCCGCACCGACTATCACGCGATCGTGGCCGTAGCCGATAAGCTCGGCATGAAGGACGCGGTCACCGACGGTTTCAGCGACGAAGATCTCATCAAGGGCACCTACGTCGGCATGAAGTTCGAGTCGGTCACGCCCTGGGAGGAGTTCAAAGAGAAGCAGTACACGGTGCTTCCTGTGGCTCCCGACTGGGAGAAGTGGCCGGCCGGTCTCTACGAGTTCTGGAAAGACCCGGTAGCCAACCCGATCCCCACGCCCACCGGCAAGCTCGAGTTCTGGTCGGAGAGCCTGGAGAAGGCCTTCCCCAACGACGAAGAGCGCCCGGGCATCCCCAAGTGGATCGAGAAGGGCATCACCCACGACGAGCGCATCTCCAGCACCCGCGCCCGGGTCTACCCGCTGCTTGTCATGTCCAACCATGGCCGCTGGCGTACCCATGCCCAGGCCGACGACATCCCCTGGACCAAGGAGACGGTCACCGGCAAGATCCGAGGATGGGACGGCTACTGGTACGAGCCCTGCTGGATGCACACCAGCGACGCGGAAGCGCGGGGCATCAAGAACGGCGACATCGTCCGCTGCTACAACGAGCGCGGTAGCGTGCTCTGCGGCGCCCTGGTGTGGGAGCGCATCATGCCGGGCGTTATCTCCATCGATCACGGGGCGCGCGCCGACTTCATCGATCCCGATTTCACTCTGGACCGCGGCGGCGCCATCAACGTCATCTCGCCGAAGGGGCTGACCTCCAAGCATGCCGGCGGCCAGGCGACAAGCGGCTATCTGGCCAACGTGGAGAGGGTCAGCATGGCCCAGATGGAAGAGTGGAGAACCAAGTATCCCGAGGCGTTCGCTCGCGATTATGATCCCGCCTCCGGCCTCCGCTTCAACAGTTGGATCAAGGAGGGGAGGTAACCATGGGAAAGAAAGTCTTCGTCATCGACATCAACAAGTGCAACGGCTGCCATAACTGCCAGATCGTCTGCAAAGACGAGCACGTTGCCAACGATTGGAGCCCGATAGCCAAACCGCAGCCCGACATCGGACAGTTCTGGATCGAGCTCACCGAGCGGGTGCGGGGCACCGTGCCCAAGGTGAAAGTGGCCTACCGGCCGCACCTGTGCATGCACTGCGACAAGGCTCCGTGCATCGAGGCGTGCCCGGTCGAAGGCGCGGCGTACAAGCGCGAGGACGGGATGGTCATCCTGGACCCGGTCAAGTGCACCGGCTGCCGGCTGTGCGTGGAAGCCTGCCCCTACGACGTGATCTTCTTCAACGAAGACCTCAACCTCGCCCAGAAATGCACGGGGTGCGCCCACCTGCTGGACGACGGCTGGAGCGAGCCGCGCTGCGCGGACGCCTGCCCCACGCTCGCCCTGCAGATGATGGACGAGGAGGACGCCCAGGAACTCATCGCCAAGGCCGAGGTGTGGAGACCCGAGCTCAAGGACGAAGTCAAGCCCCGGGTCTACTACCTCGGACCTGCCCAAGAAGTTCATCGCCGGCACGGTGTACGAGCCGGTGGAGGAAGAGGTCGTGATCGGCGCGTCGGCGAAGCTGACCGCCGCGGACGGCAAGGTGCTCACCGCCGAGACCGACAGCTACGGCGACTTCTGGTTCGAGGGCATCGACGACGGGGTATACGACCTCGAGCTCAAGCACGGCGGCAAGGTCAAGACCTTCGCCGGTCTCGACACCACGAAGGAAGACATCAATCTCGGAGACATCCCGCTGACCTAGCGGACACGACGCGACACGGATGGGGGCTCCGTCGCCACCGCGCGCATGAAGCAGCAGTCAGGCGGGCCGGGCTCTTGTGGAAGCAGGAGCCCGGCCCGCTTTCTCAGGCTGTTTTCTGTGACAGCGAGGCGGACTGTGGCAGCACGACGGACTATGATGTAACCAGCCTGCCGACCAAGCCGAAAAGGGGGGAACATGGCCGACAAGGAGACCGCTCCCGGGGGGGCGCAGAAGACGGTCCTCAAGGCGCTCGGTCTGAGCGGGGGTATCTACGGTGCAGTGCCCTGTGCGGTGGACGTCAAGGACGGCCGCGTCGTCCGCATCCGGCCTCTGCACTGGGACTCCAAGTACGACCCCGCCCAGTTCAAACCCTGGAAGATCGAGAAGAACGGCAAGACCCTGGAGCCGCTCCTCAAGGCGGCGCCTTCGCCTTGGAGCCTGGCGTACAAGAAGCGTACCTACTCGCCCAACCGGGTGAAGTACCCGCTCAAGCGCGTGGACTGGGACCCGAAGGGCGCTCCCGATTCCACCGGCCCCGGGGGACGCAATCCGCAGAACCGGGGCAAGAGCAAGTACGTGCGCATCTCCTGGGACGAAGCCACCGACCTCATCGCCGGCGAGATCCGGCGCATCCACGAGGAGTACGGCCCCCTCGCCATCCTGGTACAGGGCGACGGCCACGGGGAATGCAAGTTCATCCATGCCCCTCACGGCTGCTCCACCCTGCTCCTCGACAAGATGGGCGGTTTCACCCAGCAGGTGCGCAACCCGGACAGCTGGGAAGGCTGGTACTGGGGCTCCCGGCACATCTGGGGCAAAGGGCTGGTCGGCATGATGAACCCGGCCGACAACATCGTGAACGACATCGTCCAGAACAGCGACATGGTGGTGGTGTGGGGCGGCGACCCCGAGACCACCCCCTGGGGCTTCAGCGGACAGTTCGCCAGCCGGCTGCTCTTCTTCTGGACCGAGATCGGCATCAAGCAGGTCTATATCTGCCCGGATGTGAACTACGCCGTGCGCCATCCACGCCGACAAGTGGATCCCGATCCTGCCCAACACCGACGCCGCACTGCAGCTGGCCATCATCTATCAGTGGATCACCGAGGGAACGTACGACAAGGAATACGTGGCGACCCACACCGTGGGCTTCGACAAGATCAAGGCCTACGTGCTGGGCGAGGAAGACGGCGTGCCCAAGACCCCGGAGTGGGCGTCGCAGAAGTGCGGCGTACCCGACTGGACCATCAAGGCCCTCGCCCGGGATTGGGCCAAGAAGACCGTCACCATCGGCCACTACTTCGGCGGCGGCATGGCCCGCGGTCCCTACTCGCACGAGCCTGCCCGGCTCGAGGTCGTCCTTTTGGGCATGCAGGGCCTGGGAAGACCGGGCGTTCACCAGGCCCAGATCGCCTACCTGGGTATGCCGCGCAATGCCATCGGCGCAGGCCGGCAGTACATGGACATGTTCAACAACCTGGCGGCTCAGCCGGCCGGCGACAGGCTGCTCAAGCCGCACCGGGGCACGCCGCAGGCCTGGGGCAAGCAGCTCATCCCCAAGACCCTCATCGAGGAGGCCATCCACCGGCCGCCCGTCGACTTCTGGGGCACGGGCGGCCACGAGGAGCCGGCGGAAGACCAGTACAAGAAGTACACCTATCCCATCCCAGCCGTGGATGGCGGCACCGAGTTCCATATGATGTGGACCGACACGCCCTGCCGCGTGACCTGCTGGAACTGCGGCAACGATTGTTTCGAAGCCATGCAGAGCCCGAAGATCGAATGCGTGGTGGCGCAGCATCCGTGGCTGGAGAACGACTGCCTCTATGCCGACATCATCCTCCCGACGAACACCACGCTCGAGGTGGACGACATCATGCCCTGCATGCGTGACGGGGACAGCTTCCAGACCCTGGTCCGCATGCGCCAGGCGATCGCGCCCGTCGGCGAGTCCAAGAGTGACTACGAGGCGGTGTGCGCAGTGGCCGAGAAGCTGGGCATGCTGGAGCAGGTCACCGACGGCTTCGACAACGAGGAGCTGATCCGGGCGGTCTTCGACGGCATGCAGTTCGACCGTTTCGTGAGCTGGGAGGAGTTCGACGAAAAGGACTACTTCGTAATCCCGTACACCGAAGACTGGCAGAAATGGCCGGCAGGATTCTACGAGTTCTACAAGGACCCGGTCGCCAATCCGCTGCCCACGCCGACAGGCAAGCTGGAGTTCTACTCCGAAAGCCTCAACACCTACTTCCCAGCCGATGCCGAGCGCCCGCCCATCCCCAAGTGGATCGAGAAGGGCATCACTCATGACGAACGCATCTCCAGCAAGCGGGCCAGGATGTATCCGCTGCTGGTGATGTCCAACCATGGACGCTGGCGGGTGCACGCGCAGTGTGACGACATCCCCTGGACCAAGGAAGCGGTCACCGGCAAGGTGAAAGGCTGGGACGGCTACTGGTACGAGCCCTGCTGGATCAACCCCGAGCGACGCCGCAGCCCGCGGCATCAAGAACGGCGACATCGTCAAGGTCTACAACGAGCGGGGCGGGGTCCTTTGCGGCGCCCTGGTGTGGGAACGCATCATGCCCGGTGTCATCTCCATCGACCACGGGGCCCGGGCCGACTTCATCATCCCCTGCGAGCTCGACCGCGGCGGGGCCATCAACACCATCTCCCCCGAGGGCTTGACCTCCAAGCACGCGGCCGGCCAGGCCACGAGCGGTTTCCTGGCCGAGGTGGAGACGCGTCACCTTCGGCCAGATGGAGGAGTGGCGCGGACAGTATCCCGGAGGCCTTCGCCCGCGAGTACGACCCTTCCGCCGGACTGCAGGTTCAACGCGTGGGTCGAGGAGAGGGGGTAGCCGTGGGCAAGAAGGTCTTCGTCATCGACGTCAGCAAATGCAACGGCTGCCACTGCTGCCAGATCGTCTGCAAAGACGAGCACGTGGGCAACGACTGGAGCCCCATCGCCAAGCCGCAGCCCGATATCGGACAGTTCTGGCTGGAGTTGACGGAGCGGGTGAGGGGCACGGTGCCCAAGGTGAAGGTGGCATACCGCCCGCACCTCTGCATGCACTGCGACAACGCCCCCTGCCTGACTGCCTGCCCCGTCCCAGGCGCACTGTACAAACGGGACGACGGCCTGGTCATCATCGACGCTGTGAAGTGCACGGGCTGCCGGCTGTGCGTCGATGCCTGCCCGTACGATGTGATCTTCTTCAACGAGAACCTCAACCTGGCGCAGAAGTGCACCGGCTGCGCTCACCTCATCGACGACGGCTGGGCGGAGCCCCGGTGCGCGGACGCCTGTCCCACTCTGGCCATACGGTTTCTGGACGAGACCGAGGCAAAGGACCTCATCGCAAAAGGGGAAGTCTGGAAGCCCGAGCTCAAGGACGAGGTGCAGCCCCGGGTGTACTACCTCGGGCTGCCCAAGAAGTTCATCGCCGGGACGCTCTACGACCCGGTCGAAGAGGAGGTGATCATCGGGGCGACGGCGACCTTGACCGGCCGCGACGGCGGCGTCTGCACGACGCGGACCGACGAATACGGCGACTTCTGGTTCGAGGGTCTGAGGGACGGCGTCTTCGATCTCAAACTGGAGACGCAGGGAAGCGTTAGACTCTTTCCCGACTTGGACACCACCGACCGTGACATCAACCTGGGAGACATCCCGATAACATAACGACCCTTTGTCAGGACCCGCTCGAGGAGGCAGTACATGGCGCGACCCCAGTATGAACACATCTACTCGCCGATAAGGATCGGCAAGGTCGAGCTCAAGAACCGGATCGTCAAGACCGCGGCCCAGACGTATCTGTTCGATTCCGGTGACCGCAGGTTCGGACCGTTGGCCAAGGCTTTCTACGGAGCGGTGGCCAAAGGCGGGGTGGGCATGATCATCGTCGAGACCCCGGCCATGGAGTGGCCCCTGGCCGACGAAGGCGACCGCCGGCTCCGCGTCGACAACGACAGGTACCTCAAGGACATCGAGGATCTGGCCAAGGAGATCCACAAGGGTGACATCCCCTGCTTCATGCAGTTCTACCACCGCGGTCCCTGGGGAGGCATCTACGCCAATATCGCCAAGCGGGTAGCCGCTTCGCCCGTCACCTTCCCCTCCGTCTTCGACGTGCACGAGGAGGAGCCCCCCGCCGCTCTGACCATCGAGGAGATCGAGGAACTGGTCGAACGTTACGCCGCCTCGGCCGGCAGGTTGGCCGACTGCGGTTTCGACGGGGTGGAGATCCACGCCGGCGCCGACCACCTGCTCGATACGTTCCTGTCCCGATTCTGGAACCGGCGCGACGATCAGTACGGCGCGCAGAACTGGGAGAACCGCACCCGGTTCCTGCTCGAGATCATCAGCGGCCGTCAGGAAACGGGTTGGACCGGACTTCGCCATCCAGGTCTTCCTCAACGGCATCGAGTTCGGCGTGGGCGACCTGGGACTCAGCCTCGACGAGAACAAGACCCTCGCCATGATCTGCGAGAAGGCCGGCGCGGATTCGCTCCACATCCGTTCGCACTGGGTGGGCATGCATCAGGGCTCGTATCTGAGCGACACCTTGTTCTATCCCGAGCCGCACATACCGCTCAGCGAGTTCCCCAAGGAGATGGACTGGACCCACTACGGATCCCGCTGCAACCTGCCGCTGGCGGCCGCCATCAAGCAGGTGGTGTCCATCCCGGTCATGTCGGTGTGCGGTTTCGACGTCCCCACCGGCGATGACGCCATCAGAGAGGGCAAATGCGACCTCATCGGGATGAACCGGCGCATCTTCGCCGATGCCCAGTATCCCGAGAAGATGCGCACCGGTCGGGCTCTCGAGGTGCAGCCGTGCACCAAGTGCGGCCACTGCAGCAGCACCTACAACGTGCCCAGGCACTGCCGCATCAATGCCTGCTTCGGCACCGACTCCTACGAGCTCACCCCCCCGACCATCAAGAAGAAGGTGCTCGTCGTCGGCGGCGGCGCTGCCGGCATGCAGGCCGCCCGGGTGGCCGCGTGGCGAGGCCACGACGTGACCCTGTGGGAGAAAGGCAAGTACCTCGGCGGCTCCATGTCCCTGGCTGCCATGGTCAAGGGCTTCAAGGTGGAGGATGTGCGCGACGTCATCTGGTTCCTCCGCAGGCAGGTCAAGAAGTACGGGGTCGATGTGCAACTCGGCAAGGAGATCGACGCGGCGGCCATAGAGGAGTTCAACCCCGACGTGGTGATCCTCGCGACCGGTGGCAAACCCACCCTGCCCGACGTACCCGGCGTGTACGGCAAGAACGTGGTCCGCAGCAGCGACCTCTACGGGACGCTGCAGTTCTACCTTCGCCTCCTCGGACCCAAGAACCTTCGCGACCTGACCAGCGTGTGGATGCCTGTAGGCAAGAGCGCGGTGATCATCGGCGGGGCCATCCAGGGCTGCCAACTCGGCGAGTTCCTGGTCAAGCGGGGGCGCAAGGTCACCGTCGTCGACACCGACACCGAACTCGGCAAGAGCATGTACCCCGAGCGCCGCACCCGCCTCTTCTACTGGTTCGACAAGAAAGGCGTTGAGCGGCTGGCCGGCGTCAAGCTGGTGGAGATCACCAAAAAAGGCCTCACCCTGATCACCCAGGAAGGCGAGCAGCGGACGATCGAGGCGGACAGCGTGATCTGCGCCCTACCTTTCACCGGCGACCACTCGCTCGAGGATGCTCTTCAGGGCAAGATCCCGGAGGTGTATTCCATTGGCGACTGCGACGAGCCCGGACTCATCCCCGACGCTACCGCCGCGGGCTGGAAGATAGGCAACGCGATCTAGACCTGAGACCCCGGGAGGCGTCTCCCCTCAGCTGGCCGCGACGGGTCCGCGGAGGCTGTGGGGAGACCCTCCGGGCAGGACCCTGGGTCGTCGCGCAGCGAGGTTTGGGCTATCCTGAACCTTGTTGGTCACTAATCCCGGAGTCGATCCTTCTTGAACAATGAGACATTGGCACGGAAACGGCGTCGCCGTCGTAAGCGCATGGCTGTGCTCGCGGCCATCGGTGCCGTCGTCCTCCTTTTCCTGCTGGCCCTCCTGATCGACTCCACCCTCTACCGCGGAAAAGTCCACGCGGGCGTCACGGTATCGGACGTCCACCTGGCAGGGCTTACCCCGGCCGAGGCCGAGGCCGCCCTCGAGTTGCGCGTCGAGGAGGCCCAGAAGAACCCCATCACGCTGACCAGCGGGGAGAAGGAATGGACGATCTCCCCCGACAGCGTAGGGACCAAGGTCGACGTGCCGGCGACGGTGGAGGCGGCCATGGCGGCGTCGCGGGAGGGCAACTTCTTTGTCGACCGCTTCCGGGGCTTCGTCATGTACTTCAAGGACAAGCGGATACCCCTCGAGGGATCCGTCGACCAGGCCAAGATGGAGAAGGTGCTCGGGAATGTCTACGAGGCGCTCGACGTCCCTCCCATCAACGCCGGCCTGGTGTTCGACGGGCAGAAGATCAGGATCGTCAAGGGCCAGAAGGGCCGGGTGGTCGACCGCGAGGCTCTGGCCGAGCAGCTCAAGACCGTCCTCGTGACCCTGCACGACACCGAGCTCCCCGTCCCCATGACCGTCAAAGATCCCACCGTGCTGGCCGACAACTACGATCGGGCGCTCCAGCAGGCCATGACCATGACCGACTCCTCCGTGAAGCTCACCGCGGGCCAGCAGTCGTGGACGTTCAATCCCGACGACATCGTCGCCTACATGGACTTCACCGCCGTCGACCAGGACGGGGTCTCCATCCTGGTTCCCTACCTCTCCGCCACCAAGATGGGACCGCTCCTGGACGAGATCGCGGTCAAGGTGGCGCGAGACCCGGTGAGCGCCACCTTCAAGGGTGACGGCCGGAAGGCCTGGGTAGTCCCAGCCACCGTGGGAAGACGCCTCGATCCCGAGAAGACGGTGGAAGCTCTCAATGCGGCCGCCCTCGACCCCGCGGACCGCGAGGCGGAGTGCGCCTTCGTCGTCAAGCAGCCCAGCCTCACCACCGACGAGGCCAAGGCCATGGGCGTCAAGGAGGTGCTGGCCGACTACACCACCAAGTGGGAAGGCACGCCCGACCGGCAGACCAATGTCAAGATCACTACCGAGTACGCAAGCAACGTGCTCCTGGCCCCGGGCGAGGAATACGACTTCGACAAGCAGATCGGCCCGCGTACCGCGGAGCGCGGTTACAAGCTGGCGCCGGGCATCGTAGGGCCAGGCAAGCTGGAGGACGTGTTCGGCGGCGGGATCTGCCAGGTCTCGACAACGCTGTTCAACGCGGCTTTCGAGGCCGGCCTGGAGATCCTCGAGCGTAAGAACCATTCCATCTACATCGCCCACTATCCCAAGGGCAGGGACGCGACCGTGAGCGCCCGCGGACCCAATCTCCGCTTTCGCAACGACACCAAGCACCACATCCTCATCCGCGGGGCGTCCGACGGCATCACCACCAAGTTCGTCATCTACGGCACCGATGAGGGCCGCACCGTGGAATCCGCCACCAGCGAGTTCTACGACGTGGTCGAGCAGACCGTGGAGTCCACCACCAACAAGTCACTGGGCACGGGTACGTCGGTGGTCATCGTCGACGGCCAGCCGGGCCGCAAGATCAAGGTCATGCGGGTGGTCAAAGACGCCAACGGAGCGATCATCCACAAGAACACGTTCATAAGCAGCTGGCCGATGTTGCCCAAAGAGATCGAGGTCGGCACGGCCAAGCCGACCACCACCACCGTGAAGTCCACCACGACCACGGCCAAGCCGACCACCACCACCGAGACGCCGACTACGACCACGACCACCGTGGTCACAGAGCCGACCGGCTGACCACCTCAGAGGTCGCGGGCGATCGAATAGGCCATGCGGGTCGCTTCCAGCATATTGCGCGGCGCGAAGCAGTCGCCGATCTGGTAGAACTCGGGCGCCGCGAAACGGAGCGCGCCAGCCTCGGCGTGAAGCGGCTCTCGACCGGTCGCGTACACCACGGTGTCGGCCTCGAACAGTCTTCTGCTGCCTACCTCGGCCTCCGCCCGCACCGCCCTGCCGAAGCTGTTCGACTGGAGGACCGCCGCCTGCACGGTCGGGCAAGGCGGCAGCGTGTACAGGTTGCCCACGTATTCGCCGATGGCGCCCCGTTCGGTGATCTCCGCCGCCCGCGTGGAGGTGCTCACCTGGATCCCGTACCTCTTGATCTCGTTGATCAGGGCGAGACCGTGCACCGGGTTGCCGCCGTCACTGAGGGTCTCCATCATCTCCATGATGATCACCGCGCGACCCATTTCTGACAGGTAGATCGCTAGTTCGATTCCCGCAAGCCCGCCCCCAAGCACGACGACTCGGGCGCCGGTCTTGTCGGGATGGCGGTAGGCCTCCTCGGCGCCGAGCACGTTGCCGCCGGCGATCCCCGGTATCGGCGGGATCGCGGGTCGCCCACCCAGAGCGGCGATGACCACGTCGGCATTGGCCGCCGCCGCGAACTCCGCGGTGACCGCGGTGCCGAGCTTGACCTCGATGGGCGCCCGGGCGATCATCCGCGCCTGGTAGTCGAGGTACTCGCGCAACAGCCTCTTGAAAGGCACCTTGTCCTCGCATGTGAGGACTCCGCCGAGGCGCTCCTCCCGCTCGCAGAGCACGACCTCGTGCCCGCGCTCGGCCGCGGTCAGGGCCGCCTGCATCCCGGCGACGCCGCCCCCGGCGATCAGCACCACCTTGCGGCCACTCGGCGGCAGCGCGTGTCTCGAGTCCTGCTCGAAGCCGATCTCGGGGTTGACCGAGCAGCGGTTCTGGCGCTTGGTGGTGATGCCGGCGAAGCATTCGAAGCAGCGTATGCACGGTCGGATCTCTTCTCGCTTGCCCGCTCGGGCCTTCTTGGGCATGTCCGGGTCGGCGAGCAGCGCTCGGGCCACCATCACCACGTCGGCCTTGCCGGAGGAGACGATCTCCTCCATGAGCTCGGGGTCGTTCAACCCCCCGACGGTCGCCACAGGGGTAGTCACGTGCTTCTTGATCTCGGCGGCGAACTGCACGTTGGGGCCGTCGGGCAGGAACATGCTGGGGTGGGTGACGGTGAAGACCTCCGCCACCTCGTGGCTCCCGGCCGAGACGTGGATCATGTCCACCTTGCCGTCGAGCTGCCTGGCGATGGCCACACCCTCGTCGATGCCGTACCCGCCCTCATAGCAGGTCGCCCCGCTGATGCGGATATCCACGGGGAAGCCACGGCCGCACTTCTGTTTGATGCGCTCGATGACCGCGAGGGCGAAGCGGCACCTGTTCTCCAGGCTTCCGCCCCACCGGTCCTTGCGGACGTTCACGTTGGGATCGAGGAACTGGTTGAGCAGCCACCCGTGGCCGGCGTGGATGGTCACGAGCCCGAAACCGCAGAACTTCGCGAAGGCCGCAGCGTTGCCGAAGGCTTCGATGGTCTCCTCGATCACCTCCTCGGGCATGGCCGGAACGAAGTGACCCAGAGCGTTCTGCCCGTCCACCGCTCCGTAGATCTGGGCCCCACGGGCGGCGCAGATATAGGAGTTGGCGCCGAAATGCCCGAGTTCGATGGCGGCCACCGCCCCATGTCGGTTGACGGCCGAGGCCAGACGGTACAGCGGTGGCAGCGCCGTGGGGTCGTCGAGATAGGGGTTGCTCAGCCCTATCACGCCCCGCTTGCTGTCCACGGCGCCCGACCCATAGTTCACCGTCGCGGCGCCGCCCATCGCTTTGCGTTCGAAGAAGGCGATGGTCTCTTCGAGCGGGTGGTTCTGAGAGGAGAGGTACTCGTACCCGATGGGCGCGCCGAACAGCCGGTTGCGAAAGAGCGTGTCTCCCAACCTGATGGGAGAGAAAAGGTGCGGATACCTGCAGCTATACATGTCGTCTCCTGTCCGCCCGTCGGCTTCCTCGCCAAGTCCCGCCGGCCGGCCTCGTCGCACGCGGTTCTGTCACCCCATCAGCCAACCCGAGAGCGAGACCCCGGTGGCGGGATCGTACTCTCTGGCAAAGGCCCGGGGATGATCTCTGCGCCAGGCCGCCATCTCCTCGTCGGTGACCTTCTCCACCTCCACCAGGAAGCCGCTCACCACCATCCCAGTAGCCTTCTTGGAGGTGACCTTGTGCGGAGTGATGGTGTTGATGGCCCCACCCCGATCCAGCCACCCGGGGATGATGGGGTCCCACCGCGCCCCGTGGTCCATGTAGGCCACCCGGGGCACTATGCGCTCGGTGACGTAGGCGCCGCCCAGCACGACACCCCGCTCGTTGTACACCTTGACGATGTCACCCTGGACGATCCCGCGCGCGGCCGCCTCGGTCGGGTTGAGCCATACCGGCTCGTAGAGGTATCCGTCGGGTCCCTCGACCTTCATGGTGGGGACCTCTCGTGTCCAGGTGATGTCGTCTCCCTGCGCGTGCATACGCCAGCGTGGGTGATTGGACATGCACAGCAATGGATAAGCTGCGGCCCGGTCGCTGCTGAGCCGTTCGTCATGGCTCTCTCCGCGTTCGATCCAGGCCGGCACCGGCGGCCGTTCCGGGTCGTCGGGAAAGTGCTTCTCCAGCGCCGACGACGAGTATTCCAGCAGCCCGGTGGGAGTGGTGAGGGGACTGCCGGCCGGGTCGTCGGCGAACTCGCGCAATCCCGGCGGCACGTCTTCCACACGGGGGTCGCAGGGGATGACGTAGTACCGCTTCTCCTTGAGCTCCTCCCAGGAGACCAGCCCGTCGACCCCCGATGCCTCGAACGCTAGCTTCTGCTTCTCTTCCATGGTCTTACCGCGGGTGTATTCATCGAGCAGACCGAGTTCTTCCGCGATCCTCGCCACGATGTCGAAGTCAGAGAGCGATTCTCCCACCGGGTCGATGCAATGGTCCTCCACGAAGATGGACGTGAAGGTGCCGCTCCCCACATCACCACCGATGTCGATCGTCTCGAACCTGGTGGTGGCTGGAAGCACGATGTCGGCCATGAGGCAGTCGTTCTCCAACCAAGGATGCTGGGCTACGATGCACTCGATCGAAGGCTGCTGGAGAGCGCGGATGTACTGGTTCGAATCGTTCCAGCAGGTGATCCAGCAGGGCGAATCGGTCCAGATCATGTGGACTTCGGAGCAGCCAGGAGCAGGATAGGTGTGCTCGACGAACTGCTCGTCGACCGGCTCGAGGAACCGGCGCATCCCCCACCAGCTCACCGGAGGTTGGAGCAGCGCGTCGTGGATCATGCACTTGGGGATGGATTGGAGAGGCGGCTGGGCTTCGAGCTCTGTGAGCGCCCGCATACCGGGGTGATCCCCTCGATACATGGGAGGGCACAGCTCGTTGGGATCCATCGACCCGGCCGGACGCACGACCTCAGCGAACTGCGTGAAGGTCGGGTTCACCACCCCCTGATAGGGAAGCGGTAACCACTCCCGCCAGATCCACCACTCGATCATCTTGGCCTGGTGGACCCCCGGCTTGCCCAGCCCCTGCATACCCAGGAGCATAGCTTCAAGGCGAGCGGGCTCCGTGGAATAGGGCCCACGGATGCCCGGTCCTCCGTTGCCGTGGATGAGGCTGGTAGTCCGCCGTGCCCACTCCCGTGCGAGAGCCTTGATGGTCCACTCGGGTACGCCGCATTTCTCGGAGGCCCAAGCAGGGGTCTTGGGTACGCCGTCGGAGGTACCCAGTACGTACTGCTCGAACTTGTCGAAACCGTAGGAGTGAGTGGCGATGTACTCCTTGTCGTAGGTCTGCTCGGTCAACCACACGTGTGCGATCGCAAGATGCAGCGCCGCATCGGTATTGGGAAGGATGGGGATCCACTTGTCGGCATGGATGGCGGCACCGTAGTTGAGGTCGGGGCAGATGTAGATCGACTTCAGGCCCGCCTCACTAAGCCAGTAGCAGAGGCGACTGGCGAACATGCCCTGGATGGGATGAGGAGTGGTCTCGGGGTCACACCCCCAGAAGAGGAGCATCTCGGCGTTCTGGGCGATGTCCCGATAGACATTGGCGGCCGGCATCATCTCGCCCACCGGCTCGCAGCCCCAGACGTGTTTCGCCCCCCAGTTCTGGCCCTCCCAACTGTCCAGATTGCGCATCTGGATCGTGTAGCCGCCCAGCAGGGAGAGCAGGCGGTTGGCGCAACCGTGACTGGGGCTGAGAAACTTGGTCTCCCCGTGCATGTCGGCTTGGGAGAGCACCGCTTCGGGGCCATAGGTGGCGCCGACCCGCTTTAGCTCGGAGGCGACCAACTCGGCGGCCTCGTCCCAGGAGATGCGCACGTAGCCGCTGGTGCCGCGGTTCTGGGTGTTCCGCCCGCCCTGGCCGGTCGAGCCGGGAGCGCCGCTCGGATCCCAGTCGACCCGTTTCAGCGGATAGCGGACGCGGTTCTTCGAGTACACGCGCTTCTTGTAGGAGAGACCGATCGGGCCCACCGGAGCCCGCATCGGCGGCTCCAGGGTCGCGCCCCGCGCCTCGAGCTTCCAGGGCTTGAAGTCCCGGCGATCGTAGCTCAGCCCAAAAGGCAGCGGCCTGATCCTCGTGATACGGCCGTCATCCACGTCCACCAGGGTGGGAGGACCGAAGTCGCCCCCGCCTATGAGGCTCGAGCCCCGGATGACCTGCTTGTCACGGTCTCTGCCCGTGGCCCTCACCCTCTCCAGGCGCGCCCCGTATCGATCATGGTCTTGAGGTTCTCCGCCTTGGCGTCGTCCAGAACGGCTCCGTTCTGCAGGTAGAAGCCGCCATCGGTGGCGCAGTCGTCCAGCAGATCGGTGACGTACTTCTCCACCTCTTCGGCCGTGCTGAGGGCGATGAGCGCCGTGGGAACGTTGCCGGCGATGCAGGACTTGCCGCCCAGGGCGCGCTTGGCGGCTCTCATATCGGTTTGGTCGAACAGCCACACGACGCTGCCCGCCGGCAACTCGGGATCGGCGATCACGTCGAGCCTCTTGTTGTAGGCGCCCTCGGCGAACATGTACGGAACGATCCCTTCGGCGATAAGGCCCTGCATAACGGCCTTGAGCGTCGGCCAATAGAAGGTCTTGAAGTCGGCATCGGACATGAAGCTATCGGCGCCCTTGTGCAGGACGAAGGTGATCAGCGGCGCGTCCGCACGCTCGGCCTGGCGCACCCCCCACTCGGTCAAGATGGGCACGAGACGCTCGGAAGCCTCGAGGATCTTCTCCGGGCGGCGGAAGCGGTCGATCATGATGCCCCGGGTGCCGCGGAGGGTGTCGGCCAAGATGTCGTAGGGTGCCTTGCCGAAGCCACTCATCGCACGCGGGATCCCCAGGCGGGCGGCCGCGTCGGCGCCCGCCGCCCCGGTGGTCATCAGCCAGCGAAGGCATTCCTGCGCCGCCTCGTTCAGCCGCTTGATGCCTTCGACCACCGCGGGGTCCGCGAAGGGCAGAAGGCCGAAGAGCATGGTGGTGGCTTCCATCATGTCGGTGTAGGGCGGCAGATTCGCCAAGGGTCCGAAAGCGGACCCGAAGCGCGGCAGCAGCACCCGCCGGAAGTAGACGTCGGGGTCGGCGATGAGGACGTCGTACTCGTCCTCGCGCATGTACTCCGCCTCCATGTACTGCCAGGGGGTCTCGTCGGCCAGGCCGCCCCCGGGCCAATCCACGAGGTTGAGCCCCAGCAACTCGAACACCCTGGCCGGGGCGACCGCCGCACCCTGGAAATCGGGCATGAAGTCCTCGTGGTACTTGGCGACCGCCGCGGCCGCCCTTTCGTAGTCGTACATGAACTCCTTCTTGGTGAGGCCGCTGTGCTTTCCGACGAAGTACCCGCAGAGCGCCGTGACGGGCACGCGGGGAGGCTTCCTGAGACTGATGGCGTCGATGAGAAGCTGGATGCGCTCGCGGTACTCGCGCGCTGCCGATTCGCTCTGGAACTCGACGCCCGGGGCGCTCAGCCAGCGCTCGAAGCGCCGCTCGCGTCGCTCTTTCCAATCGAGCCGGTCCCAGCCTTCGAACATCGGATCGCGGCCATCGAGACTCATGTGTGCTCCTCCTTGGGGAACGTGATCGGTTTGTATATCTTGCACAGCAATGCGCGAAGAGGCCACCCGCCCGTCACCGGATCGAAGGTGTCGGGATCGTCGGCCATGGTCAGCACATTGGCGTTGGATTCCCATAGGCCGTGCAGCCACGGCTCCCTGGCGGGCTCCTCGGGAAACCACCAATGCCTCTGGACGTTTATCACGCGGGGATGGATCTCATCGGTGACCCGCGCTCGTTGCCTGATCACTCCCCGCCGGGTCTCGATGTAGAACCAGTCGCCGTCCTCGATGCCGAGCGGCTCAGCCGCATCGGGGTGCAGCTCGGCGATGGGATCGGGATGCTGCTCCCTGGTGCCCATGCCGAAGTGCCGGTTCTCGGAATGGAACATGGGTCGGAAATTGGCCCCCGTGATGAGGATGTACGGGTACTCCTCGGCCACCTCCGGGGTGCTGACAGGGCTTTCGGGGGGCTCTTCATAGAAGGGCAGCGGGTCATAGCCGAGCTCCTCCAGCACATTGGAGTACAGCTCCACCTTGCCCGACGGAGTAGCGAAGCCGGTGGGCTTTCCCGTGCGGGGATTGATCGACGAATAGATCCAGGGCTCCTCGCTGCGTACGAAGTACTTCTCGGTGGCGACCTCCTCGAAGGTCAGCCCGAGGGGCGCCAGCCGCTCGTCGGCCAACTCCTGCTCGGTCTCCCAGGGGAAGTACTCGCCGAAGCCCAGACGCTCGGCCAGGCCCTTCCAGACGAAGTAGTCGCCGTGGCGCTCGCCGAGCGGCTCCACCGCGGCCTCCGAGCAGGCGATGTTGGGAGCGAAATCCTCGTGCGTGGCGCACATGGGCTTCTCGAGCTTGCTGGCGATGGGAAGCACGTAGTCGGCGAGCAGCGCCGTCGGAGTCATGAAGTGCTCGAGCACCACGTGGAGTTCCAGGTTGGGGCTCTTGAGCGCTCTGTAGATGGTCTTGACGTCCCCGCCGTTCAGGAGGACGTTGCTCCCCCAGGTGATCATGGCCGTGATGGGATAGGGATCCTGTTCCAGCACCGCCTTCCAGATGAGGGGCTGAACGGCGACGAAATTGTGGGCAGCCGTGGGGAAGGGCACGCCGTAGGTCTCTTCGTGGTACTTGGCCATCGCATCGTAGCCGGGCCACCCCATGAGCTTGAAGCGATCGGAGCCGATCTGCTTCTTGCGCTGCTCGGGACTGACCTTCTCCGGAAACACGAGCATGGAATCCCGTACGCCCATCTTGCCGCCGATGATCGGCCCCGGCCCGACGATCGTCTCGCCGCCGCCTTCGGCGAGGTTGCCGGTGATGGCCCTGAGGCAGATCCTGGCCTGCTCCACGCGGATGGAATTGAGGCCCAGCATGTCGGTGGCCGAGCCCCAGTGGAACCCCGCGGGCTTGCTGGTGGCATACATGCGGGCGGACCGGCGGATCACCTCCGGGGGCACCCAGGTGATCTCGGAGACCCTCTCGGGAGTGTACTCTGCCGCCCGCTCCCGCAACCTTTCGAAGCCGAAGGTCCACTCGTCGACGAAGGCCGCGTCGTAGAGCCCCTCCTCGATGATGACGTTGATCCACGCCATCAGGAGGGCGGCGTCGGTGCCCGGCCGCAGCTGCAGCCACAGGTCGGCGTACCTGCCCGCTTCGGTCTTGCGCGGATCGATGACGATGAGCTTGGCCTCCCCCGCCTCCACCCGCCTCTTCAACCTCTGCCAGTCGAGCGGAGCCGTATGCCTGATGTTGTTTCCGTGCAGCACCACGCACTCCATCTGCTGCAGCTTCGCCCGACCGTTGGCGCAACCCAGGAGGGCGTAGTTGATGGCGACGGTGTTGCAGCGGCAGATGGTGCCGGCGCAGCCGATGTTCGACGGATTGCCGAGAAGGTTGAGGAACCGGGTGCGCATGGGGTACATGTCGCTGCGATAGGTGCCCTCGTGCAGGGCCAGGGTCTCGGGGCCGTGCCTGGCTGTCAAGCCGGCCAGCTTGTCGGCGATCTCATCGAGCGCCTGGTCCCAGGAGATCTGCTCCCATCGGTTCTCGCCGCGTTCACCTGCTCTCTTCAGCGGATGCAGGAGTTGCTCCGGGCTGTAGAGCCACTTGATGTGGTGGGGCATCCTATCGCTGCAGCCGTGGTTGGGGGTCGGGTAGTCCGGGTTGCCCCGAAGGCCCACCAGCCTGCCATCCTTCACCGTGGCGATCAGTCCGCACTGGTGGACGCAGCCCGGGGACGCCCAGCAGACGATCTTCTTCTCCTGGGTGCCGGCTATGTCGTGGTGCTCGCGTGCCATCGGCTCCTGCCTTCCTTGCTCAGGTGAGGCCCGGCTGTCGGGTAAACTGGTCGTGATGACCGAAGACCGCGACATGGTGACCGTGGAGACCTTCCCGGCGAGGCCGGGCCATCCGCCGATGGACGTGCCCCTTGACCGACGGCATGACCCTGGGTGAGCTCACCGAGCGCCTGAAGATCCCCGGCGACACCGAGGCGGTGATCGTGAACGGCCTCTACGCGCGTCCCGACTATCGGCTGCAGGCGGGTGATCACGTCAAGATCATCCCGTTCATGTCCGGGGGCTGAGCCGGGTACGCCTCCTCGAGTACGAAGTCGAGCCCGTAGCGCCGTAGCGTGTCGGGCAGGGGCCTGCCGGTGGCCACGTCCCAGCCCATCTGCTGGTAGTAGTTGTCCCGGATGGCGTCCCAGTGCTCGCGGATGCCGATGCCCTGCGCCGGGCCGTTGACGGGGGTGGAGCTGTACCGTAACGACGGCTCCTCGATGTCCTTGCTCAGCCCGTGGCGGAAGTTGAACATCCGCATCAGGTTGACGATCCTGACCCCGAACTCCTTGGCGGCTTCGACATCCCACTCCCAGCCGGTGACGGCGTTCACGCAGTCGAGCGTGAGCGCCAGGTTCGGGGTACAGAGCCGGCAGATGCCCAGAGAGTCCTCGAGACTCCGGCCGCCGTTGAGCCTGGCGTTCTGGGTGGACATGGCGATAGGATCGAAGCGATCCTGCACCCGTTCGAGTCCCAGGTTCGGCGGCGTGAAGAGATGGCCGGCCGTCTCGACCGTGCCGGTGTTGGACAGACAGGTGTCGATGAACTCGAGCCAATGGCCCCGGTGGTCGTGGCCCCGCGGAGTAGCGCCTTTGAGGGTGTAGACGGCGCAGTCCCGGGCCTCGCCGCCGACCTTCTCGGCGCAGCGCTTGACGCCGTCGGCGAAGAAGTCGCCGCAGCCGTCGCGGTGGGCGATCTTCGTGAGCATGGCCAGGACCGCTTCGGCGTCGCCCCAGTTCATCTCGATGCCGTCCAGGTCGTCCGCGGTCATGAGGCCCTTCTCATAGCACTCCATCATCCAGGCGATCATGTAGCCCGACTCGTTGATGTCGAAGCCCAGGCGGTCGACCATGTTGCAGAGCATCACCGTGGAACCCGGCTCGTTCAGGCCGATCAGCGGGCCCATCTCCGCGTTGCCCTCGTACTCGGGTTCTTCGCCCTTGAATCCGGTGTAGGGTCCCTCGGTGACTTCCATCATGTGACAGTGCGCGATGGTGCAGGCCCAACACGCGGCGGGCTTGGCCTTGAAGTGCGTGCGCAGGTACTCGGGGACGAAGGTGTTGTTCTCGGGGAAGATGTTGGTGGTGTAGTTCTTGATGGGGACCGCTCCCATGGCGCTGAGCGGTGCGATTCCGGCGTTGGTGCCCCACTTGACGAACGGAGGATCGACTTCCTTGGACACCTCGGCGAGCCGTTTGGCCTTCGCCACCAAGAGTTCGGGATCGACGATGCGGGGCTTGACGTCTCCTTTGGTGGCCGAGATGCACTTGAGTCTCTTGGAGCCCATGACCGCGCCCACCCCGTTGTGAGCGGCCACGTGCCCGCGGTCGCCGACGATGGCCGAGAAACGGACCAGGTTCTCACCCGCCGGCCCGATACCGAACACGCTGCAGCGCCGCCCGATCTCCGCTTTGACCGCGTCTTCCGTCTCCCACGTGTCCATGCCCACCAGGTGCTCGGCGTCGACCAGCCGGACGGTACCGTCCTCGATGTGAAGCCGCGTCCACCTCTCGGCCGCTCCCTGGACGATGACCCCGTCAATACCGTTGAACCGCATGAAGGCGCCAAGGAACCCGTTGGCCTGGGAAGTGCCGCACATGTCGGTGCACGCACCCTTGGTGGTCACCGAGAAGGTGCCCGACCCGGAGACCCGCGTCCCGGCCAGGGGACCGGTGAAGAAGGTGAGGCGATTCTCGGGGTCCGACCACTCGACCTCGGCGGGTACCTCGTCCCACAGGTACTTCGTGGCCAGTCCCGTGCCGCCCACGTACTTCTCCGTGGTCTCGCCGTCGATGATCTCCTCACTCACCGTGCCGGTGGTGAGATCCACCCGCAGGACACGGAGGGTGTAGGGCGCTTCCTGGGTCATCGTGCTCTCCTTGCTGCCGTCGCCGGCGTGGGTCGCGGAGTCAACTCGCCCCTCCGGACAGGTTGATGTCTTCTCCGGTGATGTAGCTCGCCCGCTCCGATACCAGGAACGACACGAGGTCGGCGATGTCCCTGGGCGTGCCCAGCCGGCCCAGAGGGATGGGCGGCGGCCCGGCGCTGCCCGTGGGACCGGTAGGCGGGTTCTTGAGCGATTCCTCCACGCTCATGCCCCGGTCCGCGGCCTGCTTGAGCAGGCTCTCGTCCCGGAAGTTCGTGTCGAAGGCTCCCGGGTTGACGGCGTTCACGTTGATCTTGTGGGGTGCCAGCTCCCGCGCCAGGGTCTTCATCAGCCCCAGGACGCCGTGCTTGGAGGCGCAGTATCCGGCGCCACCAGGATAGGGCGACACGCCGGCCATCGACGAGACCAACACGATCTTCTTGCCGACCGTCCCGCCGCGTCCGCCAACATGGCCCTGGCTGCGGCCCTCGCGCGAGAAAGGCGCCGGTCAAGTTGACATCCAGGAGCATCCGCCAGGTGGCCTCGTCCAGATCGACCACCGGGACCGGCACCGGACCGCGCACGCCGACGCAATGAACGAGGATGTCCAGCTTGCCGAACTCGCCACCGTCCGCTCCGACCATGGCGTCGCACCTCGGCGGCCGAGCTCACATCGGCGGTGATGGCCAGGCCCTTGCTTCCCCAGCCCTCGATCTCGCCGACCACCGCGTCCAGACCGGCCCAGTCCCTCGTCGCCCGGCCAGATGCTCTTCGGGGCCGCCTCCCTGTCGGCCACCGCCACGTGCGCCCCTTCTTTGCCCAACTGCAGCGCGATGGCACGGCCCATGCTGCGTTTGGCCGCGGCGCCCGTGACCAGAGCCACCTTGCCGGCGACCGCTCATAGTATCCCCCGTTCTTTGAGGTAGTTCTCGATGTTGAACGTGGCCTCTGCGACAGCATGGGCTGGCCCCCGGCCACGCACAGCGTCTGTCCCGTGACGAAGTCACCCATACTCCGACGCCAAGAAGAGGCAGGCCCCCGCGATGTCCTTGGCCTGCCCCATCCGACCCAGCGGCACCTCGTGTCCCGACACCGCGGCGAAGAAGGCTTCCCGCTCGGGCCCCGGCGGCATGAGGGAGTCCCAGAACGGGGTCTCGATGGGACCGGGGACGATGGTGTTCAGGCAGATGCCGAGCGGCGCCAGTTCGAAGGCCAGGTTGAGCGACAGACCCATCACCCCGGCCTTGGCGGCGTGATAGTGCAGCACCGAGACCACCGGAGAGACCGCTCCCATCGAGGAGATGAACACGATCTTGCCGTAACGCTTGGCCTTCATGGTGGGGAGCACGGCCTGGGTCACCAGGAACGGCCCGGTGAGGTTGATGGCGATGATCCGGTCCCATTCCTCCCGGTGATGTGCTCGGTATTGCCGCCCCCATGCGTTCCCGGGACACCGCCGGCGCAGTTGATGAGGATGTCGATGGTGCCGAACTCGTCGAGCGTGGCCGCCACCATCCGGTCGATCGCCGCGCTGTCGGTGATGTCCATCTTGAACGCCAGAGCGCGGCGTCCCAGGCCTCGACCTCTCCGGCCACGGCTCTGGCAACCGGCTTCGTCCAGGTCGCAGAGCACGACGTCGGCGCCTTCCTCGGCGAACTTGAGGGCGATGCCTCGCCCCATGCCCTTCGCCCCGCCGGTGACGATCGCCACCCTGTTTCGAGGTACATCAATCAAGCCCCCTGCTCAGGTGGTCCCTATCGCTCCTACAACACGTCGTCAAGTCCCAGAGCGACGATCCGTTCCCGGTCGATGGCCCCGGTCTGACAATCGAATCCCATGGCCTCGTAGAACTGCTTCTTGAGCCCCTCCGAATCGATGGTCACGCCCTTGAGGGCCCCGGCCTTCATCGGCGGGTTGCCCCGGGCCCTCTCAGGCAGCTTGAAGTCGTCGGGCTTGAAGCCTTCGCGCAGGTTGAAGCCGTGCAGGAGCGTGGTGATGCCTCGCCGGTCTCGACGATCTCTCCGTAGTCCAGGTCCCAGCCGGTGATGGCGTTCATGCATCCCACGAAATCCAGAGGCATGCTGTCCACGCCGAACAGGCAGGCTCCGGAGGTGTTCACCCAGTGCTGCCAACCGGCGAGGAGCGCGTGGTACCGCCCCTTGTCCGTCGGGTCGTACCGGGTCCAGCTTGAACGGGACACCCATGCCCGCGTAGGCCCGCTCGTTCACACCGCCGTGCTCGGCGAACGCGGTGCCGCCCCGCGTGTGCCGGCCCGGGGTGGAGTCGGAGATGTAGGTCGCGCCCCAGCCGGGAAAGCAGCGGGGATCGTGCATGGCAAGCATCTCGCCGCCGGCGTGCATGGCCAACTCTTCTGCCCCGCGGCCGATCTTCTGCGCCGCCCATTTGGCCCCGTCGGCGAGGACGTCGCCGATGCCCTCCCTGCGGCACATCTTCTCGAGAACGGCTATGTGGGCCCGCTGTTGCCCCAGGTGAGTTCCAGCCCGTCGGTGTCGGCCAGGGCAGCACGCCGTTCTCGAAGCAATCGATGGCGAAGGCCACCGTGGCCCCGGCCGAGATGGTGTCGAATCCGGCGAGGTTGCACAGTTCGTTGGCATAGATGAGCGACCCATGTCGTCGTTGAGGCACATGGGCCCGAAGGCGGCCAGGGTCTCGTACTCCGGCTTGTGCACCTCCGCACCGGGTACCTGTCCGTCCTCCACGGTGAGTATGGAGCCGCAGGCGATGGGACAGCCCGCGCACGCGTACTTCTTGGTGACGTACTGGGCCATGCCGTCCCAGGCCACGTTGCTCCAGCTGCGACTCCGGGAAGTCCTCCACGGTGTTGCCGGCCCAGTTCTTGATGGGGACGTCGTGGTCGGCCATGTGCATGGGCATGGCCCCGGGAGTGCCGCCGTGGCTGAGCCCGTAGAACATGCCCGAGGGGTTCTCCCTGGTCTCCTCGCATCATCTCCTTCATCTTGGCCTGGATCTGCGACCGGTCGAGGATCTCGGGTCTTCAGGCTGCCGGTGCAGGCGACGGCCTTGAGGTTCTTGGACCCCATGACCGCCCCCAGGCCCGACCGGGCCGCCGCCCTGCCTCGATCGTTCATGACGGCAGCGATGCGCGAGAGGCGTTCTCCCGCCGGACCGATGTGGCGACCTTGAGCTTGGGAGCAGCATTCTCGAGACGGATCAGCTCCTCGGTCGCGGTGCTGTCCTTGCCCCACAGCCCTTCGGCGTCCTTGATCTCCACCCGGCCGTCGTCGATCAGCAGGTACACCGGCTTCTCCGACCTGTCCCTCGAAGAAGACGATGTCGTAGCCCGACCCTTGAGGGCGTTGGCGAAGTCGCCGCCACTGTTGGCGTCCCCCCAGTAGCCGGTCAGGGGGGACTTGCCCATCGTCGCGAAACGGCACGTGGAGTAGACCCCGGACAGGGTGAGCGGGCCGGTGCCGATACCGAAGATGTTCTCCGGCCCCAAGCGGGTCCACGCCCGGCTTCATCCGCTCGGTGATGATCCGGGCACCCACGCCGTAGCCACCCACGAACCTGCGGGCCATCTCCTCCGACAGCTCTTCCTCGTGCAACCTGCGCTCGTCAGATCGACGAACAGCAGCCTGCCCATATAGCCGTATCTCGCCTTGGTACCAGGTGGCCTTCTACACCGTTCCCGCCGTGCGGAGCCCGGCTGCGATGGCGTCTCGGATCAGGCCGGGCTTTCCGGCGTCCCCGATCGGATACACCTCCGCCACCTTCTCCTTTAGCGCGGCCAGAAGGTCGTCGTTGGACTTCAGCGGGAAAGCCGACACGAAGGTGTCGGCCTGGAGGGTGCGGGTGACGCCGTCACGGTCGACGATGGTCAGTCCCTTGTCGGTGATCTCCACGTATTCCTTCACACCCGGGACCATCTGGACCCCGTGCTTCTCGAACCAGATCATCAGGCTGAAGAGCATGGCGTCCACCATTCCCTCGCCCAGCAGTTCGGCCTGCTCGACGATGGTGACGTTCCGGCCGCGCTTGACCAGGAACTCGGCCAACTCGCAGCCCTGCAGCGCGCCTCCGATCACCACCACGTTCTTTCCGAGAGGCAGTAGTACTTGGTGAGCCAGCGCACCGTGTAGGGCGGGACGAAGCGGGTGACCATCTTGAGCTGCTTGTGGAGGGCCATGCCGCTCACCACGTTCGGCCGATCGATGCCCTTGATGGGGGGATGGTCGCCGTGGCCCCCGTGGCCAGGAACACCACGTCCGGCCTGATCTGCTCCACCGTCGTCATGTCGGCCGCTTTGCCGGTGACCACCTTCACCCCCAGCTTGCGGACCTGGCTGTCCAGGTAGTCCACGATCAGCGGGACGTCCTCGGGATGGGGGCCCTTGACGATGGCGGCGATAGGCAGCAGGCCGCCCAGCTTGGCCTGCTTTCTCGTAGAGCGTCACGTCGTGGCCGCGCAAGGCCGACACCCGGGCGGCTTCCATCCCGCCGGGGCCGCCGCCGATGACCAGTACCTTCTTCTTTGTGGGCGCCGGCTCGATGTCGGTGAAGGCCGTGCCGAGCAGCCCGTTGATGCGGCAGGCCCTGGTGCCCAGGCAGTTGTCGCAGGCGGTGCAGGGAGCGATGTCGTCCGATCCCGCCGGCGCGGACCTTGTTGACGTAGTCCGGGTCCGCGTGGAGACGCCTGGTCATGCCGATGAAGTCGACCAGGCCCCCGCTTCGAGCAGCCTTCTCCCCGAATTCGGCGTCCAGCCGTCCCACCACCGTGACCGGGATGGACACCTCTTTCTTGATGGCGGCGGCAAGCAGGGTGTTGGCCCCGGCCCCCTTCTCCTTGGCGTAGTACTCCTTGGGGAACTTCTCCAGCGGGATGGGCGGTTCGGGATAGAACAGCAGGTCGGTGAGGTAGCCGGGCACATGGTAGCCCAGCCAGTGGCTCCTCACCATGATGGCGTCGGCCCCCGCCTTCTCGATCCAGCGGGCGTTCTCGCGGGCCAGTCTCCGCCGTGAGCATCATGCTGTCCTCGAAGCCCAGGACCTGACCCACTTCCAGCCCGTTGATGATCATCGTGCAGGCGAACTCCGGACCGCAGCGCCTCTTGATCTCCTGGATGACCTGGCGGGGAACCGGGTGCGGTTCTCGATGCTACCCGCCGTAGATGTCCTTTCGCCGGTTCCAGAAGGGCGAGAGGAAGTTGTGGAGCAGGTGGCTGCTCGCGGCATTGACGTCGACGCCGTCGAAACCCGCCTTCTTGGCCCGCTCGGCGGCCGCGGCGAACTTGTCCACCAGGTCCTCGATCTCGGGGATGTAAGCTCCCTGGGCACCTCGTTGTGGAAATCGGCTCGGATACGGCACCGATACCGGTGAGGCGGCGACGGGGGGTCCGGCGTAGACCTGGTCGGGTTCGATGTGCCGGAGGTCGGCCTGCCAGGGACCGTCGTGGTTCATCTGCATGAAGGTGGGGCAGCCGTGCTTGTGGATGACGTCCACCAGCTCCTTCAGCCCCTCGATGAAGCGGTCGTCGTCGATGCGATAGCGCATGCGCCAGCGCGCGCCCGCCGGGTAGTCGATGGTGGGCGACTCGACGATGATGAGACCCGTCCCGCCCCGCGCCATGCGCTCGTAGAAGGCCAGCATCTCCGGCCGCATGTGGGTGTCGTCTCTCGTGCCACATGAGCATGCCGGCGCCGGTCTTGAGGATACGGTTGCGGGTGGTGACCGGTCCGATACGGCCCGGGGACAGCAGCTTCTCGTACGAGGAGGCAGTAGCGGCCATCGTCTCTCAGTTCCCTTTCGTGGCGCCGGAGTAGTGTGCGTCGACCTCCGGAGGAGAAGCCTCCCAGAAGAACCGGATGGTCTTGATCTTGAGCTTGCCCTCGCCGTCGATGACCAACTCGTACAGCGGCAGATAGTGCTTCTCGACGAGCAGTTCGTCGTCCTTCGTACTGTAGATACGGGCGATGAGGAACGCCACCGCCACCATCCGTTCGGCGTCCACGAAGATGTCGAGCACCTCGAACTGCTCGTAGTCCTCAGGGTGACCGGTCAGCATGGCGTAGAAGTCTTCGCTGCTGGTGATGGCGTGGTCCGGCCCGCCGAACACGTACATGTAGGGCATGAAGGTGAGGTCCGGCGCGAAGTACTCGTCCATGCGGTGGACGGTGGCCGCGTCCTGAGCGTACAGGTTATAGGTGGCGAAGTAGTCCTTCATCCACTGGACGATCTGCTCGTAGTCTGGTCTCATGCCGGACCTCCTCGCTTGCCCCAGTCCCGCTCGAACACGTCGTCGATCTCCAGCGCGCCCTCGGGGAGGATCTCCCAGAAGAACTCCAGCCGCTCGATCTTCATCTTCCCGTCCTCCTCGACCAAGGGGTAGCGCGCCAGATAGCGCTTGGTCAGCAGCACCTCCCGGGTGTCACGGTCGACGAGGTCGGTCCTGATCTGAGCGACGAACTCCTGCCGTCGGTCGTCGATGATCACCGCCTCCGGCGTGAGCACTTCGATGCCGGAGGGGTGCGACGTCAAGACTTTGTACCACTCGTCCCTCCCGGATACCTTGCCCACGTAGGCGATGTAGGGATTGAACACGAAGTCCTTGGAGAAGTACTCGTCCATCCGATGGATCTCACGGGGATCCTGGCCGTACTTGTTGAAATCCGCGAAATACACCTCGATCCACTCGGCCATCTGGTCATAGGTCATCTTCATCGCTTCGTTCCCCCTGTCCGCCTGCCGCCGGTGCGGCCTCTCCGCTAGAACAGCTTCCTGTAGTCGGGATCGCTCGCTGCTTCGAACATGAAGATGGGCGTGTCGATCCGCTTGAGGGTGATGGGGCAGTGCTCCACCCCCTTCGGCACGAAGATGAGACAGGTCTTGGTGATAGTGTGCCTCTCTCCGCCGATGAGGAACTCGATCTCCCCGCCCAGCTCCCGAGGATAGTTCCTGTTGGTCCCCCCGAAGCCGATGACCTCGTCGAAATCGTGCTTGTGTGGGATCTCGATGTCGACGGGCTTGCCGCCCGGCAGTCCCCAGAGGATCTCGCACCCCACGAAGAGCGAGCACCCGGGAACGATGGAGTCCATGATTCCCAGCAGCATGGTGCGGTCGAGGATCTTGCCCTCCTTGGCCTGCTCGTCCATGGCCCGGACCATGGCATCGGGCATGGGCGGCATGCGATCCTCGGTCAGGATGTACTTGCCGTATGTCGACTCGGCCATGAGTCCCCTACTTCCCTTTCCGGTGTCCGCCCGGATCGGCGTCGCCCAGGCTGCCCGCCCCGATCATGATGGTCATCTCCACATGCGGCTTTCGAAAGCTCTTCCAGGTGAGCGGGCCGTGGCTGACCCCCTTGGGGATGAACACCGACGAACTCTTGGTGATGAGGTGGGGCGTTCCGTCCACCACGAACTCGATCTCCGCCCCAAGATCCTCCTGGTCTTCGGGATCGCTCCCGAAGTGCAGCACGATCTCGTCGTAATCGTGGGAGTGCTCTGCGATATGCGGGTTGGGATCGGGCATGCCCACGATCCAGCCCATCTCCACGTACATGTCCGCCCCGGGGATGAGGCTGTTGCTGAGCAGGGTCATGGGGTGCACGCGACCCAGAGTCTCGACTTCGAGCTTGATCTCGAAGGCCGGACCGGGGGCTACATACCTAGGTTGGTCAGACGGGGACATGCTCTCCGCTCCTTTCCCGTTCTTTGGTGTGCCCCTCGGCCGGCGCGGCCGCCAGGGGCGTCACGTACTCGCGCATGAGTCTGAGCGCCTTGGTCGGCTCGCTCTGGGCCAGCAGGCCCAATGCGAACAGAACGTATTGCCCGTCCAGGAACATCTCCGGAGCTTTGGGCTTGAGCACCGTCGGTAGTTCGGGCTCGAAGAGGGCCCCCTCCAGCACGGCGCGCGGGTCCGCGGAGAAAGCCACCGGGCCCCCTGCCCCTATCAGGCGGCCGACCCCGGTGAGGTCCTTGCCCCGCTGCAGTGTCACCTCTCCATTGGGCGTGGCCACAGTCCTGAGGCTCCCGACGTGCCGGTCGACCGCCGAGCGCACCGCAACCCTCGAGAGAAGGAGATGACAGGCAGTCTCTTCGACGCCCCGCGGCACGCTGTTGTGTCGGCACATCGCCTGCACCACCGTCTCGAAACCTTCCGGGACCCGGCCCTGCTCGGCGACGGCTTTGAGCGTGTCGAGGTTGTGGAAGAGTCCGAGGTCGCCCTCCACCGTGCGCTTGGCGTAGGGCTCGGGCAGCCCCGTGAAGCGGACCGTGGCACTGCTCGGAACTCCGGTCGCCACCGAGTAGACGTCCGTTGTGGCTCCGCCCACGTCAACCAGCAGCAGCTCGCCCAACCCCGGCTCGCCGTTCGTCCCGTCGGCCAGCAGCTTGGCGGCCTCCAGTACCGCCGCGGGGGTGGGCATGATCACGTCCGCGATCATGCCCCGAGCCCGGCCGACCCCCTTGGCCTCGGTGATACGGGTGATGAACAGCTCCCGGATCTTCTCGTTGGCGGCATCGACCTCCAAGACGCCGATCTCGGGCATCACATTGCCGGTGAAGACGACGTTCTTGTGGCAGTCCGCGAACAGCGCCCGCACACGGTCGTATGCCGACTTGTTGCCCGCAACGATGATGTTGGGGACGCCCTTCGCCCGGGAGAGGACAGTGGCGTTGTGCACGATGACCTTCTTGTTGCCCCCGTCGGTGCCGCCGGTGAGGAGCACGATGTCCGGACGGATCTCCTCGATCTCGGCCACTTCGGTCTGGGACAGCTCGAAGGAGTAGGACCCCACCAGCTTGGCGCCGGCCCCGAGCGCAGCTCGGCGGCCGGCCTCGGTGGTGTACTCCGGCACCAGCCCCACGCAGACCACCCGCAGGCCACCCGCAGCGCTGCTGCAGGCCACGGTCCTCCGGCGCTCCTCCTCGCCGAACTCCACGGTCTCGGCCAGCAGTGCGAAGGCCTGCTCCAAACCGACGGTGATGTCGGTTTCCACCGTGGATGGCACCTGGGCGCGTCCGAGAAGCTGTTCGGCCTCAAGGTCGAAGGCCACCAGTTTCGTGAAAGTGCTGCCGAAGTCGACGAACAGCCGGGTGTCTGTCACGATGCCGCCTCTACCCCGCCTCTCGCCCCGCGCCTCGGCCCGGCCTCAACCGCGCCCGGCCTGCACGCGCCGGAGGTCGCCCTTGAGATCCTCGATGGCCGCGCGGATATCAGCTTCGGGTGGATAGACCCGATCGAAGCCCATCGCCTTGAACGTGGCTTCGTCCGTCGCGAAATCGCGCCGCGACACGCCCAGGATGCCGCCCACGTAGAGGATGATGTCTTCCAGACCGGCCTCGGTGCACTTGTCCCGGAAGCCTTCCAGATCGAGCTCGGCCATGCCGTACAGGGAGCTGATGAGCATGGCGTCGGCAGCGGTCTCCTGGGCGGCCATGATGAACTCCTCGGGAGGGGTCTGAGCCCCAAGTTCGACCACCTTGAAGCCGGCGTCACGCAGAGCCCGGGAGATGACCTTGGTGCCGATGACATGAGCGTCGACGCCCACCGTTCCCGTGATCACAGTGCCCAAATGGTCCATCGGTCCCCCTATCGCTATCGGTCGTGCTCCCGGCCTCGGCACCCGGCCGCAATCCCGGCCGAGGTGTTCGTGCCGGCTAGACGGCCACCTCGCATTCGAGCCCCCGCGACTCCACGATCTTGCAGGCGGCCCTCATGAATTCCTGTGATGGCGTCTCCGCCGCATCCAGCTCGTAGTCCAGACCGAGCATGGCGTACTTCTGCTGTCCGTAACGATGATACGGCAGCAGATGCACCGTACCGCCCGGCACCCGGGTGGCGACGAAGTCCGCGATGTCGGCGATGGCGTCCACCGTGTCGTTGAAGCCTGGGACCACGGGGACGCGCACCGCCAGGGGCACGCCACTCGTGGCGACCACGGCGAAGTTGCGCAGGATGTTCTCGTTGCTGATACCGGTCTCGGCCCGGTGGACGCGCGGGTCGAGGTGCTTGATGTCGAAGTAGAACAGGTCCACGTACGGGACAAGCCGTTTGAGCCCCTCTGTGCTGCCCTGCCCGGAGGTGTCGACGCAGGTGTGGAAGCCGGCCTCCTTGCAGAGCTCGAGGATGGCCCGAGCGAAGTCAGCCTGAAGCAGGACTTCTCCCCCCGACACGGTGACCCCGCCGCCGGAGTCACGATAGAAGTCGGCGTCGCGCTTGAGGACCTCGAAGACCTCGTCGGCCGACATCTCCCTGCCGGTGATCTGCATGGCGCCGTGTGGGCACGCCTTCACACATTCCCCGCATGCGTCGCACAGGTCGCGGTCGATGACCACGCCGTCGGAGCCGACACTGATCGCCGCGATCGGGCACGCGGCCACACACCGGTAGCAGCGCTTGCAGAGGGACTCCCGATGCATGAGCTCGGGGGCATGGTTCTGGGACTCCGGGTTGGAGCACCAGACGCAGGCGAGCGGGCACCCCTTCAGGAACACGGTCGTGCGGATGCCCGGTCCGTCGTCGATGCTGTACCGCTGGATATTGAAGACCGTACCTGTGACTTGGGCCAAACCGCTCACTCCGACTCGCTCCTCACTTACCCGGAAAAAGACGCCGGAGCGCCGCCCTGGGGCGGCGCTCCGAAGGGGGTCAGGATCAACCTACCTCATGCATCGTCCGCTCGACGATCTCGTCCTGGAGTTCCGGCGGCAGATCGACGAAGTAGGCGCTGTAGCCGCCCACCCGGACAAGCAGGTCCTTGTGGGCCGCGGGCTCCTTGCGGGCCTCCATGAGCTCCTCTGCGCTGTGGATGTTGAACTGGATGTGCCACCCGCCGCGCTTGGTGTAGGTCTTGATGAGAGAGGCCACCTTGGCCAGCTTCTCGGGGGTGTTGAGCACGGCCTTGGAGAACTTCATGTTGTGGGCCACGCCCGCGCATTCGTACGCGATCGGGTACTTGGTGGCCGACAGGATGAGAGCGGTGGGACCGTTGACGTCGCCGCCCGGCATGGGGGAGGTGCCGGCATCATAGATGGGAGTACCGGCGTAACGGCCGTTGGGCATCGCCCCGACCGCTTTGCCCTGGGTCACGTGCCCGGCCGCGGCACCCTTGAACAGCATGGGCTTCGCCCCGGTGATGGGGTCTGGGCGGCTCAGCAGGATGGCCTGTGTGTCCCGGGCGACCCGGACGTACCAGTCGTCGACGTAGTCGTTGTCGTTGCCGTACTTGGGCGCGTTCGCGCAGAGTTGGCGGATGTCCTGGTGACCCTCCCAGTTCGCATCCATGGCGTCCAGCAACTGGGCCATGGTGACCTTCTTCTCGTCGAAGACCAAGTGCTGGATGGCGGCCATGTAGTCCGCGCAGTCGCAGACGCCCTTGTCGCCCACCCAGGAGGCCTTGCCCTCGGGATAGCGGCAGCCGCCCTCGCGTGAGGCGAGCCCCGCGGGGATGCAGTCGCGGAAGAGCATGCCGGCGCGCAGCCCGCTCATGGGGCTGTTGGCGATCTCGGTGGTCCACCAGATGAAGTAGTGGTCGCGCATCTTCTCCGCGAAGTAGTCCTCCTGCTTGAGGAAGGCCTCGTACACCTGCTCGATGGAGGTGAAGTTCCTCGGGTCGCCCGTGTGCAGACCCACCTGCTTGCCGGTGCGCGGGTCGAACCCGTCGTGGAGGGTGACCTCCATGACCTTGGCCTGTACCAGGTTGACGGCCCCGGCCATGTGCTCCGAGCTCTCCAGGTGGTAGCCCAGGCAGCCGCTGGCGCTCCAATTGCAGGCGTCCTCTATCGGCACGTTCCGGTCGAGGTAGCGCCGGGTACCGAGTTCGTCGTTGAGGAACGCAGGATTGCCGCCGCCGAATTCGCGGTTGCACTTGAGCGCGTGGATGATGAAGGTCTCGTCCTGGTCCTCGTGGTAGCGGACGTAGACGGCCGGCTCGGACAGATGGACCTGGGCCATGACCTCCAGGATCATCCAGGACAACTCGTTGGTGAGGTCGTTGCCGTCCTTGTCGCGGCCGCACAGGGTGACGTTCGGCAGCTGGCTACCGGGGGCCGCGCGGTGCTCGCGCTTGATGGTGACCAGGTTCTCGACCTCACGGATCTTGAGCCACATGGCCCCGATGAGTTCGGCCGCCTGCGCGCGGGTGAGCTTGCCGCTCTCGATGTCGGCTTTGTAGTAGGGATACCAGAACTGGTCGATCCGTCCGATGCCCACTTCGGCCCGCTCGGGGCTCTCTTTCCAGGCGGCGAGATGCATGAAGCGCACCGACTGGACGGCTTCCCAGAAGTCGCGGGGGGGTTCGGCGGGGACGTGCTCGCAGGCATCGGCGATCTTCAGGAGTTCGGCTTTGCGGACGGGGTCGGCGGTCTTCTCGGCCAGTTCCCGAGCCAGAACGGCGTGCCGCCTGGCGAAGGTGATGGTGGCCTCGAACATGATGATGATGGACTTGAGCAGGTACCACTTGCGCAGGGCGTTCGAGCTCGCACCGAGCTCCATGGCGCCCTCGGCCTTCATCTTGGCCATCTCGGCCTTGGCCAGACCGATGACGTGGTTGAAGCCGAGCCTGAGCACCTCGCCGGACAGCATGATCACGCCGCCGCCCATGGCGCCGTATCCCTGGAACAGACCGCGGTCGGGATTCTCGCGGACACCCCGGCCCTCGAGGATCATCGCGTGGTCGAAGAGGAGGTCGAAGTGGTCCTTGCCCAGTTCCTCCTCCAGAGCGACGTTGACGGGGTTCACCGGGTTCATGTGCTCCACCCAGTACTCCGCGTCGGCCGTGAGCTTCTTGAGATCCTCAGGGTCGATGACCGTGGAGGAGATGTCGCTGAGTTTGCGGTCGAACTTGCCGCTCTCGCACATGGCCAGGATCTCGCGGGGCTTGACGGCGCAGAGAGTGTTGTTGCCACGGATGAATTTGGTGGACGAGCCCACGATGATCTCGGGGTCGCGGATGAGGATCTCGCAGTTCTCCATCCTCTTCTGGAACGCTTTCGCCCAGCGGAAGTCCACCGGCATCTGCTCGGTCTCTTTCCAGGACTCGGTGAAGAGCAGGGTGTCGTCCACGTATACCTGGGGCGCGGCGTCCTCCCACTCCCTCTTCAGCTTCTTGAGGCGCTCGGTCATGACCACGACGGAACCGATCTCCTTGGCGGCATCCGGATGGATGGCTCCCTGGATCACGGGGATGGTGTTAGGACTCTCAGTTGCCATTCTGTCTCCCTTTCCGCCTGCATCTTCCCTCAGCCCGCACGGCGTCACCGTATGCTGTTAGTTCCGTATACTGAACACTGTTCCGCATTCTACTGCCATATTCTCGCCTTCGGAGCCGCTTTTGTCAACATCCACGATACCCCCGGGGTTCCTCCCAGGTAGGCCAGGACACTCTTGCCGGCGATCCTGCCGGAGTTGAGCGCGAACGCCGAGGCCAGGCCGGACGAACTCTTGATGGGGTAGCTGTCGCCGTACATCCCGCCGGCGTCGAAGCCACCGGCGTACAGACCGGGGATGACCACGTCCTTCTTGTCCACCACTTCCAGCCGTTCGGTGACCTTGATGCCGCCCATGGTGCCCAGGAACACGGCGCGGCCCCGCACAGCGTAGAACCGGGGGCCGACCAGGGGCCGCAGGAAACGGCGGTCCTTGGCGAAGAGCGGGTCGTGTCCCCGCGCGCAGGAGGCGTTGTACTCCTTGACCGTGGCCCCCAACGCCGCAGGGTCGACGCCGATCTGGGCCGCCAGATCCTCGAGCGAATCGGCCTGGAAGACCTCCTTGCTCCCGTGGTCCAGCGCGGCCTGGATCTCCTTGCGCAGATCGAGCAGCTTGGTGCCCGGAGGGAACTCCACCCCCACACCCTTGTCGAGACCGTGCTCCGTCAGTCGCTCGATCACGGAGTCGTCGAGGATGCTGAAGGTGTATCCATCGGCCTTGAAGCGGGCCTGAGCGTTGCCTACCGGGGTGTCGTAGAACCCGATGGTCTCGTCGCAGAACCGCTCTCCCCGGGCCGTCACCCAGAGGTCGGGCTGGGCCGCAGCCTGTTCGAGGTTACAGCCCATGGCGAATTCCGGCCCCACAGGAGCTACGCGGAACATCTCGATGGTGCTCGCACCTTCCTCCGCCGCCCCGGCTTCCCAGGCCATGCGCAGGCCGTCGCCGGTCTTGCCGGTGTTGCCCACCGGAATCAGGTTGACCCCCAGATCGTAGCCGGTGTACTTCTTGATCCACTCCCGGTTGTTGGCGAATCCCCCTGTGGCGATGATGACCGCCTTGGCCGCCACTTCCACTTCTTCGCCCTCGTCGTCCACGACCGCCCCGGCAATGCGTCCGTCCCGCTTGATGAGCGCAGTGACAGGGACGCCGGAAAGGATCTGCACACCCTTGCCCTTGGCCCGGTCGACCAGAGCCTTGACCACCGCTTCGCCCTTGCCCCTGATCACGTGGTAGGTGAGAGGCGAATCGGGCATGTTGATGGTCGCTTCGACGAACACCACGCCCTGCTGCTGGAGCCAACCGATGGTGGAACCCGATTCGTCGATCACGGCCCGGACCAAGCGGGGATTGGCCATCCAATGGCTGTAGTCCATGGTGTTCTTGAAGGCCTGGTCCCGCGTGTAGTCGATGTAGCGCTCGCGCTGCATGTCGCTCTCCACCGCGAACGTCCCCTGAAAGAAGTTGGACGTCCCCCCCAACGACCGCTGCTTCTCGAAGACGACGACTTTCGCCCCGCCCTCGGCGAGAGTGACCGCGGCGGCGAGCCCGGTGGCTCCGGAACCCGCAATGACGACGTCCGTGCGTTCAGGTATCGAGCTCATCGTGCTCACCTTTCCCTAGTAGCTTCCCCAGAACTTGACCGTCTGGAGCTTCAGTCTCAGGTCGCACTGCAGGCAGCGTGCCGACTCGTATCCGGCTTCCTCTTCGCCCATGCCGGCCACCACCTCGCAGAAGTTGTCCACCAGCTCCTCGGGGATCACGCAGACGTCCGCCGCGCGGCGCATGGCCGCGAACCCCTCGTCCCGACCGAGACACCGCGCGGGCTCCACCGCCGGAGCCAGTCTTCGATCGATCCTGCCACTGCCCCCCAGAAACTTGTCCACGGCCACGGCCGCCTTCCTGCCGGACGCGATGGCCCTTATGACGGAGCCCGATGCCGGAGACCGCGTCACCGGCGGCGAAGACGCCCTCGCGGCTCGTGAGGAGAGTGAACGCGTCTAGATCGACCAGCCCGCGCTCGGTGGTGTCGATGCCGAAACCCTCGGGTACATCCGGCGTCTGGCCTATGGCGAAAATCACCGTGTCGGCCTGGACCACGTGCTCCGAGCCGGCTATGGTCTCTATCTGCGGGGCGCCCTGATCGTCGAAGCAGAAGCTCGCCACGTCGAGAAACTCCACGCCGGTCACGCGCCCGCCCTCACGAAGGACGCGGACCGCCGAGCGGGCGGGCCGGATGCAGACTCCCTCGCCTTCGCCCTGCAGGATCTCGTCGGCGTCGGCCGGCATGTCGTCCCGGCACTCCAGACAGGCCGTGGCCACCTCGCGCGCCCCGAGCCGGCGGGCCACCCGAGCACAGTCGAAGGCGACGTTCCCGCCGCCCACCACGACCACCCTCGCGCCGACATCTACGCGCTCGCCGAGGCTGACCGTGCGCAGGAGATCGGTGCCTATCAGCACCCCGTCGCCGGCGGCTCCGGGGATCCGCAGCTTCTGCCCCTTGTGGGCTCCGACCGCCACAAGCACCGCGTGATAGCCCTGGTCGAACAGGCCGTCCAGCGAGTCGATCCGGGCGCCGGTCTCGATCGCCACCCCCGCATCCTCGATGGCACGGATCTCCCGGGCGAGCATCTCCCGCGGAAGCCGGTATTCCGGGATGCCGTAACGCAGCATCCCCCCGGCCTCCGGCAGCGATTCGAAGACGGTGACTTCGTGACCTTGGAGACGGAGCCAGTACGCCGCGGTCAGCCCGGCCGGACCGGAGCCGACCACCGCCACCCGACTCCCGGTGTCGTCCTTGGGGATCGCCCGCTCCTTCCAGATGCTGCCGTCGTCGTGTTCGGCGGCGAAGCGTTTGAGCTCTCGGATGGCGATGGCTTCGTTGACCTCCGCCCGGCGGCAACCCTCCTCACAGGGGTGGTCGCACACGTAGCCCAAGACCCCGGGGAACGGGACCTTCTCGCGGATGACCGCGGCGGCGGCCGGGTGGTCGCCCTCCCTGATGAAGCGCACATACCTGGGAACGTCGATCTCCGCCGGGCAATCGCTCTTGCACGGCACCAGCGCCGCCTTGCGGTTCCTCTCCCCGATGAGCTCGGGCTTGTCCTGGATGGCGCCCGTCGGGCACACCTCGGCGCAGGCCCCGCAGAAGCGGCACCCGGAATCGGCGAGCGGGGCGCCGTCGGCAGTGGAGATGCAGAGCTCGACGCCTCGTCTTCGGTAGTGCAGCACGCGCACGTCGCGCAGGTCCCAGCAGGCGCGGACGCAGCGGCCGCAGAGCACGCACTTGTTGGGGTCGAACACGAACAGCGGGTTGGTGGCGTCCACCGGCAATAGCTTGGCCCGGCGCTTGATGCTGAGCTCCTCGACACCCAGGTACTGTTTGAGCGACTGGAGCTCGCAGTTCATGTACTTGTCGCAGGTGCCGCACTCCGGTGGATGCGCGACCAGAAGCAGCTCCATCGCCAGCCGGCGCCGGGCGGCGATCTCGTCCGACTGGGTGCGCACCACCATCCCGGCGGTCGCGGGCGTCTCACACGAGGCCACCGGACGTTCCCACCCCTCGATCTCCACCACGCACAGCCGGCACGTCCCCTCCGGGGGAAGATCGGGATGGTGGCAGAGATGCGGCACGTAGATACCGGCCCCCAGCGCCGCGTCCAAGACGCTGGCGCCGGCGGGCGCTTCGACGACACGACCGTCGATGGTCAGCCGCATGGCAGCGGCCTCATCCACGGATCTCCCCTCCACCTTGTCGCCCGGTGAATATCACGTCAGCCGGGGGATCTTCTCCACGTCCACATGATCGTTGCGCTCCACCTGCAGGTAGGGGAAGCGGGCCACCGTGGCCCGGATCTCCTTCTGACGCGATCCGGGACTGCCCCAGAGCACCACGACGTCGGTGCCCAGCGTGGCCAGATCGCTCTCGATGAAGCCGAGCGAGATCATCCGATGGTAGGTCTGGCTGACTGCGCGACCCGAGGAGAAGCCGATCTCCCGCCCATCCTTGAGCACCTTGTCCTGATGGTAGGTGAAGGTGCGGATCTGACCGGTTGTCTGGTCGAGCGTGCCGGGGTCGTAGCGTATGTCGTTGGGCCGGTCGGCTATCGGCTCGTAGGTCACTTCTTCGCCGCGGAACTGCGACGCGTACACGTCGGCGACGTCGTCCGCGCTCCACTCGAGAGTGACCACCGTGCGCCGCGGGCCTTTCGCCATCTCTTGCAGGGCCTGCTTGCCGACGAACTCGTGGTCCCACTTGATCCGGTTCTCCCAGCCTGTGTCGAACGGCGTGACGTAGCGAGCCTGCATGTCGTCCCCCATGCTGCCCAGCAGGCGCGGCATGAAGTTCATCCACCCCGCTCCAGGACGCGCATCCAGATAGGCGGCGAAACCGGGATCCTCGTACCACGGGTAGGGGAAGTGGTAGTAGGCCTGGGGAAGCCGTCCTCGGTGTGGTTGAGCATGTAGGCCACCTGGCCCAGCTTCTTGAGACCCAGGCCGCGCCCCGCTTCCCAGATGGCGTTGAAGACTTCCTGCCCGTCGGGGACGTCCCCGTGGACCTCATACGCCAGCGATCCGGCCATGCCCAGGCGGAAGATCCGCACCTCGGCGCCGCCGATGTTCGCCAGGCGGTGTCGGCCGAACTTGATGTCGTGCAGGTCTGCTCCTGCCGCGCGCTCTAAGACCTCCAAGGAGCGTGGACCTGCGACCTGGAAGAGGAACCGCCGTCCGTACAGATTGTCGCCCACGGCATCGTACGAGCCTTTGGACAGCGCGTAGTCGATGTACGGGAAGAGCCAGCAGGTATAGAACTCATCGACAGCGGTGCGCATCACCACGCCGTCCATCATGATGCGACCGCGCTCGTCGCACATGATCCCGTGCCGGAAGCCGCCCACCTCCAGCGAGGCGAAGTCGTTGACGAAGTTCTCGCTGAAGAACCGCTCGGCGTCGGGGCCCTTGACCGTGTAGATGGGGGATATCCCCAACGCTGCGCCCAGGTAGGCGCCCTCCTTCCAGGACTGGGCCTCCTCGCGCCATCCGTCGTATTCCATGGGCCCCTGGATAGGCCCAAGCATCGCGAAACTCTTGACGTCGCCGTGGAACGGCACTACTGGGTTGAAGGGGATCATCGTAGGGTCAGCCATCGCGCACCTCCTCGTGTGTCGCCTGCCGCAGGTGGCCTAGAGCACTTCCGCCCAGGTCCCGAGCTCCGGAGGCGCCGCCATCAGGGGGTCGATCGTCCCGCGACAGGACTTGAAATGCCCGGTCGACAGGTGATAGGCGAAGGCCTCTTCGCTCTCATACCGCTCGTAGAAGATGAACGTGTCGGGATCGTCCGCGGAGCGGTGCAGCGAATACTGGATCGCTCCCGGGTCGTTCATCACCTGGGGCTGCATGACACGGACTGCCTCGAGGAATCTCTCGCTCGTTCCCGGCTGAAGGCGCACTTTGGCGGTGACTATTACCATGTTCTCGAGTCGCTCCTTGGTATCGGTATCGCGGGCTACTGCTCAGTGCCGCCAGGCAGGCGATGGGTTCACCCGCCCAGATAGGCCCTTCTCACTATCTCGCTGCACCTGATGGTCTCCGCGGTCGCCCTCGAGCACCACCTTGCCCACTTCCAGCACGTAGCCGGTCTGGCACACGCCCAGCGCCAGGTGGGCGTTCTGTTCCACCAGAAGCACGCTGATGCCGCGGGCGTTGATGTCCTTGATGGCCTCACCCACCTGTTCCACCACGATGGGGGCGAGACCCACCGACGGTTCGTCAAGGCACAGGAGCCGAGGATCGGCCATCAGACCTCTCCCGATCGCGAGCATCTGCTGCTCCCCGCCGCTGAGAGTCCCCGCATTCTGCTTCAATCGCTCCTTGAGGCGGGGGAACAGCTGAAAGACGTACTCGAAGGACTCGGCGATGCCCGCCCGGTCCCTACGAAGAGTCGCCCCCAGCTTGAGGTTGGTGGCCACGGAGAGATAGGGGAACAGCTGCCGCCCTTCGGGAACGAGGACGATGCCCCTCTTCACCCGATCGGCGGTCTCCAGCCCGGTGATGCTCTCGCCATCGAAGAGGATGTCGCCGCTCTGGATGGGCACGAGGCCGACAAGGGACTTGAGGATGGTGCTCTTGCCGGCGCCGTTGGCGCCGATGATGCTCACCACGCCTGCCTCGGGCACGCTGATCGTGACGTTCTTGATGGCCATCGACTTGCGGTAGTAGACGGATATGTCTCGCAGCTCAGCAAACATAGTCAGCTCCAAAGTAGGCGGAGATGACTTCCGTATTGGCCCTCACTTCGTCCGGCAGTCCCTCGCAGATCTTCTGGCCGAAACTGATGACCACCACGCGGTCGCAGAGATTGAGGATCTGCATGTTGTGTTCCACGATGAGCACGGTGATGCCGTTGTCACGCATGCCGCGGATGGCGTCGAGACTGTGCTGGATCTCCTCCGGGTTCATCCCCGCCAGAGGTTCGTCGAGCAAGAGGAGCGTGGGCTTCGTGGCCAGAGCGCGGGCCACTCCGAGCATCTTCTGATGGCCGTGGGCGAGGTTCCTCGCCAGCTCGTCGGCCTCGTGCGCGATGCCCAGCAGCCCCAGTATCTCGTGGGCCTTCTCCTGGACGAAGGCTTCGTTGCGGCGGTACTTCCGAGTGTTGAAGAAGATGTCCACCAGGCTCGAGTGAGGGTGCAGTTCGAACGAGGAGGTCACGTTCTCGAGGACCGTGAAATCGGCGAACAGGGGGTTAAGCTGGAACGTGCGGCCGATGCCCAGCGCCGCCACATGTTCGGGCGACTTGTTGGTGATGTCCTCGTCGCGGAACTTGACCGTGCCGCCGCTCGGACGGATGACCCCGGTGATGAGGTTGAAGACGGTCGACTTGCCGGCCCCGTTCGGACCGATGAGTCCGACGATCTCGCCTTCGGCGACGTCGATGTCGAAGTCTGCTGACCGCCTTCAATCCGCCGAACTGCTTGTCCAGGCCCCTGACTTCAAGAAGCATCGCCGCTCACCCCCTCCTCGCGACCCCGGCGCGACACTCTCGCCCTCGACCGTGTTCACCAGCCCGACCACCCCGTTGGGCATGGTGAAAGCGATGATGAGCAGGATGGCCGCCGTGACGTAGGGAAGATAGCCCTTCAAGTCGCGGAAGAAGAACTCGGGGATGATCAAGAGGATGCCGACGCCGACCGCGGGTCCCCAGAAGCTGTAAAGCCCCCCGACGAGGACGTACATGATGATCCAGAGCGTCGCGCCCAGACCGTAGCTGCTGGGTGAGGCGACTCCCTGGTAATGGCAGTAGAAGGCGCCCAGGAGACCGGTGAAGAAGGCTGCCGAACGCCACCGCCAGGACGCGATTACGCCTTTCCCCTATGCCGACGCTCGCCGCCACTTGGTGGGATTGCGCCACCGCCTTCATCCTCACACCTATGCGGCTGAATTCGAACCTGTACATGCAGACCAGGCTGACCAGCATCAGACCGAGTCCCAGATAGTAGTACGAAGTACGGGAACTGAACAGCGGTTGCACCCCGCCCAGTCCGGTGCTCATACCGGTCGTCTTTCCGCCCGCCGTGATCAGGTTTATGACCACGTAGCCCAGAAAGAGCGTTCCCATGGCGTAGTACACCGCGCGTAAACGGGCGAACGGGTAGGCGATGAGCGCGCCGAGGATGGTCGCCGCCACGGCCCCCAAGGGTATGGTCACCCACGGCGGCCAACCCAGCCAGACCGAAGGTATCGCTGCCGCATAGGCGCCGATACCCATGAAGGCCCCTTGAGCGATGTTGAACTGCCCTGAGATGGATATGGTCCGGAATCCTCCCGAAACGACCGTGTAGACGAAGGCGAGGATCAGGACGTGCATGTAGTACGAGCCGGAGATCACCAGCGGGAGCAACGCCAGCACGACGACGATCAATCCCACACCGCCCCTGCCGGCCCAGCGCCGCGACTTGGCCCCCGTGGCCTCCCCCTTCACCACCGGCTCCTCGACTTCCACCAAGACTTCCTTTGCCTCACTCATGGCCGAAGAACCCTTGCGGCCTGATCACCAGTAGTGCGAGCACCAAGATCGACGCGAACGCGTCGACCACAGCCCCCGAAAGGACGACGGGCAGCGCGCCGTAGAGCACGCCCAGAAGGGCCCCCACGTAGAAGATGCCGTTGAAACTGCCCACTCCGGCGAGGATGACGAGCATCAGCACCTTGATGAGCGTGATGTCGCCCATGAACGGAGTGAGGTTGTACAACGACCCCATGAACACCCCGGCGACCGCCGCCAGCCCGAAACCGACCGAGACGGCGATCATGGCCACCCGGCTGAAGCGTATCCCCTGCAGGGCGGCGCCTTCCCTGTTCTGGGTGACCGCCTGCATCTGGGCTCCCCAGCGCGAGCGATCGACGAACAGGATGATCGCCACCAGGATCGCCACACCGATGCCGAAAGCCAGGATCCTGTCGGTCTGCACTCGGTAGGGGCCTATGCCCGTCGTCCCTTCGATGAACGAGGGGATGGCGAGCACCTTGGTGCCCAGAAAGAGATTGAAGGTGGTGACGAGGATGGTGGAGAGAGCGATACAGACCATCATCGTGCGGTTGAAATCGGCCTTCATGGGCCTGAACAGGAACCTCTCCACGAAGACTCCGAACGCCGCGGCTACGAGTACGGTGAGAGGGAAGGCGACGAATCCCGGCAGCTCGGCCCTGACCACCAGCAGGTAGCAGCCGTAGGAGGAGGCCATGAAGATGGCGCCGTGGGCCAGGTTGAATATCCCCAGCAGGTTGAGGATGAACGCGAATCCGATGCCCATGAGGATGTAGACCACCGAGAGCAGGACCACGTTGATCACTGTCTGAACTACCATCGCTTCGCTTTCAATCAGTCGAATCGGTCTTGATCGTTCACGCTGACAAGGAGCCGGCCGGTGCGAGACCGGTGCAACCTGCCCGCACCAGCCGGCTCGTCTTGCCGCGTCAGCTAGCTGTCTGCCGCTACGGGGTCACGTCCGGAATGATCCAGGGTTTGTACTCCACCTGACCGTCGTTGACGAGGCACACCGGGATCGGATTGGCCCAGGCATGGTTCGTCAGACCGTACAGCTGATTCCCGCTCGGGAATCCGTCACCGTAGAGCGTGGGGAGGCTGGTCAGCGTTTCCCACTTCTTCGCTATGGTGGTCGGGTCCAGGCTGTCGGCAGCCTCGATAGCATGCTTGAGCAGATAGAGGGCGTTGGGCGCCAGACCGAACACGTGCCGGTTGGGATCGCCCATCTCCAGCAGTCTCTTCATCGGCGCCGCTATGTTCGGGTCTGCGAGTTGCTTGCTGAGGACGCCGACGAGACCGGTCGCTGCGCTCCCGAGGGCGGCAACCGCCGACGGTGCATCGATCGGGAAGCCGATAGGCCCTTCATAGCCCAGCGTGCGCAGCCCTTTGATGATGCCGAAGAAGGACGGGTCGATGCCGATGGCCAACCACACGGCGTCCGGGTTCTGAGCCATGATCGCGGAAGCGACAGGGTTATAGTCCTCAGCGTTGGTGGCAAAGAGCACCGGATCGCCCGCGAGGGTCATACCGGCCCTATCGACGACAGCCAGAAGTGCGGCTCAAAGGACGGGAACGTCGCGTCTTCGGAGGCCAAGGACACGGTCTTGATGTCGGGATAGTACTGCTGGAGGGCCTTCAGAGTGGTCGAATGCTGGGTGATCGGGTCCAGACCCAGGAACGCGTACGGAGTGTCCGCGTTCATCTCGGCAGGGTTGAGACCGTTGTAGTTGGCGACGTGCAGGACTTTGTTCTGCTCGAAGATCGGGGTGGTGGCCAGGTTGAAGAACGCTCCCGGGCCGACCACGAGCTGAAGCTTCTCGTCCAAGACCAGCTTGGTGGCGGCGGCGGTGTTGCCGTCGAGCGAGCTCTTGCCGTCCTCAATGACCAACTCCACCTTGTAGGCCTTGCCCTGGACCTTGATACCGCCGTCGTCGTTGATCATCTGCGCGACGTACTCGAGGTCCACTTTGTCGGCAGCGTCGACCACGGAGTACCAGTCCGTCAGCGACAGGATGGCGCCGATCTTGAGCGTCTCCATCGCAGCCGCGCCGGTGGTGACCGTGGTCGCGGCGGTGGTCGTCGCGGTCGTCGCAGCGGTGGTGGACGGGCCGCTCGTGGTCGCCGTGGTCGCCGCGGTGGTCGTGGTGGTTTCATCGCCGCAGGCGGCAAGCACGCCGCCGAGCCCGCCACCCACCACTACAGCCGCCCCGCTGATGCCTGCGTACTTGAGGAATTCTCGGCGACTGACCTTCTTGACATCTTCTTCCATCATTCCCTCCCTGTTTCTTGCCTCCCCCGGCCATACAAGACCCGGGATTTCACCAAGTCGACACTAGCGTGCTCGTCCTCTTGCGTCCCTCCTTTCGACGCCCCCGTCCTCCCTTTCCAACCCACGCTATCCGCCGCTGTAGAACCTCGTCAGCACCACTTCTGCCCCGTCTTCGATGGGCTTGTCTTTGTCCTGCGGCCAGGCAGCGGTCTGGCCGTTGAGGACGAGTAGAGACGTGTACTTGAGCCGGCCCATTCCGTCGAACAGCTCGCTTCGCAAGCCGGGGATTGCGCCGGACCAACTCGCCGACGGCGATCCCCAGGCTGCATCCACCGGCGTGGCCCGCTTCGAGCTCGACCGTCTCGCTCTCTGCGAACCTGCGCAGGTCGCCGACCACTTTGACCGTGATTGCCACCTTCAGGCTCCCCCAGTGTTGCCCGCGAGCCCATGCTGGGCCGCCAACTGGTTTATGGCCGCTCCCGACACGTCGACGGCGACCGCCCCACCGTCCAGAGGGATCACGGCCGCCGTGAGGAAGCTGGAGTCGTCGCTGGCCAGATAGCTGCAGAGCCCTGCGATCTCGTCGGGGCTCGACACCCGCTTCAGGGGGATGTCCCGCGAGAAGGTGGCGAGCACGTCGTCCACCGTGAGCCCGCAGGCTTCGGCGAACGGAGTCATGGCATTCTCGATCATCTCGGTCCTGGTCGCTCCGGGGCATACCACGTTGCAGCGCACCCCGCGAGCACCGTAGTCGACCGCCACCTGCTTCGACAGGTTGATCAAGCCGCCTTTGGAGGCGCAGTAGGCCGGAAGACCGGGAGGGCTCACCAGCCCAGCAAGCGACGAGATGTTGATGATGGAGCCGCCGCCCGCATCGATCATGTGGGGGATGGAGGCCTTCATCATGAGGAACGGACCGGTAAGGTTGACTTCGATCACCCGATCCCACACAGCGGGGTCGAGGTCTACCACGCCGGCCATCGGCTGCTCCATGCCGGCATTGTTCACGAGCACGTGCAGCCCGCGGCCGAACTCCAGCGCAGTCTCGACGATCCGGGTGACCGCCGCGGCATCGGAGACGTCGGCGGGGCAGATCTTCGCGCGGCCGGCAGGCAGCGCTTCTGCTGTCCGCTCCAGCACGTCCGCCCGACGGCCGGTGATGCACACGTAGGCGCCGTCCAGGACGAAGCGCTCGGCCACGGCCCGGCCGATCCCGGTCCCTCCCCCGGTGACTATGGCTACCTTGCCGTCCAGTCTCATCGCCCTATGTACCTCAGCGCGTTCCTTCCGGCGATCCGCCCGGAGTTGAGGGCGAAGGCGGACGATAGACCTGAGGAATCCCTGATGGGATAGCTATCGCCGAACATCCCCCCCGCATCATATCCTCCAGCATACAACCCCGGGACCGCGATGCCCTTGTTCGTTCAGCGCCTCCATGTTCTCGTTAATCCTGACGCCACCCATCGTCCCCAGGCAGACGGTGCGCGCCTTGACCGCGTAGTACCGGGGACCGACCAGGGGGCGAAGAAACCTGGCAGGCTTGGCGAACAGCGCGTCGTGCCCTCGCGCACAACAGTCGTTGTATTCGTCCACCGTGGACCGGAAGACGGCCGGGTCCACGCTGATCGCGCGGGCCAGTTCCTCCACCGAATCGGCGGCAAAGACTTCCTTGCTGCCCCCGGCGATCGCCGCGGCCAATTCTTTTCGCACGTTCCCCGGCCTGTAACCGGGGGGGATATGGATGCTCAGACCCCTGTCGATACCGCCCTCGAGGACACGCTCGAGGATCGAATCGTCGAACACGCTGAAAGTGAAGCCGTCGCCGCTGCATCGTGCGTTCGCGTTTCCCGAATTCGTGTCGTAGAAGGCCACGCTCTCGCCGCAGAAGCGCCGGCCGTGGGCATCAACGTAGAGGTCGGGCTGCATCGCCACGACCTCGAGATCGTTGCCCATCGCGAATTCCGGGCCCACCGGCGCCACCCGAATCAGCTGGAGGGCTTCGATCCCGTCCTCGGCGGCACCGGCTTCCCAGGCCATCCGGATGCCATCTCCCATCTTGCCGGTGTTACCGACGGCGATGAGGTCCACGCCGAGGTCGTGCCCCGTGTATTTCTTGATCCACTCCCTGTTGTTCACGTAGCCGCCTGTGGCCACGATCACCGCCTTGGCCGCCACTTCTTCCTCGCGGCCGTCAGCGTCCACCGTGGCCCCCGAGATCCGGCCGGCTCCCTTGGTCAGGGCCACAACCGGCGTTCCCGGCAGGATCTGCGCACCCAAGCTCTTGGCTCGGGTCGCGAGGGCCCTGACCACCGCTTGGCCGTCGCCCTTGACCACGTGATAGGTACGGGGAGTGTCGGGCATGTTGGCCATCTGGCCGGTGAATTCCACACCTTGGTCCCGCAACCAAGCGATGGTCGCCGCCGATTCGTTGACTACGGTCCGCACCAAACGGGCATCGGCCCTCCAATGGCTGTACTCCATTATGTTCGTGAACGCGTCGTCGCGGCTATAGTCGATGTACTGCTCGCGCTGCAGGTGACTCTCCACCGCGAAGGTGCCGTGGAAGAAGTTGGAGGAGCCCCCGAGTGACCGCTGCTTCTCGAACAGCGCCACGGATGCCCCACCCTCACAGAGGGTCACGGCCGCGGCCAAGCCTGTCGCCCCAGAACCGGCGATCACCACGTCGACCTCTGCTGGTATGGACTGCGTCATCAACGTCGGCCCGGAAGACCTTTCAATCTGCCCTTGCTGATCGCCCAGAAATCGTCGATGGCCGCGTAGTAATCCAACGTGCGGCCCTCGGCCGCTTCGCGCTCGGCCACCTTCTGCCGGTGGAAGTCCTTGATCTCCTCCGGGATGGGCAGGTTCCCGAACTCGAGGTAGCGGCAGGCGCCGTTCCTGTCGCGGATGCCGAGCACCTTGTCCTGGGCATGGATGTTGATGGACATGGGTGAGTCGAGCACCCCTGCCTCCACAGCCTTGACAGTGCCGACGGCGATGTCGCCCGCCCCCATTTCCAGCACCTTGTCCAGGATGGCCGTGACCTCTGCGGCCGCGACTTCCTCCTCCTGGCGGATGGCGGCGTTGTCGACCTCGAACTCCTGGCCTTCCATGACCCCGAAGATCCACTGAGCCGCCAGGTAGCTCTGCCGATGGGAGTCCATGCTGGGCACACCGGCGGCCTCGTCCACCGTCTTCATCCCCACGACGTTGACCCCGCCCAGAGCGGCGACGGTCGCCGTGTAACCGATGTAGCCGAAAGCGCTCCCCAAGTCCTGGGGGAAGGGAAAGAGAGGCGACTGGCTCGCGAACACGCCGGGGATCGTCACGTCGGTGTACCCGAAGCGGTCGAGATACTGCCTCATCAACTTGGGCAGCACGCGCATGTCGCCCAGATCCTGGGCCAGGCAGCCCTGGAGATTCACCTGAGGGAAGACGCTCTTGACCCCCTGCTCGGCCGATATCAGCGACTCGATGATCTGGGTGGCCATGTTGACGCTCATGGGGATGACGAAATTGGGTAGCCAGCCGTGGCAATCGGTGGTGATGATCACCCCTTGGTCGGCGTAGTAGCCGATGAGCCGCCCGGAGTACTGCGCGGTCTCGATGCACTCCTCGACGGTGGCCTTCTTGTCGTAGCCCGCGATCCAGCCGAAGAAACTGTTGGGCATGGCCGTCATGCCCGAGGCGAAGGCTATCTCCGCGACGAGGGCCTGGCCGATGCGTGACGAGCGCGGGTCGAGGGCGCCCTCAGTAGCTTCCACCACCTTGCGGTTGGTCTTGACCCCGTGATTGATGATCGGGTAGCCGTTGAGGGCCGGCCTGCCGGTCTTGATGCTCTCTTCAAGCCCCCGCTCCACCTTGTCCAGTTGCAGGTTGCGGGTGTAGCTGTCGGTGGTGAACGGGATGAGATAGATGCCGAGGTCGTTGAGGGAGCGGATCAGCGCGATCTCGTCGTCGACCAGGGGAGTGCCCTGCCGCGGGAAGAGGGTCAGCTTCTTCTCTTCGTGGAAGCGCTGGAGGATCTTGTGGAAGCGCCTGTTGTCGGGCAAGGCCTTCTGGTAGGCCACCGCCTCCTCGAGGTCGACCTCCTTGCCGGTGGGCCAGAGGGCGAGCACCTCCTTGCGCTTCGCCATGAACGCATCCTCGTCGATGCGTTGCTGCTTGACGGCGATGGCACCGCTCCTGTCAGTCATGTTCGTTCCTGTCAGTCATAGATGTAGAGTTCCTCCACCCTCTCCGGTAGGGGCACGCCGTCCTCGTCCCAGCCCATCAGCGTGTAGTAGTACTTCTTGGCGGCCTCCATCTTCGCGGGATCGAGCGGGGCGACGTAGGGACCGTTCGTCTTGGGCTCGAGGAAGCGCGGCGGGCAGTGCGTCGTCCGCCGCACTCAGCCCCTGGCGGACGTTGAACAGGCGGGCCGCGGTCTGTATGCGATCGCAGCTTCGGATCAGCTCGGCGACACCCACGTCCCACCCCGTGACCTTGCCGAAGGATCTCCACCGGGGTGTCGAAGTTCAGGCCCACGAAGGCCAGATGACAGAGGAGCAGGCAATCGTTGAGGAACTCGCGGACGTGGCCCACGTGGAAGAGGCCCACCTTGTACGGGCCGAGGTCCTCAAAGGGCACGGTCTCGTAGAAACCCAGGCTGTGGAAGTCCTGCATGCCGTGTTCGGAGGCGAACAGGTCGTCGTGGACGTTGGCGCAGTGGTCGCCGCCGTTGGGGTTCACCATGAAGCCCAGGGCGAAGGCGGGCAGGCGGCGGGGTTCGTGCATCCCCGGATGGACGCCCTTGAATTCCACCGAAAGCGCTTCGGCTCCCCGGCCGATCTTGGCTGCCGCCCTTTTGGAGCCCTCCGCGAGCAGGGCCCCGATGCCCTCCCGCTTGGCGATGAGTTCGCAGCACTGCACCAGCGCCTGGCCGTTACCGAAGCGCAGATCGAGCCCACCGGTGTCCTCGAGGGTGAGCAGGCCCTTCTCGAAGCACTCCATGGCGAACGAGACCGTGGTTCCCGCAGAGATGACGTCCAGGGAGTTGGCGTTGCAGACTTCGTTGGCCTTGACCACCGCCTCCACATCGTCGACCCCGCAGTTGCTGCCCAGTCCGCACATGGCCTCGTATTCGGGCCCGCCGTAAGCCTCGTCACAGAAGTAGGGAGCGCCGGACCGCAGCCGCTTCTTGCAGCGAAGTGGGCACCCGTAGCAGCCTTCCTGGCTGCCGACGCTCATCTTCTCCTTCATCGCCCCGCCGTGGATGTTCTTGATCCCTGGGAACGAGGCGCCCCGCCAGTTGTGCACCGGGAGATGGCCGATGGTCTCCATCCCCTCCATCTCGGGGCCCCCGGTGCCGTACTCCACCAGCACCTGCTGCAACCAGAAGTTCGCCCAATGCTGGTGCAGCAGCCACGAGTTGATGGCCTTCACGCCTTCGCGGTCGAACACGCGCGGGCGGCCGGTGCCGCGCACGGCGATGGCCTTGAGATTCTTGGAGCCCATGACGGCTCCCAGTCCCCCGCGGCCGGCGGCGTCGAAGGGCCCGTTCATGATGCAGGCGAAGGGCACCAGGTTCTCGCCACCGGGACCGATCATGGCCACCCGGACCCGCTCGTCTCCCAGGTCGGCCCGGATGGCCGCCTGCGTCTCCTTGGTGCGCATCCCCCAGACCGCCGAGGCGTCACGGACAGCTACGTCGCCGTTCTTGATCGAGAGGTAGACCGGCTTCTGCGCCTTGCCCTCGACGATGAGGACGTCATAGCCCGCCTTCCGCAACTCCGCGCCCCAGTACTCGCCCACCTGACACAGGGCGATACCTCCGCTGAGCGGCGACTTCGCGCCCACGCCGTTGCGCCCGGTCGCGTAGACGGACGGTCCCGGTTATGGGACTGAGGGCGAACACCAGCTTGTTCTCGGGGCCCAGGGCATCGACTCCGGCGGGGAGCTCCCGTAGGAGGACCTCGGAGATGATGCCGGAGCCGCCCAGCCACTTGCGGTAGTAGCGCTCGTCCTTCTCCTCGGTGGAGACCTTGCCGGTGGTGAGGTCGACCCGAAGGATCTTGCAGGTGACGGGCACCCTCTGCGGAGCGGTCGGGGCGGTGTCGTTGTTGGTGGTCTGCTGTGCCATGCTTCGATCCCCTACTTCAGATGGTGCTGGGCCGGGAGAGGCAGGCCGCCCGTCACCGGGAGGACCGCGCCGGTCACATACGAGGACAGGTCGGAAGCCAGGAAGAGCGCCGCCTTGGCGATGTCGTCCGGCTCGCCCATGCGACCCAAGGGAGCAAGGTTGCCGATGTAGGTGAAGAAGGCCTCGGCCTCCTCGATGGTCTTGCCTTCCACGATCTCATCGAAGAACGGGGTACGGATGGGTCCCGGCATGATGGCATTGACGTAGATGTTGTGGGGGCCGAGTTCGGCGGCCATGTCATAGGTGAGACCCAGCACCCCGGCTTTCGCCGCGTGATAGTGCGGGTGCGGGGAGGGCGGGCTGATGGCCCCCAGGGACGACACGTTCACGATCTTGCCGTAGCCCCCGGCCTTCATATGGGGCACTGCTTCCTTGCTGCACAGGAAGACGCCCTTGAGGTTGAGATCGACCACGCGGTCCCACGCATCCTCGGTCAGCACGGTGAGGTTGGTCGGCTTTCCATGCGCACCCACTACCGCGCCGGCGTTGTTCACGAGGATGTCGAGCCTGCCGAAGGCGGCGACGGTCGCTTCGACCATCTCCTTGATCTGCGCACTGCTGGTGACGTCGCACTTGCACACCAGTCCCTGCCCACCCGCCGCCTCGACCAAGGCAAGCGTCTGGTCCGCTTCGGCCATGCTGATGTCGGCGATGGTCACACTGGCGCCCTCTTTGGCGAAGCGTTCGCAGATGGCGCGGCCCATGCCTTTGGCCCCGCCGGTCACGATCGCCGCTCGACCCTCTAGCAACATTGCGCTCTCCCCTCTGACAATCGCACCTGAACATCCCACAGATAATCGTCACCGGTCCTTGCGACCTCGGTAGCCCGCCGCGCGCCGCACGCCGGGCAGAAGAACTCTCTGAAAGTCATCTGGCGCATCATCTCGGACGCGAACGACGTGTAGCCGGGACCGATGGCGTCGACGGGGCTCTCTGTAACCGCACAGCCGTGCTTGAAGTTCGCATCACCGGGCGCGAGGTCGCGACCGCAGACACAGACGTAGCGCGCCCCGGACGCCGTTCGAACGAGGCTGAGATCATGACTGATGACCACGCGCTCGCGCATCAGGCCCTCGCCGGTCTCGGTCGCCCGGGCAACCGCGTCCAGTCGTTCGCGCCTGCGCTCGGGTTCGCTCGACCGCGGTAGCCGCGAGGTCGATGGACCCGGTGTCGCTCTGGGCCCCAGGTCCGTCCACTACCCCGTAGACCTCGAGCGCCTCTGCAGCCGATAGCTTCCCCTCGACCAGGTCGGTGGCCACAAGCAGTGGATCCCGTTCCAGCGGGTCGCCGTAGCCGGCGAAGTTGGGAAGGTTGAGAGCCCACACCGAGGCCGCGTCCAACTGGATAGGCGCTCCCTTCCAGTAGAGGGGCACCTCGTCGCCCGAGCAGGCCGTCCAGCTCTTGAGGGATGGTACCGGCGGCCAGTCGAGCGCGGGCGTCGCTGTTCCGTTTCAGCCGGAAGAAGGCTCGACCGCCCGGGGTTGCCTCCCAGCAGACCCTGGCACTTGGCGAAGCTCTCGTTGTTGTAGATCTGGGTGTCGAGAGAGTCGGTGCCGTGCAGGATCCAGGCCTCCTCGGCACCCACGCCGCTGCGGTAGCGGCCCGGCGCCGGCGGCGTTCGCCCGGTTCTGGCGCCGGTAGAGGGTCAGCACCGGCCAGGCCATCTCGTTGTCCTCGACGTTGGAGGCCTCCATGCCCGGCACCCAGTAGATGCCCACCGGTGTCGATGCCGTCCCGGCTGGTCGAAGCGGGCACTGCCCCAGGCGCCATCCCGGAATGCATGGCCATGAAGAACTTGCCGTGCTGGTTGATGCCGTTGAAGATCCACCCCCCGTAGGCGTGAACGTCGGCGATGCCGATGGCCTTGTCCCGCAGCGGCGTGTCGGCGCAGGCGACCATCTTGGCCACCGCGCCCGTCGCGGTCGCCACCACCATGGGCATGTTGCACACCCCGGCGGCGCTGACCGGCGCGGGGTAGTCGGCGCAGGTGATGGTGCCCGGTATCGGGTCGAACTTCACCCGCCGGGCCAGGCCGCCGCAGACGCCGCCCAGGTCGTAGGCCAGCATGAGCGTGAGCGGGCGAGAACGGCGCCGACGAAGCCGGCGTAGGTGTTGTTGATGGCCCCTAACTGGGGCGAGTCCCCTCGTTGTCGACGTAGAGGTAGTCGCCTTCCTTACGTGATGTTCACCTGGCTCACGTAGATGCCGTCATCGCCGGGGAAGGCCGACTCTGTGTAGATGCGCTCCGACCAGCGCCCGTCGGGGATGCATGCGCAAGCTTCTCCAGGAAGCGCCCTCTCCCCGGCGTCCAGCGTCCGCTTCATGACCGCCTTGACCGTCTTGGCCCCGTAGCGCTCGAGCAGCCTGAGGATGCGCTGCCGCGAGACGGTCAGGCCGGCCAGAGCCGCATGCAGGTCCATCGCCGACCGTCGCCGGCACTCGCGACTGCCGCAGCCACAGCTGCTCCATGTCGGCCCGCACCCGGCCCGCGCTCCACCAGCTTCAAGGGCGGGAAGCAGCGGCGGGTCCTCCCAGATGGTGCGCGAGTCCAGACAGAAGCTCCCCGGGGCCGGATCCTCCAACGTCGCTGTAGTGGACCGAGTTGGCCACCCAGCAGAAGAGCTCGCCTTCCCAGAAGACCGGTGAGGTCAGCTCGGTGTCTTGCTGGTGGGAACTACCCACGTAGGGGTCGCTGTTGAGGAACACGTCGCCGTCCTCGATCCCCGGCGACTCGCTGCGGTTCTCGAGCACCCACTTGGTCATGATGCCGAGCGTGTTGCCCAGGTACATCCAGGTAGGGGCCCATGAACATCGACGTCGCCCATCTCGGTGAGGATGGCGCACTGGAAGTCCGCGGTTGATCATCGTGATCGGGCGAGATGCTCAGCTTCTGGATGGTGTTGCCGTTCTCCAGGTTGATGTTCTGCAGGCTGTTGCGGATGACCTCGTAGGTGATGGGGTCGACCTCGGGCTCCACCGCCGTCTGCAGGCGCAGCCGCGGGTCTGATGGTGAGCACCTCCGGCGGGGCGTACCCGCGGGCGATGCCGTCCCAGACCATATCCGTGCCGCTCAGCGCCGCTCATACGACCCTCCTGTCGGATCCGTGGGCGCCGTGTGACCCGTAGGCGGGGCCCGACCCGTCCAGGCTGAAGCACGAAGTTGCCGAAGGCGTCGCACTCGAGCATCTGTCCGCCCGGCCACCGGGATGGACGTGAAGGGCAGTTCCACGATGGCCGGACCCTCCACCCGATTGCCGTGACGGAGCATCGCTGCCGTCGAACACCCTCGCTCTCCACGCGTTGCATGCGGTCGGGCCAGAAGATCTCCCGAATGCCCGTCAGCCCGGCCTCGGCGATGGTCCTCTCGAAGCTCTTCCTGCACGGCCTGCGCCGGTCGGCGCAGGCGGACGACCGCGTGCACCCGCACGGTGAACAGCTCGACTCCCTGGGAGACCAGCCCGGCGCCGTGGCCGTAGAGACTGTCGTAGATCGACCGGAAGTCGTCCGACCACGGTCTGTAAGGCCTCGTCGGTCAGCTCGCCCGGCGGGATACGCACCACCAGGCTGTGCAGCCATTGCCCGCTGTAGCGCATGAGCCCGAAGCGCTCGATCTCCACCTCATCCGCGCGCCTTGCCCATCTCTCCCATCGAATCCCGTGGCCTGCTTCTCCAGCTCGGCGATCGACCGCCTTCAGCTCAGCCGCCGGGAACGGCGTGAAGAAGATCTGCTCCTTCTCGATGTCGAGCACCAGGTTGGAGGTGGAGCAGCCGAACGCCGACAGGGTGGAGGCTCCGTTGCCCAGAGGCACGACCACGCCCTTTGACCCCCAACTCCTTGGCGAAAGCGAAGGCGTGCAGCGGACCGGCTCCGCCGTAGGCGTAGACCAGGAAATCCCGCGGGTCGTAGCCGCGCACCACGGTCTGCTGGCGGATGAGCTCAGCCGCCCGGGCGTTGTTGATCTTGACGATGCCGGCCGCTGTCTCCTCCGGACCCAGAGCCCACCCGCTCGCCCAGCCCGGCCACGGCCGCAACGCGCCGCTGCCCGGTCGAGAGGCATGCGCCCTCCCAGGAAGCTTTCGGGCGAGAGTAGACCGAGGACCAGATCGGCGTCGGTCACCGTGGGCTCGGTGCCGCCCCGCCGGTAGCACACGGGGCCCGGGTCGGCGCCGGCGCTTTCCGGCCCCACCCGGATGGAGCGCCCGTGCGGGTCAAAGCGGGCCAGGCTGCCGCCCCCGCAGGCGATCGACGTCCGTCAGCAACTGCGGCAGCCTGTAGCGGTAGCGGTCGACGATCTTCTCGTCGCCCACCAGGGCTCGCCCCCGATGATCAGGCCCACCTCGAACGAAGTCCCGCCCATGTCGGTGGCGATGATGTTCTTATGCCCCAGTTCGCGGGCCAGCGACAGGGACCCCATGATGCCACCCACCGGGCCGGAACCCAGCGAGGTGAGAGGGATCTCGGCGGCCTTCTTGGCCGGCAGCACCCCTCCGGACACCTGCATCACCAGGAGCGGATGCTTGAGCCCCGGCCTCGTGCAGGCTTGATCCGCCGCACGGCGGAAGTAGGCCCCCGAGGCCGGGGCGATGTAGCTGTTGATGACGGTCGCCACCGTACGTTCGTACTCGCCCATGCGCGGAGCTACCTGATGCGAGCAACAGACATAGACGTCGGGGGCGACCCTCCGGACGATCTCGAGTGCCCGCAGTTCATGGGCCGGGTTCTTGAAAGACCACAAGAAGGCGATGGCGATGGCCTTCACGCCCGGCTCGTCGACCAAGCTGCGCACCGCGGCCTCAACCGCCGACCTCGTCGAGGGTCACTACCTCCTCGCCCCATGCAGTCCACCCGCTCGTCGATCTCCCTGATGAGCGCCCGCGGGACAAGAGGGACCGGCTTGCTGCGTGGCTTGAGGGTGGAAGGAGCATGTCCAAGTCGAGCCCCGCCGTGCGGCCCGTGCCTCGCATGATCAGGATGGCGTCCCCGTGACCGGCGGTCGCCAGCAGACCGGTCTGGCGCCCCGCGCCGTTCCACCAGCAGGTTCGTGCCCACGGTCGTGCCCAGGCTGAAGCGCTCGGTCGACGCGATGACCAGATCGGAAACCGTGGTACCGCACCCCTCGGCCAGTAGCCGAGAGGGCCTCGAACATGCCCACGGCGAAGTCCTCACTTCGTCGTGGCCGCTTTGGCGAAGTACAGGCGGCCATGGCCTCATCCATCGCTGCACAGTCGGTGAATGTCCCTCCTCCATCGATGCCTATGTAATACGCCACAGGCTCCCCGCTCATCCTCGTCGCTTTCCCTCGTGAGGCTGCTGTGCCGGCCTCAGGTCGTCAGCTCGATCAGTCTGCGTACGTCTTCCACGCCCTCCAGCCGGGCGACCGTCTCAACCAGCTGCCGCGCCTGCGCGGCCGGGATGGGTTCCCCGGCGTGAGCGAGAAGATCGTTGAACTTGCGCTCGATGTCGGCGTACGCGAGCGGGCGGCCGGGAGTGCCGGTGGGGAAGTCCACCTGCTCGCTGAACACGGCGCCGTCGTTCATGGTGATCTGCACCCTGGCCGGCTCCATGCCCTGGTCCCCCCGGTCGAGCGCGGGATCGTTCTGCACGTCGATCTTGGCGGCGACGGCGAGGACGTCGGGCCGGCCGATGGCCTCGGGGGTGAAGTCGTCGACTACGGCCCGGCGACGGGCCACAGCCGTGGCCACGCCCCAGGCCAGGCTGAACTGGGCATCGACGAAGTTCCGGGGCGGGCCTTCACCTCGAGCGGCACGCCCAGCAGACCGTAGGTGGCCTCGCCGCAGTAGATGACGATGCTCTCGACGTCCCCCGGACTGGATATCGTGCCGCTTCACCAGCGTGAGCGCGGCGTCGATCGAAGGATGGACCCCCCGGCAGCAGGGGTAGGGCTTGATGGAGACGTTCGCGCCCTCGAAGCGGGTACCAAGGTCGGCGACGAGCTTCTCGCGGGAATAGGAATGCCCGTGGTAGACGTGGTACATCCCCGCCGCACCTTCGAGGCAGTTACGCGCCCCGGTGATGCCCCGCTTGGCCATGAGGGCGGAAGCGATGCCGCCGCGCACCGCCATCCCCGGACCCATTCGCTTGGTCAGCGCTCCGTCCTTGACGCACTGCCCGTTGCCCGAGGACTGATGGTAGCCGATGCCGATCGCGTTGGTGATGCCCACTTCGTCCAGACCGAGGAGCCGCGCGGCGATTCCGGCCGCCGTCATGTAGCCGAACAGCGTGGTGAGATGCCACCCGTACTGGTGGATGCTCTCGCCCGGCCGGGTGGCAAGACCCAGCCGGCAGATGAAATCCGTGCCGACCGCCACCGCCGCGATGAATTCCTTGCCGCTCACGCCCCCCACGTATTCACTCATGGCCAGGGCGGTCGGGATGGCCACGACCCCCGGGTGCATGATGGCGTCTTCGTGCACGTCGTCGAAGTCCAGAGAGTGGGCCATGGTGGCGTTCACCTGGGCGGCATTGGGTGCCGGCAGCTTGTCCCCGAAGCGAAGGATGGTGCTCTGCGGGGTCCCGCCCCACTCCAGCACCAGATCCCTCATCTCTGTGACCCCGGCCTCGCCCGAACCACCCAGAGCCACCCCGAAAAAGTCAAGCACCTGGTCCTTGGTGATGCTGACCACCTCCGGCGGCAGGTCGTCGAACGTGACGCCATGGAAGTTCGTGACGAACAGTTGCGTGGCGTCGGGCTGCTTGTCGCTGGGTTTGGCGCTTGTCATGACGTCCTTGTCTTCCGAAGGGATCCCGAGCACGCGCACGTGCTACATCAACAGCGGCCTCGTGAGGGGGAAGTGAAGGTTGACCGACTGGAGCAGGGGGCCCAGCCGTTTGCTCATCTCGGCGGCAGCCTGCACCAGCAGTTCTCCGGCCTGGGCGACGCGCTCAGGCTCGAAAGAGCCCACCGCCACCAGACACCCGACTACACGCCGCCCATCGAGGGTGTCGGGGGTCTCGGAGGTCAGCACCGCGCTCACCGCGTTCAGCCCCGACCAGGTGGTCCCCAGGCTCTTGCCGTAGCCCACCCGCCTCGCTTCCTCTACCTGGATCCGCAGCGTATCCCGATCGATCTGGTCACGATCGGTCTCGCCCGCCTGAATGATCGCCGAGTGGCTCAGACGACGTTCCAATTCTTCCGGGGGAAGGGTGGCCAGATACGCCCGACCGTGCGCGCCCCAGGTCAGCGGATAGCGGTGTCCCACGTCGATGGGGATGTAGGAGCCCCCGGGCGCGTGGCGGCGGGCGACGACGAACAAGGTCTCACCGGAGACGACACCCAGGTGGATGCTGCAGCCGGTCTTGGCCGCAAGGTCTTCCAGGTACGGCGTGGCCGCGCGGGCCAGATCGGTGTTGTTGATGAAGGCCCGGCTGAGCAGCAGCAGATTCGGCCCCAGCGAGTAGTTCTTTGACCGGTCGTCACGGTCCACAAGCCCCGCGTTGCGCAGAGTGTTGAGAATGGCGAGCCCTTTGCTCTTGCTGATCCCGACCTCTTTGGTCAACTGGGTCAGAGAGGCTTCGCCGCCCACGGTGTTGGCCAGGGAAACGAGAAGGCGGACGGCCTGATCGACGGCAGGGACCAGCTGAAGGTAGGAATCCTTGCCGCCCCCCTCCACTGCTTCTGCCGCTTGCTGTTCAGTAGACGATATCGAGTTCAGCATAGCGTCCATGCCCCACATCCTAGAGAGTTGGAGGTTCCCTGTCAAGTCGGTGATGCAGCACCATAAAACCCCCTGCACAACGCGGGGTTCAGTCCGAGAATGCCCCGGCGCACCGAGTCGTTGGACATCATTTCCTCGATATGTCCTTCGAGCACGATCTTGCCCACCGCGATACGTCCACTCCGCAGTTCCGAAGTTGTGTAGGCGGAACTTGGTTCAGCATTGCCCCCAATGCCGCCAGCTTACGCACCCGGCCTTCTCTTGTCAACGTGCAGCATCGGCACTCGTTGTGGCCATCGCCGAGGCGGGCGCCCGGGCTCATTCGTAGTACTCCGGCGCGAGCCTGCAGCCCGGCGAGGGCCGACATCTCGTGACCCAGAATCACCAGCGCCCCGTTGGCCTCCAGGTGCCGCAGTCTCTGTATGGCCTCGACGGCCAGCTGGCTGTTCCAGCAGACGCCCGGGGGGACCAGGTCGGTGAAGTTCTCCAGGACCTGGGCGGCATCTCCCACCAGAACGACCCTGCCGGATTGGGGCAGGTCCACCACCAGCGATTGGTGGCCCTCGGTGTGTCCCTTGGTGTCGATGCAGACCAGCGAGCCATCCCCAAAGACATCGAACGCCTCGTCCGCCCCCGGCTGCAGGTACTTCAGACGACGCGTCTTCAAGAGCGCCTCGAAGTCGTAGCCCCGCTCGTAGGCGTCCGGCCACCAGGCAGCTCGCAACTCCTGCCGCCGGACGATGAAGGTGGCATCCGGGAAGAGCGGCATGCAGCCGACGTGGTCCAGATGCAGATGGGAGAGGATGACGTACCGCACGTCTCCCGGGTCGTATCCGAGCCGCCTCATCTGCCTGTCCACGCGCAGCTCGGGCGAGACCTCCAAGACAGGGTCGTCGGCCTGGTCGGTGTCGACACCGGTATCGAAGAGCACCAGCCCTTTCGGGTGGTCGATGAGGAACGTGAGGATGGGGATGGTGACCGGCCTTCCCACGTTGCGGTCGGGAGTCAGATGGCTCAGGTCGGGCAGATGCGCGTGCCCGCAATCGAACACGTAGAGCTTCATGCGCTGCTCCCGGCTCCGCGCCCGGCACCCGCGCGGCTCATCCGCGGACTTCGGCGATGATCTGGCGGCATGCCTCGTAGAAGATGTGACTATCGGGGTAGAAGATGACGATCTTGGTGCCGTTGGCCTTGGCGGTCTCGACGCCTGCCTTGTCGGACGTGGGGAAGGCCATACCCATGATGGGGATGCTCTTCGCCTCGCAGATGGCCTTCACTTTCTGGTTGGCCTCGCGCAGATAGGGGTGTGCCCACTGCACCCGTTCGCCCGGCTCTTTGAGCAGCGCGTTGCTGATGTCGGCCCCGCCGACCCCGACCGCGTCGCGGCCGGGCTTGAGGACGGCGATGATCTCCTCCGCGTTGTCGATGGCCTCCACGTCCTCCAGCAGAGGGATGAACATGATCTGCCGGTTGGAGGCCGCCATGTACTCCTCCCAGTTGCCCTGGGAATAGCCGGAAGCCCGGATGGCCGGACAGATGCCGCAGCGCCCCTCGGGCGGATAGTGGCCGGCGGCCATCGCGGCTCTGGCCTCATCGGCGGTCTTCACGTGGGGCACGACGATCCCCTGCGCCCCAGATTCGACCGCTGAGCGGATGAGGAAGGCGTCGTTGGCCCCCACCCGCACCAGAGGCGTAAGTCCCGAGACCTCCGCCGCCCGAATGAGATGCACCATGGTCTCCGGGTTGGTCCGGTTGTGCTCCATGTCGAGCATGACGAAGTCGAAGCCCGTGTAGCCCACGATCTCCACCAGGTCGGGATCGTGCGTGTACATCTGCATGCCGAGCGGTGTGTCGCCTCGCGCCAGTGCCTCGAGCACCTTGTTGGGCCGTAGAAACGGTTTGAAGCTCACGATCACCCCTCCTCGGGTCGCGTGCCGGTTTCGCGCACCGGCGGTCTTCCTGACCTCGATGCCGCGTGTCTGCCCTACTTGAACTCGATGCCGTAGCCCCTCGCGTAGAACATGGTGGGGGTGGGTCTGAGCCTCCGCCACACCTCGTCACATGCCTCGAGATCGTCTGCGCTCAGCTCCAGGTCGAGGGCACCGAGGTTCTCCTCGAGTTGCTCCCGGGAAGAGACCCCGCAGACGATCGAGCTCACCAGGGGGTCGTGCAACAGCCAGGCCAAGGAGAGCTGCGCCAGGCTTCTGTCGCCGGCGATCTCTTGAAGGCGCTTGACCGCCTCGAAGTACCTTGGCTCCCACGTGGCGGGATAGGGCTTGACGCCCGGCGGCGGGGGCTGGGTCGGATCGCACTCCAGATACTTCCCCGACAGCATGCCCCCGGCGAGCGCGCCCCACGCGTTGATCCCGATCCCCTCGGCCTCGCACAAGCGGGTCATCTCCAGCTCGCTGTCGCGGGCGATGAGGTTGTAGACCATCTGGATGCAGGCGACTCCGGCGAGATTCGCCTTGTCGGCGTACCAGAGGGCCTTACAGACCTGCCAGGCATAGTAGTTGGACAACCCTATGTAGAGGATCTTCCCCTGCCGGACCAGGTCGCCCAGGGTCTCCAGCGACTCCTCGAGAGGAGTCGTGTAGTCGGGCTCGTGAAGGTAGTAGATGTCGATATAGTCGGTCTGCAACCGCCTGAGACTCTCGTGCACGCCCTCAGTGATGTGCTTGCGGCTGAGTCCCCGGTCGTTGGCGCCGGGACCGGTGAGGGCGGCCACCTTGGTAGCGAGCACCACCGACTGCCGGCGGCCCTTGAGGGCCTTCCCCACGATCTCTTCGGCCGGGCCCCGGCACGGGGTGTCCCACCGATCCTTGCCGTAGATGTCGGCGGTGTCGACGCAGTTCACTCCGGCATCGAGCGCGTGATGGACGATCCGGATAGAGGCCGCCTCATCGATCTTCGACCCGAACCAGAGCGTGCCGAGAGTGATAGCCGAGAGCTTGAGGCCGGACTTGCCCATCCTCCGATATTGCATCTTCCCGCCTCGCGTCTGTGGGGGTCGCCGGCTGCTCCTTGGCGCCTGGTCAGCGTCCCCGGCTGTCGATGACCGGCTTGATCTCTTTGCCGGCCGCCATATCGGCCAGCGCTTGGTTGATGTCCTCGAGCTGGTACTTGCGGCTGACGATATCGGCGAACGGGTACTTCGCCCGATGCGTCTTGACGAACTGCAGCGCCTTGTAGAAGTGGACGATGTGAGCCGAGACGCTGCCCACGATGGTGAGCCCCTTCTCGTTGATCTTGCTGGGCATGAACTCCGTGGTGCGGGCCGAGGTCTGACCCAGGATCAGATACTTGCCGCCCTTCTGGATCATGTCCAGCCCTTCGTTGAAGGCCACCGGCACCCCCGTGGCCTCGACCACGTTCTCGGGACCCCGGCCTTGAGTGAGATCGAGGATCATCTGCCGACGCTCGTCGGCCGAGGGGACCTGCTCGATATCGATCACATGGTCGGCTCCCCACCGCTTCGCCAGCTCCAATCGGTTCGCCGGCGCGCCGACCACGATCACCGTGCGCGCGCCGCTCTCCCGGGCGACCACGGTGCAGTACAGCCCGATGGGACCGCAGCCCTGGATGACGAAGTCCTCCATAAGACCCACCCGGCCGAAGCGCTCGTACCCAGCCATCACCGTGCGGAACGCGCAGCCGACCCCGACCGCCTCTTCCTCGGTGAGCTCGTCGGGTACCCGGACGACATTGGTGGCCGGGGTGACGTACTCGTACTCGGCGAACCCGCCGCGCAGCGCGACAGGCGGAGCCCAGCCGTACCCGGATCTGCGGGCGCACAGCACCGGATCGCGGGCGATGTTGCACCAGTAGCATTCACCGCAATCGGCGTGAGCCCACATGATGCGGTCGCCCACCGCGAGAGGCGCACCCGCCGCGTCCTTGACCCGGCCTTCGCCCAGCGTGACGATCCGCCCGATTGTCTCGTGGCCTTGGATGTTGGGGAGCGGGCTCTTGATGGTCAGCTCGCCCTTCTGCTGATGGACGTCGGTGCCGCAGATACCGGCCATGAGCACCTTGACCAGGATGGCCCCGGGCCCGATCTCGGGGATGGCGACCTCCTGGATCTCCAGCGGTCTGCCGTATTCCACGAGAACCGCCGCCTTACAGGTCTCCGGGATGGGACTCATCGCTCACTCCCCTTCGTTCGCTGCTTGCCTGTCGCCGTCCGAAGCTTGACGCGCGGCCTCAGAAATGAGTTATCCTGAACGCACGTTCAACAACGTAGCACCGGCGCCGGTGGCCTGTCAATGACCCGGCGGGGCGCGGACTGACTGGAGCGGGTTGCCAAAGGCGGAGGCGAAGGAGGGCCGGTGGATGCCGGGGATGTCTGAGAAGGCCCAGAAGAGCGGCGCCAAGAAGTTCGTGCGCAAGCCGAAGGCCGAACGGCAGCGCGAGATCGTCGAGGCGACCGTCGACTTGATCGGCAAGTACGGGTGGCAGGGAACGACGGTGTCGCGCATCGCGCAGGCTGCAGGTATCTCCCGAGGGGCCCTCTACCAGCACTTCCCCGACCGAGAGGCCGTGCTTGAGGCGGCGCTGGATCTCTGGCACGAGCGGTCGTCGGGATGGATGGCCGTGTCCACCAACCCGGACGTGGCCCAGCGGCTGCTCGAGATCGGCGAGGCGCACTCCTCCTGGGCGCTCTCCGAGTACAACACCTTCGTTCGTCCGTTCTTCCAGCTGATCGCTTCCAACCGGCAGACGAGTCTCAGCCGGACCATCACCAGACACCAGCAGAAGGACTTCCGCTACCTGATAGGGTTGGTGGACGAAGGCAAGCGCCAGGGAGGCATCCACCCGGACGTCGACTCGGGCGATGTCGCGTGGTCGCTCTTCCTTCACGCGTGGGGCGAGGACATCGCTCGGATGATGGGGGTCGACCAGTTCATCTCTGAGGGCGCGTCCAACCGGATCTTCGAACGGCTGCTGGCCACCTACTCCACCGGGACCCGAACAGGCAAGGAGGGCTGACATGGAAGCGGGCAAGAGGAGCCTCATCTTCTACGCGTCCGTCACCGGGAACACCGACAAGGTGGCCGCGAGGTTCCAGACCACCTTCGAGAGGAACGGCTGGGAGTGCGACCGCTTCAAGGTGCGCAAGACCGCCGACGACATCCTGCGACCCCAGTTCGACCCGCGTGACTACGACTTCGTGTGCGTGGGCTCGGGCATCAGATCACACCTGCCCTACAACGAGGTCCTCAACGTCCTTCGCCGGCTGCGGCTCGGGGTCGACCCGCGGCATGCCCTGCGCTGGCGGGACGAGACCATCCCCTACATCACCGAGCCATTGCCGGAGACACCGTCGCCCTGGCAGGACAAGAGCTTGGTGGCCCGCCATAGCCGGATCGAACTCGCCCCCGATTCGCCGAAAGCAGTCGTCTTCGCCACGTATAGCGGGTACGAGTTCGGCCCCAAGGAGGCGGAGCCGACCCTGTCGCTGCTCGAGCTCGAGATCATGCACCTCGGCTTCGAGTGCGTCGGCCGCTTCTCGTGCCCGGGCCGATATCTCGACGACCCCACGCCCCTCACCTATCACGGCGACATCCGCGACCGGCCCAACGAGCAGGACCTGCAGGACGCCGAGCGGTTCATCCAGGAGAGACTCGAGGCGCTGGCCGCCGACTCGGCCTGACCGCGTCCGGCCTCCGGTGCGGCCGACCTGCGGCGCCGCGGCCGACTGCCGGCGCGAGGGCAGGCTCGCTGCTGGGGCCGCCGGCTCGCTGCCGTGGCGGCCGGCTCAGTTGATGCAGAGGAAGCCGCCGTCGTGCTGAATCACGACCCCGTCGAGATGCGCTCCCTCCGGCGACGCCATGAACACGCACAGCGCCCCGATCTCCAACGGCTCGCCCCACCGGCGGTCGAGCATGCTGCGGACTGTTCCTCTCTCTCATCTCGGGAGTGAGTTGCGCGTCCAGGCGGGAATGGGTGGGACCGGGCATGATGCAGTTCACGCGGATGTCGTACTCGGCGAACTCGATGGCCCAAGACCGCGTGAGATGGTTGAGCGCCGCCTTCGAGGCCACGTATCCCACCATGGGCATCTCTCTGGACCCGGAGCAGGTCGCCCCGCCCACCGAGGAGATGTTGATGATCAGCCCGCCCCGGCCGGCGGCCCGCATGGCGTTGCCCACGGCGTGGGTCATGTTGGCGGTGCCGTGCAGGTTCACGTCGATGACCCGGTGCCACTCGGGAAGGTCGTCTTCCATGTCGAGAAAGGGCTTCACCGCGGAGATGCCGGCGTTGTTCACGAGTATGTCGATGTGGCCGAAGGCCTCGAGCACCGCGTCCACGGCCGCCCGGACCGACTTCCGGTCGGTGATATCGCAGGCGGCAGAGAGATGAGGACCGTCCTCGCCGGACCCCCGCTCGGCAAGCCCCTCGGCCGCCGCCCTGCCCCCGTCGACATCCACGTCGAGGATGGCCACCCGCGCTCCCCGCTGCGCGAACGCCTGGGCGATACCCAGCCCGATCCCCCCGCTCCCCCCTGTGATCACGACGTTCTTCCCCGCCACGTCCATAGGGTTCGAAAGATCGCCGATGGGCGTTGTCATGGGAGGGACGCCCAGCGCTGGTGCGGCCGGGCCGCCGATGCCGTCTTGCAGGCCCGCGCCGTCGCCGGCGCGGCTGCGGCCGTCGGGGCGGTCGTCGCTCATTTCTCGGCCATCTCCTGTGCGTATGCGCCGCCCGGGCCCGAGGAGAAGTGGAAGATCGGGCGGTCCACCCGATGGATCACCAGCGGGCAGTGGTAGGTGCCCTTGGGGATGAAGATGAGGCTGCTCCTGGTGAGCAGGAACTTCTCGTCCTCGATCCACAGCTCGATCTCGCCGCCCAGATCATAGGGATCCGCGAAGTCGGTCCCGAAGAACCCCAGGATCTCGTCGTAATCATGGGCGTGGGAGGCGGGCTCGGCCGTCTCGGGGTAGATGTCGCTGCCGCCCGGCCACATCCACACCGTCTCGGTGTACATGGAGCCTTTGAGCACGTAGTCGTCCAAGCCTATGATCTTGCGGTGGGAAGCGGTGTTGGTGATGCTTTCTGGATCCACCCCCGGGGGCAGAGCCGCGTCGCGGGAGTCGAACCTCCGCTCGGTGACGATGTATTTGCCGTACTTCGATCCGCCGGCCTCGTCGCTCATCTCAAGCCTCCGTAGTCACAGGCATGGTGGTCAGCTCATGCGGCGCGCCGAGCGAGCCGGTCGCGCGCGGCTCCTATTTCGGTCCTCGGCGCCCGCCGTCGGGCAGGTCGAAGAAGCTGTTGGCCCAACCCTCGGCCAGAGTGCCGGCCCCCAGCATCAGGGCGAACTCGATCAGCGGCCGACGGACCTCCGTCCACGCGAGGGGACCGTGGTCCAGGCCTCGCGGCAGATAGGCGCAGTGCGTGGTGTCGAACTCCAGCATATCCTCGCCCACCCCGAACTGCAGGATGCCGCCCAGGTCCTCGGGACAGTCGGGGTCGCTGCCGATGTGCACCACGATCTCGTCGAAGTCATCGTGGCGCATCTTGGGGATGGGCGGCTGGGGAACGTCCCAGATCCACCCGAACTCCAGGTACGTCTTCAGCCCGGGGATCTGATTCGCGCTCAGATACGTCATCGTGGGGTTCTGCCGGCCGTCCACGTGCACCGGACCGGCCTCGCGTAGCGGACTGCGGACGACGTACTGCTCGTAGTCGATGCCGGCGCCGGGGGCCGCCGTCCCAGGGATGGGCACGGGGGGCGCGGAGTGCGCCCGGGCGGCCTCTGCGTCCCACCACCGACCGACAGGTTCCTCGCCGCTTCCGAAGACCAGCGCACAGCATCACGTAAGGTAGCCTGACCTCCTTCCACCCCAGGGGCCCATACGGCGTGCCCTTGGGAATGAAGAGGGACGTGGTGGTGTTGAAGACGATGGACTGTCCGCCGAGATAGAACTCCGCCGTGGCCCCGAGCTTCTGGGGTCGCCGCCAGTCCATCCCGATGCTCAATATGAGCTGGTCGTGCTCGAGCACTCTTTCGGTGGCGAAGCTGCCCGGTTCCGAGCTCGAATCGATCCAGGTCATGTCCAGATAATGGCCGCAGCCTGGGACCTGAGCCTCGCTCAGAAACACCCGCCGTGACGCATCGCGCCCCTGCACGCCGGGACAGCCGCCTTCCGCGAGAGGCCTCCTCACGACATACCTCTCGAAGGGCGACGGAGCCGCCGAAGACGAGGGTGAGGGCGAAAAGGTCACCGTTTCACTCCTTCCTCTGCCGATCCTCCGCCCCCTGGACGATGCCCAGCTGCGAGAAGAAGGTGAAGGTGTCGGCTACATCCCAGTGCTCGGCTATGAGGCCGTCCTGCATGCGGAAGATGTCCACTGCGTCGAACTTCACCTGATTGCCGCCGGCCGCCTGTCCCAGGAATTCGCTCCCGGTGTGGGTGCCCTGCGTCGTGACCCAGGCCATCACCATGTCACCGTCGGCCACAACCTCTCTTACGTGGTAGCGAAAGTCCGGCATGGCCCGGAAGATGACATCGAAGAACTTCACAAAGCCGGCCTTACCCTGCGGACAGTCGGGATTGTGCTGGATGTAGTCGTCGCGCATGTATTCGTCCAGCCGGGTCATGTCATGGTTGACGAAGACTTCGGTGAGGAAGTGCAGGACGACGTCCTTGTTGGTGCTGCTGTCCGCCATGTCGACTCCTTCGGTCGCTCGGTCTTGTCTGCCGGACCGACGCGCCTACCGTGCTGTGAGGCCCCCGTCGACGCCGATGCACTGTCCGGTGATGAAGTTCGCCGCATCGGAGCACAGCCAGATCACCGCTTCGGCCATGTCGGTAGCGAAGCCTAGGCGCCCCAGCGGGACGGACTTCTCCATGTCGGTCTTCATGGCCGGGTCGGCCGTGGTGAGATAGTCGAAGAGCAGCGTATTCTGTGTGGGACCGGGCATGATGGTGTTCACCCGCACGTTGTGCTCGGCCCCTTCCAGCGCCGCCGTCTTGGTGAGCACGTTGAGGCCCCCTTTGCTGGCGCCGTAGGCGCAGAATCCCGGCAAGGGCTTCAGAGCCCCCACGGATGAGGTGTTGACGATGGCGCCGGACCCCTGCGCGATCATCTGCCGCAGCTCATACTTGAGGCACAGAAACACGCCCTTGAGGTTGATGTCGAGCGTGCGGTCCCAGAGGTCTTCGGGCATATCCACGATCGGCACGACGGGCACGCGTTTGCCGTCGGGTCCGATGCCGGCGTTGTTGAAGGCGAAGTCCAGCCGGCCATGCCGCCGGATGCACTCCTCCACCAGCGCCTTCACGTCGGCTTCCTTGGAGACGTCGCACTGGACGTACGAGGCTTCCCCGCCGGCGTCGGCGATCATGTCGCAGGTCTCTTCGCAGCCCAGGCGGTTGGCGTCGGTGGATACCACCACCTGGGCTCCCTCCCGGGCAAACAACAACGCGCCCGCCCGCCCGATACCGGACGCGCCGCCGGTCACAAGTGCCACTTTGCCGCTGAATCTCTGAGTCATTCCCGTTCCTTCTACTCGTGCACGTATCGGCAGTCCCTGTCCCGGACGCGCGCAGGGTCTTATTGCTGAGCGGCCGCCATCAGGCGTTCAGCCGTGATCTGGGCCTGCCGCGCGAGGTCGATCGCGTTCCCCAGCACCCGGGCGGACTCCTGCGGGCTATGGAACCCGGTGGAATTCTCCGACATGACGAAGTCATACCGCATCGACGCCTGGCGGTGGAAGTTCTGCGCCTCCTTCAACTGATCGTCGGTGAATCCGCCGGCCTTGGCCTTCGCCAGCGCATCGATCGCGGCTTCCAGAGCCCCTTCGGTCGTGCGGAGAAGCTGGGCAGTGTTGTCCTGGATCACGGCGATCCGGTCCTTCAGCGCCTGCTCATCTTCCTTGTGGCACGTCCCGCAGGCCGCGTTCACGTTGGTCAGGGGGCTGCGCAGCCAGTGATCCGAGACCTTGGTCGCGCCCTCGCGTACGTACGGCATGTGGCAGTCCGCGCAGGACACTCCCGAGCGATAGTGCAGGCTTGTGGAGAACATCTCGAACTCGGGGTGCTGCATCTTGAGCATCGGCGCGCCGGTTTCCTTGTGCACCCAGTCCTTGAAACCGTACTCGTCGTAGAACTGGTTGATGTTCTCGATCTGCAGGCCCTTGTCCCAAGGGAAGGTCAGTAGCTTCTGGTCTCCCTTGAAGTAGTACTCCACGTGGCACTGCGCGCAGACGTAGGTCCGCATCTCCTGCCGCGTCGCCTGGGAGAGATCGACCCCGCGCGCCGCCATCGCGTTCTTGAACGCGGGCCGGCTGATCCAGAGATCCATCGTCTGCGGATCGTGGCAGTCGCGGCACGTCGAACCCATGGTCAGCTGCCCTTCGAGCTCCTTGTACGGCGTCGAGTTGAACGCTTCCCAGCCCATCGACTCGATCAGGAGCGGCGCCTCGGCCGCGTGGCAGTTGGCGCACGCGCCCGGTTGCTTGACGACTTCCTGACGCTCCGTCTCTTTCTGGTCGATCAGCGCGTAGTAGTGGCCGCGGTCCTCGTTGAAATCGACGCTGAACGCGTTGCCGGCCCATATCCGCTTCAGGATTGGATACCGCGCCAGCTTGTCGATCGGGTCGGAGCCGCCGTAGGGCGTCGCAACGCCGTCGATCTCGGTCTGCTGGAAGGACTCGTACTCGCGGGGGAAATTCTGCCCCCAGACCGCCGGATCGAGCTCCTTATCGCCCACCGGTGTGACCGTGATCGACGCGACCGCTTCCTCATTCTTGTGCGTCTGGACACTCGTGAGCACGGCGGCGATGCCCCCCGCAAGGACAAGGCCGACCACGAAGGCCACGCCGATCCACAACCACACACGCTTAGTCTTCACGATTCCTCCTCCACAGGCGCCCTGTCCCCGTTATCATCCGTGGCCCACACCACTGTGACACCGCAGACAGTCGGTGGGCCCTGCAGTGTCGGCGTGGTTGATATCGTTCGTCAGCGAGCCGTGACAATACAGGCAGGCCTCGCGCGCGATGTCTTCATTCATGGGCGTGATCCGGATGGGCTCCGGGAAGTCGCCCGTGGTGAACGCGTAGCTGTGCCTCACCCCGTTGATCGCCTTGACCACGTACTTGCGGATGAGGCTGTCGTGAGGCGCGTGACAATCGTTGCACGTAGCGACCGTGTGGTGGGGACCACGATTCCACCCGTCGAATTGGTCCCACATGATGTGGCAGTTTGCGCATGCTTCGGGATCGTTGGACAGGTACGACGCCCCAGAGGCATAGTCGATAGTGAAGAGGCCGAGGCCGACGACGCCGCCGAACAGACCGGCCAGCGCCAGGATCACCCACAAAGGAACGCGGCTCCGCGAGCGCCCGCCCTGGGACGGTGTCGCCTCCGAGTGTGTCCTCTACCGCGGTAGCCTCGGCCGCGCTAGCGTCCGAGGCGTCAGCTTCCGGGACGGGGCTCCCCGGGACCTCCCCCTCGTCTACCTGTGACGGATCCACCTGATCATCCCGACCTAGCTGCTCCTCTCCGACTGGCACACTAGCAAACCGGGTCGACGGGCGCCAGAAGGGGTCCTGAATCTTGGCCCGGTTGGGACTCGAGCCTACGCGCAAGGTTTGGGGAAGGGGTGAGAAAGCTGGCGACGCGTACGGCTCCTTCCGCGATGTTTCAGCTACTCCCCGGGGTAGAAGGACCAAGTGTCGTCGTAGATCGATGACTCGTTCAGTTGTACGACCGCGCCGCCAAAGAGGATGGCCACAGCGGACACGGGATCAAAGACCATAGCGGAACCGAAGCGGGCGGTGGGGGCGGCATCGGGCTTCAGCTCCGTCCAGGTGTTTGCCACCGGGTCATAGGACCAAGTGTCGCCGAAGCACTCCATTTCGAGCCTAGAGACATAGACTCCGCCGCCGAAAAGGATGAACCTGTTCCCGGCGGGGTCGTGGACCATCGCGGAGCCGAAGCGGGCGCTGGGGGCGGCAACGGGCTTCAATTCGGTCCACGTGTTTGCAGCCGGGTCATAGGACCAAGTATCGTTCAGGTACCCTTCCATGCCCTCGCCGCCAAACAGGAGGACCGCTCGGCGGGCAGGGTCATACGCCGTCGCAAATCCTAGGCATTTTGACGGTGAACCGCTCGGCTCCAGCTCAGTCCATCGGTTTTCCGCCGGATCGTAGGTCCAGGTGTCGTTGAAGGCCGTCTGTCCGTTCCCGCCACCGAATAGGATCATCTTCTTGCCTGCCGGGTCATACACCAGCGAGGTCATTGAACGGGGCGAGGGAACAGCGCCGCTTGGCTTCAGCTCAGCCCAGGTATTGGCGGCGGGATCGTAGGCCCAGGTGTCATTGGACCAAACCGATTCATCCTTCTTCTGCTCGTACACCTGCCCGCCGAAGAGGATGAACCTGTCCCCGATCGGGTCGTAGGCCATCGATGCGTTGCTGCGGGTGGACGGAACGACGCCGCTGGGCTTCAGATCGGCCCAGGTGTTGGCGGCCGGATCGTAGGCCCAGGTGCTGTTGGAGTAGCCCCCCGCAAGCTCACCGCCAAAATAGAGGGCCACATGGCGGACAGAGTCGTACACCATCGAGCCATATACGCTGGCGGGCGGCGGGGGAGTAGGACCGAGTTCACTCCACGTGTTAGCCGCCAATGTCGTCGTCGTAGGCCGCTGCGTCGTAGTCGTGGTCGCAGGAGCCTGCGCCGTGGTCGTAGGCTGCTGCGTGGTCGGTCGTAGGCTGCTGCGTCGTGGTCGTGAGGAGCTCCCCCGATCAGCCGGCGTCGGCCCTCTCATCCAGCAGGCGTGTCAGCACCTCTCGGAACCGTTCCCGATCTTCCTCGCGGAAGGGGCTGGGTCCGGTCGTGCGGCCGCCCGCCCGTCGATGGCGCTGCTCCGCATAACGGATGGCCAGTTCGGCATCGATGGTTGCGGACAAGAAACTCGCGCCCTCGCGGACTCAAGACGCGGCACCCTCGACTCAGGGCCATGGCTGCAAGCCCGGTGTCGCCTGTCACCACGACGTCTCCCGGAGCCAGGCGGGGCACCATGGCGAAATCCGCCGAGTCCTGTCCCGACGCTACCTGGAGGATCTCCACCCCCGCGCGTCCGGCAAAGCGAGAAAGGTTCTGGGACTGGTTGGCGACCAGCACTACGGGGAGCGACCGAGATCGGGCCGCGGCGATGGCATCGCGCGTGACCGGACAGGCATCGGCGTCGACGAAGATAGTGGTCATGGCCAGACTATACGCAACCGACGCTCGATCCGTGCAGGGAGGTCCTGGGAAAAACGACAGGCGCCGGGCGCCGCCTCTCGGCGGCGGCCCGGCGCCCGGTTGGGTACCGCGTCTAACGGTAGTCCTACAGGATGATGTCCCCCAGGTACACCGACCGGGAGGTCTTGACCGGGATCTCCTTCGCCGCGTAGCCCGCAGCAGCGATCTTCACCGTGTAGGCCGTGTTGGCCGGCAGGCCCTCGAACTCGAAGTCGCCGAAGCCGTCGGTCACGGTCGTGGCGGCGGCGTCATCCGGGCCCACCAGGGTCACGGTCACACCCTTGGCGCACTCGTCCTTGTCGCCGAACACCACCGCACCGGCCACGAACTCCTTGGGCAGACCGATGTAACGGACCTTCTCCTCCAGTCCGTAGGGACCGAAGGCCTCGGTCTTGCCGGAGGCGACCAGCGTGGCCACCTCGCTGTTGGGATCGTCGAGGTCACCGAAGATCAAGGCGCCGGTGGGACAGGCCTCCACGCAGCGGGGCTCCTTCCAGCCCTTGTCGAGCAGGTGGGCGCAGAAGGTGCATTTCTGCCCGACCTGCTTCTCTTCGTTCCAGTAGACCGCGCGGTAGGGGCAGTGAGTGACCACGTCCTTGTTGCCGACGGCCTTGCCCGGGTCGATGATGACGATGCCGTCCTTCCGCTTGGTGACGGCTTTCGGATCGGCCACGGCGCACGCGGGGTCCTCGCACTGCATGCAGGGGATCGCGATGTAGTCGACCTTGACCTTGGGATAACGACCCCGTTCCTTCTCGATGACCTTCATCCAGGTCTGACCGGTCAGAGGCTGGCCGACCGCGTAGGGCTTGTGGTCGATCTCGCAGTGCTCGTCCTTGCAGGTGATGAAGCAGTTGTAGCAGCCGTTACACTTGGTGACGTCTATGACCATTCCATACCGGGTCATCTCAGGCCTCCCACTTCCGGATCTCGATCAGACAGGAATTGGGAGCCATACCCGGCACGTTCTGGGAGAGCATGCGTCCCGGCGTGAGCAGGTTGACGCAGCCGCCACGGTCGGTGGTCCCGGCCTTGCCCGGCTCGATGGGATCGTAGCTGGCGGAGCCTTCGTACGAATGCACCACTCCCGGCCGGGCTCGTTCGGTCACGTGAGCCACGCAGAGGACCGAGGCCCTGTCGTTGTACAGCTCGATGACGTCGCCGTGCTTGATGTCCCTGGCCTCGGCATCGGTCGGGTGTACCCGGGCGACCCAGTAGTAGTAGCCGCCGTTGGGCAGGCGGTGTCCGGGGATCTCCGACAACCAGGGCACATGGTGGTCGTGGTGGGTGTGGAAGGTGAACCGCGGGTGCGGCGAGATGAGCGCAAGCGGATACTGCTTGAACGCCTCCGACTCGTGACCTTCCCAGCTCGGGATGTATCGCGGCAGGGGCGGCCGTTCTTCGTCGTCGGGCAGATGGGCCTTCAGACTCTGCGACACGAACTCGATCTTGCCGCTGTAGGTGCCCAGCTCGTTGGCCTTCTGGGTGCCGCGCTTCGGGTTGCCGAAGTCGGGGGTGTCGCACTCCCGGTCCTCATACCACCAGCGAAGCGCCGGGGTGGGCTTGTAGTCGGCGATCTGCGGGACCAGGAAGTAGCCCTTCTTCTTGAAGTCCTTGAACTTGACGTACTGGGGCAGGTCCGACTTGTAGAACATCTTCTCGATCCACTGCTCCCAGGTGTTGCCCTCCGTGTACTCCTCGTACACGCCGAGCTTCTTGGCCAGGCCGCAGAAGATGTCGTAGTCGGACTTGGACTCGCCGATGGGTTCGATGCACTTCTGCTGGTAGATGATGATCCGATGGTTGGCGCTGCCCGAAGCGTGCAGCGAGTAGCCGCCCGAACTCGCATACTCGCTGATGTCGTCCCGCTCCAGGTTGGTGCAGGCCGGCAGGATGACGTCGGCCATCCGGGTCTCGGTGGAGAACCAGCAGTCCTGGTTGACCACGAACTCCAACTTCGGGCTCTGGTACATCCGCACCCACTTGTTGGTGTCGACCATGGTCGAAAGGAAGGCGCCGCCATAGCGGTAGAACATCTTGACTTCGGAATGACCCGGCATCGGATACGTGTAAGGCATGAACTGCTGTTCCAGCGACTGGCCGCAGAAGGTCTGGCCGAGCCAGCTCGTCGACCCGTCCAGGATCGCGTCGGGCACCGTCAGCCGGTACAGGCGCTGCTTGACCGGGTTGTTGACCGGCTTCTCGGCCATCAGGTTGAAGCAGGCCCCGCTCGCGTAGCCGGGGAAGTCGAGGGTGTGGTTGTAGGGCGGCCCGTTGGCCGTCCCCCAGATGGCCACACCCGGCTTGCCCAGTCCCTGCATCGCCTGCAGAAGCACCAGCATCCGGGCGTGCTCGGTGGCGTACGCCTGACGGCAGTAGCCGCCCTCGCCGCCTTTGGTGCCGCCGGCGAGGCAGGTGCGGTGCGACGCCCATTCCCGAGCCAGCGCGACGATGGTGCGGGCCGGTACGTCGGAGACCTCGGCCGCCCATTCCGGCGTCTTGGGCACGCCATCGCTCTCGCCAAGGACATAGGCCTTGAACTCGTCGAAGCCGAGGGTCTTGGCAGCCACGTATTCCTTGTCGTAGGTGCCCTCCGTCAGCCAGACGTGGGCGATGCCGAGCGCCAGGGCCGACGTGGTGCCCGGCCGGTACGAGATCCACTTGTCGCCCACGTGGGCGGCGGTGTAGTTGAAATAGGGATCGAGGAAGATCTGCTTGACACCCTTGTCCCGGAACCACAGCCGCCACTGCGCCGACTCGTTGCCGCCGTAGATGCCGTGGGTGGTGTCGCAGTCGTTGCCCCAGTGGATGATGAGCTCGGTGTGCTTGAGGTTGTCCTCGAGCATGTCGTAATGCTCGGGATTGCCCAGCCGCCAGTAGAAGCCGAACGTGTGAGTGGCGCCCCAATGCCAGCCTTCCCAGCTGTCCGGGTTGTCGAAGATGTCGGTGAAGCCGATGAGGCTGAAGAAGCGGGCCCAGGCCCCGGTGCGGTAACCGACGTTGCCCCAGTTGTGGTGCGAGGAGGCGCGGGAGGTGATGGCTTCGGGCCCGTAGGTCTCGCGGATGCGGATCATCTCGCTCCCCACCAGCTCGAACGCCTCCTCCCAGCTGATGCGCTCGTACGGCGACTTGCCCCGGTTCTGAGCGTTGCGGCCGCCCTTTCCGGTCGAGCCGGGAGCGCCCTTGGGATCGAAATCCACCCGCTTCATGGGATACATGATGCGGTCGTCGGAGTAGATGCGTGCCCGCTCGGTGAGGGTGAACGTGGCCACGCAGGCCTTGCGCGGCGGCGAGTACTTCTTGCCGTCGGCCTCGATGGTCCACGAGGGTGCGTCGGTCTTGTCAAAGACCAGCGGACGGACCTTGGTTATCTTGCCGTCGTCCACATGGACCCGTATCGGGCCCCCACCGGTACAGTTCACGAAGGTCTTCTCTGCCATCCCGTCGTCCCTTCTTCTGTTGAAGTGCTCGTTCGGTCCTCGTCGCTCGCCGACAGCCGGACCTGATCAGCCCTTGTCCACGGTCGGGGCGCCGATGAGCAGCGCCACCTCGGTGGTGGAGAAGCCGTGGAGGAACGTGTACACGTCGCGGAGATACTTCTGGATGGGGAAGTCGTCGTCCCCGGTGCCCATCCCGCCGAAGAGCCCGATGGCCTTGCTGGCGATCTGCACGCCGATCTCGTCGACGTAGGCCTTGAACAGCATGCCCATCTTGGGATCGTAATCGGTGCGCGTCTCCCAGGCCCAGCACGACTTGTACAGCAGGGCCTGAGCAGCCGCGATCTGTACCTTCATGCGCGCGAGGTCGATGGCCACGTGCTGCTGTTCGATGACCGGCCGGCCGCCCTGGATGCGCTGCCGGCAGTAGGCGAGAGCCTCGTCGTAACAGGCGCGGACGGTGCCCAGGTTGACGGCGGCACCGAGCAGTCCGAACGGCGGGGGAGCGCCGGGACCCTTGGTCCAGTCCTTCTGTGGACCGCCTCCGCCTTCGCCCTCGGTACCCCAGGCCTCGCCCTCTTTGCCGATGAGGTAGCGGGCGGGGATGCGGGCGTTCTGGAACACCAGTTCGGCGTTGGGCAGTAGTCGACGTCCTAACTTGTTGTGGAAGCGGCCGATGGTGAAACCGGGCGTGTCGGAGGGCACCAGGAACACGCTCATGCTGGTGGAGATGGGGCCCTTCTTGTCCGTGCGGGCGTAGAGGAAGTACAGCTTGGCCACGCCGCCGCTGGAGATGAAGTGCTTGGTGCCGTTGATGACGTACTCGTCGCCCTGCTTCTCGGCGTAGGTCTGGATGGACGCGCCCGGCACGTCGTACAGGAAGTGCGAGTCGGTGCCGGCATCGGGCTCGGTGCGGGCCAGACCGAGCAGGAAGGTGTCGTCTTTGAGGAACTTGGGCAGGAACTCGTCCCGTTGCTCGGGGTTGAGCTCATGCACGAGCCGCGGCGACTCGGTGAAACAGCCGCGGATGATGCTGGCGAAACCGTGGTCGGCCGCACCCAGTTCTTCGAGGATGATGGCCAGCGTGGTGTAATCGGCGCCTTCGCCGCCCCACTCTTCCGGGATAGCGGCGGTCCGCAGGCCCAGTTTGGAGGCCTTCTTGAGAAGATCCCACGGGATACAGTCCTCAGGCTTGGTCTTCTTGTCCAGCTCCAGGGCGGCGGGCTTGACTTCGTTCTGGGCGAAGTCGCGCACCATGTCGCGCGTCATTTCCTGCACGTCGGTCAGTCTAAAGTCCATGCGTGCTCCTTCTGCTCTTGTACTCCAGCGCACATGATAGTCCCCCGCCTATCAACGCAAGGCCCTTCACCCGTACTTTTCATGGCTGGCAGGAAGTATTACGGCTGCGTATGGGTGAGGCCCGACCCGGCGCGGATCAGGAGCCGCCGGGGTGCTGCACGCCGGCGCGGACATGCGCCATGAGAGCGCGGGCCGCGGCCGTCAGCGGCCGGTCGCGCGGATAGATGAAGACGAGATCTCGGGACAGGGGCTTCTGGAAGGGGATGGCGACCAGTCCGTCGAGGGTGTCGGGGGCTGCCAGCATCTTGGGCATGGGGGCCACTCCCAGACCTTTGCGCACCAGCGCCTTGGTCAGTTCCGGATAGTTGGCCCGGTAGGCGGAGAACTTGGGTTCGACGCCCGCCCGGCGAAACGCGTCGACGATCACGTTGCCCGCGTTCATGGTCGCCCGGGGCAGGAGTATCGGCTCGTGGGCGGCCATCTCGAGCGTCACAGCACTCAGGCCGGCCAATCTATGCCCCGACGGGACCACGAGGAGGATCTCTTCGGTCAGGAGGTACTGTGTCGCGACCCGGCTGGAGCCCCAAGGAGTGATGACGGCACAGTCGAGTTCCCCGCTGATCACGGCTTCTTCGAGAGCGGCGTCGTCCTTCTCGATGAGGTCGACCGTCACCCGAGGATACGTGGCGAGAAACGAGACCAGGATGGGGGTGAGGACCAGGGCGAAGACGTTGCCCACTGCGCCGAAGCGGATGGTGCTTGCTCCGGCCCCCGCCTGCTCCCGCATGAGGCTGATGGCGTCCTCTGTCCGCGCCACGATCGCCTGGGCGAGGGGCACGAGGAGTTGTCCGCTGAAGGTGAGTTCCACGTGGCGTCCGTAACGCTCGAACAGCCTGGTGCCCAGTTCGCCCTCGAGACGGGCGATCTGCCGGCTGAGCGTGGGCTGGGTCGAATGGGTGACCCGCGCCGCGCGGCTGAAGCTGCGCGCGTCGGCTACCGCCAGAAAGGATCTGAAGAGGTCCAACTCCATCTATACACCATCGTAATACTTCCTGCCCTCGATGAAAAGTTATCGGAAATCACCCCGCACTTCTCATACTAGGTATCATGTAGGGCTGTCCCCACGCGGGGACTGTCCCCACGCGAAAGAAGGGAATACTGGTGAACATCGTCGTTTGCGTGAAACAGGTGGTCGACACCGAAGCCGAGAAGCGGCTCGACCCTGAATCCTGGCGGCTCGACCGTAGCGTCGATTCCGTCCTCAACCCGTACGACGAGTACGCGGTCGAGGAGGCGCTCCTACTCCAGGAGGCGCACGGTGGCGAGGTCACGGTGCTCTGCATGGGCCCGGAAGAGGCCGAGGAGGCCATCCGCAAGGCCTTGGCGATGGGCGCCGACGGCGCCGTGCTGGTCTCCGACGCGGCTCTCGCCGGATCCGATGTCCAGGGTACGGCCTATGCGCTGGCCGAGGCTCTCAAGACTCTCCAGTTCGACCTCGTGATCTTCGGCAACCGCTCCACCGACGGCGAGACCGGCTGCGTGCCGGCTGCCGTGGCGGAGTTGCTGGGCCTGCCCCTGCTCTCCTCGCTGGCCAAGGTGGAAGCGGACGGCTCCAGCCTGGCCGTACGGCGGGAGACGGAACTGGGCTACGTCGCGTATGAATGCCCGTTGCCCGCCGTCATCTCGGTGATCAAGGGCATCAACGAGCCCCGCTACCCCACCATGAAGGGCATCCTCGGAGCCAAGCGCAAGCCGGTGGATGCCAAGGACGCCGCCTCCCTCGGTCTCGATAGCGCCCGCATCGGACTGGCCGGCGCCGCGACCCGCGTCACCACCGCCCGCGTAGCCGAGGCGCGCAAAGCCGGGGTCAAGATCGAGGACGACGGCGACGGGGCCAAGCAGATCGCCGACTTCCTGGCGAGCGAAAAGCTCGTCTAGAGAGGAGATAGCCGTGGGTAACAAGATGGGGATCCTTGTCGTCGGCGATGCGGTCCAGGGCCGGCTCGCCAACGTATCGCTCGAGAGTCTCACCCGCGCCCGTGCGCTCGCCGGCGATATCGGGGGCGACGTATGCGCGGCGGTCATCGGTGCCGATACCGAGCCGTTGGCCGTACAGGCCGGCCGCTACGGGGCGGCAAAGGTCTACACCGCCACGAGCCCTGAACTCGAGACCTTCCGCTCCGGGGCCTATACCGACGCGGCGATGGCGGCTATCAAAGCGGCCGATCCCGCAGTGGTGCTGTTCGCCGGCTCGCCCGACGGGCGCGACCTGGCGGCCGCGTGCGCGGCCCGCCTCGGTGTGGGCGTCCTGGTCGACGTCACCGGGCTGGACGTGAGAGACGGCCGTGTGGTCGCGACGCATCCGTGCTTCGGCGGCGGCATCATCGCCGAGAAAGAAGTGGCGTCCGAGCCGGTCATCGCCACCGTGCGGCCCAGCTCGTTCGCGCGGGAAGAAGTCGCGGGCGACCCGCAGATCGTCCCCTTGACGGTGGACTTCGCCGCCTCCAGCCTCCTGACCAAGATCGTCGACGTGGTCTGCGAGAACCTGGGCGTCATCAGCCTCGAGGAAGCCTCCATCATCGTCTCGGGCGGCCGGGGGATGGGCAACGCCGAGAGCTTTGCCATCGTCGAGGAACTGGCCGCCGAGCTCGGGGCCGCGGTCGGCGCCAGCCGCGCGGCGGTGGATGCCGGCTGGAAGCACCATCAGCAGCAGGTAGGCCAGACGGGCAAGACCGTCTCTCCGCAGCTGTACATCGCCTGCGGCATCTCGGGCGCCATCCAGCATCGTGCCGGCATGCAGACCTCGCAGTACATCGTGGCCATCAACAAGGATCCCGACGCCCCCATCTTCTCCTTCGCCGACTTCGGCGTGGTGGGCGACGTGTTCAAGGTCCTGCCGGCGCTGACGGAAGAGATCCGCCGCCGTAAGGCCGCGTCTTAGGGACCGGGGCGGAAGTCTTGACCGTCTCGGGCGCCATCTTCATAGCGGTCCTGGTCCTCTCGCTGGCTTTCTTCGCCTACGCCCTCGCCCGGCGCGTGGGGTTCGTCATGCTGGGTCGGCCGGAATCCAGGTGGGACCGTCCTGTCGCGCGGACGGCCGGCTTCGTCACCCTGGTCTTCGGCCAGAAGAAGCTCTTCAAGGAGAGAGTGGGGGTCATCCACTTCTTCATCTTCTGGGGCTTCATCGTCATCGCCTTCGGCACGCTGCAGATCATCGCGGAGGGGATCAGCCCGGGCTTCACCTTCCCCTGGGCAGACAACTACACCTTCCTGTTCATCAAGGATCTGCTCAGCCTGATCGTGCTGGTGGGACTCATCGTCATCGCCTACATCCGCTATGTCGTGAGAAAGACGCGGCTGGAGCCGAGTGCCGAGGCGGGGATCATCCTCGGGCTCATCTTCTTCCTCATCGTCTCGGAGCTCCTCTACAGCGGCTTCAACTACGCGCTCGACTACACCGACGCCATGGACGGCGCTTTCATCTCCGCAGCCATCGGGAACGCTCTCACGTCGCTGAGCACCGAGGCGCTGGAGACCGGCAGATTGGTCTTGTGGTGGATACACGTCGTCCTGCTCCTCGCGTTCCTCGTCTACATCCCCGTGTCCAAGCACATGCACCTGATCATGTGCCCGGTCAACGAGTGGTTCCGTAACCTCAAACCGCGGGGCGCACAGATCGTCGCCCTCGACCTGGAGAACGAGGACATCGAGGAGTTCGGCGTCAGCAAGATCGAGGGCTTCACCCGCAAGCAGCTACTCGATGTGTACGCCTGCGCGGAATGCGGGCGCTGCCAGGAGCACTGCCCGGCCACGCAGAGCGGCAAGGCCCTCAATCCCAAGCTGCTGATGACCAAGCTCAAAGACCACCTCGACGAGACGGGCGCCGCCCGGAAGCGGAACGGCAAGGCCACTGCCGAAGCCGGGTCGGACGGTGCGGCAGCGGGCACAGCGGCCGGCACGGCAGCGAAGGCCGGCGCTGCGACAGCCGTCGCCGAAGCGGAAAAGACCTTGATCGGCGATGTCATCTCCGAGGACGAGATATGGGCCTGTACCACCTGCTATTCCTGCCAGGAACAGTGCCCGGTCCAGAACGAGCACATCAACAAGATCATCGACATGCGCCGCAACCTGGTGCTCGACGTGGGCGACTTCCCGAAAGAGGCCCAACTCGCTCTGCGCAACATCGAGAAGAACTCCAACCCCTGGGGTGTCGGCAATCAGAACCGGGGCAACTGGGCCAAGGAGCTCGGCATCCCGCTCGCCGGCGACGGCGAGGTGGGCGAGTACCTCTACTGGGTCGGGTGCGCCGGCGCTTTCGACGACCGCAACGTCAAAGTGAGCAAGGCTGTGGCTCGATTGCTCACCGAGGCCGGGGTCACCTTCTCGATCCTGGGCAAAGAGGAGAAGTGCTGCGGCGATCCCGCGCGGCGGATCGGGAACGAGTACCTGTTCCAGTCGCTCGCGCAGGAGAACGTCGAGACTCTGAACTCCCTGGGGGTCACCAAGATAGTGGCCACCTGCCCCCATTGCGTGAACACGCTCAAGAACGAGTATCCGGGCTTCGGCGGCACCTACGAGGTGGTCCACCATACCCAGCTTCTGGCCCAGCTGCTGGAGCAGGGCAGACTGAAGCTCGGCGCCGCCGGTAATGGCGGCGCGGTGGCGGCCGGCGATGGGTCCGGCAGCCGATCCGGGGCTGGGACTTCGGCGACCCCGTCGCGCGTGGCCTATCACGATTCCTGCTACCTGGGCCGCTACCAGCAGGAGTACGACGCTCCCCGGCAGGTGCTCAGAGCCGTGCCCGGCGTCACCGTGCTGGAGGCCGACCGCAACAAGAGCAAGAGTATCTGCTGCGGAGCAGGCGGCGGACGCATGTGGATGGAGGAGGAGACCGGCCATCGCGTCAACGAGATGCGGGCGGGCCAACTGCTCGAGAAACAGCCCGAGGTCATCGGGGTGAACTGCCCCTATTGCCTCACCATGATGGAAGATGGGATCGGCACTGCGGGCAAGAGCGAGACCGTCAAGGCCATGGACCTGGCGGAGATCCTGGTCTCGCGGCTGGCCTCACAGCCGGAGCCGGCCGCGGCCGAGCAACCCGAGCCGGCGCAGACCGCGGAACCGGCGCAGGCACCCGCGGTAGCGGACACCACTGGACAAACGGAACCAAACAAGGCCGAGGAGGAAAACTGAGATGCCAAGACCGGAAGAAGAAGAAGTCGTCAAGGCCATGAAGGCAGCCACGACCGGGGAGGAGATCCTCGCGTCTTGGGCCATGCAACGCCCGGGCTACAAGCCGGGAGACAAGGGTGACCCGTCCCTGGACTTCTGGGTGAAGAACCGCCCCGACATGCTGCAGACGTACGCGCAGAACCAGCTCACTGGGCTGCTCGATCGCGGGATCCTCGAGCCGAAGACCCGATATCTGCTGCTGGTCGGCCTGTACATGATGAACAACCACTGGGACGGCGTTCTGCCGCAGGCCTGCAACGCCAAGGCTGCCGGCGCAACCGACGAAGAGCTGATGGAAGTGGCCTTCTGCGTGTGCTACTCGGTAGGCAAGGCCAAGCTGCAGGAGAGCGGCCAGTGCCTGGACTCCGTCTTCAACAACCCGACCTTCCAGGCGATTGCCCCGCTGAAGAAGGACTAGTAGTCAGGCGGCGGCGCCGAGCGGTCCCGCCCCGCGGATGAATACGGCCGACGCGCCTCTGTACCAGCAAGGACCGAACGGCCCGGGAGACATCCCGGGCCGTTCGCTTCCCGGACCGGACTTCGATCGAGAAGCTCGCCCGCTATGCCACAACGGGACCCGGTCGGGCTTCCGCAGCGCGATGCCGTCGTTGCAGCGCCTTTCGCGCGCGGCGGGATGCGGGGCGTCGTCATCCCTGGCTAGACAAGCCGCACCAGATCCGTGTACTGAACGAGCGACTCGTCGGCTGTGAGAAGAACGAGGGGCTCTGTCATGGCCTGAGCGATCAGCAGTCGATCGAAGGGATCGTGGTGATAATGAGGCAACTGCGCCACGAACGCCGCGTGCTCCGCTGTGACGTAGAGTTCGAGGAAGCCGCTCGAATCGACTGTTGCGATCAGTCGGTCCACATCTGCCCGCAGTTTTCCGGTACCAGCCTTGACGGCGATCTCCCAGAGCGACGCCGCGCTCACATACACCTCATCCGCGCCTTCGATCGCAGTCTTCGCCGCAGGAGTGAGCCTCGAACTCACCCCCACTGCCCAGAGGAACAGATGGGTGTCAAGAGAACTCTCAGTCCCGCCCCTCGAACGCCGCAAGGATGTCATCGGGGAGCGGCGCGTCGAAATCGTCTGCCACCTCGATGAGTCCGTCGAGCAGCCCGAACTTCACTGTGTTCCGCTTCCTAGGCTCGAGCGGACACAGACGGGCTACCGGCCTGCCGTTGCGAGAGATCACGATTTCCTCGCCGGCGGCAGCCCGATCGACCATGCGCGAGAGTTGGGTCTTGGCTTCATAGTGGCTCTGAGTCGGCCATCTGAGGCGGGCGGCCGCCGGCCGCCCCTACCGCTTCTTCGGCGCCGATATGTAGGCGCCCCAAGCGTTGAACTCGGCGATCTTGGCCTGCACCTCCGGCAGCGCCAGTTGCTTGGGCTCCTCCACCCACTCGTGCTCGGTTATCCAGTGCAGGTGATGGGCCTCCTTGGGGCCGGAGAAGCGCGGCTCACGGACGTCGTCTTCGTTCCAGGCGACGGAGTACTTGCCGTTCGCGTCGGGCGAGATCGTGCCGTGCACCTCGCAGGTGGGGCACATGATCTCCGGGAAGTCCTTCTCCACGTAGAGGATGTTGCAGTGACACACCGGGCAGGCCACGGCCGGGTCCTGGCCGAGGAACTTCCACTCCTCGAAGGGCGTGTCCAGGGTCTTGGCCATGTTCTTGCCCAGCTGCCGGCAGCGCTCGATGGCCCAGGCGTTGTCGGGGGTGAGCGCGGCGGCGATGTTGGCGCAGTGGTCCACCTGCACTTGGTCGACGAGGGTGGTGAAGTGCTGCAGGAACAGGTTGATGGAGGTGAGCCCCAGGCTGGTCCAGCCGTCATAGCCGGAGCCGCCCACGGAGATGGCCGCGCCCGGGCGCTTGCGCTCGAAGATGTTCTCTTTGCGGGAGAACATGTGGTTGGTCTTCTCGGCGATGATCATGAGGTAGCTGCAGGCGCGCAGGTGGTAGACCGGGGCCGATACGATGACGCCGGCGTCTCCGAGCAGGGTCTGTTCGAGGATCCAGTCGGTATCGTCCTTGGCGCACGTGCCGGTCTTCATGCAGGTCCAGCAGGAGTTACAGGGCGTCACCTTGTGGTCCATCGCCCGGATGATCTTGGTCTCGCAGCCCTCTTCCTCCGCGGCCATGAGCGCCGCCTTGAGGAGAACCTCGCTGTTGCTGTTCCGGCGGCCACACGAGAGGCCGACGATCGTCTTGCTCACGCTTCTTCTCCTATCCTAAAAAGGTCTGTTCCCTTGCCTTGCTACCGCACCGCGGCGATGAGCGCCGCCACGTTCTCCACCTTGGCCGTGATGGGCACCTCGCAGCCGGAGCCCAGGATGAAGCCGCCGTCATGGCCCATGAACTCGAGGAGCTCGCCGCAGTAGGCGGTGACTTCCTCAGCGGTGCCGAGGGCGAGCAGCGCGTGGTGGACGTCGCCTTTGATGCACAGGTGGCCCTTGAGTACCTCCCGAGCCTTGCGGATGTCGGTGGCTCCGTCCAGTTCCACCACGCAGCTTGCTTTGGGCAGCTCGAGGAAGCGGGGGATCATGAGGTCCCAGTTACCATCGCAGTGAAGCACCGAGGTGAGGCCGGCGGCGTGGTAGGCCTCCACCATCCGCTTGATCGAGGGGAAAGAGATCTCGTCGAAGATCGTGGGCGAGATGAAGCTGGCGCTCGAGCGCATGGCGAAGATGGCCACCCGGTCGCCCTTGGCCCGCTTGGCGTTGGCGATGCCCAGCTCGATCATGGCGTCGGTGCCCACCTCGACGGCCTTCTTGACCTTGTCCGGGTTGTCGAACAGATCGCGGTAGAAGGGACGAAGCGAGCGCGACAGCGAGAACACGTCGAACGGCGGAGCCACTCCGACGTGAAACATCACCGGCATCCCGTGCTCCGCCCAATGCTTGATGTTCTTGCCGGTGTTCATACCGGTGCGGATGAAGCCCCACAGGACCTTGTACTTGGCCAGGGGTCCGGTGAGCGGCGGATTCTGGATCTTCTTCATGAACTCGGTGTTCCAGGCGTTCCAGCCCTTCGTGAGGATCACGTCGTAGTCGGAGGCCAGCATGAACTCGTCTTCCACGAACTGGAAGGGCTCGTCGGGGCCGAGTTCCTTGCCGGGAAGCTTCACCCGCATCGACTCGATGTAGGCGGTGTCGCGGGGGTTGAGGGGAAAGACCACGTCGGGTTTGCCAACCCGGGCGAAGGTCCTGTCGCAGGCATCGAGCCAGGCCTGATTGCTGCTGAACAGTCTCTCCTGGGTGATGCCGGCGCAGCGGCCGGCGAACGTAACGATATGCGGGTACACCGGGATCTCCGGCGTAGGCTGGAGGGCTATCGCCCGGTGCAGCTTCTCGAATGAGTCCATGGTCGTTTTGTCCTTGCCGTCTTGGCTTGGCTTCGCAGCGACGCTCTCTGGCTGACCCAAACGCCGACGTGGTCCGAGGAGCCGGGGCCGGCGGCGGCGCCGCCGCCGGCCCGGTTCGCTTGGTCGAGACCGCCCCCGGGGGGTGGGAGACGGTCCCGCGCCACTTGGTACAGTCTCTAGTTGACGGTGTTCACCAGCACGAACTGGCCGCCCTCCACCTTCCACTCCACCATCTGACCGGTCACGCCCTGAGAGGTCGCCTCAGGAGTGAAGTTGATGATGCCCTGCAAGGCGACAAAGTCCTTCAGGTTGATCAGCGCCTGCGCGATTGCGGCTTTGTCGTCCGGGCCTCCCGCCTGCTCCATGGCCTCAACGAGCACGGCGACCAGGTCGGCGCCTGCCGCGGCGAAGAAGTCCGGCGGCTGGCCGTACTTGGCGTTGTAGGCATCGAAGAAGCTCAGCTGACCGGTCTTCAAAGGCCAGTCATCCGGCAGGCTCGCGGGATTGACCAGGCCGCCCGAGTCCAGCACCAGGAAGCCTTCGATAGCCTCCGGACCCATGGCGAAGATCGCTGGGTGAGCTGCAGCGGGGCTACCTTGGATAGGAACATCCACGCCGAGCGAACGCAGACCTTTGTATAGAGGTGGCGCTGCGATCGGGTTCACGTAGAGGACGACGGCGTCAGGCTTCTGTGCGTTGTAGACCTCCATGATCTTGTTCAAGATCGGCTGGAAGTCGGTCTGGTCGAAGCCGAAGGTGTCGGGCAGTTTGGTGAAGGTGAAGCCTTCGGCCGGGCCGTTCTCCACCAACACGTCCAGAGTCTCCTGATGAATCGCTAGCACGTCGGCGATGCCGATGATGTTTGTCCAACCATTGGCCTTGATGATCTTGGTCAGGGCGTCGGCCTGGATGTTCGGGCCCGCCGACAGCATGACGCTCATCTGATACTGCGGGGTGGCCGCCAACTGCTCCAGAGTGGCCGGGCCCATCCCCACCATGGGAGTCCCGGTCTGCTCGGCGATGCCTCGAGCCGGTTCCTGCATGAACTGGGCGAACGGACCGATGGTCGCGGCGACCTTGTCTTCCTGGATCAACTTGTTGATGTTGGCGATGGCGGGCGGCACGTCCGATTTGTCATCAAGCATGATGACCTCGATCGGCCGACCGTTGACACCGCCGTCGGCATTGACGAGTTCGACCATCAGAGAGACGCCATTACCGGTCGATACGCCCGGGGCGGCGCTGAACCCCGTGAGGCTGTTAGAGAACCCGACCTTGATCGGCGCTCCGGTGGCCGGGCCGCCCGGCTCGGTGGTTTCGGTGCTCGGAGCAGCCGTGGTTTCGGTGCTCGGCGCAGCCGTGGTTTCGGTGCTCGGAGCAGCCGTGGTGGTGGTCTCCTCAGTCTCCCCGCAGGCTGCCGCCGCCAAGGCGACCACCAGCATGAGCACGAGAAGCCCGATTGTCAGATAACGCTTCTTCATCCGATCCTCCCTGTCTTTCACGTCGTTACCTCCCCCTTTATCTGAAAGCGTGCGTTCTACTGTCGAGCTGTGCCGAGATAGCTCGCCTGCACGCGATCGTCCGTCTTGAGAACCTCCGCCAGACCGGAGACGACCACCTGGCCGGTCTGCAGGACGATGCCGCGGTGGGCCAGCGAGAGCGCCATCTCGGCGCTCTGCTCCACCATCAGCATGGTGAGACCGTCCTTGTTGAGTTGGGCCAGCGCCTCGAATATGCGCTCCACCACCAGCGGAGCCAGCCCCATGGAGGGCTCGTCAAGGAGCAGCAATCGGGGCCGGCCGATGAGGGCCCGGCCGATGGCCAGCATCTGCTGCTCCCCGCCGGAGAGAGTCCCCGCCGGTTGCCTGCGCCGCTCGCCCAGGATGGGGAACAGCTCATACACGTAGGCGATATCGTCGGCCAGGGTCCCCCGCCAATCCTTGCGGCCCGAACTCCCCACAACCAGGTTGTCCTGCACCGAGAGCTCCCGGAAGAGCCGCCGCCCCTCGGGTACCTGGCACAGCCCGCGGGCCGCGATCTTCTCCGGCGCCAGATGGGTGATGTCGGTCCCCTGGTAGGTGACGCTGCCGGCTTTGGGCCGCAGCAGGCCGGAAATGGTGTGGAGCAGCGTGCTCTTGCCCGCTCCGTTCGCACCCAGGATCGTGACCACCTCTCCCTTGGGAACGGCGAACGAGACCCCGTGCAGGGCTTCGATGGAGCCATATGAGGTGGTGAGACCCTCCACCACCAGGAGGTCTTCCGGCTCGGGACAACTGCCGTCCGTGAGCTCCCGCGTCTGGCACAGGTCCTGCCGATGCTCCAGCTTGACCCCCAAGTAGGCTTCGATGACGGCCGGGTCGTTCTGCACCACCTCGGGCCTGCCCTGGGCGATCAACCGCCCGTAGTCGAGGACGTAGACCTGCTCGGAGATCCCCATGACCAGTTCTATATCGTGCTCGACCAGCAGCACGGTGATGCCGGAGTCCCGGATGCCGCGGATCTGCTCCACCAGATGGGCGCGTTCCGCCGCGTTCATGCCGGCAGCCGGCTCGTCGAGAAGAAGCAAGCCGGGGTTCAGACGCGAGCGCCCGAGCGATCTCCACCAGGCGCTGAGAGCCATAGGGCAGACTGGCGGCCGGCAGGAAGGCCTTGTCGGCCAAGCCCACCGCCGCCAAGGCTCGAAGGGCCCGCTCGCGCGATGCCTTCTCCTCGCGCCGCTGATGCGGCAGACCCAGGCCGCCCGCCCAGAACCCGGAGCGCTCGTGCTGATGGCAGCCCACCAGGACGTTCTCGAGCACGGTCATGTTCACGTAGATGCGCAGGTTCTGGAAGGTCCGGGCCATACCCAAGCGGGCGGTGTTCGCGGTCGAAAGCTTGATGACCTCTTGCCCAGCGAACTCCACCGTACCCCCGGTAAGCTTCTGCAGGCGGCTGACCGCGTTGAACAGCGTGGTCTTGCCGGCGCCATTGGGACCGATGAGGGCCACGATCTGTCCCTCATGCACCTCGAGCGAGACCTCATCGACAGCCTTGAGTCCGCCGAAGTGGACAGAGACGTCTTTGATGGCCAGGAGCGGCGCGCCCGCAGTATCCAAGGTCTCGGTCCGCGTGGCGGGCGCCGCTGCAGCAGCCTGTCCCGCGCCGGCGATCTCGGCCGCGGCCGACCGGCTCAACCCCCGGCGATACGGCCAGGGGCATGCCCACCGTCGTGGTGCACTGGCCGGCAGCCTCGCCCTTCCTCGGCCGCGACGAGGCATTGGGCCGGCTCTTGCAGTCTCTCCCGCCGAACCAGGGCCTTGAGACGAGCCCGCTGATCGGGCCGCAGCAGCAGCCCGGCGGGAAGGAATATGAGCAGGAGGATCATGATGACCGAATAGAGCACTCCGCTGTACTGCTGGACGCCGGAGAACCCGTTGATGACCCAGGTCATGAGGATGGCCCCCACGACCGACCCCCAGACGGTCCCCCCGCCCAGCAGCATCATGACGATGGGGAGGATGGCGGCGGTGAAGGTGAAAGCCCCGGGCGTGACGGCCATGCTGACGAAGGCGTAGAAGCCACCGGCCAACCCGCAGATGATGGCGCTCGCAACGAAGGCGAGAAGCTTCCAGTTGGCCGTGCGGACGCCCAAGCTCTTGGAGGCGATCTCACTGGTGGCGATGGCGCGCAGAGCCCGCCCGGCCCGGTACTTGAGGGCCCGGTCGATGAAGACGATGATGATCGCGGCCGCCACCCACACCAGGTAGTACTGGCGGAGGTTGGTGTTGAAATCGAAGCCGAAGATGCTGAGATAGGGCACGGGGGCGAGCCCGGTGGTCGAGCCGGTGATGGTCCGAAGTTGCTGGATCAGCACCAGGAAGATCTGGCCCAGGCCGATGGTAGCCAAGGCCAGATAGAAGTAGCGCAGCCTGAGCACCGGCCGGCCCACGATGAGAGCGATGACACCGGCCACCAAGGCCCCGATGACCAGAGCGGCCAGGGTGGGGAACCCGGCCTTCATGGTAAGCATCGCGGCGGTGTACGCGCCGATGCCGTAGAAGGCCGAATGGCCGAACGACAGCTGCCCGGCCTGGCCCAGGATGATGACCACCGCGATGGTGATGATGGTGTAGAGACCACCCGTGGTCATTATGCGCATGGCGTATCCGCTCTGATAGAGGAGTGGCCATATCAACAGGATGACGAGGAGCAGAGCCTTGAAGAGGAAGCTTTGGCTCTTCATGAAGGCGAGACGCTGCATCACGCCTCGCCCTCGGCCGAAGGCTGACCGATGATACCGCCGGGCCGGAAGTAGAGGATGAGGATGAGCACGAGATAGGCGATGGCGTCCTGATATCCCGCGGGCAGGAAGCCCGTGGTCAAAGACTGGATGATCCCCAGGGTGAGGCCGCCCACCACAGCCCCTACGCTCGACCCCCACCCCCCCAGGATGGCGGCCACGAAGCCGCTCAGAGCAAAGATGCCTCCCGAAAGGTACGAGGTCGAGTTGATGGGAGTGATGGCGATACCGCCCAGGGCCCCGATGGCGGCCGAGATGGCAAAGGCCAGGAGGATCATCCTGCCCGTGTTAACGCCGGACAGACTGGCGGCGCCGGGGTCGTTGGCCGTCGCAGTCATCTGCTTGCCCACGCGGGTCAGGTTGATGAGCGCGTAGAGGCCAATGAGCACCAGGATCATCAGCCCGATCACCCACAGGCTCTGCGGGAAGACCGCCACCTTGCCGATGAAGAGGGCTTGGTCGCCGGTGAAAGCCGGGACGCTCTTACCGTAGCCCCCCCACTTGAGCAGCGCGACGTTCTCGAACAGGATGCTCAGCGCCATGGTGGCCAAGATGATGGAGACGAGCGAGATCTTGACGAGAGGCCGCAGCACCAACAGGTACATGACCACACCCAGAGCACCACGCACACGATCGAGAGGATGGCTGAGAGCCAGTAGGGCAGACCGAGCTCAGACAGGAACGAAAACGCGAAGAAGGCGCCGAACATGACAAAGGCGCCCTGGGCCATATTGACGATGCGTGAGGTCCGGTAGATGGTCACGTAGCCCAGCGCGATCAGGGAGTAGATGCTCCCCACCGTGATCCCGGTGACCAGCAACTGGATCCACTTGACCAATCGGTCCCCCCTGGCGGATACCGCAATTACCACGCTCGCATCGCGTCAGGGACGCGACCAGACTTCTCGTAAAATTTATTCACGTAAATGCTGCTTTACTAAACTACCGGTTGGACTGTATGCTGTCAAGAGCCAGACCCGCAGTCGATTCCCACCCAACGTTGGTCGACTGGTGTCGATACATCCAGAACGAGTGAGGCCATGTCCAGCTACGTGAAGAGCCATACGCGGAAGAGCCAGCAGGAGCGGCGCGAGGAGATACTCGACGCCACGCTCCGGGTCATCAGCGAACATGGCCTCGAGGGTGCGACGGTATCGCGGATCGCGGCTGCCGTCGGAGTCACCCCCGGGGCGCTCTACCGGCACTTCGATAACCGAGCAGCGTTGCTATCGGAGGCGAATCAGTTGGCCAACGAGCGCGCGATGAACTGGGTGGATTCCTCGGCAAACCCAGATGCACTGCAGCGTCTGGAGGAGTTGACCAAGACTCATGCCGCATGGGCGAGGGAGCACTTCAATAGCGTGGTGCGCCCGTTCTTTCTGGAACTGGCCTCCAGACACCCAGACAGCGGCGACCCCCCTCTGAGGATCACCGACTTCCGCATCCACAAGGCCCTTGTCGCCATCGCCGAGGAAGGCAAGCGTCAAGGCTCCATCAGCGAGGATGTTCTCCCCGAAGACGTGGCCTGGGCCCTGCAGATGTTCGCCTGGGTCGAGGACATTTCCGTCATGGCCGGCGCCCGAGAGTTCATCGACGAAGGCATCCTCAGCCGCAACGTCAAGCGGATGCTTGACTCCCTCCGCCCAGAACGGGTGCCGCAAGACGACGTGGAGTCCGAAATCTAGTGTCTTCGACCCCGCGCGTGCCTCATCGCCAAGACGCCCACCGGCGGCCCGTGCCTACCTCGTCGTGATATACCCCCGCCATTGCTGCAGGTGGTCGGAGTCGGGCCGGTCGAGGATGAAGATCCCCACGAAGTCCTTGTAGGGCTCGAAGAAGGGCGCCCGGTCCCAGGTCGCCCACGCCGGCTTGGTGTACGTGTCCGCCTTCTTCACCATCGCGCGGCGCCACCCCTCCGAGTCGTCGAACCAGACCTCGACGATGCGCTGGAAGGGGTTGATCCGCGGGTCGTCCAGCTGGCGGCTGGAGATCATGCGGTTCACCTCGGGGTTGGCGCAGATCTCGGGCGCGAACACTTCCTTGAACCAGGCGTCGCCCTCATCGACGGAGACGCCGTCCGGGTATTTCAGTAAGAAGAGCCAGCGGTAGTTGGGCCCGGCGTCGGTGAGCCGGCCCTCCCCCTTGAAGTCGTCCTCCCAGAAGATGGGTGCGAACGAGAAGACTATGGGATGGTAACCGTCGCGGCTTCCCTGCCAACCGGACTGCCGCAGTTCCTTGCTGGGCGGCTGGCTCGTGCGCTCCATGAAGTCTTCCGGGAACTCCTCGCCAAAGGCCAGGCCGCGGGGCATGCCGGTGCCTTTGTCCTGGAAGATGTTGAAGAGCCAGTAGTGCTCGGTCATCATCCCGTTGTAGGTACCGAAGTCCTTGGCGCCCTCGGGTAGCGGCAGGGCGTGGTATGTGCAGTACTTGGTGCAGTAGGGCATGAACTGAGAGATGCTCTCCGGCACGTGCTGCTTGTAGAGCCAACGCCAGATGGCCGGGCGATCGTTGTCGGAGCGGAAGTTCTGCAGGATGAAGCTCCGCATGGGGCGGAATTCCGGGAAGTACGCCATGGCTAGACCTCTTCGCCCTGTTCCGGCTTCTCGCCCTTGTCGCGCGCCGGAGGCTTGATCGGAGTCAGATACTCGCGGTACTTCTTAGCCCGGTCGTTGACCTCGTGGTAGTTCGCCGGCGGCTTGAGGGACACGTCCGCCAGCTCCTGCAGATGCTCGAACTTGCCCGAGAGCAGCAGGTGCGAGTGGACTCTGTCCTCTTCCTTGACGTCGAAGAAGACTTTGCCGTCGGCGTCGGTGGTCAACGTGCCGCGCACGCCGCACATACCACAGACAGCCGGATAGGGATCGTGGCCGTTGCGGATCTCGATGAGCTTGCAGTGGCACATCGGGCAGAGACCTTCCTCACCGATGTACTCCGCGTTCTCCACGCCCTTAAAATAGCTCTCCACCACGTGCTTGCCGGAGCGGTGCGCCCGCGCCAGCTTGTCCTCGTGGAAGGTGACGACTTTGGGCAGCCCGATCCAGTTGATGAGGATCTGGTCGACGACGGTCATCTGGTGCGTGAGAGCGAACATGCCCATGGTGGGTAGCGCCAGGGTATCCCACTCGCTCCCGCCGACGGCGATCAGCGAAGCGGTGCGGGGCTTGAACGCCCGCGGGTCGGGACCCGTGCCGGTGGTGATGCCTTTCTCCTCGCGCATCTTCTGGGCGATCATGCGGAAGCCGACGTCGTGGCTGGGGCCCATGCGGTCCTGCAGCGATTTCAGCTGGCCACTCGGGGATTTCTCGTAGATGGGCGAGCCCAGGATGAGGGCGTCGCAGTCCATGATCAGGTCGTCGATGAAAGGGAAGTCGTCGTTGCGGAGCACGCAGGCGCCGCCGCCGTGCTTCTCCATAAGATCGACCACACAGGAGTTGCACCCGGTGCAGGGCTTGATGTAGTAGTCCTGCAGGCGCAGGAACTGGACCTCGGCACCCGCTTCCTCGGCCCCCATCAGGGCCTCTTTGACCATGATCTCGGTGTTGCTCATGCGCCGGCCGCACGAGATGCCAAGAACTTTCACTCTGTCACTCCCATCTATTTGGTTTCGCCGACTTGGGAATCACGATAGCCACGCGTATAGAAAGACCGGCCCCTGCAATCAGCACGTCGGGCGTCACGTCGCTCGCGTCGGGCTGCTGGCAGCCAGTGTGTCGACCACTCCGGAGACAACCCGCCACTCGTCACTCAGGTCGACCCGGCCGTCATAGGCAGCACGCACGGCCATGTACATGGAGAGGAGTGTACGCATGACGTCGCGTCTGCTGTACCTCTCGTCCCACGACGCCCGCATCTGCATGTTCCCCAACGCGCCCTCGAATGCATAAGCCACGAGTTCGTCTTCGAAGAGCCCGGGATTGGCTCCTGGGCGCCGCTCCGCACTGAGTTCCTGTACCGTGCTCTCCAGGATCTTGCCGTAGAGCTCTCGTACCAGCGGACGCAGGTCGCTCTCGGGATGGATCGCCTCTGCTCGCGCCATCGCCTGGAGATCTGGACTGAACGCCTGGATGCCATACGATGCCCAGCTGCGCCAAGCAAGACGGGCGTTGAGATCGTCGGTATCGTCGATGGCCGGCTGAACACGCGCGTACATCCAGGCGAAGTAGACCTCGTAGCAGTTGATGAAAAGATGCCGCTTGCTGGGAAAGTGACTGTAGAGCACTTGGGCGGTGATGCCGACCTCCTCGCACAGATCCGCTATCCGGGTCCGCTCGTACCCTCGTTGGGCGAAACGGCGCGCGGCTGCCTGCAGGATTGCGTTGCGCGCGTCCTCGCTCTGCTTGGCCACCAGATCGACCCCGGCATCCGCTGCGGCCTCGATGCGATCACGCAGACGGGCTCGAATCGCTTTGAGGCTGACACCCTCCTCCTTCAGCCGGACGATCTCCCGCAGCAGCTCTACGTGCGACCGGTAGTAGATGGACCGGGTGGCGCTGGCCTTCTGAGCCGGGGGCAGCAGCCCTTCACGAATGTAGAAATAGATCGTGTCGCGGCCGACACCGGTCGCGCGCTCCACCTCTGAGATCGTATAAGGCTGCATGCCGCCGCCTGTCACCCCTTGACCGAGTCGACCATCGCCTTGACGTTTTCGAACTTGGCGTCGGGTGGGATGGCGCAGCCCATGGCCATGATGTAGCCGTCGGGGCCGACGTCCGTAAGCAGCCGGTGGCAGTAGGCCTTGACCTCATCTGCGGTGCCCAGGGTGAGAAGCGCCGGGGGCACGTCGCCCAGCAGGCACATATGGCCGGCCAGGATCTTCTTCGCCCGGAAGATGTCGGTCTTGCCGTCGAGCTCGAGCACGCACCTGCGCGCGGGCAACTCCCTCAGCCGTTCGATCTCCCTGTCCCAATTGGCGTCGTAATGGAGCACGGGAGTGCCGCCTTCTTCGGCCACGATCTCCACGAGCTCCTTCATATACGGCCACACGAAACGGTCCCACAGGCGCGGGGAGAGAAACTCCGGAGCCGTCCGCCAGCTTCCCACCCAATAACCGACAGGTTGCCCGACGGCCCGCACGAACTGGCGAGACTGCTCCCGCTTCTCGGCCATGATCACTTCGAGAACAGCCTCGATCTTGTCGGGGATCTGGAAGAGGTCGAGGGTGAACTCCTTGACCGTGCGCCCTCCCGCCAGGTGCTCGAAGGGGTGGTCGACTGTCAAGGGCGAGAAGACGACATAGCCTCGCTTCATGTACTCAATGGTCCACCGAGGACCGGCCTCGGCCAGCGCCTGGCCGGCGGCGGCGGCGGCGCCCAGGTACTTCCCGATGTACTGCCCCAGCCAGGGGGTCCAGCCCATCTCGAGGATGCGGTCGTAGTCCTCGCGCTGGATGCGCACCTGCTCGTCCATCTGCCACTGCGCGTGCTCGGGCAGGTCGCGGCCGGGGAGCTTCATGGGCGCGAGCCACAGCATGCCGAGCACATCGGGAGCGTAGGTGGGGAACTGGATGGAATCGACGTCCCCCAGCTTCTCCATGGCGCCGAGCATGGTGCGTCCGGCGGTGTCGACATCGGCGACGAAGTCCGTATAGCTCACGCCCATGGTGTTGGCGGCGAAGAGGTCCATCACCAGGGAGAGGGGCACCCGGTCGGGAGTGCCGCAGGCGATCGCGGTCTGGAGCCGGGTCATCCGCTCCAAGAAGAGCGGGGGCGGGGCGAAGCCGGGCGCTCCGTTGCCCGGAGCGGCGGCCGGTGCACTATCGTGCTGCATTTCAGACATCTAGCTCACCCCCAGTACCTTCTTGGCGGCGGCCACTCCGTCTTGAGCAGTCTTGCAGTAGTAGTCGGCGCCCACGAAGTCGGCGGTAGCCTGGTCCACGGGACCGCCCCCGATGAGGATGGTCACCTTGTCGCGGAGACCGGCGTCTTTGATGGCCTGGATGGCCTGCTTCATGTCATCGAAGACGGTGGTGAGCAGACAGCTCATGCCCACGAGCGTGGCGCCCGATTCCTTGATGGCATCGACGAAGGCCTGCGGCTCCACGTTCACCCCCAGGTCGATGACCCTGAGGCCATTGGAGCTCATGATGGTAGCCACGATGTCCTTGCCGAAGTCGTGGATATCGTTCTTGACCGTACCCAGGACCAGGGTGCCACAGCTGGTCTGGGCGGCCTGAGCCAGTTCTTGCTGAAGCGGAGCTCCCGCCTTCTTGAAGATGTCGGCGGCGTAGATGAGCTCGGAGAGGTAGTACTCGCCCTCCTCGAACCTCTCGCCCACGATCGCCATGCCGGCCTGCAGTTCTTCCAGGATTGAAAGGGCCGGCTCTCCTTTGGCGAGCTTGTCTTGGACCAAGACCACGGCTTTGTCTTCTTCGAGGTCGCCCACGGCCTGGGCGAGGGGTGAGGTCTCGTTCATCGGCTTCCTGCTCCTCTTGATGATCGACCATTTCTGCCCACAGTGATTCCGCCCGCCCGGTTCTTGCCGGCGGCTGGGTGGTGGGTGCGACCTAGCCTAGCGACAAACCGTGACGTTGTCAATAATTTACATCATCGTTAAGCATTGCTGAGCGCACACGGGCATAGTACGCTGCTGTACGTCGGACTAGACTGGGACCGGTGCTCTCGGGCGCGTCCGCCGGGAGTCAACGCGACGAGGAGGAGCAGACCTCTATGTCAGGTGGAAGGTTGAAAGGTAGGACGGTTCTCATAACAGGCGGCGGCTCCGGCATCGGTCGGGCGATCGCGAGGTGCTTTGCGGAGGAAGGCGCGACAGTCTGCGTAGCCGGCCGCAATCTCGAGAACCTGGAGGCGGCGGTCGCGGAGGCGCGGGCCCTCGGCGTCGAGGCTCTGGCGGTCCCCATGGACCTGCGGCACGAGCAGGATGTCATCGATGGCGTGGCGAGGGTCGTCGATGCCTTCGGTCATATCGACGTGCTCGTGAACAACTCCGGCATCGGCGGACCGACGAAACACCTGTGGGACCTCACCCTCGACGAGTGGAACGAGGTCATCGCCGTGGATCTGACCGGCAGCATGCTGGCGTCCCGCGAGGTGCTCAGGCGCATGGTGCCCGGCCGGCCGAGGAGGGACCATCATCATCATCGGGTCGGAGGGCGGCCGTTCCGGTGACGGCCGCTCGGGCTACCCCATGCGCGCCCCCTACTGCTGCGCGAAGATGGGCCTGATCGGCCTCACCGAGACCCTGGCCCGCGAGTGCGGCCCCCATAGAATCCGGGTCAACTGCATCACCCCGGCGGCGGTCCGGGGAGAGCGCTTCGTGGGGATGATCGGCGGCAGGGCGCAGGCTGCGGGGATCACCTATGAAGAGGCACTTGCCGCCGAGATGAAGATGTACTCGCTCGGGCGCCCCGCTGAGGAGCACGAAGTGGGGCGCGTGGCGGTCTTCCTCGCCTCCGACGATGCCGCCGCCATCACGGGTCAGACCATCCCGGTCAACTGCGGTATGAACATGTGGGGTTGAGCGGCCCCGGTCTCGCCGCCAGGCTCCGCGACGCCGCCAGGCTCCGCGACGCCGCGCCGGTCCGCGACGCTGCGCCGGTCCGCTGCCGGTCCTAGCCCCACTCTCCTCCGAGAGTGCCGACACCCGCAGCGAAGGCGTCCACGATGTGGATGCCGCCGTCCATGACCAGCGTCGACCCGGTCATGAAGTCCGAGTCGTCACTTGCCAAGAAGACGAACAGGCCCGTCATGTCCTCCGGCTTGGCTATGCGGCGCAGCGGGTACGAAGGCCGACATCTTGTCGAACACGCCATCGAGGTCGGTGTGCAGCACCTCGGTGAGCGGGTGCACGTTCATCTCGAGCAGGGCGGTGCGCGCGGGCCCGGGGCAGATCACGTTGCAGCGCACGTTGTGCTTGCCGTAATCGAGGGCCACCTGCTTGCTCAGATGGATCAGCCCAGCCTTGGTGGTGCAGTAGGCGGGGCCGCCGGGAACGGCCCGGACCCCGGCCAGAGACGAGACGTTGATGATGGATCCGCCGCCCGCCCCGATCATCGCCGGAAGGGCCGCCTTCATCATGAGGAAGGGCCCGGTGAGGTTGTTCTCGAGCGTGTGACGCCAGGTCGCAGGCTCCATGTCGACGACGTTCTTGTTCATCTCGATGGCGGCGTTGTTGACGAGGATGTCGAGCCGGCCGGTGATACCGAGCGCGGTCTCCACCATCATCGGGGGGCCGTCGTCGGCACAGCAGTCCCCCGGGGCGATGGTGACGGTGCCGGCAGGCAGGGTCTGCGCCACCTCCTCCAGCTTGTCGCGACGCCGGCCGGTGATGCAGACCTTCGCGCCCTCCTCCACGAACCGCTTGGCCACGGCGGCGCCGATACCCGTACCGCCCCCGGTGATCAACGCGACCTTGCCCTCCAACTGCATGCCGACCCCCTTTCGATGGAACCTCACCGGCCCGCGCCGGCCTACGAGCTGTCCGGGCGGCTAGCCGACCACGGCTCCCTTGTCCGCCCCCGAAACCATCTTAACGTAGCGGTCGAGCACCCCGTGAGCGGACAGCCCACTCGAGGAGCGTCCCTGGGGACCACGCCAGGCCGCCCGGCGGCGCTCCAACTCTTCCCCCGACACCACCAGGGAGAGCGACCGTCCAGGGATGTCGATGTCGACGATGTCGCCGTCGCGAACCAGGGCGATGGGGCCCCCGTCGGCAGCCTCGGGCACGACGTGGCCCACGCACGCGCCGCGGGTGACGCCGCTGAAGCGGCCGTCCGTCACCAGCGCGACCCGGTCGTCCAGACCCACACCGGCCAGAGTGGACGTGGGGGTGAGCATCTCCGGCATCCCCGGACCGCCTTTGGGTCCCACGTAGCGGATGACGACGACACCGCCGGGCGCGACGCGGTCGGAGGCGATAGCCTCTACCGCGGAGGCCTCGTCGTCGAACACCTGGGCCGGGCCGCGATGGCGAAGCATCTGCGGCAGGACGGCTGCCTCCTTGACCACGGCTCCCGATGGAGCCAGGTTGCCGAACAGGATCGCCAGACCACCGGTGGGGCTGTGGGGGCGGTCGAGCGGACGGATGACTTCGTCGTCGGCCACCCGGACTGAGCCGAACTGCTCTTCCAGGGTCGCGCCGGAGATCGTCGGCGCCGAGCCATCGATAAGACCTGCCTCCGCCAGCCGGTGAAGCACGGCCATGACACCACCCGCGCGATGGAAGTCCTCCATGTACCAGGAGCCTCCCGGCGACAGCTTAACCAGATGAGGGGTCTGTGCCGACACCTCGTTGAACCTCTCGAGTGGGATCTCGAAGCCCGCCTCGTGGGCGATGGCCACGAGGTGCAGAACGGTGTTGGTGGAGCATCCCAGCGCTGCGTCGAGCACCAAGGCGTTGTGAAGAGCGCGGGGCGTGAGAAAGTCGCGCGCACTGCGGCCGGCATGCACGAGCCCCACCGCGCGGGAGCCCGTCTCCCGGGCCAGGACGAGCCGCGCCGAGTACACCGCGGGTATCGTGCCGTCTCCGGGCAGCGCGAGGCCCAGGCACTCGGTGAGACAGCTCATGGAGTTGGCCGTGAACAGCCCCGCGCAGGAGCCGCATGTGGGACAGGCCGCCTCCTCGAGCTCGGCGAGGTCGGCGGCGCTCAGACGTCCTCGGAAATACGCCCCCACCGCCTCGAGAACGTCCTTGTTCTCGATCCTCCGTCCTTGATGGGATCCGGCAAGCATGGGCCCTCCGGATACGACGGCCACCGGAAGGTCCAGGCGAGCCGCGGCCATCACCATGCCCGGCACCACCTTGTCGCAGTTGGGGATGAGCACGAGGCCGTCGAGGGCATGGGCCCGGGCCATGATCTCCACAGAATCCGCGATCACTTCCCGGCTCACCAGCGAGTAGTTCATGCCCTCGTGGTTCATCGCCAGCCCGTCGCAGACACCGATGACACCGAACTCGAGCGGGATGCCTCCGGCCTGGTAGACACCGTACTTGACCTGCTCGGCGATGGAGCGCAGGTGCATGTGCCCGGGGATGAGCTCGTTGAAGGAGTTGGCGATCCCGATGAGAGGACGTTCTTGGTCGCTCCTCGCGATCCCCAGAGCTCGAAGGAGCGCACGATGTGGCGCCCTTGCGGGGCCCGTCCTCAGTTCGTCGCTACGCATACGCACCCCGCCGTTGCAGTGAAGGCGTCCGCCACAGCCGCGGTCTGCTACAGGCCGCCCCACTTGTCCATGAACATGGAGGAGGCACCGCCAACGATGGGCTCGCCGTGGGCAAAACAGGCGATGTCGAACTCCTCGTAGGCAAGCTGGCGCAGGCTGTCCAAGCCGAGCGACCGATCCTCGAAGATAGGGGGCGTCGCCAGGCCCCTCACATTGTTGGCGGCGTCACCCACGAAGAGGACTCCGCCGTCACCAGGCCATAGGAACACCAGGTGTCCGGCGGTGTGTCCCGGAGAGGCGAGCGCCTTGATACCCCCCGCCGCCGGGATCACCTGACCGTGCTGGACCTCATGGTCCACTTCGGCGGGCTCGAACTCGCTCGGGCCCTTCTTGACCACCCGGTTGGCAAACCAGCGATTCCGCAGACCCGGGGCGGGCTTCCAGGGCCGGAAAGCCTTCCCCGCCCTCACCATCTCCGCGTCGGCTGGATGCATCCAGACCTCGGCTCCTGTCGCCCGCTTGATCTCGGCGAGGCCGCCGGCATGGTCCGGATGGCAGTGGGTCACCAGCACGTCGTGGACGTCTTCGGGGCGGCGCCCAAGCTCTGTGAGCGCCTCCGTGATGAGCGCCATCACTCCGGGAAACCCGGCGTCGATCACCGTGATGCCCTCAGGGAGCACTATGAGGAACACCTGCATGTCTCCCGACTGCACCCGGGCTACGTGTGGGGTGAGTAGGCGCTCATTATTCATATCAAGGCATGCTACCATCTCGGCAATGGAGACACACTGGACCATTCTCCCCCCTGGAAACATAGGGATAAACACCGAGCCGGTCACCGCCAGCGACAAGACCGAAAGCCTGCTCCGCGCCCTCATCTTCTCCGGGCAATTGGGCCCCGGCGACAAGTTGCCGTCCGAGCGGGAGCTGGCTCTCCAGCTCAGCACCTCGCGACCGACGCTGCGGACGGCACTCCGAGCCCTGGAAGCTCTTGGGTTCGTCGTGGTCAGGATCGGCTCCAAGGGTGGCTTCTGGATCAGCGACGCCGAGACCATCAGTCGCCGCTGGCGCGACTGGATGCACGCCAACCACCACAGACTGGAAGAGATGCTCGAGTTCAGGCGGTGGGTCGAGCTGGAGGTGGTTCGGCAGGCCGCGATGAAGCGCACGCCCGAGGACATCGAGATCTTGCAGGCCAGCTGTGAGCCACCCGAGCCCACCCGTACGGCGCTCGTACGATGGTTCTTCGGGCTGAACGACGCCCTCGCCGCCGCCGCTCATAACCGGTACCTGGAGAACGCGATGGCCACGATCCGAGGGGACCTGTTCGCACCTGTCGATCTACGCCCGGTCGCCGAGCGCGCGGTATTGATCCCGGCCATGCACCGGCCGCTCATCGAGGCTATCTGTGAGGGCGACCCCGACCGGGCAGTCGAGCTTCGCAGCAGGATGCTCGACGAGGCGGATAGGCCGTTCCGAGAGTAACCTGTTCGCCGCCAGGGCTGCGGGCAGGCCGGCAGGTGTAGTCCGGGCGATCGCGAATGGGAGTCAGTGACCTCCCTAGGCCAGATGCAGCTCGATGAAGTCGAACACCCTGTCCAGGTTCTCCTCGCTCTCGAAGAGCGGATCGTCGTGCACGGCGTCGCTGAAGAGATCCAGCTCGAACCCCTCTCTTCCCACCCTCGTTTCGATCGCCGTCGCCAGCTGGACGGACTGCTGGAAGGGCACCAGATTGTCGGCGCACCCGTGCTGGATCAGGATGGGCGCCATGTGTTCATCGACGTAGGTGATGGGGCTGGCGAGCCTTACCCTCTCTGGGATCTCGGTGATCTTCGCTCCAAGGTATCTTGACTCCGGCGAGAGGGCCTCACTGTGGTCGGTCGGTCCCAGGCCGTTCGCGGCGAGTTGCTCGTCCATGGTCAGGAAGTCGGTAGGGCCGAACCAATCGATCGCCGCGCGCACGTGGCACGGGAAGTGCTTGTTGCCTAAGGTGGGGTCGTCGAAGAGCGGCTCGTGCGCTGTGACCGCCACCATCGCTGCGTAATTTGCCCCAGAGGAGCCGCCCCAGGCGACAAGCCGGTCTCCGTCCAGCGAGTATTCGTCGGCATGAGCCCTTAGCCAGCGGATGGCGGCTTTGACGTCCCGGAGGCCAGCAGGGAACACGGCCTCGCCACTGAGCCGGTAGTTGACGCTCACCACCGCGTAGCCTCGAGGGAGGGCCCGAAGGAACGGCACTATGTGGATATCGCGCTTGTCGCCGATCGCGAAGGCGCCACCGTGGATACTGAATAGCACCGGGAACGGACCATCACCTGTGTCGGGCGCGTAGATATCGAGCTGCTGGGCAGGAGACACGTGGGCGTAGGGGATGTCCAGCCACTTGCGCGCGACGTGACTGACGTCGGCCTCGGGGATCTGGAGGTCGGGAGGCGGGCCTTCAAGCCCCGGGAAGCCAGGGGGCGGGGCGAAGGGAGGTCGAGGAGAAGGATCCACGGTCGATCACCTGTGCTTTGTTCTTGTTCTGAGACTCTTCTGATACTCGTCGAACGCCACCGCGGCCAGCAGGATGATTCCTCTCACGATGAATTGGGCGTATGGACTCCAGCCGGCAAGTTGCATGCCGTTGCCCAGCACCGCAAGCACGAACACGCCGGCGACAAGAGCGGGTATGTTCCCCTCGCCTCCAAGGAAGCTCACACCCCCGACAATGGCCGCGGTAAGGGCTGTGAACTCAGTCCCAGGTCCGAAGGACGACTGCATCGAGTTGGCCTTCGATACCATGACGATCGTCGCGATGGCAGTGAAGAAGCCGCATGTGGTGTACACGAGCGTCTTGAGACGCCGAGTCCCGACACCGGACAGGCGCAATGCTTCCTCGTTGCCACCGAGCGCGACCACCCGAGTCCCCCACTTGGTCTGATAGAAGACGATCGAGGCGATGACGACGATCGCGACGGTCAGATACACGTCCAACGGGATGCCGAGAAACCGAGTCTTCGTGATGGCCTGGAATGACTCGGGATAGTCCCGGAACGTCCGGGCCTGGGAGACCATGTACGAGATCCCCTGGAAGATCACCGCGGTGGCCAAGGTGACGATCAGGGGGAAGGTCCGGATGCGCGTGACGAGCAGCCCGTTGATCATTCCGAGGAACGTACCCAGGACGATGGCCGTGAGCAGCGCCAGCCAGACCGGCAGCCCCCACTCGGTCATCATCATCGCCATGATGACCCCCACGAGGGACATCTGGTAGCCGACCGAAAGATCGATGCCCCCGGAGATGAGCACGAACGCGAGACCGATCGCGACGATGATGAAGTAGGTGTTCTGGGTGACGATGTTCGTCAGGTTGCGGACGGTGAGGAACTGCGGGTTAGCGATGGAGAAGAGCACAACCAAGCCGAGCAAGACGAAGAGGACGGCATACTTGCGCAGAAAGCCCCAGTCGACCTTGCGCCGCCCCGTACCGGTCGGTCCGCCCACCTGGGGCTGTGTGGCCGCCTGCGGCGCCTGTTCTGGTGTCTGGGGCTTGTCCGTCATGTGTGCCTTTTTCTCATGCGGTCCTGTCTGTAGATCACCCGAACGACTTGTACGTGACATCCGACGGAGCGTCCTCGACCCGGTCTTTGCCCCGGACGATCAGCGTGACGACGTCGTCGAGGGTCACCTCGCCGACTTTGAGGATCCCCTGCCTCATCCCGCCCTTGAGGACGAACACGCGGTCGGCGATCGCAAGCACGTCGGGGATGCGCTGGGTGATCAGCAGGATGGACAGCCCGCCGTCCGCCAGATTGCGTATCAGGCTGAGGAGCTTGTTCGCCTCGGTCACGCCCAGCGCAGCCGTGGGCTCGTCCATGATGAGGATCTTCGATTCGAAAGCGATGGCTCGGGCGCAGGCGACCATCTGCCGCTGACCGCCAGACATCGTCAGCACGCTCTGGCGCGGCGACTTGATGTCCACCTTCAGCTCGCGGATGAGGTCTTCGGATTTCTTGTACATCCGCTTCTTGTCGAGGAACAGGTTGAGCGGCCCCCGCGTGTACTCCCGGCCCACGAAGATGTTCTTGGCCACGTCGAAATTGTTGAACAGAGCCAGGTCCTGATAGATCATGCCGATGCCCAGGTCGGTCGAGTCCTGCGGGTTGCGGATGTGAGCCCTCCGCCCGTCCACCCAGATCTCTCCTTCGTCCGCAATGTAGGCGCCGGAGAGGATCTTCATGAGCGTGGACTTGCCGGCCCCGTTGTCACCGACGATCCCCATGATCTCGCCGCGCCTCAGTTCGAGGTCGACGTCCTTGAGAGCATCGATGCTGCCGAAGCGCTTGCAGATGCCTTTCAGCTCGACTATGTAGTCTTCTGCCATGTTCAGAGTCTTTGTGGCGCTGCCTCGAGCGACGGGCTCCGGGCTTGGCCCCTCCAAATGCGGGAGCCCAAGCCCGGAAGCCCACTGCAGGGGGGTTCGGCCTGTTTCGTTCTTATCCTTGCCGGATCACTGGACGACGATCACGCCCTGATTGGCCATCGGCTTGATCACGAGCTGGCCGTCGACAAGGGTGGCGATGGCAAGCGCATCCCAGGTGACCTCGGGGAACTCGGTGCCGATAAGCATCTTGTTGACCAGATCCGCGGTAGCCTGGGGAAGGTCGCCCCCGCCGAAGGCGATGGCGCCACGGAACACGCTCTTGCCCTCGCCGGACGCTTTGATGGCGTCACCCTCGGGCCCAAACATGCCGACGCCGTACACGGCCATCTGGTTGAGATCCTTGACCACGCTCGTTGACCCTTTGGCGAACTCGTCCATGATGGCCTGCGAAGCGCCGTTGCCGCCGTCAGACGCGTAGGCCAGCACCAACTTCACGTTCGGGTTGGTGGTAAGGACGTTCTGCATGGCGGTCTGTCCGGCCTGGTACATTTCCGCAGTCGGGGTCTGAACGATCTTCACTGCGGGGCAGAAGACCGGGTTTGCCACCCTGTCCGCGTCGGACTTGCCCGCGACGTACGCGCCCTTGGAGTCGGAGATGGGGGTCCCGGTAGCATCGATATACGCGCCCTCCCAGTTCTTGAGATAGGGCTCACTGATCATCATGAGTCCGTTCGAGCGCTGAACCGATTCGGTCGTCAGCGAAGAGGTAAACACCGCCGTCTCGATTGAGCCGGCCGCGGCTGCTGGGGAAGGTCTTCTCGACCCAGGTCTTGCCCATGAAAGCGCAGTATTCGCCCGCAAGGAACTGGTCCATCTTCATGACGGCATCGCGGCCAGACTCCCCGGGCTCGCCCCCGATAACAAGTACCAAGACCCCGGCATCACGTGCGGCCTCGAGCTTCGGCAGCAGGCTGGTAGCCTCTACCGCCATGACGGTGAGGAGCTTCGCACCCATGGCAGTGTAGTTCTCAACCTGGCTGGCTTGAGTGTTGGGATTGCCGTCGGCGCTGGAGACCTGAACGTCATAGTCCTCGCCGAAGTACTCCACGAAGGTGTCCTTGATCTCCAGCATCAGCGGGTTGTCCAGCGCCGGCAGACACAGCCCGATGACCGGCTTCTCTCCGGTGCCGGCCTGCGTCGTGGGCGCTCCCGTGGTGGGCGCTCCCGTGGTCGGAGCCCCTGTCGTGGGAGCCCCCGTGGTCGGCGCGCCGGTGGTAGTGCTTTCCTCGGCTTCACCGCAGGCCACTACCAGCAGCACAGACCCCACCACCAAAATCGCCAATATGATCCATAGACGCTTCATCGTTGCGTTCCCCCTTCCTGCGTTGTCCGACGGACCAGGTGGTCCGCCTGACAGAATACAGATTCTGTCATCGCGACGCAAGTTAACAGAATCAATATTCTATTAACCTTGAGCGTCGTCTATAATCCGTCCCGTGGATGTCACTGAGACCACCTACCACAGGCCTGCCCGCAAGCCCGGCCGGAAGTCTCTGGAGAGGCTGATCGCGGCTGCCGAAGACCAGCTTCGCGAAGAGGAGCTCGACCTCTTCACCGTCCAGCGTGTGCTCGATCGCACCGGACTCTCGGTCGGAGCCTTCTACGCCCGTTTCACGGGTAAGACGGCGCTGCTGCACACGGTGCAGGAACGCCTGCACGCCCGCTTGCAGCCCTCTACGCTCGCAGCTCTCCAAGCGCAGGCGCAGGTTGAAGAGACGTTGGAGGCGGCGGTTCATCATGCCTTCGGCATCCTGATCGACCACGCCCTCAGCGAGCGGGAGTTGAACCGGGCGATGATGATGCTCTCGGCTTTCGACCCCGTCATGCGCCACAAAGGTGAGCAACTGAACCAGGAACGCCGCCGAGCGCTGGCGGCAGTGCTCGCTGCCCACCGCGACGAGATCAAACACCCGGACCCGGACGAGGCCATCGGCATGGCTTACGCCCTGTACGCCGCGGTGCTGCACGGCAGGCTGGTGTTCTTTGGCCCAACGAACATGCTGCACTTCGGGGTGACCGACGACGCCGTCTTTGCACAGCTCAAGTGCTCGATCGCGAGCTTCCTAGGAGGCGACCGGGCGATCTCCTGCGGCGCCGCCGAAGCCCTGCCACCGAGCGCCTCTGCGGAGCGCCTTTAGGGAACCGGCGGCACCGGCACGAACGGCCCATCCGCCGTTAGCTGGAACCGACCCATTCCCTCCAGGAGTCCACTTCCACCCTGCGCTCCTCGAGCATGAGAGCAGCCCTGCGTTTGCCAACGTCGGTCACGAAGTAGTTGTCCAGATCGCGGCGGAGGTTCTCGAAGTAGGCACGAGGGTCCACCCCTTTCCTCACGGTATCCTGCCAGAAGTTCTCGTGAGTGAAGGACCACAGATGGTCGGTGTCGCAGACCACCTGTATCGAGGCGGGCACCCCTCCCATCGCCGCCAGTTCTTCCGGCCTGTCGTGATAGAGGATGGCCGTGTAGATCATCCCGGTCTGCTCGGCTGTGAGCGGCGGATCGAACGCGTACTCGCTCAGCAGACGTTCGGCCAGATCTCGCGCAAGCTCCACGTGCCTGGCCTTGGGCGCGACCGCGCTCGCCCGAGAGGGCCAGACCCGAGACTCCCAGGCTGGCCGCTATCTCGGTCTCCGTCATCTGGCTCCAACCGGAGTCGTGAAGGATGAAGGCGACGTACACCACCCTCTCGTCGACAGGTCCGGGGTGCTCCCCAATCAGCTCTCGGGCGTAGGGCAGACACGTCGCCACCTGGACATCGGTGGTACGCACGTGCAGATAGGGCAGAACCAGGGAGAAGAAGTCGCGATAGGCGGGATCGACGCGGTCGAGATAACCCGGATCCCAGGGGATGTAGGCCAGATAGTGCAGAGACTCCGGATCGACTGAGGCCGAATGTAGGCAACAGCAGATCCAGGTCGGCCGGGATCCACAGTTTCTCCCCGGTGGGAAGCTGGAGCGGCTTGAAAGGGTCCGATGCCGGGCCGGTCATGGCTCCTCCTTTGCGGCCGTCTGTCTGCACGGGGCGCGATCCGGCGGCCGTCCACGGACCTACGGGCGTGACTCTACGGGGCGTTCTCGTGACGTGTCAAGCCGCGAGACTGACCGCGTCCCTGAAGTCGCCCGGACGGTGGATAATGGGGAACATCGGATAAGTATCTTGACCATTTCGACACACTGCCCTCACGGGCCGGCAGGAGGAGGCCGCGGACATGACCGGACCGAGATTCGCCAAGAACATCATCACCCTGCCGATGGCCGAGGAGCATGGCTACGAGATCAAGGACGGCCCGGATGTCATGTCGGCGATGGCCTATCTCGATGGAGCCGTCATCCCCGGAGCCTTCTACGTGGAGACCCACTGGTTCCACAAGCCCACCAAGTACTCCCCAAGGAAGCACACCCATGACTTCGACGAGGTCCTCGCGTTCATGGGAGGCGACCCCGAGCACCCGCTCGAATTGAACGGCGAGATAGAGCTCTACCTCGAAGACGAACGTTACCTGCTGACCAAGAGCTGTCTGGTATTCATCCCGGCCGGCGTCGACCACTGTCCCATGAACTTCCTCCGGGTCGACAGGCCCATCTTCCATTTCTCCACGGGGACGGGCACGAAGGCCTACGAACGAGAGGGTGAATAGGGATCATGGCGACAGGTATTCGAGGCAAGACTGCGATCGTCACCGGGGGAGCGTCCGGCATAGGCAGAGCGGCCGCGCTCGCTCTTGCCCGGGAGGGTGCGCGGGTCCTCATCGCGACGGCCCGGAGCATCGCCGCAGCGGAGCAGACCGTGGCCGAGATCCAAGCGGGCGGCGGCGAGGCCGCATACGTCTGCTGCGACGTGCGCGACGAAGCCCACGTGGCCGCGATGGTGGCGAAGGCACTGGAGCTGTTCGGCAGCGTCGACATCGCCTTCAACAACGCGGGCGTGGGCCCGGACGGCGTGACCATCCCCTTCAGCCCGCTGTCCGACCTCACCGAGGCCGATTGGGACGCGGTCGTCGACACCAATCTCAAAGGTGTGTTCCTCTGCATGAAACATGAGCTGCGGCAGATGCGGCTCCAGGGCTCGGGCGTGATCGTCAACACCTCCTCGACCGCCGGCCTGTGTGTCAAGCCCGGTTTCGCGCGCCTACAGCCCCAGCAAGGCGGCGATCGTCACGCTGACGAAGGTGGCCGCGCTGGAGAACAAGGACAAGGGCATCCGGGTGAACGTGGTGGCTCCGGGCCCCACCAAGGGAACCGGCATGTCCGATCGGATGCTGAGTTGCATGGAAGAGGGAGAGGGCCCGCCTCGGGCCTTGATGGGGGACCCGCAGGATGTCGTCAACGTGGTCATCTGGCTGTGCTCGGACGAGGCCTCGTTCGTCACGGGCAACGTGCTGTCGGTGGACGGGGGTCTGGACATCGTCTGACCAAGCTGACGTTGGCGCACGCGAGAAGCACGCGGCCCGGAGTGCGTCCGGGCTGAAGCCAGGTCACACCTGCGCAGCCACCCAATTCTCGGTCGTTAGGCCGGGGTAGGCGGCGAAATCGGCCTGATTGTTCGTGACAAGTACCACGTCCAACGCAACCGCATGCGCTGCGATGAGCTTGTCGAGTGCGTCACGCTTTCGATCACGGGTCGCTTCCCGAACGGGACCGTAGGCACGGGCCGCCGACGCGTCGAACGGGATTGGAGGAATGTCCTCGAGCAGCAAGGCCAGGGCCGCTCGGTTCTCCGTCTTCGTTATCACCCGAGCGGACCACCCCGTACTCCAGCTCGGCCTGCGTAATGGCCGAGATGACGACTTCGCCGACATAGCACTGCGAAAAGCGTGCGGCTATCTCAGGGGGATGGTGCTTCATGAGGTCGATGCACATGTTCGTGTCGAGCATGTAGCGCGGTCTCACAGGGCGTCTCGCTCAGAATCCACGTTCTCCCCTCGCCCCGGCCCCATGAAGTCGTCCGAGAACAGGGCGAACTTCGTCAGCACGCTGTCGAGGGCACGCGGAGCCGGACGTATGCGTATCTCATCGCCGACGCGTTCGATCTCCATGTCGAGATCGGAGCGCTGGTAGGCCAGCTCCGCGGGAATGCGCACCGCCTGAGAGTTGCCGTTCTTGAAGATCCTGGTGATCATCGGCTCCACTGCCGTCAAATGTGTGTACATGTACATCCTAACCCGGGAGAGATGGGGCGTCAACGCGCGAGCTAAGCGCCGCGCATCCAGGAGCCGACCTGCCCGCAAGCTTATCTTGGCTCTGCCGCGAGCCCTCTCCTGCCTTGGTTGGACGTTGGCACCTCGGGCGCCAGTTTGCCGCGACCGTTTCCGCGGCTCCGGTCAAGGGTACCCAGATCATCGTCCCGGCGATGCCCGGCGACGGCACCACACCCGACACCGACATGATCGCTCGGCCCTGCCGCCGGCCAATTTCGTGACGTTCTCCGATCAGAACGGCATCCAGACGGGGACGTTCGATTTCTTCTTGGGGCCCGACTGAACCCATCCAACTTAGGCCAGCAAGAACGTGAGGCTCATCGCGAGGGCGTTCACCACCGTGTGGAGGATCAGCCCCGGCCATATCGAGTCCGATCGCTGATAGAGGAACGCGAACAGGTAGCCCAGCAAGAACGCGGGGATGAAGAAGGTGAGCTGCAGGTGCGCTGCGGCGAACAGGACGGAGCTGATCGCTGCCGCCCAGCGCCAGTCGTAACGCGAGCGCAGCCCGGCGAAAACGAAACCGCGGAAGAAGATCTCTTCGGTCACAGGGGCGACGACCACGGTAGCGAAGAACAGGGGCCACACGGTCGAGAGTTCGTTCACGACCGGCGTCAGATCGGTCTGCACCCGCAGGCCGAAGCCGTCGAGCAGATAGGCGTAGACGCCGTTGAACATGTAGACGCCGAAGAGCAGCGCCAGCCCCACACCTAGAACGGAGGGCCTGAAACCAACGAAGCCGAGCGTTCGGAGGGATGCATGGTACTTGCGTACCGAGAACCACCACACGGGGATGAGGAGTAGCAGCTCCAGGAGGGTCGGGACCAGCCCGACCCACAGGTCGATATCGAGCTCGAGCGAGAGAGTGCCGAGCACGATGAGAATGCCGTACGAAACCGCGATTATCAGGACAGCGGCGAGAACCCCCAGCCATACGTCGCGGGTGTTCCACGGGACCGTCGGCCGGCGCGGGACGAGCACATCCTTGATCCCAAGGCCGCCACTCGACACGAGATCGCGATCGACACTTCCTTCATAGCGCAGATAGTAGATGGTGTCGGTGATCGGCCCCGATATCGGGTAGCCGCACTGCAGACAGCGGGCCGGATTCGAAAAGAGCCACCGCGACCCGTCGGGCGCCGGTGCAAGCCGTTCCTCCAACCTCTTCCGGTCTTCGGGCGGAAGAGCCCAGGGGAGTTGCTTTCCCACGATAGCGGCATACTCCGGGTCGTACGAGCTCCACGTCAACGTGCGATGCCCATCCCCGCTATAGAGGAACCCCTGGGCGGCGATGCCCGCGTGATAGGGATGGGGCTGCCGAAAGACGTTGCCGAAGCCGCAGTTCGGGCACGTGACGACGATATGAGTGGGAACGGGCTCCACTCAGCGCGCCGCGATCGTCCGGGATTGCCATCGGCAAGCACCGTTCCGAAGACTAAAACGGACGCCTTGAGCACTGCCGACTGGTCGTACGTAGGCATCGCGTCACCATCAAACCGCGGGTGTATCCCGCCAGCAGAAGGAGGTCGGCGATCACCAGCCCCGAGCCGTATGCCCTCACGCGCCCCGGAATCCCACCGAATGTACTGCGTATCACCGTCGATGCGGCACGCAGACTGTATATATCGCTCTACAGCGCGTCAAGTGGAGTACCGAGTGCTCAGCGACCAGTAGTGGTCTGAGTGCTCGCGAAGCCCACGATTCGGTCGAGTGCCTGTTTGCCCGCGGCATTGTCGAGAACGAACTGATATTCGTGCGCGAGCTTGGGAAGGTAGGTGTCCGGAAAGAACAGCGCGTCCACTTTCACTCCTAGGCGGCTCAGAGTGTCCGCCAAGGCTCTTGACTGAACCGTGAGAGGGTCGTCATTCCCACCGGTGATGAATACCGCAGGATATGCTGACGTCACGAATCTCTCCGTTGACAGCAGCGCGAAGCGAGAGTCGTTGCGAAGTCGCGAGTGCCGGAGTAGGACCACATCACGATTCTGAGGAATCCGCCGAAGGCGCCGCTCATGTTGACGGCTCCGGCATCGTACGGGCCGCAGCATAGGATGAGTCCTCTGAGTTGACTTCGCTCCAGCGCCGGCCTGATGCCGATCTTCGCGGCGTAGCTCGGGTCGGACACGATCAACCCGTATTGGGACGATATTTGCGCCCCCGCCGAGTCGCCGGCAATCAGTATCCGATTGGATCGACGTGAAGGTCTTGGGCGTTGTCCTGCAGGTACTCGAGGGCTTCGCCAAGTTGGGCGACGGGTCTTGGGAAGGTGGCTCCGGGCGCGAGTGAATAGTTCACTCCAACGACCGTGAAGCCGTGTGAGGCCAGGATCTTCAGATAGTTCGAAATCTCCGACTTGTTCCGCCAACCACGCGCCGCCGTGAACCCAGACGATGGTCGGTGAGCCGGTCGCCGAGTTTTCGGTGTTCGAGGGGAAGTACACGTCCAGCTTTGCGTCTTTGTCCCCCCGAGCGTACTGACAATCCCTGATCACCGAAATCCCGGAAGGGACAAAGCGGGCCATTGCGGCATTCTTCTCCAGCGCCGTCCCTGGTGAAGGCCCTGCGGATGAGCAGCGCTCTGGGCCACGGACTGAACTGATGAAGGCATACCCAGCCATCGCGAGAACCAAGAGCGCCCCAGAACCCATATGGCAATGAGCAGACTGCATCCGATTTGCGCCTAGCATGTTGATGGACATCCGGAACGATGTGCAGTCATTAGTACCATTCGTGCGCTGCCTCTGCTCGGCTCTGGGCATCGTACCAAACGCCGTACCACAGATGATCTCCCCTGGTCCGTCGAAGACCGGTGCGAGTCGACCAGCACTCCACGGAAGCCGAGCCTGTCGAACGCAGAGGGGCGCCTTCGCGGCGCCCCCGAACCTCAGCTGATTCTTCGGCTGAAGACCCTACAGCTCGTCCGGCAGCTCGTTCAACTCCGCCAGCGAAAACACCGGCCCATCCACGCACACATACTTGGGTCCCACGTTGCAGCGGCCGCAGATGCCGATGCCGCACTTCATGCGCTTCTCGAGGGTGGTGTAGGTCTGCTCAGGCGTGAAGCCCAGCTTGGCGAAGCTGATGAGCGCGAACTTGATCATGATGGGCGGGCCGCAGGTGATGGCGACGGTGTCGGCCGGATCGGGATTCATGCGCTCGAGCACGGTGCGGACGAGACCCACGTCACACTGCCAGCCGTCGCAGTCACGGTCGATGGTGAGCGTGAGGTCGATGTCGCTGCGCTTCTGCCACTCGTTCGATGTCGTACTGGTAGGTGAAGTTCTGGGGAGCCGTGGCGCCGTACAGGATGCTGATACCCGCATAGTCGGCGCGGTGCTCCAGGGTGTACTCGATGGTGGCTTTGAGAGCCGCCGAGCCGATGCCGCCCATCACGTACAGGATCCTCTTGCCCTTCCAGGCCTCCACGGGAAAGCCGCAGCCCATGGGGGCACGGATGCCCACCTTGTCGCCCTCGGACAGGTTGTGGATGGCCTTGGTGACCTCGCCGGCCTTCATCACCGAGAACTGGATGAACTCCTTCTCCGACGGCTTGGAGGTGATGGCGAAGGTGGACTCACCCACGCCGAACACCCCGAGCTGACCCACCTGCCCCGGCATGAAGGAGAAGCTCTCCTGCACCACCGGGTCGTCGAAACGCATGCGCAGGGTCTTGATGGTGGGCGTCTCTTCGATGATCTGGACGACGGTAGCGACCTCGGGAAGGTAGGGGTTGCCGCCCAGCTTGCCCGCGCGGGCGGTGCTGGCGCCGGGGACGACGTCGGCGAAGGTGAGGCGGGTCTTGCTCTGGACGCTGCCGCTATTGTCAGGCATCTATGCCCTCCTCACTTCCCCCGGGGATCGGCGCGCCCAGCGGGATCGCCGCGCCCGGCACTGCTGCCGCAGCCGCAGCCGTTTCCGCGGGAGCGGCGGCCTCGGTCGCCGCGCCGCATTCTGCGGCGGGAGCCGCCACCGGTTCGGCCGGCGGTTGCCCGGCCGGCGAGCCCATCACCCGCAGGACCTCACGGATGTCGATGCGCGTGGGACAGTGCATGATGCAGCGGCCGCAGCCCGAGCACAGCAGACTGTCGTATTTGTCCGGGTAGTACCAGAACTTGTGGCTGAAGCGGTTGCGGAACCGGTTGGACTTGGCCGCCCGCGGGTTGTGGCCCGAGGTCTCCTCGGTGTACTGGGGGTTGAAGCAGTTGTCCCAGCAGCGGTAGCGCTCGCCTTTCGTCTCCACGATCTGGTCGTTGATGCTGAAGCAGTAGCAGTTGGGACACACGTACGTGCAGGTGCCGCAGGAGATACAGCGCATGGCCAGGTCGTGCCAGCCGTCCGCGGCGATGTTGTCGTGCAGGTTGTCCCGGATGCCTTCGAGAGACGAAGGGCACGTCCACCTTGGTGGTGGCCAGCACCTTGACCTCGTTGGCCTCCACGGTCTGGGCGTCGGTGGCGTCGGCGAGCGCCGCGCCGGCCGCCGCGAGAGCCGCCTCGCCCTTCTCGGTGAGGAGCTCGACAGCGAAGCCGCCGTCCACCTGGGTGAAGAGCGCGTCCACGCCCTCGCGGCCGGACGGGCAGCCGCCCGATGGTCGTGCAGAAGCAGGTGGAGCGCGGTTCCCGGCAGGTGACCGCGAGCAACGTGGTGGCTTCGCGCCGGGCGTTGTAGAGCGGGTCGAAGTAGAAACCGCCGTAGCCGCCGAACACCTGGTCCATCTGGACGAATCCTCGGGCGTCGCACGGGCGCAGGCCGAAGATCACCTGGGCCGGCGCCTCGTTGATGGCGTCCACCTCCACCGTCTCGTAGGGGATGGCTGACTTCGCCCTCTGGCGCCCTCGGGGGCCGGCGCATCTCATAGCCGAATCTTGAGGTAGGTCTCGGTCTGGCAGGAACACGTATTCCTTGGGCGACTGCTTGGCCAGCAGCACGTCGAGCTCGACCTCCTTGCCGGACGCCCAGGGCTCGAACTGGACCACCCCGTCCCTCTTGAACGGAGCGACCACGCGAGCATTCTTCGCAAAGACCCTCCAGAAGGGCCGGCAGCTGATCCGCTCTCAGGTACTTGATCGCCATCGTCCCTCCTTTCAGTCGCCGAACTGGTCTTTGAGGTCGAACACCTGGAACACCGGCTTCTCGTCGAGCTTGACGCCCGGCTCGAATCCGAACATGTCGTAGATCTCCTTGTTCATCTTCCGGTGCAGCAGGTAGAGCGGGATCTCCACCGGACAGGCGCGGTCACACGCCCCGCACGACGGGCAACGGCCGGCCACGTGGAACATGTGCACCATCTGGAACAGCAGGTTCTCCTTGGGGCCCACCTTCTGGCTCACCAGTTCCGGCTGCCGGGACCGGTTCACGCACTTGTCCCAGCAGAAGCACACCGGGCACACGTTGATGCAGGCGAAACAGCGCACGCAGGTTGAGTAGATCCGCTCCAGCAGCGTCCTGCTTGGCGTCGTCGGAGAGGTTCTCGTAGTCGGCGACGTCGCTCCAGTCGGGCGGCACCAGGTCGCGCTCGGGCTCGGCCTCCAGCGGGCCGGCGGTATCGTCGCTAGTACACCGGGTTGGGGTAGCGGCAGTGGCTGCAGACCTCGAGCTAGACGTCTTCTTTGGGCGAATTCTTTCCGTCTCCCCGGCGCGGGTGGTGACGCCACCTTGCCCTTTTCGGGGAACTCGATGGCGACCATCTCGTCGGCGAACTCCTTCTCCAGCTTGCGCCGGTCGACGATGCCGTCGCAAGGAACGCCCACGACGTAGAGCTTGGTCCTTGTCCACCAGTTCTTCCTGGAGCAACGCGCCCAGGGTGCGGCTGTCGCAGCCCTTGACACACACGCCGATCTTGGCGCCGGCGGGGTCGGGCATGTTGCGCTTGATGAAGGTGACCAGGTTGTGGTGGCAGAGCGGGTTCCAGATGAGCTCGTCGACCGTCGCCGGGTCCTTGACGAACGCCGGGATGACCTCGGAGCTGTTGTAGCCCTGCTTCCAGCCGATGAAGTAGTCCACGCGGCCGTCGGCGAGGGCCTTGGCGGCGAACTCGCGGATGTGGTCCTGCCGGCTCACAGGGCCCTCCCTTCACGCGGGCCCAGCTTCTCCACGCCGGCCACGAACTCGGTGACCACCTTCTGCCAGCGCTGCCCCTCGGAAGCCGACACCCAGGTCCACTTGAAGCGCTCCTTGGGGATGCCCAGGTGGTGGATCATCCGCTCGGCCAGCTCGAACTTGCGGCGGGCGTAGTAGTTGCCCTCGGAGTAGTGGCAGTCGCCGGGATGGCAGCCGCTGATGAGCACGCCGTCGGCGCCTTTCTCGAAGGCCTTGAGGGCGAACAGCGGGTCGATGCGGCCCGGTGCAGGGCACGCGCACCAGCCGGAGGTTGGGGGGCTGCTTGAAGCGGCCCACGCCGGCCGTGTCGGCGCCGGCGTAGCTGCACCAGTTGCAGACGATGCCCATGATCTTGACCGGACGGTCGCCGGCCGCTGCAGGCGCCCGCGTCGGCCCGGGCGCTGCCCCACCTGGTGGCGGCGCCGCTGGCTTGGTTGTTGATTGCTTCGGCCATCTTCACCGCCTTTCTAGGACGAGGAGGACTTCTTCGATCTGGTCCAGGATCGCGTCGGTGGGGAATCCCTTCAGCGAGATGCAGTTCACCGGGCAGGTGGCCACGCACACGCCGCAGCCCTGGCAGACCGTCTCGATCACGTGGCTCTTGAGTCGCCGTCGCGCACCTCCTGCTTCTCGGGGGCGCTGAACGGGCACACCTCGATGCACTTCCAGCAGGACTACGCAGTTCTTCTGGTCGACGACGGCGATCATCGGACTGGTCTTGAGCTTGTCCTTGGCCAGCAGGCCCATGACCTTGGAGGCCGTGCCGCGAGGCCTGCGCCACCGTGGCCGGGATGTCCTTGGGCGCCTGGCAGACGCCGGCCAGGAAGACGCCGGCGGTGTTGGTCTCCACCGGGCGCAGCTTCGGATGGCCTTCTTTCATGAAGCCGAACTCGTCGTAGCTGATGTTGAGCTTCTGCGCGAGTTCCTTGGCGCCCGGCGGCGGCCTCGATGCCGCTCGCCAGCACCACCAGGTCGGCGGCCATCTCCACCTGCTCGCCCAGCAGGGTGTCGGTGCCGCGCACCATGACCTTGCCGCCATCCTCGTAGAGCTTGGACACCCGGCCGCGCACGTACTTGACGCCGAACTCGGTCTGGACGCGCTTGACGAACTCCTCGTAGCCCTTGCCGTTGGCGCGGATGTCGATGTAGAAGACGTAGACCTCGGTGTCCATGCCGCAGTGGTCCTTGGTCAGCAGCGCCTGCTTGGCCGTGTACATGCAGCACACGCTCGGAGCAGTAGGGCCGGTTGACCGACTCGTCCCGGGAGCCCACGCACTGGATGAAGACCACGGTCTTGGGATCCTCGCCGTTGGAGAGGCGATGCACGTGGCCGCCCGTAGGGGCCGGAGGCGTTGAGCATCCGCTCGTACTGCAGGCCCGGAGATGACGTCCTTGATCTTGCCCGCGCCGTATTCGCGGTAGCCCTGTCTCCCAGGGGAAGACGTCCAGGCCGGTGGCGACGACGATGGCGCCGAACTGCTTCTGGACGATCTCTTCCTTCTGCTCGTAGTCGATGGCGTCGGCCGGGCAGACCCGCTCGCACACCTTGCACTTGCCGGTCTGGAAGTAGCGGCAGTAGTCCACCTGGATGGCGGCCCGCTTGGGCACCGCCTGCGGGAAGGGGATGTAGATGGCCTTGGTCGGCTCCAGCCCGGCGTTGAACATATCGGGCGCTTTGCGACGGGCACTTCTGCACGCAGATCTCGCAGCCGATGCACTTGGTCCAGTCGACCATGGCTGGCCTTCTTGCGGATGTCCACGGTGAAGTTGCCCACGTAGCCCGCGACCTTCTCGACCTCGCAGTAGGCCATGAGGGTGATGTTCTCGTGCTGCGAGCAGTCCACCATGCGCGGCGTGAGGATGCAGGCCGAGCAGTCGATGGTGGGGAAGGTCTTGTCCAGCTTGGCCATCACGCCGCCGATGGTGGTCTCTTTCTCGACGATGGTGACCTTGAGGCCGGCGTCGGCCAGGTCGAGCGCGGCCTGGATGCCGGCCACCCCGCCGCCGATGACGAGCACGTCCTTGTTGACCTCCACCTCGTTGGAGTAGAGGGGCTCCAGCTGGCGGGCCTTGGCCACGGCCATCTTGATGATGTCCCAGGCCTTCTCGGTGGCCACGGCCATGTCGGTGTGGATCCAGGAGCAGTGCTCGCGGATGTTGGCCATCTCGAACAGGTAGGGGTTGAGCCCGCCGCTTCTCGACGCAGCGGCGGAAGGTGACCTCGTGCATGTGCGGCGAGCAGGCGGCCACGACCACCCGGTCGAGCTTCTTGTCCCGGATGGCGTCCTGGATGGAGGCCTGGCCGGGCTCGGAGCACGTGTACATGGGGTGGTCGGCGTGCACCACGTCCTTGAGGGTGAGCGCCCGCTCGGCGAGCGGCGGCCACGTCCACGGTGCCGGCGATGTTGCTGCCGCAGTGGCAGACGAAGACGCCGATCCTCATGGCTGCGCCTCCTCATCCGCGGCGCCGGTCGCGCCGGCGCGGCGGCGGCCGGGGCGGCGGCCTTGGCCGGGCGGCGTCGCCTCAGCGCCGGCCTTCGCGGCCTTGCGCCGCTTCCTTCGCGGCCTTCTCGGCCGCCTTGCGCTCTTCCTCGGCCCTGATGGCCGCGCCCTCGGCGATGGCCTGCTTCACCAGCGGCCGTCGGGTCGACGATGTTCTTGCTCAGCATGACGTCGTCGTCGCTCAGGCCGAAGGCCAGGCCCAGCACCTGCGGCAGATAGAGGATGGGCACCTTGTAGTCGGTGCCCAGGAGCCTTGTTGATCTGGGCCTGCTTGAGGTCCAGGTTCACGTGGCAGAGCGGGCAGCACACCACGATGGCGTCCGCGCCGGCGGCCAGCGCCTGCTCGATGATCTTGCCGCTCAGCTGCCGCTGTATCTCCTCTTTGGGCATGCCCACGCTGGCGCCGCAGCACTCGGTCTTGTAGTTCCACCACTTGACGTCGACGCCGGCGGCCTGGAGCAGCAGGTCCATCATCATGGGCTGCTCGTTGTCGCTCTCGCCGGTCAGCTCGCCCGGGCGGCCGAGCAGGCAGCCGTAGTAGGGCACCACCTTGAGCTGGGAGAGGTCGGTCTTGACCAGGGCGGCGATCTTCTCCTCGCCCACGAACTTCATCAGGTACTCGGGCAGCGCGTACACGGTCACCCGGCCGGTGTAGGGCTTGTCGAGCACCTCGTTGACTTCGGCCCGGAAGGCGTCGCTCCGCGTGGATCTCGATCTCGGCGTTCTTCTCCCGCTGATAGCAGGAGGGACAGGGAGCCAGCAGCTCGTCGCCCACCTCGGCCGCCTGGCGCAGGTTGCGGGCGGCCAGGGCCTGGGCCAGCAGATGGTCCATCATGTGCGCCGGAGTGGAGCCGCAGCAGGTCCAGTCGGGCACCTCTTTGTACTCCACGCCCGAGGACGTCCAGCACCTTGCGGGTGGAGACATCGAACTCCGCCGAGGAGTGGCGCAGCGAGCAGCCGGGGTAGTAGGCCAGGGTCATGCGGCCACCTCGCCTTCGCGCCGTTACCGGGTGCGTGGCGGGCCCGCCGCCGCGGCGCCGCAGGCCTCACAGGGGCGCCGTGCGCCGCCTTGGCGGCCGCGCGCGCCGGCGGTCTCGTCCGCCGCAGGCTGCCGCCTCGGCGATCGGCCTTCTCCCGCGCCTTGGCCCTGCTCCATGGTCTTCTTGTAGATGCGGCCCACCTCGTCCGCGCCTTTGGACTTGCGCGGGATGAGCTGCATCTTGCCCCTGGTCAGCATGGGGACGGCGAGACCGACGTCGCCCATGGCCATCTTGGGGTTCATGGTGCCCATGTAGAACATGCCCATCATGTAGAGCTCGGGCAGCCGGCCGAAGCGGGCCACCGCGTCCATGAAGGCCTTGTTGAAGGTCTTGGCATGCTCGGGCACCTTGCGCTCCTGGGCGGTCGCGACCGTCTTCAGGTCTTCGAAGATGCCCGCGATGTCGATGTTGCGCGGGCAGCGCGCCGTGCAGGTGAGGCACTGGACGCACAGCTGGATGGCCTTGGAATCGAGGACCTTGTCGACCAGCCCCACCTGCAGCATGCGCATCAGCTGGTTGGGCATGTAGTCGAAAGTGAAGGCGGCCGGGCAACTGGCCGAGCAGTTGCCGCACTGATAGCAGTCGCGGACGTCCGCTTCCACCTCTTGGCCAGCAGTCTGTCCCGATAACGTGCCGCTTGATCTGCGTCGTATCGTATCAAACCTACCTCCTCACACAGAAAGAGGGCGACAACGAGCCGAGAGGCCGCCGTCGGCAGCCGGGGATGGGGGACACGAAGTCGGCGCGAATGTCTTCACCGTCGTGTTGATGATTGTACTCCGCCGGCGAAGAATCAGGCCAATTCCGGGATATCTTGCCAGGGCGCGCCCTGCGATTCGGCCACGCCCCTGCACGTCAGCTTCCCGTGCCAGGTGTTGATGCCCAGCCGAAGAGAGCGGTCCTCCCTGGCCGCCCCGACCACACCCTTGTTGGCCGAGATCGAGCACATACCTCAGCGTCACGTTGGTGAGGGCGAGCGTGGACGTGCGCGGGTAGGCGCCCGGCATGTTGGCCACCGCGTAATGGAGGACTCCCTCTTCGTAGTAGACGGGGTCCTGATGGGTGGTGGCGTGCGTGGTCTCGAAGCAGCCGCCCTGGTCGACGGCCACGTCCACGACGACCGAGCGGGGCTGCATCAGATGAAGCATGTCTCGGGTCACCAGCTTGGGCGCGACCGTGCCGGCGACGAGCACCGCGCCGATCACCAGGTCGGAGCCGCGGCAGGTGCCGCTCGATGGCCGACCGGTCGCGAATGCACGGTCACGCAGTTGCTGCGGCAGCACGTCGTCCAGGTACTTCATCCGGTCGGCGATCGATGTCCAGGATGGTGACACGCGCCCCGAGACCCGCCGCCATCTTGGCAGCGTTGATCCCCACGATCCCCCCGCCGATGATCAGCACCTCGGCCGGAGCACACCCCGGGCACGCCGCCGATGAGACGACCGCCGCCACCGTGAGGGTAGCCCAGATAGTAGGCTCCCACGATGACGGCCATCCGGCCGGCCACCTCGCTCATGGGCACGAGCAGGGGCAGTTCGCCATTGGCCATCTGCACGGTCTCGTAGGCGATGCCCATGATCCCACTGTCGAGCAGAGCCTTGGTGAGGTCCGGGACCGGGGCCAGGTGGAGGTAGGTGAACAGCACGAGATCATCGCGGAAGTAGCCGTACTCCGAAGGCAGCGGCTCCTTGACCTTGACCACCATGTGCGCACGCGACCAGACCTCTGCGCGCCGAATCGACGATCTCCGCGCCCTTTGCGGCATACTCGTCGTCGGAGAAGTGGCTGCCCGCTCCGGCGGACCGCTCTACGAGCACCGTGTGGCCCGCCTGCTTGAGAGCCCACACCCCGCCCGGAGTCAGGCCCACCCGGTTCTCGTTGTTCTTGATCTCTTTGGGGCAGCCGACGATCACGACTTTCTCCTTTCCCGGCATGAAGCGTCGCCCCCCGGCGCCTCCGGCCAACCACCCGTCACCAGCGCCCCTTACTGTATCGCCGGGTGATGGTCGCAGTAAAGCGAGGCGGTAGTCGACCAGTTCTCTGCATCGCGTGGGTCTCCCTCATCGCAGCACGGCGCCGGTCTCGTCTCCGACCCAGCGTGGAGACGTCGAGGGAAGCCTGACGCCTAAGAACTGATTGCAGAATGAGCCGCCGCGCGGGCCTCCGCCACCACCTCGCGCAGGAAGTACTCGTGCAACCGGGTGTCGTCGGTGAGCTCGGGGTGGAATGAGACCCCGAGCAGGTGGCCCTGCCGCACCCCCACCGTGTGACCGTCGCACGTGGCCACGACCCGCACCGCGGGACCATGCTCCTCCACCCAGGGAGCGCGGATGAACACGCCGGTCATGACCGTGCGATCGTCCTCACCCTCCAGACAGAGATCCACCGGAGCCTCGAAGCTGTATACCTGGCTGCCAAAGGCGTTGCGGCGGACGGTGATATCCATGAGCCCCAAGCAGGGTCTGAGTCGCCTTCGACGGTCCGGCTGGCCAGCATGATGAGTCCTGCACAGGTTCCGAAGACGGGGTGCTTGGTAGCGAAAGCGCGCAGCGGCTCCGTGAGGCCGAAGGTCGTCCATGAGCTTGCCCATGGTGGTACTCTCGCCGCCGGGGATCACCAGGCCGTCCAGCCCGTCCAGCTGCTCGGGAAGCCGGACTTCCACCGCGTCAGCGCCGAGCCGGCGCAGTATCACGCACATGCTCGCGGAAAGCTCCCTGCAGAGCAAGGACGCCGATGCGGGGCGATTCGTGGCCGGCGAAGCTGTGAGAAGAAACCGCCGTTGCCTACCACCCGCGATGCTGGATAAGGTTCGCCTCGCCGATGGCGCCGATCTCCAGGCCGGGCATGGCCTCGCCCAGCCCCCGGGAGACCTTGGCGATGATGTCCGCGTCCTGATAGTGGGTCGTGGCCTCCACGATGGCCTTGGCCCGCTTGGCCGGGTCGCCGCTCTTGAAGATGCCCGAGCCCACGAACACGCCCTCGGCGCCGAGCTGCATCATGAGAGCGGCGTCGGCCGGAGTGGCGATGCCGCCGGCGGAGAAGTTCACCACAGGGAGCTTGCCGTTCTTGGCCACCCAGGCCACCAGTTCGTACGGAGCCTGCAGGTCCTTGGCGGCGCGGTAGAGCTCTTCGTCGCCCAGGGCGGTCGAGCTTGCGCATCTCGCCCACGATGGTGCGCATGTGCCGCACGGCCTCGACGACGTTGCCGGTACCGGCCTCGCCCTTGGTGCGGACCATGGCCGCGCCCTCGGTGATGCGCCGCAGCGCTTCGCCCAGGTTGGTGGCACCGCAGACGAAGGGCACCGTGAAGGCCCACTTGTCGATGTGGTTGGCCTCATCCGCCGGAGTGAGCACTTCGCTCTCGTCGATGTAGTCCACCTCGAGGGCCTCGAGGATCTGGGCCTCGACGAAATGCCCGATACGGGCCTTCGCCATGACCGGGATGCTGACCGCGGCCTTGATCTCGATGATCTTCTCGGGATCGGACATGCGGGCCACGCCGCCGTCTCTGCGGATGTCGGCCGGCACACGCTCGAGGGCCATGACCGCGCACGCGCCCGCATCCTCGGCGATCTTGGCCTGCTCGGCGTCGGTGACGTCCATGATGACCCCGCCCTTGAGCATCTCGGCGAGGCCCGTCTTCACTCTGAGTGTTCCTGTGTCTTTCATCGGCGGTCCCTTGACGAGGCTTGCTGGCCTTCTGTGGTTTTGCCCGGTAAATGTACCATCAGCGCGGCGGCAGAGGCGGAAGACGAGACGATCTCAGCCGGAACCAGCTATCTGGCCACCAGGGAGTAGTCGGTGCGGCGCTGCGCTGGGACGAAACCCGCATCGCGGATGGCCCGGACCAGGTCTTCTTCGTTGGCCCGGACGGTCACGCCCGTGGCAGAGACCACGTTCTCCTCGATCATGGTGCTACCCAGGTCGTCGGCCCCGAAACGCAGAGCCACCTGGCCCATCTTGAGGCCCTGGGTGACCCACGACGCCTGGATGTGCGGCACGTTGTCCAGATAGAGGCGCGAGACCGCCAGCGTCATCAGGTAGTCGACGCCCGTGGCCTGCTGGGTGGTGCCCTCCAGCGCCGGTGCGGCCGGGCTGGAAGCTCCAGGGGATGAAGGCCCGAAAGCCGCCGGTCTCGTCCTGCAGCTCGCGGATGGCCCGCAGGTGCTCCACCCGGTCCTCCAGCGTCTCGACGCTGCCGAACATCATGGTGGCCGTGCCGGGGATGCCCTGCCTGTGAGCCTCGCGCATCACGCCCAGCCACGTCGCGGGTGTTCGGCCTTGCCGCGGCGCCACCTGCTCGCGCACCCGGTCCACCAGGATCTCGGCGCCGCCCGCCCGGCAGCGAGTCGAGCCCCGCCGCCTTCAGGCGGCGCAGCACCTCCGGCACCGACAGGTCGCTGACCTTGGCGATGTGAACGATCTCCGGCGCCGAGAGCGAATGGATGGTGATGTCGAAGTCGCTCCTTGATGGAGCGGAACAGGTCCTCGTAGTAGGCGATGTCCAGCTCGGGATGCAGGCCGCCCTGCATCATGACGGCGGTGCCGCCCAGGTCCAGGGTCTCCTGGATCTTGTCGTGGATCTCGTCCGTGCGAGAGCACGTAGGCCTCCGGCGGCGCCCGGGCTTGCAGTGGAAGGCGCAGAACCGGCAGCCCGGAGACGCAGACGTTGGTGTAGTTGATGTTGCGGTCGATGATGAAGGTGGCCGCGGGCCCGGGACGAGGCGCTCGCGCACTTCGTGGGCTCGCGCCCCCACTCCCAGCAGGTCGCGCGAGCGCAGCAGCTCCAGGGCTTCGGCGTCGGTCAGGCGCGTCATGAGCCGCCCTCCGGCGCGGCGTCCGCGGGGCCGGCCGCGCCGCCGGCGCGCGCCGCCCCAGCCGCCGGTCCCGCCTCGGCACGCCGCGCGCGCTCGCCCGAGCCGCCCTCCGCGGCACCTCGTCGATGAAGCGGAGCTCGCGGCACCTCCTCCAGCTCGCCGGCCTCATGCGCCAGCTCGTAGAACCGCAGCAGTCCCTCGCGGATACTCGGCGGTGAAGTCGTAGCGCAGACAGGGCGAAATAGCGGGTCAGGCACGTCGCGGTCGAAGCGAATCGCCCCACGGCCGAATCCACCACCTCGGACAGATGCTCGCGACCGTAGTCCATGCAGCGCTACCAACTCTTCTTCCACGGCCTGAGCTCGGCGCCGTTGTCGCGGGCGAAATCCTCCCGCGCCGCCCAGACCGCATAGACCATGGGCAGCCCGGTCCACTCCTGCCAGAGATCCCCCAGGTCGTGGCAGGTGGTACCCGGGGCGGGGAAGTGATAGCGCCTCCAGCCCCTGGTCACCGATGAGCAGCACCGCGTCGTCTCCTCCAGGGCCTCCGCTCACCGGATCCCTCCAGCTCCGAGTAGACACCTCCTGCCCGATAGCGCAGCTTGAGGATGGTCTTGAGCAGAGCCACGCGGTCGCGCTCTGCGGGGTGAGGGCCACCGTCGGATCTTCTTCGAGAGGCTTGCGGGCCACCAACTGGATGCTGTCCACCGCCCCCAGCGACGAGATGCTCAGCGTGCCGCGACAGCAGCAGGCTCTGTGTGGTTGCGGGCGTAGGCTATGGAGCTGATGGGCCCGAAGTCGATCTCGCCCTCGACCAGCATGCGGTTGAGCTCGGTGGGCACGCCGGGGAGAGCTCCACGCCCGGGCGGTCCAGGACGGTCGACCGTGCTGGTCGCCGGCCAGCACGCCCCGCTGCTCGCAGCCCGTAGTAGAGCGGGAAGCAGTTGAGGAAACCGATGTGGCCCACGCGGACGGTCATCGCCGGCCCCCTTCTGCGCGCAGACCGGCGCGCCTGCGCCCGGGGCCTCTGCCGCCCGCAGGCGGCCTCGTACCGCCGCACCGTCCGGTACAGCCCGTCGCGCTCCACCGGCGCCCGCCCGGCGTCGCGGATGACCCGCACCAGTTCGGCCTTGCTACACCGACCTGCCCGTGACCGGCGCCCGACATCAGGGAGATGACCTCCTCCACCACGGTGCCGTCCATGTCGTTGGCCCCGAAGAACAGGGCCATCTGGGCCAGCTTCAGACCGGTCATCACCCAGTAGGTCTTGATGTGGTCGAAGTTGTCCAGCAGCAGCCGCGGCGACCGCCATGGTCTTGAGGTCGTCCACCCCGGTGGGGCCGGGCAGATGGGCCAGCGGCGTCCTGTCGCCGGCTGAAAGGCCAGCGGCGATGAAGGCCTGAAAGCCGCCGGTCTCGTCCTGGGCATCGCGCAGCCGGAGCAAGTGGTCCACCCGGTCCGCGTAGCGTCTCGACGTGGCCGTAGAGCATGGTGGCGTTGGTCCTGAGCCCCAGGCCGTGCGCCGAGCTCATGCACCTCCAGCCACCGCTCGCCCGAGATCTTGGCCGGGCACACCTGCGTTCCGCACCCCCGCAGCGAGTATCTCGGCGCCGCCGCCCGGCAGGCTGTCCAGCCCCGCCTCCTTGAGGTCGCGAGAGGATCTCCTCCACCGGGCCTTCTCGGCCTCGGCGAAGTGCACGATCTCCGAGGCTGTGAAGGCCTTGATGTGCACCGCGGGCGACATTCGCCGGATGCCGGCGACCATGGCCCGCACTCGGCGTAGGGCAGAGCCGGGTGCTCGCCTCCCACGATGTGGATCTCGGTGGCGCCCTGCTCGATGCCTCCCGGGCCTTGGCCAGGACCTCCTCCACGGTCAGCGTGTAGGCGCCGGGCTCTCCTTCGGTCGCGCGAGAAGGCGCAGAAGCGCGCAGCGGTTGCGGCAGATGTTGGTGTAGTTGATGTGGCGGTTGACCACGAAGTAGACGTCGTCGCCCACCTTGCGCCGCCGCACCCGGTCGGCCAACCTGCCCGACGCGCAGCAGGTCGGAGGATCTCGAACAGGGCTACGGCCGTCGGCGGCAGAGAGGCGCTCCCCTGGGCCACCTTCTGTTCGACGAGCAAGCGGATCGGCACGCGCAAGTGGCGGCATGGCCGGGAGTCTAGCACACCCCGCCGACGCCCGGTCGACAGCGTGATGCAGGCGATGATCCCCCCGGCCAGGATCTCGTAGCGCACGTTCTCGCAGGCCGGCCTCCTCCATCGAGCCCTTCAGCTCCTCGGCGGCGGGAAAGCGCAGCACCGACGCCGGCAGATACGTGTAGGCGGTCTCGTCCCGGGCGGCCAGCCGGCCCAGCACGGGCACGGCCCGATCGAACCAGAGCTCGTAGAACTGCTTGAACACCGGGATGTGCGAGCTGGGTGATCTCCAGGCACACCACCCGGCCGCCCGGGCGGCACACCCGCCGCATCTCGCTGAAGGCCCGCACGATGTCGGGCACGTTGCGGATGCCGAAGCCCACCGTGCAGGCGTCGAAGCCGCAGCCGCGCGCGGCGCCGTCGCCGCCGGCCCGCGGCCACCTGCCGGCCGCCCGTCGGGAAAGGGCAGAGCGAGCACGTCGCCACTCGGAACTCCACGTAGAGCTGGTTGCGGCCGCACTTCTCCCGGGCGACGTCGAGCATCTCCTCCGAGACGTCCACGCCCACCACCCGCCCCTGCGGCCCACCGCCCGGCGCAGCTCGAAGGCGAAGTCACCGGTGCCGCAGCACACGTCCAGCGCCGAGTCGCCCGGGCCCACCCGGGCCACCATCACCGCCATCTCGCGCCAGCGGTGGTGCAGGCCGGCGGTCATGAGGTCGTTCAGGCGGTCGTACGAGCCGGCGATGCCGTCGAACATCTGCGCGACCTTGCCCGGCTCGGGCGAGGCGTCGAAGCGGGCAGGCGCCGAGCGCGTCGCTGGCAGCCGCGCGCTCCGGCGCTGGCGTCCACCTGGCGGTGCGGCTCATGGCACGAAGAGGCTGAGGGTGGTGAAGAACAGGAACACCACGCTGATGATGCCGTTCATGGTCATGAAGGCCACCCCGACCTTCTCCAGGTCGGCCTTGCGCATCAGCCAGTTCTCGTAGACGAGCGAGCAGGCGCGCAGACGGCCACCCCCAGATAGTAGACGAAGTTCGCGCCCTGCGACGCCACCCGGTCAGCGCCAAGCAGGCCACCGCCAGCAGATGGAAGCCCCGCGTGGTCCACAGTCCGGCGCGCTCGCCGAAGTCGGCCGGGATGGAGTGCAGCCCCTGCGCCCGGTCGACCTTGACGTCCATGAAGGCGTAGATGATGTCGAAGCCCGCTATCCACAGGCCACCGCCGGCGCCGAGCACGAAGCGGCTCCCACGTCACCTGCCCGTCACGGCCACCCAGGCGCCGACCGGCCCCAGGCCGTCGGCGAGGCCCAGGACCAGGTGGCAGAGCCAGGTCCAGCGCTTGGTGTACGGATAGATCGACCATGGGGATGACCACCACCGGCCACAGATACCGGGTGATCACCGGCAGGTCGAAGGTCGCCCACGACCAGCACGCCCAGCGAGACCGATCGCGAAGACCCACACCTGCCAGCGCTTCAGCCGTCCGGCGGGCATCTCGCGCCCGGCCGTGCGGGGATTGCGGGCGTCGATCTCGGCGTCGATCAGCCGGTTGATGGCCATGGCGAAGCTGCGGGCGGCCACCATGGCCACGGTGATCCAGAACATCCGCCAGAAGCCCGGGCACCTGCATCTCGGCCAAGAAGGCGGCCGAGTAGGCGAACGGCAGAGCGAAGATGGAGTGTTCGAACTTCACCAGGCTGACGAACGCGGCGTAGGTAGCTAGAGCGACGTCGGCCGCGTGCTCGCGGTCCCGCGGGCGGGCCTGCCGGTCACGCCGGCAGCCCAAGCGACGGCCACAGCGCGTCGACCCGCGCCTTCACTTCGGCCGACATCTCCACGTCGGCCGGCCATTCGCGGTGTGTGCCCCTCTTCCGGCCACTTCCTGGTGGCGTCGATGCCGATCTTGCCGCCCCAGAGCGGGTGCGGCGAGGAGTGGTCGAGCACGTCCAGCGGGCCCTCCACGATGGTCACGTCGCGCTTCCAGTCGACGTTGTTGAACACCCGCCAAGCCACCTGGGCGTAGTCGTGCACGTCCACGTCGCGGTCCACCACCACGATGCACTTGGCGAACTGCATCTGCCCCGTGCCCCAGAGGGCGTGCATGCACCTTGCGCGCCTGCAGCGGATAGCGCTTGTCCATGGAGACGATCACGCAGTTGTGGAAGCCGCCCTCCTTGGGCAGGTCCATGTCCACCAGCTCGGGCAGCGTCAGCCGCAGCAGGGGCAGGAACAGCCGCTCGGTGGCCTTGCCCAGGTAGGCGTCCTCCATGGGCGCCTGGCCCGACGATGGTGGTGGAGTAGATGGGGTCGCGCCGGTGGGTGAGGGCGGTGAGATGCAGCACCGGATACTCGTCGGCCAGCGAGTAGTAGCCGGTGTGATCGCCGAACGGGCCCTCGCTGCGCGCGCTCGTCCAGATCCACGTAGCCCTCCAGCACGAACTCCGCGTGGGCCGGCACCTGCAGGTCCACCGTCGGCACCGCACCATCTCCACCGCCTCCCCGCGCAGGAAGCCGGCGAAGGTCATCTCGTCGATGGCGCCGCGGCAGCGGCGCCGTGGCCGCGTAGGTGAGGGCCGGGTCGGTGCCGATGGCCACGCGCCACCTCCATCGCGGCCCCCGCCGAGCCGCCCGGTAGTGCTCGGCCGCGTCCTTGTGGATGTGCCAATGCATGCCCGGTGGTGTTGCGGTCGAACACCTGCAGCCGGTACATGCCCACGTTGCGCGCGCCGGTCACGCGGGTGCCGGGTGAACACCAGCGGCAGGGTGATGTAGCGTCCGGCGTCCAGCGGCCAGCACTGGAGGATGGGCAGCGCGCCAGGTCGATCTCGGTCGCCGGTCAGCACCACTTCCTGGCAGGGCGCCGCTCTTGACCATCCGCGGCTGCAGGGCCGGCGAGGTCCTTGAGCTTGCGCCAGAGCCTTGAGCTTCTCCCAGGCGCCGTCGGGCACCTCGAGGCGGCGAGCTCCTGCCACCCGGGCGCCCAACTCGTCGTACGAATCGGCGCGCAGAGCCAGGCACATGCGCTCGTCGCTGCCGAACTGGTTGATGAGCACCGGGGACGTCGTAGCCCCTTGGGATGGGTGAAGAGCAGCGCCGGCCCCCGGCCTTCACCACCCGGTCGGCGATCTCGGTGATCTCGAGCACCGGGTCGACCGGCAGCGTCGATGACGGCCAGCTGACCCTGTCGCGCAGCAGCCAGATGAAGTCGCGCAGGTCTTTCACGGCTGCGGCCTCACGACGGCGGCATCACTCGCGGGAGTGCCCGGCGAGGCTCCCGTGTCTGCGAGCGCGCTGCGGTAGACCTCGAGCGTCTCCTCCGCCGCCTTGCTCCACGGGAACAGCGCCGACTGGCGCAGCCCCGCCTCGCGCAGCGTCTCGTAGAGCTCCGGCTCGGTGAGCACCCGGACCACGCACTCCTCCAGGCTGTCCAGCGAGGTGGGGTTGAAGAGCAGGGCCGCCGAGCCGGTCACCTCCGGCAGCGACGAGGAGTTGGAGACCACGCAGGGGGTGCCGCAGGCCATGGCCTCCAGGGGAGGCAGTCCGAAGCCTTCGTAGAGCGAGGGGAACACGAACACCGCTGGCCGCCGAGTACACCGCCGGCAGGTCGTCGTCGCGGATGAAGCCGGGGAAGAGCACCTTGTCCTCCATGCCGTGCTTGTCCACCTCACTCCGCAGCTTGCGGTACTCGCCCCGTCTGCGCGCCCGCGAGCACCAGCAGCGGGGGGTCGGGCAGATGTGTTCCAGAGCCGTGCCCAGGCTTGGATCAGGAACGACAGGTTCTTCTCGGGCCGGAAGTCGCCCACCCAGAACGCGAACCGCTCGGGCAAGGAATAGTGGTGGCGGGCCGCCGCCTGTTCCTCGGCGGTGACGTCGGGTCGGAACCGCTCCGACACGCCGTTGTGGATGACCCGGACTTTGGCCGGGTTCACACCCGCGTACGCGCTGAGGGCCGACAGGGAGATCTGCGAGACGGTGATGATGCGCTTCGGGCCTCTGTCAGCGTCCGGCGGAGCTGCCGCTTGTAGCGCATCCGCAGTCTGAGCGGGAGGCTGCGGGGATAGAGCAGGGGAGTCACGTCGTGGACGGTCGCGACCAGAGGTGTGTCAAGCGGGGTGGGCGCCCAGGGGCTGGGAACATGCAGGAGATCCACCTTCGATCTCTCGACCAGGGTCCTGAAGGCGCCCCGAGAATGCGACGCCAGAGGATCCATGTTGGCCGAGACCAGGGTGAAGGAGTCACGGCGGGCATGGTGTCCTTCTCCTGGTCCTGGCAGAAGACCACGACCTCGGCGCCCGAATCGGCGAAGTGGCTGAAGCAGGTTTCGAGAATAGGTGCCGATGCCCCGGTAGCTGATCGCCCTGGCGTCGAACCCTATCCTCACGTGCCCTCCAGAAGCCGCGGCAGCAAGGCTACGGCTAATACCTATACCCCGCCTCTACGAGAATAGTATCAGAGGACCGCTCTTCGTCCTTGCGCACTGTGGTCGATAGATTATAAGATGAGTGCATATTTGTATCGTGAGCGAAGAGGTTCGCCTGTGGCGAGGGAAACGAGCCTCAGAGTCCGCACCGATGCTCGCCGAGCACGGCGTCATCCTGGACAAAGCCAGGCGTATCCTCGACGAGAACAAGCTCGACATCACCAAGAGCTGGCTCAACCGTCTCATCAGCCAGATCGACGACCTCGACGCCCTGGAGCAGTTCCCCACCCAGGAGACCATCCGCACGTCGGTGGAACTCATCGAGGGACTCGCCCACTGCCTGGGCGACGAGGACACTCTGGACGCAGTTCGGGCCGGGCGGCCTCTACTACCGCCAGGCCGCGGCCCTCGGGCTTCTCCAGCGTGACGAGACCGCGGGGATCGGCCCCTCGCCGACAGCCTCGACGCCCTCGAGGAGGCCATCTGGGACACGCCTCGCCGGAGGTCTGCGCCAGCAGGACCAGGAGATCCTCGAGCTGGTGCGCATCCTGCGCATCGCCCTTCACCGGGTCATGACCACCGCCGCCGAGGCCTACCACCAACAGTCCAGCGCCGAACTCGACCGCCTGGCGCACACCGACACCCTCACCGGGCTGCACAACCGCCGGTTCCTGGAGCAGGAACTGGACCGGCACGTGGAGCTCTACAAGCGCTACCGGCACCCGTTCGCCGTCCTGATGCTCGACCTCGACAGCCTCAAGTTGGTCAACGACACCTTCGGCCACGCCGCCGGCGACGACGCCCTCAAGCACCTGGCCACGGTGATGCGCGTGAACATCCGCGACATCGACATCCCCTGCCGGTTACGGGGGGGACGAGTTCATCATCCTCATGCCCGAGGCCGACAAGAACGCCATCCAGGCGGTCGGACGCAGGATCGCCGAGTCGATCAACAAGACCCGGTTCAAGCTGGGCGGCGGGTTCGTGAGCCTGCAGGTGAGCTTCGGCGCGTCCGCCTGCCCGGCGGACGGCACCGACGCCGGACGCCCTGCTCAAGCAGGCCGACGCCCAGCCTCTACCAGGCCGAAGCAGCGCAAGAGCGGGGCGCCAGAGCTGCGCGCCCTGAGGAGCGGCCGCGCGCCGTCGGCCCGGCCGGTCCGGCGAGGCGCACTCGAACGCTTCCCCCCGCAGCGTCTCCACCGCGTGGTCGAGCACCGGAGCTATCACGGCGAAATGCTCTCGGCAGGCCTTGGGACTGCCGGGCATGTTGATGATCAGCGTCTTCCCCCGGACCGCCGGCGACCGCCCGGCTCAGCATGGCGTGGGGCGTCACCGCGAGCGAGCGGCCCGCATGGCTTCGGCGAACCCCGGAGCCAGACGGTCGGACACCGCCAGCGTGGCCTCCGGCGTGCGGTCGCGCGGCGCAAGGCCGGTGCCGCCGGTGGTCAGGACCAGGTCGACTCACCGCCGTCGGCCAGGTCGGCGAGCGTCGCTTCGATCGACGGCCTGGTCGTCGGGGATCACGATGGCTTCGCCGACCCGCCCCGATGCCGCGCAGCAGCTCGCACAGCAGCGGCCCGGAGGCGTCGGCCCGCAGACCGGCGCTCGCCTTGTCGCTGAGCGTGACCACCGCCGCCCATGGGCCGGCTGAGACGGCCGCTCTGCGCTCACGCTGCCGAATCCCCAGGCGCGCACCCGGACAGCGTCGCCGGGCGCCACGCGGCCGCCTCGGAGACACGCACGAAGATGCCCTCGCGCGGCATGACACAATCGCCCGCCTGGTAATAGATGGCGCAGCGGGCGTGGCACTCCTTGCCGATCTGAGTGACCTCCACCAGCGCCTCGCCCAGGTCGAGGGTGGTGCCGAGGGGCAGCGCCGCCACGTCGATGCCCGAGCGTGGTGATGTTCTCGGCGAAATCGCCCGGCCCGACGTCGAGCCCGGCGGCGGTCATCTTGTCGATGGATTCCTGCGCCAGCAGGCTGACCTGCCGGTGCCAGGCGCCGGCGTGAGCGTCGCCCTCGATGCCGTGCTCCGGCCGCAGCATGACCGGCGCAGCCTTCTTCCGCTCGCCCTTGGCCTCGCTGACGTTCACGGCCACGACGGTCCCGGCCGGCGGCGACCGCGGGCAGAGGCCGGCGACGCAGCCGGAGGGCGTCCGCGTCGCCTGCCGAGAGCCGCGGCGCCCTGCGCGGCCGCGTCGGCCGGCCGCACGTAGTCCTCCTTGCCGCCCGTCTTCTCCAGCAGGCGGATGTCGCCGATGACCATCCCCCGGTCCACCGCCTTGCACATGTCGTAGATGGTGATGGCCGCCACCGAGGCGCCCGACCAGGGCCTCCATCTCCACTCCGGTGCGGTCCTCGGTGCGGGTCACGCACTCGATGTCTATGCGCGCCTCCTCCTCGACGATCGCGAAGGTCAGGTCCACCTGGGTCAGCGCAAGCGGATGGCAGAGCGGCACCAGTTCCGAGGTGCGCTTGGCCGCCATGATGCCGGCCACCTTGGCCACCGCCAGCACGTCGCCCTTGGGCAGAGCCTGCTCCTGAGCAGGCGCAGGGTCTCCGGCGCCATCCACACGCGGGCGCCGACCCGGGCCACGCGACCGTGGCGCTGCCTTGCCGCCCACGTCGACCATCCGGGCCTCGCCGCTCTCGTCGACGTGGGTCAGACGGGGCTCGTCCATCTCAGCCCTCCTACCTGCGACATGCCCCGGGCGGTGCGGCCGGGCAGGAGGTTCTTGTCGAAGGTCTTGCATTCCAGCGATTCGGCCGACCGCGGCCAGCACGCGCCTCCGGTCCCGGGCCTGCATGGCCGCGCCTGACGTCGATCTCGTGACTGGAGAACAGGCAGTTCTTGAGCCTGCCGTCGGCGGTGAGCCGCAGGCGGTTGCACTCCGCGCAGAAGTGGTCGGACACGGAACCGATGAAGCCCAGGGTGCCCTTGATGGCCGGGAAGCGGTAGTAGCGGGCCGGCCCCCAGCCGCCCGGGCGAAGGCACGGGCTCCAGGGCGCCCGGCGCCCGTCCGGCGCCCAGCTCTGCAGCGCCGCCATGCACCTGGTCCTTGGTCAAGCGATTCGCCCGCCGAACGCGGACCGCAACCGCCCACCGGCATCCACTCGATGAAACGCACGTGGAGAGGCCGGTCTCGGGTGATTCCGACGAAAGCGGGGAGTTCAGCCAGCAATTCCGGCATCATGACCACGTTCAGCTTGACCGGGTCGAGATCGGACACGCAGCGCCGCCTCCACTCCGGCCAGAGCGGCCGCCAGCGAGCCGCCGCGGGTCAAGGCGCCGATAGCGGTCGGCGTCGAGCGAGTCGAGGCTGATGTTCACCCGGTCGAGCCCTTGCGGCCTTGAGCTCCTCGGCGAAACGGGGCAGCAGGACGCCGTTGGTGGTGAGAGAGATGTCGCGGATCCCGGGAATGGCGCGGATCATCCCCACCAGGTCGGGCAGACCCCTTGCGGCACCAGGGGTTCGCCCCCCGTGATCCGCACCTTCGAGATGCCCAGTTCCACGGCCGCCCGGACGAAGAAGGCCATGTCCTCGTAGGAGAGGATCTCTTCGTGCGGCTTGAACGGCACTCCCTCGGGCGGCATGCAGTAGACACAGCGGTAGTTGCATCGGTCGGTGACCGACAGACGGAGATAATCCACGATCTGGCCCGCAGGTGGATTCACCTCTGCACGCTTCCCTGACCCTTCGCGCAGCCGCGCCCGGACTGCGCCCAGCGTTATACTCGTGCAAGTATACGCTTTTCCATGAGGTCGGCCAAGCCCCGAAAATCGTCCAGCGCCAACTGCGGAACCGGATAGTCCGGGGAACTCCTGGTCGCTGGCGATGCCTATGAGTTCATCGGGAGTGCTCACCAACTCCGTGCTCCGCGCCCGCCGCGACACCTCGATCTTCGGAGCGTCCTGTCGCTTGAACCCCTCGGTGATGACCAGATCCACGGGCTCGCGGATCTGCCGGACCAGCTCGCCCAGCGCGGGCTCCTCTGTCGTAGCCGACCTGCCACACGTACTTGTCACGGCGAGGAGATGCCCACCACCTCCGCGCCCAGTTCGCGGAAGCGATAGGAGTCGGTGCCGGGCACGTCGACCTCGAAGCCGTGGGTGTCGTGCTTGATCACCGCCACCCGGTAGCCTCGGCTGCGCAGCTCTTCGATCACACCGAGGACCACCGTGGTCTTGCCCGACTTCTTCTTGCCGATGAAGGACACGATGGGAAGAGGGCTGGCGTCCATGAAGGCCTGGATGCGGGGCTGGAGCGCCGCGCGCCAGCCCCCATCCTTCCGCGGCGCGTCCTCCGCCGGGCGGCCTCCAGCTCGGCCGGGGTGTTCATGTTCATGAACAGCTGATCAGGGTCGCCGTAGCGGCCGTCGTCCATGTCCAAGATAGCCGGTGTGCAGGTCCGGGTAGATGTCGAAGATGCGCCGGCCCCCCGCCGCGATGAACTCCCGGTAGGCATCCAGGGTCCGCTTGCTGTAGACGGCGCAGAGCGGCTGCATATACCCGCCGTGCCGGGGGACGAAGACGTCGAAGCCCTCCGATCGGTCGGCCAGCTCCCAGAGCAGGTGCGAGGTGACGAAGGGCATGTCGCAGGCCACGCAGATCACCCGCTCGGTGGGAGAGGCGAGGACGGCCGTGTAGACACCGACCGCCGACCCCACCTCGGGGAGTGCGTCGTTCACCACCGGCAGACCCAGGTCGTGGAACCGGAAGGGATCCCGCATCACCACGAACACATGGGGAAAGAGCGGAGCAAAGCTTGTCCCGCATCCACTCGAGCAGGGTCTTGCCCTGAAAGGGAGCGAAGGCCTTGTCCTCCCCCATGCGGGTGGAGCGGCCCCCAGCCAGGAGAGCCAGACTCACATCGGAGCGGTACGGCCGCCAGAACAGCGTGCCCCGAGTACTCACGTCGCCTGTCGCGGGGTCTAGAAGCACCCGAGCTCGCAGACGCGGACCTTGATCCCCGCCTCGTTGCAGGCCGTCCCCACGACGATGTAGTCGACGCCGAGTCGCTCGGCGAGGGCTCGGGCGTCGTGGCACGTGAGCACCTTGTCGATCGCCGCCTTCTCTGACTTCCTCTTTGACTTGCTCCAGATCCATGGGTCCTCCTCAGCCGGTCTCAACCGGCCAGCACATGCAGGGCGGTCGCCTTGACGCTTGCCGTCACCCGCGCGCCCGAAGCTATCTCAACTCTTCGGCCGAAGCCCGGGTGATGAGAGAGATTACCTCACCTTCGCCCCCGAAGACGGCCTTCGCGCCGAGCTCACAGTCAAGACGGACCACCACGCGCACCAGTGGACCGGCCGGGGTCACGCTGTCGACCGCTCCGCACCAGCGATTGCGCACGCTGCTTACCGGCCAGGCTGCTCATCGAGCCGGCAGGCGCCAGAGCCACGTCCTCGGGTCGGATAGCCAGCACCACATGCTCCCCCGCACCCAGCTCCCGCCACGGCCTCCACCGGAATGCCGGACTGCGTGCGCACCGTGCACACCCCATCGCGACAGGACTCCGCCGCTGCCCGTGCCATATGGTCTCCGCCCCGGTGAAATCGGCGACAAACGCGTTCTGGGGATGGGTGAAGACCTCTTCGGGCGTACCGATCTGCACCACCGCACCTTCCTGGATGACCGCCACCCGCTGCGCCAGGGCCAGCGCCTCGGTATGTTCGTGGGTGATGATGACCACGGTGGCAGAGAGGCTGTCGACGACCCGGCGCAGGTCCTCCCGAAACCGGCGCCGCACGTGCACGTCGAGGTTGCTCGTCGGCTCGTCGAGAAAGAGGATCTCGGGTTCGAGCGCCGAGGCTCGCGCCAAAGCCACCCGCTGCATCTCGCCGCCGGACAGAGTGCGCATGTCGGCGCCGGCCAGATGGTGATGCCCATCAGGTCGAGCGTGCGCTGGATCTTCGTCTTCACCTCCGCCCGCGGCGTTCTGCGGAAGCGCAGGCCGAAGCGGATGTTGTCCTCCACGGACCCCTGGAACAGAAGCGGGCGCTGAAAGACGGCCGCGGTGCGCCGGCGGGCAGCGAGATCGTGGATGTCCACGGGCTTTCCGTTGTAGAAGACAGAGCCGGCGTCGGGCTTTTCGAGCAGGGCGAGCAGGCGAAAGAGAGTGGTCTTGCCGGCACCGTTCGGACCGAGAATGGCCAGGACCTCACCTTCGTAGATCTCCAAGGACTCGACCGAGACGACGGTCCGCTCCCCGTAGCGCTTGAGCAGACCTGTGGCCTTGATAGCCCGGCACCGCCCAATGTCCGGCGTCTCATGACTGCAGCCACCGGCGTTTGAGGCCTTGCTGGGTGCGCGTGAGGATGAAGGTGATGATGAAGGCCAGGAGGATCAGGATCAGGCCGAAGGCCATCGCACTCGCGTACTCACCCTGCCGCACCAGGGCCATCGTCGCAGTGGTCATGGTGCCGGTCAGGTTGTGACCGGCGACGGAGAGGTTGCCGCCCACCATCATCACCGCCCCCACCTCGCTGATGGCCGCGCCGAAACCGGCCACGATCCCCGAGATGATGGTCACCCGAGCCTCCCTGAGCACCAGCCAGATGGTCTGCCAGCGGGAAGCGCCCAGACCCAGGGCCTGGAGCCGCACGTCTCTGGGGACCGACGCCACCCCGCCCATGGTGATGGCCGCGATCACCGGCGCGGCGATGAAGAACTCGGCGATGATCATGACGGTGGGCGTGTAGAGGAGGCTGAGCGAGCCGAAGGGTCCCTGCCGGGAGAACAGCAGGAAGACGAACAGGCCTACCACCACCGGCGGCAGCATGAGACCCACGTTGAGGACGGTCGCCGCGGCTCCCCATCCCCAGAAGCGCCTGAGGGCCAGCCAGGCCCCGATGGGGATCCCGACGATCATGCCGAAGATCGTGGCGGTACCGGCGACCCGGATGGACATCCACATGACCTCGTAGACGTAGGGATCGCCCTGGACGAGCAGGGTGACCGCCTGCTTTATGGCGTCCCAGAACACGCCCAACTTTGTGCCTCCGCCGACGAAAAGGGGCGCCTCGCCGCAGGGCGAGGCGCCCCCATTGTACTTCCCCTGCGGGAGCCTACTCGGCCGCCCCGGCGTTCGGGAAGAAGAGCGGCTGCCCGAACTTGTCGACCCCGAATCCCTCGATGATCGTCTGGGCCTCATCGGAGACGACCCAGTTCATGAAATCGTTCGCGCCCTGCATGTTGGTGCCGTTCTTGACCGTGATGACGTGGTAGGGGTTGTTCAAGGCCGGGTCGCCTTCGACCATGATTTCCAGGCCGGTCAACGCCTCCTTCTTGGCCAGGTACGTCCCCCTGTCGGAGAGCGTGTAGCCGGCCTTCTGGTCGCTGATGGTCAGGGTCTCACCCATGCCCTGGCCGGTGACCTGGTACCAATCGCCCTCGGGAGTGATCCCGGCTTCCTTCCAGATAGCCTTCTCCTTGTTGTGCGTCCCGGAGTCGTCGCCGCGGCTGAAGAACAGGGCCTTGGCATTGGCGATCTTCGTGAACGCGTCGGAAGCGTCGGTCATGCCCTTGATCTTGGCGGCGTCGGCCGGGGGGCCGACGACGATGAAGTCGTTGTACATGACCGGCTTGCGATCCACACCGAAGCCGTTCTCCATGAAGGTCTTCTCGGCGGCCGGCGAGTGCACCAGGAGAACGTCGGCATCGCCGGTCTCGCCCAACTTCATGGCTTCGCCGCTACCCACCGCCACCACTTTGGTCGTGTACTGTGGAAAAGCTTCCTTGAAGGCCGGGAGGAGAGCGTCAAATAGTCCGGAGTCCTGCGTCGAGGTGGTCGAGGCGAGGATCAGGTCGGATTGGGCCACCGTCGTCGTGGTTTCAGGTGCCGCGGTCGTGGGGGGTGCCGTCGTGGTCGGCGCCATCGTTGTCGTCGCTTGGGCGGCGGTCGTGGTGGTCTCCTCGCTGCTGCCGCACCCGGCTGCAAACAGAGCCAGTGCCAGCACGAGCACGAGCGCCAGCATCAAGCCCACTGCGACGCCCTTGCGCCGCCGGGCTGTCTCGAATAGGCTGCTATCCATGATCCGTGAACCCCTCCTCGTCGTCTTCGATGACTCTGCGATATTCTGATGACTGCAGAGAACAATATCCCATTTGTGGCAATGCATAAAGTACAAATGTGACGAGGCCCCACCATTGTGGGTCACGTCCTCTCGCTCCCCGGCCCGTCTGCCGATAGAATCGAAGAAGCGACAGCCGCGGAGGTGATAGTGCCAGGGTTGGAACGCATACTCGCCGCGTATGAGCACGGCCTGCAGAAACTGGCCGATGAGATGATCGCCGAGCTCGATCCCTCGGACCAGGAGAAGATGCAGCTCTTGCTTGCGTCGCAACTGGCGCAGGCGGTGGTGAGGACCTACGACTCGTTCCAGCTCGAGCGGGGCCCGGCACTCGACGCCAGTACGTCGGTGATGTACGCGACGACGACGCAACCCAGTCGCAAAGTGCTCAACGTACCCCTGCGCACCCTCGTGGACAACAACACTCTCACCGGCGTCGAGGCACGCCTGCTCGCGAGCCTCCTCAACCTGAAGAGGAGCGTCATCATCAGCGGCGCGTCGAACGTGGGCAAATCCACACTGCTCAACGCGCTCATCGGCATCCTGCCGCGGGATCACCGGCTGGTGTGTGTCACCGACAGCGGCGAGGAGCTGCCGGCGGTGCAAGAAAGATCGTTCACGGTCCAACTCACCGCCAAGCGAGGCACTCCCGCCCGCGCCAACGCCTTCCGCAAGGCGGAGGATATGAAGCCCACCTGGCTCATCGCCGGCGAACTGCTGCGCCGCGACGGGCAGGTCTTCTTCGAGGCCTGCAGCACGGGGATCTCCGGACTGGCCACGGTAGAGACCCCCGATCCGGAGATGGCGCTCATGGATTGGATCTCCATGACAAGGGAGATGGCAGAGCATCTCGGCACCCTCAAGCCGATATTCGCCCACATGGTTAGGGACCAGGGCGGCCGCCCGCGGGTGCAGCGCATCGTCGAGACGAACATCGAGGGTGGCAAACCCTCGGTCACCCGCTACTGGGGAACGTAGGCCTCGTCGGCCGGTTCAGGCCGGCTACCCGCCCACCAAAGCCCGCAGACCCGCCTCGTCAAGAAGTGCGACCTCCAGCTCCCGGGCTTTCGCGAGTTTGGAGCCGGCGTCTTCGCCCACAACGACATAATCGGTCTTCGCGCTCACCGATCCGGTCACGCGACCGCCGGCGGCGACGATCAGGTCGGTCGCTTCCTGCCTGGAGAGCGTGGGAAGGGTCCCGGTGAGGACAAGGGTCTTGCCGGCGAGCGGCCCTGGCGCTCGGCCGGCCGCCGCGTCAGCTCCAGCATCGGTCTCCTCCTCCATCGTGACACCCGCCGCAGCCAGCCGGTCGATGAGATCCAGGCCACGGGGGTCGTGGAAGAACTCCCAGACACTCTCGGCGATCACGGGACCTATGCCCGGGGTGTCGCTTATGTCCTCCTTCGAGGCCTCCCGTAGCGCCCTCATGCTCCCGAACCTGCGTACGAGCAGTTCGGCGTTCTCGCCGCCCACATGGGGGATCCCCAGCGCCCACACAACGCGCGCCAGCGGACGGGTCTTGGACGCCGCGATGGCCGCCGTGATGTTTGCCGCCGATCTGTCGCCCAGGCGCTCGAGCGCGGCGAGAGCGGCGGGTTCCAGCAGGTAGAGGTCCGCCGCATCGCGGATCATCTCCAGCTCGAGCAGACGCTCCACCAGGCGGTCTCCCACCCCGTCGATATCCATGGCTCCCCTGCTCACGAAGTGCTTGATAGCCTCCGCCCGCTTGGCGGGACAGTCCGGGTTGGGGCAGCGCACCGCGACCTCTCCGGGCGTCCGTACCACCGCAGTACCGCACGAGGGACATGCCGCCGGCATCACGAACGGCTGCTCCGCCCCGGTGCGAAGACCGGTCAGCGGTGCCACCACCTGGGGGATGACGTCTCCTGCCCTCTGAACCACCACCATGTCGCCTTCGCGCAGGTCTTTGCGCCGGATATCGTCCTCGTTATGGAGAGTGGCCTTCTCCACGGTCACCCCGCCGACCTCGACAGGGTCGAGCTCGGCCCAGGGGTTGAGGACCCCCGTCCGCCCTACGTTGATGTGGATCTTCCGCAGCCTGGTCTGGGCGGTGGTAGGAGCGAACTTGTAGGCGACAGCCCACCGCGGATCCCGCCCGACCGCCCCGAGAGCCGCCTGCAGTCTCCGGTCGTCGAGCTTGATGACCACTCCGTCGATGTCATAGTCGAGCTCCTCCCGTCGCTCCTGCCACTTTCGGCAGACGGTCACTATCTCGTCCAGTGTCTCCGCCGCCTGAGTACCCGGGTTCACGCGGAACCCGGCTCTTCGAAGCCAGTCGAGGGCCTCTCGGTGGCTGGCGAACTGCGTTCCCTCGACATAGCCGACTCCATAGAACCAGGCCGCCAGCGGACGGGAAGCCGTCACCCGAGGGTCGAGCTGCCGCAGGGAGCCGGCTGCGGCATTCCGAGGGTTGGCGAACGTGGGCTCACCCGCAGCGACGCGCTGCTCGTTAAGGTGGGAGAAGGCCTGGAGCGGAAGGTAGACCTCGCCTCTCACCTCGACCACGGTTGGAAGGGGCGTCGCCTCGGGCAGCAGCGCCAGCGGCACCACGGGGATGGTGCGCAGATTCGTGGTCACGTCTTCCCCGACATCGCCATTGCCCCGGGTGGCACCGACCGCGAGACGCCCGGATTCGTACCGCAGCGAGACGGCCAGACCGTCGATCTTGGGCTCCAGAACGAAGTGAAGATCGTCGATCTCGGCCCCTGCTTCGGCGGACAGCTTGACCACGCGAGCATGCCAGGCCCGAAGTTCGTCCTCGTTCTTGGCGTTGGCCAGAGAGAGCATCGGTTCGCGGTGACGGACCTGGGCGAAGCCGGCGAGTGGTTCTCCACCGACCCGCTGAGTGGGAGAGTCGGCGGTGATCAGCTCGGGATGGGCAGCTTCGAGCACCTGCAGTTCCCGGTACAGCGCGTCGTATGCGGCATCGGATATCTCTGGGGAGTCGAGAACGTAGTAGCGGTACTCGTGGTGACGGATCAGCGCTCTGAGCTCAGCCAACCGGCTCTCCACAGCGGCCGGCTCGCGCGCCTCCCCCCGTGCTGCGGGCATCCCGTCAGTAGTCACCTGTCGCCTCCGGTTACCGAGCCGCCTCCAGCCACCGAGCCGCCTCCTACACCCTGAGTATGTCCACCAACTCAGGAATAGTATGGACCAGGGCGGCCGGCTTTTCAGCCGCGAGCGTGGGCGTGTCGAACACCCCCCAACTGACGGCGATGGCGGTCACGCCGGCAGCATGGGCAGCCTGGATGTCGGCGGGGCTGTCGCCGACGTAGGCCGCGTCCTCGGGCGCGGTCTGCAGTCCGGCAAGACAGAAGAGGATGGGCTCGGCCGACGGCTTGTTCCCCGGCGCCTCGTCGCAGCAGACGGTCGCGTCGAAATAGACATCGATCCCCGTCAGGTCGAAGGCCATCTGGGTGGTGGCCCGCGACTTCGAGGTGACCAGCCCCAGCTTGACCCCCGCACACGTCAGCCGGTTGAGCAGATCCAGGATGCCGTCGTACAGCTTGAGCATGCGGTCGTGCTCGCGGTGATTGAACTCCCGATACACGGCCACCAGTTCGTCGGCGTGGCTCGGACTGATCTTGATCATCTGCTCGCGCAGCGGGGTACCGACATGCGCTACCGCCTCCTCGCGCGACGCGTCCCGGCCCAGCACCTCCTTGATCGCGTGCTGGAACGAGATGGTGATGAGTTCCACTGAGTCGACCAGAGTCCCGTCCAGGTCGAACACCACCGCGGCATATGCGGGTCGCGCCGCATCGGCCGGCATCAAGTCTCCTTCCGGCAGGTGACGGTCGGCATCAGGGTTCGTCACGCCAGACACCGCTGAGCGCGTCCTCCCAGGGACGGAGCCGGTCGAGGGCTTCGTGTGACATGAGGTCGAAGTGAAGAGGGGTCATGGAGACATAGCCTTCGGCGACCGCCTCGAAATCGGTGCCCGGGGCATGGTGGTAGCCCAGATCGTCGTTGTAGATGTGGTACTGACGCCGGTTACCGCTGGTGGCGCGGTGCTCCACCTTGTCCCCGTAGATGCGCCTACCGAGCACCGTCAGCCGGGCCCCCGCGAGATCGTCCCACCCGCGATCGGGGCAGTTCACGTTGAGAAGGGTCTTGGCCGGAAACCCGTTGGCGAGGGCCACCGCCACGAGGCGCTGCGCGAAGCGAGCCGGTACCGTGAGGTCGTAGCCCGGATGGTATCCCTGGGCCGACAGCGCGATGGCAGGGATGTCCAGCATGATGCCCTCGAAGGCGGCGGCCACCGTTCCCGAGTAGGTGATGTCGTCGCCGAGATTCTCGCCGAGGTTGATGCCGGAGACGATGAGATCGGGGGTGCGCTCGAGCAGACCCAACGCCGCCATCCGGACGCAATCCACAGGAGTCCCGTCGGTGCTGTAGGCGAGAGTCCCGTCGGGCAGCATGACCTCCTCCACCCATAGGGGCGCGTGCATGGTGATGCTACGGGCGGCGCCGGAGCGGTTCTGGTCCGGGGCGACGATCCGTATCTCGCCGAGGGGGTCGAGTGCCGCTTTGAGGACGCTCAGGCCGGGCGAGGTGACGCCGTCGTCGTTGGTGAGGACGATGAGCGGACGGTAAGGGCCAAAGGCGATGAGCTCGCAGTCCCTGCCGGCCATGGGGCGGGAGGGTCGCTCAGTCGTTTTTGGCGCTCGCTGCCACGGGCTGGGCGACACGTGCGGCCTCTGCCGGGGGCTTGGCCGCCTCAGGGGATGGTTTGTCGCTCGGAGCCGACGAGCCGTCGCTGCCGGCGGAATCGCTGCCGCCACTGGTGGCCGTGCTCGCCCCTGCCGCACCCAGGGCATTCTTCCGAGCGTAGTCGGTGCTGTAGAAACCGTTGCCCTTGAAGTGGATGGCGACCGGGAAGAGCAGCCGCTTGACCGGCTCCCCGCAGACCTCGCACTCCTTCACGGGCTCGTCCGACATGCGCTGGAAGCGCTCGAACTGATGCTCACACGACAGACATCTGTATTCGTATGTAGGCAAGGCTGGTGACCCTCCTGGATGTGCTCCCCGGTATTATAGCGAAGAATCGGCGGATCTGCAGACAATGTTGGCACTCACCATACGAGAGTGCCAAGTCGTATCGTGGGCAGCCGAGCACAGGCCTGCCCGCGACAGGGTCAGCGGTTGCGGTTCCACGCGAGATAGGCCGCGAAGAACATCACGACCCAGTTGATGATGCCCCGATAGGACAGAGCGAACACCACCGTGTTCCAATTGACGCCGTAGCTGATGAACGCGGCAGTGATAGGCGGCAACAGGAAGGCCCACACCGTGGAACCGGCGGCCGCGATAGCCGTCTTCAGGCCATGGTAGCGTCCAGAAACGCGACTCACCACTTCGCCCACCAGATAGCCGATACCGGCCGACACGAAGATGAACACGAAGAAGAACCGGACGCTACCGAGGATGTAGTAGTAGGCGAAACCCAGGGCAGTCGCAGTCCACAGGCCGGCGGCGATGGCCAACAGAAGCTTGCTGGTCTTGAGCGTCGCCCGCGCCGAACGGGGTAGGGTGGCGCACTCTTTGCACTTGATGCCCACGGCCGAATAGACCATGCAATCCGGGCACAGGGGCTTTCCGCAGTCGCTGCACGTGACCATGGTCATGCGACCGGGATGCTTGGCGCAGGGCTGCTCCGTAGCGCCGGGGAGCTCTGCGGGGGTGGTCCGGGTGGCTTTGCTCACCGGCCGCCGCGGCGCTGGTCGGTGACGACGATCATCTGCCCCGGACTTGTCAGCGGCACAAGTTCCATGCGGTAACTGCGATGCACAGCTTCGAGCTGTTCCCTGGCCTCGGCCGCCAAGCGGTCCATGTCGGCCTGCAATTGATCGAGCCGGTGCTGCAGCGCGGTGAGTTGCTCTTCCATCTCGAGGACCCGCTCGACCCCGGCGAGATTGAGGCCGCACTCCGCCACCAGCTGCTGGATCCGGCGCAGGCGTTGCACGTCGGCGAGTGAGTAGAGCCGGGTGCTCTTCAAGGACCGGCGCGGCCGGATGAGGCCGCGCCGCTCGTACATCCGCAGGGTCTGCGGGTGCATGTCGGCCAACTCGGCGGCTACCGAGATCATGAAGACCGGGCGCATCTCATCTTCGAACGGCATCTCGAACTCTTCTTTCTGGGGACGTGCGTCCATGATAGACCATCTCTCCGCCTAGGCCGACCAGCCGGCGCGTCCGGCCCTGGGGTCTTCGTCGCGCGAGTCGGCGAACTTCTTAAGGAGGTCCTTCTGGGCGCCGCTCAGATTCTCGGGAGTGAGGACCCTGATGCGGGCGAGCAGATCGCCCTTGCCCGAGGCGCCCAATCGCGGCGCTCCCTTGCCCTTGAGCTTGAGCATCTTGCCGGTCTGCGTGCCGGCAGGGACTTTGAGCCCCACACTTCCCTCGGGAGTGGGCACGCGTACGGTCGCTCCCAGGGCCGCCTCCGTCATCGTGACAGGCACGTCCACCACCAAGTCGGAGCCCCTACGCTCGAACAGCGGGCTCTCTCCCACCTGGGCTATCACGTATAGGTCGCCGGGAGGGCCACCGCGTGGCCCTGGTTCGCCTTTGCCCTTGAGTTTGATCTTGGTCCCGTCCTTCACCCCGGCAGGCAAAGGAACGGTGTACTTCTTGAGCGCGCGAGTCGCGCCCGTTCCCTGGCACGCGGCGCACGGGTTCTCGATCACGGTCCCGCTGCCACCGCAACTGGGACAGGGCTGGTTGATGGAAAAGAAGCCCTGGCTGGCATTGACGCTGCCCCGGCCCTGGCATTGCGGACACCTGGCGGGACTGGTTCCGGCAGCCGCTCCCGTGCCCGTGCATGCCTCGCACCTGACGGTCTGGGGCACGCTGATCTTGGTGGTGACACCCTTGAGGGCGTCATCGAACGAGAGCTTGATGGAGACACTGAGGTCTTCCCCGCGCTCCGGCGCCCGCTGCCTACGCCCGCCGCCGAAACCACCGAACCCTCCGCCGCCGAAGAGGTTGCCGAACAAGTCGGCCCAGTCGCCGCCCATGGGCGGCGGCTGCTGACCCTGGTAGCCTCCGCGAGGCGCACCTTGGCCGAAGAAGGATGTGGGCCCGGCATCGTACTGCTTGCGCTTGCCCGGATCGGACAGCACTTCGTAGGCGCTGGAGACTTCCTTGAACTTCTCCTCCGCTTTGGGGTCGTTGGGATTGGCATCGGGGTGGTACTGCCGTGCGAGCTTGCGGTAGGCCTTCTTGATCTCGTCCTGGGTGGCCGATTTCTTGACGCCCAGGACGTCGTAGTAGTCGCGGTCGCCGGTGGCCATGGGCGCACCCTACCCGCTGGTGTCCGGGCTCTCGACGGGTCCGGAAGAGACCACCACCCGGGCGGGCCTGAGGACCCGCTCGCTCTGCCGGTATCCCCGCTCGAGGACGGCCATGACGACTCCTTCGGCGTGATCGGACGGTTGCATGACCACAGCATCGTGCACGTGCGGATCGAACGCCGCGCCGACGGTCTCGATCTCCTCGACACCGACGCGCCGTAGCAGTTCCACGAACAGGTCCCGGGTCATCCTCACACCGCCCAGCACCTTGCCTTCATCATGATGCTCCGCGGCGTCCAGCGCGCGTTCCAGGTTGTCCAGCACGGGAAGGAGCTCGGACAGCATCTCACCCTGCGACCGGTCCCGCGCTTCCACCAGGTCGCGCGACGCACGCTTGCGATAGTTCTCGAATTCCGCGCGAAGCCGCAATTCGCGGTCGGCAAGCACGTCGCGCTCGTGACGGAGAGCTTCCAGCTCGGCCTCGAGGTCCGGCTCCTGCGCATCCCCGCCAAGGGGCGGCTCCGGGGAGACCTGCTCGAGCACCGAGTCCGAGTGGGAAGGTGGCCAGGCCGCCGCGGCGGAGGTATCCTCCGCCGCGGCCGGCTGACCGTTGATCGGTATGCGTCTCTTGGCTGTGGTCATCCTCTTAACTTTGGATCTCGGTGCCGGCGGCTTCCACCGTCTTCGGCTCCTGTCCGCCGCCTACCGCCACGGTGATCTTCTTGGGCTTGGCGATCTCCGCTTTGGGCACGGTGATCTCGCAGCAGCCCGTTGTCGTACTTTGCCTCCACCTTGGTCTCGTCCGCTGTCGGCGGGAGAGCGAGGGAGCGGCTGAACGAACCGTAGCGACGCTCGATCCGATAATACTTGTCTTCTTTGACCTCCTCCTGGAAGCGGCGTTCGCCACTCACAGTAAGGACGTTGTCCTGCACCTCGATGTTGATATCGGCCGGATCCATGCCGGCGAGCTCTGCCTTCAGCACGATCGCGTCTTCCGTCTCGACCACGTCCACTGCGGGAGTCCATGATTGCCTATCCGTCACATCGCCGCTCGCCCTCGAGAAGAGGCGGTTGACCTCTGACTGAAGAGCGGTTAGATCACGGAACGGATCCCAGCGTACTAGTGCCATCTCCTGACCTCCTTCGATCACTGTCCTGTCAAACCTGCGGTCTCTTGCGGGACTCCCCGCACCGCAGGTTCATCCACTACTTGTCTTCGTCGATCACTTCGTAGTCGGCCTCTTCCACGACTTCGTCCTCGGCCGCGCCGGCTCCAGAGCCCTGGCTCCCGCCGCCACCGTAGCCGCCGCCGGTGCCACCGTCACCGCCGCGCTGAGCCTGCGCCGCCTGGTATGCGGCCTCGGACAGCTTGTAGGCAGCTTCCTGCAGCGTGTTCATGCGACTCCTGATGAGTTCGACGTTGTCGCCTTTGATGGCGTCTTCCAGGTCGCGGATGGCGTTCTCGATGTCTCCGCGCGCGGCGCCGTCTACCTTGTCGCCGATCTCTTTGAGAGACTTCCGCGTGGAGTACACCAGGTTCTCCGCCTGGTTCCGCGTATCGACGGTCTCCTTCTTCTTGCGGTCCTCCTCGGCGTTCACCTCGGCGTCACGGACCATCTTCTTGATCTCGTCGTCGCCCAGGCCGCTCGAGCTCTTGATCTCGATCTTCTGCTGATTGCCGGTGGCCAGGTCCTTGGCCGACACATGGGTGATGCCGTTGGCGTCGATATCGAAGGCCACCTCGATCTGCGGGATGCCGCGCGGCGCCGGCGGGATACCCATCAGCTGGAACTTGCCCAGCGTCTTGTTGTAGGCCGCCAGGTCGCGCTCGCCCTGCAGCACGTGGATCTCCACCGATGTCTGGCCGTCTTCGGCCGTCGAGAAGATCTCGCTCTTGCGCGTGGGGATGGTGGTGTTGCGGTCGATGAGTCGGGTGAAGACGCCGCCTTTGGTCTCGATACCGAGCGACAGAGGAGTGACGTCGAGAAGGATGATGTCCTTGACTTCGCCCGCCAAGACACCGCCCTGGATGGCCGCGCCCAGCGCCACCACTTCGTCCGGGTTGATGCCCTTATGAGGCTCTTTGCCCGTCAGTTGCCGCACCTTTTCCTGCACGGCCGGCATCCTCGTCATCCCGCCGACGAGGATCACCTGGTCGATGTCGCCCATCTTGAGACCGGCATCCTCCATCGCCTGCTTGGTGGGCCCGACCACCCGGTCGAGCAGATCGCGGGTGAGCTCTTCCAGCTTGGCCCGGCTGAGCGTCATCTCCAAGTGGAGGGGGCCGCTCTGGTCCATGGTGATGAAGGGCTGGTTGATCGATGTCTCGAGCACGGAGGAGAGCTCCACTTTGGCCTTCTCCGCCGATTCGTAGAGCCGCTGAAGAGCCTGGCGGTCCTTGCTCAGATCCACGCCCTTCTCCCGGCGGAACTCATTGACGATCCAATCCACGATCGCCTTGTCGAAGTTGTCGCCGCCAAGATGGGTGTCGCCGTTCGTGGACTTGACTTCGAACACGCCATCACCCAGTTCGAGGATGGACACGTCGAAGGTGCCGCCGCCCAGGTCGAACACCAGGACCGTCTGCTCATGTTCTTTGTCGAGCCCGTAGGCCAGAGAGGCCGCAGTGGGCTCGTTGACGATACGTTTGACCTCGAGCCCGGCGATGATGCCGGCGTCTTTGGTGGCCTGCCGCTGAGCGTCGTCGAAGTAGGCGGGGACCGTGATGACGGCCTCCGTCACCTCGGTGCCCAGGAAGGCTTCGGCGTCGCGCTTGAGTTTCTGCAGGATCTTGGCCGAGATCTCGGGCGGCGAGTACTGTCCGTCCTTGACCTTGACCCGCACATCGCTGTTAGGACCCTCGACCACTTTGTAGGGCACGATCTTCATCTCTTCGCTCACGCCGGAGAACTTGCGCCCCATGAAGCGCTTGATAGAGAAGATGGTGTTCTCGGGGTTGGTGACGGCCTGCCGCTTGGCGACGGTACCCACCAGTTGTTCGCCGGTCTTTGTGAACGCCACCACGGATGGGGTCGTCCGGCCGCCTTCGGCATTGGGGATTATGGTCGGCTCACCGCCTTCCAGCACGGCCATGGCTGAGTTGGTCGTGCCTAGGTCGATGCCGATGATCTTGCCCATTAGCTATCCTCCGCAACTGGTTCTCTGTTCATTAGCACGTGGCTAGTATAAAATATGAGTCACCTATTGTCAAGTTTACGAGCCCGCATCAGGGCCCGGCTCTTCTTCTCCTGAACGAGGGGCCACGATCGCGCAGGACAGGGCGCCCTTAAGGCGAAATCCAAGTTGATCCGGGAAACCTCGTATTCGCTACAATACGTCCACCCTACGGGCCCATCGTTCGTAGGGCCGTCCACTAGTTCCCTGAGGACGCATGAAGGTCGGACGACAGAGACGCAGCGCCCGCAGGAGGCGCTTCGAGAAGGTAGGGCGGCGGCGCACCATCATCATTGTCGCGGTGCTCGTCGCCGTTCCGCTCATCGCAGCGGGGCTTCTGGCCGTCGTCCTCAGTATGGGCCTGCACGCCGTGGCTGCGGTGGAAGACGACATCCCCTCGCTCGACGATCAGCACGCGGTCTCCCTGGCCCAGACAAGTGCGATCTATGCTGCGGATGGCTCCCGGCTCGCCTATCTCCACGGAGTGGAGAACCGCACCGTCATCAGCGGCAGGCAGATCCCTCAGATCCTTCGCAACGCGTTGGTGGCCATCGAGGACGAGCGCTTCTACAGCCATCGCGGGGTGGACTTCGAGAGCTTCGTGCGGGCCCTGGTCACCAACGTCCAGGCTCAGCAGACCACCGAAGGCTTCTCCACCATCACCATGCAGCTCGTCGGCAACATCTATCTCGACCGGACCGATCTCACCTTCGAGCGGAAGTGGAACGAGATGGCTCTCGCGTGGCAACTGGAACGTAAGTACTCGAAGAACGAGATCCTCGATCTCTACTTGAACACCGTGTATTTCGGCTCCAACGCCTACGGCGTGGAGGCGGCGGCCCGAACCTACTTCGACAAGGAGCCCGTCGACCTCACTCTCGCCGAAGCGGCGCTCATAGCAGGTCTTCCCCAGGCCCCCACCGGCTACTCGCCTCGCAAACACCCCGACCGGGCGCTGGAACGGCGCAACCTCGTGATAGGAAAGATGGCCGAGAACGGTTTCATCACCGAGGAGGAGGCCGAGGCCGCGCTTCTTACGCCGGTCGAATTGGCGCCCTACTCGCCCTACACGCAGGTCCAGGAGCCGTATGTGGTCGCTTTCGTCCGCAAACAGCTCATCGACATGTTCGGCGAGGAGAAGGTGTTTCAGGGGGGCCTGCGCGTTGAGACCACCATCGATCCCGCTTTCCAGAAGTTGGCGGCGGAGGCCATCAGCACCACTCTCGACAAGCCCGGCGACCCGTCGGCGGCATTGGTGAGCATCGAGCCCGACACCGGCTATATCCGGGCGATGGTCGGCGGCACCGACTACGAAAGCTCCAAGTTCAACCTCGCAGCCCAGGGTCGGCGCCAGCCGGGCTCCGCTTTCAAGCCCTTCTGTCTGACGGCCGCGATCGAACTGGGCATCGACCCATGGAAGACCTACTACATGTCGATGCCGCTGGAGATCATGTACCCCGGCGCCACGAAGCCCTGGAAGGTGAAGACGTTCGGCGGCAACACGTACGGCATCTCCACGGTAGTGCAGGCAACGATGCGCAGCGACAACACCGTCTACGCCCAGATGGCTCTGGACGTCGGTGCCGACCGTATCGTGGACGTCGCCCGGCGGATGGGCATCACGTCGTATCTCAATCCCAGCCCGGCCATCGCGCTCGGCGGGCTCACCTACGGCGTCTCCCCTCTGGAGATGGCCTCAGCGTACGGCACCCTTGCCAACCAGGGCGAGCATGTTGCGCCCACGATCATCCTCCAGGTCAAGGACTCGGCCGGCAAGGTGATCTGGAAGGCCAACCCCAAGAGAACTCAGGCCCTCGCTGCCGGGGTGGCGTACGACGTGACCCGCCTCCTCGAGCAGAACATCCTGCACGGCACGGGCACCAAGGCAAAGATCGACCGCCCGGCGGCAGGCAAGACCGGTACCGCCCAGGACTTCAGCGACGCGTGGTTCTGCGGATACACGCCCCATCTGTCGACCACGGTCTGGGTAGGTCACCCGGAGGGACAGATACCCATGACCGATGTCCACAACATCAGCGTCACAGGCGGCAGTTTCCCCGCGCAGATCTGGCAGAAGTTCATGGTCAAGGCCGACAAGGAGTATCCGGAGGCTGATTTCACCAAACCCGAAGTGCTCGTGTCCTACAACCCGCACTTCCGCAGCACCTACGCAGCATTCCCCAGCTCCACCACAACCGAGAGCACTACGACCACGACGCTGCCTCCCCCGCCTCCACCGGCCCCCTAGAGCCGCCCTCGCGCTCCCCCGACGCTCCGACAAGCCCGTCCGCATCTCTTCGGACGGGGCTCTTCGGCAGCCTCCTTGTCTTGACAGATATGAGTCGCTTCATATAAGATTTTCTACATGTAATTGACTGATGCGCGCCCCGACCGACATCCCGGGACGCCGAGACGAGGAGTAGGTAGACCATGCAAGTGGAGCGGTTCACCCTCAAAGCCCAGGAGGCGCTCGTCGCTGCCCAGAAGCTGGCTCAGGAGCGCGGACACGCGCAGGTGGAGCCTGAGCATCTCGCCGTCGCCCTTATGGAACAAGACGGGGGCCTGACGATACCGATCCTCGAGCGCATCGGGGCGAGCCACATCGCCCTCCGGGCTGAACTCGACAAGCGTCTCGAACACTTCGGTACGGTCCACGGCGCGACCCAGGTGGGCTTCGCCCGCGATACCCAGGCCGCGCTGGACGCGGCGCAGGCCGAAGCCGACAAGATGAAGGACACCTACGTTTCCACCGAGCACGTGCTCATGGGGCTGGCGGTCGATCGGGGCTATCTTGGCAGCCTGCTGAAACGCTACGGCGCGACTCGGGAAGCGATTCTGCAGGTACTCAAAGAACTGCGCGGCTCACAGCGGGCTGAGGACCCGAACGCGGAGGAGAAGTATCAGGCGCTCCAGCGCTTCGGGCGCGACCTCACCGAACTCGCCCGTCGGGGCAAGCTCGACCCGGTCATCGGCCGCGATGACGAGATCCGGCGCGTGATCCAGGTCCTCAGCCGCCGCACCAAGAACAACCCCGTCCTCATCGGCGAGCCGGGGGTGGGCAAGACGGCCATAGCCGAGGGGCTGGCACAGAGGATCGTCTCCGGCGACGTGCCCGAGGGGCTCAAGAACAAGCGCGTTGTGGCCCTCGATATCGGCGCTATGGTCGCGGGGGCCAAGTACCGAGGAGAGTTCGAAGAGCGTCTGAAGGCCGTGCTCAAGGAGATCGCCGATTCCGAGGGCGAGATCATCACCTTCATCGACGAGATGCACACCATCGTGGGCGCCGGCGGAGCGGAGGGCGCGGTGGACGCCTCCAACATGCTCAAGCCCATGCTCGCCCGCGGTGAATTGCGGGTAGTGGGGGCGACGACGCTCGATGAATACCGCAAGTATGTGGAGAAGGACGCCGCGCTCGAACGTCGCTTCCAGCCGGTGCTGGTCGGGGAGCCGTCGGTGGAGGACACCGTCGCTATCCTGCGCGGGCTCAAGGAACGTTACGAAGTGCACCACGGGGTACGCATCCAGGACTCGGCACTCGTTGCCGCGGCAGTGCTCTCCCACCGCTACATCTCCGACAGGTTCCTCCCCGACAAGGCCATCGACCTGGTGGACGAAGCGGCCAGCCGGTTGCGTATCGAGATCGATTCGATGCCGATGGAGATCGATCAGGTGGAGCGACGCATCAAGCAGCTCGATATCGAGCTTCACGCTCTCAGCAAGGAGAAGGATGCTGCGTCCAAGGAGCGGCGCAAAGCCATAGAAGCCGAACTGGCCGGCCTGCGCGAGGAGGCCGCCGGACTCAAGGCCCACTGGCAGGCCGAGAAGGATGCGATCTCCAGGATCCAGACGGTCAAGGAGCAGATCGACCAGTTCAAGACCGAAGCCGAGCGTGTGGAGCGGATGGGGGACCTGCAGAAGGCCGCCGAGCTGCGCTACGGGAGGATCCCTGAGGCCGAGAGCCAGTTGGTGGCCGAGAACCAGCGCTTGAACGAGCTCCAGCGTGACGTGCGAATGCTGAAGGAAGAGGTGGAAGAGGAGGACATCGCCGAGGTGGTGGCCAAGTGGACCGGCATTCCCGTGGCGAGACTGCTGGAAGGCGAGGTGGAGAAGCTCATCCACATGGAGGAGCGGCTGCACCGGCGGGTAGTTGGACAGGACGACGCCCTGGAGGCGGTGGCCAGTGCCATCCGGCGGGCGCGGGCGGGTCTTCAGGATCCCAACCGCCCCATCGGGAGCTTCATCTTTCTGGGCCCCACCGGCGTCGGCAAGACCGAACTCGGTCGAGCCCTGGCCGAGTTCCTGTTCGACGACGAGAAGGCCATGGTCCGCGTGGACATGAGCGAGTTCCAGGAAAGACACTCCGTGGCCCGGCTCATCGGGGCGCCCCCCGGCTACGTGGGCTACGAGGAAGGCGGCTACCTCACCGAGGCGGTGCGCCGCCGCCCCTACTCCGTGCTCTTGCTCGACGAGATCGAGAAGGCCCATCCCGACGTCTTCAACCTGCTCCTGCAGATCCTCGACGAGGGCCGGCTGACGGACGGACATGGTCGCACCGTGGATTTCAAGAACACCGTGGTCATCATGACCTCCAATGTCGGCAGTCAATACATCCTCGACCCGGACATCACCGAGATGGAGATGGACACCAGGGTCACCGAGCTCATGCAGGCCACTTTCAAGCCCGAATTCCTCAACCGGGTGGACGAGATCGTCATCTTCCACCGGCTGAGCCTGGAGCACATCAAAGGTATCGTCGACATCCAGCTCGGTCTGCTGCGCAAGCGGCTGGCGGAGCGCGACATCACGCTCGAGACGACCGACGCGGCCAAGCTGTACCTGGCGCAGCAGGGATACGACCCCGCCTACGGGGCACGGCCGCTCAAGCGCCTCATCCAGAAGGAGATCCAGGACCGCGTAGCGCTGGCCTTGCTCAAGGGCGAGTTCCGTGACGGCGACACCATCAAGGTCGACGAGCGTGGCTTGGAGTTGGTGTTCCAGAAGACCGCCGGCGCAGAGAGCGGCACGGACGGCGAACGGGCGCCCGCCCCTGCCGACCAGGGTTAAGAGGGTCGGCCGCGCCCCGCGTGGGCTGATGGCCGGCATGCTAGGATGCCTCAGGCCGCTTGTGTGCCGCCGTTACGCCGCGACGACAGGAGGGGAGCGCGATGCCGCTACTAAGCTGGATACTAGTGGGGCTGGTCCTGGGTTACCTTGCGCGGTTCGTGACCCGCCGACGCATGGGCTTCATCTGGACGCTTCTTGCCGGGCTGGCCGGCGCGGTGGTGGGTGGCTTCATAGGCCGACTTGCCGGGCTTGGCGGTGTCGTGGGCGACTTCAACATCTGGAGCTTCGTGATCGCGCTGATCGCGTCGATCATCGCGCTCATCGTTCTCTACATGATCTTCCCCCGGAGACGCCGGCGCTAGCTGCCCGTAGGGCGCTCTCCCGCAGGAGTCGGCCGCACTTTCGAGCGCAGCCAGGTCACGAGTGAGAAGGCGTTGCGCCCCAGAGAGAGTCCTATAGCTACGCCCCCTGCAATGCAAAGAGAGATCACCGCCGCATCCTTGAGGGGGCCTGCCGCGTCCCCGATCCCAGTCGCCAGCGCCAGCATGCCCTGGTAGATGCTGAAGCCAGGCACCAGAGGGAGAATCGCCACGCCCGTGTAGACGCTTGCGGTGCCACCCTGCATGCGCGCGCTGGTGAGACAGGCAAATCCGACGAACGTCGCGGCCGCAAGGTAGATCAGCGAGGACGAGACGCTGCCCTCCCGAGAAGGGACGGCCACGATAAGCCAGCCGACAGCACCGATCACCACCGTCGGGATGACGCGGGCGCGGGGCATACCCCAGGCGACAGCTATCCCCAACACGCCCACTGCGGATGCCAGGACCGATATCCACAGAGGGGCGGAGGTGAAATCAGCTTCGATCTCCACCCCCAGGCCGGCGCCGATCTCTCCGCCGACGACAACACCGAGCGCCAGGGCACCGGCGGTGAGCAGAGCCTCGAACGCACGGGTGATAGCGGAGACGGGAGCGTTGGCCAGGCTGTCGATGACCGCGGTGACGAAGGCGCGTCCCGGCAGATAGATGAACAGCCCTCCGACGACCGCCGCAGCGATCGAGAGCGTCACTCCGGCGGCGGCCAACAGGTTGGGGACGGCGGCGAGGATCACGGCCGCGGCGAATGTGCCGGAAATGAGGGGCAGACGCAGCTTACCCACCACGGAGTTCACGGGGAACGTCAGTGTCGTCGCGAGAAGGGCGACGAGCACGGTCACCAGGTCGATCCCGTTGAGGAACAGTACCCAACCGACGACAGAGACAAGGATCGCCGTGTGGGACAGACGGCGACGCATCCTCGGGGCCTGCGCCAAAGCCTGCAACTGTTCGTACGCCGGTGCAAGCTCGATCTCCTTCCGCTCCACCCTCTCGAGGAGCGACACGGTCTCGGCCATCCTCTCCAACCGCGGCTCCGAGGCTCTGACATCCCGCATGGTGGTGACGGGAAAGGCCATGTCCGGCTCCCAGTAGCTGAGGGTGAGCGTGCTGAGGTTGGCGTCGATCATGGCGCCTTGGAGTCCGACTACAGGCAAGAACGCCCGCAGGCGATCGAGCACCTCGCTCACCGAGGGGCTCGCCTCGAGCATCTGCTTGCCTGCCTCGGCCACGAATCTCATCGCCAGGGCGGCATCGGGGGTGAGGGCGTCCCGAGGAGAGGCGACGCACTCGGTCGCCGGAGCGGCGGGCTTGGGGTCGTCGCTGAATGCCTTGCGTACACGGCGCCAGAACATCGCTCCACAATAGGCAATCACGACCGGCTAGGCAAGATGGCCGCGCGGGCGACGCAGCTGCCTCGGCCGCCCGTTATAATCCTCGGTCCTATGGAGCGGATGCAGAAGAACCAGCTTGTCGAGCTCAATGTCACCAATCTGGCATTCGGTGGCATGGGTATCGCCAGGATCGACGACTTTGTGGTCTTCGTGACGGGGGCGGTGCCCGGCGATGTGGTCAAGGCCCGGGTGACCAAGCTCAAGAAGCGCTACGCGGAGGCCCGCGTGGAACGGATCGTCGTCTCCTCACCGGACCGGATCCGGCATCGGTGCCCATCCTTCGGCACCTGCGGAGGCTGCGTGTGGCAGGGGCTCGACTACAAGGTCCAACTCGAATACAAGACCAGACAGGTACGCGAATCGCTCGAACACCTCGGCGGGCTTGACGACTTCGAACTGCTCCCCATCAAAGGCATGGCCGATCCCTGGAGGTATCGGAACCGAGCAGACTTCTCTATCGGGATCGGCGCGGACGGGGCGGTCGTCGGCTTCCGACCGCCCGGGCGCTGGGATTCGGTGCTCTCCCTGTCCGAATGCCATCTGCTCCAGCCTCCCATCGAGAAGGTCCGAGACACCGTGGAGACATGGCTCCGAGAAGAGGGCGTGCCGGGCTGGGACCCTCGCAAGGGCGTCGGGTTCGCCCGCCATCTGCTCGCGCGATCGGCACGGGCGGGGTCGGAACTTCTCGTCAGCCTGGTGACCGCCCCCGGGGATCTGCCGGGGTCCGAGAGGCTCGTCGAACGCCTCAGGGCTGTCCATCCGCAGATCGTGGGCGTTATCCACGCCGTCAATCCCGGGCGCGCGGAGATAAGCAGTGGGCTGGGAGGGGAAACGCTGTGGGGGCGTCCTTACCTGCTGGAAGAGGCGGCGGGAGTGACTTTGAAGGTGTCTGTCGATGCGTTCTTCCAGACCAACGGCGTCATGACCGACATCCTTTATGGAGTGGTCGGCGAGGAAGCCGGGCGGACGGCGCGTTCCTCAGATGTGAGCAAGCAGACGCTCGGTCGCCGCGGGGAGGCGGAGGGCGACGCCCGGAGCGCCTGTCTCGGCGTGGTCTGGGACCTCTTCTCGGGGGTCGGCGCGATAGGCCTGTCGCTGGCGGGCGACGCGCGGGCGGTCCTAGGTATCGAAGCGGTGCCTGCAGCCGTCGACGACGCGAGAGAGAACGCCTGCCGCAACGGGATCGAGAACATCTTCTTCGTGGAGGGTGACGTGCGCAAGGTTTTGCGCGAGGTGGCGGAAGGAGTCCGGGAGCTGCCCGAGCCGGTGAAGCAGCCCGACGTTATCATCGTCGACCCTCCTCGAGCGGGCCTCACCGACAAGGCCATCGCCCGCATCGGCGAGGTGGCAGCACCTAGGATCGTCTACGTATCGTGCAACCCCACCACCATGGGCCCGAACGTGGCCCGGCTCCAAGACTACGGCTACGCTCTGGAGCGGGTCACCCCGGTGGACATGTTCCCGCACACGCCACACGTGGAATGCGTGGGACTCCTGACGCGAGACCCTCACTGAGACGGGCCCGACCGGGGTCACTCATCCCGACGCGATTTTCCACATCCCGGCCTACCTCCGCGTTTGCTTGGGTGACTTGCTCGTCGAGTCGCGACGGCGCGAGATCCGTCTGACTCTAATAGGGGGGCTCGTCCTGGAACCAGTCGCCCAGGCTCCGGAAGGCCTTCCAGAACTCGGCCTTGGCCTGGTCATCGTCCAGCGATGAGTCGATATCCGGAGTCACCAGCGCCTTGCAGAAAGGCGTGAACGTCTGGATCGCGCCCGGATCCCAGCTCAGCCGCTTCATCCCCGCGACCCGAGTCTTGTTGATCGCCTGGACCGTCTGCCGACCCATGACCACCATCATCCGGGGATGGGTCATGTGGAACTCCTCCAGCCAGTAGAGCGGGCAGTTCTTCTCTGCCTCGGCGAGTCTCACGTCGTGGCATTTGAGCAGGTTGGTCCCATAGACGACCAAGGGGTTGACCCCCAACCTCTCCATGCTCTTGAGCATGGCCGCTCCCGACCGGCCGAAGAACGCCACCCCTTCGGTGACCTCCAGATAGTGCGGTCGGTACTTGACCAGGAGGATGTCGGCGAGAGGATGCCCTGACCCTACCACTGGGAGGAAGTCGCCCCGTCGACGGCAGCGTCTGCAGGCGACCACGCGGCGGTTGAGATCGTTGCTGTCGTTGATCGCCCGCTCTTCGAGCTCTGCGGTATATCTCGGTGGCCTCAGTGAGAGGCTGGGAATCTTTCATGCTGACTATATTGGCCGACGAGCGAAGAAATCCTCCGGCGGGAGCGTCTCGGACGAACGGTATCGACCGCCGCGAGCCAGGCAGTGCACGCTCTGCCTCAGCGCTTCCGGCATGCGGCCTCGCGACGTCAGTTGGCCAGCCTCGTAAGCGGGCGATCCGGCCAGGTCACCGCGACGGTCAGTCCTCGGGCAGGACCCGATCGAGAGTGGTGCTGCAGCAGCTTGAGCGACTGCAGATACAGCAGGTTCTTGCGGCTGGCGATGATGTCCGCCTCCCAGAGTGCCGCCATGAAGCTCTCAGGATCGGTGAACCGCGGCATGCGCAGCATGGCGGTGCCGAGCGCCTGAAGAACGTGGGCGTCGCTGCCCGCTCCCGCGACGATGTTGTACTTGGCCGCGAAGCGCTCGGCGCTCAGGTTGAACGACGAGAGAGCCACCTTGGCGTTGTAGATCTCGATCACGTCGATGCGGTGCAGGTTGTCCACCAGCGCCCGGTACGTGGGGGTGGTGCGCAAGGCGTCGAAGGGATGGGGGACGTAGACCAGGCCACCCTGCTCCTTGATGAGGGAGAGGGTCTCGTCGAAGCTCAGTTCGGGCGGGATGTACTCTTGCAGGAAGAGCCCGATGACCTCGCCCTCCGTCGTCTTGATCTCTTCGGCCACGATGACGAAAGGGTCGCCGTCGGCCAGTTCGCGGGCGCGGAAGGCGCCCTCGATCTCGTTGTGGTCGGCGATGGCGATGGCTCCAAGACCGATCTCCCGGGCGGTCCCGATGAGCGATCTCCACGGACTGTGCGTGCAGTCTTTGGAGTAGTTGGAGTGCATGTGGAGGTCGGCGTTGATCCAGTCGGGCCGGGCAGGACCCGGATGGCGAGCTTGCGCACGCTCCGGCGGGGCGACTCCTCGCCGATGCCGCGGACGTGCAGCGAGAGCGGCGGCCGGCGTCTTGCCCGCGACGCGGTCACCGGTGGCAAGGCGATCGTGTCCCGGTAGACGCCCTCCAGCTCCTCGGCGACGGCAGCGATCGAGTGCGCGCAGGCGGCGGCCGCAGGAGCTTCGGCGCGGCATCAGGGGTGCCGGCGGCAGAGCCTGCGACGATCGAGACGGCCACCGCGGCGGGCCGCAGGATTTCGCTCGATCGCGGTGCTGAGAGACCTGAACTCGTTTGGGGAGAAGACGGCTCCCGCACCGGCGCGGCCATGCTCGTCCCGCGGGACTCGAGGTAGTCGCGGACCGGCGGCAGGTCGGGACCCACCACCGGGCAGCCGCAGACGGCGGCCTCGGCGATGGAGGTGCAGAGCCATTCGCCGCCCAGGAAGGGGAGGATGGCCACAGCGGCCCCCGATAGACGGGGACCAGCTCGGCGGCCGACTCGAAGCTCACCAGATCCACACGCGACCGGAGCTTGCGCGGGACGGCCCTGCGGGGGCCAGCGCTCCGCCGACGCCTGGTGCAACGCGACCACCATCCTGTCGAGACCGGGGGGAATCGTCGGCAACGGCGCGAAGCAGCGCGCGGAACGAGCCGTCGCGAGTCTCCCCGATATACGTAGAGTCCGTAGCGCGGGGAGGCGCCCTCCCCGTGCGCGGCACCCTCATCGGTCCCGGGTGTGCCATCGAGACCGGTCCCGGTGGCTGCATCGCCGTGCCACAGGAGATGACCTCGTAGTCGCCGGGGTAGAGCTCTTCCATCATCCGTCGCCCCTCGGGGAACGTCACCACGCGGGCGTCCAGCCGCTGAGAAGAAGCGCTCGAGCACCGACTGCCCCAGCTCGTAGGCGGCCACGCCGACCGGAGTCAGATGAAAGGTCGCCACCACGGGACTGCGTGCTCTCCCGCAGGGCGGTGAAGCTCAGCGAGGGAGCCAGCGGCTCGTGCACGTGCACCAGATCGAAATCGGCGCCCAGCATCAGCTTCTCCAGCCGGGAGGTGATATCCACCGGAAGCCCGAGGTTGGCCACGCCGCCGTTGAGTCGCACCGGGAAGCTGAACCCATCGGGACCACCGGGTATGCCCTGGTCGCGGCCGAGCGGGCCCTTGTCAGAGCCAGGGAGAAGCAGGCAGTGCGGCAGGCGCCCCTGCTGCGGTAGTCGGCCAGGAGGTGCGACCACCTGGCCCCGGGTGCGCTGGAACAGCGCCCGCGTGCGCGAGTCCGTCCTCGGGTTCGTCGGAGGACGTCACCACCACCGGCAGATGCCCCGGGCTTTGAGCGCCCGCGCCAGATCGGCCACGTGCTGGTTGACCGCGCTCGGCGTGGTCCACGAGAACGGAGTGACCAGCGCTATGTAGAGGCCTGGCTCCCACGCAGGTCGCCTCGGAGACAGCCGGCGGCCCGGACGGCGACGCCGCCCGGGCCCACGGGTCATGCTCTCGTCCTAGCCTACACCCGGTCGCAGTGCTCACTCGCACTGCGCTTCGCCGGCGATGAAGGCCTCGGTCTTGCGCCGAGCCTCCTCGTCGCTGTACTGGATGGGCGGCGACTTCATGAAGTACGAAGCCGGATCGAACAGAGCGCCGGAGATGCCCCGGTCGAGCGCCAGCTTGGCGCAGCGCACGGCGTCGATGACGATGCCCGCCGAGTTGGGCGAGTCGACCACTTCGAGCTTGAGCTCGATGTTGAGCGGCACGTCACCGAACGTGCGGCCTTCCATGCGGATGTAGGCCCACTTGCGGTCGTCCAGCCACTCCACGTAGTCCGAAGGGCCGATGTGGATGTTCTTGCTGCCCATGTCGTAGTCGAGCTGCGAGGTGACCGAGTTGGTCTTGGAGATCTTCTTGCTCTCCAGGCGCGAACGCTCGAGCATGTTGAGGAAGTCGGTGTTGCCGCCCACGTTGAGCTGGGAGGTGCGCTCCAGCCGCACGCCCCGCTCGCGCATGAGGCGGGTGAGCACCCGGTGGACGATGGTGGCGCCGACCTGCGACTTGATGTCGTCGCCGATGACCGGCAGGCCCTTCTCCTCGAACCGCTCCTGCCAGTACTTCTCCCGGGCGATGAAGACCGGGATGCAGTTCACGAAGGCGCAGCCGGCCTCCAGGATCTGCTCCACGTACCACTTGGTGGCCATCTCGCTGCCCACGGGCAGGTAGCTGACCACCACGTCGGTCTTGGTGTCTTTGAGGATGCCGACCACGTCGTCGGTGGGACCGGGGGCCTTTTCGATGACCTCGGACAGGTACTTGCCCAGGCCATCGTGGGTCATGCCCCGGTAGACCTTGACGCCCATCTCGGGGACGTCGCAGAACTTCACCGTGCAGTTCCGGCCTCCCCAGATGGCCTGGGAGAGGTCCTTGCCCACCTTGGTCTTGTCGATGTCGAAGGCACAGGTGAACTCGATGTCGGAGATGTGGTATCCGCCGAGGTTCACGTGCATGAGGCCGGGGACGAACTCGTCCGCCTTGGCGTTGCGGTAGAACTGCACGCCTTGGATGAAGGACGACGCGCAGTTGCCCACCCCGATGATGGCGACCCGCACTTTATCGCTCAACGAATCCTCCCTGTTCCCTTTGCCTGACGCAGTTGGCGGTAGGTGTGGACGACGCGCTGGATCACCGTGAACACGGTCAGCGCCAGCATGATGTAGATCACATACGGCAGCACGTCGAAGAAGAGCCCTATGGCGACGAGGATGATCCTCTCGGGCCGGCTCAGCAGGCCCACCTTGCACTCCACTCCCAGGCTCTCCGCCCGAGCCCGAGTGTAGCTCACCAGGAGGCTGCCCAGAAGGGCCAGCACGACCAAGGCCGCATCGACCGACGTGCCCTTGGACAGCGAAGCAGATAGGCGATGGCGGCGAGGACGATCCCTTCGGACACCCGGTCCAGAGTCGAGTCGAGAAAGCCCCGAACGGCGTCGACTTGCTGGGCCCGCGGGCCAGCGACCCGTCGAGCATGTCGCAGCAGCCCGGCGCACGAGGAAGACTATGCCGGCCTAGATCAGATGGTCGAACGACGATGAGCACGGCGGCCGCCGCGTTGAGGAAGGTGCCGACGATGGTGACCTGGTTGGGGGTGACGCCGAGCCGCTGCAGAGCCGAAAGCAGCGGCGTGAAACCCCTTGCGCAGCCTTATCCCGAAAAAATCGCGAATGTTCTCCATTGCCTGCTACTATCCGGGTTCCGGGCGACTATCCCGGCAACTCGCGATTGTAACAGTATCGACCACCCTCCACAAACGACTTGACGGGGCCCGCCGTCCGATGGCTCGCTCGGCCGGCGAGGCGCCGGCGGACTCTCGGCGCGCGCGCGTCGCGGTCGAAGCGGCTGCAGTCTTCAGGAGTGCTCGCCCTCCGGCTACGCCGGCGGCTCTGACCCGCCGGGGCGGAGGCGCCCCCGACCGTGGCCGGGATGAGAGCGATGCCGTCGTCCCCAGCCCAGGGCGCCCGCGAGAGACGGAAGTCGTAGAAGGTGCAGGGTGTGCCGCAGCATGGCCAGTAGCGGCAGGGACGCGATCATACCCAGGATCCCGCCGATCTGCGCGCCCGACCAGCAGGGCGAAGATCACCAGCAGCGGATGCACCCCCACCGAACTGCCCGACGATGTTGGGAGCCAGGATATGACTCTCCAACTGCTGGATCACCAGATAGACGATGATGACCACAGAGCGGCGGTCGGGAGAGTGGAAGAAGGCGGCGATGACCGGCGGGACGGCGCCCAGGAACGGGCCGATGTAGGGGATGACCTCGGTGACCCCCGCCCAGAACCCGAACAGCAGGGCATACTGGCCGCCCTCCGGCCACACACCGACCACGTCCCAGCTCAGGATCCAGATGGCCAGCCCGCAGACCAAGCCGACAGTCGCCCCAAGCAGCGCCTGGCCGCGGACGAAGCGGCTGAAAGCGGTCTGCAGCCCGCGAACGTATTCGTCTTTGACCTGCGGCGTCCCCGGGCGCCAGCCGGCATAGGAACCGGAAGATCCGCTTGCCGTCGATGAGCATGTAGAAGCTCACGACCACGGTCAGGAAGAGATTGACGACCATGCCCACCACGCTCACGCCCACGGAGAACAGGGTTCCCACCGACGGCGCCCCGTTGCTCTGCAGCCAGTCGACGATGTCGGTGGTGTTGAGCTGCAGGTTGACCTGGACGTTGTTGCCGGCCAGCCAGGCCGCAGGTCGGCCAGCAGCCCGTTGAGATCGGTCAAGCCAGTCGGGGATGGCATCGAACAGCCGCTGGAACTGGCGGATGAGCGGCGGGCCCAGGAATATGAAGAAAAGCACGATGACCGCCACGAAAGCCAGGTATACGACGGGCACGGCCAGCCCAGCGCGGACCTTGATGCGGCCCATGCCAGCACCACGGGATTCAGCAGCAAGGCCACGATGGCCGACGATGAGGAACACGAAGATGGCGTGACTGGCCAGCTGGCAGAAATAGAGGACGAGGAAGATCGCCACCGGGATCAGTACGAACTGAGCCCATCGCGGAATGGTGATTCGCACTACCCCTCCTCTCACCGTCACCTTGCCGGCGCGCCACCGCTTCCACAACACAGATTACCAGGCAGATGACCGCGCTGCCGCGGCACATGTGAGCAGCCCTACAGGCCTGCCTTTTCCTGGGCAATCCAGCGGGCGATGGTAACTTAAAGCCGATGCGAGAAGGGGTATCTGCACCAGAAGCTTGGCGCCAGGACGAATCGCTCAGGCGCAAGCGGCGGCAGGCACGACGCTGCACCGCAGGCGCAGGATGCGCTTTGCTGTCGGCTTTGGCTGTGCTCTGCCTCGTCGTGGCAGGCATCATCATCGCCGTCTCCGCCGGCGGGTCCACCACCCAGGTCGAGCTGCTCAGGCGCTGCTGGTGAGCGGCGCCCGTCTCCGACGGCGCCCGTGGCCGCCACAGGCGAGAGCCCCCGGCCTTCGCCCGGCTCGGGGACCGGAACCTGCTGCTGCCAGTTGCCGCGCGGCGACGCCACCATCATCGCCTACCAGCCCGTGAGCGACGAGCGGCGCAGTGGCGCTCTCTCCGATCGGCGACCAGGCCAACGCCAACGCTCTCGTCCGCTTCTTCCGCGGCATATTCTCCGGCGAACCTTCGGTCCGCTACTACCTGCTCGCTGGCGACGGAACGGCGACCACCAGCTCGGTGCTCGTGGGCGCGGCGCCGGGCACTCCGGTCACGTCGCCCGTCTCGGGCACGGTGACCGCGGTCAAGGAGTACAAGCTGTACGGCAAGTATGACGACGTGCAGATCGACATCCGCCCGGAGGAGATGAGCGGCATCACCGTCTCCCTGCTGTTCATCAACGACCCGGTGGTCTCCATCGGCGAAGTGGTCGACCGCCGGCAAGACCCATGCTGGGCAAGGTGCGCGAGTGCCCCGAGGAGCTGGGCAAGCCCTGGCGGTCTACACGCATGACTCCGGTTCGCACGTGTTCCTGCAGGTCACGGAGGAGCCGATCAGCTGAACGCGCTCTTCTGCTCCAAGTGCGGCGGCCGCGTCGAGGTGCAGACCGTAGGGGACCGGCCCCGCGACGTCTGCTCGGTCTGCGGCACGATCTTCTATCAGAACCCTCTGCCGGCGGCCGGCTGCCCTCGTTCTGGACGATCAGCCGCCGGGTCCTGCTGGTCAAGCGCAAGTTCCCGCCCAACGAAGGCATGTGGTGCCTCCCCATCGGCTTCGCCGAACTGGGGAGACCATCGCCGAAGCAGCACTGCGCGAGCTGCGCGAGGAGACCGGCGTCACGGGCCGCGTCCGTCCGCCTTATCGACGCCGACTCCTGGACGAGCGCCTTCTACGGCGACCTGCTCGTGGTCACGTTCGAGGTCGAGAAGATCCTCGGCGATCGAGACGCCCGGGCGACGACGCCGACGATGTGGGCTACTTCCCCATCGACCGGCTGCCCCCGCTGGCCTTCCCCTCCAACGAGAAAGCCATCCGGCTCTGCGCCGACCTTCACCGGGACGAGTGGGCCATCCACGACTCGTTCCAGCGCCTCGAGGAGGGCACCGGCGAGGCGGGCACGGAGGGAGGACACAACGCCGAGGCGGGACCCAGCGCTGGCGTGCGATGCTCTCCGACAGTCTGGTCGGATTCGTGAGCGAGAGCATCCCCCTACGTGGCCCGGCTCTGGCTGGCCGACGTCCGCTCCAACCGCACCACCGCCGGCTACCTGCGCCTGGACCCAGAGCCGCTGCTGGCCGAGTGCACCACCAGCCTGCAGCAGCTGGGGCGCTGGCTGGAGGGTGAGAGCACCGAGGAGCAGATCAGGTCGTTCTACAGGGACCTGGGGCACGCGCGGCAGGCGCAGGGCGTCGAGCTGCACGAGATGCTGTCGGCCATCATGCTGCTCAAGAAGCAGATCTGGGCTCATGCCCGCTCTCAGGGGGTGTGGCAGCGGCCGGTGGATGCCTACCGGGTGATGGAGCTGCAGAGCCGCTTCGCGGTGTTCTTCGACCAAGCCATGTACCACTCGGCCCGCGGCTTCGCCGGCGGGTGACCCTTGGTGGTCGGCACTACCCTATGTGAGTGCGAGCCGGCCCGTTCAAGAGAGATCGAGCGTAGCGATCCTCTCCGACTCTTGCCGACTACATCCACAATCCGGTCGTCGAGAGCCTGCGGCTGCCGGTCGCCCAGGCGCTGGTTTCACTTTGCTGGTATACGAGGATACCGGCGCGCCGGGCTCAGGAGACGCTGCGCGCGATCTGCTCCGGCTCTGGTCGCCCGAGAACGTGGGCGACCACTACTACTCCCAGACTGCCTGGGATGACTTCGGCCTTGCGATGTCCCTGACGATCTCTGGAGGTCTGGTCACCGGCGGCATGGAGCAATACATCCCATAGCCCACGGGTGTCCCGGCGCACGACAGACAGTCACGGCTGACCCCGCATGCGCTCTCGAGCATGTCGCCCACGGGTGTCCCGGCGCAAGACGGACAGTCACGGCTGGACCCCGCATGCGCTCTCGAGCATGTCGCGCACGGGTGTCCAGGCGCGCGGAGAGAGCGCATGCGGGTCCAGCCTCCCTACACGTTGAAGCGGAAATTGATGATGTCCCCGTCCGCGACCACGTAGTCCTTGCCTTCGATGCGGAGTACCCCCGCATCGCGGCCGGCCTTCATGGTCGCCGTGACGCATGAAGTCGTCGTAGGAGACCACCTCGGCGCGGATGAAGCCCCGCTGGATGTCGCTGTGGATCGCGCCGGCCGCTTCCCGGGCGGTCTCGCCCGCACCGATGGGCCACGCCCGCACCTCGTCGCTGCCGGTGGTGAGGAAGCTGATCAGACCGAGTTGCGCGAAGGCCGCCTGAGCCACGACTTCCGCGGCGGGCCCGGGCAGCCCGAACGCGGCCGCGTACTCCTCCTGCTCCTCGACGGACAGTCGGGCGACCTCCAGGGCATCCGGAAAGGGAAACGCGAGCACCCGGCGTCCACGCGCAGCGCCTCGAGGGAGACTCACGTCCGGTGCGGCGTCCGGCCTCGATGTTGAGCACCAGCAACTGCGGGGTCAGAGTCAAGAACTGGTATCCGCGGATGAAGCCGAGTTCCGATTCGTCGAATGCACCTCGCGCAGGGGGATCTCGGCCTCCAGGCCTCCTGGCATCGAGCCAGCGCCCTCTTGCCCACGTCGGGAAGCGGAGCCTTCTTGGCCCGCTCGAAGGCCCGCTCGATGCGGATCAGATCGAACAGCAGGAACTCGCGGTCCAGTTCGTCCAGATCGGCTTCGGGATGGGCCGGCTCGCCCAGCAGGGGGCTGTCGAACCCGCGCAAGCACGTGGACGTACACCTGCCCGCCGGCCAGCGCGTCCAGGTACCGCTCCATCTCGCCCTTGCGGCCGGTGGCCTCGGGCCACGCCACCTCGCGCACTTTGAACTCGGCGAAGGTGGTCTTCTTGGGCTGGAAGATCTCGGAGAGGGCGCGCACCCGGGCGTCGCCGACGTGCACCGTGGCGATGTGGCCCTCGCCCCGGCCTTCGGCCAGGGCCGCGACCAGGGTGGTCTTGCCACAACCCTTGAGCCCGATGATACGTGCCTCCAATGCCGCCTCCCGCTCGCTTGTTCCAGGCAGGTTCAGTGTAGCCCAGCCTGCTCGACTCCGTGGGTGCCACGGGGCAGGAGATGGTCAGGCTCACGAGTGGGCGAGGTGAAAGGGTTCGCGGTAGGATAAGGGCGAGTCGCCCAGGCGTGCCGTCCAGCCAGGCGCTCGAACGCCCTGGGCGACCAAAGGAGGATCTGCCATGAAGAGAATACGAAGCGTCGCTCCGCTGTCGATCGTCGTTCCGGCGACGATCTTAGCGCTGGTGATGGTGATGATGGCGGCAACGTTGGTCGCCTGCGGGTCCAGCGGGGACAGCAGCGGCACCACCACTGCTGGAGACTCGAGACCAAGACCTACACCGACTCGGACTACGGCTACAGCTTCGACTACCCGGAGTCCTGGAAGGTCGAGGATAGCGCCACCACCGACGTGACCGCGGGCGGGACGGCGACCGGCAACGTAGGCGTCTACGACCCCGACGGCACCGTCGGTCGACGAGACCTACATCGACCTGATGATGGTCATCGTCTACAAGCTCAACGGCGCGGTGGACGACTCCATGATCCCGCAGCTCAAGGGCGAGATCGGAGTCGGTCCTCGCCAGCCTCGAGAGTCAGGACAGCAGACATGAAGGTGGAAGAGGCTCTCGCGGAGACCACCGCCGCCGGAATGAAGGGCTACGAGGTCACGTACAGCTTCACCAAGAAGGACACCCGCCAACGTCCACGCTCTACTTCCTTTTCGATGGCGACACCGAGTACCAGCTGACCACTCAGGCCGCCACCGCGAACTGGGAGGCGGACCAGCCCATCTTCGACGCGATGATCGCCAGCTTTCAGGCCCGCGACAGCCGAGTACCGGAACGTGCCCCGGCGGCGCGCGCAATCGCGGCCTCCGCGGGCACGGACTCGACCCTCAGCCCAACCTACCGCTGCAGCGGGTACTCCCGGCAGATCTTCTGCTGGTTCCTGTCGTCGTAGAAGACGAGCTTGCCGTCGACCTCGTCGAGCGGGAACCACCACTTGTCGGTAGCCTCGGTGGGATCGACGTAGTCGTTCGCGACGACCCGCGCGCGTCTGCTCGTCCACCCGCCTGTGCAGCCACTCGATGCTGCCGTCCCATTCGGCGAAGTCGCGGGGTTCGGCGAACGGCACGTGCCAGGGGCAGACCTTGGTGCAGCGCCCGCACACGCAGCCTTCCTTGTTGAGCACGTCGAAGTCGGAGCAGGCCTTGCTGTTGAGCTTCCAGGTGTAGTAGCCGTTGTAGAGAGTCTTCGGCCCGCGGGTGATGGCCCGAGCCGGGCACTGCTCGGCGCAGAGCGTGCACGTGCTGCAGTAGTCCTGCAGGCCGAAGTCGATGTAGCCGTCGATCTCGAGCTCCATGTTCGTGAGCACGCAGGCCGCCTTGAAGTTGGCGCCCAGGAACGGGTTGAGGATGATGCCCATCCGCGACACCTCCCCCAGGCCGGCGTCCAGCACGACCTGCGGCATGAGGGTGAGGTAGCGGTTCATGTTGGAGGCCTCGGCCTCGAAGCCCAGCCGGCGCAGGTAGTTGGCCATGGTCTCGGTCTGCATGGCCAGACGCTGGTAGGCCTGGAAGCTGGCCGGGTCGACGATCTCCTCCCAGCCGTTGGAGGCGTTCGAGCGTGGGCTCGTGCTTGCGGCAGAGCAGCACGATGGCGTACTTGAACGGCGCCTCGATCTCCCGGCCCTTCATGTTGTGGCGTGTAGACGGCCGACTGGCTCAGCGGACCGATGCCCACCATGTCGGCGCCCAGGAAGTGGCCCGAGCAGCTTGACGTGCCGGCTGAGCACCCGGGGATCGTCGGGGATGGGCGCCCGCTCGGGCGCCACCGGATTCAGCTTGCGCACCATCGCGTTGTTGACCAGGTCCTGCATGTCCCAGAAAGAGGCGCCCAGCGGATAGCGCCGGGTCATGCGCATGAACTCGCGCTGGATCTCCTCCCCGTACTCGCCGAACAGCGACTTGCCGAAGGGGCTCTCCCGCTCGTCGCGCCGCTCGATGGGCCCCACGATCTCGTTGGTGGGCTTGTCGACCCGCTTGAGCTTGTCGGTGGGCCACGGCCCGATCTGGCGGTCGTCGTAGAGGATGTCGCGATACTTCAGGCGCTCCATCAGTCGATGCCCCAGTCTCGAGCGGCATTGCCGAAGATCAGAGCTGCTCGCTTCCATCCTCGCGTTCCGGTAGAGCTAGCCTCCTCCGACAGCCAGCCCTCGAGGAAGCGCATGCACTCGGCCATCTCCTCGTAGGGATAGTCGGTGCCCAGAAGGATCTTGTCCATGCCGAGCGCCTCCCGGCTGCACTTGAAGGCCGCCGGCAGGTAGTTGCCGCTGGTGGTCATGAGCATGTTGTCGCGCAGGTAGTCGCTGGGCACCCGCTTGAGATCGGGCACCACTTCGGGTCGGCGGCCTTGAGGTGCGGCCGCACGAACGGGTGGTCGATGCGCTGCATCAGGAAGGGCAGCCCCTCGGCGTAGTGGCCCAGCATGATCTTGAGCTTGGGGAAGGCGTCGAAAGCGCCGCTCAGCACGAGGCGCATCATGGCCGTCGCCGTCTCCACGCCGAAGCCGAATGCCGCTCCGGCCAGCGCCAGACCATAGGTGCGCAGCTCGCTTGATCATGGGCGCCACCGGGTGCAGGTAGATGGGCACGCCCAGCTCCTCGGCCTTGGCCAGGATGGGCCAGTAGCGCCGCTCGTCGATGTAGGAGTCGCCGAAGTTGGAGTGGGTCTTCCAGCCCTTGAACCCCAGCTCCTTGACGCAGCGCTCGAGCTCGGCGGCCGCGGCCTGCGGGTCCTTGGGAGCAGTGCGGCGAAGCCCATAGCCGGTCGGGATACTTGTCGATGGCCGCCGCCAGCTCGTCGTTGACGCTCGCGCGCGAGTGCGGTGCCCACGACCGGGTCGAAATGGTCCACGCCGGGAGGGTCAGCGAGACGACGGCCTTGTCGATGCCGGCCTTGTCCATCTCTTCGATCCGCCCTCGCCCAGGTCGAGCAGCCGGTTCGAGCAGGAAGTCGCCGTGCGGCTCGAAGGCGTCCTCCCGGTAGTACATCCGGCGCCGGCCTGTGGCCGGGTCGTCGACGAAACGCGGATATCCTCGGGTTGGCGTAGGTGCGCGTCCACCCACTCCTGTGTGACGAAATGGGTCTCGAAGTCGATGGTCTTCACGTGCGATCAGCCTCCGGCGATGGGGATGAACACGAGTACGTCGTCGCCGTCCGCGAGAACGGTCTTCCGGCCGGCGAGCACCGTGATATCGCGCCCGTTGACCATGATCCGCAGCGGCGCGTGGGCGCTTTTCTCCTTGGGCACGGCCAGATACGACGCCAGCCTCGGGTCCGCCGATCTCGATCAGACGGGCGAGCAGATCCTCGATCGTGGCCCCCTCGGCCAGAGGACAGTCGCATCTGCTCCTTGCCCAGTAGCGTCCGGATCAGGGCGATGCTGAACGGACCCTGACTGATCACGCATCGTCGGACCGTCCTCAGGCTAGAGCCCCAGCGCGTCGGCGGCGTAGCCCAGGCGCAGCTCTTCCAGCTTGGCCCGGGTGGGAACCCCGTCGCGGTCCCAGCCGCGGGCATCGTAGTACTCGTCGAGCATGCAGGTCGAGGTCGGCCTGGCTGATCAGCTGCCCCTTGGACGGCCCGTCGGGGATGGGCTCGGTCTTGAGCCGCTCGGGCAGGTCGTCGTCCGCCCGGGTGAAGCCCGGCCTTGGTGTTGAACACCCGGGCCAGGTTGTTGATCCGCTCGCCCACCTGGTGCACCTCTTCGGCGGTGTAGACGAGCCCGGTGGCCCCCTCCATGAGATCGGCGGTGTTCTCGAACATGAAGTCGGCCACGGCCATGTCCATGAGGAAGACGCACATCGTGGGCGAGTCGGCCAGAGCCGTGCGGGCATCCTGGTTCCACTTGCAGAGCTTGCCCTTGCCCTCGTAGCGAGACGGTCGACGGGATAGGGGATGGGGATGCCGAAGATCTCCTGGAACGCGTAGCCCTTGTTGTGGTCGGCGCCGGTGAAGGCGGTGGCGAAGTTCAGGCCGTGCGCCTTGGCGCCACGGACATCGTAGGCCGGCAGCTCGAGACCCTTGACGTGCATGGCGTACTTCTCGCTGCCCTTGCCGATCCTCTCGGCGGCGACCTTCACGCCGTCGGCCAGGACGTCGCCCAAGCCCTGGCGCTCGCCGATCATGTGGAGCAGCCTGATCATCGCCTCGTCGTTGCCGAAGCGCAGATCGAGTCCGCCGGTGTCCTCCAGGGTGAGGATGCCGCGCTCGAAGAGCTCCATGGCGAAGGCGATGGTGACCCCGGCCGACATGGTGTCGAGCCCGAACTCGTCGGACAGACGGTCGCAGGCGATGATGGCGTCGGGGTTGTCCACGCCGGTCACGCCGCCGAAGGAGTAGAAGGTCTCGTATTCGGGCCCCTCGGTGAAGAAACCGGCGTAGGGCCCGTCTGGGCCATGCGCAGCTGGCTGCAGCCCACGGGGCACCCGGCGCAGGCGGTCTTGCCCATGCCCTGGATCTCGATGGCGTAGCCGCCGATCTTGTCGGCCGGGTTGAAGACCCCGGTGGCCGTCCAGTTCTTCGCCGGGTAGATGCCCAGAGCCTGGGTCAGGTCGAGGGTGGTCGATGTCCCGTACCGGGAGAACTCGGGGTAGAGGATGGGGCTCTTGCGCATGCCGGCCAGCATCCGCTTGCGGGCCGCGTCGTACTTCTCCTTGTCGGCGATGGCCAGGTCTGTCGCCGCGCAGAGCGATGGCCTTGAGGTTCTTGCTGCCCATGACGGCGCCCAGGCCCTTGCGGCCGGCCACCCTGCGCTCGTTGACGATGCAGGCCATCTGCGAGAGCTTCTCGCCCGCCGGGCCCGATGCAGCTGATGCGGATGTTCTGGTCGTGGAGCTCGTCCTTGATGACCAGTTGGGTATCCGTGCTGGTGCAGGCCCCACAACTCCTTCGCGTCGCGAAACTTGACCTCGCCGTTCTTGATCCACAGGTAGGTCGGCGCTTCCGCCTTGCCCTCGACGATGATGACGTCGTAGCCAGCGCGCTTCATCTCCACGGGGAAGTGCCCGCCGGTGGTGGCCACCCCCATCGCACCGGTAGCCGGCGATTTGGCGTTGATGGCCATGCGACTGGCGCAGGGGACGGTGGTGCCGGTGAAAGGTCCAGGAGCGTAGATGAGCTTGTTCTCCGGCCCCAACGGGTCGCAGTCGGCGGGGACTTCGTCGTAGAGGAACTTGACCGTGAAGCCCGAGCCACCAATGAAATCCTGCGCGACCTCGACAGGGAGGGGCTCCTCCTTGAACGTCTTGGTGGTCAGGTCGACCCTGAGGACCTTGCCGGTATAGCCGCCCTTGTACATGTCACTCCTTTGTCCTTCGAGGCCACGAGCCCCGGATCCCCTCGGTGGTGAGTGGTCACTCATGTTGACCTGGACAGGATACCAACCACGGCGCGAAGTTGCAGGGAAAAGGGACGAGCGGAAGGGTCGAGAAACGATCGATCCCGGCCGTCATTCCGGGTGACGGCCGGGATCGAGTCATGCCCGACTGGGTCGGGCGGGGGGGCCTATGTCGCTGCCCTTGACTCCCTAAGCGAGCGGCGTGGTGGCCTGCTCCACAGGGATGATCTCGTGGCCCTTGTTGGTGGTGATCTTCAGCTCGACGGGATACTTCGTGCCTTTGACCCACTGGCCGGCCGCGCACACGGTCCGGTACACGTTCGGCACCGGATGCTTGCGTGCCGGGCTCGACCGGAAGCGTGAAGTCGACGGGGCCGGCGAGAGTGTCGAGTTTCATCGTCGAGAGCGCGGTGGCGATCGCCGCCTTGTCGTCAACGTTCTCGGTCCGCTTGAGCGAATCGACGGCCATCTCGAACAGGGCGTAGTGGTAGAGAGGCTGGACCCACTGCTCACCCTGCCGCTTCTCGTACTCGTCGGCGAACTCTTGGCAGGTCTCACCGGTGAGCGAGGACTTGAACGGGAAGGTCGGCGTCCAGTAGATGACCGTGGTCAGACCGATACCGATGTCGCCCAACTTCTCCACAGTCTGCCAGAACTGGAGGGCCTTGCCGATGGTGACGGCCTTGGGGTTGTAGCCCTGCTGCTTGGACTGGGTCCAGAAGTTGGTGAAGTCCGGGGCTGAGAGCACGCCCGCGCAGATCTCGGCGCCACTGGTCTTGAAGGTGGAGATAACGGCGGTGTAATCCTCGAGCCCGTCTTCAAAGGCGCCGGGATCGGAGAGGGTGTAGCCTTCCTGCTCGAGCCTGGGCGGCCAGGCTTTGCGGTAGGCATTACCGTCGGCGTCGTTCGGCCACAGGGCCCCGTAGACCTTGTTCTGCGGGAACTGGCTCCACATGTCGAAGTACAGGTCCTGGATGTCTTCCTGACCCCAGAAGCAATGGTAGGTCCACTTGAAGCCCACTTTGGGATCGCCTCCGCGGCCGTTGAACCATGCCTGCCAGGGCGTGTCGTTGGAGATGCAAGGTACGCCGAAAGCCTCGGCCTGATCGGCCACCGGAACTGTGGTGTCGGGCGTGGAGGCCACCATCATCATGTCGATGGCATCGTTGTTGATCAGGTCCCCCGCAACCTGGCTGGCCCGGTCGGAGCTGGACTGGCTGTCCTGCAGGATGATCTCCACGGGGTGGTTCTTCTTGTCACCGCAGACGATCCCGTCCTTGGCATACTCGTTCCAGCGGTCGAGAACGTACTTGTCGGCGGTGCCGAAGGTGGCAAGCTTGCCGGTGACAGGGCTGACGAAGCCGATCTTGATCGGCCGGCCCGCTTCCGCCGCCGTGCTAACGCTGGTCGTGGTCTCGCCCGCAGCCGTCGTGCTGGTGCTGGCGGCGGCCGTCGTGCTCGTGCTGGCGCCGGCCGCCGTGGTGGTGGTGGTCTCTTCTCCGCCGCAGGCGACGATCAGTCCGCTCAGCCCCGCGCCGGCGCCCAGGGCTGCGCCTGCGATACCGGCCTTCTTCAAGAACTCGCGACGGCTTACGGTCTTTTCAAGCATCTGACTCCCCCTCACCTTGGTGTTATGTGCGGCCGAGCGCGCGAATGTGCTCGTGACCCGATGAAACAGAATAGAGATTCCTACTTCGCTCGTCAAGAGAAGCGAACAAGAATTATCATTATTTTATCCCACGAGCTCGAGAAGCGCGCTATAGTGGGTTGATGGAAGAGCAGTTGACACCGTACAAGTGGCCCCGGCAGAAGCGCAGCCGGGAGTCTCTCGAGCGCCTTCTCGAGGCGGCGGAGGAACAGATCCGTCAGAACGGGGTCGAAGCTCTCACCGTCAGTGGCGTGGTCAACAGTATCGGCTTGTCGGTGGGCGCCTTCTACGCCCGTTTTCCCGACAAGACCGCGCTGCTTCATGCCGTCCAGGACCGGTTCCACGACCGGCTGGAGCCTCTCATCCAGGCACAGCTGATCGCCGAGGCCGGGCCGTGCACCACTCTCGCGGATGCGGTCGACGCGGCCGTGGAAGTGCTCATCCGCAACGTGGTGGGCGAGCGCGAGCTGTCGCGAGCGTTCATGAGCCTCTCGGTCAGCGACCCGGTGATGCGCGCCCGAGGAGAGCTTGTCAATCGGCAGCGGCGTGAGGCCCTCACCGACATCCTCATCGTCCACAAGGACGAGATCGGTCATCCGGACCCTGAGTTGGCCATCAACGTGGCCTACGGGATGTATGCGGCAGTCGTTCGGGGACGCCTGATGTTCGGCGCCGAGCACGAGCTGTACTACGGCATCGACAACCCTACCCTTTACACCGAGCTCAAGCTGGCCCTCACCCTTTACCTGAAAGGCGATCGGGACACGCGCGCCCGAGTTGCTGCGACGAACTGCTGATATTGAAAACGCCTGGGCCCCGCGAAAGCGGGGCCCAGGTGCTACTCGCGGTCCTTCGAGCCGGATGCCCGCTTACGATTCGTAGGCCATGAGCTGGACCTTGGCGGTCGGGGTGAGCTCCGGCGACATGGCATTGCTGACGATGACGGGCTCGAACGGGAACTGCTCGCCCTTGACCCACTGCGCCCCGGCTGTCGGCGGAGTGTAGACGTTGGGGACGGGGTGCCTGGTCATCATCTCGACAGGGGCGGTGAAGTCGAGGGGGCCAAGGCAGGTGGTGGCCATCTTGGTGGTGCTGACCTGCTTGATGATGTCTTCCTTGTCATCAAGATTGGTCAACACGCTTGAAGATGTCCACGGCCCACTCGAACTTCGCATACTGACCGATGGGAGCGGTCCACTGCTCGCCGGTCTTGTCCATGTAATCCTGCGCCAATTGCGCGCACGTCATGCCGGTGATGGAATCCTTGAACGGCCAGCTGGGGTGCCAGACACCCTCCACCGTCGCGTTGTAGGCGATGGGCGCCGATGGCCTCCAGCGTCTGCGGGAAGAGCAGGGCTTTCCCGATGGTGAGGACCTTCGGGTTGTAGCCCTGCTGGACCGACTGCTTCCAGAAGTTGGTGAAGTCCGGAGTGATGATGGTGCCGCAGCAGATCTCGCAACCTTCCTTCTTGAACTCCGAGATGTAGGCGGTGAAATCCTCGAGGCCCACCGGGTAGAGGTCGGGCAGGACGTAGGTGTAGCCCGCGGCCGTCACCGCCGGCGGCAGGCCGGTGTTCATGTCGGTCCAAGCCGCGCCGTCAGCGTCGTTGGCGAAGAGAAAGCCGATCTTCTTGTTGGTCTCTACCTGGTCCCACATGGCGATGAAGTTGGACACGATGCCTTCCAGACCCAGGGCCTGGGCGTAGGTCCACTTGAAGGGACTTGTCCGGGGTGGCGCCGGCGCCCGAAATAGAACGGCTGCCAAGGCACGAAGTTGGATATGGACGGACAGCCGCTGGCCTCACACTGGTCGGCTACCGGGTTGGCTGTGTCGGGCGAGCCCGAAGCCATCATGAGATCGACCTTGTCGTTCTGGATGAGGTCCCCGGCGACCTGGGAGGCCCGCATGACGTCGGACTGGCTGTCGGCCCGCTTGATCTGGATCATGTGCTTCTTGCCATCGCCCCCGATGATGCCTTCCGGCACCGCCTTCATGGCGAAGTCGACCCACCAGTCGTCGGCCTTGGCAAACAGCGCGAGCGGGCCGGTGCTCGGCGAGACCAGGCCCAGGATGATGTCGCGGCCGGCCTCCGGACCGGCGCTGACCGTGGTGGTGGGCGCAGCGGTCGTGGTCGTGGCTGGCAGCGGTGCTGGTGGTGGTGGCCTGTGCCGTCGCAGTCGTCGAGGTCTCCTCGGCCTCGCCGCAGGCGGCTACCAGCCCGCCGAGCCCGGCACCCAGTCCGACAGTGGCTCCCGCCGCGCCGGCGATCTTGAGAAAGTCACGACGGCTCACACTCTTGTCTTGCATATCCCCCTCCTCAGCGGATACAGCACGCAAAAGGCCGAAACAGGCACGGCCTACCTCCTCATCCTAGCATCGCAGACGCCGCCGGGGAACCCGGTAAGTAAGTACTCGCTCCGCTAAGCCAGCGGGCTCCTGGAGGACGCTGCGAACACCCACGCACGCACCGGCGCGATCCCCCTTTTAACGCGCTCCTTACACGAATGTCGCTATACTCATGCGCGCCGTCTTCTCAAATCGCCGTCAAGTGAGGTTTCTGTGACCAAGAGAATCGTGGCTGCTCTCCTGGTGCTGCTATTGGCCGGACTCGTGGGGCTGGTAGTGGGCTGCGGTGGAGACCTGCCCAAGAGCGCCGTCGCCAAGGTCGGCAACGAAGTGATCACGGAGGACGAACTCGGGACGAGGGTCAAGGATTTCGAGACTCAGTACGCCGGCCAGACTCCCGATCAAGAGACCCAGCCTGACGAGTACAAGCAGTTTCAACAGGATGTTCTCGAATACATGATCACCTACGAGCTCGCGAGCCAGAAGGCCGAAGAGCTCGACATCACGGTCAGCGATGAGGAACTGCAGAAGGAGATCGACTCGATCCGCGACACCAACTTCGGTGGCGACCAGGCTGCGTTCGACAAAGCGTTGGCCGAGCAGAGCCTCACCATGGACCAGCTCAAGCAGGGCTACCGGGAATCGATGCTGCTTCAGAAAGTGTACGAATCGGTGACCAAGGATGTGACCACCGTCCCGGACGGTGAGATCCAGGCCTACTACGACGAGAACAAGGACTACTACTTCGTCGACGAGACGCGGACGGCTCGCCATATCCTGCTTGCCCCCATCGCCAGTCGGACCGCCGGCACCACGTCCACCACCACGACGAGTTCCACCACCTCCACCACCGTGGGTCCTCGGAGTCGTCGAGCACCACCGGCACCGCTGCTTCCACAACCACGGCGCCGTCCTCGACTACCACCACCGCTGCCCCCACCGAGGCCGACTGGAACACCGCGCTCGAGACCGCGAAGAAGGTGCGAGCCGACCTCGTGGGCGGAGCCGACTGGACTGTCGAGGCGGCGAAATACTCTGACGACGATGGGACCAAGAACACCGGCGGGGATCTGGGCACGGTCTACAAGGGCCAGATGGTCCAGGAGTTCCAGGACGCCGTGTTCTCGATGGCGAAGGATGAGATCTCCGAGCCGATCAAGACCACGTACGGCTATCACATCATTCAGGTGACGGGCATCACCGAGGCCAAGCAATACACGCTCGAAGAGGTCAAGGAAGAGATCACCAGCACGCTTCTCGACACCAAGCAGAAGGAAGCCTGGAGGAATTGGATAGAGAAGATGAAGCAGGAGATCCGCGTGATCTACGGGGACGGCTGGGTCAGCACGACGACGACCACGGCCGCGCCGACCGCCACCACCAGCGGACCTGCCGATACCACCGCCACCACTGCGGCCGGCGAGACCATCACGACGGCCGGCCCGACCACGACGGTCAAGCCATAGCGCCGGCGGCCGCGCCGAGAGCGCGGCGCCGCCGAACACAAGAAAAGGGCCCCGGGGGCATGCCCCCGGGGCCCTTGGCCTTTTCCGCCCGTGTCAGGCTGCTCTGAGTCGCGCGGCCGGCTCCGACCATGCGACCTTGCCGTCCTGCTGCCCGGTCTACTCCCCCGTCTCGAAGCGGAAGGTCTGATCCGGGTCGGTGATGGCCAGCAAGCGGACTATGCAGCCGTCCCCCTCGGGCCACCGCCACGGGAAGGCCATGAAGGTGCAGCGCTTGCCGCTGATCTCGTCGAGAGCGCCGCCCGCGTTCTCGATACCCGGGATGCCGCCTTTGACCATGAGGGTCTTGTGGGCCGTCTCCCAGCCGGGGAAGTCCTCGATGCGGGTCATGGCCGTAGGTCTGCTTCCACTCCTCGATGAGGTGCGGGTGTGTGGGTCCAAGCCCGTGGTTGACCAGCTTGGTGGCGATGGGATGATCGTTGGCCTGGGCGCCGTAGGCCACCATCTTGACCTTCTTGTCCACCAGCCACTGGGCGCCTTCGGCGTAGATGCCGCAACCGTAGGCGAAGTACTCGTCGGTGTCGGCCCACAGATGATGGAAGCCCGTGTTGATGACGACGATGTCGCCTTCCTGGATCTTCGGCGTCGCGTTCTCGAGATCCTCGGCGGTGATGATCCCCCATTTCTCCTTGGGGATCGACACGCACACCCCGGTGCCGAACAGGCGCCACAGCGGGTAGTCGGCGATGGTGGGGGTGTTCTCGGTGACGTGTAGGGGAGCGTCCATGTGGGTGCAGCGATGCATGATGCCTTCCCACTGCACCTGGTAGACGCCGTCCTTGGCGTGGAACTTATCGACGTCGATGTTCACGCTCGGGGTGGACGGCCATTCGGGCATGAACTGGGTGAAGGTGTGGGTGAGGTCGTATATCTTGAGGGCCATGGCTGTTCCTTTCGGCTCCGCGGTGATCAGTTGCCGGACTCGATACGGAGCGAGCCGCTCGGATCGCACATCGCGACCATGCGCACCTGGCAGGCGTCCCCATGCTCGAACTTCCAGGGCGTGGCGGCCAGCGTGGCGCGCTTACCCTTGACCACATCCACATCGCCGCCCACCTGCTCGATGACCGGGATCCCGGCCCCCAGAAGGGTCCGTCCGGCGATGTTCCACTCGGGGTGCTCCTTCTTGGGATCCAGACCCGTGGCCTTGATGTATTCGCCGGCGAGCCGCTTCATCTGCGGGCCACCGCGATGGCCGGCCATCGACGTGGCCAGCGGGTGATCGATGAAGGGCGTGTCGATGGCGACCATCTTGGGCTTCATCGAGACCAGCCACTCGGCCGCTTCCTTGGAGAGTCCGGGCGCTTCCCCGTAGTACTCCAGGGAGTCGGAGTACTTGTGGTGCCACCCGGTGACGATGACGACGATGTCGCCCTCTTTGACACCCGGCTTGGCGTTCTGCAGATCTGCGGCGGTGATGACTTCCCAGGGCTTCTTGGGTACGTCCAGCACGCAGCCGTTGCCAAAGAAGCGGTCGGGATCGATGGCGGCCAGATCGGCCCCCTTCTGGATCATGTGGATGGGGGCGTTCATGTGGGTCCCGGTGTGCATCACGGTGATGATGCGCCAGGCCAAGACGCCGTGCTGCGCGTGTTTCACGCCGCGTTTCATGATGACGTCGTTCTGCCCGGGATACGACGGAGCCCCATGGCCCCACACGTGGCTCAGTTCGACGAACTGGAGCCCGGTCGCGGGATCGACGGTGACGTTCGACATGCTTCGCTCCCCCTTGGGATAAGTGGACAGCAGGAGATACGTACCACAAAACGGTACGAGTATACCAGAAAGTGCTATCGCCCTGCGAGCCAAGCGAGGCGCCACCTCGCCCGCGGAGAGCTACTTCAGGTGACTGTCGAGGAAGGCGAACACGCGATCCATGTTCGCGCTGCTCTCGAATTCCGGGCCGCCGTGGCCCGCACCCTCGAGAATGTTCAGAGAGGCGCTAGGCCGCGTCGGCTCAGATCGTCGGGTAACCCTCCGGCGCAGGCTGGGCACGTCCCGGCCCCGGCATGATGGGCTTGGTCGCGTGCTTCTCGCCCGTCTCCCACTCCTCGGGGATCCAGTTGTACTGGCGGTCGCCGATGTAGTTGGGGTCGTAGCGCTCGCGGATGCCGCGCTGGAAGACGTACGCCCAGGGCTGCTTGGCTTTGGACCATTTGTCGAAGGCCTGCTCGTCGGTGTAGCGCATCTCGATGTAGAGCGCTTCCTTGCCGGGCGGGTAGTTGATGGTCTTGGCGTCCTCGATGGCGTCGTCCATGTGGTACCAGGCGGCCCGGCAGGAGTCGTGGTCGGCCCCGTCATAAGAGACGAACTGCTCCAAGCCCATGATGCCCCCGCCCGGGTAGGCGCCGACGGTACCCATCATGGAGTCGCCCCCCGCCTGCACCAGGAGGCCGTTCCGGTAATCGCGCTCGTAACCGGCCGCAGCCACGGGGATGTAGCCCTTGACCCAGTCGGGCGTGCCTGCCTGCATCCAGCTTCCGATGTAGTTGCCGGCGTAGACGTAGTTGATCTCTTTGTGGCCGAGCCGGTTCATGTAGAGGTTCGTGAACTCCGACATCTCCGGAGTGCAGTACTTCTCGACCTTCCAGCCGCCCACTTCCTCGAGGATCTTGGTCGAGGATCTTGTCCTGCAACTCGATGTCGGCTTCACTGCGCCCCGCCATGACGATCTGCAGGGAGATGCGCATCTCCTCGGTGAGTTCGGCCATGCCCGGCTCTTCGATCATCGCCGGCAGGTCGCTCAGCTGCTTGGTGGGATCGTTGTACATGAGCCAGAACGCGGGGGCGAGGTCGGCGCCGGCCAGGTTGTACTGGCGGTGCAGGGTGAAGCCGATCTCGTTGTCGTAGATCTTGTAGTAGAGGTCGGTCCAGGCTTCCCAGGTGGGAACGGCCACGGTGTAGGCCCGGAAAGTCTTGTCGAGCGGCAGGCGGTAGGCCGGGACGGTGCCTTCCACCGGCCAGTCGGTGCGACCGGGCCAATGGGCCAGTCGGATGGCGCACTTGGTATAGACGCCCATGCCGCCGCGACTGCCCAGGGTGCCGCGCATGATGCCGCGGACGCTGGGGCCCGGGCCCTCGCCGCAGAACCAGCCGTCGCCCGAGCCGAGCGAGCCGTTGCGTACGATCTCGCCGCTGGGGGTGACCCATTCCATGCCCAGGACGTTCTCGGCGTTACCGCCCATCCACATGGTGCCGGCCCCGATGCCCGAGTAGGCGCAGGCGGCGGCGACCACCGAGCAGGACGATCCCGCGCCGATGATGTTGCAGGTCCAGCCGCGCTTGATGGCCTCGGCGTGCAGTTGGGCGTGGATCACGTACGGCTCGACGATGGCGATGCCGTTCTTCTCGTCGATCTCGATGGCGTTCATGCGGCGCATGTCGAGCTGGACGGTATCCTTCTCGTCGCCGTAGCGGCTGCCCTCGTCGTACATGGGGGACGCCCAGTGGTACCAACCGGTGCCGTGCGGCTTGACGCCGAAGTTGTACTTGTTGGCCGCCTTGACGATGGCCTGCACCTCTTCGGTGGACGCCGGCATCACGATGGCCGCGGCCCGGGGCATGTAGTGGCTGGCAGTTGGGCCGGACCAGCTCCACCAGCATCTGCAGAGCGTATCCGTCGAGGATGGCCGGGTCGCGGGTGACGTTCCTCTCGCCGACGATGGCCTGGAGGGCTTCGTACGCTTCAGTCGAAAGTGCCATGGTCCCTCCTCTCCTACAGAGCCTGCTCGACCAGCTCGAGCACGTCGATGGTCTTCATCGTGCCGCCGTCACTCGCCTTGGCGCTCCCCAGGATGCGGTTGCAGCTGGAGCACGCTGTGGCGATGGCCTCGGCGCCGGTGGTCTTGGCTTCGTCCAGCCGCTTGGCGGCGGTGAAGTCGGCGAAGTCCGGATAGGCCTGCGGTACGGCGCCGCCGCCTCCGCAGCACCAGGCCGCTTCCTTGGTGCGCTCCATCTCCACCAGTTCCAGGCCGGGGATGGCTTTGAGCACGTCGCGCGGCGGCTCGTAGACGCCGAAGGCGCCGTTGTAGCGGGGACGCGGCGGATCGTAGACGACCGCCTGGCCGAAGATCTTCGCTTCTTTGCCGTCCCAGGGCACGTAGTCCTCGCCCTGGCGGCCGAGGTGGCAGGGATCGTGATAGGTGACCTTCATGGGCACCGGCTTGGTGAGCTTGAGCTTGCCTTCTTTGATGAGCCGGTCGGCCACCTGAGTGGTGTGCAGGATCTCCAGGCCGTAGTCGTCGCCGGCCACCTTCGGATACAAGCCGCTTGAAGGTCCAGAAGCAGGTGGCACAGGGTGAGACGACCGTCTTGACGCCCGCGGCGGCCCACTTCTCGAGGTTGGCTTTGGCCGCCGCTTCGAAGTCGTCGCGATAGCCCATGTCGTAGGCCTTGCCACCGCAGCAGCGCTCGTCGCTGTCGATGGCGAAGTCGAGGCCGCCCTTGGCCAGCACCCGGGCAGAGGCCTGCACCACGTTGCGCAGCGCTGGGTTGAACGAGTAGAGGCACCCGGCGTGGAACAGGACGTCGGTTTTGGCGACGGTGTCGGCGGTCGCCGGCGCCCCGGGGGCGGCCAGCTTCTTGAGGCCCAGTCCTTCCGCCCAGTCGGCCCGCTGGGACTGGGGAGCACCGGCCATGTTGCCGGTGTCGCGCAGCTTGGCGATGACGCCCGGGTACGCGGGTGGGACGACACCCTTCTGGTTCAGGTAGTACCGGAACTCCTTGGCGCCGGACAGCGGATGCATGTCGTAGCGGCAGACCTTGCAGCTGACGTCGCAGCTGCCGCAGAGCGTGCACTCGTAGACGACGTCCACCAGCTCATCGGTGATCTCGCTGCGCCCGTCGGTGAGCGACAGCAGGGCCACCAAGCGGCCGCCGCCCGAATAGGCGTGGAAATGCCGGTAGTCGACGCTGGGGCACCCCTTGGCGAACTCCCAGCTCTTGATGCGGTCCTGCGGGATCCATTTGCAGTACGAGCAGCGGTTGCACCGCATCGCGTCCGCTCGATAGTCTTCGAATGCCATCGCGGCTTCTCCTCTTCTCCGCCTCAGAAGCAGAGCTTGCTGGGGTTGAGCACGTTGTTGGGGTCGACGATCTTCTTGACCGTGCGCAGCGCGTCGCGGCCGGCCGCATCCCGGTTGTAGACCGGGTCGGCCCACTCGCCGTATGGACGGGAGAAGTAGGCGCCGTCGCTGATCAGCTGCCTGCTCGCGGCGGTGAAGAGGCCCGGGCCTTGGCCGCCTCGGCCTTGTCCTCCTTGGCGAACGGCAGGCTGAACTCCATGTGATAGGCCACGCCCTGATGCTGCGGCTGCAGGTAGACGCCCACGTCGCCCACCGGGTACTTGTGGGTCACGGCCGCGTCGAGCATGGTGGCCAGAAAGCCCGCCGCTCTTGTCCAGGGGCGTGTGGAAGAGGATGTCGGCCACGCCACCCTTGACGCGCAACTTCCAGTGCGCGGCGCCGTCCGCGGCAGCCGCCCCGTCGTACAGCCCGAACACGGCCGCCTCCACGCGGGAGGTCGCCAATCCGGGAATGGCCTGCAGCAACTGCCTGCCGGAGGCCGCCACCGCTTCGGCGATGTCTTTCTCGGCCACCGCCATGCGATCTTCGGGGAAGAGCGCCCGGCCGCCCACGCCCATGACCAACGTCCAGGCGGGAAGCGTGGCGGTCAGCGCGGCGACATCCGCGGCGTCCCTGCCGACCAGTGCGGCAAGATAGGCGCCATTGACGATGAAGATCTCATCCGCCGCTCGGATACGCACGATCCGGTAGGTGAGGTCCACCAGTTCGTCGAACCTGGGTGCGGTGACGAAGAGCAGTTTCTTGGGGTCGGCGAGCAGTTCGCACTTGACCGACGCCCAGGTGACGATGCCGTATGAGCCCTGCGCGCCGGTGAGCAGGCGGTAGAAGTCGGTCTGCGCGGGGCCCTTGGGATCCACCTGCCGGCCGCCGGACGACCACTGCGCTTCCAGGTCCGCCGGGCCCCAGCCCGGCGTCGCCGGTGAAGAACCGCTGCCCGCTGCCCCAGATCACCCCGCAGTTGCGGAGCGGCTCGGGGATGGAGTAGTTGTACCGAGTGATGAGCGTGGGCTGCCGCTCGAGCAGGCTGCCGATGACCGACTTGTTGGCCCGGGGATAGAGCGGCGGCGTCACCCGCATGCCCTCCTTGGCCAATTCGGGCTGGAGCTGGGCATAGGTGACCCCCGGCTCGATGACCACCATGCGGTTCCGCCGGTCGACGCGCAGGATCTTGTCCATCCGCGACAGATCGACCATCACCGCGCCGGGGACGCTCGGGACCGTATCACCATAGAAGTGGGGAGCACCCGAGCTAACGGGGACGAGCGGGGTACCCGTCTGGTTGGCCCAGGCGACGAGGGCTTGGACCTCGTCCTCGCTGCCGGGCCGGACGACCAGCTTGGGCTTGAGGGAGAGGACGAAGCTTTCGTCCCGGGCGTACGATTCGAGGATCGCCGGGTCGTCGAGGACGTTGCCGTCCCCCACTATCCCGAGAAGAGCCTGCTTCATCCCTTCCACGTTGTTCGACCGCCTTTCGGTAATACCTGGCGAACCAGCGCAAGCAGAATAGCCCTCCCCAAGAGCGAGAGGGCTATCTCACTATAACCCCACCCAAGTCCTCAGGCTGCGCTCGCGCAGCAGTTTGCATTGGGCAACGCAGCTATTACCGTCGCGCATGGCTGACCGACGAGGAAGCGCCTCCCTCCCGCGCTACTTCATCAAGAGCACGGGCTTGACCGCCTGTCCCCCCTCAGCCGCCGCGACCGCGTCGTTGATGTCAGCGAAGTCGTAGAGGGTGATCAGCCGGTCCACGGGATAGCGGCCCTGCTTGTACCACTCGATGAGCTTGGGTATGAAGACCTTGGGAACGGCGGAGCCGGCAAGAATGAACTGTACGCGGAGCGCCTTCGACAGAAACGCGTGGGGGTTCCCGCACATGGGATCCCCGTCCGGTGGCGCCACCACGCCGAACGTGCCTGTCGAGCGCAGAACGGCAGCCGCCGTCCCCCAGGAACTGGCCGCACCAGAGCTGTCGAGAGCGTGAGAGACCCCACCGGGGGCGATCTCCATGACCCGCGCAACCACGTCCTCGGTCTTGGCATTCACCGCATGGGTGGCGCCGAGTTCCAGGGCGAGTTCGAGGCGCTTGGGGTTGCGCGCGACCGCGATGATCGGGTAAACGCCGGCCAGGTGAGCGGCCATCACCGCGTTCTGGCCCACGCCGCCGACACCCAGGACCAGCAGGCTGTCCTGAGCGCCCATGCCCAGGGAGTTGAGCACCGCACCGGCGCCGGTGATCGCTCCGCACGGAAGGGCGGCCATGATCTCCCATGGCACCGACTCGTCCTCGACCTTGACCAGCGAATCGACGGGGACCACCGCGTGGGTGGCGAACGACGACTGCTGGAAGTAGCAGGCCGAGATGGGCTGGCCGTCCAACATCACGGTGCGCGATCCGTCCAGACGGCAGCCGCCGAAGGCCAGTGGAAACATGAGTTCACAGGCGTACCGCTTGCCGGTAAGACAGTTCGGGCAGTGACCACAGGCAGGCCAGGAGATGATCACCCGGTCTCCCGGCTTGACGTCACCCACTCCGGGGCCGACTTCCTCGACGATGCCCGCTCCCTCGTGTCCGACCACGGCCGGCATGGGGAGCATGGCCTGCATGTTGAGATCGGTGTGGCAGAGACCGGCCGCTTTGATCCGGACATAGGTCTCGCCCGGCCGAAGATCATCCAGGACGACGTCGGTGATCTCGAACTTACCACCCGGTTCGCGGACTACGGCTGCCTTGGCTGCTTTACCCATTCTCCGCTCCTTGTCTCGTGGTCGCCCGGCGGGCGAGGCCGCCGAAAGGTACATCCGTCTTCAGTAGCATGGTCTCACAACAGCCCGGCCCGCCCGACCGGCTTTATCCTCCTGCCAAGGGCGGGAACACCAGGATCTCTTCGCCGTCATGCAGAGGAGTGGCCGGATCCGTATCTCCACCGCCTTCTCTCGGGAGACGACCACCCGGGGCGAGAAGCGGCGCTTCTTGTGGTTCCCAGGCCCAACTCCCGACCCGTTCGTCCATGGTGCGGGGCGAGGGCGTCCATCAGGTCGCCGAACGTGGCGCCCTCGGGCAACTCGACGTCGAGGGTCTTCTGCCCGACCTGATCCCGAAGGATCCCCAAGAATGTCACGGCAACGCGCACCCTTGCCTCCCAGGACCGTCTCCCCCGGCTGCGCAGTGCAGCGCGGCCTCAGAACTCACCCACTATCTCGGTCAGACCCGACTCGGCCAACTTCTCGGGGGTCGGACGGCCGTCTCGTCCCATCCCCGTCTCGCGATAGTAGTCCGCATCATGTAGGCGAAGTCGGGCTTCTGGCCGGCGTGGCTGCCGTCGGGGTCCCTTCCAGCAGTCGCCGTGGGAACTTGTCGTCGGCGCCGGTGATGCCGCACTTCATGCTGAACACGCGCTGGAGGTTGGTGATCCTTTCCCCGGTCTTGCCCACCCGCTCGGCGTCCCAGGGTTCTCCGGTGACCGCCTGGAGGGCGGTAGCCATGTCCGCATAGATCATGCCGTCGGAGCAGATCATGCATAGGGTCAGGGAGTCTACGACCGAGGCTTTGTCCTGCGCCAGCATGGCGAGGACGCCCTTGCCCTCCCTGCTGAAACGGTCGACCTCGCCTACCGGTATGCCGGTGTCGGGGCGCGGCGCCCCCTGCTCCATGATGAACGCAGCCCCGTGCATGTGGCAGGCGCCGCGGGTGCCTGTCGCGTAGACCGGGACCATCGAGGTGTAGGCGCGGGAATCGTGATAGGGGACTTCCATGCCCTTGACGTGCACGGCAAAGTCCTCGGTACCCTGACCCAGTTCGGCCGCCGCGCGCTTGACTCCCTGTCCGAGGAGAGCACCCAGGCCTCTCCCCGTGCCTATCTGCTCGACCATCTCGATGATGGCGTCGACGTTTCCCCAGGTGAGGTCGCAGCCCGCCTGCTCCCGGGTGATGATGCCCTTTTCGTAGCACTCCATGGCGAAAGCGATGGCGCCCCCGGTAGAGATGGTGTCGACCCCGTAGCGGTTGGCCAGGTCGTTCGCCCAGCAGACCGCTTCGAGGTCATCGTTCATCACCATGGTGCCGAAGGCGGCCAAGGTCTCGTACTCCGGCCCCGGCCCTTCCATGGCGAAGCGGCCCTCGTCGATCTTGATCCAGCGTGCGCACTTGATGAAGCAGCCCTGGCAGGCGGCGTGCGGCACCAGGATGGTCTCGGCCATCGTACGGCCGTTGAGCTTCTCGCAACCCTCGCGCCACTCGCCCTTCGCCCAGTTCTTGTTGGGAGTGTCGCCCGATACCCAGGAGTGCTCGAGGAGTGAGGCCGTCCCGTAGGGGGTGAACTGGGAGACCACGGGATGATGCGTGATCGCCTCGCGGACGTTCTTGGCCGCCTGCTTGAGCGCTTCCGCGTCGGCGATGGGAACCTTGCCGTTGCCGCGCGCGGCGACGGCCTTGAGGTTCTTGGAGCCCATCACGGCGCCGGCGCCCCCGCGCCCGGCGGCCCGCTGCTCGTCGTTCATCACGCAGGCGAGCAGGATCTGCTTCTCGCCCGCCGGCCCGATGCATGACACCTTGATCTTCTTGTCGCCCAGCTCTTCCCGGATGGCTTCCTGAGTCTCGTCGGAGTCGAGCCCCCACAGCGCCGTCGCATCGCGGATCTCGACCTTCCCGTCGTCGATCCACAGGTAGACCGGGGCGTCTGCCTTGCCTTCGACGATCAAACCGTCGAAGCCCGCCAGCTTGAAATCGCGCGCCCACCAACCCGCGGAACTCGCCGCCAGCCACATGTTGGTGAGGGGAGACTTCGTGCATACCTCGTAACGGGTGGTCGTGGGGAAGGCTGTCCCCGTCAACGGTCCGGTCATGAACACCAGCTTGTTGGCGGGGCTCAAAGGATCGGTGTCGCCCGGCACCTCGTCGTGGATTATCTTGGTGCCGTATCCCGAACCTCCGATGAAAGCCCGTGCGGCGTCCTCGTCGAGCGGCTCGTGTACGATCGTCCGTTTGGTGAGGTCGACCCGCAGAATTGTCCCCATGTAACCGAGCACTTCTGTACCCCCAGTGAGCTTGACAGTCGCGTCCACACGAAGCGGCACTCGGCGCCGTCCTGGTAGCCCGAGTCTTCCGATGGACCGAATTCTATCGCGTCCTCGTGGGGCCAGGGCGGGAACCTGCGCATCAACCACTATAGACCTGACCGGGAGCGAACGGAGCCCTCCGCCCACCCCTTTGCATCGCTCAGCATTTCCATTACAATCTGTAATGCTATGGAGCTCGATCAACTCAGATCGTTCGTCGCGGTCGCCGAAGTGCGCAGCTTCACCCGGGCGGCATCGCTGGCGCATCTGACGCAGCCGGCTATCAGCCGGCAGATCGCTCGTTTGGAGGGGGAACTCGGAGTCAGGCTGTTCGAGCGCTACGGCCGTCGCGTCGAGTGCACCGCCGATGGCAAGCTGCTCCTCCCTCTGGCGAAGGCCATCGTGGCGAGAGCCGACGAAGCAGCCCGGATGATCCGCGAGCATGCTGGAACGGTATCCAGCCGAGTCCGGGTCGGTTCCACCGGCACCGTCTTCGGCCACCTGCTGTCACCCATCCTCGCATCGTTCATCAAGAGCTACCCCAGGATCCACCTGGACCTCATCGAGCGTGACGACACGTTGCTCGAGGAGGGAGTCTTCAACGGCGAACTGGACTGCGCCATCGTCACCGCCTGGGGGTCGTCCAGAGCTGCATCAACGCATCTTCTGACCGAGGAGATCCTGCTCGTCGTGCGCCGTGACCATCAGGTGGCGGGCGAAGCCTCGGTGTCGCTGGCCGATTTGGCCGACGAGCCCTTCCTCCTGCCCGGACACTCCCTGAACACCGCGAACCTGCTGATGGACGCGTGTCGGCGGGCCGGCTTCGAGCCCAAGGTGCCGTACAGGGCGAACTACCTCGAGCTGTCCAAAGCCCTCGTGCGCCAGGGACTTGGGGTGGCGCTACTGCCCCAGATGTTTCTCTCTCCCGAGACTCTGGACGGGCTGGTGGCGGTCCCGCTCAAGGAGCATCTCACTCGCGATCTCGAGCTGATCTACTCCCACGAGCGCCCCCTGCCGGCGGCGGCTCGCTCGCTCGCCCTCCACATCAAGTCCAATCTCCAGGAATTGCGCGGGAGCGAATAGGCCGACCGCCGGACCGGACGGACGCGAAGCGGCCGCTCACATCGGTCGGCGCGAACCCTGACGAGATGCCGCCGGCGCCTTCACGTCGGCGGCCAGGACCTCTCAGGGGATGCGCCCTCCCAGTTCCGCATAGATGCCCGGCAGAAGGTTGCGCAGGTTGGTGTATTCCCGCACGTTGTGCTCGGCCAGCCCCTGGATGGCCACTTCTGGCACCTTGATCCCATAGGGCAACATGAAGACCGGCTTCCTGTCGATGAGCGTGTAGCCCATCCAGAAGCGGGTCCGGAACTCGATGCCTCCAGGGATCTCCCGGATGAAGTGGCACATGATGGCCGGCGCCCGCACCGCCCAGGGCTCGGCACCTACCGGAGCGTCCAGGCCGTAGCCGCCGTACATCGCGGCGACATGGGGCGGATGGAAGCGGTCCATGTCGAAACCCAGTTCGGAGGGGTGGCAGAAGAAGATGAAGATATCCTCGGCGCCGGTGCCGACGTCCTCGACCACATGGTCGGTGCGCCCGTAGATCTTGTCCTTGATGGGCACGTTCGGATCGAGCACCCTTTTGCGGTCCTTCTCGCTGATGGAGATGCCGAAGTGTCCCGGGGGATACCAGATGCCATAGTGCATATCGGCCAGGGAGTGCCAGGCGAACCACCAGTCGAGCATGTCGACGGTGACTCCGGGCATCTTGTTGTTGACGCAGATGTAGCCGGCGCCGTTGGGCAGGTTGCACCAGCCCGTCTCGACCTCCATGTAGCCGGGGTCGAGCAGACGATTGATCTCCTCCGGGTAGATGGCCTTGGCCGGGTCCATCGGCCTGTCCGGCCGCACCAGCTCCAGCAAGACCGGGTCAGGATCGTCCACCGGACGGTAGTACCACGTGGAATACGGCTTCGCCTTCTCCTCGGCGGTGAGCTCTCTGATCTTCGCTTCAGCCATGGTTCACCTCCAGATCGCCTCGAGCCGGGGCCTAAGGCAGGTAGTAGCGAGTGTCGCGCTTGAACTCGTCGGTCGGCCGCTCGAGGATGAAGCTGCTGACGAAGTCGACCCCCGGCTTGAAGAACGGGAACTTGTCCGTGGCTTCGAAGTAGAACGGGTCGGTCGCCCACTCGGGAAGCGTGTACTGGGGCGGATTGTCGACGACCGCGTTCCTCCAGGCCGAGAAACTGTCGTACCACATCTCCGACACCCGGTCCCATTGCACCATCTGCATCTCGTCCGGGGGCGTAGCGTCCGGATGCCACATGCCCGCCAGAGGCACAGGGGGTTTCAGCGCGGGATAGGTGAAGAAGCGACGCAGCCCCGGCTGCGTGCACACCTCCGGAGCATGCACGTTCAGGTACCAGTCCTCGGCGTCCTTAAGACGCACGCCGCGGGGGTAGCGGAAGACCTGGTACCAGCGGATGCAGGCGCCGTCGGTGGCGAAGCGGTCCCAGCCGAAGAGGTCGTGGTCGGGTTGGGCCGGAGTGGCGACGGCGACGATGGGGTTCCACACCGGCGCAGGGGTGAACACGTAGGCGCCTTTCGGCCCCGGCTCCGGCATCTCCCGCCAGTAGCACTCGGTGATGCGCCAATTGTAGAACCCGTAGCTCCGGGCATCGGCCGGCGCGTTGAGGGCGCTGAAGCTCTCGTGCCGCTCCAGCCAGGGACCGTATCGCCGTGAGATCTCCGACGAGTGCTCACGGTAATACCATCTTTCCATACTCGCGATGTCGTCGATGGGCAGGTCCATCATGACGATCGTTCTCAGCATCTCCGTCTCCTTACTCGCCTCGGCGGGCGCCGATAATGGGTGACACCCGCTAGCAGTAGAGGTCCGGTCCGAGCTCCTTGTAGATGCGCGGCAGGAACTCGCGCCAGCGTGTGTATTCCTTCACGTTGTGCCGAGCCAGGCCCTGAACCGCCGCTTCGGGGACCGCGACATGCGGGGGCAGACACACTTCGGGCTTGTTCTGCTCGTTGATGCGGTAGCCCATCCAGAACCGGGTGCGGTGACGGAGGCCGCCTTCCTCGTTGTAGAACATGTGGACCATCAGGGCCGGAGCGGTGATGGAATCGTCGCACTTTTCGACCGTGACCGCCCAGCCCATGCCGCCCGCGAAGGTGGCAGCGACCTTGTCGAACTTCTCCATGTCGAAGCCCATGTCGGCGGGCGACCGGAAGTTGATGTCGATGTTCTCGTAGCCGCAGTCGCAGTTCTCCGTCACGTAATGGACGACGCCCCAGTTCTTCTCTCTCATGGGGATGTTCGGGTCGAGGATGCGGGCCCGGTCGATGGGGCTCAGCATGATTCCCGCATGCTGCGGCGGATACCAGATGCGGTAGCGCAGGTCCTCCAGCGGGTGCCACGCGAACCACCAGTCCACCATCTCGGCGGTGCTTTCGGGGTAGAGGATGCTGTTGGCGATATAGCCGGCACCATTGGGCAGAATGCACCAGCCGGTTTCCACACCTGCGCGCAGACCCTCGACGTCGAGAAGCCGGTTGATGTCTTCAGGATAGAAGGCATCCTTCGGGTCGATGGGCGTCTCCATCATCTCGTAGTGACCCGGGTCCGGCTGCGGGATCTGGTCGTAGTAGTACTTGGCGAACGGCCGGGCCTTCTCCTCGTCGCTGAGTTCCGGCCGCATGGCCTTCATGACGCTGTCGAGCCGGTTCTGGGTGTATGTCTTCTGTGCCCGCCATTCGGGCTTGGTGAGATCGGGAGTGATCATGTTCGTCACCTCAGTCTTTCGCGCCGTCGGTCTCTCGCGCCGTCAGTCTTTGGGCGGGGCGTCATCGATGATGCGCACCGGTCGCACATACAGGTAGAACGACTCCGACCAGTCGGCGAACTCGAGTGGGCTTTCCTGCAGAGCGGCGACATACTGCCGGAAGGCGCCGGCCTGCTCGATGCTGTCCAGCCAGAACGACACGACCATGTCGTACACCGGCGGGTCGACCATACGGAAATGCGCCCGGGCGGCGGCGTCGTTGTCGTTCACCCGGGAGCGCGTACTCACGACGATCTTGCGGAACTGCTCCTGGGCGTAGGGCGAGTCCACGAGCGCTTGGTCGTGCGCCTGCCGCCACAGCTTGTAGTAGTCGTTGGGGAACACGTCGGGCCTGCGCATGATGAACTGCATGACCTTGAGGGCGCCCACTCCGGGCTCGCCCAGACCCGGGTTGAACTTGGGCCGCGGATTGGCCACCGGCAGCTCCGTCTCCTCGGCCATGACGATCATGTTCGTCGGCTCGTCGGCGAAGAAACGGCCGTCTTGGTTGGCGCGCGACTGGGTGACGCCCTCGGGCTCGAGGGTGGCCAGCAGGTCGCGGAACTCGCTGAAATGCAGCTCCACCACGCCGTCCCGGTCGGCGACCTTGTTGTGATGGTCGGTGTCGGAGAGGACGCCGAACGCGCCGTCGATCACGTGGTTCTGGATGTAGCGGTCGATCTTGAAACGTTCCAGTCGGGCGACCGTGCCGTGGTAGTGCTCGATGTAGCGGAAGTACTCCGCTCGAGTCAGCCCCGGCCGGCGGCGGGAGACCGCCATCAGTTTGATCGGCACTGAACACCTCCTGAGGTCGAGTCGCAGGGGTCGACTATAGGACTCATCTTCTCTGTTATCTCGACTAGAGTATCACGAGACCGCATCCGGGGGAACCGGGGGCGGAGTGGCAGCCAGTCGGGCGACCATATCGGCGTAACGGACGAACTCGGTCTCGAGATCGACACGGCCCGAATACAGGGCCTGAACGGCCAGAAAGATGGATAGCGTCGTCCAAAGGACGTCGCCGCGGGAATAGCGGTCGTCCCATGAAGCCCGCATCACGATGTTCTCCACGCCCCCGAGAAGTCCGTACGCCATCAACTCGTCCGAGGCCGGAAGGCTTGTCCCGGATTCGCGGCGCAGAGTGCTCAAGTCGTCGAGCGTGTCCTGCGTCATGTCCTTGTAGGACCGCTCCACCACCCGGCGCAGCGCATCGTCCTCGTGCAGCGCCTCGGAGCGGACCAGAGACATCATATCCGGGCTGAGCGTCTGCACCCCCAGATAGCCGTGAACCCGAGCGAGATCCCGCGCAGCCGGGTCTGGCTCATCGCGCAGGCCGCTTTCGAGGAATCCCCGCATCCAACTTACGAAGAGCCCGAAAGCCTCCACGAACAGGTCCTGCTTGGAGCGGAAGTGGCCGTAGAAGACCGGGGCCGTGATCCCGACCTCATCGATGATGTCGGTGACGCGGGTACGCTTGTACCCCTTGCGGACGAACAACCGAGCGGCAGCCGCCAGGATGGCCTGCCGGGTCTGCTCGTTTTGTTCCGCCACCAAGTCGACGTCGAGGGCCCGCGCCGCCGCGACCTTGGAGGCGAGGCGCTCCTTGACGGCGCGAAGCGGCAGTCCTTCGTCCTTGAGCCGGCTGATATCGGCAAGCAGCCCGAGATGCTGGTCGCTGTACACGGCTCGGCTCGCGGCAGCTTTCTGAGCCGTGGGCAGCAAACCCTCGCGCACGTAGTAGTAGATGGTACTGCGCGGGATGCCGGAGGCTTCTTCGAGTTCGGTGATAGTCAGCGAGCGCATCATGAGGGATGATGACACCGGCCAGGTCCGCCCGCAAGCGGACGCGCCGGCCGCGACAGGCATCCGGCAACGGCCCAGCGACAGAAACGCTCCACAGGACGGGAAAGCCACATGGAATGTAAGAAGGAGACCAACCTTGCCCGCTGCAACTGCAGCTGGTCTTCGTGCTCGCGCAAAGGTGTGTGCTGCGACTGCATCGCTTACCACCTGAGGAGCCGCGAGTTGCCGGCGTGTGCGTTTCCGACCGAGGCAGAGCGCACGTACGATCGCACGTTCGAGCATTTCGCCCGGTTGGTGCGCGAAGGCAAGGTCTAGTAGGGCACGCGCGGCATGCGGTCCGGCGGCGGCTCTGGCTGCCTGCTAGACGGCGTCGCCTGACGGTCGCTTTCCGAGGGACCGGGCGGGCGGTCCGCCAGCCCGGCACCTTCGCCGGTCGCGCCCGCGGCTTCCTGTCCCTTGGGCCTCCTCCGAAGTGGCAAGCCCTGGATCATCAGCACGAGAAGGGCGACGAGTATGCAGGCGATGCCGAACGCTTCCAGGGTCGTGACCCGCTCCCCGAGCACCGCTGCCGCGGCGACGATCCCGATGACTGGTGTCGCCAGGGTGCTTATGCCAGCCACTCCCGTGGGCAGCACCTGCAGCACGTAGAGCCACAACACCCAGGCGATCGCCGTGGCCGGTATGACGTTGTAGGCCAGTGCCGCGACAAAGGCACCGGTCCATTCGATCGGACGGGAGGTCGTGAACACGGCAATGACAATGATAGGGATGCTGCCGTAGAGCATCTGCCAAGCTGTCAGGTTGATGACGTCGGTGGGGCCGCGGGCGCGTATGCGTTTGACGACGACAGCACTCGCCGCCCAGGAGATGCCCGAACCGATGGCCAGCAGCTTGCTTTGCAGGCTACCGCCCAGATGGGCCGGATCGAGCACCAGGACAAGGCCGACCAGCGAGAAGAAGACGGCTAGCCAGCGAAGACCCTCCACGCGCTCGCCCAAGAAGACCCAGCCCAGCATCATGGCCCAGAAGGGCATGGTGTACACCAGGGCAGAGACCCTGCCGGCAGCGCCGCTCTCGAGAGCCCACATGAGCAGGCCGATCATCCCCGTAGTCTGGAGTAGGCCTAGCAGAGCGGTGAGCGCGGGTTGGGTCGGACGCAGCGGGCGTCGGAGAACGAGCAGTACTACGAACAAGGCGACCGCTCCTAGACCGCAGCGGAGGGCGGTGAAGGGCCAGGGGTCGGCGTACTGCAGGCCCTGCTTCATGACCACCCAGTTGTAGCCCAGAAAGACCGACTGGCCCGCGAGCGCCGCCACGGCGAGCGGCATGCTGCCGCGCTTCTCGCCGACACCGCCGGCGTCTACTGCCATCAGGATGACTTCCGTCGGTCGCGGGGCCGGGGCACGTCGGCTGCGCTGGTCCACGCCGCCCCCGCGGCCGCTATGACGATCGATACGATCCCGAGTATCTCCCGCAGGGCAAGGCGCTGCGACAAGATGATGTAGCCCATGAACGCTGCGATGGCCGGCTCGATGCTGAGAAGCACGCCGTAGGTCGACGGGCGGACACGCTTGATGGCTGCCAACTCGAGGACGTACGGCAGCGCGGACGACAGCAGGGCAACCACCAGCCCCAGAAGCAGGGCCTTGCCCTGACCGGCGATCTCGACACCTGTGATGAGCCAGATGGGGGTGATGATCACCGCGGAGCCAAGGAGCATGGTCAGCGTGGCCCTCACCGACCCGACCATGGTGACGGCACGCTTCGCTGTCAAGATGAACGCCGCCCAGAAGGCAGCCGCGAGCAGAGCGAACAACAGGCCGCCGGCGCTGACGTTGCCGCCAGGCTGCGCCAGCAGGACGATGCCCAGCCCCGCGAGCACCACCCAGAGACCGTCGAGCAGGCGGCGCGAACCCGCAACGGCCACCCCCAGCGGTCCCAAGAACTCGATGGCCACCACGATCCCTATCGGCGCGCGGCTGATGGCTTCGTAGAAGCTGAAGTTCATCGCTACCAGGCTGAGGGTGAGGGCGAGAAGAGGTAGCCGCTCGCTCTTCGCGGGGAACCGGACCGACCGAGGCCGAACGGCTGCAAGTATCAGCGCGGCAAGGGTCGTCCGCAGCCACAGAGCCTCCACGACACCGACGGCATCGATCACCAGCACCGCGACGGCCGAGCCCGCCTGCATCAGTAGGCCCACCGCGACAACCAGCAGAACCGCGGTAGTCGAATCGCGGCGGGCAGAAGCCCGCGCGGCGGAGGGGTCGGCGGCCACCGGCGCAGCGGACGGGGCCTCAGCAGCGCCCGCGGCTCCGGGGGCCCCTTCAGCCGCGGTGCCCGCCGGCGTGGGCTCCGGGGGACCCGAGCCTGCCGTCGCGTGCATGTTGTCTTGACTTGGGGGCATCCGCAGAAGGTACTCCCGTGAAGCACCCGAGGCAATGCGTCGGCCACGCGGGTGGTCGGCCACGCGGGTGGTCGGCGACCGGCATCCGCCGCGGTCGGCCACGGCAGCCCTCGTCCAGGCTCCGTACCCCCTGAGAGGGCCGGAACTGAAACGCCCGCTCAACAAGAGTACAATAGCCCCCAATCCTTGGATCTCGGCGACGGAGGGTCCTTTTGCGCGCAATGTGGCGCACACCTGGAGGACGTGGATTCATCATGCTGGCGACGATGTCGGCGTGCCTTGGCTTTGCCATGAACGCGCACAACAGCATCGTCACCAACTACTTCAACGATGTGCTCGAGTTCTCGGGGCCGCAATTCGGTTACATCACGGCCATCCGCGAGGTCGGCGGGTTCGTGCTGATCTTCCTGAGCGCCCTTCTCTACCGGATCTCCCTCCAGAAGGTGACGGCCGGGGCTATGATCGTCCTTGCGCTCGGCTATATGTTCTTCGGAACGGCCGACAGTTTCGCGACAGTCATCCCCTGGGTGCTCATCACCAGTTTCGGGTTCCACATGGTGCTCCAGACCCAGGCCTCGCTGGGCATGAGCCTCACCACTCAGGAGCGGAGTGGCCACATCCTGGGCAAGATGGGTGCCTTCACCCAAGGCGGCACTCTGGCGGCCTACGTGATGATCTTCCTCCTGTTTCACTTCGCCAGCGAGGCGCCTTACAACCTGACCTTCATCATCCTGGGAGTGGTGGCGTTCCTGGGAGCTATCGCTATCTGGCGGTTCCCTCACCTGCATGAAGGCGAGCTTCGGGCAGTCGCGCCCAAGAGGGAGCCGATCGTCTTCAAACGCGAGTACCGTTACTACTACCTGTTGTGCCTTTTCGACGGCGCACGCCAGCAGATCTTGTTCTCCTTCGGGCTGATGGTGCTGGTGAAGGAGTTCGGATATACCGTGACCCACATGTCCCTGCTGTTCATGGGCATCACCTTCCTGAGCATGATCACCGCCGCACGATTCGGTCGCTGGGTCGACCGGCGCGGAGAGCGGAGAACGCTCTCCATCGTCAGCGTCTATTACGTCATTGTCCTCGCGGGCTTTGCCCTCTCTGGAAACGTGTGGCTGGCCACCTTCTTCTACATCATCTACACCCTGGTGTCGCCGCTGTCGTTCATCGGTGGGTCGACCTATCTGCGCAAGATAGCTGTCTACGAGGACGTGCCGTCCAGCCTGGCCATGGGAGTCACCATCCTGCATGCCACGGCCATCGTGGTGCCGGTGGCCGCAGGGTTCATCCTCAACTACACCGGGTACCAGATCCCCTTCTACATCGCCTGCGGGTTCGCCCTGATCAACCTCGTGGTCGCGCTGCGGCTGGATCCGGTCAAGCAGCGCTCCGCGGCTCGGATCGCCGTGGACAACGCCGCCGCCGCCCAACGGGCGGCCGGGGCCGCGTAAGCCCCGCCCGAGACTGAGGCCTCCCGGCCGCACCGGGGGAGTAGGTCGCCCGGCTGATCTCGGCGCGGCTCGCGTGGCGCGACTCTCTTACTCGCAGAGTGACGCCAAAAAAGAGAGGCTCCCGGGCGAAAGCCCGGGAGCCTCTCTGACTGCCGAGTTCGGCTGCTAGCGGAGTGCGAGCAGACCTACTTCACAGGCCGCACTTCGATCTGCATGAAGCCATACTGCGCGCTGATGCTCTGAATGGTGATCCGTGTCCCTGTGTTCGGGTGCATAACGCTTCCGAGCGGGTTCGTGGTGTCGTAGTGCAGGGTCCGGTCATCAAAGAACTTGACGGCCGGGAGTTTCGGCACCGGCGACAGCACGCTGTTCTGGTGGATGTTCGGAATGCCGTCCGTCGGCGCCAAGCGTGAACGTGGAGTCATACGTCTGGATGCGGTTGCGCCACTTCGGCCCATCCACCGCGGTATAGGGTGTTGTAGTGAGCGTCAATGGGCAACAACAGTCCCTGCCCCGGATGCAGCCCGGTGTTGTTGTCTGCCTGGGAGGTATCCCAGTAGTTGATCAGCAGACCATCCTGATACGGGAAGTGATCGACGAAGTTGGCGAGCAGCGGGTCGTTCAGATACCCGAAGTAGTACGGACCGACCTTGAGTGTCGAGTCGTAACCCTTGTAGGTACGATACTCGGCGACATAGTACTGGTTGTACATCTTGTCTTCGGTACCAGTGGTCACGCGGAAGCCCGCGAAGGTCCAACCGGCGTCGGCCTCAGCGCCATCGACGGATAGCCGCTCACTCGATGTCATCGATCATGAAGCCGTCGTAGTTGACGCCGCCGTCGCTCCTGTACTGGAACCCAAGCATCACATTGCCGGTGTAGGCCGACAGATCCACCGTCAGGTCGACCCAACCACCCGAGAATCCTTCGATCCCGTTTGCCTCGACCGTCGAGTTCGACAGATTGGTCGGAACGGTCTGCCATGTGGCGCCGCCATCCGTTGATGCGATCACGTTGGCGAAGTCGTAGCCTTCTTCAATGCCGTAGTTGACCTTGGCGGTCAAGCGTACTCGCCGGCCCAAGCGTGAAGGCCTTGGTCATCTTGTTGTTGAGGTCGTTGGCGGAGCCGCTGAAGTAGAAGTAGCTACCCTCAAACGGATCGGCGATGTGCCTCGTTACTGGCTTCTGCGGCAAGACAACGAACACGCCCTGTGCCTGTTTGGTGTTGTACTCCAGCGGGCCGAGCTTGTGAACCGACTTGACGCCCGCTCGAGCCACTTCGTACTTCAGCCAGCCGAGCTGGAATTTCTCCCAGGCGCCCATATGGCTGGACTTGTTGCCGATGGTGTCCTTGCCGTCGTCGAGCCAGGAACCGCTCGACATCAGCGTCCAGAAGCCGGTGCCGTTCTCGCCGTAGTAGTCATAGAGGTCCGGTATACCCAGGTCATGTCCGTACTCATGCACGAACACGCCGACACCACCGTCTTCCGGCTGGATGGTGTACTTGCCGACCCAGTAGTCGCTGTCACCAATCTGGATACCGCCGAGCATGTTGAAGTCCGGACCGGCGAGGCCCTCGAGTTCATAGTGCGCATACCAGCTGTGGCTCCAGATGGTCCAGGGTGCGCCACCCCCTTCTTCGCCTTGGCCGGCATGCACAGACTGGAAGGTGTCGATGTAGCCGTCCGGCTCATCGAAGTCGCCGTTCCCGTTGTAGTCATAACGGTCCCAGACGTCGAATTGGCTCAGGTATTCGTTGATCTGCGCAGGAGTCTTGCCCGCGGCGATCTCCGCAGCGTACCAGCCGTTGATGGAATCCTGCAGGAAGTTCCAGACCTGGGAATCAGGATTGTCGTCATATTCGGCGGCTGGTTGCCGGGACGGCACCCAATCAGTTACGTCGCCGTCGACACCCCACCTGCCCGAGGACTGCTCGAGGTAGAAATTGAGCATCGAGTTGGCACCCTTGGCGCCATTGAACAGCAGGTCCATGTAGTAGGCCCGATTGAAGTCAGACACCCAGATGGAGGTGTTGTCGACCGTCCTATCCGGTTGAGCGAGACTGTTGTGTGTCAGGTCAGAGAACTCACCGAGGACGGTCCAAATCTGTCCAGTGCCCTCGCGGACCAACTCCACATACTGTCCGCGTGCTACCTCGGCGATCGTCCCGTAGGCCTTGCCTTTGGCCTTGGCCTCCAGAGCCGCCTTCTTCATATCCAACTGCTTCGTGGTCAGCGGATCCGGACGGTTGTCGATCTTCGGATCCTTCACGCCCTGGTCGGAAGGCATGCCCGCGAGCGCTATCGACGACATCGCGACCACCAGCACAATGACGGCGATCAGCGCCCCGACGATAGACCACATGGGAATTGCTTTGCCTCGCATATACCACCCCTTCCACGTTAGGTCCCCTTGACCCTCGGCCAGGCTCCTCCTCTGTCCAGGAGGGATCTCACACTGCATAGGCAGTTTGCATAGTCGAGAATGTCCACACTAGGAAAACAGACGCGACTTGTCAATGCATAAAATCGCCTGAACGCGCAGATTGACGAAGATATCGCGGTGCAAGCAGGACGCGGCGCGGGAGAGGCGCCAGGGCCAGACAGACTGCGCAGCTTGGCGCCGGACTCCCAGCGTTTGTCTTCCGCCGCCACAATGTGAAAAGCTTGACACAAGCTCGAGGATGATGTATATAGGGAATTATGCAAACACGCGAACATGAAAATGTGACTTCTGGACAACCTGGGACGGCGCGGGGGGACGCGCAAGTGGACATGCGTCCTCTCTTCAAGCTTCACGCGCAGCTGTGCCAGGCGCTGGCCAGTGAGTATCGCTTGGCGATCATGTACAGCCTCAAAGAGGGCGAGCGCCGTGTAGGCGATCTCGCGGAAGAGCTTGGAATCTCCGTCCACAATGTGTCGCAGCACCTGCGCATCCTGCGCCAAGCGTTGCTGGTTCGCCCCCGCAAAGAGGGCCAGACCGTCTACTACTCCATCACCAATCCGAAGTTCATCGACGCCTGCGGGCTCATACGTCAGGCCCTGGTGGACGAGCACCGGGCGGAGGGGCAATCGCTCCAATCGGCGGCCGGTCTCTTGGATGCGCTCGATACACAGTCCGACGTGTTAGGGGGTTCGAACTAGATGAAACGATTGCTGGTCATCGGCGCCGGGACCGCGGGCACCATGGTGGTGAACCGCCTTCGCCGGACACTCGACACCGACGAGTGGAAGATAACGATAGTCGACCCCGTGGAGACCCACTACTACCAACCCGGGTTCCTGTTCATTCCCTTCGGCATGTACAGCAAGAACGACGTCGTCAAGCCCCGGCGAGACTTCATCCCGGCCGGCGTGGACATTGTCAAAGCAAGGGCCGATGTCATCGAGCCAGACAAGAACCGGGTCAAGCTCGATCGACGGGACCATACTCAGCTACGACGTGCTCGTCATCGCCACGGGCACCGATATCCACCCCGAGGAGACCCCGGGCCTCGAAGGGCCCGAGTGGCACCGGTCGATGTTCGACTTCTACAGCCTCGAAGGCGCGCTCGCGCTCGCGAAACATCTGCGGACGTGGCAGGGCGGACGGCTGGTTCTGAATGTCGTGGAGAATCCCATAAAGTGCCCCGTCGCGCCTCTCGAGTTCATCATGCTGGCCGACTGGTTCTTTCACGAGCAAGGGATCCGCGACCAGGTGGAACTCATCTACGCGACCCCTCTACCGGGTGCCTTCACCAAGCCCATCGCCTCCAAGTATCTGGGCGACATCCTGGAGGGCAAGGGCATCAAGGTCGTGCCCGAGTTCCTGGTCGAGCACGTCGACCCCGATGCGAAGAAGACTGGTGCACTACGACGAGACCGAGCTCGAGTACGACCTGCTGGTGACCGTTCCTCTCAACAAGGGCGACGATCTGATCGCCCGGTCGGGCATGGGGGACGAGCTCAACTACGTGCCCGTCGACAAGCACAGCTTCCTGTCAGACGAGTACCCGAACATCTTTGTCCTGGGCGACGCCGCCGCGTTGCCGACCTCGAAGAGCGGCTCCGGGGCGCATTTCGCGGTCGATTGCTTTGCTGAGAACTTCGTCCGCTACCTGGACGGACTCGAGACCAGCCCCAAGTACGACGGCCACACCAACTGCTTCATCGAGTCCGGCTTCGGCAAGGGCCTCCTGATCGATTTCAACTACGACGTCGAGCCGCTTCCTGGCCGCTACCCACTGCCCGGAATGGGCCCGTTCGCCCTTCTCCAGGAATCTGAGATGAACCATTGGGGCAAAATGATGTTCCGCTGGATGTACTGGAACATCCTGCTGAAGGGCCAGGAACTGCCTCTGCCCGCGCGTATGAGCATGTCGGGCAAGCTCCGCAAGTGAAGGGTGGCGGCATGAACCAGCTACCAGAGCCCTCGACCGCGGCACCCGCTCCATCCGAGCTCGATGCGCTCAACGAGAAGCTCGATGTCCTTTCGGTCCAAGTCGGCTACCTGATCGAGCAGGCGCAGGCTGACGCACGCAGACAGCAGGAGCGGACCGAACTGATCGATGATGTCGTGCCTATCGCGAATCAGGCCATCGGCATCGTCACCGAGCAACTCGACGAGATCCAGGAGTACATCGACCTCTGCGACATCTTGCGGCTCGTCAAGCGGCTCCTGCGCAGCGGGCGCAACATCGACAGGATGCTCGACCAGCTGGAGAGCTTCATGGACCTCGCCCAGACAGCGGGGCCACTCGCTACAAGCGTCTTCGAGAAGATCACCGACCAGTTCGAGACGGCAGAGCAGAGGGGCTACTTCGCCCTAGCCAAGGGCGGAGCCCGAGCCATCGACAAGGTGGCTGCATCGCTGACGCCAGAAGATGTCGACAGGTTGGCCGACAACCTCGTGGTCTTGGTGGGAGCCTTCAAGGGACTTGACGAGCCCGCTGAGCCTTCCACCCGGTCCCTCCTTCAAGACAGATCCGCGACCCCGATGTTCGACGCGGGCTCGCGGTCATGATGCGCGTGCTGCGCGCCATCGGGCGGAAGCCACGACAGAGCACCGAGGCGGCAGCCGTGCCGAAGAGCGGCACAGAGAAGTAGCATCACGGACTTCGCGATATCGAGACCCACTACCAGAAGGAAGGCAGGCATGGCAACCCGGGTTATCGCAGGCAAAGAAGTGCAGGTGAACGAAGAGGGCTTCATGACGGACCCCAGCGAGTGGACCAAGGAGATCGCCGTGGAGATCGCGGCGGAGGAAGGCATCCCCGAACTCACCGACGCCCATTGGCAGGTGATCGAATGGTCGCGCCGGGAGGCAAAGAACGGGAAATCCCCCACGCTCCGCCAGATAACCACGGGCACCGGGGTCAACACCAAACAGATCTTTGCGCTCTTTCCGAAAGGCCCCGCCAAGAAGGCGGCCCGCATAGCCGGACTGGGCAAGCCCGAAGGCTGCGTCTGACCGAGATACTCCGAAGCGGCTGCTTTCTGATATATCGACTCGACTTCAAGGGAGAGAGACATGGCTGATGAGAATCGCCACATCGCGTTCATCTGCTCCAAGGGCGCACTGGACATGGCCTATCCCGCGCCGATCATGGCCTGGGGCGCCCTGGGCAACGGCATCGATGTGACCTTGTTCTTCACCTTCTGGGGCATGGACATGATCACGAAGAAACGCATTAAGAAACTGCAGATCGCGCCTGTCGCGAACACCAGCATGAAGATGAGCATGATGGGCGTGCCTGGCAACCTCGGGATCCCCAACCTCATGGGCATCATCCCCGGCATGACCAGGTTCGCCACGTGGATCATGAAGAAGAAGATCAAGGGGGTCGAAGCGCCGCCCATCCATGAGTATATGGAGATGCTTGTGGACGGAGGCGCGAAGCTCTACGCCTGCAAGATGACGGTGGACATGATGGGACTCAAGAAGGAGGATTTCATCGACGGGGTGCTCGACATCGTCACCGTCAGCGACTTCCTCGACATGACAGAAGGCGCGCAGATCATCTTTATCTGAGTCGGCGCAAGCAGATAGGCACAGGTACGGCGCGAGGCCGGGCGATATCGCCCGGCCTCGCGTTTTCGGCGCGCCTCCTTCGCGGGATTGCCACCGGTCTTAGTCGATCTCCTCGTGATACTTGAACGAGACGGCGAGCCTGGTACGGTACTCGGCTATCGCATTGTTCTCGAGCCGCACGTCCATCTTGGTCACTTCGGCGATGCGGCAGTCCTGCAGATGCTTGGTCGCCTCCGCGATGGCCGACCTGGCCGCCGCTTCCCACGACTCAGTGCTCGTTCCCACCAGTTCGATGATCTTGTACGTCCCACCGCTCACGCAGCACCTCCTTCGTCACGGGTTTCCTCTCCAGACGATCCCCTCATTGGCGCGGCGCCTCTGCAGCGCTACCCTCCCGCACCGTACCGCTCGCGAAACTCGGTATCGAGCATATCGAGCACGACGTAGTCGGCGAAGCGGCCGTGTTGGAAAACGGTCTCGCGCTCCCTGCCCACGTCCACGAAACCTACACGCCGGTAGAGTTCGAGCGCGCGGACGTGATCCTCGTGGGCCCGGATCTTGATGGTGTGAAGGCCGAGGGTGTCGAAGCCGTAGCGGAGACACGTGACGATGGCGTCCGCGCCAAAGCCCTTGCCCCAGTCTTCCTTGCGCCCGATCGCCAGACCGAGTTCTGCGTGTCGGTGAACCGGATGGATGCCTTTGAGCCCCACATTGCCCAGATAGCGCCCGTCTTCGGCCGCGTGGATCTCGAACGTGCGCCTGTCGGGCGAGGCGGCCTGTGCTTCGAAATACTGGCGCTCTTCCTCTTGGGTTATTGGGGTATGCCCCACGAACAGGTACCTGTTGACCTCGGGATCGTTGAGCCAGCCTCGGATGATCTCCGAGTTCGCCCAGTCGAGCTCGGTAAGGTAGATCTTCTCGCCCTTGATCATGGTCTCATCCTAGCTCAGAAAAGACTGACGTGGGCCACCCGTGTCCCCGCCTGCCGGAAGGCCCCGTCGCTCGAAGACGGGGAGGTACGAGCGAAAAGACCTGGAACGGAGGCAGCCGGCGATCGCGCCCGCTTGGTAGGCGGCGTGCTCCGCCACGTAGTAGGCCAAGAAGACGGGGAACGGCAGGCGAGGCCGCCGAGTGGAGTAGTCGACGGCAGCGGAGTAGAGAACTGCCCCTGCTTCGAGAGCCCACAGGCCCGGAGCCACCGCGCCGCCCACCGCGAGAGGACCCAGGTAGTACCTCGTGAGATGGAAATAGATGAAATAGAGCATGGAGAGGTGTCCGCGCAGAGTGGAGGACCAGACGACATCCGCGGGCAGGTCGATCCCCAGCCTGTCGGAGCCGGGACATCCGGCGCATCCCGTCGTACAGGCCAGGGCCCAGACTCAGGGGCAATAGTCGTGGCTCACGGAACACCAGAGCCGCGGAGACCAGGGCGACAGTCGCGAGTGCCGCGGGCGCCAAGGGAAATCGCTTGCGCTTGTCGCGGTGGAGTCGGTAGAGAGCCGCTTCGGACGTCCCATACTGCGCCCGCCGGCGCAGCGCGGCGGCGAGACGGTCGCGATGCTTGTGGCGGACGATCCCCTCGGGCGCGTAGAGGACGTAGGAGCCGGTAGAGCGAAGACGCCAGCACAGGTCGACATCCTCGCCCACGCGCAGATCCTCGCGCAGACCGCCCGCCGCTGCGTACGCGGAGCGGCGGACCAGTAGATTGCAGGTCGGCACGTAGAAGGTGTCCGCGCCTTTCCCCTTGACGACGAAGTACCGTCCCATGTCCAGCGGGGAGAAGACCTCTTCGTACCTGTTCAGCAGCGAGTCGGTGTAGTAACCGACCGTGCGCCCGCCCACAGCTGCCACTCGTGTCCCAGGAGAAATAGGGGGCAAGGTCGCTGAGCCACGAGCGCTCGGGCACGCAGTCGCTGTCGACGAAGGCCAGGATCTCGGCGGTGGAGACACTCGCCGCGCGGTTGCGGGAGAAGGAGGGACCCCGGTTCCGCTCGTTGGTGAGCAGCCGGGCACCGTAGCGGGCGGCGGCACGTGCGACCGCGCCGCCATCCTCGGACCCGTCGTCCACCACGACCACCTCCAGCCGGTCAGAAGGGTAGTCGACAGACGCAAGCGCGGCCAGGCACTCCCCAAGTTCCTCGGCCCTGTCCAGAACAGGGACGATCACGGTGACCGAGGGGCGGACAGCCGTGACCCCGGGAACCGCGTCGACCGAAGCGCGACGGACATCGAGGACCCCCCGGGACCGGAAATACTCGCACAGTTCGAAGATCCGCTCCTCTGGGACGGCAAGACCCTGAGCGAGGTCGGCGACGGCAGCACCGTGGCGGGTCCGCTTGAGGAGCCGTGCGGCAGCCGTGTTGACCGTGAGAACGGTGAGAGGTTCTTCGCACACCACCCGCCAGGTCCCGCCGCCTGCCGATTCGAGCCGCACCGGCTCGCGCAGCCGGTACTCCAGGGGGATCACCTGCGGCCGCCCGCCTCCGGAGCCGGCAGGCCATCCTCAGCAGAAGCGGCGGCCGGGCTGGGGGACCGCAGGTGGTCGAGCCAGCCCTCGTCTCGGAGGATCTCGAAGACTTCTTGCGCGGTTTCGGCAGCCGAACGCCGGAAGACCCGCCCCTCGCGGCGCCGTACCGATCCCCGCACCAATCCCAGGATGCGGTCGAATGCCGGGAGCGCCGGGTCAGGAGCAGCGACCGGATGGAATCGCGGCTGACGGAGGCGCGCGGGGCCGTACATCAGCGGTCGATCGGCTGCTGCGACCGCGCCCGGCCCCACACCCAGGTCGGCGAGGGTCCACACCGTGATCTCGCGCTCGCGCGCCGCCAGCTGCGCGCGAGCAGGTACGTCCTCCGGGATGCGGTCGCCACCGCTCTGCGCCTGCGCCGAAACGGTGGCGACAAGCGGCAGCGTGCCATCGATCCTCTCCTGAGCGCCGCCATCGAGATGACGGGTGGCCTCCAGACGGCGCGAGTCGGCCGACAGGCTCGCGTCGCCGACCTCGGTCACGCACGCGATGTCCAGGTGACCCGCCAGGAGCACCCCAAGCTGGCCGGCCATGCCGATGACGCCCCTGTTCCCGGTCAGGACCAGGTCGTAGCCGGCGACCTGAGCGGCGGCCGCCAGAACCAGCGCCTTGCCCGCTGTCCGACCTTCGGCGGCTTCGTCGTCCCATACGCGGATCGCTCGCGCGCATCCCCGGGCAAGCGCATGGTGCAGAACCGAGTCGTGCTCGGGAGGCCCCAGATGCAATGCGGTCACGCGGCCGTTCGGTCTGTCTGCGGTGAGGGCCAGGGCCAGGTCGACAGCGCGGGCGCTCGCTGGATCGACTTCGCGGACAAGCCACTCCTCCCTCACCCGACCACTCCTCGGGTCCCGTTGAGGCGGGATGCGGATATCCGCGCCCACTTCGAGCAGTACCAAGACCCTCATCGCCGCACGCCTGGAGAAGCGCGGCGAGTCATGGCAGGGCCTCCGCAGACGCTAGGTGAGACGGAAGCGCACACCGTATCCTCCGTGGGGATAGTGCCAGTCGAGGGCTCCCTGATCACAGACGAGCAGGCAGGTCCCGCATTCCAGGCAAGCTTCGTATGCGAAGTCCACACGCGCCCGCTCCTCGCTCCAGGTGTAGCAGCGGGCCGGGCAGGAGAAAGTGCAGGCCCGGTGGTCGCAGCCACGGCACACCTCCTGGTCCAAGCGGATATGTGCCTCCGGGTGGATGCGATAGCTCACCAGGTCGAAGATCTCGTCGGGTATCACACGTACCCCCTCCCCGCCTCCAGAAGGTCGGCGACAAGCCGTCGTGTCGACACCCGGCCCTTGGCGGCGCGGCGTACGAGACGTCCGATCTTGGCCTTGGGAGACCCGTCCGAGCGATAGAGGTCCTCCATCAAGGCGCCCACCAGTTGCGGATAGACGGTGAAAAGCCGATCGTGGTGCATGAAGTCGATCGCGCGACCGAACGTGGAGAGATCGCGAAGGACGAAGCTCTCTTTGAGCTCGCTCCCGTAGCGCGAAAGCCGGGCCGCAGTGAAGTCCCCGGCAGTCAGCGCCTGAGAGGCCACTCGAGCGGCGATGAGGCCGGAGGTCATCGCCAGGTTCATACCCTCCTGGGTGAGCCCGTTCGTATAGCAGAAGCCGGCTGCGTCACCGGCCACCAGCAGGCCGCCCGTCGAGAGGCGCGGCACCATGCTCATGCCCGCCTCCGGCAGAAGATGAGCCGAGTACTCGACCATCCTGGCTCCGCGCAGCAGTGGCGCCACCGGACCTGAGGCCACGAAGCGCTCCAGCAACTCGTAGGGAGGTATCCCCCGCTGCTTCAGGGAGTCGAGATGGAACACGAGTCCCACGGAGACGGTGTCCGTCTGGGTATAGACAAAGCCGCCCCCGCGCACCCCTTCCGTACACCCCAGGAACTCCTGTGTGGCCCCTTCCCTGCCCCCCAATCCGAACCTTTCGTCGATCTCCTCCTCGGTCATCGCGTAGAGGGCGCGCACTCCCAGCGCCACCTGCTCCGGCTTGAAGCCCCCATGAAGGCCGGCCTCCTTGGCCAGGAACGACAGCACCCCGTCGCAGGCGATCACCAGGGGCGCCGTGATGATGTCGTCGATCCCGGCCACCCGGACTCCGCTCACGGCCCCCTTGGACATCACCAGACCCTCGACCCGGCATCCGTTGAGCAAGGTCACGCCTGCCGCGACCGCCTGGTCGGCGTACCAGCGATCGAAGCGAGGCCGGAAGAGAGTGAACGCGGTGAGGCCGCGGTCGGACGTCGATCCGGCGCCCACCGACGGCTGGTCCGATCGGGAACCGGCCTGGAAGGTCAGCGAGATAGTGGAACCTTCGCTCGTCACGGTCAGCACCCGCTTGATCACCGCTCGTTCCCACGGCGCCCTCGCCCAGAAGCCGGGCACCAGTTCCTCCGGGGCGGGGCAGTAGGCCGTCATGCCGCCGAACATGTTCTTTGCCCCCGGATACTCACCGCGCTCGAGCAACAGCACCTTGGCTCCGCTCCGAGCCAGGCCCAGAGCGGCACTCGTCCCGGCGGGTCCGGCGCCGACGACTATCGCGTCGAAGCTATCGGGCATGGCCATCAGGCATTGTCGCCACCTGCGGGAGCATCCCGCCACGCTTCTATCTTCTCGACGAGAGCGGGCAGCACCGCCTCGAGGTCGGCGACGAAGCCCACGTCCGAGAACTGGAAGATGGGGGCCCGCACGTCTCGGTTCACGGAGACGACCCTGTCGGCCCTGCGAACGCCGGCGACGTGATGAGGCGACCCGGAGACCCCGAGGGCGACGTAGAGGTCGGGAGTGACCGTCCTCCCCGTCTGCCCGATGAGCCGTTCCTTGGGCAGCAGCCCCTCGTCGACCACGGGCCGGGTAGCCCCGACCGAGCCTTCCAGCAGTCCGGCCAGTTCCTGGACCGCCGCGAGCAGGTCGTCGCCGGCGGTGCCCATACCGGCGGCCACGATGCGCCTGGAGTGGACGAGATCGACCGACCGTGGGTCCGGAGGCACGGTCTCCACATGGCGGACGCGGGGCAGAGCCGGCGGAGTGAACCCCACCGTCTCGGGCTCGACGAACGACTCTGCGGCCTCAGCACCGTCCGGGCCGTCCATGACCTCCATGCCCTCGAGATCGAGGGTGACGATGGGCACGAAGCCCTCCGCTGCGAGCGACCTCCTGCTCCAGCCACCCTCCGTAGACGGGCTTCGCGAACACCAGGGACGTGCCGCCCGGTCCGCCTTCCTCCCCATGCAGCTCGCAGCGCGCGCGCGTCGCTGCAGCCCAGGACAGCGCCGGTGCCCAAGCGGTGCGCGAGCGCGGGCGCCAGTTGTCGCCCGGCCACGCCATCCTGAACCAGGATGGCGACAGGCCGCGCGTCCCGAGCAAGCTCGGCAAGCGCGGCCGCGAGCGAATCGAAGTCCACTTCAGGACCGGCAGGCCAGGCCACGTGCCGGGTCTGAACACCGAGAGCCACGGCCAGCCGCCCGGCCTCGGCCAGGAGGGCCCGGCGGGCGCCCGCCGCGACCGCATCGCCGTCAGCGACCGGCGCCAACACCACCAGGATGGGTGCAGCTTCAGGTACGGCCGCGCCGGGGACGTCTCATCCGGCCTGTTCACACGCGCTTCCCTGCCATATAGCCCTCGTGGATGGCCATGTCCACTTTGCGCGGCGCCACGCAGTCGCCTATGCGGTACAGCTCGAGCATCTTCCCGGCCTCGGCGGCGGGTATGCCCTTCAGGGCGAAGTAGAGGCTCTCGTCGGCGTCGTTGCCCATCGCCGTGACGATGCTGTCGTAGCCGCCTATGACATCCCACACGTTCGAGTAGACGTTGAAGCCGTGGATGTCCAGTCCTTTGATCTCCATGACGGCGAAGTCGGCCGTGAAGGTCACCCCCTTCTGGAGCAGCCTCTGCCGCGTCAGATACAGGTCTTGCGATGGCCCCAGGTCGGAGCCCACGAACAGGCTCGAGGTGACCACGTGCACTGTCTTGCCGAGTTCCGCCAGGAACTCGGCCGTGGCCGTGGCCTGATGGTGACCGTCGTAGTCGATGAGCAGCACCTTCTGGCCGAGTGCCGCCTCGCCCGTTCAGCACCTGCCAGACGTTGAATATTCCCGGACCATCCGCCCCGCCCACCGGGCACCGCTTGGGCCGCGATCCCGTGGCCACGATCACCGCGTCGGGTTGCTGCTCGGCGACCAACTCCGGCGTTACCTCCACGCCCAGCTTCACCGGCACTCCGAGATGGGCCAGCTGATTCCTCTCGTTGCGCACGATCACTCCGAACTCGTCGCGTCCCGCACCCTTCGCGGCGATGAGCACCTGTCCCCCGAGCTCCTCACCCTTCTCGTATAGGGTGACGTCATGCCCACGTAGAGTGGCGATCTTGGCCGCCCACATCCCCGCCGGACCTCCGCCGACCACCATCACCCGTTTCTTCCGCAACGTGGGGCGCAGATGATGTTCGCCCTCGGTGGTCTCTGCCCCCATCGCCGGGTTCTGGACGCAACCGATGGTCTTGTTCAGACCCACGCGGCCGTAGCAGTTCTGGTTGCAGGCGATGCAGTAGCGGATCTCCTCCGTGCGACCTTCCCGCGCCTTGCGGGCGAAATCGGGGTCCGCGATCTGTCCGCGCACCACGCCGATCATGTCGGCCTGGCCGTCGGCCAAGACCCGCTCCGCCAGAGCCGGATCGTTGATGCGCCCCGTGGCGAACACCGGGAGGGTGGCCACCTCTTTGATGCCCGCGGCCAGCGGCACAGCGTAGCCCAGGGGCATGTGCATGGGACCGCCGACCAGGTACAGGTTGTAGAAGGTGGCGAGCGTCAGGTTGAAGTAGTCGAGGTGGCCCGTGGCCTGCATCCTCTGGGCAATCTGCTTGGCGTCCTCCAGATTGAGGCCGCCCGGGATGAGTTCGTCGGCGCATAGACGTACGCCCAAGGTGAAGTCCGCCCGATCGCGGCCCGCACCGCCGCCACGACCTCCAGGCCGAAGCGCAGCCGGTTTTCGAAGTCGCCGCCGTACTCGTCGCCGCGGAAGTTGGTGAGAGGCGACATGAACTGGCGCGCCAGAGAACTATGGCCGAACTGCAGCTCCACCCCATCGAACCCACCCTCGCGGACGTGCACGGCCGAACGGGCGAAGTACTCCACGACTTCACGGATATCCTCGATCTCCATGGCCTTGGGCGTCTCCCGGTAGAGCACATCCGGCATCGGCGACGGAGCCCATACGGGAAGTCGGGAGAGGCTGCCGCTGCACTGCTGCCCGTTGTGGTTGAGCTGCGCGAAGATGCGGGTGTCGTAGGCATGGACCTCCCGAGTGAGCTGCCTGTAGCCGGGGATCACCTGCGGATGGAAAGCCTCGATGAGGTGTTCGTAGGCGCGGTCTGTGGGGTGAACGGACTGCTCCTCGGTGATGATGAGCCCGGCCCCTCCCCGCGCCCGCGCCGCCAGATAGGCGGTGAGGCGCTCAGTCGGCAGACCGTTCTCCGCCAGGTTCGTCAGGTGGGCCGAGAACGAAACCCGGTTGGGTACGGTCACCCGCCCGATCCGCAGGGGGCTGAACAGGTTGGGGAACTGCATGATCTACCACACCTCCTTGGTCGGCGCACCGGCGACGGCCGCGGGGATCACCGCGCGCAGACACTCCGGGTCAGGGAGACCCATCGACTCGGTCACAAAGTATCCCACCGCTGGACAGCCTCCGTGACAGACGGCGAAGCGGTCGCAGCCCCGGCACGCTCCCACCTCCAGCTCGCGGAACCTCCGGAAGACCGGGGAGGATGCGAAGATCTCGCCGAGCGAGTCATGGGTCACGTTGCCGGCCAGAAAGGCGGGGTCGCTGAGGAAGGCGCAGGGATACACGCTGCCGTCCGGAGCCACGGCGCATGTCATCTTGGCTGCACCGCACATGTTGAGTCCCAGATCGCGCCGACTGTCGGGGGTGAGGGCGAAGAACGAATCCCCGGTGAGTATCTCCGGATGGTCGCCCAGAAACGCCGACAGCCCAGCCAGCTGATCCCTCGTCAGCCGCAGATCATCCCAGGTGCTGCATCCTCCGCCTGAGGGTCGGAAGCGGGAGAGCCTCGTCTTGGCGCCGTATCGGCGGGCAAGCCGGTCGAAATCGCCCACCTCGGCGGCGTTGAGGCGTGTGACCACCATATTGAGACTGAGATCGGGATAGTGCCGCCGGCCAGGACCTCGATGCCCTCGAGGATACGGTCGAACGTGCCCCGGCCTCGGATGGCATCGTTCGTCTCGGCCCGAGCGCCGTCCAGACTCACCTGCAGATAGACCGGGCCGGCCTCGGCGGACTCCATCGCGAGAAGCGCCTCCACCAGCGCTTCGTCCACCAGGGTCCCGTTGGTGCTCACGCAGGTGGTGATGCCCTGGTCGCGGGCATAGCCGACGATCTCGAGGAAGTCGGGGCGAAGGAAGGGCTCGCCTCCACCGAAGTTCACCTGGAACACCTGCAGCGAGGCCAGTTCATCGATCAGCGCACGGCACTGCCTCGAGGTCGAGCTCGCCCCGAGCCTGCGCCCGCAGACCGGCCGAAAGGCAGTGCGAGCACGCGAGGTTGCACGCCTCGGTGACCTCCCAGGTGACGTTCACCGGCGAGCGGAGAGGAGTGCTACTCAGCCTCGGCGGCAACGAGCAGGCCTTTCGCCGTCGAGATCGTCGAGAAGCCGGGCCAGCGTCGCGCCGGGTCGAGCAGGCGGAGTCACAGCCCGTCGGCACCCGGCTGGTGCACTGCGGAGGACCCGCCTCGCACCCGTGAAGGGCGGAGGCTCCAAGGCTGTCACCGGAGCGCACGAATGTCAGTCGCGTGGACCGGATATCGTAGAAGAGCAGGCCGAAATCCTCGCGTCGCACGCGGACCCAGGCCGGCACCAGATACTCAATAGACCCCACAGATGCCGTCCACAGCCAGCTCTTCCACCTCGATCTCGTCGAGGACCGCCGGCTCGTCGGCACAGGGCGAGGAAGCCCCCGCCATGGGTTCGCCGCTCATCGTGTCCACATGCCCCTCCGTAGATCCCCCTCGGTCAATCCCACTTGCACACCCAGCGGCCGCTCAGTTCCCGCCGCTCCATCCTGCTCCCTGATGTCGTTGATCTCTTCCAGTTTGAAGTTTCCTTCGATGATGGTGTCCAGCATCATGTCGCCGCTCATGGCCAACTCCACGTACTTGGGGATGTCGTCCTTGGTGGAGATGGAGCCGTAGAGCCCCCCGATGATGGACTTCTGTCCGAACACCATAAACGTGAGATTCAGGGCCGCCACTTCGTGCTCGCCCATGATGCCCACCTGCATCAGCCTTCCGCTCGGGCGCAGAGCCCAGAACGCTTGGACTGTCGCGCCCGGGTCCCCGCTGCACTCGAAGATGATGTCGACGCCGCCACCCGTCAATTGCTGGATGATGGGCACCGGATCTTCCTTCGAGCTGTTGATGAAGTGGGTGGCCCCCAGCTTCATCGCCTTGTCGCGGCGCGCTTCTTCGAGATCCACGGCGATGAGCGGGTTGGCCTGGCGCATCTTAGCGGCCCGCAGGGCGTTCTGCCCCACGCCTCCGAGTCCCCAAACGGCGCAGGCGTCACCCGGCTGGACGTTCGCGAGCTTGGTGGCCGTACCCCAACCGGTGGGGACGCAGCAGCTCATGAGAGCGGCCCAATCCAGAGGCATGTTCTTGGGGACGGGGATCAGCGATCCCTCGGGCACCACGGTGTAGTCGGAGAATCCGGACACGAAGTTGCCGTGCAGCACCGTGTTCCCCTTCGCGTCACGCATGCGGCTGGTGCCATCGAGCATGGTCCCCCCGACGAACTGAGGGAAGGTCCCCGAGCAGATGTTGCCCAGGCCCTTGCGACACTCGGGACAGTCCCCGCACGGGCACATCCAGGCGCTGGCCACGTGATCGCCGACTTTGACCCGGGTGACACCGGGGCCGACTTCCTGGACGACGCCGGCGGCCTCGTGACCAGCCACCATGGGCATGTTCATCTTGGTGAAGCCCTTGGTGTTGCTGAGGTCGCTGTGGCAGAAGCCGGTGTACGCATACTTGACGAGGGCTTCACCCTCCTTGGGCGGGTCCAGCTCCAGCTCCTCGATGCTGTAGCCCTTGTTGATCTCCCTGAGGACTGCGGCTTTGATCTTCACGTGCTTCCCCCGTGGTAGCTTCGCGCTGCACATGGCAGCAGACCGTGCAGAAACATTAGCACGACCGAAGGCTAAACTAGACGGCACGCAGCGTCTCGGCATCGGGAGCAGCACGTGCAGGGAGAAGCACAGGCATGGGAACGGCTGGCGGCGTGTGATCCCGCCGACGTCTGCGCGCGGGCGGCGGTGGAATACTCGGCGGACAAGGGCTATCTCGTGCCGGTGTTCGGGCACCCAATCGCGGTCGATCCGGGCACGAGCGCGATGCAGGGTTCGTCCCCCGAGTCCGAGTTCGTGCTCACCAAGACGGCGTACTTCTCGAAGCTGTCGATCCTGCACTACCTGCTGGGCGCCCAGCGGATCCCGGCCACCGGCCGGCTGCTGAAGCCGACGGAGCTCAAGTCCGGCCAGATCTACCTCCATGGTTCGCACCTCCTTCCTCTGGAGCCGATCGCCGCCCGCTTCGCCGACGACCCGGCGGGGTTCCTCGCCCAGGCGGCGCGGTTTGGCGGCGAGTCACGGCCGTACGGTGATGCAGCCGCCGAACTCCTGCCGTTCCCGCGCATCCCGATCACCCTGATCCTCTGGCTCGAGGACGATGAGTATGCGGCGCGGACCTACCTCCTGTTCGACGAGATCTGCGAGTTGCAGCTGCCCCCCGACGTCTTGTGGTCCGTGGCCATGATGTGCGCGCTCGCCATGCTGCGACGGTGAGGGGTGCTGTAGACTTGCGGCGGGTATATGAAAGAGAGCAACCCGACCGATGCCTCGACTGATGCCTTATGGATAACGAGAAGACCAGCGAGATCGAGACGAAGATCGCGGAGCTGACCCAGCGCTTCCCGAAGCACTCGGTGCCGCCGGCCATGTGGCAGGAACTCGAGGATCTGGAAGAGGAGCTGAGGCTGGCCCGACAGGAGAACGGCGAGGACACCGATGCCGGGTAAGCTCGCCTTGGTCGACTACAGCATGTGCGACCCGAAGCGATGCGCAGGCGGGGTATGCGCGGCGGTCCAGGCCTGCCCTCGGAGATTGCTGACTCAGGAAGCACCGTATGAAGCGCCAATGACGGATGCCCTGCCGTGCCGGGCGTGCGGCGACTGCGCCCGGAGTTGCCCCGTCAAGGCGATCACCGTCGTCCCGGGCTGATAGGAGGGTACACGTGGAAGAGGCGATGCGAGAACCTGACGCGATGCGAGAACTCGAGGCCCTGCTCGAATACCTGATCAAGCACAACGCGGATCACGCGGGTGAGATCGTCGAACTCGCGGATCGTGCCAAGTCACTGGGCAAGGAGCAGGCATACGGCCACCTGATGAAGGGGGTCGACCTGCTGAACGGTTCGAACGAGAGCCTGAGCTCGGCTCTCCTGACTCTGCGAGGCTGAGATGTGCTTGGCGAAGGTGTATGTCCATGCTGCCGCGGCCGTCGGGGCGCCTGCCGGGGCGATGTCCGGCGATGACGGCACCCCCAAACTGGTGATGGAGAACGTCACCCGGCTGACCGTGAATGGCGACCGGATCGGGTTGACATCGCTGCTCGGCGCCACTCAGGAAGTCACCGGCCGCGTCGTGAGCATGGATTTCATGGAAGGACGCCTGCTGCTGGAGAGCACCGAGCCGGCGGTCTGAGCCCCCAGGCCTGAAGCGGAGCGGCATGGGAATCGAACCCACCCTGGACGGGACTACCGCCCAACACTGGTTTTGAAGACCAGGCCGGCCACCAGACCGAGAGCCGCTCCGACACTATTCTAGCCGGTCGGGTGCCGCCTCGAACCCCGCGGGAACGGGAGTCTCTGCGGAGGCTCAGCCGCCGCGGAGCGGGAGCCTCTACCGGCGGCGGCGGCGCAGGCGCCGCGCGTCTCCCACCCGCAAGGTCATCCCTTCGGAGTCCATGTGCTCCAGCAGCGCCTGAGCGAACCGGCGAGAGGTGCCGAGCAGGTCTCGAGCTTCCGCCAAGGTCAACTGGCCCGCTGCCTCCATGGCGCTCGCGAGCCGCGTCAACAAGGCGTCGAGCCGATCGGACGGGTAGTACAGGTCCTCCCCGACCTTGACCAGCCTGCCCCGGCGCACGAGCGCGTCGACCAGCCTCTGCGCCTCGCGCACGCTCATCCCGGCGGCTTCAGCAGCCGCCGCTACCGTGGGCGTCTCGGCGGCTGGCGACGCCGCTCGTCACCGGCCACGCCGGCTGAGCGTCGGACCTCGCCGAACTGCCCGAGCAACCGGAGGAGGTTCTCATCGTCGGGCTCATCGACCCCGGCCGCGTCCGCCATCCGGAATCCGTGCTCGGTGCGCGTGATCTCCCCGGCCGCTGCAGCTGCTCCAGGCCACATCGAGCGCCGGCCACTCCCTGCCCCCGGCCAGTTCCCGGCGTAGTTCGCCCAGGGTGAGGTAGGGATCGAGGGCGTCGCTCTCGGCCCGGACGGCGAGCGTGGCGCGCGCCGTCAGGGCCCACGAGGGCCCGGAAGGACGGACCATGGGACAGGCCGGCCGGCGGTGACCCGCAGGGCCCGGCCGTCTGCCAGCAGACCGGCGACGGCCGCCGCGATCTCGGTGCGTTCACACCGCCAAAGGTAGGGACTCTCTTCGAGTCTCCGGCGCTGCAGGAACGACGGGAAGGCCTCTTCCAGCAAGAGGGTCGCGATCGCATCCGGTGCTCCGTTCTCCAGCAAGGCAAGACGCTCGCGCCAGCGGGGACCGGTGCCGTGTTTGTGCGCCCCCGGATCGATGACCTGCCCGCCACCGATGGTTGTGACCGGGGTAACGGACCGCACGATGAACTGGTCACCCGGGTAGACCAGGACCTGCTCTTCGAACCTGAACTGGGCATAGCAGGCATCCCCCGGGGCCAGCGTCTCCCGGTCGGCCAGTACCACCTTGACCAGCACCTCGGCGGTGCCGTGGTCCACGCGAGCTCGGAACACGCGGGGGACGTTCCCGGGGGCGTCGGCAAGCAGAGTCAGGCGGGCGTCGGCGAGATACGTCGGCTCGATGGCGGGGTCCTTGACCACCCACTGGCCCCGGTCCACTTCTTGCCGGGCGACCCCGGTGAGGTTCAGAGCCACGCGCTGTCCCCCGGTGGCCTCCGCCACCTCGTGATCGTGCACCTGGATGCTCCGCACCCGCACTTCTCGCAAGGCCGAGGACCCTCTGCCTCCCCGGGCCGGAAGGATGGCTGACCAGATCCTCGGCGGTGAGGCTCCCCGACCACAAGGTCCCGGTGACCACCGTTCCGATGCCTCGCAGGGAGAAGACCCGGTCCACGGGCAGACGAGTGGCCGGATAGGCCTGCCGGAGGGGGACCTGGTCCCCCAGTCGGTCCAGTTCGGCCCCGAGTTCGGCGAGCCCCTCCCCTGTGACTCCGCTCACCATGACGATCGGAGCTCCCGCGTAGCGGGTCGACTCGAGGAACTCCTCCACGTCCGCCCGGGCCAACTCCGCAAGCTCGCGATCGACCATGTCCACCTTTGTGAGGGCGACGAGACCGGCGGGGATGCCCAAGAGTTCGATGATGCGCAGATGCTCCCGCGTCTGAGGCATCACCCCATCATCGGCGGCCACCACCAGCAGGAACAGGTCGATGCCGGTCGCTCCCGCGACCATGGTCTTGACGAAGCGCTCGTGACCGGGAACGTCCACCACGCTGAGATGCCGGCCACTGGGCAGCGTCAGCTCCGCGAAGCCCAACTCGATGCTGATGCCCCGCTCCTTCTCTTCCTTGAGCCGGTCGGTGTCCCGACCCGTCAATGCTTTGACGAGTGTCGTCTTGCCGTGGTCGATGTGGCCGGCCGTACCGAGGGTGAGAGGTCGGTGTCGAGTACTCATCCCGGTGCTCATCCGACGAGAAGGGTGGCTCAGGCGTCTGGGCCGGACGACGACCCCGGCGCGATCTGCTCCATCGCCCAGGCCAGGCTTTCGGCCACCGCTTCGATCCGGTCCTCAGCGAGAGCGAGCACGTCCAGATGAAGGCAGTCCTGCGCCACCCGGGCTATCAGGGGAGTGGGCGCCCGGCGAAGCGCTGTCTCGAGGTCGATCACGGTGGGCACCGACCCGCCGACGGCCGGTTCGGTCACGGGAGAGCCGCCGGGACCGCCGGCGGCGCCGGCCGGCCGAGCGGTCCCGCCCGGAGCCCCGCCCCCCACCGGAGGCGCGGGGAAGCGGATGCGCACCGCATGCGATGGCACCTCGGCCAGAGGCATCGACCCGCCGCCTGCGCGGGCGGTTGACTCCACCACCTCGAGGATGAAGCCGTCCACCCGGTTCCCCGCGAGGCGCCGGTCCACGGCCTCGAGAAGCGATGTCGCGAGGACGCTCGTCTCGGCCGGGGTCCGGGTAAGCGACCGGAGCACTGGGATCTCTCTACGCGCCCTCTCGGGATCCTGGTAGGCCCGCAGGGTGGCCTCGAGAGCGGCGAGGGTCATCTTGTCGAGGCGCAGAGCCCGAGCGACCGGATGCCTGCGCAGACGGTCGACGATGTCTCTCCGGCCCGCAAGGATCCCGGCCTGTGGCCCGCCGAGCAACTTGTCACCGCTGAAACAGACGACGTCCGCACCGGCTCGCAGCGAAGCGGCGACGGTGGGCTCGCCCCGGAAAGCCTCCAGATCGTGGAGCGCCCCGCTCCCCAGGTCGTCGGCCACAGGGATCCCTCGACGATGTCCCAGCTCCACCAGTTCGGCCAGTTCGGCCTCCTCAGTGAAACCCATGATGCGGTAGTTGGAGGTGTGCACGCGTAGAAGGAGGGCGGTATCGGCGGTGATGGCCGCGTCGTAGTCCTCGATGCGGGTACGGTTGGTGGTCCCCACTTCCACCAGACGGACGCCGCCCGCCCGCATGATGTCGGGCAGGCGGAAAGACCCTCCGATCTCGACCAGCTGCCCCCGCGAGACGAGGGCTTCCCGCCCCGAGGCGAGCGCCATCAGAAGCAGCAGCACCGCGCCGGCGTTGTTGTTGACGGCGAACGCAGCCTCGGCCCCGGTCAGCCGGGTGAGAAGGGCCTCGATGTGCGTCTCGCGCGAACCCCGCGTCCCCGCCTGCAGGTCGTACTCCAGATTGCTGTACGAAGCCGCGACGTCCGCCACCTGCCTGACCGCCTCCTCCGAGAGAGGCGCGCGCCCCAGATTCGTGTGGATGACCACGCCGGTCAGATTGAGGACGGGTCGCAGGCCCGGTTGCGCTCCACTCGCGCCAGGAGGGCGGCAGCTCGGGCGAGAAGATGGTCGGCCGCAGGGCTCGCGGCGGGCGAGACGCCCGCCGCCATGATCCCTCGCCTTGCCGTCTCCAGCTCCGTCCGGATGGCCTCGACCACCTGGGTCCGTGGGTGACGCGCGAGAAGAGCGGCCGCGGCAGGGTGGTTGAGCAACTCCTCCACCGCCGGCAGGGCACGCAAGGCCTGCCGCGTGGCCTGGTCCATCATTTCTCTCTTTCCAGGAAGAACTCGCCATGGAGGCGAGGATATCGCGGGCCGGGGTGTCGGGGATCCTGTCCAGACAGAGCCGGGACTTGAGGATCAGCTGATGAGCCATCCTCCGCGCGAACTCCAGCGACTCGTACTTGGTCAGCAGATCCACCACCTCGGCGGCCTGCTCCAGCGTCTTGTCGTGGCCCAATCGCAGCAGCGCCACCAGCCGCGCACGGTCGGAGGGATCGGCAACCGAGAGGCAGTGGATGATCATGAGCGTCCGCTTGCTCTCGAGGACGTCGGTGAGATAGTCCTTGCCCATAGTGTCGACGTCGCCCAGGATGTTGAGAAGATCGTCCTGGATCTGGAAGGCGATGGAGGACTCCTGTCCGAATTCCTGCAGCGCTTCGATCTCCCGTGCCGTTCCCCCGCCTATGAGCGCTCCCACCTTGAGGGGAGCTATACCGCTGTAGTAGCCGGTCTTGCCCAGGGCCATCTCCAGGTAGTCTGCCGGCGTCAGGTCGTAGACGTGGTCGCGCACCCAGCCGACGTCGAGTGCCTGCCCCTCGACGGTGCGCGCGCTCATCTCCCCGATCACGTCGAGCACCGCGAGTTTGGTGGCGTCTTCCAGCCCGGCATCGCGCACCACGATGGAGCACACCAGCCCCAGGGCATAGTCGCCCGCATTGATGGCCAGGGGGACGCCGTGAACGATATGAGCGCACTTCTGACCGCGGCGCAGCGTGCTCGCATCCATGATGTCGTCGTGGATGAGCGCAGCGGCGTGGAAGAACTCGATGGCACAACCGGCCGACATCGCCTTCTGCGGATCGCCGCCCACGGCTTGGCAGGCCAGCATGGCCATGGCAGGCCGAGCTCGCTTGCCTCCCCGAGCTATGAACTCGTCAAGGATGTCATAGAGATAGCGGCGTAGGGGGCTCCCCTGCGACACCACGTCGAGGAAGTGGTGCAGGTGCTGGTCGATCTCCGGCGTCGCCCGAAGCAGATAGTCCAAGAAGAGTCCGCCACCCATGGAACGACGATAGCACGCGTCAGCGCCTTGGGGTGCCCTTCGCTAGTCCCGCTTCCTCCTCGACTTGTTGCTGATCAGGAGGGCGAGAGCCGCTCCGATGAGCATCAAGATGATGGAGAAGAAGTACGTGGTCCGCATCGCGTGGGTGAATGCGGACATGATGAAATCCATGTCGAACAGGTCTCTGAAGAAGGCCACCACCTGCTGCTGCATCGACGCAGGCACTTGAGACAAGAACTCCTCTGACCCTGCCGGCATGGCGGCCCCGAGGCCGCCGGTGCGCATCTGGCCCAGGTTGGAGGCCGAGGAGGCCACGGCATCCAGGATGGCCTGCTTGGCCTCAGCCGGTAGCGGGAAGGGCGCCGCTTCCAGTTTCGCCCCGATACCCGTCTGGATGTAGGTGGTCGCCCGGTTGACGAGGATGGCGCCCATCACGGCTATGCCCAGCACCGATCCGATCTGCCTGGTGCTGGATATCACTCCCGACGCCTGGCCCGCCTTCTCCGGCGCCACCGAACCCATGACCGCAGACGTCATCGGCGGCATCACCATCCCGATCCCGAAGCCTGAGATCGCAAACGGCAAGATGAAACTGGGCCAGGCAGCGTCCACTACCATCGCTCGTTGCGTCAGGTAGAAGCCCAGTGCAGCCACGAGCATGCCGCTGAACATGAGCCACTTCGGCCCGATACGATCGGAGAGCGTGCCCGAGGCGGGTGAGGCGATTATCACCACCGCGGCCAGAGGAGTCATGACCAGACCGGCCTTGATTGCGCTGTAACCCAGGACCGCCTGGAGGAACACCGGCAGCAGGAAGAAGACGCCCATCATCCCGAAGGACATGATGAGGCCGACGCCATTGGTGACGCTGTAGGTGCGGATCTTGAACAACGAGAGATCCATGAGGGGCTGAACCTGTCTACGCTCGATCCAGACGAACAGCACGCAGGCCGACGACGGTAGCAGCGAACAGACCGAGTATGAGGCCTGAGGTCCACCCGTAGTTCTGCCCCTCGATGAGAGCGAAGGTGAGGGCGAAGAGCGACAGGGTCAGCACGCCCACCCCCGCGAAGTCCATCTGCTTGACCGACGTGGGGTCGGTCGATTCGGGGACAAAGCGCAGGGCAAGGATCAGGAGAAGGATCCCAATGGGTACGTTGATGAAGAAGATCCAGCGCCACGAAGCTCCGTCCACAAGGAGGCCGCCCAGACTCGGGCCGAGCGCCAGCGAGAATCCGCTCACTCCACCCCAGAAGCCCATCGCCTTGCCCCGCTCCTCGGGCGGAAAGACGTTGGCGATGATCGACAGGGTGTTGGGCATCATGAGAGCGCCGCCCAGGCCCTGAACGGCCCGGAAGCCTATCAGCCAGCCGATCCCCGGCGCGAAGCCACAGGCCAGAGATGCCAGTGTGAACACGCACAGCCCGATGACGAACACAAGCTTGCGGCCGTAGAGATCGCCGAGCCGTCCGGTGGTTATGAGCGAGACGGCGAAGGCGAGGAGATAGGCGTTCATGACCCACTCGACCTGCGAGAAACTGGCCTCGAACGCCGTGAGGATGCTGGGGATGGCGATGTTCACGATGGTGCCGTCGAGCAACAGCATGAACACCCCTACGCACAGGATGGCGAGCACTCCCCAACGCCTGCGGCTGTGTCGTATGTCGGTCGCCTCCACTGCGCGCGTCACCTCCGCCTTCCCACAAGCCTTTCGAGTCCTTCGAGAAAGCTGCGGCAGGCAGCGTCGTCCATACCTATCAGAGCCGCCTCCACCTCGCGCCTCCGTTCGGCCAAGATCTGGTCGGCCATCCCCTGGGCGCGCTCGCTGAGCGTCACCCGGACCACACGCTCGTCATTCGGGTCGCGCGCGCGCGCCACGTGGCCCAGTGCAACCAGGGGCTTGATGAGCCCAGTGGCCGACGCGGTCGTGATCTGCATGCCCTCGGCCAACTCGCCCATCGTCTGCGAGCCGTACTGAGCAAGGTGCACCAGCGCGCGCAGTTGGGCGGTCGAGAGAGCCTCGGCCGCGCCGGCTCCGGCGGTCCCCGCCTGAGCCGCGCCTACCCGAGTGCCTCCCGACGCGACTCCAGCCACAGCGTGCAGGGCCACGTCGCGGTTGAGGCTCTTGGCCAGCTCCGGCAGGACCTTGATCACTTCGCGGATGATCCGTTCGCGCTCGTCCACTTCCCCACCATGCCGATCATCTAGGTCAGCTAAATATTAGGCTTCCTAACCAATATGGGCAAGCGATCCGAAGAGTTGGTCTATGATGGGATGAAGTCCGAGAGACGATATATGTGGAGTCCAACGGTATCGGAAGGAGTCCGATGGGAAGCACGGCCGGCCATGTGATCCAGCCTGTCATCCTGGCCGGTGGGTCGGGCACCAGACTGTGGCCCGCATCCCGGCAGAGTTACCCGAAGCAGCTTCTCGCGCTCTCGGGCGAGCGTACGATGCTCCAGGAGACTGCGCTGCGGTTGGAGGACTTCAACAAGGCGTCGTCGGTAGACGCTCCGCTGCTGATCACCAACGCGGAATACCGCTTCATCATCTCCGACCAGTTGGAGGCGGTCGGCAAGAGGGACGCGCGCATCGTGTTGGAGCCGGTGGGCCGGAACACAGCGCCGGCGCTTACCGTCGCCGCCCTTCTCACCGCGGAGACGAAGGACCCGGTGCTGCTGGTGATGGCTTCGGATCATCTCATCACCGACCTGCCCGCCTTCCACGCAGCCGTGGCCGAAGGGGCGGCTGTGGCCGCGACGGGTACGATCGTCGCTTTCGGCGTCCCCCCCGTCAGGCCCGAGACGGGCTACGGCTACATACGGGTAGGAGCAGCAGTCCCAGAGACGCAGACAGCGCGTGCGCTGGCCGGATTCAGGGAGAAGCCGGACGCACAGACGGCGCGGACCTACCTGGAAGAAGGGGACTACCTCTGGAACAGCGGGATGTTCATGGTCAAGCGCTCGGTGTGGCTCGATGCCATCGAACGCTGGCGTCCCGACATCGCCGCCGCCTGTCGCGATGCGGTCGCCGGCGCCCGGACCGACGGCCGGTTCGTACATCTGGATAGCACCGCGTTCTCGGCCTGCCCAGCAGAATCCATCGACTACGCGGTGATGGAGCACTTGGGCGAGCCGGCCGCTGCGCTCCAGGGAGCCGTCGTTCCACTGGATGCCGGCTGGTCCGACGTAGGAGCGTGGGAGGCGGTGTGGGCTACCTCGCCCAAGGACGAACAAGGCAACGTTGTGCGCGGCAACGCCGTACTCGAGGACACGCGGGACAGTCTCGTGCAGGCCGAGTGTCGCCTGGTGGCGGTGCTCGGGGTGGACGACCTGGTCGTCGCCGAGACCGCCGACGCGGTACTGGTCGCCCGAAAGGATGCGACCGCGGATCTCAAGAAGATCGTGGACAGGCTGCGCCTGTGCGACGAGCGCGTCACGCTCGTGCACCGTCGCGTCTATCGGCCGTGGGGATGGTACGAGTCGATCGACGAGGGTCCGCGCTTCCAGGTCAAGCGGCTGGTGGTGATCCCGGGAGGAAAGATGAGCCTCCAATACCACCAGCATCGGGCCGAGCACTGGGTGGTCGTGCACGGCACGGCCGAGGTCACCTGCGATGGAAGGGTGTTTCGGCTGGAGGAGAACGAGTCCACCTACGTTCCCACCCGAGCTGCCCATCGCCTGGCCAATCCGGGAACGGAACTGCTCGAGATAATCGAGGTGCAGTCCGGAGACTACCTTGGTGAGGACGATATCGTCCGGCTCGAAGACACCTACGGCAGAGACATCAAATAGCGCGACGCGAGCAGGAGGGCCTGCGCCGAAGCGTGCGCGCGTCAGGCCCGATCGGCGAAGGGTCGACCAGCGGAGGGCCGGATCAGCGAAGCTTGAACCTGCGGCTTCGTGAAGGCCGCTCCACGGGGACAGGAAGGGGCCGCTGTCCGGCAAGCACGCGGGCCGGATTGACGCGGGTCAGCAATTCCCGCCCCTCGGGCGAGACCCGCTTGCCCAGATCGGCTAGCAGGGGCACGACCGTCCAGGTGTATTCGGGCTGGGAATGCGCGTCCGAAGCCAGGAGGGAGAACCAGCCGCGACCCAGCAGCTCGTGAAACGTCTTGAGGCTCTGCCTGCGGAACATACTGCTGAGGCTCCCCGCCGTGCCCTGAACGATCGCGCCCGCGTTGAGGCAGGCGGTGAGCACGTCCGGGGAGTGCTGCACCCGTTCGTTGCGCTCGGGGTGCGCCAAGATGGGGAGAAACCCGGCCGCACTGAGTCGGAAGACGGTCTGCTCCAGATAGAGTGGCCAGCCGTTGTAAGGCATCTCCACCAGCAGCGATCTCTCCGAGCCCTCGATGGTGAGTCCCCGTAGGGTATCGTCGTCTGCCGTGACCGCCACCGCAGCGTCGACCTCGAACCCCAGCAGCAGTCGGATGGGGATCGCGGCCTTCTGCAGTTCGATCTTGACCTCTTCGTGCACCTCATGCGCGCGCTCTACGAGGCGCGCGTCGAGCTCATAGAGGTGCGGCGTGCACACCACGGTCTCGACTCCCTGAGCGGCTGCTTCGCGCAGCATGCGCATGGTGGTCTCGAGATCCGGGGAGCCATGGTCCACCCCGGGGAGCATATGAGCGTGAGTATCGATCATGTTCAGCGCACTTTTCTTCGATTTGGCCATAAACTCGGCGGCCACCTGAGCCGACAATGACTATATAACGCCGCGCTGCGGCGCGGGTAGTCGTATGCGGACGGACTGAACGGAACTCCAGGAAGGTGAACGGAGATGCCAACGCTATTCGGGTCTGAGTACTTACTGCCGGCCATCATCGTGGTCGTCCTCCTGCTGACCCTATTGATGCTGATGTCATCGCGCAGGCGCGCCGCCGCCGGAGCCGCGCCGGTCAAGGAGAAGTCGAGGCGCAGAAAGAAAGCCTCGTTGGAGGCGCAGCCCGCGGTATTGGCCGAGGCGGAGCCCATGATGTCGTCAGCCGTCGCTGATATGCCCGCCCAGGCGGAGCTCGCTGCCGTGGAACCCGTCGACGTGAGGACCGAGGACATCCCCGTCGCCGAAGCCGCCCCAGCCGCGATCATGGCCGAGGCATCGGAAGACGCGGTCTCGCCTGATCCCGTGGAGGTAGAAGCTGTCGAAGACCCCTCCCAGACCTCGCCTTCGGATCGGCGCCGGCGCTCGTCGCGGCGGGGGGCGCGCATCATGGTACGCACGCAGGCAGCGAGTCCAGCCGTCTCTCGTCCCGATCCCTTGAACCTCGCCCTGGTGGACATCCTTGCCGGCTGGGGAGACCTCTCGGCCGAGGATACCAAGCGCCTCGAACTCTTCAGGGCGGAGAAGGTGGTGGAGGCTATCGCCGCCATGGAGTTGCCCCGGTCGAAATCCGGGGACTACGCCCGCACGCGGCTCACCCAACTCCGCCAGTATTCAGCCGACCTCGAGCGCAGATCCCGCCCGCTGCAGGTGGTGAGCCCGGAGTCTGAGTTCGCTATGCCGCTCGGCGCCGGCGCAGCGGCCACCGAAGCGCCTGGAGTCGAAGCCGCGGGGGCCGCCCTCGTCGCCCCGATCGTGGCGGCATCGGTTGTGACCACGCCGCTCGAGAGAAAGATGTCGCTGGAGCGGGACACCTACGGTGGGGGGACGATCCTCCCGTTTGCACCGGTCCCGGCAGGCGACGCCACGGAGGCCGGCGACCAGGTGGCCGCCACTGCGGCGAATGCCACGATCGTCGATTTCTACGGCAGCCCCATTGACACGGTGATGGAGGAGCCGGTGATGGAGGAGCCGGCAGCCGAGGCACCGGCGGCCGAGGAACCGGACTCCGCGAACCCCGAGCTCGAGCCTTACGAAGCGCTCGCGTCGTATGAAGCGCTCGTGTCCTACGAAGGGCTTGAGTCATACGAGGCGCCCCTGTCCTACGAAGCCCCTGTGTACTACGAGTCCGCCGTGTCGTACCAGCCCTCCGCGGTCGAAGAAGCAGAGCAGCCGCCCGTCGACGCAGTGGCCGCAGCGAAGCTCCCTCAATACGACCCGGATGATCCCGAGAGTTTCTGGGCTGAGCCCCAGCCCGCATGGGAGCCTGCCAACGAGCCTTCGGAGATAGCGACGGAGCCAGCGGAGCTACTGACAGCAGCTGCCGGCGCTACCGCCGTCGTGGGTGACTCCCTCTGGGACGAACCACCGGCCGATGCGCTCTCGCGCCTGTCGGTGAAAGTGGAGACCGCCGAACAGCTGCTCGCCCTCCCGCGGGAGGAGCGGATTGACATGACTGCGTTCCTGGAGCCCTCGGAGCTCACCGCGACCTTCCGGGCGACCGAGGACCCCGAGCTCAAGAAGGCGGTCATCGACACGCTGGAGCACATCGGTAGTCCGGCTTCGCTGACGGCGCTCGGATACTGCTTCGACGATCCTGACGGCGACGTCCAGCGCTACGCGCTGGAGGCGGCCGACCGGCTACTGGGCGTGGCCTAGGAGACTCTCGCGCAACTGACGCGATCTGGAGAAGATCTCGTCTTCGTCCAGGCCTGCTCGCCAGGCGACGAAGGGGGAGCGTTTCTCCAGATCGAGGGGCTGCCGCCAGATGTCATCACCCGTCAAAGTGGCAGCTCCTCCGCCTGCTTCGGCCAGGATCAGAAGCCCAGCGGCTACATCCACCGACCGCGAACGCACCGCCGCGACCAGCATATCTGCCTTGCCGGTGGCCACATAGCAGAGCGAAAGTGCGAGCGACCCTATCTGGCGGACCCGCATATCGCGGCTGCACCCCACCGCGCCCATGGTGCTCAGGTCGTGATAGGGGAAGTGGTGACGATCGGGCCTGCCTGCCTCGAACAGCATGATCTCCACCAGGTCGCTCTCGTAGTTGCAGCCGGTGAAGAGGACGGGACCGGCCGCTGGAGACAGCACGCCGGCCCCTTTGACGGCGCTGAACACCCTGGGGCGGGTATAGTCCTCGATGTAGGCAATGCGGACATCACCGAGGGTGTCGCCGTCCGCGACCGCTATGGAGACCGCAAACGGCTCGAGGCCTCGTTTCGCGTTCAGGCTTCCGTCGAGCGGGTCGACCACCACGCGCCAGCGCGCGTCCTCTGCCCCGAACACGCCGGACTCCTCGGACACCACTGAATAGCTGAACGGCGCCTCATGCTGCAGAACCTCGAGGATGGCGGCCTCGCAGGCTCTGTCGACCTCGAGAGTGCGGTCTCCTCCCGCGCCTCGGCCGAGGACGACCCTTCCCGGCACCGTGCCGTACAGCTCCTCTGCCGCCTGCTTGCCCGCCGCGGCCATGTGGGTCGCGCAGTCGAGCCACTTGCTTTCTTCGCCGGTCATGAGGGCACACGATACCACTCCTTTCGCGGCCTCGCGCTACCATGGCCTGCATGAGAAGTCTCCGTCGCAACGCCCTTCGGGCCGGCGCGGCGGCGGCCGCCGTGGGCGCCGCCGCCGCCTCGTACATGGTCTTCGAGGCACAGTGGCCCCGATGCCGTCAGACCGAGTTGACCGTCCCCGGTCTACCGGCGCCCTGGCGGGGACTGACCATCCTGCATCTGTCCGACGTGCACGCCGGACACTTCCCCACGAACGACCGTAGCCTCGAGAAGGTCGCGGAGTGGGCGGCGCCGCTGCAGCCCGACCTCGTCGTCCTGACCGGCGACATCATCGGTGACCCTCGGCTGAGCGCCCGTTGCCTCGAGCCGCTCGGGCGACTTCAACCACCTCTCGGGATGTTCGCGGTACCCGGGAATCACGAGTACGGGCTGGGTAAGAGCCCCCTGGCAAAGGCCCGAGACGTAAGCGGACTCTGGAGCCAGGCCGGCGCCACTCTGCTCTCCGACCGCTGTGTCGCGCTGCCGCCACGAGAGGGCGTCCCTCTGGTCTTGTGCGGAGCGGACTATCTGACCGGGGGGTTCGGGCTTCTCGATTCATCGCCGGGCGTTGGCTTCTCCGTCCTACTCATCCATCAGCCGCCCCCGGCCGACTCTCCGCTTGCCGAGCTGTTCCCGCTGGCCTTCGCCGGTCATACTCACGGCGGTCAGCTCCGCCTTCCCAGCACCGGCGGCCTCTTGCCGGTCATGAACGATGAGGGGGAATACCTCTCCGGGGTGTACGCGTGGGGGCAGGGCCGGCTGGTCGTCTCGAGGGGAGTGGGAACGAGCTTCGTGCCCTTCCGTCTGCTCACCAGGCCGGAGGCCACTCTCTGGCGATTGGTATAAACTTCGGTCTGAGACAAGCGACATGGTTCACCGTGACAGGGGGCGGCATGGCTCAATCGCAAGATGACCGGTTGTCTGGCGACTTGCCGGTGGCGCCGAGCGAGTTTGGAGAAGACGAGAGACCCTCGGTATCGCACGACGTCGTGGCCACCTATGTCGCCGACGCGGTGCGCTCGGTCGAAGGAGTCGTGGACCTGCACTCACCCGCGTGGAAGGGGTTATCGTCCCGGGTGCGCGAGATGCGTGCGGGGGGGATCGTGGTCCGCGACGGCGGACCCGGGATGGTCGATCTCGACATCCACGTCCGGATAGCCTGGGGGACGGTCATCCCCGACCTCGCTCGCCACGTCGAGGAGGCTGTGCGCCAACGCGTGATGGCGCTCCTCAGCATCGACCTCGGTGCAGTCACTCTGTTCGTAGACGAGATAGCCGCGCCGGCAGAGGCTGGTCTTTGTAAGGAGGGCTAGGGGATGCCCGAATACCTGCCGCTCGGAGCTTTTCGGCAGGGGCTTCTTCCAGGTGGGTGCTCCTCGTGCGCCTGGTGGCAGACCGTGGGCAAGGCCGGTCACCAGGGGTCGGAGGCTACCGAGAGGCGCCACGAATGGCTGGCATCTCTCGAGGAGGGTTGGGGCTACGTCGGCCTGCTCGTGCACGAGCCCTCCGGGCGGCGCGGCAACGCGGCCTCTGCCGAGGTGACCATCACGGCATCCATCCAGTTCGCGCCTGCTTCCTCGCTGGCACGCTTCCGCGAGCTCCCCTTCCCGCCCCTGCCTTCTTCTTCCGCTCTGCTGTTCTGCCTGCAGACCGACGAGGACGCTCCTCAGTGGGTCACCAAGCGCCTCATCCGCAAAGCGCTCTACGAGCTTCGCGGCCGCGGCATCGAGGAGGTCTATGCGGTGGCGCATTGGCCGTCCGAGGCTCCTACCGCCGACGACTGCAGGTTCTTCTCCGCGGATCTGCTCGCGGAAAACGGTTTCGAGCACGTGACCCACGATGGGCACGTGTGCCTGATGCGGGTGGACAACCGGGGTCTTGTCTCGCTGATCGGCCAGGTGGAGTCGGCCGTCCGCCGGGTCTTCGCCAAGGAGCCTGCCCCAAGCCCGGCGGCGTGGGCGCACGGAGAGGATGGAGCCGAGCAAGGCGCACCATGAGCGGGCGAAAGCCAAGGGCGAGCAGGTGGGCGCTCGTAGCCGCAGTCATCCTTCTGGCGACAGGAGCGTTCGCCTCCGCTAAGCCGATCGTCGCAGCTCAGCCCACGACCACTGCGCCGACCACCACCGAAGCTCAGGCCCGCCCGGCACCCGTCTGGGTGACCACGGCGACGGGCATCATCGATCCCGCACTTGCCGGGTTCCTTGTGCGGACGATGCAGCAGGCGGCCGACGCTGGGGCCGCAGCCCTCGTCATCGAGACTCGACACCCCCGGCGGTCTCGACAAGGCGATGCGCGAGATCATCCAGGGCGAGCTCGACTCGCCCATCCCCGTGGTGGTGTATGTCTATCCCGATGGTGCCCGCGCAGCGTCGGCCGGTGTCTACATCCTGATGGCGTCCGACGTGGCCGCCATGGCTCCGCAGACCAATCTGGGGGCCGCCACTCCGGTGGCGCTGGGCGGAACCATGGACGAGACCATGAAGGCGAAGGTCACCAACGACGCCGCCGCCTACATCGTAGCCCTGGCCAAGAACCACGGCCGCAACGCCGAGTGGGCCGAAGAGGCGGTACGCAAGTCGGTGTCACTGACCGCCGAGCAGGCCCTTGCCATGAACGTCGTGGACTTCGTCGAGCCCGATCTGCCGACGTTGTTGACGGCCATGGACGGCTTCGTCACCGAGCCGAAGGGTCTGGTCCTGCACACCGCCGGGGCGCCGGTGGAAGAGGTGGAGATGGGCTGGATCACCACTTTTCTCCACGCCATCGCGAACCCGGATATCGCCTACATCCTCATGACCCTCGGCATCCTCGGCATCATCTTCGAGATCTCCAGCCCCGGCCTCGGAGCGGCCGGGATAGGAGGGGTGATAGCGCTCCTTCTGTCCTTCTACGGGCTGGCGGTGTTGCCCGTCAACTTCGTCGGAATAGCCCTGATCGTCGTGGCCATCATCCTCTTCGTCGCCGAGATCAAGGTCCAGAGTCAGCGGCATTCTGGGGATCGGCGGAGCAGCCGCCCTCATCATCGGAGGCCTCCTTCTCTTCGACACCTCGGCCCCGTTCGCGCGAGTGAGCTGGCCCGTGTTGGTGATCGTGGGGGTGGTGGCGCTGGCCTTCTTCACGCTGGTGGTCACGAAGGTGCGCGGGGCGCTGCGCCGGCCACAGACGACAGGTGCCTCGGCACTCGTGGGGACGCAAGGGGTCGCCCTGTCGCTGTTGGACCCGCGGGGGCAGGTGCGGGTGCGAGGAGAGATCTGGAAAGCGAGAACAGAAGGAGAGATCCTGCTTAAAGGTGAGCGCATAGAGGTAGTAAGCCTAGAGGGACTCACACTCGTCGTGCGCCGGGCCGAAGGACCCGAGGCCGCATCCCTTCCCGAACCCGAGCCCCAGCCGTAAGGAGAGGTCATGAGCACAGGAGCGATAGTAGCCATCGTCATCGTGGTGATCATCGCGATCATCATCTTGTTCGCGTCCATCAAGGTGTTCCCGGAGTACCAGCGAGGCGTCATCTTCCGGCTGGGGCGCCTGATGCCGCCGAAGGGCCCGGGGCTGTTCTTCATCATCCCCATCGTCGACCGCATGGTGCGGGTGGACCTGCGGACCATCACGTTCGACGTGCCGGCGCAGGAGGTGATCACCAAGGACAACGTCCCGGCCAAGGTCAACGCGGTCGCCTACTTCCGGGTGGTCGACCCCTCGAAGTCGGTCGTCGAGGTGCAGAACTACGTCGCCGCCACCTCGCAGATCTCGCAGACCACGCTGCGCAGCGTCCTCGGCCAGTCCGACCTCGACCACCTGCTGACCGAGCGCGACAAGCTCAACGCCCGGCTGCAGGAGATCATCGACGAGCAGACCGAGCCCTGGGGCGTCAAGGTGAGCATCGTGGAGATCAAGGACGTCGAGATCCCCGCCAGCATGCAGCGGGCCATGGCCCGCCAGGCCGAGGCCGAGCGCGAGCGGCGGGCCAAAGTCATCGCCGCCGAGGGCGAGTACCAGGCCTCGGAGAAGCTGTCCCAGGCGGCGGAGGTCTTGTCGCGAACACCCAGCCGCCATCCAGCTGCGCTACCTGCAGACGCTGGCCGAGATCGCGACCGAGAAGAACTCGACCACGGTCTTCCCGATACCGATCGATCTGATAGAGCCGTTCCTCAAGAAGCAGCTGTCGTCATAGTCAGTAAGTGCGGACGCACCCCCTTGGTCCCTTGCTCCCGGCTGCGCCGGTGGGACTCCCGTTGACCAGATCTGGCTCCGGGGGTGCCGCTCAGGACAGACCGAGTTGCAGCATCACCGCTCGTTCGACGCGGTGCAGGTCCGCCGCCGAGATCTGACCGACACGGTTCACAAGCCGAGACTTCGCGACGGTAGTCAATTGGTCGGCCATAGCTTTGGCCGGCCTTCCTGAGAGTTCGACCAGTGCCTCGCTCGGATATACCCGTTCGACACTGCTCGTGAACGGCACGACCTGTACGCGGTTCAGATGGCGGTTGGAGGCGTCGTTACTCATGATGAGGGCCGGGCGTTCTTTCCGGATCTCCCCTCCGCCGGCCGGACCGAAGGCCACCCACCAGATCTCACCTCGTTTCATCTCCGGCCTCCTCTGAGTCGGCGACATCGGAGGATGAGGCCTCGACCCAAGCAAGGGCCTCGGCTTCACGGGCTTGATCAGCAGCCATGGCCACATAGGCTGCGTCCAGGTCTTCACCCAGAGACATGGGGCCGAGCGAGTGACTCCAGAGAACCCACTGATGTGACGCGGACCAACCACGCGATACAGCCCCTCGTACACCTCTTCGTCGATGGTTATGGTGAGCTTCCTTCTCATGAGGCGGCCCTCTCGTGCTCTGCTGTCAGTGCTTCTATACGTGTAATACACGTGTAGAGTAGCACTCGCTGGAGGACGGTACCGCCGTTGCCACCATACGTCGCGATCTCTCCAACGCCATCAGACCTATGTCGCATCTTGGCCGATCGCTCGCTGCAGCGTCGCTCTGGCGGGGGAGGGGTGATAGCGGAGCCGCCCTGTGCTATAAATACCGGGCTGTCCATGGGGGTATAGCTCAGATGGGAGAGCGGCGCGTTCGCATCGCGCAGGCCAGGGGTTCGAGTCCCCTTACCTCCACTCGTCCGAGCTGCCGGGCTGTGGCTGCGGCCGGCGAACACTCAAAGCCACCGCGGGAGTGCCGGGTTGCCGCTTCTTGAGATCCAGGTGCGCACCCCCGACCGAGAGGTCTTCGTCGATATCACCGACCGCGTGGCACAAGCCGTGGCCAAGACCGTGTCGGGCTCGACCGAGTCTCAGACTACGGGAGCGGTGATCGTCTTCGTCCCCCACACCACGGCGGGAGTCACCATCAACGAGGGGGCAGACCCGTCGGTGGTCCGCGACATCCTCGAGAGCCTGCGGCGGCTCGTGCCTCGCGACGCCGGCTACCGCCACGGCGAGGGCAACTCCGATGCTCACGTCAAAGCGTCGCTCATGGGTAGCTCCGTGACCATCCCGGTGGAAGGCGGCCGGCTGAGGTTGGGCACTTGGCAGAGCATCTATCTGGCCGAGTTCGACGGCCCGCGAACAAGACGGGTCTGGATCACGCCGGTATCAACAACCACTTCCTGAGGGCGCCATGAGTTCTGTCGACGAGCAGTCATCCGGGACCGTAAACGGTCGGGACGCCGACCTGGCCCGCGTAGACGTGGTTGGCCTTGCGCAGAAGGTCCTCGGCGACTTCATAGCCGACCCCCGGCGCAACAACCTCGGCCCAGGCAGCCACGAGCCCGCTTGGGAGGACTTCCTCCTGGGTGTTGCGAGTGGAGACGACCCGCTCTGGGATCAACTGAAGGGCCACGCGGCTCCGCAGCACTGGACGCCAGCCGAGGCCTTCGCGGCGAGCGGCGACGCTGGCCTCGCGCAGCCAGAGGAACTCACGGTCATCAGTTGGGCCGTGTGCCAGACGGAGGCGACCAAGGCAGCGAACCGGATCGAGACCCGGATGCCCTCGGAACCGTGGGCCCGGGCCCGCATCTACGGACAGGAAGGCAACCGAGCCCTTCACCAGGTGATGCTGGACGCTTTCCGTGCCGCGGGATACCAGGCGGTCGCCCCCTCGCTATCACCGGCCTGGAGCGAAGCCCGTCCGCACACCGATCACTGGTCGTCCACGTGGTCGGAGCGACACGTCGCATACGTGAGCGGCCTGGGGACCTTCGGGCTCTCGGGGGGACTTATCACAGCGAAAGGGATGGCCGTGCGATTCGGTTCGGTGGTGGTGCGGGCGGTCGCCCAGCCCACGCTCCGCCCCTACCAGGGCCCCTTCGAGTACTGTCTGCATTTCAACGGGGGCGAGTGTTTCGCCTGCGTCGACCGCTGTCCGTCGGGCTCGGTGAACGTCGAGGGCCGAGACAAGGAAGCCTGCGCCGGCCTGCTGAGACGGAGCGAGGAATATGTCCGGCTCCACTACGGATTCGACGGGTACGGCTGCGGTCTCTGCCAGACGGCGGTGCCGTGCGAGTCCGGCATCCCCGAAGGTCTAACGAGAGCGGAGGGCGCTGCGCCCTAGGTTTCCCTTGCCGGCTCTTCGCCTTCGTCGTCGATGCCACCGTGCGTGCCGACGCTCGGGCTGTCCGCGACATCTGTGACGCCGCCACCCTCGTAGTCCGGCCAGACATCGTCGCGCGGCGGTGCCGGCTCGTAATAGTCGCCTTGTCCAGCTCGGTCACCGTATTGACCGGCGAAGTCGTGGACCGGGATGACCGCGGCACCGGGCCCGGCCAGCCGCCGGCGACGGCGCCACAGGATCGTTCGCCAGACGGCCAACGAGACCAGGAGCACCCAGGCAAGAACTTGGAGCACTTGGCCTACCGTATTTGCCGCGGTACGCCCGTAGGTGAGGGTGACGTGGCTCTGAGTGGGGATGACCATCATGAACGAAGGCGAGGCCAAGAATGGTCCTGCCGCCCCCTCGACGTGCCAATTGGGGAAGTAGGAGATCTTGACCCAATGCGGTTGACCGATCGCGGTGGTGTCGAAGGAGAATGCCTCGTTCTCCATGAGTTCACCCGTGACCTGGCCTTCGGTCTCCGTCGGCACCACCGGCGGCATCGTCACCAGTTCGGGCGTGATGGAATTGAACTGATCGAGCGCCGGGTCGCCGTCGTCCCACACGACCGGGATCTCGAGTGCGTCCATGTTCTTGTACCAGTCGACGGCCATGTCCCGCCACTCGCTCTGCTCGATATCGACGAGGACCGGCTGGTTCCTCATCACCTCGACGTACCCGGTCGTACCCACGATGCGGAAGATGTTGTAGTCGCCGAAATTGCGGAGGAGTTCCGCGCGCGGGTCCTCAGCGGTGGCCGTGGTCACTTCCTCCGTGCAGGTGAGGAAGTAAGGGATATTCATCAGTTGGAGGTGGGTGATGCCGTTGGGCACGTCCAACCCCGGATAGTCGACTCCGATGATGGCGTTGCTGGCCTGTTTCGATAGCTCCGCCTGGTTGATGAAATGGAACGGGGCAGTGAAAGAGGCCTCCATGAGAGTGCCCTCCATGGTGGGCAGGCCCGTCCAGTAGGGGATGATCTCGAAGGCTCTCGGCGTCCCGAACTCGTCGATCTTGGAGTTGTGCTCCACCATCACCCGGCCGGGAGGCAGAGTGGCGATATAGTCGTTGATCTCCTTGTAGAGTGGCCACTGCTCCTTGCCCTCGTAGCCGGAGTAGTTCCACTTGATCCAGCCAGCAGCGGTCGTGCTGGTGATGATGACCACGGCGCCCAAGACGACGGCCAGGAGAGGCACGTAGACACGGCGGGCGTTGATACCCCGGGTGCGGAAGAGGTCGTGCATCACCACCGTGAAGGGCCGGATGAGCCACGTGGCCCCGTATGCGGCCCACATGTGGATGGAGAAGTAGAAGAACGGGACCACCCGGGCGTTCCAGAGACGCCCGTCGGGAAGCACCTTGTAGACGATCACGGTTACGATGGTGATCCAGGCCAGCGGCAGAAGCTTGCTCTCCTTCTTGGCGACGGCGAAGGCCATGCCGATGACTCCCAGCGCCGCGGCTGGCAGAAGCTGGACGGGCATGAGGTCTTTCCACCCCAGCTGGTTCCAGGCCATGTGGGCCGTCCACTCCAAGTTGGCGGCGAACGGGATGGACCAGAAGGCCGTGAGCGCAAAACCCACCACCGCCACTGCGACCAGATAACCCAGGGATCGCCAACGCAGGTTGACGAGGAGAAGCCCAGGCACGATGAACACCAGGGCCATCGTGGTCACGATGTGCGAAAGACACAGTGCCATCAGGATGAGGCAATTGAGCACGAACAGCATGTTGAAGCCGGGCTTCTCCATGCCGCGATACATGGTCCCGAGGAACAGGAACACGAGGGCGAAACTCAACATGTAGCCGAACTCGCCCGCCAAGGTGCTCAGTATGTTGCCCCCGTAGATGGAGTAGCTCTCCATGAGCACGAACACGAGGGCAAAGACCGCAGCCAGCACCGGGAAAGGTCTGCGCACCCTCCACAGCCTCGCCATGGCGTACGCCGTCGCCGGCAGGATGAAGACGCCCAGGACGGTGATGAGCTTGAAAGCCACCTGGTAGGGAAGGAACCAGTCGAGGATGGCGATGAGCAGGAAGGGGAACGGGAAGTAGAACGTCAGCATGGGCATGCCGGCGTACCACCCCGGTGCCCAACCGGTCAGTCTGAAGTTCGGTAGAAGCTCTTGGATGAGGTACTGCGCCGGGTAGTGATGCGCCCCGGTATCCCCGCCCGACGTGGTGGTCAGGCTGAAGAGCAGATTGGGTTTGTAGAAGATGAGAAGGACGGTGTAGATGGCCAGAAACGCGATGAGGGTGGGGACCCAGTCCCAGATATCTCCCTTCTCGACGAGGTCCTCCCGCTCAGGGTCCCGCATTCCTCTCCTTCCAAAGCACCATCCGTAACCGAAGCAACGCTCGCATCGTGCGCGGTATGCGACGTACTATAGACGAACGCGGTTTCCTTTTCTCCTCGACGGTCACGGGGATCGCCGCGACCTTCACGCCGCCGCGCCGCGCCCTGATGATCAGTTCGGTGTCGAAGATGTCTTGCCTCATGACGGTCCGAGGCGCGTACTTCTGGACCACCTCCCGCCGTAACGCCTTCATGCCATGAGTATCGTCCATATGCGGGTCGAACAAGAGTCGCAGGATGATGGTGAAGCCGTACGAGATGAAATGGCGGATGGGAGAGCGCTTGTCCTCCGCGCCCTCCATGAGCTTGCTGCCCACCACGATCCCCGCGCCGCTATCGAGCAGGTCGCCTGCCGCGAGCAGGAAGGGGACGTCGTGGAAGTCGATGTCGAAATTGACGATGTAGTCTCCGCGGCCGGCCAGCATGCCCGTCTTCATCGCGTAGCCGTAATCGGGCACGGGGACCATGAGGGCCTGGATACGCGGATGGCCTGCCGCCAAGGTGTGGCACATGTCAGGCGTCTCGTCGACGCTGCCGTTCTCGGCCAGAATGAGCTCGTAGTCGACGCCCCGAGCGTCCAGCTCGCCCACCAGTTCGGCGACCTCAGCATCAAGGCACTCGGCCTCGTTGTGGACGGGGATGACGATGGAGAACCGCGGGGGCTGGGCCGAGCGGCGCGGCGGCATCGGGCGCGGCAGCTTCTGGCGCGGCGGCATCTGGCGCCGCCGCCGCAGGGCCTGCTGCCGGCGCCGTTTCCGGCGCGGCGGCGGCCGGATCCAGGGGGCCGCCTATCAGATCAGGCATCTTCGTCCTCTGATACCACGTCCTTGCCCACGGCTTCTGAACCGGCCTCCTGTTTCTTGAGTGCTGTATGTCGGAAGGCAAGATACCGGCTTCCGAGGAAATTCCAAATCACCGCGACCACTGCGGCGATGAAGGCCTTGCCCTCGCGGGCCGCGAACGACCCCGACGTGGTCCAGAGCCCAAGCAGGCTGAAGACCACGATGTTGACGATAAGGGGCGGCAGGTTGACCGCGAAGAAGACGGCGAACTCTCTCTTGCCCCGCCCTGAGTCCTTCGCGCTGAAAGTCCAGTACTTGTTCCACACGAAGCTGTTGCAGATGCCCAGGATGTAGGAGATGGTCTTCGCCGCGATCTCGGGCATCCCCGGAATGAGGGTCAGCAGGTAGAAGGCCCCCAGGTCGACAAGGGTATTGAGCAGGCCCACGACGACGAAGCGCATAGCCTGCCCCGTGATGCGATCGCGGCGCAGGAGGCGAGGGACGAAGGAGGGTATGCGGCTGGAAATCACGGGCTATATGCTAACATCCCCGTCGCCCATGGCACCGCCTCCCGACATCCAGACAGGACCCGGGAAGACCGTGGCTTTCCGCACCATCGGGTGCAAGCTCAACCAGTGTGAGACCGCCCAGATGCAGGAGTCCCTTCTTGCCGAGGGCTACCGGTTGGTCGAGTGGGATGCCGCCGCCCAGATCCGGGTGATCAACACCTGTACCGTCACCGCAAAGAGCGATCGCACGTGCCGCCACGAGATCCGTCTGGCCAAGCGGGTCGACCCTGACAGCACCGTCGTAGTGACGGGGTGCTACGCACAGACCGACCCCCAAGCCGTGGCGGCCATCCCAGGCGTGGACCTCGTTCTCGGTAACCTTGACAAGTTGCGCCTGGCCGAGCACCTCACCGCCATCGGCGCGACTCCAGACGCTCTGAGGACGAGCCGCCACGCGACTCTGTCGGTGTCGCCCTACCCGGACCACGCGGAGTTCGAGGGCGAGTTCTTCAGTCACTTCTACGGCTACACCAGGGCTTTTCTCAAGATCCAGACCGGATGCGATTGCCACTGCGCCTACTGCATCATCCCCCTTGCACGAGGTCCCGCACGCAGCATGCCCACAGCCGACGTGCTCCAGGAGACCGGCATGCTTGCCGCACGCGGGTTCCGGGAGATCGTCCTGACCGGGATCAACCTCGGCAGCTGGGGCCGCGACACCGGCGAAGGGTCGTTGGCCGGCCTGCTCGAAGCTCTGCTTGCTCCCGCCACCGTGGCACCGGATCGCTATCGCCTGAGTTCCATCGAGCCCCTGGAGGTCGATGCTGCGCTCATGGATGTAATCGAGATGGCCGGCGACCGGGTCGCGCATCACTTCCACCTGCCCCTCCAGAGCGGGAGCGACTCGATACTCCGCCGCATGCACCGTCCGTATGGGGCGGCCGAATACCTCGCGGTGGTCGACGAATTGGCCCGCAGATTCCCGGATGCCGCCCTGGGTGCCGACCTCATCGCCGGCTTTCCCGGCGAGACAGACGACGACTTCCGCGAGACCCTCGCCTTCATCGAGCAGGCTCCCCTCACGTATCTTCACGTCTTCAGCTACAGCGACCGCCCAGGGACGGCGGCTTCGGCGATGGCGCCCAAGGTCCCTGCGGACACCATCCGCGAACGTAGTTTGCGCCTTCGCGCGTTGGGAGAGCGTAAGAAGGCTTCGTTTTGCTCTAAGGTGAGAGGAACAGAGCAGCGAGCTCTGATCCTCCGGGAGCGGGACTCCACGGGGCGCCTGGTAGGACTGACCGGGAACTATCAAGAGGTCGTCATCGACGGGAGCGACGAACTGAAGAACCACTTCGTGCGGGTGAGGCTCGACGAGGTCCTTGCCGACGGCCGCTGGGAGGCTACCGTCCTGAGAGTGGAGGGGCGGAGCTGATGCGGGCACTGGTCCAGCGGGTGACCCGGGCGTCGGTGGAAGTCGACGGCGTGGTCGTCGGCGAGATAGGCTCGGGACTCCTGGTGTTTGTCGGGGTGGGTCGAGACGACCTTTTGGCCGACGACCGCGGCCCGGCCCTCCGGCCGGTGGCCGGGCCGGCGGCTCCCGGTGCGGCACTGGCCGTCGCGCTGGCTGACAAGGTGGCCAACCTGCGCATCTTCTATGATGCGGAGGGCAAGTCGAATCTGTCGCTGCTCGACGTGGGAGGAGCGGCTCTGGTGATCAGCCAGTTCACGCTGTATGCCGACTACCGGCGGGGCCGGCGTCCATCTTTCAGTGACGCCGCCGACCCGGCACCGGCTGAGGTATTGGTGGAGGAGTTCCGCCAGGCGCTGGAGCGGCTGGGGGTCCCCACGGCGGCAGGGAAGTTCGCCGCTCACATGGTGGTATCGCTGGTCAACGACGGTCCTTACACCATCCTCGTCGATACCGATGCCCTGGCCGCTCCCCGCCGAGGATCGCACCGCTGCGGCGCCGACAGCCCGGTCGGAGCGACCACCGCTCTCGCCGAGGACGTGTGACGTGCGCCTGCCCGACTATCACACGCATACGGTCCGGTGTGGCCACGCTTCGGGTTCACCCGCGGCCTATATCGAGATGGCCCGGGCTGCCGGCCTCCTCGCCCTGGGCGTGGCCGACCATCTGCCGCTGCTGCCCCACCACGATCCGGAACTCTCCATGGAGATCTGCGAGCTCGACGAATATGTCTCGGAAGTCCGGCAACTGAAGGAGGCCTTCCCCGGATTCGTCGTCCTCGGCATCGAGGCCGACTACCGTCCCGATACCGTCTCCGACGTGCGCTCCCTGCTCCAAAGCCATCCCTTCGACTACGTCATCGGCTCGGTCCATCACCTCGGCGAATGGGGCTTCGATGACCCACGACAGATCGGCGGGTACGACTCTCGGGACATCGACGACGTATGGGTGGACTATCTGGAACTGGTAGGGGAGGCGGCCGAGTCGGGGCTCTTCACCATCCTGGGCCATCTCGATCTGGTCAAGAAGTTCGGGTACCGGCCCTCAAGGATCTTGGACGCCGAACTCGACCGGGTGGTGAAACGCATCGCTCAGACTGGAGTGGTGATCGAGATAAACACCGCCGGTTTGCACAAGCCGGTACAGGAAGCCTACCCGTCGGCCGACATCCTCCGGAGGCTGCGCGCCGCCGGGGTTGCCATCACATTCGGTTCCGACGCACACCGTCCCGAAGAGGTGGGCCGTGATTTCGCCCACGCCGTCGATCTGGCCCGGGCCGCCGGCTACGAGGAGTTCGCGTTTCTCGAGCCTGACCCGGCCGGCGGACGGGCCCGCGTAGGCCTTCAAGCACTGCACGCCGAGACCCCTCCCGAAGACCGCAGGGGGGTGGCCCGATGAGCGCGGAGAACGCCGCTCCGAGCCCGGCCGTCACGACGGCCGGCAGCAAGAAGGCCGCTGTCATCTACAACCCGTCATCGGGCAGGGCGCGGGGGAGCACCATCGCCGCCGCCGTGGAGAAGCAACTGGCCGGCCGCGGAATTGAGTGCGACCTTCACGCGACCGGATATCCCAAGGAAGCCATCACCCTGGCCGAGCGCTACGCGCCGGAAGCGGATATCGTCATCGCCATTGGTGGGGACGGCACCATCAACGAGGTCGCCAACGGCATCGCCGCTGCGCGGGACAAGGCCGGTGAGGCGTGGCATCGGCCCAGGCTGGGCATCGTGCCCGCGGGAACGGTCAACGTGCTGGCCTTGGACCTTCACCTCCCCTTTCGCATCGAGCGGGCCTGCGAGGTGATCGCGGAAGGCAACTCCATGGCCCTCGATCTCGGCAGGGTCAACGGGCATCGGTTCGTGCTCATGATGGGCGCCGGCATCGACGCGCTGACGGTCCGCAACATCGACCTGCAGGCGAAGAGACGGTTCAAGGAACTGGCCTTCCTCGGGACCGGGGTCAAGGAGGTCCTCGCCCAGCCGCCGGCGGTCTTTCTCGTGCGGACCAACGGAGTCGAGTACCACGCCACCTTCTTCGTGGCCGGCAACAGCCGTTACTACGGAGGCCGCTTCGGCGTGACGACCGCGGCCGACCCCACGGACGGCATCCTGGATCTGGTCATCTTCACCGGCACCAGTCGCGCCGCCCTGGGCGCTTTCTGGCTGGAGGTACCGAGCGGCCTGCATCTGCGCAACCGCAACGTGCTCTACCTTCACTCGGACAGGGCTGAGGTGTTCCCTCTGGACGACCGGGGGGAGCCCGTCTGGTACCAGACCGACGGCGAACTGGCGGGAAGCCTGCCGGCTACCGTCGAAATAGACCCGCACGCCATCGACGTGCTGGTGCCCTGAGCCCTACCGCAGCACCCCCCGCAGCTCCACCGCATCAAGGTTGATGGTAGTGCCGGATGAACCGGTGCTCTTGGTCCCCGTCCAGGAGAAGGTGACGGTATGGTCGCCGGGGACGAGCCACCCGCTCGACCACACCGTCTGTTTGTAGGCGGTGGTGGAGCGGTAGAGGCTGACAGATGCGGGGGGCTTCCCGTCGATGGACACACTCGCGATGCCGTAGCTCACCGCCTTCTTGGCCATGAGAGCGAGGCTCATCCCGGTGAAGTTGATGGTGACACTCCCGGTCTTGTTTATCGAGCGGTAAGAGCCGCCGGAGAGGTAGCTGCTCGACCCCGAGGTCCAGGCGGAGAGGCTGGGTGACCAGACCAGCTGGGAGGCGGTCTGCTCCACCCGCGTGTTTGCGACCAAGGTGCCGGCCACGTCCACCCTGTCCACGTTGATGTACCTGCCGGCACCGCTGTCCTTCTGGCGGACGATCCTGACCGTGTGGTAGCCGGCCGGCAGAGTCCCGCTCGACCACACCTTCTGTTGGTAGGCGACGCTCGAGCGGTACAGGTCGAGAGCCTCCGCCACCAGGATGCCGTCCAGGTATATGTCGGCCTTGCCCATGGTGGTGCCCCGGGTGGCGATCCAGTCGAGACGGGTGCCGTTGAAGGGGATCATCACGGAGGCCCCACTGGTACTCGAGCGTCGGTAGCTCCCCCCGGAGGCCGAAGCGGTCGAGAAGGTGGACCAGGTGCCGGAGTAGACCAGACTGGTGGAGGTCTGCTGGTAGGTGGCGGGCGAGGTTACGAAGGTGTAGTCGTCGGCAGAGGTGTCCCCGGTGACGCCTCCCAGAGCCACCACTTGCACCCGCACCGGACCGGCGGAGTGGGCCGGGGAGACGGCGGTGATGGTGGTGCCGGAGTTCACGGTGTAGCTCTTGGCCGCGGTACCGCCGAACGTGACGGCGCCGGTGCCGGAGAGACCCACGAACCCGCTGCCGGTGATGACGACGCTGGTGCCTCCGGCGGTGGATCCCGAAGTGGGGGCAAGGCCGGTGATGGTGGGGACGGTGACTTCCACATAGGTATAGTCGTCAGCCGCAGTGTCGGCGGTCGTCCCACCCGGAGTGGTCACCTGCACCCGTACCTTCCCGGTGACGTGGGCCGGGGGCACAGCGGTGATCTTCGTGTTCGAGTTCACGGTGAAGCTCTGCGCGTCCAGACCATCGAACGTCACGGCGGTGGCGCCGTCGAAGTTGGTGCCGCTGACCACCACGGAGGAGCCGCCCTCGGTCGAGCCGGTGCTGGGGTAGAGATTGGTTACGGTCGGCGGAGCCGAGACCAGCGTCCCGAGCACATCCACGGCGTCAAGGGTGATGTATTTGCCGGCGGGGCTAGTGCATTGCGGGAGATCCTGACCCGGTGGAGTCCCGGCTCGATGATCTCCGTGGACCAGACGTGTTGCTCGTAGATCGGGACCGAGTTGGAGAGGTCGATCGTTGTCACAAAGACGTCATCCAGGTACACGTCCGCCTTGCCGGTCGTGGTCCCCTTCATCGCGATCCAGTCCAGTCGGGTACCGTCGAAGTAGATGGTGACCGACGAGCCACTCGCGTTCGCCCGGATGTAGCTGCCCCCGGAGGCCGGGGAGGTGGCCGGGGGTGTCGGGAACGCGTACCACGCGCCGGAGTAGACGATACGGGGATCGGTCTGCTCGCTGCGCGACAGATACGTGTAGTCGTCCTCGGCGCCGGCGGGATCGGAGGACCCCCGGGTCGCGTTCACCACCACGTCAACCGTTCCGGTGGCAGCGCGAGAGGGGGCTACCGCGGTGATACGGTTCGCCGAGTTCACTTTGTAGCTGGCCGCCGGGACCCCACCGAAGGTGACGGCGGAGGTCTCCGTCAGACCTACGAAGCCGGTGCCGTTGATGACCACCGAGTTACCCCCCTTGGTGGGACCGGAGATGGGGGTAAGCGACGTGACGGTGGGCAGGGGAAGCGTGGTGGTTATGGCCTCCGCGGCGTTCAGCCTGCCTCCAGTGAGACAGAGACCGGAGAGGGCGTCCTTGGGGTCTGCGCTCACCAGGATGCGGTCCACCCGGGTCGCGGCCGATTCCGACGGGGCGATGGAGGCCAAGAGCGCGACCGTTCCAGCGACATACGCCGAGGCCATCGAGGTCCCGCTGAGGAACACGCATTCGGCGGGAGCGAACGAGGCAATGCCCACGTCGTCGATGTAGACCCCGTCGTAGGTGTACGACTCGTCGGTAACCAGCCTAAAACGGATCCGCGTCTGAGCGGTGAGCACCTCTTCGGGCAAAGGCGTGTTGTAGTAGCCGCCGGTCTCGATCCCGGTCAGATATCCGAGGGTGGACCAGGTCGCTCCCCCGTCGCCGGAGGTCTCCACGATGAGCCAGTCGTAGCCGTCCTCCAGTGTGAAGGCCGCGAAGAACCCGACCACGGTGTCGTGCCTGCCAAGTGCGCGCAGGTCGAGCGAGCGAGTGCTCAGGCTCGAGTCGGCACTGTTCTGGTACTTGCCGCTGGGACTGTCGCTCCACGAGTAGGAGCCGCTGATATGCGCCTCGCTGGTGATGGCCCACGTGCCCTCGGCCTCCCATTGGCCCGGCCCCGATTCCATGTCATCGAAAAAGGGATCGCCCGCTTTCGGATAGTAGAAGGGGTAGCCGGGGACCGTGCTCAAGATGCTCTTGCCGGGGGCGAAGATGTCCACGCTGCCGGCGCCGTAGTTGGAGCCGCCTGCGCTGTCGAAGGAAGCTCTGGTGTCCCAGGCGTCACTGGCCCCCACCGATACGATGCACGAGCACGAATACGCCGCGGGATAGAACGGGAATGCGTCCGTGTTGGTGGAGTCGTTCCCCGCCGCGGCGCAGAAAACGATCCCGGCGTCGCCTGCCGCCCTGATCGCGTCGACGAGAGCGGCGTCATACCCGCCATGGCTACCCCACGAGGCGTTTATCGCCACGATGTTGACCCCGTGGTTGGTCTTCATATCGATGGCGTAGTGGATGCACTCGATTGCGCCCGCATCCTCTCCCGACCCGTCCGGGCCGAGAAAGCGCAGGGCCATGATCTTGGCCTGCCAGGCGACCCCGGTCACGTCGAGAGCGTTGTTCCCCGCAGCTGCGGCCGTTCCGGCCACGTGGGTCCCGTGACCGTTCTCGTCCCAGGGATCCGAGTCCTCCGAGTAGGCGTCGATGCCATGCATGTCGTCGACGTAGCCGTTGCCGTCGTTATCGACGCCATCACCCGCGATCTCTCCCGGGTTGACCCACATGTTGGCGGCAAGATCGCGGTGCGTGTAGGCCACTCCCGAGTCGATCACGGCCACGACCGCGTCGCCGCTGCCGGTAGTGAGGTCCCAGGCCTCGGGAGCATCGATGTCGGCATCCACCACACTGCCCCAGGTGCCGGGGTTGTCGAGCCCCCAGAGATCTCCGAAGTGCGTGTCGTTGGGCGTGCTGCAGATGACATTGATGTTGTTGGGAGAGACACGCACGACCCCCGGAGCCTTGCGCACTTTTTCGGTGAGTTCCCTGGCGCTGAGAGTCTTCGAGGTATAGACCGCCCGCGGCCGGAAGCCGTCCTTGCCGGCCTGAATCTGGCCGACGATCACATCTCCGCTCTGCGCCGCCTGGCGCATGGTGGTCTTGGAGGTGCCGGGCGCGAACTCGACGATCACGCCGTTGGTCGTAGCGGCCTTGGGCTTGATCGAGTCCGGCGCCGACCACGAGCCCGCAGGGACACGCGAGATCAGCCGGAGACCGCCCGATGACCCGGGGGCCTGCGTCCTCGCAGCCTGCACCCCGGCCGGCGGGGCTTCGCCCGCCGGCGCCGGATCCGACCAGGCGACGGCCGACCACCCGATGAGAACGAGGACCAGCGGCAGAAGCAGCGCGAAGACGGCAAGAGCGCCCGCCTTCAGGGCCCGGTACCGCCGGGTGCCGCTCGTCCGCATTGCATCCTCCACTGTCCGCCGACGCCGGCACAGGCGGCCGGCAAGCGCTGAAGGGGTCGTTCTGCCCCCGATACGCATCAGTGTCCTTGCTACAAAGGGTAGTGTAGCCCGCCGCCGTCTTCGTCGTCATCCGCCCCGCCCGGTCGACGCGCGGCCCAGGGTAGAGTGGACGAGCGAGGTGCTACGTCGCCCCCGAGACCTATTCCGCCAGCCGCGGCATGGCTACCAGTCCACGCTGCAGGGCTAGGGCCAGGACCACAAGGCCTCCGAACACTCCCAGAAGCGGGACACCAAACGTGAAGTCGGCCCGCCCCACTACGTACACCGAGAGCGCAGTCACTACCAAGGCAAGGATCGCCCACATCGCCAACCGCATGAGTACGAACACGAAGCTGAAGCCGGTCGTATCGAGCGCGGCCACGTTGATCAGGTTCGCCGATACCCTGCCTCCGCGGCGAGCCGAGAAGGCGGCGGCCAGGACGACGACCAGAGACAGGGGGATCACGAGCAGCATCATCACGCCAAAGGCTCCGGCGGTCACGTACCCGAGCGCGGTGGCACCTGCGACAGCGACGACCCCGGCCACGATCACGATGGCGGTGGGTAGCAAGCAGTGAAGCCACAGCACCTTGTCGAACGGCCAGGGTAAGAACAGGCGCGCCGTCGCCGGGGCATCCACCTCGAGCCGAAGCGGCTCGAGCAAGGAGGTCGCCGCCAGATACAACGCCACCGCGCCGGCCCAGAGGGTTCCCTGGCCGGTCGGCTGCAGCGTCAGGAGCACCATGCCTGCGCCGGCCAGCATGATCCCCCAGCCGAGCCGCACCGGGGAGCGAAGCAACGCCACCGCGCTGTGCCACGGTACGATGAGGATCCGCCTGCGCGGCATGCGAAGTCGGACGCGTGACTGCCAGGTCCCGATCCTCGAACCCTTGCCCGCCTGGGCGACCGTACGCCAGTCGAGCGCGTGCAGACTGGCGACCACCTGCGAACGGGTCCGCGCCCGACTACGAAAGTCTTCGATGGAACAGTGGCCGGCGGTGCGGAACAGGCTGATCCCTCCCGCAAGAGCAAGTGCGCAGAGAAGAACAAGGCCGATCCACCCGTAGGAGGGACCCTCCGCTGAGACCGGCAGGATGCCCCATCCCCACGGCCCCGACCACAGACCCGCCGACCTGGCCGTCGAGCCGGCCCCCTGCGCGAACCCGAGAAGGATGGTGAGGCCAAGAAGCGGCAGCGTCAGACGCAGCACCCACAGCGTGGCCCAGCGCAAGCGCTGCACGTGCCAGCTTCCGGCCACGACCAGCACACCCAAGGCGAAGCCCGCGAGAGCCGCCTTGCCGATCCGGCCCCCAGACTGCGCCGTCCCGTGAGTGACGACGGCCACGAGCGTGCCGGCCAGCGCTCCGGCAAAGCCGACGAGGATCCCGGCGGCACCAAGGCGCGGCAACACCAGATCCTTCCGGCGAATGGGCGCCGGTAGGATCAGGAGGCAGTCGGGCTCCGTGAACGAGACGAAGCCCTGGACAGTGCTGTAGCGAAAGGCGGCGAGGAAGATGAGTACGATCGCCGGCGCGCCCCAAGCGAAGTGATAGAAGCCGGCGACCTCGAGGAGAAGGGCTCCGAGTCGCTTCGAGAGTCCCCAGAACAGACCGATGAGCAGCGCGAGAGTGAGGGCGGAGAGGTAGAGCGTCTGGGCGCGGGTCGTCCAGGACCGACCCGGGCGGAGCGAGGCCAGGAGCGCCAGGACACCTCGGGCCTCTACCGGGGATAGAGCGTCGCTCCCGGCCAGGCTCGGGAGCTAGGAGGACGCCGCGGAGCGACGGCCTCCTAGCCATCGACGAGACGGCCGTCCGAAACGACACGGCGCTCTGGGACGAGGCGGCCTTCAGAGATGCTAAGGACCCGAGTGGCCACAGAGGCTGCGAACTCCTCCGAGTGGGTCATGAGAAGGATGGCCCGGCCGAGGGCCGTGGACTTGAGCAGGAGGTCGCGCAGGGCGTCCATCGACGCAGCATCGAGACCGATGGTCGGTTCGTCCAGCACCAGGACGGAGAAGGGCCTGATGACTCCGCACGCGATCGCCGTCTTCTGCCGCATCCCACGGGAGAGTTGGGACGGGAAGAAGTCGGCCCGTTTCTCGAGGCCGAGGGAGGCGAGCAGCTTGTCGCAGCGTTGCGCGAGATCGTCTCCGTCCACACCGTGGGCTGCAGCCATGAGATGAAGATGATCGCGGACCGTCAGATCCGGATAGAGGTAGGGATTGTCAGGAACGTAGCTGAGATGCTTGCGGGCGACCAGCGCCTCCGCCTCGTGATCGAGGGAGTATCCGGCGACCCTGACCCAACCCCTCGTCGGCTCCTGCAGGCCACTGATCAACTCCGCGGCGGTGGTCTTGCCGCTCCCGTTCGGGCCCATCAGGGCGACACACTCGCCGGCAGTGATGATGAGGTCGAGACCTTCGAGTGCCGCGACCGGCCCGTAGTAGCGGCTGAGATCATCAGTCTCGAGCAGGATCTGTGCGGGCTTCTTAGCCGTATCTGACTCCCTTGGCGACTTCTGGACAGCGGAACTGCGCTCAGGTGTTCAGGTTACCCCACCCGAGCCCGAAGGACGGCCTTGGCTGCCCCCCCAGTCGGCCGGCCAGAAGGTCTGGCTCTGGGCGCGGTCGGTTTCGAGGCTCATCGAGGGGACGTTCTATGCGCTCGACGCAGTCAGCGTCCTCTTGCTGCTGACGCTGAACCAGGAATCCGTGGCGACCGCGTTGCGGGACCGGTCCCTCTGCTCTAGTCTTTCTGTGCGGAGAAGGCAAGGTGGGGAGGAGATCCTTCAGGTGAGGCGTCGCTCTCGCATTATTGCTGCGGGTGTGCTCGTTTCGGTCGCGGCTCTGGCCATCTCCTTGGCAGTGGTGCTCGGCGGAGACGAAGGCACGCGATTCCCGGATCTGACACCTCAAGTCCGGGATACGTTCACCTCGGCGCTGACCGCTTGGGAAACGGATGGCTACGGGAGCCCCGGCACGGTCGAGAACAACGTTCCTCCTCCGCTGCCAACGGCAGCCGAGCGTGCCCAGCAGAAAGAGGCGGGGTATGCCGATGCCGAGAAGTACTTCGACCCAAGTCTAGCCGCACAACTGAAGGATCGAGTCGACCGCTCCGCGACCATACAGCAAGACCCGAACCAGCGCATGCTCGGGGCCGGGATCGAGAACCTGGACATCGAGTCAGTGCGGCTTGATGACTCGGGCTCGAGCGCCACCATAGTGGCTACGTATACGCATTGGGCCAACTCCGCGCAACTGACCCCGGGCACCGGCCTGTGGACTGTCTTCACGCCTTCAAACGACGTCAGAGTGACGGTCACGATGGAGCGGCAGTCTTCTGGCGACTGGGTCGTAACCGACTATCTTGGGGAGTTCCTCGACGGCACAGGGCCGTAGAGGACCGAGATGCGCTCAAGAAGTACCGGGCTCTATCTGATCTGAACCGAGGAACTCCGGATCCCGCAGCCTCGCCGACACCAAATCCCCGCTCTGAGGAAAATGACCCGTGTACAGCAACTTCCCGACGATCGGTGGAGAAGACTGGAATGGGGCGGACTTCGCAACTCTGCGTTACTCAGCGAGGCTAGCCGATTTGAACCGACGGGCGCCGCATCGTAGAGCCTGGTATGGGGAGAGCTCGGATCGAGTGGCAGCTCAACCCATAGCTGCGGCTAGCTCAGCTCCCCAGCGCCGCGCGCGTTCGAACTCACCCTTGCGCAGCGGGCCGAACCTACCGGCGACTGTGAAGCCGACAGGATCTGCCAGGCGGGAATAGCCTGCCTTCTCAAGCGCCTCAGCGATGGTCGGCGCCGCCTTGCCGAAGGGGCCCCGGACCTGTGTGTCGAACGCGGCCGAGCGGCCCTGTCCGGCCGGCAGCCCCTCGAGCCACGAACGCATCGACGGGTGGGAGAGATCGGCCGGTTGGGGTGGCTTGCCGCCGGGGTTGGTGCGCGCGCCCTGGCGCATCTGCTCGGTGGGAAGCTTGAAGCCGAGAACTGGAGCGCCGGCGACGATGAGGTCCACACCGGTCATGGCCTCGCTGGTCGCCTCGGCGGTCGAGAGCGCTCGTGCCTCGGGCCCGATGCCTTCGGCGATGGCGCGAGCGACCGCCGCCGTATTGCCCCACAACGACTCGTATACTACGACCGCCTTCATCTCGTCGGGCCTCCCGCTTCGTCGGTCGGTGGCGGCTGCATCTCCTGCTCTTCCAAGTAGCGCTTGAGGGAGGTCCAGATGGTCTGCTCCTGGCGCCGGCCCATGCAGGTGATCATGGGCGTCATCAGCCTGAGGATGCCGCGGGGCTCCATCTCCCACAGCCAGTGCATCACGGTGCCTTCGGGGACGGGCTCAAAGGTCAGGGTCCCGCGAATATCCATGGAAGACATGTGGGTGTGGGACGCCAACTGCCGAGGCCGCTCAAAGGTGGTGAATTCGATGACCATCTCAACGGTGCGACCCATGCTCAACGTTTCCGCTCGAAACTCAGTACCCAGGCCGATGGGCCCTGCCGAGATCTGCTCGACCCGGCGCATCTGCGGGTTGAAGCGCGGCTCGTTGCGCTCGTCGGCCACAAAGTCGAACACCACCTCTACCGGGCGGTTTATGACGATCTGGCCTTCAATGCGGGCCATGAGCGCTTCGCTCCTTTCGACGCCGGTGCGAGAGCAATTATCCTCCATCGAGCAGGGTGGTAGCCTCCACGCAAAGAGGGCGGTCTGCCCATTACGTGAGCGTACCAGTAGAGCCGCTGGAGCAGCGCAACCATTCCCAGGCCCACTGCGGCCCATTTCCAGCATCTTTGGGAAGTTTGGTCGAGAAGGCCGGCATG